>NZ_CP150227.1:0-1400322 GCF_037971845.1 Paenibacillus sp. FSL R5-0766
GTGGACAGCCATACTTCTGATTTATGGCAGCAAATTTTATCAATCATACAAAACAAACTCAGCAAACCCAGCTTTGACACCTGGTTCAAAGCAACCAAAGCCACCAAGCTGAATGACCGTTCAATCGTCATTTCCGCACCAACCACGTTTGCCGTCGAATGGCTGGAGAGCCGTTACACCAAATTGGTTGGCTCGACGGTATACGAGCTGCTTGGCAAGCAAGTCGATGTGAAATTTGTCATCGAAGAGAACAAGCCTGTTGAACCGGATCCGCAACTGCCAGCACCAACGCCTACAGTTGTACAGGAAGAAGCGGTACTCAGCATGCTGAATCCGAAATATACGTTCGATACATTTGTCATCGGGCCGGGCAACCGTTTTGCCCATGCCGCATCGCTGGCGGTCGCTGAAGCGCCCGCCAAAGCTTACAACCCTCTCTTTCTGTATGGAGGGGTAGGTCTCGGTAAAACTCACTTGATGCATGCGATCGGACATTATGTTCTGGAGCATGATCCGGGCAGCAAAGTCGTTTATTTGTCGTCTGAGAAATTCACGAACGAATTCATTAACTCGATCCGTGACAACCGCGGGGAGAGCTTCCGTAACAAATACCGGAGCGTCGACATTTTGCTCATTGATGATATTCAGTTTTTGGCGGGAAAAGAATCAACACAAGAGGAATTTTTCCATACGTTTAATGCGCTGCATGAGGAACGGAAGCAGATCATCATCTCCAGCGACAGACCACCAAAGGAAATTCCGACACTGGAAGAACGGCTTCGTTCTCGCTTTGAATGGGGGTTAATTACGGATATCCAGCCTCCAGATTTGGAGACGAGGATTGCAATTTTGCGTAAAAAGGCACGTGCGGAAAACTTGGATATTCCGAATGAAGCGATGATGTACATTGCCAACCAGATTGACACCAACATTCGTGAACTGGAAGGCGCCCTGATTCGGGTCGTTGCTTATTCTTCACTGACTAATCAAGATGTAACCACTCATCTGGCAGCTGAAGCACTGAAGGATATTATTCCGTCCAGTCGTCCCAAAATGATCACTATTCATGACATCCAACAAAAGGTCGGCGAGTATTATAGCCTTAAGCTTGAAGATTTCAAAGCACGGAAACGGACCAAGGCAGTTGCTTTTCCAAGACAGATTGCCATGTATCTCTCTCGTGAACTGACAGACTTTTCTCTGCCCAAAATTGGGGAAGCATTCGGAGGACGAGATCACACCACTGTCATACATGCTCACGAAAAGATCTCCCAAGCGATTAAAAACGATCAGGATCTCTATAAAGTTATCAACAACTTAACCGAAAAAATTAAGAATCCAACCTGAACAAGTCCCAAGCCTATGCACAACGTATACACATGTGGATAGGCTTGGGTGTACGGGTTTATACCCACTTATCCACATATTCAGTGCCCCTATTACTATTATTACTAAAAAGATCTTAAAGATATCATCTCCAAAATAGCCATTTCGGAGCTTAGCCTTCGGCCTTTGAAACACACCTTTTAACACCCCAACACCCAAAAAATCAGCTAGGAGTGAAACCATGAAAATCAGCATAATGAAAAACTACTTAAACGATTCCATACAGCAAGTATCCAAAGCGATTTCAAGTCGTACAACAATTCCAATTCTGAGCGGTATCAAATTCGACGTGAATCATCAAGGTGTAACGTTGACAGCAAGTGACACCGATATATCCATTCAATCCTTCATCCCACTTGAAGATGGAGACAAAAGCGTAGTTCAGGTAGATCAACCCGGCAGTGTAGTTTTGCCAGCCAAGTTTTTCGTGGAGATTATCAAGAAGCTGCCATCACAGGAAGTGCACATGGAAGTCAAAGAGAACTTCAACACCTTTATCTCCGCAGGTGCTACCGAGATTCAACTGGTAGGTCTTGATCCGGAAGAATTCCCGGTACTTCCAAGCATCGAAGAAAACCAAACGGTCTCCATTCCAGGAGATTTGCTGAAAAATATGATCAAACAAACGGTCTTCTCCATTTCCACACATGAGACTACTCCAATCCTGACAGGTGTACTCTGGAGTTTGGGTGACAACGAATTGAAATTTGTGGCAACAGACCGTCACCGTCTTGCTACTCGATCAGCAATGCTGGATAATGCAGAAGGTATCCGCTTCAACAACGTGGTCATTTCCGGTAAAACGCTGAACGAGCTCAGCAAAATTGTTCCGGATCAAAATACCCTTGTGGATATCGTTGTTGCAGATAACCAGGTCCTGTTCAAAATCGACCGTGTATTGTTCTACTCTCGTATTCTGGACGGAACATATCCCGATACTTCTAGAATTATTCCAACGTCATACAAAACAGAACTTGTTTTAGATACAAAAAAATTAAGTGAATCCATTGACCGGGCTTATTTGCTGTCGCGTGAAGAGAAAACAAACATCGTGCGTATGCAAACGATGGATTCGGGATCGGTTGAAATTTCTTCAAGCTCTTCCGAGCTAGGTAAAGTAAGAGAAGAAATCGAACCTGCCGAGTTTACAGGAGATCCGTTAAAAATCTCGTTCAACTCCAAATACATGCTGGATGTGCTGAAAGTTGTTGAAAGTGAGCAGCTGATGATCGCTTTTACAGGAGTCATGAGTCCAATTATCTTGAAACCGCTGGATGACAGTCACAGCCTTTACGTGATATTGCCATATCGGACGACCAACTAACGAAAGGAAGATCACCGTGAACCAAGTTACGATTCGTACGGAATATATTAAGCTTGATCAATTTTTGAAACTGGCTGATTGCATCCCAACTGGAGGTATGGCCAAAGCTTTGCTTCAGGAAGGTCTTGTACGTGTGAATAAAGAGCCTGAGGAACGCCGGGGACGGAAGTTATACCCTGGGGATATCGTTGAGGTGGACGGAGAAGGTACATTCGAAGTTGCTGCAGAATAGGAAGACCAGTTCGATCCTGCTGCCTCCTGACGGACGGGATAAAAGGGAGGTTACCGCGTGTTTGTGAACAGCATTGATCTGCAGAATTTCCGCAATTATGAACATCTGAGACTGGATTCTTTTGGTCCCGTAAACTTGTTGATCGGGCAAAATGCCCAAGGCAAGACCAATCTTGCAGAGGCGATTTTTGTACTCGCACTCACCAAGAGTCACCGTACATCCCGTGACAAGGAGTTAATCCGTTTCGGTGAGGAACGTGCCAGACTTGCAGCAGAGGTCGACAAAAAGTATGGATCGGTCAAGCTTGAACTATCTTTGTCGCAACAAGGCAAAAAAGCAAAGATTAACGGCCTGGAGCAGCGCAAGTTAAGTGATTTTGTCGGAGCGCTCAATGTTGTGATGTTTGCACCGGAGGATCTGGAAATTGTAAAAGGCACACCGGGGGTCCGCCGCCGGTTTCTTGACATGGAGATCGGGCAGGTAGCACCAGGTTACCTGTATCACCTACAGCAATACCAAAAAGTGCTCGTCCAACGAAACAATTTGCTTAAGCAGTTATGGGGACAAGGGGCATCAGCCCAGACCATGCTTGAGGTGTGGAACGAACAACTGGTTGAGCATGGTGTTAAAATCGTCAAAAAAAGGAAACAATTCATAAAGAAACTGCAAAAGTGGGCAGAAACGATTCATCAGGGGATCACCGGAGGCGGAGAAGTCTTGCGGCTGGCCTACCTTCCTTCCTTCAGCGAAGCCGCTGAGGAAGATGAAGCTGTCTTAATGGACCAATTTATGATAAAATTATCACAAATGAAAGAGCAGGAGATTCGCCGAGGCACAACCCTTAGTGGGCCGCATCGGGATGACCTGTCCTTTTTCATTAACGATCGGGAAGTACAAACATATGGCTCGCAGGGGCAGCAGCGCACAACAGCGTTGTCCCTTAAACTTGCGGAAATTGAACTGATTCATGAAGAAATCGGAGAATATCCAGTTCTGTTGCTGGATGATGTTTTGTCCGAGCTGGATCCTTTTCGCCAGACGCAGCTGATCGAAACGTTCCAGAGCAAGGTGCAAACCTTTATTACGGCTACGGGGATCGAGAGCCTGAACGTTGACAAGCTCAAAGATGCCAGTATTTATCACGTTCATGCCGGACAGGTTGAACGCTAAGGAGTGAGGGGCTTATGTACATTCATCTGGGCGGTGAGAAGATCATCCGTTCTTCCGAATTGGTCGCTATTTTTGATATATCGATTGAAAAATCCTCAAAGATCTCCAAGCAGTATGTCACGCATGCCGAGCAGGAAAAAACAGTGGAACACATCGGTGAAGAGGAAGCGAAGTCCATTGTGGTTACCAAAAACATTGTGTACTACTCGCCTATTTCCTCAGCCACGCTGAAAAAGCGGGCTCACATTTTTCCTGATCTCTAGCGTTTGTGTCGCATAAGGTATGTCTTTTTCTGCTTGTTTTTATGTGGACATCTGGCTGAAATGAAGGACGTTGCCTATTTCAGCAAACATTATTAGTTAGCGCATATTTACGATATTGAATCTATAGAAGTAGGTGAAAGGCATGTCTATGAATCAACCGTCATATGATGCGAATGAAATTCAGGTCCTTGAAGGATTGGAAGCCGTACGGAAGCGTCCGGGGATGTATATCGGTTCCACCAGTTCCAAGGGCCTGCATCATCTGGTCTGGGAAGTAGTGGACAACAGTATTGACGAAGCGCTTGCAGGTTACTGTGACCACATTGAGGTCAGTATCCATGAAGACAATAGCGTGACTGTCGTCGATAACGGACGGGGTATTCCTGTCGGCGAACATACCAAAATGAAACGTCCTGCACTTGAGGTAGTTATGACTGTCCTCCATGCAGGGGGGAAATTTGGCGGCGGCGGATATAAAGTATCCGGTGGTTTGCATGGTGTTGGTGTGTCCGTTGTGAATGCACTCTCTGAAAAAGTGGTTGTAACGGTTAAACGTGAGGGACATATCTATCAACAGGAATATCGCCGTGGAGCTCCACAGTACGACCTGAAAGTGATCGGTACAACCGACGAAACAGGAACAACGGTTAGATTCCATCCGGACCCTGAAATTTTCACGGAAACAAGAGTTTATGAATATGACATCTTGCTGGCCCGTATTCGTGAGCTGGCGTTCCTGAACAAGGGTATTGGTCTTACACTGACGGATGAGCGTACAGGTGCAACCAACTCATTCCTGTATGAAGGCGGCATTATCGAATACGTCTCCTTCCTCAACCAGAAGCGCGAAGTACTGCATGAGAATCCAATTTACGTTGAAGGTTCCAGAGATAACATCCAGGTGGAAGTTGCTCTGCAATACAATGACAACTACACCGAGAATATCTATTCCTTCGCGAACAATATCAACACGCATGAGGGCGGAACGCATGAATCAGGTTTCAAGAGTGCCCTTACGCGGATTATCAATGACTACGCCCGTAAGGCGGGGGTAATCAAGGACAGCACGGGGAACCTTTCCGGGGATGACGTGCGTGAAGGCTTGACAGCTATTATTTCGGTCAAGATTCCGGAGCCGCAATTTGAAGGACAGACCAAGACCAAGCTGGGCAACAGCGAAGTGCGTGGGATTGTCGAATCCTTGTTTGCCGAGAAGCTGCAGGAGTTCCTGGAAGAGAACCCTTCCGTATCCCGTCGCATTTTGGAAAAAGGGCTGCAAGCAGCACGTGCGCGTGAAGCTGCCCGTAAAGCCCGTGAACTGACACGTCGTAAAGGTGCACTCGAAGTAAGCTCACTTCCAGGTAAACTGGCAGACTGTTCATCCAAGGATGCTTCAATCAGCGAATTGTACATCGTCGAAGGTGACTCTGCAGGCGGATCAGCGAAGCAAGGTCGGGATCGTCATTTCCAAGCGATTTTGCCGCTGCGTGGTAAGATTCTAAACGTGGAAAAAGCTCGTCTCGACCGCATCTTGGGTAATGCGGAGATTAGAGCAATTATTACGGCAATGGGTACAGGTATTGGTGATGACTTCGATATTGCCAAAGCCCGCTATCACAAAATTATTTTGATGACCGATGCCGACGTCGATGGTGCTCATATTCGGACACTATTGCTGACATTCCTGTATCGGTACATGCGTAAAATCATTGAGGCAGGTTATGTGTATATTGCACAGCCGCCATTGTTCAAGATTGAGCGTAACAAAGTGATTCGTTATGCCGGTTCCGAGAAAGAGCGCGATGAAATTATTGCAACGCTCGGGGAAAATGCGAAATTCAACGTTCAGCGTTACAAAGGTCTTGGCGAGATGAATGCCGGACAATTGTGGGAAACGACGATGGATCCGGAGAGCCGGACCATGATGCAAGTATCGATTAATGATGCCATCCTTGCTGATACCATGTTTGACACCCTGATGGGGGATAATGTTGAACCGCGTCGTGACTTTATCCAGGAAAATGCGAAATACGTGAAAAACCTCGACATTTAACACGTTCGAAGAGGCGCCTGAGAGGGCGCCTTTTTTTATATTAGAGAAGGTATGGAACAGATAAGGCGTATACTTAGACTTCCGTATCCCTTTGTTATCTGCGTACACGTTTTTTGGCAGACGAAGCCTGTGCTCTAGGGGATGGACGGGAGCTCTTACCCTTTTTGGAGGGCAAACGACCGTACGCAATCGCATAACGTTTGATCTTCCGGTATGCCTCCTTGTCCGGTAATAAGCCAAAGGCATAAATGCCTGGCAGTGTGTTGACTTCAAGGATCCAGGGACGCCCTGCTTCGTCTAGCGCAATATCAATACCGATCTCTTTGAGCCTTGGAAATGATGTTTGCAATTGCACAGCGGTATGAATACCTAAGCGGTACAGCTCAGTGCGAAGTTTTTTGAAGCCATCCTGGTGAAGATGGGGGAGTACGAGTTCTTCAAACGTAGCCAATCGCCCACCACCATGAATGTTAGTGATGATTTTGCCTGGGGCAGCAATACGTCCCAGAACACCTGTTGTTTCCCAGTTGTGTTGCAGATTTTTCTGAGTTAACACACGCAAGTCAAAAGGCAAATTTTCATGCTTCATCAGCGAGATTCCCTGTTGAATGATATATTCACGTTCCTGAATACGATCATTCAGTGCTCGTTCGAGTTCGTCCAGGGAATGAAATGATCTCTCCTCTGTACCGTATTGGAGTTGATATGTTGTTGTGAGATAGGTATCTCTGGAGATAACAGCACTTGCTTCGGGTTCATCAGGCAGGTTCCGATCATTGGTTTCTTCCGAAACCTCTGCATCTGTGGTGGAATCTTCGGAATTAACAACAGGTTCGTATAAACGGGTTGTTCTCACCCGCATAACGCCATTACCGTAAGTGCCACGGTCCGGTTTGATATAGTTGGACTCAAATAACTCAGTCATTCGTTCCAGAGTTTGACGGCTATATTTTCGGGTCACTGGGATATATTCATTCACAATGCGACTGCGTTGTAACACAGCTGTTTTGGCCCATTTGCTGGAGACGCGTTGGATACCCAAGATTCATCAGTCCTTTCATGTTTTGTTCAGTTCTAAAGAGGGACAGACACGGAGAAATCAAAGGACAAGAGACGATTTCAGTGGTATAATAGAGAAATATGGCGTTTTGTGCGATGAGCTGCACAATTTGCAGTTTGATCGTAGGACGGGAATGGCTTTAGCCTCGGTAGGCACAGTACATATGCCGTTTTTCTAGCATTGTATGTGCAATTGGGGAGGAAGGCAGGGCGTATCCCCAGACACGCGGAAGTTCCCGGAAGAAAGGCTATTGCCCAGCGGACGTTTAATTGTGTAACTTTTGTGAAAGTAATATAATAAAGAGTAGCGTTCTTGCGCGGTTTTAGCCTTGTTAGGCTTTTCACATATAATCAACTTTTTTGCATGACGGAATGGAACGTTTGTTGAAGGACAAGAAGGAGGTCCAGCATGGCGGAAGAAATGAACTCTCAGATTACAGATCGGGATATAGGCGTCGAGATGCGTGAATCGTTTATGGATTATGCGATGAGCATCATCGTTAGCCGTGCCTTACCTGACGTGCGTGATGGATTGAAGCCGGTTCACCGGCGTATCCTGTACGCGATGTCAGAGCTCGGCATGACACCCGATAAACCACATAAAAAATCAGCCAGAATCGTCGGCGAAGTTATCGGTAAGTATCACCCACACGGTGACTCTGCTGTTTACGAGACGATGGTACGGATGGCACAGGATTTCTCCCTGCGTTATATGCATGTAGATGGACATGGTAACTTTGGATCGGTCGATGGTGATATGGCAGCAGCCATGCGTTATACCGAAGCACGTTTGTCCAAGATTGCTATGGAAATGCTCAGAGATATCAACAAGGATACGATTGATTTCCAACCAAACTATGACGGAGAAGAACATGAGCCAATCGTTCTGCCTGCTCGTTTTCCTAACTTGCTTGTCAATGGGGTCGGCGGGATCGCGGTAGGTATGGCTACCAATATTCCTCCTCATAACCTGGGTGAGGTCATTGATGGTGTACAGGCCATGATTCAAAATCCGGACATTACATCCATGGAACTCATGGATTACATTCAAGGACCAGACTTCCCTACGTCCGGCTACATTTTGGGCCGTTCAGGCATTCGCCAGGCGTATCAGACCGGACGTGGTTCAGTAACGATGCGGGCCAAAACCAACATCGAAGAGAACAACAACAAGGCACGAATTATCGTTACAGAGTTGCCTTATCAGGTAAATAAGGCGAGACTTGTTGAGAAAATTGCCGAGTTGGTACGTGATAAAAAGATTGATGGTATTACTGACCTTCGTGATGAGTCTGACCGTAATGGTATGCGAGTTGTAATTGAGCTTCGCAGAGACGTGAATCCGGGGGTTGTCCTGAACAACCTGTACAAACATACATCCATGCAATCCACTTTCGGGATTAACATGCTTGCGATTGTTAATAAAGAACCTAAAATTCTGAACTTGCGTGAAGTGTTGTATCACTACCTGCAGCATCAGATTGAGGTTATTCGCAGACGTACGCAGTTTGAACTGAAAAAGGCTGAAGCTCGTGCACACATTCTAGAAGGTTTACGTATTGCGCTGGATCATATCGACGAGATTATTACGTTGATTCGTTCATCCAGTAATGCGGATGCAGCAAGAGAAGGTTTGATTGAGCGCTTCTCACTCAGTCATGATCAGGCTCAAGCTATTCTCGATATGCGTTTGCAACGACTCACAGGTCTGGAACGCGAACGTATTGAAAATGAATATAACGAACTGATGGTCAAAATCAGAGAGTATCGCGAAATTCTGGCCAATGAGCATCTGGTGCTTGAGATTATCAGTACGGAGCTGCAAGAGATCCGCGACCGCTTCAGCGATGATCGTCGTACAGAGATCACGGTAGGTGAAGAGAGCATTCTGGATGAGGACCTGATTCCACGTGAAGAGGTTATCATTACGATTACTCATACAGGCTACGTGAAACGTCTGCCGGTATCCACATACCGCAGCCAGAAACGTGGTGGACGTGGGGTCGTGGGTATGGATACGAAAGATACCGACTTTGTCGAGCATCTGTTTGTGACCAACTCCCACAATTACCTCATGTTCTTCACTGACAAAGGTAAAGTGTACCGTCTCAAAGCTTACGAGATTCCAGAGCTTGGACGTACCGCACGGGGAACGCCGATTATCAACCTGATCCAGATCGAGCAGGGCGAGTCGGTCAATGCCGTAATTCCGGTCCAGGAATTCGAAAGTGACAGATACTTGTTCTTTGCTACCCGCCAAGGGGTTGTGAAGAAGACGCCACTTGAGGATTACACCAATATCCGCAAAGGCGGCTTGATCGGTATTTCCTTACGTGATGATGACGTTCTGATCGATGTTAAGCTGACCGATGGATTGCAAGAGATCATCATGGGTACAGCTCACGGAATGTCTATTCGATTCTCGGAAGGTAACGTACGTTCCATGGGACGTAGCGCAACCGGGGTCAAAGGGATTACATTGGATGAACAGGATGCTGTTATCGGCATGGATGTAGTTGATAAAGAGCTTGATGTTCTGATCGTTACAGCCAAAGGTTACGGTAAACGTACACCTGTCAGTGATTATCGGATGCAGACTCGTGGCGGTAAAGGGATCAAGACTATTAATGTCACAGAGAAGAACGGCTCAGTAGTCAGCCTCAAAATGGTTAAAACCGAAGAGGATCTGATGATTATCACGTCCAGTGGTACGTTGATCCGGATGAGCATGGAAGGCATATCCACTATGGGTCGATACACGCAGGGTGTGAAGCTGATTCATATTCGTGACGAGGATTCAGTAGCTACAGTCAGCCGAATTGACAAAAATGAAGAGGAACCAGACGATGAGTCGCTTGAAGGCTTGGAAGGCGAGGAGTCCCAAGCTCCGGAAGTAAGCTTGGAAGAAGGCACCGTTTCTGACGCTGAGGTTAATGAAGTTGAGGGCGACGACGATTCCGGTTCGGAAGCATAAAATAGAATTTTATAAAGACTGATCTCTTTGAGATTGGAAGAAGATTGCGAGGGCTCCCACCGGGAGCCCTTTTGTCTGTATAAAGGAATCTCTTCTTTTATTCTTCCGAATCTGGGATGTACAGCCTGATTCCTGAGTAATATAATGGGAAATATCATGAAAAACCGGGACTATGGTCTTGTTTGTATTAACATAGAAGAACGATGAGTGAGGGGAATACACATGGGATTAATCACCCTGTCAGAAGTCAAACCAGGACTCAAACTTGGGAGTGATGTGCAAACACTTCGCGGCAACGTTCTGCTTCAGAAGGGAAAAGTCATTTTACCCAAGGATATGGAAGTGCTCAGAGCCTTTATGATTCAACAGGTAGATATTGAACAAGAAAGAATGGCGTCGAGTAGTACAGGAACCAAAGGTGCATCTGTGTCCGCAGGAAGTTCTGCGAATGACAACAATGGTGAACGGGCTGGGAAGACAGGAAACGTCACCACAGCTCCTGTAGTAACGTCTTTGCAGGATGAGTATGAGAAGATGGTCGGACTAACGAAAAATGCTTTCCTGTCCTCTCTGGCGGCTGAATTACCGGTCTATGAGTTACGTACACAGTTGGAGGCTGTGTTTGCACATCTCAAACAATATAATGTGCTTACCTTCAGTCCACGAGTAATGCAAGAACATGATTATGTATATCATCATGCCGTACTGAGTGCGATCACATCCTATCAACTGGCTCAATGGATCGATCTCCCCTCCAAGGATTGGATGCAAGTGGCTTTTGCAGGCTTGTTCCATGATATTGGTAACAACAAGGTAGATCCGCAGATTCTCCATAAACCATCCACGTTGACGGCTACAGAGCAGGAAGAGATTCGTCAGCATACGAAATATGGTTATCAGATCCTTAAACAGGCAAAGGCCATTAATGAGGGAGCCAGACTTGCAGCTTTGCAGCATCATGAAAAAGTGGATGGATCAGGCTACCCGTTGCAGCTTAGTGGGACTCAGATTCATATTTATGCCAAGATTGTAGCTATCGCTGATATTTTCCACGCCATGACGCTGGAGAAGATCTACCGCAAGGCACAGTCCCCATATCTAGTCCTGGAACAGATCCAAAGTGAGGCATTTGGGAAGTTGGACCCTGCAATCGTAAGTGTATTTGTTCAACGGTCGACCCAGATCCATAATGGCATCCGAGTAAAACTCAGCAATAACCAGATTGGAGAGATCGTATTCTCTGATCGAGATCATCCTACACGGCCTATGGTGTCAGTAGAAGGAAACATCATTAACCTGATGCAGCAACGGCAGCTTCACATCCAAGAGGTTATCGGGTAACAGTAGATATTACAGTGACTTGATGAGAGGGCCTTTCTTTTATAGAGAGGCTCTTTACGTGAGATAAATGTGCAAATGTAGAAAAACCAGAAAGATTATAGAAAGATATATAATTAATCAAAAAAAGACTTGCATTCAATATCTGTACATGGTATATTCTAATTCCGGCCAAGAAAACACGGTTTACACGGTGCGGCAAGCGAATGAAATAAGCTTCGAAAGAAACTTGAAAAAAGAGCTTGCAAAGTTGGTTCGGATGTGATAAGATATAAAAGTTGCTGAAGAGAACGACATTTGGTAACAAAATAAGTTTGATCTTTGAAAACTGAACAACGAGTGAGTAAACATTCTGCTTGCAGAATGAACGCGAAAGTTGAAAACAAGCCTTGGCTTGGATCGACTGGAGCACAAATGAGATTTTTAATCTCGTCAGATTCAAAATGAGCTTATCGCTCTTTTCAATACTTTATTGGAGAGTTTGATCCTGGCTCAGGACGAACGCTGGCGGCATGCCTAATACATGCAAGTCGAGCGGAGTTGATAGGAAGCTTGCTTCCTTGATACTTAGCGGCGGACGGGTGAGTAACACGTAGGCAACCTGCCCTCAAGTTTGGGACAACTACCGGAAACGGTAGCTAATACCGAATAGTTGTTTTCTTCGCCTGAAGAAAACTGGAAAGACGGAGCAATCTGTCACTTGGGGATGGGCCTGCGGCGCATTAGCTAGTTGGTGAGGTAACGGCTCACCAAGGCGACGATGCGTAGCCGACCTGAGAGGGTGATCGGCCACACTGGGACTGAGACACGGCCCAGACTCCTACGGGAGGCAGCAGTAGGGAATCTTCCGCAATGGGCGAAAGCCTGACGGAGCAATGCCGCGTGAGTGATGAAGGTTTTCGGATCGTAAAGCTCTGTTGCCAGGGAAGAACGCTTGGGAGAGTAACTGCTCTCAAGGTGACGGTACCTGAGAAGAAAGCCCCGGCTAACTACGTGCCAGCAGCCGCGGTAATACGTAGGGGGCAAGCGTTGTCCGGAATTATTGGGCGTAAAGCGCGCGCAGGCGGTCATTTAAGTCTGGTGTTTAATCCCGGGGCTCAACCCCGGATCGCACTGGAAACTGGGTGACTTGAGTGCAGAAGAGGAGAGTGGAATTCCACGTGTAGCGGTGAAATGCGTAGATATGTGGAGGAACACCAGTGGCGAAGGCGACTCTCTGGGCTGTAACTGACGCTGAGGCGCGAAAGCGTGGGGAGCAAACAGGATTAGATACCCTGGTAGTCCACGCCGTAAACGATGAGTGCTAGGTGTTAGGGGTTTCGATACCCTTGGTGCCGAAGTTAACACATTAAGCACTCCGCCTGGGGAGTACGGTCGCAAGACTGAAACTCAAAGGAATTGACGGGGACCCGCACAAGCAGTGGAGTATGTGGTTTAATTCGAAGCAACGCGAAGAACCTTACCAGGTCTTGACATCCCTCTGATCGGTACAGAGATGTATCTTTCCTTCGGGACAGAGGAGACAGGTGGTGCATGGTTGTCGTCAGCTCGTGTCGTGAGATGTTGGGTTAAGTCCCGCAACGAGCGCAACCCTTATATTTAGTTGCCAGCACTTCGGGTGGGCACTCTAGATAGACTGCCGGTGACAAACCGGAGGAAGGTGGGGATGACGTCAAATCATCATGCCCCTTATGACCTGGGCTACACACGTACTACAATGGCCGGTACAACGGGCTGCGAAATCGCGAGATGGAGCCAATCCCAACAAAGCCGGTCTCAGTTCGGATTGCAGGCTGCAACTCGCCTGCATGAAGTCGGAATTGCTAGTAATCGCGGATCAGCATGCCGCGGTGAATACGTTCCCGGGTCTTGTACACACCGCCCGTCACACCACGAGAGTTTATAACACCCGAAGTCGGTGGGGTAACCGCAAGGAGCCAGCCGCCGAAGGTGGGATAGATGATTGGGGTGAAGTCGTAACAAGGTAGCCGTATCGGAAGGTGCGGCTGGATCACCTCCTTTCTATGGAGAATCGTTTCCCGAGTGGAAACATTCAAAACTGCAGCTTAGCTGCAAAACACTCACTCGTTGTTCGGTTTTGAGAGCTCAAACTCTCAAAACAGCTTGCTTTTGCATGGAGCTTGTTCTTTGAAAACTAGATATCGAAACGAAACAAACGCGAATTAGAACATTCCTTTAAGCTAAACTTGTGCAAACAAGTCAAGTGTATAAAGGTAGTTAAATTGCTTTTGTGATGGTATCGGGTGAGAGCGACTTTTGGCTTTGCGCAAGCAAAACAAGGGAAGCGAGCGACCGAAACCGGAACAAAATGGTTAAGCTACTAAGAGCACACGGAGGATGCCTAGGCGCTAGGAGCCGATGAAGGACGTGGCGAACAACGAAACTGCCTCGGGGAGCTGTAAGCAAGCTTTGATCCGGGGGTGTCCGAATGGGGAAACCCAGCTGGGGTAATTTCCAGTTACTCACAACTGAATACATAGGTTGTGTAGAGGCATACCAGGGGAACTGAAACATCTAAGTACCCTGAGGAAGAGAAAACAATAGTGATTCCGTCAGTAGCGGCGAGCGAACGCGGAGAAGCCCAAACCAGAGAGCTTGCTCTTTGGGGTTGTGGGACGTCTCACATGGAGTTACAAAGGAACCGGTTAAGCGAAGAGGTCTGGAAAGGCCCGCCAAAGAAGGTAAAAGCCCTGTAGTTGAAAGTCTGTTCCCTCCGAGACGGATCCCGAGTAGTGCGGGGCACGTGAAACCCCGTATGAATCCGGCAGGACCATCTGCCAAGGCTAAATACTTCCTAGCGACCGATAGTGAAGCAGTACCGTGAGGGAAAGGTGAAAAGCACCCCGGAAGGGGAGTGAAATAGAACCTGAAACCGTGTGCTTACAAAAAGTCAGAGCCCGTTTTAGGGGTGATGGCGTGCCTTTTGTAGAATGAACCGGCGAGTTACGTTCCCGTGCAAGGTTAAGGTGAAGAGCCGGAGCCGCAGCGAAAGCGAGTCTGAATAGGGCGACATAGTACGTGGACGTAGACCCGAAACCGGGTGATCTACCCCTGTCCAGGGTGAAGGTGCGGTAACACGCACTGGAGGCCCGAACCCACGCATGTTGAAAAATGCGGGGATGAGGTGGGGGTAGCGGAGAAATTCCAATCGAACTCGGAGATAGCTGGTTCTCCCCGAAATAGCTTTAGGGCTAGCCTCGGAAAACAGAGTCGTGGAGGTAGAGCACTGATTGGGTGCGGGGCCCGCAAGGGTTACCAAGCTCAGTCAAACTCCGAATGCCATAGACTTACTTCCGGGAGTCAGACAGTGAGTGCTAAGATCCATTGTCAAAAGGGAAACAGCCCAGACCATCAGCTAAGGTCCCCAAGTGTGTGTTAAGTGGGAAAGGATGTGGAGTTGCACAGACAACCAGGATGTTGGCTTAGAAGCAGCCACCATTGAAAGAGTGCGTAATAGCTCACTGGTCGAGTGACTCTGCGCCGAAAATGTAACGGGGCTAAACACACCACCGAAGCTATGGCTTGATGCTTTGCATCAGGGGTAGGGGAGCGTTGTATAAGGGTTGAAGGTGTACCGTAAGGAGCGCTGGACATTATACAAGTGAGAATGCCGGTATGAGTAACGAAAAGATCAGTGAGAATCTGATCCGCCGAAAGCCTAAGGGTTCCTGAGGAAGGCTCGTCCGCTCAGGGTAAGTCGGGACCTAAGGCGAGGCCGAAAGGCGTAGTCGAAGGACAACAGGTCGAAATTCCTGTACCACCGTAAGCCGTTATGAGCAATGGGGGGACGCAGTAGGGTAGTGACGCGGACTGATGGATGTCCGTCTAAGCAGTAAGGCTGATGTGTAGGCAAATCCGCACATTGTAAGGCTGAGCTGTGATGGGGAGCGAAAATTATAGTAGCGAAGGTCATGATCTCACACTGCCAAGAAAAGCCTCTAGCCAGGTGATGGTGCCCGTACCGCAAACCGACACAGGTAGGCGAGAAGAGTATTCTAAGGCGCGCGGAAGAACTCTCGTTAAGGAACTCGGCAAAATGACCCCGTAACTTCGGGAGAAGGGGTGCCCCGGTAGTGTGAATAGCACGAGGGGGCCGCAGTGAAAAGGCCCAAGCGACTGTTTAGCAAAAACACAGGTCTGTGCGAAGCCGTAAGGCGAAGTATACGGGCTGACGCCTGCCCGGTGCTGGAAGGTTAAGGGGAGTGGTTAGGGAGCAATCCCGAAGCTGTGAACCGAAGCCCCAGTAAACGGCGGCCGTAACTATAACGGTCCTAAGGTAGCGAAATTCCTTGTCAGGTAAATTCTGACCCGCACGAATGGCGTAACGACTTGGGCGCTGTCTCAACGAGAGATCCGGTGAAATTTTAATACCTGTGAAGATGCAGGTTACCCGCGACAAGACGGAAAGACCCCATGGAGCTTTACTGCAGCTTGATATTGAATTTGGGTACGATCTGTACAGGATAGGTGGGAGCCTTTGAAACGTGAGCGCCAGCTTGCGTGGAGGCAACGTTGGGATACCACCCTGATCGTATCTAGGTTCTAACCTGGTACCGTAATCCGGTGCGGGGACAGTGTCAGGTGGGCAGTTTGACTGGGGCGGTCGCCTCCTAAAGAGTAACGGAGGCGCCCAAAGGTTCCCTCAGAATGGTTGGAAATCATTCGAAGAGTGCAAAGGCATAAGGGAGCTTGACTGCGAGACCTACAAGTCGAGCAGGGACGAAAGTCGGGCTTAGTGATCCGGTGGTACCGCATGGAAGGGCCATCGCTCAACGGATAAAAGCTACCCTGGGGATAACAGGCTTATCTCCCCCAAGAGTCCACATCGACGGGGAGGTTTGGCACCTCGATGTCGGCTCATCGCATCCTGGGGCTGAAGTAGGTCCCAAGGGTTGGGCTGTTCGCCCATTAAAGCGGTACGCGAGCTGGGTTCAGAACGTCGTGAGACAGTTCGGTCCCTATCTGTCGTGGGCGTAGGAAATTTGAGAGGAGCTGTCCTTAGTACGAGAGGACCGGGATGGACGTACCGCTGGTGTACCAGTTGTTCCGCCAGGAGCACCGCTGGGTAGCTATGTACGGACGGGATAAACGCTGAAAGCATCTAAGCGTGAAGCCCCCCTCAAGATGAGATTTCCCAGTATGTAAGACCCCTTGAAGACGACGAGGTAGATAGGCTGGGGGTGGAAGTGCAGCAATGCATGGAGCTGACCAGTACTAATCGGTCGAGGGCTTATCCAATAGCAAGTGATAATTCGCATGTTTCGTTTCGAATCTAGTTTTCAGAGAACGATCTCTGAATGTAAGCTAAGCTATGCGTTTGGTGGCGATGGCGGAGGGGTTCCACACGTACCCATCCCGAACACGACCGTTAAGCCCTCTAGCGCCGATGGTACTTGGACCGCAGGGTCCTGGGAGAGTAGGACGCCGCCAAGCAAAGAACCACTGCCGATGTTATTCGGTGGTGGTTTTTATTTGTTTATAAGGATTAGATACGGTGAACGGAAGCTCTGACATGATCGATACTGGAAGGTAACATTTTTGTTACGGATAACAGCGGCAAAACCAGTATAATAGGACTATGTTAAATATGCTAAAAGTACCTGACCACAGAGCTGGAATGTGCAGCTGTGAAAAGGAGGGTGTGTGTGTTAAGTTGGCGGAGACTTGGACTACAATCATTTCTGTTGCTTTGTTTGACCGTTGTTCTGGCAGGATGCGGTGAAGCTTCAGGATCTGTATGGACTTCATATGAAGGTGCGGTGAACGAAAAGAGTTTTCCGGTACCTAAAGTAGCGAATAAATCTGACCAGTCTGAAAATAATTCGGATATGGATTATGTTCGATATACGCTGTCTGGTATTAGTGAGAGTACTAGCTTGCCTGAGGTATATCTAGACGAGATTAAAAGCTGGGGTTGGACAGAGAGGCAAGCCAAGGGTACATCCAATGAATCCAGTACCTTGCGTGTATTTGCAAAGGAAGGACATACTGTGCATTTAGCAGTACATGATGGTTCCTTTACACTAATGGTTCCTAGAAATGATGCTACTCAAACGACAGTTAAATCATTGGCTGAAGACGATTGAGCTGCTGTGTGTAAGGTTGTATATGATTAATTAACGTTGTGATGTTCCTTATAATATAGTAAAGCTCCCGTGTACTTGAACGGGGGCTTTTTGTTATTTAGCGAAGTAGACTTTAGTAATGATGGGAGAACCCGTCACGTATGGTGGATCAGAGGTCATAAAGGTACAAAAGGAATGGAGCAGCTTCTTTCGTACATGTATAGGTGGTATGTGTGCTTGAATCATAGGGGAGTGTAGAGCGCTAAAAGTAGAGGGGGAGAGATATAAGTTGTATAAAGGTATTGAGGTAATGAATGGCTGATGGGAAGCAGCTAGAAGGCAGATAGAGCTGAGACTGAGGCAAAGATCGCTCAGAGGTGTAAGATCTGCGAGATATCTGGAGTTATGAGGATATGGAACGCCGGAGGAAAAGAGGAGAAGAATGGAGCCTCGAGTGGGGATAACTCATTTTACTATACCCATGCTGTGGATAATGGATGAGAAGGGAACAATAAATAAAGGTTATCCACTGTGGATAACCTTTATTTGAGCATATGAGGATGAGTCAACTGAACGATACATGATTATGTTTTTGCATCAGATTATTCGAAGGGGTCAGCGGTTATGTATTACAAGTAAGTAAGGTACATTGAGTATTGCATAAATGAGGGAGTGTTATTGCAGATAATATGAGACATCTTGTTCATTCAATTTGATGAGTCCATCTTTGCGCTCACGGGAGAGCACCATTACAACATACAAGCGAGGACCCAGCAACCACAAATGCCAGAAGATCAGCGAAAGGGTGAAGGACAATGGCGACCATATCAAACATACTGTAATGATACATAGTCCAATCCAGCTCATATTAAGGTGTACCCGGACAAACATACGGAAGCTGAAATGCTGATCAGGGATATAACCTAACCAGGGCATACGCAGATTCCAGCGCCAGCGTTTGGCGTAAGAGGTACGGACCAGCAGTAATATCGTTCTGGCGATGACATAATGAATCCAGATAGTGATTGGACCTGCCAGTACAAAAAAGAAGAGGCCAGTCCAGGAGAAGGCGAGTAGATTGAATAAGAGCATGATGACCGGCAGACACAGATAGCTGTAAATGACACTGCGGGCGATAGCCTTTTTTTTCAGAAGCCGGTATTGATAAAATGTTGCTTTATTCTCCGGTTCGGCGATCATACGATTATATATCCTCCTTGGATTCACGTTGTGTGGGGTAGGTATTTGTTTGCTTACACGAGTAAAAGGGAATGAATCATGCATGTATGTATATATGAACCTTGTATCTCACGCCATGACAATTGTACAAGATATTGAGATTCGATGGAGCTTATCTCAGTATACTCCCGAATACATGGACTGTCAGGCTTTGATATCGTTATCATGTATTATATATCGGCTGGGATTCCAAGTTTTTTTAAGGAAATTGAATATAAGTTTGAGTCAGGTCAAGGGATACGTGATGTAGAGGTAAATGGCGATGGCTTGTAGGATTACTGTATATACATAAGCAGGTGATGTTCTTGTAGGGAGAATGAATGTATTTTTCGGTACAGACACCCAAGAGGGGGTGGGCGAATATATATATTTTATAGAAAGAAAGCACTATGAAAATGTTTAAAATAATAGAAACTGTGCAATACTGATAGTAAACGTAAAACAAGGTGGGATGGTTCATGGAAGAACATGCCGAACACACATGTATTATCTGCGAGCAAAGAAAAAGAGAAGGCATTTTTATTGTATCTGAATTCATATGTGACACTTGTGAAGCAGAAATGGTTCATACCGACGCGCAGGATGCCAAGTACAATTATTTTATTCATCAAATGAAGCAAATTTGGGTACAAAAAAACGCATAATAAATGTTGCTAATAGAAGTAGAAGCGAAACATCACATTGTTAACGATGCTGATGTGTATAGAGGCCCGATGGGCCTTTTTCTGTTTGTATGAGGAGAGAATGTCTTGTTTGCCATCTTGGGAAGGCGTATGCTGATATAATGGTATAGATCATTTGCAGTAATGCGTGTGGAGATAGGGAAAAAGAGCGTTCCTTGGATTAGGAAGCTTTTGGAGCGCATAGGGCGCACATTATATAAGTACAGGATGGTTATTTCATGGATCATAAAAATAAATCAAGTAGTGCCCCTTTATATGAAGCGTTGCTTGCGTATCGTGATTCGAAGCAGCGTTCTTTTCATGTGCCTGGGCATAAGAATGGACAAGCTTACCGACATTTGCTGGAACAAGTAGAAGCAGGGCAACCTCCAGTTAAGGATATCGTTAATGAGGAACACCACCACAACGGAGAGATTCAGAGAGATGCAGGGGGGAACGTTAACCGAAGGATAGAGCAATTCAGTTCGATGGATGAACATGGGACTGATCTGGAGAGCGGGAAACGTTTTGATGGCGAAGGGAATCTGTCGGAAATAGGATTGGTGCCAGATCGTTCATTTCTGGAGATGATGGAGATGGATGTTACGGAGATTACGGGCACCGACGATTTGCACCATCCAGAAGGTGTAATCCAGGAAGCACAGGAGCTTGCGGCAGATTGTTTTGGTGCGGAGGAGAGTTTCTTCCTTGTGGGAGGTAGTACTGCAGGTAATCTGTCTTTATTGCTAACTGTGTGTGATGAGCCGAATAGTATTGTACTGGTGCAACGGAATGTGCACAAATCCGTTATTCACGGGTTGATGCTGGCCGGTGCAAGAGCTGTATTTCTGGAGCCGTGGGTCGATCCTGCGTCTGGACTTGCGGTCATGCCGTCGGTGGAGACGGTTCAGGCTGCTGTCCAGTCCTATCCTGAGGCAAAGGGCGTACTAGTCACTTTGCCTAATTACTACGGCATGGGCGCAGATCTGACGCCCATAGCCGAGGTGTGCCACGGTGCTGGCATGCTATTGCTCGTGGATGAAGCGCATGGCGCGCATTATGGGCAGCATCCGGAGCTGCCAGTCTCTGCACTGTCATGCGGAGCAGACGGTGTCGTGCAGTCGACGCATAAGATGCTGACGGCCTTCACCATGGGTGCCATGCTGCACATTCAGGGGCCGAGGTTAAACCGGTCCCTGTTAAGGCAACGTCTGGCCATGGTGCAAAGCTCAAGCCCATCATACCCGGTGATGGCTTCGCTTGATCTGGCGCGCCGGCTGCTGCATGTGCAGGGCGCGAACACATTCACGGCGGGGCTCACCGCCGTGAATGCCTTTAAGCGCGGCCTCGCGGAGCTGCCGCGCTTTCAGTTGCTGCAGCCTGCACAGCCGCTGCAGCCAGAACCACCAGCCGGAACTGCGAAGCCGGCTGGCATGTCCGTGTCCGCTGCGCAGCAGACACGGAAGGGGCTGACCGCGGCGGCTATGCCAGCTGCCGCGGGGTATACCGCTCAGGACCCATTCAAGGCCGTCATCTATGACGGCGCAGGGGTGCTGAGCGGTTATGGGCTACAGCAGCAGCTGGAAGCATGCGGCTGTGTGCCTGAGATGAGCGACGAACGGTACGTCGTCTTGCTCTTCAGCCTGGGCTCAACGGTGCAAGATGCTCAGCACCTGTTGCAAGCTTTACATCATATCAGCTCTGCGGATGGGCATGAGCAGATCCAATCTAATGCAGAGTCATCTCATCGGCTTGCGAAAGGTTCAACGCATTATATTTCCACGTGGAACAATTTACAAGAAAACACTCGCTACTCGGAACCGATCTCCTTTACACTGCAACCGATTGTGGAGACGGATACGATTAATGTCCTGATAGAAGAAAGCGCGGGTTGTCGATCAGCCGAGATGGTTATTCCATACCCTCCAGGGATTCCGCTTGTATATCCGGGTGAGCGTATTAGTCCATCGATGGTGGCTCGTATACAACTGCTGCGGGGTGAGGGTGCAAAGTTTCATGGGGTATCCGATGCATCTCTACAGTCATTGAGGGTCATGAAGGATTGAAGGACAGATGAAAAACTGAATTGCATTCACCAATAGGTAGTCTATATGACCAATACGGATAGCGATACCGGACCCTACTCATGTGTGGGTCTCTTGGTCATTAATCTAGTTGCTAGGGTGTGTCTTCAAACTCAGGCATGCAATACGTTGAAGGATGTCAGGGTCCAACATCTTGAAGTCAAGGATTGCTGATCCTGGCGAATTGTCCAGACGATTTTCTAAGGAAGCGAGGACGTCTTATTTAGCCTTCGAGTCCTTCTTTTATTTTGTAAGGAACCTGAGACACGTTATTAACCAAATTCACCTAACAAACACGCTGTAAACGGCTGGTTATTCCAATATAGCGTGTTTCAAGATTCCTTATTGCTGCGGGCGCTTCAAATCGCTGAATAAGGCGTCACAGGGTCGTTAGCGCTCCCGCTCGGTGCCCTGCTCCAGACACGTTCAGTTTGAAGACACGCTCTAGTTCAACTTATAGAGATAGACATAAGAAAGAAGGGAACACTTTGGGTATTCCGCTAAAAAAATATACAGGAATAGTCCTGCAAGTTTTGTTGATGTACGGTTTTTATTGGATTGGAAACTTGATTCAAGCTGTATTACATCTGCCGTTAACAGGCAGTATTGTGGGCATGCTGGTATTGTTTATCACCATTCAACTGGGATGGATCAAAATGAGCTGGGGAGAAGAAGGGTCGACGTGGCTTCAATCTCATCTGCAATTGTTGTTCATCCCGCCAACTGTGGGCATTATTAATCATTTTGATTTTTTTAGAGCGAACACCTTGTTATTGGTTCTGGGTTTGATCGTTAGCACATTAATCACATGTCTGATATCTGCCAAAGTAAGTGAGTGGCTCATGACATGGAGATCGTCTCATTCAGGTAAAAAGGAGGCGATCACTTGTCAGCATTCATCCTCGGAATTGGAATGATCGCACTAACCATCGCTGTATACATTCCAGCCACTCGACTATATAAAAGGCTGAGATGGCCAATACTTATGCCTGTACTCACAACGACTGCCATACTGATCCTGATTTTGGTGATTTCCGGTATAAAGCTGGATACGTACATGCTGGGTGGCAAATGGATACAGGAGCTCTTGGGTCCAGCAGTTGTATCTCTCGCTTTTCCCTTGTCGAGACATCTGCATGTGCTGAAGCAAAATATCATTCCAATTGTGGGTGGAACAATCGGAGGAAGTATTACAGGTGTCTCCACAGGTGCTTTAATCGCCATTCTGCTTGGTTATCCTCAAGAGATGGTCATCGCTTTATTGCCAAAATCAGTGACAACTCCTGTGGCTATTCAACTCGCTAATCAGGTTGGAGGGAATGCCTCATTCACATCTCTGTTTGTGATGATTGCAGGATTCTCAGGGATATTATTGGGGCCGATGCTCTTGAAATGGGCCAAAGTCCGCAGTAAACATGCCTATGGGATTGGACTGGGTTCAGCATCTCATGCCCTCGGCATGGCAAGGTCTTTTGAATATGGAGAGAATGCGGTAGCCCTCAGTTCAGTTTCCATGATTGTCAGTGCCATTGCCGGATCAATTATGCTTCCATTATGGGTATGGATTATCTACGGTTGAACGCTTTACTTTGTTGTTCATGTTGGAGTAACTGCTGACCTATAGTATTATAGAAAGAAACAAGCTTGTATGATCTTGGTGTTATTAATACGTACCGATATAGCTGTAGCTATACACCTCTGGGCGGAGGATATCATATCTTGTAGCAAGAGGGTCTAAGCATATTCAATTACAGCAGCAATAGATGCAATTATCGACATAGAAAGCAGGGAAGCATATGCAGGGCAGAGGTAAATTCATTACGCTGGAAGGGGGAGAGGGTTCTGGTAAAACAACGATGATCGGTAGAATAGGTTCTTATTTTGAAGAACGGGGTATACCTTACGTAGTTACGCGAGAGCCTGGTGGAATTGAGATTGCGGAGAAAATACGTTCAATTATTCTGGACCCTCTTCATACGGCAATGGATGCTCGAACCGAAGCGCTATTGTATGCAGCTGCACGCAGCCAGCATCTGGCGGAGAAAGTAGAGCCTGCGCTGAGAGCTGGAAAGGCAGTCATCTGTGACCGATTTGTCGATAGCAGTCTGGTCTATCAAGGCTACGCCCGTGGACTCGGGATAAAGAATGTATGGGCCATTAACCGTTTTGCGATTGGTGATCTCATGCCGGATGTGACCTTATATCTGGACATTGAGCCTGAAGTGGGGCTTGCCCGGATCGATGCTCATGATGGCCGCGAAGTGAACCGTCTGGATCTGGAAAATCTGGAGTTTCACCGTAAAGTGCGAGAGGGTTACTTCCTATTAAAAGAGCAGTTCCCGGAACGAATCAGAGTTATCGATGCTTCCATGAAGCAGGAGGATGTCTTGGCAGCAATGATTTTGTCGCTGGAGACAGGGATTTTGAAGGATTTTGACGAGTAATTGTCTAATATATAGACAGGGCATTTGATAAAGGTGCTTATTCTAAAGGAGGTTATGCAGGATGAAACTGATTGTTGCGATTATACAGGATAAAGACAGCAACCGATTATCCAGCGCATTGGTCAAAGCAAACTTTCGGGCGACGAAGCTTGCCAGTACGGGCGGATTTTTGAAGGCAGGCAACACGACGTTTATGATCGGTGTCGATGATGGTCAAGTCGAATCCGTAATGAACGTCATTCGCAGCAGCTGTAAGGTTCGTGAACAGCTCGTGACTCCGGTCACACCGATGAGTGGAACAACCGACTCTTACCTGCCGCTACCTGTTGAAGTTCAAGTAGGCGGAGCTACTGTATTTGTTCTCCCGGTAGATCGCTTCGAACATTTCTAATTAAACCTATTGCATGGATCCCATGAGGGTCCTTCATGATCGATAGCATGTTGGAAACGATGGATGCAAGAAGAGTTAACAGAGTTCGTGCGTGCCACTTACGGAACGCCTTTCTTGACGAGAAAAATCAGCATACTCTTTCCGGATGACCATTTCCCAGCTGGGAATGGTTCCTTTCGGAAAGAGGTTGACTACAAAGAACAAGTCCTTGATGGTGATGTGTATCTACCATTATATATAGAGTGTGATCAGCATATATAAAAGCCTCATTCTCACGCACAGGCGCAACGCGCACTGTGCTGATGGGCGATTGGCTAACTATGATAGAAAGCGGGCGTATCCATGAAAATCAATCCTGGATTCAGACCGATTCAGAGCGGGATCAGTACTACTGATTCAGGTTCCAAACCGGTTCAATCCAAAAATTTCTCTGATATGATGAATCACCAGGGGGAACGGGCCTCACAAGCTGAACTGAATCGCCGGTTTAGTGAAATCCAGCTTCAGGGCGATCGCTTGGCACGTTCCATGACGATTCGTGAACTGAAGGCGTATAAGCAACTTGTTAAAAGGTTCCTGGAAGAGACCGTTCGTCGCGGTGTATCCATGAAAGAGACAAGGGGTTGGGATCGTCGTGGCAGAGGCAAGCGGTATAAGCTGATTGATGAAATTGACTCCGCTCTGTTATCCATGGCTGATGAATTGCTGGATACAGAAGAAGGAAAAATCTCTCTATTACAACAAGTTGGCGAAATTCGGGGGATGCTTATTAATTTAAGCTTCTGAGGAGGAAGTATGTCCTTTCAACAGATTATGGGTCAACAAGCGGCCAAGCAAATGTTACAAAGCAGTTTAAGACGTCATGCAATAAGCCATGCGTATTTGTTTAGCGGTCCAGCTGGTAGCGGGCAACGGAAGACGGCAATTACCTTTGCCAAGGCAATATTCTGTACAGAGCTTGAAGATGACGCATGCGGGCAGTGTCTTGAATGCCGTAAGGTGGATCATGGTAACCATCCGGATCTAACCATGCTTGCACCAGATGGAAACAACATTAAAATAGACCAAATCCGGGATCTGCAGCGTATCTTTTCATACCGATCAGAGGCAGGCCATCCCAAAGTATATATTATAGAACAAGCTGAGAAAATGACGGTGCAGGCAGCAAACAGTTTGCTCAAATTTCTGGAGGAACCGCAGGTACCAGCGGTTGGCATCCTGATTACAGATAATGGACAGGCCATGTTGCCAACGATCCGCTCACGCTCCCAATTGGTGCCGTTCAGTGCACTGAATCCGGAAGAGATGCTGCAATCTCTGATCGAGGAAGGGCACCCTGCCAATCTGGCTCGCTCTGCCGTCCATTTAGCGTCAGGATTGGAAGCATGTAGAGAAATTCTCCAGCAGAATTGGTTTGCAGAAATTAGAAACGTAATGTTACAATTAGGGAAGGAGTCCCTGGGTAGAGGAAGTACATCATTGATCTCTGCACAGCAGAAGCTTTTTAAAACCGGACTCTCTGAACATCTGGACATGTTGCTTAGTTTGTTCCATCTATGGTTTAGGGACATGCTGTATGTTCAGTACGATAGGCATGAACATATCGTTTTTATAGATCAGTTAGACATGTTATCTCAGTTGGCACATACCCGCAGCACAGAGCAGTGGGTCTCCTATATGGATATGGCCGCAGCATGCAGAAAAAAATTGCGTTTCAACGTCAATGGCCAGCTTTGTCTGGAGCAATTTTTGATCGGTTTGGCATAAGACTGGGAGAGGGCAGAGTTAGCTCCAATCATATGCAAACGGTTATAACTTCGGCCGGTTCCCTAAGAAGACGGGGCTTCAGACGAAGTGGGGTTGGCTTACAAGGGGGTTAATTTTTTGTACAGTGTAGTGGGTGTCCGTTTCAAAAAAGCGGGCAAAATTTATTACTTCGATCCCCTGGACCTTCCCATTGAGAAAGAAAACTGCGTTATCGTGGAGACAGCGCGGGGGGTAGAGTACGGTAAGGTTGTTGTTGGTAAGAAGGAAGTGGGCGAGTCCGATGTGGTGTTGCCGCTGAAGAAAGTCATCCGCGTTGCGGGCGAGACAGATGCCCGTGTGGTTGATGAGAACAAGCGTGCAGCCAAAGAAGCATTCGGTACTTGTTTAAATAAAATCAAAGACCATGGCCTCAAAATGAAGCTGGTCGATGTGGAATTTACGTTTGATCGCAATAAAATTATATTTTATTTTACAGCTGAAGGAAGAGTTGATTTCCGGGAGCTGGTCAAGGATCTCGCAAGCATATTCCGGACACGAATCGAGCTGAGACAGATTGGTGTACGTGATGAAGCGAAGATGCTTGGCGGAATCGGACCTTGCGGCCGTGTGTTGTGTTGTTCTTCCTGGCTGGGAGACTTTGAGCCGGTATCAATCAAGATGGCTAAAGATCAGAGCCTGTCACTGAATCCGACGAAAATTTCAGGGTTGTGCGGAAGACTCATGTGCTGTCTGAAATTTGAGCATGATAACTATGAAAGTGTGAGAGAAGAACTGCCAGCTGTAGGCAAATTGGTCGTCACCTCATTGGGTGAAGGAAAAGTTGTCGGAATTAATGCCGGTAGCCGCACAGTCCATGTTCAACTGTTCGACATCAGTAAAGTCAAAGAACTTCCGCTGGATGACGTCGTTATCAAGTAAACCATAAAGGTTGCTTCGGGGTGGAAACTTGGAAAAGAAAAATCTGTTTACGCACATTCATGAAATGGAAACCCAACTGGGTCAGTTGCACGGTGATTTAGGAGAGTTAAAAATGATTGTGAAGGAGCTGCTTGAGGATAATCAGCGGCTTACCATCGAGAATGAGCAGTTGCGCAAACTGCTCAAACGTGAGGCTCCGGCAGATCTGCCGATCTCCTCAGCACTCGCTCCTGTAGCGAGACCAGCAGGTCCGGCTACAGGCGAGGATGTTGTGGGTGAAGGGTATGATAATCTGGCTCGGTTGTATCACGAAGGCTTCCATATCTGCAACGTCTATTATGGACATTTGCGGACGGAAGGCGATTGTCTGTTCTGCCTGTCTTTTTTGAATAAATGAAGTGACCGTAGGGATTCCCTACGGTTTTTTTTCAAGGTTATAAACCTAAACTAAACGAACATGAGATATAGAGTACCGGAGGATGAGCGTAACATATGAAAGCAAATGAAGTTGTGTTACATGAGTCAGAGCGGATTGATGATCTGCTCTCTCATGATCTGAGAATCATTCAAAGTGATGAAGTGTTTAGTTTTTCGATGGATGCCGTATTATTAGCCCGGTTTGCTTCCGTACCTAAACGGGGGCGTGTACTTGATTTGTGTACGGGTAACGGGGTGGTTCCCATACTGCTTACAACGCGTACGCAGGCCAGTCTGGAAGGGATCGAGATTCAGCCACGTTTGGCTGATATGGCGCGTCGAAGTGTGCAGTTGAATGAACTGGACGAGTCGATTATGATTCGTGAAGGTGATTTGCGAGAACTCGTGAAAGAAACAGGACATGCTGTATACGATGCAATAACGGTTAATCCTCCATACATGCCTTTGAATGGCAGTGATCTTAAAATGAACACACATCAGGCCATGGCACGTCATGAGATCGGATGTACGCTGGAAGAAGTGATTCAGGCTTGCAGTCGACTTGTTCGTAATGGCGGCAAAGTATCGATGGTTCATCGTCCGCAGCGGCTTGCAGAGATTATCTCGCTCATGCGCGAATATAAGCTGGAACCAAAACGGATTCGGATGGTACATCCCCGTGCTCATCTGGAAGCCAACATGGTATTAATTGAAGGAATGAAAGATGGTAAACCAGAAGTGAGGATGCTTCCTCCACTCATTGTCTACAATGAAGAGGGGACATACTGCGAAGAGATTATGGATATTTATTATGGTCAGCAACATGCTGAGCGTACTACGAAAGGAGGACTTTAGATGACTTTGCATATTCAGAAAAGCTATGTGGAGCAGCCTGAAGGTTCAGGCAAGCTATATCTGGTTGGAACACCCATTGGTAATCTGGAGGATATGACCTTCCGGGCGATCAAGACATTGCAGAGTTGTGACATCATTGCAGCAGAAGATACACGTCAGACCCGAAAGCTGCTTACGCATTTTGAAATTACACCTTCGATGCTGTTTAGTTATCATGAACATAATAAGGGAGCAAGTGGCCCTGAATTGATACGCTATATAATAGAAGGAAAAAATTTGGCACTCGTCAGTGATGCCGGTTTGCCAGCTATTTCGGACCCTGGTTCTGACCTTGTACAGCTTGCACTGGAAGCCGGAATAACGGTCATTCCCATCCCGGGGCCCAACGCTGCGTTGTCTGCTCTGATCGTGTCCGGATTACCGACGGAGCGTTTTACATTCGGCGGTTTTTTGCCGCGGGAGAAAAAGGACATGCGAAAAGTGCTGGAGGCTTTTGACGAATCCAACGGGACTTTGTTATTTTATGAATCGCCTCACCGTATTCGGAAAACATTAGTCCACCTCGAAGAGATTCTGGGTGATCGTTCGATTGTCCTGGCTCGTGAACTAACCAAGCGTCATGAGGAATTCGCAAGGGGCACCGTGAAGGAATGTATAGACTGGCTTGAAGAACATCCGCCTCTCGGCGAGTACTGTTTGCTGGTAGAAGGCATTAAGGAAGAGGAGCGTAAGGCTGAGCGCGAAGCATGGTGGCAACTCATGTCACTCGCGGATCATGTCAGCCATTATGAGGGTGAAGGACATAACCGCAAAGATGCAATGAAAAAAACGGCTACTGATCGCGGCCTGACGAAGCGTGATGTATATAATGCATTAATCGAGCAGTAATCTAATCAAATACCTTCTGTTGTGGGGAACATAACCTGAAAAGAAGCTTATATCCAACCTTAGTGGAATATTAAAAAGAGCAGAGTGTCTAAAAAAAATTCCGAACAAATTTCATCGTTCTTTCCCAGTTCGCGTGTGACAGAATCATTTTGGGTAATGGAACCCATAACAAGGCAAAAAAATACCTTCCGCGGTGGGGTTCACACCGGGAAGGTCATTAAGGAATATTAAAAAGGTTAGAAATAACAATTTAGATAAGTCCAGTATACCTGTAATTTTTTATTTTGCTACAGGTGCAGGGATTTCGGAAATACATTCGTTACAAACAATTTTACCTTTGAAGTAAGTAACGTTCTCTGCATTACCACAGAAGATACAAGCAGGCTCGTATTTTTTCAACATGATGCGCTCGCCGTCAACGTAGATTTCCAGAGCATCTTTTTCACCAATACCGAGCGTACGGCGCAATTCAATTGGAATAACTACCCGTCCCAGTTCGTCCACTTTTCTTACAATACCTGTTGATTTCATCATTATAATCAGTGCTCCTCTCAGCTAACTATCTTTGTCATTATTCGACATTATTTTATGTTTTATGATACTCATCATACCAACGATTCCCAAATCAGTCAACCTTAAAATTAGCTTAAAATTAAGGCTGTTTTTCACAAGGTTACTGGTGGTAAGGGATTGGAAGCTGTTTTTCGCATTTAAACCTCAATGTCAGCTTTGTCGATTTGGAAAACGACAAAACTACTTCATTCGACAAAGTTCGTCATATGGTGTCGAATCTTAGGTGAATCGCAGAGCTCAAAGCGTTAATATAAAAGAAATTAAAGGAGTGAGTCGACATGGAACAACGTTTAACCGAAGAGAAAGTATTCAAAGATCCGGTACATAATTATATCCACGTGCAAGATCCGGTTATATGGCAGTTAATTAACACCCCGGAATTTCAGCGTTTACGCCGGATTCGTCAGCTGGGTACTTCTTACCTTACCTTTCACGGAGCAGAGCATAGTCGGTTCTCACATTCACTAGGTGTTTATGAGATCACACGCAAGATCATCTCTCAATTTGAGAGAAGTCATTATTCGGATTGGCCGAAGGAAGAAAAGATTGTAGCTCTGTGTGCAGCTCTGCTTCATGATCTCGGGCATGGGCCATTCTCTCACTCCATCGAGGAAGCTTTTGACATGAATCACGAAGATTGGACTTGCCGCATTATTACAGGTGATACCGAAGTAGGGGCGATCTTAAGACGGTATGCTCCTGATTTTCCTGAGAAAGTAGCGTCTGTCATTCAAAAAACGTATGAAAAGCCGATTGTGGTGAACTTGGTGACCAGTCCGCTTGATGCAGACCGAATGGATTATTTGCTCAGGGATGCCTATTTTACAGGTGTAAATTACGGCACGATTGACCTTGATCGTATCCTTCGGATGCTGCGTCCTTATCATGGGCGGATTGTAGTCAAGGAGTCAGGCATGCATGCTGTGGAGGATTACCTAATGTCTCGGTATCAGATGTATTGGCAGATTTACTTCCATCCGGTAACTCGTAGTTCTGAAATTATATTGCGGCAAATATTCAAGCGAGCGAAAACACTCCTACAACATGGTTTTCAATTCCGCTTCATGATTGATCCACTCCCTCAACTATTTGAAGGGGAATTATCCGTAGATGAATATTTGCAGTTGGATGAAGCATTAATTCAGACGGCATTTACGCAGTGGCGCAAGGAGGACGATACTGTTCTGAGTGAGTTATGCGAACGTTTTATGGATCGCAAGTTATATAAGTATGTAGAGCTTGAACAGGTCGACTTGACAATGATGGAAGAGATTCGGGAAGCTTTTGTACAGGCTGGCCTCGATCCCGAATATGATCTTGAAATTGATTTTCCTTCGGATAATCCGTATGATGTGTTTCGTCCGGATGAATCCACAGATAAGCAGATTCTTCTACTGGATCGACAGGACAATTTACGTGAGTTGTCAGAAGTATCTGACATTGTCCGTTCCATCAGTGGGCTTCACCGAGGGAAACATCATTTGTATTACCCGCAAAACAAGGTGGATGCGATTATTCACGAATTACCGTCACATATACGCCCCTATTTCTTGTAATCATGTGGGTATAATCCGATGAAGAATTTTGATATCAAAACACTTTCTAAAAGAGCTATTTTTCATGATACAGTAATCTGCTTTAATGGGGAGTATATGTAGATCGACATAATTTTGTAAATGCAAGCAGGCAGAATGAGTACAATCATCAATATATAGATCAGAATATCCGTATATCTTCTGTATATTGTAGTTGTGAAGAAACAAACGTAATGATGTAATACACAGATTACCCAAAATGTTTTATGTATGGTTCATTGAATTATTGAATTTTACAAATTGAATTTACAAAAGAAGATAGTCGTTATTTCGACATGAAGGGAGATACAGACATGATGCTGTTCGACACACATACACATCTGGATGCACCACAATTCGACGAGGACCGCGAGGACATGATTCAGCGTGCTGTGGATGCAGGAGTTGGTCGCATGATCAACATTGGCTTTAACCGGGAGACGATTCCAACCACAATGAAACTCGCTGAAACATATGACTTTATATATGCAGCTGTAGGGTGGCATCCCGTAGATGCGATCACAATGCAGGAGGGCGATTTGGAGCGGATTGCATCTTTATGCAAGCATGAAAAAGTGGTTGCGATCGGTGAGATTGGATTGGATTATCACTGGGATACTTCACCAAAAGAAATACAGCATCGCGTATTACGACAACAAATTGCTTTGGCGCGTGAAGTGAACATGCCAATTGTCATCCATAATCGGGATGCACATGAGGATATCATAAGAATTTTGCGTGAAGAGAAGGCGGGGGAAGTTGGTGGTGTGATGCACTCGTTCTCGGGCAGCTGGGAAACAGCAAAAAGTTGTCTCGATATGGGCTTCCATCTCTCCTTCGGAGGACCGATCACATTCAAAAATGCAAAGCAGCCCAAAGAGGTGCTGGAGAAGGTTCCTATGGACCGGTTTTTCATTGAAACAGATGCTCCATATTTGACACCTCACCCTTATCGTGGGAAGCGAAATGAGACAGCGCATGTACGTCTGGTTGCAGAGGCAGCTGCGGAAATTAAAGGCATTTCGGTGGAGGAAATTGCTGCAATAACAACCAAAAATGCCATGGAACGATTTGGGATTCGTTAAAAAAACGAGCAAATGAGGTGAAAAAGGCAGGTAAGCGGAGGTAATTTGCCCTTTGATCCAAATAAATCAAGAATATTACAATATTTTAACCAAATATTCAGAAAAACGTACTTGATCAACGCTTTACAACATGCATCAAAACAGGATATCATCTTTTCAGTGAATTGTTGTGCGGAAAATTGGACAGATGTTCGGGGGATGAACAAAGGGACACTTTCCGATGAAACAACATTACTTTCATGAATCAGTCTCGCTGAGTCTCCGTTAACGGAGAGCGGGGGAACCAATAGGGCTTAAACATCGGTGTATTTGGCCGATGCGCAACGTTCGCTGACCCAAGAGCAGCGAAGGGAACTGCGAAGCCGTATTTGATTTCTTCTTTGGGTCTCGGGGTGAATTCAAGGGCGTCCGCCATGAGCGGGTGTCCCAAGATAGGGCGGCTCTCTTTCGCCCGAACCCGACAGCTAACCTCGCAAGCGGAAAAAGAGAGGCAACCTCGTGCATGAATTTCCGATATTCAGAATCATTCGGAAGCCACGAAAGAGTTCCTCTTACACTCTTTCTTTGGCTTTTTTGTTTTTGAATAAAAGAAATATTGTCATCATACGGTAGGTATTCAGGAGGATGACATCATGTTGCGAAGATTGATTCATGGTGCAGAACCGGATTATGTTGGTCCAATCTGTGTTCTGTAGAAAATTTGGTATAGTCACGTCAAAGACATCATGCATTACTTTAGACGGCGAGGCTATGAAGGAGGACGGAGAAGTGGGCACATTCCAACCAGAAGAGACCCATGAGTCACGATCATCCAGTAAGTCTTTCGCGTTGCGGTGGAAGCATGAGAACATGCGTCAAATGGCATTGATCGCGATTTTCTCAATTGCGCTTACAATCATGATCTTGTTAGTCGTTTACGGTCAGGCCGGGAAACAAATTTCACTGGTTATTGATGGCAAAGCTCAGGTGGTAGAGACTCGTACAGGAATGCTTCAGGAAATGCTGGAGGAGCAGTCGATCACAGTCAGCCCTCACGATAAGGTATCCATGTCCATGAATGGGGCGATTACAGATGGAGACCGAATCGTTATTGAGCGGGCCGTTCCAGTTAACATTACGGCAGACGGAGACACCAAGACTCTGTATACAACCGATTCATCGGTAGAAGATGCAATTCAAAAATCAGGTATTCAAGTTGAAAGTAATGATAAAGTGTATCCAGCGCTTGGAACTGCGATCAAAGCGGAGATGAAGATCCGTGTAGTGCGCGTAACAAAGCGTACAGTGGATGTAGAGCAACCGATCGCTTACAAAGTCATTAAAACGGCTGACCCTAGCTTGTACAAAGGTGATAACCGTGTCGTTGTGAACGGCAAAGAAGGCACACTTGTACAGCATATCGAAAAGGTATTTCAGGATGGAGAATTGGTCTCCAAAAAAATGGTCGGCAAATCTGTCGCTAATAATCGTGTAGATAAAGTGATCGCTGTCGGCACCAAAGCAAAACCGGTCGTGAAGGAACCTGAGATTCAGACCGTATCGGCTCAAACGTCAACAACCAAAAAGGCTACAACAACGAACTCGAAGAAAACATCTGCCTCGGGCAGCAAAGTGATTACCGTATCCGGGACTTCTTTTAAATACTCCAAAGTACTAAAAAATGTATCCATGACTGCCTACTCTTCCGAAGAGCCTGGCATTGGAACTAAAACAGCTTCCGGTACTCGTGTAACGGAAGGACGCACCATTGCGGTTGATCCCAAAGTCATTCCAATTGGCTGGTGGGTATATATCGAAGGTCTGGGATTCCGTCGTGCGGAAGATACAGGCGGTGCCATTAAAGGCAACAAAATTGATGTGTATTATGACAGTGTGAAGCATGCCCTGAATTTTGGACGTAAGAAAGGCAAGACGGTCTACGTGATCGGTCCGGTGAAGCCGGAAGCGAACTAAAATCGTTTTACTTTGAAATGGGAATGCTATAAAATAGTTGCATGAATGATTCATGCGGAATATGCGGCGGAGGAGTCTGAATTCAGTCTCCCCCGCCGTTTGCCAGAGAAGAGGATATTCCTCTTCTTTTTGCGTTAGAAAGGAAGAAATGGAACATGATAAAAGAAGTTATTGTGGTGGAAGGCCGTGACGATACGGTAGCTATCCGTCGGGCCGTTGAAGCCGATACCATAGAAACAGGTGGATCAGCAATCAACCAACGCATTCTGAAGCGGATTGCGCTTGCTCAGGAGAGACGGGGAGTCATTGTACTGACAGATCCGGATCATGCTGGCGAACGCATTCGTAAAATTATTGCGAACAAGGTGCCAGGCTGCAAACATGCCTTCATTCCGGAAGCCGATGCAACGCGCAAAGGGGACATTGGGGTGGAGAATGCCTCACCAGAGGCGATCCGTCATGCTCTGGCGCGTGTACATACTTCATACGAAGGTGCTCCGAGCCTGATTGATTGGGAGGACCTGATCGCGGCAGGACTTATTGTGCATCCGCAGGCTGCTGCACGTCGCATGGAGATGGGCAATCTGCTGGGCATCGGTTATTGTAACGGTAAGCAGTTCCACAAACGTCTCAGTGTATTTCAGATTACACGGGAAGAGTTCTCTACAGCATTAGCGCAAATTGAACGTGAAGGAATGTGAGCATATGAAGGATATGGAAGAGACGATAGAAATTGCAACGCCCAAGCGAACCAAAGAGATTATTCAAAGACACGGATTCTCATTTAAGAAAAGTCTGGGTCAGAACTTTCTGATCGATCAAAATATACTGAACAAAATCGTTAATGCAGCCGATCTGGACGAGTCCAAGGGCGCACTGGAGATCGGGCCTGGTATTGGAGCCCTCACGGAGCGACTGGCTCGGGTAGCCGGTCCCGTCACAGCCGTAGAGATTGACCAGCGCTTGATCCCAATCCTGGGAGAAGTGATGCAGCCTTATTCAAATGTACGTGTTCATCATGGGGATGTGTTGAAGCTTGATCTGGCTGAGTTGTTTAATACGGATTTTGCATCCGTGGACAAAGTCAGTGTTGTGGCTAACCTGCCTTATTATGTAACGACTCCAATCATGATGAAACTTCTGGAAGAGAAACTGCCGGTAGACAGCATTGTTGTCATGATCCAAAAAGAAGTGGCTGAACGCATGGCTGCTGCACCTGGATCAAAAGACTACGGTAGTCTGAGCATCGCAGTTCAGTACTACAGTATGCCGGAACTTGTGTGTATTGTGCCTCCTACGGTCTTCATTCCACAACCTAATGTGGAATCAGCTGTCATTAAGCTGAAAGTGCGTGAGCAGCCACCAGTGGAGATTCCGGATGAAGCACACTACTTCGAAGTGGTACAGGCTTCTTTTGCCCAGCGGAGAAAAACAATCTCAAACAACTTGAAAGCACGTTTCTTCACAAAGGAGAACCGGGAACAGGCAGACATTCTGCTGGAGCAGGCAGGTATTCAACCGTCCCGGCGTGGAGAGACATTGAGTCTGCAAGAGTATGCCACACTCAGCACCGTAATGTGGGAAGCAGGGGTACGTAAAGCGCTGTAAAATTTGAATGAACCAAACCGGGTCTTTGCCCATACGATGGGGTAGAGGTGATTACGTTGATGAATATCGGAGACTTGGTCGTTCGGAAGTCATACGGCGGCGATGTGACTTTTCGGGTGGAAGGCCTCCAGTTGGATGCTGCGGTCATTAAAGGGACTGAGTTCCGGCTGATTGCCGATTCCCCGGTGGACGATTTGATACAGGTTCCCTACGAACCACAAAGCGCCAAGACCAGACAGGCGCATATTAAAGCACATCAGACCCTGTCCCGTCTGCAGCAGAATCGTATGGAACAGGCTGAGCGGAATCGTGAAGGTCTGGTACAGGATTGGTCTGCCCAGCAGGAACCGGCTTATTTTGAAATGCCTGGAAAGGTGCTTCATCTGGATGGAGATCCGAACTATTTGAAAAAAAGTATGGATCTCTATGAGCAACTTCGTGTGCCCGCAGAGGGACAGTATGTCCATGAATCGGCAATGGCAGATACCTTATACCGCTTATTACCCAAAGTACGTCCGGATATCGTAGTTATTACGGGTCATGATGGGGTGTTAAAGACACGTCAGCCCTATGACTTATATAGTCTTGGTAGCTACAAGAACTCGCAAAATTTTGTGTCGGCCATTCAGGTGGCCAGACAATATGAACGCCATCTGGACGCCCTCACTATTGTTGCAGGGGCTTGTCAGTCCCATTTTGAGGCACTGCTGCGCGCTGGAGCGAACTTTGCCAGTTCTCCAGGCAGAATTCTCATTCATGCACTTGATCCGGTCTATGTGGCAGCTAAAGCCTCCTTTACCTCTGTGCGCGATACGGTCAACATGAGTGATGTTCTGCACAATACCGTCAGTGGCAGCCAGGGTGTGGGTGGTGTCGAGACACGGGGGAGTTACCGGGTAGGTCTGCCTGGGCTGAATGATTTATCTACGTTAAAAGTGAACCCGTCGGCAGTCTGATGTAGGCCATTTAAAGTCCCAATTTGGGGCTTTTTTTGTTTGCAAAAAAATTCATTGACAACAACTTTTTGATGCTGATATAATAATTAGTTTTGATTTGACAATGACTGTAAAATCCGGTATAATGGACAAGAAAAGAGGTGGTCGTCGACAATGGCTAAAAACACGCTGTTGGATATCAAACGCAATCTCGATGCACATATTGGTCAGAAAATTATGTTGCGGGCTAATGGTGGCCGCCGTAAGACCATTGAGCGTACGGGTGTATTGGAAGAAACGTACCCTTCTGTTTTTATTGTTAAGCTTGATGAGGAGCAAGAAACCTTCAAGCGAGTTTCTTATAGTTATGCGGATATACTTACGGAGTCGGTGGAAGTCATGGTTTATGACCCGGGCAGCCAGACGCATAGCTCCTATATGGAGACGTAAGTATCGATTTACAGGCGATTCGCCCCACAAGGCGGATCGCTTTTTTGTTTTTCTTAAACACCAATTCGCCCTCTAACGTAACCCATACATACTCAGGAATGAGCAAGGAACGGTCGCGGCATACTATATGGACAGGTAAAGAGTCAGTTTCTTAAGCAGAGCAGGAAACTGAATTTGGCCTGATGGCAAGATGTCCAAAACGTGAACGAACTCATCACATTATGAAGGATACTTTGGAGGAGGATGGTTCATGAGTCGCAGAAGAAGAAGTGTCATGTCAGAGGATCTGAAGAATGAGCTCGCGAAAGACCTGGGCTTCTATGATACTGTGCAACAGGAAGGTTGGGGCGGAATTAAAGCCAAGGATGCAGGAAACATGGTGAAAAGAGCCATTCAACTTGCTGAGCAGGCTGCGCGCAAATCTTAATCCGGTTCAAGCAGACTGAAAAGCGGGGAAATCCGTCAGGAATAACCCCGCTTTTTCCCCTTAGATGTGGAATACAAATGACTTGACAGCCCCATTTTGATATAATATGTTAAGTTGTCTTAGGGAAAAGGTGAGGACGGGTGAACGCCTTGAAAATTTACGAAAAAGCGCCTGCTAAAATTAATTTGATGCTGGACGTTTTACATAAAAGAAGCGATGGATTCCATGAAGTTGAAATGATCATGACCATGGTCGATCTGGCTGATCGGCTGGAAATGTCGGAGCTGCCGCGAGATACTATTTTCATCTCCAGTCAGGCGGGTTATATCCCGCTCGACGAGAAGAATCTGGCTTTCCAGGCAGCCAGACTCATTAAGGAGCGCTATAACGTGCGTACGGGCGTCCATATTCATCTGGATAAAAAGATTCCAGTTGCAGCCGGACTTGCCGGCGGCAGCAGTGATGCAGCAGCAGCGCTGCGTGGATTGAACCGTCTGTGGCGGTTGAATATACCGGATCACGAACTGCAGGAGCTTGGAGCTGAACTCGGGTCGGATGTTCCATTCTGTATCACAGGAGGGACTGCGCTCGCTACAGGCCGTGGTGAGAAGTTAACTCCCATTCCTAATCCGCCGCAATGCTGGGTAATTCTGGCCAAGCCTCCGATTAATGTGTCTACAGCCGATGTGTACGGAAGGTTCCGCAGTGACAAGATTGTTCGTCATCCGAGTGCAGCTAAAATGGAGCAGGCTATTCGCAATCAATCATTTACGGAAGTCTGTGACCAGATGGGCAATGTGCTTGAAGATGTAACGTTGAAGCTGTATCCGGAAGTTCAGCATCTGAAGGATGCCATGATTCGATTGGGTGCAGACGGCGTGTTAATGTCCGGTAGCGGTCCAACGGTATTTGGTCTCGTTTCCAAAGAATCCAAGGTTGCCCGGATATACAATGGTCTGCGTGGGTTCTGTAAAGAAGTGTACGCTGTACGTATGTTAACGTAAAATTCGCTTTTATAATGTACAAACACGTATAAAGGTGTTATATTCTTAAATAATTATTCGGATTTGGATGTTTCCGTGATCGTGAGGATGGATCTCTGTGAAGAAGTTAAAACGAAGCGCAAGGCTGGTTGAAATGACGCAATACTTATTGTCCAGACCGCATACGGTTATTCCGTTGACCACATTTGCCGAACGTTATGGTGCCGCAAAGTCTTCAATTAGTGAAGATTTGGCGATTATCAAGGAAGTGTTCGAAGAAGGTGGGTCAGGAGAACTGAATACACTGGCTGGAGCAGCCGGGGGAGTTAGATGGATTCCGAAGGTGTCCCGAGAGCTGGCATTGGCTTTTGCAGAGCGACTCTCGACCCAGCTCGCGCAGCCTGATCGGATCTTGCCTGGAGAATACCTGTACATGTCTGATCTGCTCGGACAGCCCGCATTGATGAATGAAGCCGGCAAGATTTTTGCAACGGCCTTTGGCAACATGAATATTGATGTGGTTATGACGGTAGAAACCAAAGGAATTCCACTGGCTTATGCGACCGGAGCCCAGCTCAACCTGCCTGTCGTGCTCGTACGCAGGGACCATCAGGCTACAGAAGGATCGGCCGTAAGTATCAATTATGTATCCGGGTCCCATAAAAGTCTGCATACGATGTCCCTCTCTCGTAGGGCGATGCGTGAGCATTCCAGAGTACTTATTGTGGATGACTTCATGAAGGCCGGGGGTACGGTGCAAGGAATGATCGATCTTTTGGCCGAGTTTAATGCTACAGTTGCCGGGGTAGGGGTACTGGTGGAATCTGGTTCTGTAGATTCAGAAGAACGCCTGTTAACAGATTACGTATCTCTGGCGAAACTGACAGCGGTTGATGCCAAGAGCAGACAGATTTCCGTCAAGCCTGGCAACTATTTTGACCTGTAGAAAGATGACGAATGTTATGTCGTTAAAAGGTCTTTTCCATCGACCTGGCACTAACGTTGTCGAATTGTGTATTAAATAAAAAAATTCCTGAAATTAGGAAATTTTTGTGGTTATAAAAAGAAGGAGTTCGTATATGCTGTGTGGAATTATACACCAAGTTCTGATGGAAAAAGGTGGTGAACACACACATGCAAATTACGGATGTCAGACTCCGCCGTGTTAACTCGGAGGGGAGAATGAAGGCTATCGCATCCATTACCATCGATAACGAATTCGTCGTTCATGACATTCGTGTCATTGATGGTAACAACGGAATGTTTGTTGCTATGCCGAGCAAACGTACTCCTGATGGAGAGTTCCGTGATATCGCCCACCCGATCTCTTCCGGTACGCGTGAGAAGATTCAGGCAGCAGTTTTGACTGAATACGATCGTGCAGCAACTGAGGAAGAAGTCATTGAAGAAGGTGCCTGAGAACATTATTGGGGTTCGAAGGAAAAGAGAGCCATGTCTTATGGCTCTCTTTTCTTTTTGACCGGAATAAGATATATTCAGTATTGAGTTTATTAGCAGAGAACAAAAAGCGCATCGTGCGCTTGGTGGCAGGGCGGCATCTTAGGAATCATTGGGATTCGGTTAAGCTCGCAGGTACACGGCGTATACATATAGGTCACGATTCGTTGGTGTCCGCGTTGTTACGTGTGATTACAGAGACAGCAGGCGATGAACAGGACCGGCTTGAAGCCGGCTGAACGATACTCATTGGATATAGATCAGCAATGCATTTCAATGGGATTTTCAGAACAGGAGGTCGTTAATTTTGAAACGAATGGCAATCGTTCTTGCCGCAGGGCAAGGAAAACGAATGAAATCAAAATTGTACAAAGTACTGCATCCCGTATGCGGTAAACCTATGGTTGGACATGTGCTGGATGCAGCGCTCAGCGCAGGCGTTGAACGCAGTGTAGTTGTAGTCGGTCATGGTGCCGAAGCGGTGCAGTCATTTTTGGGTTCGAGAGCAGAGTATGCACTCCAGGCGGAACAACTGGGTACAGGTCATGCAGTACAGCAAGTTAAATCCTTGCTTGGCGGCGAAGCAGGATCCACAATTGTGGTCTGTGGGGATACACCGCTCGTGACTCGTGAGACATTGGAAGGTCTGATGAATCACAATGAGAGTCGCGGGGCAGCAGCGACAGTACTTACGGCTCAGTTGGACAATCCCAAAGGTTACGGCCGAGTAATACGTGGAGAAGATGGTTCCGTACAGCGGATCGTAGAACAGAAGGATTGCAACGAACAGGAAGATGCTGTGAATGAGATTAACACGGGCACATACTGTTTCAATAATGCAAAATTGTTCGCTGCGCTGGATAAGGTAACGAACCAGAACGCTCAGGGAGAATATTATCTCACAGACGTAATCGGCATTTTGCGTAATGATGGAGATGTGGTCGAGGCTTACATGTCGGATGACATCGCAGAATCCATCGGGGTTAACGACCGACTTGCACTTTCGCAAGCCGAAGCCTTCATGCGTGAACGTCTCGCCGTACGCCATATGTTGAACGGTGTTACAATCATTGATCCGTCATCGACATATATCGGAGCGGATGTTACGATTGGATCAGATACAGTTTTGTATCCGGGGACGATTCTCAAAGGCACAACTTCCATTGGTGAAGCATGCCATATTGGTCCTCAGGCAGATGTGGAAGACAGCGTTATTCAGGACGGAGTTACGATTAAACATTCGGTAGTATCCAATGCCGAGGTTGGTTCTGATGCAACGGTTGGTCCATTTGCTAATTTGCGTCCAGGGACTAAACTGGGTCGCAACGTAAAAATTGGTGACTTTGTTGAAGTGAAAAATGCTACAATTGATGAAGGTTCCAAAGTATCTCATCTCAGCTATATTGGAGATGCCAAAGTAGGGAAAAACGTAAATGTTGGATGCGGGGCAATAACTGTCAATTATGATGGTTATAATAAAGCTGTGACAACGATTGAAGATGATGCTTTTGTAGGCAGCAACGTCAATCTGATTGCACCGATTACGGTAGGAAAAGGCGCTTATGTGGTTGCTGGCTCCACCGTTACCCATTCCGTTCCCGAGAATGATCTGGCCATTGCTCGTCCACGTCAGGAGAATAAACCTGGTTATGCGGAGAAGATTCGCGGACGTGCCAAAGCCAAGAAACAAAATGCCAAACCCCAATAAGGGGTTTTGATAACAAGATTGCCTCCCGAAGATCCGGGAGGTGCCGACATGTCGCAGACGCTTATTGATTCCAATGAACCAGCACGGAGGGTTTTTATTTTATGACTTATTTTGATTCGAAATTAAAAATATTTACTTGCAATTCTAACCCCAAGCTTGCCCATCAAATTGCTGATTATATCGGGATCCCTATGGGTGAATCTCACACAACCAGCTTTAGTGATGGCGAGATTCAAGTGAAACTCTCCGAGAGTGTTCGGGGTTGTCACGTTTATATCGTGCAGTCCACTTGCTTGCCGGTTAATGATAACCTGATGGAAATGCTCGTTATGATTGATGCACTCAAACGGGCATCTGCCAAGACGATTAACGTCGTTATTCCTTACTATGGCTATGCAAGACAGGATCGCAAGGCACGTTCGCGTGACCCGATTACAGCGAAACTGGTTGCTAACCTGATTGAAAAAGCGGGTGCAACCCGTGTCATCGCGATGGACTTGCATGCAATGCAGATCCAGGGATTCTTCGACATTCCGGTTGACCATTTGCTTGGCGTGCCAATTCTGGCCCAATATTTCCGGTCGAAACAGATCGAAAATCCGGTTGTTGTGTCGCCTGACCACGGTGGCGTAGTGCGCGCACGTAAACTGGCTGATTTCCTGAATGCACCCCTGGCGATTATCGATAAACGTCGTCCTGAGCCAAATGTGAGCGAAGTGATGAACATTATTGGTAACATCGAGGGTAAAACAGCTATCCTGATCGATGACATTATTGACACGGCGGGAACGATTGTACTGGGAGCGAATGCTCTGATGGAAGGCGGCGTAAAAGAAGTATACGCGTGCTGTACTCACCCGGTATTGTCCGGACCTGCGATGGAACGTTTGGAGAATGCACCATTGAAGGAAGTCATCGTAACGGATACCATTCCAATTACGCATGCTAATCCGACAAGCAAACTCAAAGTGTTGTCTGTAGCGCCTTTGCTCGGAGAAGCGATTATCCGGGTTCATGAGGAATTGTCAATCAGCAAGCTGTTTGAAATTGAATAAGGATGTCTGCATAAAGTAGTAGAGGGGTTACGTTTTCCGGCTCAATGGAAAATGTAACCCCTGTCGGCGTGCCGTTTTATTAAAAGTGAAACAGACGCTGGTCAGTCCATATAATTTGAACTACTACTTTACACAATAACGGAGAGGGCAGAAAAGATCTGAAGAAGTGAAGCGTTCGCCTTTATCACCGGATTTTCCCTTTGAAAAGGGAATAAAAAAAATCTGGGGATAACAGCGATCGGAAGATGTTTCTGCACGCGCAGTGATCCAGTGTAAAATGGTTCGTTCATCTTATATGGTTAATACCCGGGGCGGGAGATAAATCGGAAACGACGCCGATGAAAAAGCGTGTTGGCAATTTCAACGAATTGATTATCGAAACGTGTGATTAGACCAATCTCAATATGGGTGTCGCGGTCGTATACCTGTACAGGTACGTGATATTCGAGATGATAGATAAAATCGCTATGTTGAGTCAGTTGTCCATTGTCTTCGCGCAAAACCCGCTCACCTTCCTGGGTCGATAAAATATTAACTGTGAACACTACAGTAAATCGATCTTTACTTTCCTGATATTATATGAAATATAACATTCGAAGTCTATGCCTCACCTCAAGCTAATCCGAAGGAGGGAACAAGATGAAGTGGATTGTCGGACTTGGAAATCCAGGCTCGAACTATGCCAAAACCCGTCATAATATCGGTTTTATGGCACTGGATCGGTTGGCTGATCGTCATAATATCTCCATTACACAGAATAAATGTAAGGCGCTGATTGGAGAAGGCAATATTGGCGGTGTGAAAACCGTACTGATCAAACCAATGACCTATATGAACTTGTCTGGTGAATCGGTTCGAGCATATATGGATTTTTATAAAGTTAGTCTTGAAGATCTGATTGTTGTGTACGACGACATGGATACAGAGATTGGCAAAGTCAGATTGCGTTATCAAGGTAGTGCAGGCGGACATAATGGAATCAAGTCCATTATTCAGCATACCGGTACACAGCAGTTTAACCGCGTACGCATGGGAATATCCCGGCCCGAACCAGGACATGCCATTGTTGATTATGTACTGTCGACATTCATGAAGAAAGAAAAAGAAGCCCTGGATCAGACCATTGAGCAAACGTGTGATGCTCTGGAGCATAGCTTGACTCATACGTTTGAACAAACAATGGCGAAGTTTAACGGTTAATTTTGTAAGACATACTGGTAAAATGATCATAAAAGACGGGTTCGATTCAGCCATACTGGACATACTGGATGTATAAACCATGTTCAGGAGGCATAAACATGTCAGTGAATTACGTATGTCGGCATTGCCGTACCTTTATTGGACGAATCGATTCTGCCCGGATAACGGAAGTAGAACTCGGCTTTCATTTCTTGACCCCCGACGAGCGGAGGGATATAATAGCGTATAATTCCGGTGGTGACATTACCGTTCGGATTACATGTGATTACTGTAAGGAAGCCCTGGAGCACAATCCGGAGCTTAGCCTGCTCGCGAGTCCGCTTCAGTAGACATCGCCTGTACAGGATCGAATGACAGTTGAGGGCGGTTGCGTAATAACGCTCCACCTTTTATAGCCTTGGCAGCCTGCTGAGGCTTCTTTTCAGTTGGCATGAAAGTCATGGCTATCTCGAAATCAGGCCCAGCCGCATCAACAGATGTGGCAATGTTGCGAGTAATCCGATATGATGAAACAGGACAAAAAGGAATTTGTATCCATTTTAATAGTGATGCTACGCGTATGCGTGAGATAATCAAGTAAGTTATAAGAGAGGTGCCCCTTTTGTTACAAGCACTTATACAGGCTTTTTCCAAAGATCCGGACTTCGGATCCATTACAGCCGGAATCAAGTCCGGCATGAAGGAACAATTGGTTTCGGGTTTATCCGGCTCGGCGCGTCAGATTATGCTGGCTGCCTTGCATCAGGAAATGAACCGACCATTGCTCGTAGTAACACATAATATGTTTTCAGCTCAAAAAATTGCAGAAGATTTACAGGAAGCGCTTTCACCTGATCAGGTGTTGATCTATCCTGCCAACGAACTTGTCGCTGCGGAAGCTGCTGTTTCCAGCCCGGAAACATTGGGTCAGCGTATTGATGTGTTGGTCCGCTGCGCCCAGGGATTCAGGGGCGTTGTTGTTATTCCTTTTTCCGGGGTAAGACGTTATGTTCCACTTCCGGAAGTGATGGCCAATGCTCGAATTTTGATTAAACAGGGCAACACACTTCAACTGGACTCCTTCCTGCTGGAGATGGTAAAGCTCGGATATGAGCGTGTGGAACGCGTGGAATCTCGTGGTGAGATGAGTGTACGCGGAGGTATCATCGACTTCTATCCGGTTACTTCATCGATCGCATATCGAGTGGAGTTATTTGATGACGAAATCGATTCCATTCGGACATTTGATCCAGCAGATCAACGCTCGATTGAACGGATTGAAGAAATTACGGTTTTACCATGCAAGGAGTTAATTGCAGATCGTGAACGTATGGAAAAGGCTGCCGACGCGGCTGCTCTTTTGCTGGAGCAACAGCTGGAGAAAATGACGGACCGGCAGGCGAAGTTGCGTCTTCGTGAGGAAATTCACCGGGAGATTGAGCTTTTGCGGGAACACGTGTATTTCTCCGAAATGTATAAATATATTTCTCCGCTCTATCCGGAGAACAAAACGATCTACGACTATATGCCAGAAGATACCCTGCTGGTTCTTGATGAGCCTGCCAGACTATCGGAGACATCGAAACAGCTCGACCGTGATGAATCAGAGTGGAACCTGCATTTGATGCAAAACGGAAAAACACTTCCGGATCTTCCATTATCCGCAGACGGTGATGAACTCTTGTATGAGCGTCCATTCCAGACGCTGTTTATGTCGATCTTTTTGCGCCAAGTTCCACATACCCAACCACAGAACATTCTGAACTTCATCAGTCGTGGCATGCAGGATTTCCATGGACAGATGAACGTACTGAAGGCAGAGATGGAGCGCTGGCAGAAGGCCGGAGTTCAAGTACTCATGCTGGCGAACGGTGAGGAACGACTCGAGCGGATGCGCCGGGTACTGATGGACTATGATATTCCAGAGCCAGAGATGATGATCGGTAACTTGCAAACGGGATTTGAAATGCCGTCCATTCATTTGGCTGTTGTGACCGAGGGCGAGATGTTCTCGCAAAAACAACGTAAAGTACGCAAACCGATTCGGAATGTAGATAATGCTGAACGGATCAAATCCTATAGCGAGCTAAAAGTGGGCGATTATGTCGTTCACCAGAACCACGGGATTGGTAAGTACCTGGGGATCGGCACCCTCGAGGTTGGCGGTATTCATAAGGACTACATGCATATTCTCTATGCGGGTGGAGACAAACTGTCTGTACCTATTGAGCAGATCGATCTGATTCAGAAATATGTTGGTTCCGAAGAAAAAGAACCGAAAATATACAAGCTGGGCGGCAATGAGTGGACACGGGTTAAAAATAAAGTCCGCACATCCGTACAGGATATTGCTGATGATCTAATTAAGCTGTATGCAGAGCGTCAGACCTCCAAAGGGTTTGGATTCGACAAGGATTCCGCGGAGCAGCAGGAGTTTGAGGACATGTTCCCTTACGATGAGACACGTGATCAGGTGCGTGCGATCGAAGAAATCAAAAAGGACATGGAACAAAACCGTCCAATGGATCGTTTATTGTGTGGGGATGTTGGTTACGGCAAAACCGAGGTCGCTATTCGGGCTGCATTTAAAGCAGCTATTGAAGGCAAACAGGTGGCTGTACTCGTGCCAACAACCATTTTGGCACAGCAGCATTTTGAGACGTTCCGTGAGCGTTTCTCCGGTTATCCGTTCAACATTCATGTGCTTAGCCGGTTCCGCTCCCGTAAAGAGCAGAATGAAACAGCCAAAGGCATCAAGGCAGGCACAGTGGATATTGTCATCGGGACGCATCGATTGCTGTCGCAGGATCTGGTGTTCAAGGACCTGGGACTGCTCATTGTTGATGAAGAACAGCGCTTCGGTGTAACCCATAAGGAAAAACTGAAGAAGCTGAAAACCAATGTGGACGTGCTGACGCTGACGGCAACGCCGATTCCGCGTACGCTTCATATGTCCATGCTGGGTGTGCGTGATCTGTCCGTTATCGAGACTCCACCAGAGAATCGTTTCCCGGTGCAGACCTATGTGGTTGAACACAGCCAGGCGCTTGTACGTGAAGCGATTGAGCGTGAGCTTGCCCGTGGTGGGCAAGTGTATTACCTCTACAACCGTGTTCAGGGAATCCAGGAGATGGCAGCCGAAATTTCTGAACTTGTGCCTGAAGCCAAAGTTGGTGTAGGACATGGTCAGATGTCGGAAACAGAGCTGGAGAAAACGATTCTGGACTTCCTGGATGGTGAATATGACGTGCTTGTGAGCACAAGTATCATCGAGACCGGGGTAGATATTCCAAACGTAAATACACTGATCGTACATGATGCGGATAAAATGGGACTCTCCCAGCTGTATCAACTGCGCGGACGTGTGGGTCGTTCCAACCGTATTGCGTATGCCTATTTTACGTACCAACGGGATAAAGTGCTTACTGAAGTTGCTGAGAAACGTTTGCAATCAATCAAGGAATTCACCGAACTGGGTTCAGGATTCAAAATTGCCATGCGTGACTTGTCAATTCGTGGTGCGGGAAATCTGCTAGGAGCGGAGCAGCATGGTTTCATCGCTTCCGTCGGGTTTGATCTGTATTCCCAGATGCTCGCAGAGGAGATCAACAAACGCAAAGTTACGATGCTTGGCGAAGAGCCGGTACCTTCAGACCAGTGGAACACAACGCTGGATCTCAGTATCGATGCCTACTTGCCGTCCGATTATATCTATGACAGTATTCAGAAGATTGAGATCTACAAAAAAGTGGCGGTCATTGCATCCTTCGACGATGCGATGGAGTTGGAAGACGAATTGGTTGACCGATTCGGTGATCTTCCGGAAGCTGTCAATAACTTGCTGGCTGTTGCGCGGATGAAAGTATACGGCAAAATCTACGGTATTGAGTCCATTTCCCAACGTGGTGAGGACATTACCGTGAAGTTCTATGAAGGGCGTGAACATGCCTTTGAACTCTCGAAAATCGCGCACATTGGAAATCAGTTCGAAAGACGTGTACAATTTGAACAAGGACCCCATATGCTGATTCACGCAAAAGGCAAGGGGCTTGGGGATAAGCAACTGATGGAGCTGGTAGAGAAAATTCTGGAGTCCATGAAAACTGCTTTTAAATCAAAGGGGGAACTAAAGGATGTTACCAAAGTATAAAAAAGTAGGAAAAGTACTGTCTGTGAGCATGGTTGCAGTACTATCCTTATCACTGCTTGCTGCATGTGGCAAGAAGGAAGAAGCAAAAACACCTGAATCCACGGATACAAGTGCTGTAGTCGCTACGTATGATGGTGGTACCATTACAGCCAATGAATTCGATATGGAGCAACGTGTCATGAAATTCCTCTATCCGGAGTATGCACAAATGATGGATATGGACGATTTCAAAGAGTATCTGGTAAAACAGGAAGTTGCTTATGAATATCTGAGTGGCAAAGCAAGTGAAGAAGCCAAAACAGCAGGTACAAAAGCGGCAACTGAGCAATTCGATAAAATGAAAGCTTCTGTTCAGGCAGATCAATGGACAGAAATGCTCAAAGCTCAGAAACTGACTGACGACAACATTAAAGACTACATGACTCGGATCATGACAGTAATCAAAGATAAAGAAACAGGCGTTACGGACGACGCAATCAAGGCTGAGTTTGAGAAAAACAAAGATCAGTTCACAACGGCTTCCGTTCGTCACGTGCTGATTGGATTTACAGATTCCAAAACACAAAAAGAGCGTAAAAAAGAAGATGCACTTAAAATTGCAAAAGAAGTTAAAGCCAAACTGGATGGTGGAGCTGACTTTGCAGAAGTGGTGAAAGAATATTCTGACGATACCAACTCAGTTGCTGATGGTGGGTTATTTAAAGATGCACCAGTGGCCAACTGGGTCGATTCCTTCAAAGAAGCAACTAAAACACTGCCATTGAATAAGATCAGTGATCCTGTAGAATCAGAATATGGTTATCACATTATAAAAGTAGAATCCCGTACGGAAGCGGACTTTACTAAATTGTCGGCTGAACAAAAAGAAAGTCTGAAGAGCCAATTGGCTGCAGCTGAAATCGATACGTTCATGCAAAATGAATTGGACAAAATCGTAAAAGAAGTTAAACTGCCAAAAACAGAAAAAGCTGAAGAAGGTACGACTGAAGGTACTACGGGTACAGGAACTGAAGGAGAGAAAACAACCGAACCAAAAACGGATGACTCCACAGGTACGGATACCAAGACTGACCAAGGTACGACTGGAACAGACAAAGATGCAACTACAGATGAAGGTACAAGCAGCAAGTAAGCTGGGAAAATTGCTGTGTTAGCATACGTTCAGGGTTGAATTCGCCCGAATGAATGCCTTGTGCTACGTAAATATGGACAACCATACAGAGAAGCAAGGGGAGGACTTAGGACCTCCTTCTTGCTTCTTTTTTTATATATTCAAGCTGTATGGGTACATGGTCGCCTTCTTCGAAAGTTACACAACTATATTCTCCGAAGCATGTATAAGGAAATGGGAACAGATGAATACTATGGTCAAGATATCACACTAAACGTTCTGGGACTTTCCTCTACCCATTAAGGAACAGTAGTTGAAAAATCTTCTCGAGAAAGTGGGGCAACATGTGAAATGAAAGCTACTGGTATTGTCCGCCGTATAGATGACCTTGGTCGTGTGGTCATTCCAAAAGAAATCCGCCGTACGTTACGTATTCGTGAAGGTGATCCACTGGAAATTTTCGTGGATCGTGATGGAGAAGTTATCCTTAAAAAATATTCGCCAATTGGCGAACTTGGTGATTTTGCCAAAGAATATGCAGAATCCCTGTATGAGAGTACAGGACATGTAACGATGATTTCTGACCGGGATACCATTATCACGGTGGCAGGCGGCTCCAAGAAAGAATATTTGGACAAGCAGGTAGGTCAACTGTTAGAGGGGTGTATGGAAAACAGAAAGACCATTTTGGAAACAAACAATGGTTCTTATGAGCTTAGCAAAGATCATGACGAGACGTTATCCTCTTTTGTTATTGCGCCGATTATCTCGGGTGGTGACCCCATCGGAACGGTGATCATGTTCAATAAGGATGAATCGGTGAAGATGTCTCAGATGGAAGTGAAGATGTCTGAGACGGCTGCTGGTTTCCTTGGCAAGCAAATGGAACAATAGATCGCAGATCAACTCCTGGTGCCCTGTTTTGGGCATACGGGAGTTTTTGCATTTTAAAGGGACAAAGAGAAGTAGATCCGGATAATTGTGCTGGGAGGGTTAGTCTGTGTGCCTTCAGGCAGGTATAATATCAAGGTATGCTTAAAAGGATTACGCAGGAGGGAATTATGAAACAGCCGTCTACAGGCTCAAGGCTGCTACAGGGTGCATTTATACTTGGGCTTGCTGCCATTATCTCTAAAATTATTGGTGCTTTTCAGAAGATTCCGCTGCAGAATCTGGGGGGAGACGGTGTATTTGGCATCTACAATACGGTGTATCCGTTATATATGCTCATTATCACGCTTGCTGCTGCAGGGCTGCCTCTGGCCGTATCCAAATTCGTAGCAGAACAGAACGCACTCGGAAGACCAGACGAGAGCAGAAGAATTATTCGACTATCTTCCCTACTGCTCGGGGGAATTGGAATTATAATGGCGCTCTTGATGTATGCAGGTGCGCCGCTGATCGCTGACATGATTGGCAACCGCCATGTGGTTCCATCGATTCGTGCAGCTTCATGGGCGTTATTGTTCGTACCGGTGATGACAGGGCTGCGTGGATATTTTCAGGGATTACAACAGATGGTTCCAACAGCGGTATCACAAGTGGTGGAGCAGACGATACGTGTCACCGTCATGATTGTTTTGCTTCTGTGGTTGATGAGACGGGACGCTTCGCTTGAGACTATTGCTGCTGGTGCCATGATGGGCTCCGTTGCTGGTGGAATGGTTGGGCTGTTAACCATGTTAGGGTACATGGTCCGTCATCGGAGGAAAGGCAGGGAAGTAGTCACCGAACAGTTGAATTCGGAATGGAGCAGTAACAGCGGAGAGGTTGGATCAGATCGTCATGAGCGTCAGGAGAATACACCGGTTACGCCGCAGAAGAAAACGGTGAGTGCTATTAACCCTGGTCTGGCAGAAAGATCACGATCCAATGGGGAGTGGATCAAGACGCTTCTCATGTACGCCATTCCCGTCTGTCTCGGGTCGCTGGCTGTGCCACTGATGAATCTGGTGGATACCTTCACCGTGCCCCGATTGCTGCGAGGAGAAGGGCTGGATGAGGTTCAGTCGATGGTTTCCTTCGGCATCTACAACCGTGGATTGCCGCTGGTTCAACTGGTGACGATGCTGGCTACGTCACTGTCTGTGCTGTTTATTCCGGCGATGGCGGAAGCCCGGTTAAAGGGCGGGCCAGAAGCCGTCCGGCAGCAAGCAGGCCTCGCGCTGCGCTGGTTCTGGTTGATCGGCCTGGTGGCATCCGCGGGTCTCGCGGTGCTGGCGGAGCCGATTAACCGCATGCTGTACGGAGATGCCGCAGGCACCGAAGCACTGCGGTACATGGCGCTGACGGCTGCGGGCAGCACCGTCAGCATTATTGCGGCGGCGCTGCTGCAAGGCCTCGGCGCCGTGCGCGCACCCGCGTTCAGCATGCTGGCCGCCGCAGGCGTCAAGGCGCTGCTGAACGTCATGCTTGTGCCGGCGCTAGGCATCAGCGGCGCGGCCCTGGCAGGCGCAGTCGCCTACATGCTGGCGGCTGGCCTGAATGTGGCGCTGCTGGCGCGACTTGTCGCCCTGCGCCCTGCCCCTGGCGCCGTCCTAGCGAAGCCGGCGCTGGTGATCGCCGCCATGAGTCTGGCGGCGGTAGGCACGGCCTGGGCCGCCGAAGCCGTGCTCGGCGGCATGGGTATCGCGGCCGATCGCCGGCTGGCCGCGATGGGCGTGAGCCTGCTGGGCATTGCCGCAGGCTCGGCCGTGTTCTTGCTGGCGGCGGCCCGGACAGGGCTACTGACCGCCGCAGAGCTGGCGGCTGTGCCCAAGTTGGGGCCTCGCCTTGCCAAGCTGCTGCGCAGACTGCGTGTGCTGCGCTAGCTCCATGCTCACGGTGCTTCTGCACCCAGCACAGCTAATATGCAATTATAGGATATCGCATGATTCTGGTATAATACGTGTAATTAGTCCTGTTCAGGCACGATGAACTAGTGAGCTTGCAACAGGATAGTCCGGATGGAGGTTTACGTAATGAGTGCAGCTTTAACCGTAGTGGGTCTTGGATCTGGAGATGCAGACCAACTGACCGTAGGTATTATCAAAAAAATGAAACATGCAGCTACGCTGTATGTACGCACCCTGGATCATCCCGTATTAAATGATCTGAAGCAAGAGGGACTGGAGATGACATCATTTGATGCTATATATGAGGCGAAGTCCTCCTTCCCCGAAGTATATGATGAGATCGCGAATCAACTGATAGAAGCCGCTCGCAAGGGGGAGGCCGGAACGGAGATTGTGTATGCCGTACCCGGTCATCCGATGGTGGCAGAGGCAAGTGTACGTCTGCTCAAAGAACGTTGTCCGCAGATGGGTATCTCACTGCGTGTCATGGGCGGGGAGAGCTTCCTGGATGAAGCCTTTATCCGGCTTGGATTCGATCCAATCGAAGGGTTTCAACTCCTGGATGCCAGCAGCCTGAACACAGAACTGGTACAACCACAGTTACATACGTTGATCGGACAAGTATACGATGTGTTCACTGCTTCAGATGTGAAGCTATGCCTGATGGAGGTTTACCCGGATGATTATCCCGTATTTGTAGGTCATGCGTTGGGTGTGCAGGGTCAGGAGGTCATTCACAAGATCCCATTGCACGAACTGGACCGGATCGAAGGGTATGGTAATCTGTCACTGATCTATGTACCGAAGAACACCGATGATGCCCTGCGTCGCAGATCCTTTGCGCGCTTGCATGAGATCGTCAATATTCTTCGCAGTCCGGGTGGCTGTCCATGGGATCAGGAGCAGACGCATCAATCCATTCGCAAAAACCTGATTGAAGAGACCTATGAGGTCATTGAGACGATCGATGAGGATGACCCCGACCATATGAAAGAAGAGCTGGGTGATCTGCTGCTGCAGATTATATTGCATTCCCAGATGGAAGAAGAAGTCGGCACATTTAATGTGTATGATGTCATCGAAGGTTTGAATGATAAGCTGATTTTCCGTCATCCACATGTTTTTGGAGATCATCAGGCAGAAGATGCGAATGAAGCTCTTCAGAACTGGGAACAGATGAAGGCAGAGGAGAAGAAGCGCAAAGGCCAGGATCAGCAGAAGGTTTCCGTGCTGGATGGTATACCGCGTGACTTGCCTGCATTGATGAAGGGATACAAGTTACAGAAGAAAGCAGCCAAAGTAGGCTTTGACTGGGATGATGTTGAAGGTGTGTTTGCCAAGATCGAGGAAGAACTGGCGGAGTTAAAAGAAGCGGTGCAACAAGGCCAGTCTGCGGAAGAACGGAAGCTCGAACTGGGTGATTTATTATTCGCAGCTGCCAACGTTGCAAGATTCATCGATACGGACCCGGAAGAGGCGCTTGCTGCGACCAACCGCAAGTTCGTTGGGCGGTTCCAGTACATCGAAGAGCGTTTGCGTGAACAGGGAAGAACACCAGCAGATAGCAATGTAGAAGAGATGGAGCAATTCTGGCAGGATGCGAAGAAGGCAGGATTATAACGGGTTCAATTTTCTGGGAAATACCGATAAACCTTATTCCATCATGTTATGCAGTGTGTTATGATATACGAACATGTGTTCATCTGTCTTGACTGGGATAGGTGTTTAGCGACGGAAGGTTTCGGGTACTGGTCTTAGACTGTTGCCTGCGGACCATCGACAAAAAGCTAAAAAAAGTCGCGGACTAAGGCAGGATTTCAGATGCCAAGCCAGAATACATGTGTAGTAACCTAACGCGAATCAGCGGCAATCGATGTATTGCCAGGAATCGCAGATACTTTTTTTTCAATTTGGGAGGCTTTTAAAAATGAACAAAACAGATCTGATTAACAACATTTCAACCAAAAGTGGTTTGACTAAAAAAGACGTTGAGTCCGTATTAAACGGCTTTTTGGGAGAAATTACAGATGCACTTGCCAGCGGAGACAAAGTACAATTGATCGGCTTTGGCACTTTTGAGACCCGCAAACGTTCCGGTCGTACCGGACGTAACCCACAAACAGGGAATGAAATCGTGATTCCTGAGTCCACTGTTCCTGCATTCAAAGCAGGCAACAAACTTAAAGAAGCCGTAAAATAATGCGTCTTGATAAATTCCTGAAGGTCTCCCGGCTAATCAAACGCCGCACTGTGGCCAAGGACGTCTCTGAACAGGGACGTGTTCTGGTGAACGGACGTGAAGCAAAGCCCAGCGCCGCTGTCAAAGTGGGCGATGAGCTGACGGTTCAGTTCGGTCAGAAACTGGTCACCGTGAGGGTGGAACGAATTGCCGAGAGTACCAAGAAGGATGAGGCGAGCAGCCTCTACACCTTGGTGAAGGAAGAGCCGATCGCCAAGGATAACGGAATGAACTGGTAACAGTACATCTGGTATTAAATATTCATTCAATGCAAGTTGAATCGAAACGTCCTCCTGTAACAGGGAAGGGCGTTTTTGTTTTTACTAGATGCTGGGTTATTTGTTCAACAACGCTGGTTCTATTCCAACCTCCACACCCATAAGCTAGGTGTAAGAAGGAGGGGTACATGCCATGGTTGAGCACGGTAAGGCCAAACAGCATCATCTGAGCATGCAGAATCGGAAACTGCTGGATCTGACGGGTGTCTCCAACGTGGAGAGCTTCGACAGTGAGGAATTTTTGCTGCAGACTGAACTTGGGCATCTGACCATCCGGGGGCACAATTTACATATCAAAAACCTGAGCCTGGAGGAAGGTTTGTTATCCATTGAAGGCACAGTCAGTTCGCTCCAATATCTGGACCCCGGTTCCCAGCCCAAAAATGGTAAAGGCCTGTTTGGCAAGATGTTCCGATGAGTCCGGATACTCAATGGATCACATTGATGTGGATGCTTACCTCGGGGGTCGTGATGGGAATGGCCTACGACAGTTACCGGGTACTGTCCGGACAGCTGCGATTTCCGAGATGGAGTATACACACGCTCGATCTGTTGTACTGGGTTTCTTCCGCGCTGTTCGTTTTTCGGATGCTATACGCCGGAAACCACGGACAGTTGCGGTTTTATGTCTTTTTGGGGCTGATTATAGGGGTTTGCTTCTATTTTTGGCTTTTAAGTGTTACAACCCAGCGTTTTGTGGTAATGTTAATTAAACTCGCAAGAACGCTGATTCATTGGTGTGGACATATCCTTAACATCCTGATCGTTATGCCGGTTAAAGGAATTTATAAGTTAATTCGCGTATTATTCGGTTTTGTAATCGCGATACTATTATTCCTGGGCAGGCTGGTGCTGCAGTGTTTGGTACCTTTCGGCAAGTTGTTCCGCTGGATGTTTAGGCCGCTCCTGAAACATTGGGTAACGCCACGCTTCATGATCCGTGTGGGTACAAGAATTGCAGCGATATGGAAACGCTGGTTTTAAGGAGGTCCGTAATGGGTAAAACACCTGTGGGCAGATCAAAGGCTCCAACTAACCAAGGAAAATCTGCCGGTGCAAAAAGGCGCCTCATGCTTTGGATGACGTTTATGATTGTATTTGTAATATGGGCAGGATATACATTCCTTGTGCAGACTGCACAAATTTCGGACAAGAGTTCTCATCTGGCCACTCAGCAAGCTTCAAAGGAAGATACATTGAAGAAGCTGGAACAGTTGAAGTACGAAGTCAGCCGGTTGAATGACCCTGAATACATAGGACAGCTGGCACGGAAAAAAGGATATTATCTTCCTGAGGAAACGCCGATCCAGGTTGAAGAGTCAGGGAACTGATGGAATTCGGTCCATTACCGAGCTAGGTTTGTTATCCGTGTGTCTGAAGCCGTTAAACCGGAAAAAATAGGCTCTCTGATGGGGTAGTGTTCAGTTGACCTTGGTTTACGGCATAAGGTATAATTACATTAGCGCAGCATTGATTTTGGCATTCAAAAAATCGGGTTGTATATTTTTAAGGGAGGATCATTTTATTCTATGGCAATTGAAGTGGGCACCAAGTTAGAGGGCAAGGTGACAGGAATCACGCATTTTGGAGCATTTGTGGATCTGTCAGGAGGTGTCACGGGTCTCGTTCACATCTCGGAAATCGCCGACAATTACGTCAAAGATGTCAACGACCACCTGAAGCTGAATGACCTCGTTACAGTCAAGGTTATCAACGTTGACAAGGATGGCAAGATCGGACTTTCCATTAAGCAAGCTGTTGACAAACCGGTTGAGCAACAAACCCAATCTAGACCCCCGAGAGCTCCTAGACCGGAACGCAGTGGAGGAGATCGCGAACGATTCAGCGGCGGAGGCCCAAGTGGTGGCCAAGGTCGTGGTGGTGGCGGCGGTGGATTTAACCGTGGTGACCGCGGAGGCCGTTCTTTCAAGCCCGCAGCAGGCAAACCTTCATTTGAGGATAAAATGTCACGCTTCCTGAAAGATAGTGAAGAGCGGATCTCTTCGCTTAAGAAGAACACAGAAGGCAAACGCGGAGGCCGTGGGGCCAAGCGTGTGTAATCTGTCACAACCTGATCTAAACATATAAGTAAAACCGTTAGCCCATGGGCTAGCGGTTTTTTTGCGTTTCTATCACAGATAAGGAGTTGAATAGCTTTTTTTGTAAGGTGAAGCTCCATATCCCCGGTTTTTCTGCACGGCAAAATGAAACCATAAGAACATTTGTCGTCTACCATTTTTTACCGACAGGTTTCCGTGGCATTCCACAGTTATCCTGCTCAAATGATGGCGAGACCAAACCATCTTCGGTTCAAAATCAGACATTCCGATTGTCGGAATCAAGTAGGAGAAGGAATGAAACCACAATAAGGCCGGGGGTTTCGCTCCACCGCGCCAGGCTTGTTTCTTTTGTCGTAAACTTTTTGGACCCTGCCCACCTATTCTGACAAACTACTTCTTCTAATCTATCTATAATCAGAACCATCGAGAACGAAACACGAAAATTCAAATTAATCGAATGGGGTGCCTTGAGGATGATGGAAAAGTGGAATGTCATTCAATTTCCGGGAATGAAAGCAGGTAAAGGAGGTACGGAAGCTCGGGAGGAGCTGTCGGTACGTCTGAAACAATGGCTTGGCTCCCGCAAGGCTGTCCAGATGGTTGCTTCCCGCAAATGGGTACTGCTGCTTACGTTTATGGGGTTCCTGCTCGGAAAGGCAATGATCCTGAATGAGTTATCTCCCTTTGCCATTGCTTACTTCGCCGTAATTGCTTTCATGCGCAGGGATTACATCATTCCGGTAGGCGCCGCTTTACTCGCAGGTAGTCTCTTTGCACCGTTTCCGGTACCACTCATTGTTGCATCGGAGATCGCCATCTTTTATCTGCTCTTCCGCGGTCTGGAGTCATATGATCGTGCTGAATTATCTTATGCACCAACGATGGTATTTACGACTACATTTATGGTCAAGTTATTCGCGGTTGTGATTGGACCATCCTTCAGCTGGTACGCCATGCTGATGCTCACGATGGATTCCGTACTAAGCTTCGTGCTCACCCTTGTTTTTATACAAGCCATACCGATTTTCACCTACCGCAAAAAAAAGTTCAGCCTAAAGAACGAGGAGATCCTCTGCCTGATCATATTGCTCGCTTCCGTTATGACGGGAGCCGTAGGGTGGACCATTCAGTCCTTATCCGTCGAGCATATGCTCTCCCGTTATCTCATATTAATCTTTGCGCTGGTGGGCGGAGCCCCCCTTGGAGCCTCAGTTGGCGTCATTACCGGCTTGATTCTGAGTCTGGCTGACATGTCAGCAGTGTATCAGATGAGCCTGCTTGCTTTTGCCGGGATGCTGGCGGGTATGCTTCGAGAAGGCAAACGTGCGGCGGTTGCACTGGGCATGCTGCTGGGTTCGTCCATTCTATCCATATATCTGGGCGGACCGGGCGATGTGATGAACTCATTATGGGAGACGTGTGCAGCTATCGTACTATTCATGTTAACACCTAAAAGCCTGATGACGGCGATATCCAAATATGTACCGGGTACGCAGGATCATACCAAATCGCAGCATGAGTATGCCAAACGAATACGGGATATCACGGCAGAACGGGTAACCCGGTTCTCACAGGTATTTCGTCAATTGTCACGCAGCTTCGATCAGATGTCCGGTGCAGGGGAGCAGGTACAGAAAGAAGGTGGAATGGACCATTTCATGAATGCGGTTGCCGAGGGCACGTGTGCAAGCTGCTTCAAGCGTACACAATGCTGGGATGCGAAGTTTATTCAAACCTACAAATATATGACGGACGTGATGAGTACGATTGAAGGAAACCCGGAGATCTCAGGCAAGCAGATTCCAGTCGACTGGAACAGGGTGTGTGCGAAACCGGAAGAGGTCCTTGAAGTCATGCGTGCCCAGTATGGACTGCATCAACATAACATGCAATGGAAGCGTCAAATTATTGATAGCCGGCAGCTGGTTGCAGAGCAATTGTCCGGTGTATCTCAGGTCATGGAGGACCTGGCCAAGGAAATTCAGCGGGAAAGTGATGAGATGGTACAGCAGGAGGAGCAGATTCGGGACGCACTGGAGTCATTGGGCTTGTCCATTCACTCCATTGAGATCATCAATCTGGAAGCGGGCAATGTAGAGATTGAGATTGTACATGCATATACACGTGGATTCGATGAGTGCCGGAAAATGATTGCTCCGCTGATCTCGGATGTACTGGACGAGCATATTGCCGTCTTGCATGAGACCATGACCGACCCTCGTCAGGGATTGGCAACCGTCACGTTTGGTTCGGCCAAAACCTTTGAGGTAACCACGGGTGTTGCTGCCGCCGCAAAAGGGGGAGATGTGATGTCAGGCGACAGCTTCAGTACGGTCGAGTTAGGCAACGGTACATTCGCGGTGGCGCTCAGTGATGGAATGGGCAATGGAGAACGGGCACGCATGGAGAGCAGCGCGGCGCTGAACATACTGGAACAGTTGTTACAGTCCGGCATGGACGAGAAATTGGCGATCAAATCCGTGAACTCCGTTCTGATGCTGCGCTCCCCTGAAGAGATGTATGCCACAGTGGATATGGCGCTGATCGATGAATATACGGCAGAGACCACGTTTATGAAAATCGGATCGACGCCAAGTTTTATCAAACGAGGACAGGAGGTTATTCAGGTTTCAGCCAGCAATTTGCCAATCGGTATTATTAAGGATATTGAAGTGGATCTGGTGACGGTGCAGCTTCAGCCGGGGGATATCCTCATTATGATGACGGATGGCATCTATGATGCACCGGGGTATGCGGTGAACAAAGAGTTATGGATGAAACGGCTCATTCAAGAGATTGATACAGAGGATCCGCAAGATTTGGCCGATTGCCTGCTTGAAAGTGTCATAAGATATCAGCAGCATGAGATATTGGATGATATGACCGTCGTTGTTGGAAAAGTAGAGCATTTCCGCCCTGAATGGGCCACACTGCGTGTGCCTGGCATCAACCGGATGGAGCGTCCACGGACCGTCAGTTAATTGCATATTCTTCTGTTTGAAGTCTCTTCATTCTGGCAATGCTAGTCATAGAGTTGGAGAGTAACGAATAACGGAGGGATATCGGATGAAGCAAATCTTATTGATCACCGACGGTTGTTCCAATGTGGGACCAAGTCCAGTGCTGGCAGCGGCCGAAGCACAGGAAGAGGGGATTACGGTTAATGTGGTTGGCGTGATTGATTATGGAACCATTGGTGAGTTGGGCAGTCGGGAGATTGAGGATATTGCCAGAGCCGGAGGTGGAATCAGCCAAATTGTAGGTACACGGCAGCTTGCCCATACGATGCAGATGATGACAAGGAAAACGGTGGTTCAGACCATTCAGCAGGCGGTTAATAGAGAGTTAACACAAATTTTGGGAGAGAAGGAGCCCAAAACGGTAACGGATCTGGAGCCTTCACAACGCGCCCGGGTCGTGGAAGTGATGGATGATATGGCTGAAACTACAGCGTTACAGGTGATATTGCTGATTGACGTTAGTGCCAGCATGAAACCCAAATTGGCTGCGGTAGAAGAAGGCATTCGTGATTTAATGTTAAGTTTGCAGGCGCGTATAGGTCAGAGCAAGCTTTCCGTATTTCATTTTCCGGGACGACACAGTGGAGAAGATGCGGTAATGGATATTGACTGGACAACGGATCCAGGCCGTGTTCGGTCCTTGTTTGGAAGGTTGCAGATGAAGGGTGCAACGCCGACAGGTCCTGCAATTCAGAAGGTGATTGATTTTTACCGTTATGGTACACTGGAGAAACAGCAGGAAATAGAAGGGAACTATCGCATTGAAAGAGAAGGGATGCTCGGTGACAACGTTGTCTGACGCCTCTTTCCCACCAGGAACAGTGGTTACAGGGAAATGGAATCGCAGTCGTTACACGATTCGGAAGCTACTGGGCAAAGGAGCTAATGGCATCGTTTTTCTTGTCCAACGGGGTGAAAATGGCAAACACTATGCGCTAAAAATGGGATTTGATCCGGTTGATCTGCAATCGGAAGTTAATGTGCTCAAATCTTTTCAACTACAGCGTAATCATGAGGCCCTTCGGCAGAGCGGCATTCCTTCCTATCTTAAAGATGTGGATGATTATGCCGTTCGTGGCCGGGATATTCCCTTTTATGTGATGCGTTACGTTAGAGGTGAGGCACTTCATCACTTCATTCGGCGTCAGGGGACAGACTGGACACTTCTGGTGGGACTTAGACTCTTGCAGAAGCTGGCACAATTGCATCAGGCGGGATGGGTGTTTGGTGATCTCAAACCTCAGAATGTGTTGGTATCCGACTATGGGCAGGTGGAATTGATCGACTACGGCGGAGTTACGTCGATTGGTCGAAGCGTCAAACAGTTCACCGAATGGTATGATCGGGGCTTCTGGAATGCAGGCAGCCGTACGGCAGATGGTACCTATGATGTATTTGCATTTGCATTATTATTGATTCATGTACTTGAAGCAGACGCGCTCAAGGCACTGGCGGCCGAAGGATTACCGCAACTGCGAAGTGTGAATCAGCTCGTAGCGCTGGTGGAGCGCAGTGAACGACTGGGTCCTTTTCGCAATTGGACGACTCAGGCATTACGAGGTCAGTTTCGTGATGCAGGTCATGCGGCACAAGGGTGGAAGGAAATGATGGCACGCCCCACGCCTCTCCGCCGTCGTTCCAAAAGTACAACACCGCGCTGGCTTATGAACGCATTCGCTGTATCTGTGATATTACTTATTGGAGTGCTCATCTATGCACTACTTTTCTGATCTGTGAGAGTGCATATACATAACGCAAGGAATGAGGAACAGGTATGGAGGCTTTACGCTGGAACATGCTGGTGAAGAACGTGCTGGATGCAGCGGAAGAGCATCAGTTATGGGTTCCCGGGGATCGGATTGTCGTCGCAGTATCGGGCGGGCCGGACTCGGTAGCTTTTTTGCATATCATGCACGAGATCAGCAAGCGGCATGTGCCACTTGAATTGATCTGTGCCCACGTGCATCATGGCTTCCGGAGTGAATCTGATGATGAAGCCGAGAAAATGATGGAACTGGCACAGCAGCTTGGTATTACATTTGAATGGACCAAGGCCGATGTACCTTCATATATGGAGCTGACGGGTCAAGGACCACAGGAAGCAGCCCGCAACAAGCGATATGCCTTTTTGCACGAAGTGGCTTCCAAATATAATGCGGCAAGCATCGCTTTGGCACATCATGCCGATGATCAGGCGGAGACGGTCATGCTTCATTTGCTTCGTGGAACCGGCTTGTCGGGACTCTCAGGAATGAAGTTTAAAAGACGAGAAAAAAATGTGGAACTTATTCGTCCATGCCTTCGTATAAACAAGACAGACCTTGTAGAAGCTTGTAATACCCAGGGTTTTATGTATTTCAATGATGAGAGCAACGCCCTGCGTAAATATCGGCGTAATGCCATTCGCTTGGATGTGCTTCCTTTTTTGGGGCAGTATAATGGACAACTCACGCCGTCATTGAATCGGCTTGCCGAAATTGTGGGTGATGAAGACGATTTCATGGAGCAGAGTGCATATGACACATACAGGTGTCTAGTGCAGGTGAACGGCGGAAGGCAAACCTTTGAGGTGCCTTCCTTCTTGAAGTTACATGTCGCTTTACAACGAAGGTTGATTAAACTAATATTGAATTATCTGCCTTTGGACAGTGATTTTGTCGACTTTACCCGTATAGAAACCATTCGGCGCAAGGTCATGGAGACCCATGTGACGACCTGGAGCCTGGATATAGGACAGACACTCGCCTGCACTCGGGAGTATAATCTGATTTCTTTTGGCATACGGACGGACGTACAGGATCAATCTTACGAGTATCGTCTTGCGCAATGGAGTGGAACTTATGAGCTTTCACTCACCCCAATTAACCGGTATATTCGGTTGATGACGGTGAGTCCCGAGGACTATCATGTACCGGAATCGGCGGATCAAGCCGCGTTTGATGCGGATCAACTGCTTATGCCGCTGGTTGTGCGTTCACGGTTACCTGGAGATACCATGAAAGTGATGGGATTAAACGGAAGCAAAAAGGTGAAAAATATTTTCATCGATGAGAAAATCCCCCCATCTGTCCGTCCACGTATTCCTGTGGTATGTGATGGAGCAGGTCATATTATCTGGTTACCGGGTGTTCGACGGTCCAATGTGGCTCCTGTCAGGGAGGGCACTTCCGCAATCCTGTACATGACTGTAGGCGATTCAGCGATTCAGGGGTAGTGGTTATGGTTCAGGTAAGGCTTTCATAGTATAACTTAGGAGGTTCGCACAGTTGCAGAACGACATTCAGGAAGTATTGATCAGTGAAGAAGAAATTCAGAGTAAAGTCAAGGAATTAGGCGCAACACTAAGTGCCGAATATGCAAATCGCAATCCTTTGGTCATTTGTGTGCTCAAGGGTGCGTTTATATTTATGGCTGATTTGGTTAAAAACATAACGGTACCTGTTGAAATGGATTTTATGGCAGTATCCAGTTACGGCGCTTCCACCAAGTCATCAGGTGTTGTCAAAATCATTAAGGATCTGGATGTATCCGTTGAAGGACGGGAAGTTCTGATTGTCGAAGATATTATCGACAGCGGACTTACACTCAGCTATCTGATTGAACTGCTAGAAAACCGCGGTGCCGAGTCGGTGCGTGTGGTTACGCTGTTCGACAAGCCTTCAGGCCGTAAAGTTGAGTTGGAAGCTCATTACACAGGCTTTGACATTCCTGACGCGTTCATCGTTGGTTACGGTTTGGATTTTGCGGAGAAGTACCGGAACCTGCCCTATATCGGGATTTTGAAGCCGGAAGTCTATAGTAGCTAATATCCTGCCCGACCCAAGCCTTGAGCTGTTCTTGGCTTCTGTTGAGAAGCCATGTCGGGCTATGTTAAAATAATTAAAGTGTCTCGAGAGGAGGTAGGGGATGAATCGGTTCATCCGGAATTCTGGTTTTTATTTGATTCTTTTTTTAGTTGTGGTGGGGATAGTCCAGTTCGTCAGCAATGGCGGCGAAGCCACCGATAATCCTAGATATGATCAGTTGCGTGCAGCGATCAAAGCCAACAATGTCTCTGAATTGACGGTTCAATTCAACGGTCAAACGTATCTCGTGACCGGTCAATACAAGAAGGCACCTGATGGCGCCAAATCAGAAAATTTCTCAACGTATATTCCTCCTACGGATGAGGCAATTAGTGAGCTTGTAGCTGCAAGTGAAACTAACAATTTCCAATATCATCAGGAGCCAATGAAAGGTGACAGCATTTGGTTGACGTTGCTGACTTCCTTTATTCCTTTGATCATTATGTTCCTGCTGTTCTTCTTCCTGTTTAATCAGGCTCAAGGCGGCGGCGGTAAAGTAATGAACTTTGGTAAAAGCCGTGCTCGTCTCTACAACGAAGAGAAGAAGCGGGTTACATTTGAAGATGTTGCGGGTGCTGACGAAGAGAAACAGGAACTTGTTGAGGTTGTAGACTTCCTCAAGGACCCTCGTAAATTCGCAGCAGTAGGTGCGCGGATTCCTAAGGGCGTATTGCTCGTAGGGCCTCCAGGTACCGGTAAAACATTGCTCGCTCGTGCCGTAGCCGGTGAAGCGGGTGTACCATTCTTCACTATTTCAGGTTCCGACTTCGTGGAAATGTTTGTCGGTGTCGGTGCATCACGTGTACGTGATTTGTTTGAAAATGCGAAGAAAAATGCCCCATGTATCATCTTTATCGATGAGATTGATGCTGTAGGACGTCAGCGTGGTGCTGGTCTCGGTGGTGGTCACGATGAACGTGAACAGACACTCAACCAGTTGCTCGTTGAGATGGACGGATTCGGAGTTAACGAAGGTATTATCATCATAGCTGCAACGAACCGTGCAGATATTTTGGACCCTGCCTTGCTGCGTCCTGGACGTTTTGACCGTCAAATTACGGTTGACCGCCCTGATGTAAGAGGTCGTGAAGCTGTCCTGAAAGTACATTCCCGTAATAAACCACTGACCAAAGATGTGAAGATGGATATTATCGCGAAGCGTACAACAGGTTTCTCTGGTGCAGATCTGGAAAATCTCTTGAACGAAGCGGCATTGCTTGCAGCGCGTCGTAACCGTAAAGATATTTCCATGAAGGAAGTTGACGAAGCGATTGACCGTGTCATCGTTGGTACGGAGAAGAAAAGCCGTGTCATCAGTGATCGCGAGAAACGAATCGTTGCTTATCACGAAGCAGGTCATACCATTGTAGGTTACTTCCTCGAACATGCTGATATGGTACATAAAGTGACCATTATTCCGCGCGGACGTGCGGGTGGATATGTAATCATGTTGCCAAAAGAAGACCGTATGCTGGTTACCAAGCAGGAATTGCTGGATAAAGTAACCGGGCTTCTCGGGGGTCGTGTAGCTGAAGAATTGTTCATCGGAGAAATTGGTACTGGTGCATACAGTGACTTCCAGCAAGCGACAGGTATTGTTCGCAGCATGGTTATGGAATACGGTATGAGTGAGAAATTGGGACCTATGCAATTCGGAAGTTCACAAGGACAGGTATTCCTTGGTCGGGATATCGGTCATGAACAGAATTACTCGGATTCCATTGCTTACGAGATTGATCAGGAAATGCAACGCTTTATCAATGACTGTTATGAGAAGTGTAAGGACTTGCTTGTTAAACATTCAAAAGAGATGCACCTGATCGCTCAAACTTTGCTTGAGGTTGAGACATTGGAAATGGATCAGATCAAGCAATTGATCGAAACAGGTTCTTTGACTCCAAAAGCAGAGAATGACAATGATGGTGAAGGCACACCAACTGAAGGCGGAGAGCCAATCATCGATACCATCGGTGATGTGCGTGTTCGTATTCAAGGTAAAGATGAAACGCCTGAGCCACCAGCAGGAGATATTCCAAACGAAGCTCCGAATCTGGAAAAGGGTAATAACAATAACCCGGATGATGGCGGAACGAAGCCAACGTCTTAATGCACAATACATCTGGCTATGATAGCAGGTGAAATCAAGAGAGCCCTCGAGGCTCTCTTTTTTTATCCATTATTTTAAAAGAGGATAGATAAAGATAAACGGGAGTTAGATGGCGAACCAGTTAGCAAACAGGTGGTTACAGCGCTGTTCCGGGCCTTTTTCATTTATTGACAGAGTCGTGAACGTTGTGTAAATTAGTTGTTAAACCGCTTGTGATTCGTTTCTCAAGCGAAGATAACGACTTAGGTTAGCCCACGAAACAGCGCATGACGCTGTCCCGATAAAGGAGAGGATCACAGGTGGAAGCTCTGGCTTTAGAGCGCAAGGCTGAGATGAACCGCGAGCTGCGTGAGCGGCTTATGGTGTTGAAGAAGGAACGTAATGCTATTATTCTTGCCCATTATTATCAACGTGACGAAGTACAGGAGGTTGCAGACTTCCGTGGAGATTCGTTTCTATTAGCCCAGAAGGCAGCCCAAACAGATGCAGATGTGATCGTTTTCTGTGGTGTTCATTTTATGGGTGAAAGCGCTAAAATTCTTGCGCCAAATAAAACAGTTATTATCCCGGACGAACGTGCGGGCTGCCCAATGGCAGATATGGTGAATGTGGATGGACTACGCAAATTGAAAGCACAACATCCTAATGCCAAGGTGGTTACGTATATCAATTCCTCGGCTGAGATCAAAGCAGAGACTGACATCTGTTGTACATCAGCGAACGCAGTCCGGGTTATTCAATCGGTGGATTCCGACGAAATTATCTGGGTACCGGATAAAAACCTGGGACATTATGTGCAGCAGCATACAGACAAGAAAATGATTATCTGGGAAGGTTACTGCAACACTCACGATATGCTTACAGTCAAAGATGTGGTAGAGATGAGAGCCAAACACCCAAATGCAGAGTTTGTTGTCCATCCAGAGTGTCGCCCTGAGGTTGTAGAAATGGGTGATTTTGTAGGCAGCACAACAGCTATTCTGGAGTATTGCAAAAATTCATCAGCGAAGGAATTTATCGTAGGTACCGAAGATGGTACAGGATATCAGCTTCGTCTGGATAGTCCGGATAAACAGTTCCACTTCGCTACCAAGTTCCTTGTATGTCCCAACATGAAGGTAAACAACTTGAAGAAACTGGTAAAATGCCTGGAAACGATGAAGCCGCAAATCTACGTGCCACCGGCCGTTGCCGACAAAGCCAGAGAATCACTAGAGCGCATGTTGTTGGTAAAGTAGGATGCGCTACTCTTGCTCCAAGACAGGTGAATAACATGATACCGCAATATTTAGTTGATTTTGATCTGTCTGCGCTACCCATGGTAGAGACGGATGTACTGGTTATAGGCTCTGGGATTGCTGGTTTGTTTACTGCCATTAAGGCAAGTGAACAACAACGTGTATTAATGATCACGAAGAAGTCATTACTTGAAAGTAACACCAGATATGCGCAGGGAGGCATCGCTGCGGTTATTGCTGAGGATGATTCACCTGCTTACCACTTGCAGGATACACTTGTAGCAGGAGCGGGCTTATGCCGCTCCGAAGCGGTAGAGGTATTGGTGAATGAGGGTCCGGACGGAGTGAAGGAACTGATTCGTTTGGGTACTTTATTTGATCTGGAGAACGGCGAGTTGGCGTTGACGCAGGAAGGTGCGCATAGCCACCGCCGTATTTTGCATGCCAACGGAGATGCAACAGGATATGAGATTGTGCGTGCGCTTGCTGTTGAAGTGAATGAGCATCCCGGGATTGAAGTATGGGATGAGCATTTTGTTGTTGACCTGATTACAGATCGAGATCGAGGGGAATGCATTGGTGCTCTGGTTCAGAAGGATGACGGATCTCAAGTGTTCGTAAAGGCACAGGCAACTGTTCTTTGCTCTGGTGGAGCAGGGCAGCTGTACCGATACACGACGAATCCGGATGTAGCTACTGCCGATGGTGTAGCCATGGCCTATCGGGCTGGGGCTATTGTTCGTGACATGGAATTTATCCAATTTCACCCCACCTCTCTTTGTTACCCGGGAGCCCCGCGTTTCCTGGTGTCAGAAGCCGTACGCGGCGAAGGGGCATATTTGCGCAATGTGAAGGGCGAGCGCTTCATGGATCGTTATCATGCCCAGCTTGAACTGGCCCCACGCGATATTGTGGCAAGAGCGATTGTTAGTGAGATGGAGTCCACCAACAGTACCTTTGTGTATCTGGACATTACGCATGAACAGCCAGAGATGATCAAGCATCGGTTCCCTACCATATATGAGACTTGTATGCGTTATGGATTGGATATGACAACCGACTGGATTCCCGTTGCACCTGCTGCCCATTACATGATGGGTGGAGTGAAAACGGATCTTAGTGGAGAGAGCAGTATCTCCCGTTTATTTGCTTGTGGCGAGGTGTCTTCTACAGGAGTGCATGGAGCTAACCGCCTGGCAAGCAACTCATTATCAGAAGCGATTGTATTTGGGCGGAGAATTGTTGATCGTATTCAATCTCTCCCTCCACTTGGCTTATTACAAGCAAGAGGGGTTGCGCCTTCATCTGAGGGCATGAATAACAAGATCAACAAGATCACGGAAGAGCAAAGGCCAGTATCCGAACGACGCTTACGACTACAGAAAATGATGGTTCGTCAGGTAGGCTTGCGTCGGAATGGTGAGGACCTGCAGAAGGCTATGGACAAGCTGCAACAGGAATTGCAATTTTTTGATCAGACACTCACGCATAAAGAAGAGCTAGAGTATGCCAACCTTCTGACCTGTGCCTGGTTAGTTACCAGCGGAGCATTACACCGCGAGGAGAGTCGGGGGGCTCACTATCGTGAGGATTTCCCGGCGCGTGATGATATCGTGTGGCAGAAGCATAGTCTGCAGCAGCGAGAACAAGCGATTGTGGAGGAATTGATGTCATGATACTGAATGGATATAATGAAGGGCTTATCGAATCAATCAAAAACTGGCTTCGTGAAGATGTTGGTGCAGGTGACATTACAACAAGTGTGACGATCCCGGCAGGCAACCAATCCAAGGCCATTATACACGCCAAAGACAATGGTATTATTGCAGGCATGACCGTAGCTGAACTTGTATTTCAGGTCGTTGATCCTGATCTTGTATTTACACCGAAGGTAACAGACGGAGACCAGGTCACCCATGGCACGGTTTTGGCCGAGGTAGAGGGAAGTACACATTCACTGCTTACGGGGGAACGACTGGCACTTAACTTGCTGCAACGTATGTCCGGAATAGCTACGCGTACGCGTGCCTACGTGGATGTGCTGGATGGTCTTGAGACCAGGCTCGTGGATACACGTAAGACAACGCCGGGCCACCGATTACTTGAGAAATATGCAGTGCGCGTGGGTGGCGGAGCGAATCATCGATTTGGACTGTACGATGCCGTTATGATTAAGGATAACCACATCAAGGGTGCAGGCGGAATCACTGAGGCGGTACAGCGTGCGCGAACCGTTATCCCACATACGATGACGATTGAAGTGGAGACTGAAAATCTGGAGCAGGTGAGAGAAGCCTTGCAAGCCGGGGCAGATATCATTATGCTGGATAACATGCATCCAGAGCGGATGCGTGAAGCGGTTGAACTTATTCGTGAACAGGCTCCTCATGTGAAGGTTGAAGCATCCGGTAACGTTTCTCTTCAGACCATTCGTGGTATTGCAGAGAGTGGTGTGGATGTAATTTCGGTTGGCAGGTTAACCTATTCCTTTGAGAGCCTGGATATTAGTCTGGATTTAAATGAAAAGAAAGAGGGGTGAACCTCTTTGATTCTAGTTGTAGACGTGGGGAACAGCAATATGGTGCTCGGCGTATATCAAGGCCGTGAATTGCTGCACCACTTTCGTCTGAGTACATCACGTCAGTCAACAGTGGATGAATACGGCGTATTGATTTATAATTTATTTCATATGTCCGGCATCAGGGCAAGTGACATCGAAGGTGTCATCATCTCATCTGTGGTCCCGCCACTGGTGAATGTAATCGAAGCGATGTGTGAGAAGTATGTAGGCAAAAAAGCTTTGCTCGTTGGGCCTGGTATCAAAACTGGCTTGAACCTGCGATACGAGAACCCTCGTGAAGTGGGTGCAGATCGTATTGTTAATGCAGTGGCAGCCGTTGAGAAGTATGGCGGCCCTCTCGTCGTGGTTGATTTCGGTACCGCAACGACCTTTGACTGTATTGACGAGAAAGGTCACTACCTGGGGGGAGCTATTGTACCTGGCATTCAGATCGCCACTGAAGCGCTCTATGAGCGGGCATCCAAGTTGCCTCGTATTGAGCTTGAGAAACCCAAAAAGGTCATTGGCCGTAATACTATTCATGCCATGCAAGCGGGTATTATATTTGGCTATGCAGGCCAGGTAGATGGTATTGTAGAACGTATTCGCGAGGAGATGGGAGCGAAGCCCCGAGTTATCGCGACGGGTGGTCTCGCTACACTTATCGCAGAAGAAACCCGTAGTATAGAGGAAGTTGATCCTCTGCTTACGCTTGAAGGGCTGCGTATTATATATGAGCGGAACCGGGAAAGGTGAGCATAGAGACGGCATACAGCGGGCTGAGATTACAGCTTAAGTGTTGTGCCGTTTTTTCTGTGTTAATACTATTATGGCGATACGCCAAAGGAGGCTGAATGACTTGGAAAACAACAACAAGCATGACCGGTTAATTCGTGGTACAGCAATGAATGGAAAGGTAAGAGCCTTTGCTATCCAGACTACGGAACTGGTTGAGGAACTACGCAGAAGACACGATACGTTTCCCACGGCTACAGCTGCCATGGGGCGTACGGTTACAACAGCAGCCATTATGGGTGCAATGCTCAAAGGTGAAGAGAAGTTAACGGTACAAGTCAACGGTGATGGTCCCATTGGACAGATTGTAGCTGATGCCAATGCGAAAGGCGAAGTACGAGGATATGTTTCTAATCCGCATGTACATTTGCCAAGCAATAGTGTGGGTAAACTGGACGTTGCAGGCGCGGTTGGAACGGAAGGGTTCATCAACATAACGAAGGATTTGGGACTGAAAGAACCATATCGTGGCAGTGTGCCTATTGTTTCAGGAGAACTGGGCGAAGACTTCACGTACTACTTTGCGCAATCGGAGCAAACACCTTCTGCTGTAGGCGTTGGTGTGCTCGTTGATACGGATAATTCCGTTATTGTCTCAGGTGGATTCATTATGCAACTGTTGCCGGGATTGACAGATCCAGAGATCACGGCGATCGAAAACGCCATTAGTACGTTGCCGCCAGTGACGACGTTGCTGGAGCAGGGGCTTGAATTGGAAGAGTTGCTTCGCCGATTGTTGCCAGATGTACAAGTGATGGAAGGATTGGATATACATTTTAGCTGTGAGTGTTCACGTGAGCGAGTAGAGAAGACTCTTATCAGCCTGGGCCAAACGGAGATGGAGCAATTAATTGAAGAAGAGGGCCAGGCTGAAGTGGTCTGCCAATTCTGTAATGAAGCCTATGACTTTAACAAAGAACAACTTGAGACCATCCTAGAGCAAGCCAAGAACTGATCTATGCGGGGACGGGATGCGGAATGACAAGACAGGAAAAAGGGTTGTGGACGGCTGTAATTGTCTTGACGTTAGGTATGCTGGTCATGGGTAGTGTGATGGCTATGCATGGTCTCAGACAGGGCAAAGACGAGGCAGATGTATCCCATGATACCAATACGGAAGAAGGAAGCACCGTCGCGACGATCAACGGAGAAGTCATCACGGACAAAGAGTGGACCGATGCGCTGAAAAGACGCTATGGCAGCGAGTTATTACTCCAGATGTTAAACCGTAAAGCAGTATATGCCGAAGCAATTGAACGCAAGCTGATCGTCACTCCCCAAGAGATTGCAAGGGAACTTGCCGCCGCGATGGATGGGTACGATTCAGAGAAATCATATTTTGACGAAATGAAGTCTCAATTGGGCCTGTCGAAACAGGAACTTGAATTGGAAGCCGGCTACAGGCTGCTGCTTGAGAAAATCGCAACGATCGGTATACAGATCAAGGATGCAGATATTGAGCATTACTGGACCGAACACCGTGAGGATTACGTCTCCCCCGAGAAATATGACTTGTCCATCATCGTAGTGAAGGAAGAAGAGGAAGCCGATTCCTTACTGGATGCGTTGGAGAAGGGGGAGGACTTTGAAGAAGCTGCTCGCAGTCAATCGACAGACAGCTTCTCTCGTGATGCTGGTGGGAGGCTGGGATGGATTGAGCGGAATGATCCATTCCAGTCAGAAGAAATCCTTCAACTTGCTGCCGGGCTGGATGTAGGCGATATTGCCGGACCGCTTCGAGTGGAAGAAGGTTATGTTATTATCAGACTTAATGATAAAGAAGAACGCCAGGTGCAGTCGGCCGAAGAGGTCCGTGAGGAGATTCGAATGCAGCTGGCTCTGAGTCAGGCTGATCCGTTGCCGCAGGTAGAGCAAATGCTGCGTAACAAGTATGAAGCCGTCATCCTGTCCGAGATTCCTGCCTCCTGAATTCAATGGAGAAGATTGTATAGTACTGCTGCATCTTGATAAAAATACTCTGTCTGCGGTCTTAGGGCCAAAGGCAGAGTATTTTTTTGAGTACTCATATTGACAATAAGGGTTAACGTTGATAAGATGAAAATAATAAATACCTACTCGTTTACTCGGATATAAAAGATTTATTTATGAACAAAGAAACTTTCGGAAACCTCCGCCCTGTCTAGAAATCTTAGCAGTAAGGGGTAGGATCAACAGGATTTCCGCAGTTCTTCTATAACAGCTAGAGGCTATCGGCCGCACAGTATAGGTTAACAGGACTCAAGTTTTATTCATCCACTAAGGAGGGCATTCATATGGCTAAAGTAGTTAATAACGTAACAGAACTCATCGGAGGTACTCCGCTTGTTCGTCTGAACCGTATCGTACCAGAAGGCAGTGCTGAAGTATTCGTGAAGCTGGAGTACCAGAATCCAGGTTCAAGCGTGAAAGACCGTATCGCAATTAGCATTGTGGAAGAAGCGGAAAAAGAAGGCAAGCTGAAACCGGGTGATACCATTATTGAAGCAACAAGTGGTAACACGGGAATTGGACTCGCGATGGTGGCTGCAGCTAAAGGCTACAAGTCCGTTATTGTAATGCCTGAGACGATGAGCTTGGAGCGTCGCAACTTGCTTCGTGCGTATGGTGCTGAGCTTGTGCTTACACCTGGAGCTGAAGGTATGAATGGTGCTGTTAAAAAAGCCGAAGAGCTGCTTAAGGAAAACCCATCCTATTTCATGGCTGAGCAATTTAAAAATAAAGCCAACGTGAAGATCCACCGTGAAACGACTGGCCCTGAGATTGTTGAAGCAATTCAATCTGTGGGCGGTACGTTGGATGCTTTCGTTGCGGGAATTGGTACAGGCGGAACAATTACAGGTACAGGCGAAGTGCTGAAAGAAGCTTTCGCTGGTATTAAAATTGTTGCGGTTGAGCCAGCAGCTTCGCCAATTCTGGCGGGCGGCAAACCAGGACCACATAAGATCCAGGGGATTGGTGCCAACTTTATCCCTGAGATTCTGGATCAGGAAATCTATGATGAGATCATTCACATTGAGAATGATGATGCATTCGAGACGGCTCGTCAGGTAGCGAAGGAAGAGGGCATTCTGTCCGGGATCTCTTCCGGTGCGGCGATCCGTGCAGGTCTTCAGGTTGCGAAACAGTTGGGTGAAGGCAAGCGCGTTGTCGTAATCGTGCCAAGTAACGGCGAACGTTATCTCAGCACACCTCTTTACAATTTCGAAGGCTAAGTCTACAAATGACAAAACCAATCCTCCTTGCCCTTATGACGGGTATGGAGGATTTTTGGTGTAATGCTTTTAAAAGGGGCGGCGCTTTAGTATACTATCAGACAATAGAACTAGCGACAGATGGAGGGCGGCACACCGCAATGACACACCTGATGACAACATACGCCGACTGGATGGAGTGGGCTGAACAAGGCTGGACCATGATGCCCTATATCACGAAGTCGGATGAGGGACCGTATCATGGCGGTTTACCGTTATCGTGGGAGGCAGCCTGGGAGCAGGCGTCACCCTACGCAATTGTGCTGGAGAATGGCAAAGGCGGGAGATATACATTTCTGGGGTTAGACCCCGTATCCGTAATTTCAGGTAAAGGTCAAGAAGCGGTTATTCATGATGTGACGCAAGAAACCACCTCGACGGACAGCGGCAAGCCACTTGATGTATTGAAGAGATGGACTGCCCCGTATAGCGCACCCAAGGTTAATGGGGCTCCAGACTTTGGGGGTGGATACGCAGGTTATCTCAGCTACGATGTAGCAAGATCATTGGAGAAGCTTCCAGTCTTGGCTGAAGATAACCCGGCTCTGCCGGATTATTGGTGGATGCGCTTTGAAGAAATATGGGCGTATGACCATGAGCAGCAGGCGCTTTTCTGCATGGTTCATCTGGCTTTAGAGCCTAACCGGAACGAAACTGATATCCGTAGCCTATATGCAACGGCCGAAGCACGAGCGACAGCGATGCAGCAAAGATGGCTTCATATTATGGGGGCTGCACAGGCTGAGGATCAACAACAGGCACTGGAACGCCGCAACAAGCAGGTCAATCGTACCCCGCAGCCTGAAGATGCGGAAAGGGAATCGGAAGGATGGGAAACCTCCTTTCCCCAGGAGGACTTTGAACAGGCTGTACGTACGGTACAGGAATATATCAGGCAGGGCGATGTGTTCCAGGTGAATCTGTCCTTGAGACAGGAGAAGCGGCTTCATTCGAGCGCTGAGCATATTTATGAATGGCTGCGCCTTGTGAATCCATCACCGTATATGGGAATGCTGCGTAGTCCAGACTTTCAACTGGTAAGCGGATCTCCCGAACTTCTGGTCAAAGTGGAGAATGGCAAAGTCAGTGCACGTCCCATTGCAGGGACCCGAAGAAGGGGCCGTGATGCAGCAGAAGATAATGCTATGGCGAATGAACTGCTCAGCAGTGAGAAGGAAAAGGCGGAGCATATTATGCTCGTTGATCTGGAACGTAATGATATCGGACGGATTGCGGCCTATGGTTCGGTTCATGTGCCTGAATTGATGACCATCGAGAAGTATTCCCATGTCATGCATCTCGTTTCCCAGGTGGAAGGCAGGCTGGCAGAAGGGTTATCCGTATTTGATGTGATCGCTGCGACATTCCCGGGTGGAACGATTACCGGAGCGCCGAAAGTCCGCACCATGGAGATTATCGAGGAGCTGGAGCCTGTTCGTCGTGGGCCTTATACGGGTTCCATCGGGTGGATGGATTACAGTGGAAATATGGAATTGAACATCGTCATTCGTACACTTGCCATTAAGGACGGTATTGGTTATGTACAGGCCGGGGCAGGGATTGTTATTGATTCCGATCCATATCGGGAATACAAGGAATGCCGCAACAAGGCAAGAGCCATGATGAGAGCTGTGAATTACAGCGAAGAGGCTGAAGCAAGCAGAGCTATTGAACAAGAACAAGCGGAGCGAACAGAAGCTGTTAAACTAAAATAAAACGAAGCAACCGTCACTTGCATTGACGGAAGATGAGGAGGAGCAGGCATATGATACTGGTTATCGATAATTACGATTCCTTCACGTACAACCTGGTTCAATATTTGGGTGAACTGGGTGAGACGGTGGAAGTTCGCCGCAACGACGAGATTGATCTGGCAGGCATAGAGGCACTGGCACCTGATCATATTCTGATCTCTCCGGGCCCGTGTACACCGAATGAAGCAGGCATTAGCTTGGCAGTCATTGATCATTTCAAGGGAAGCATTCCGATCTTTGGTGTTTGTCTGGGGCATCAGTCCATTGGACAAGCGTTTGGTGGCAATGTCATTCGTGCGGAGCGCATGATGCACGGCAAAACATCTGAGATGCACCACAACGGGGCATCGGTATTTGCCGGATTGCCATCTCCATTCACAGCTACCCGTTATCACTCCCTGATTGTCGAGCGCAGTAGCTTGCCTGACTGTCTGGAGATTACAGCGGAGACAGCTGAAGGTGAAATTATGGGTCTGCGCCACAAAGAATATGCGATTGAAGGTGTTCAGTTCCACCCGGAATCCATTATTACAGACCATGGTCATCAGATGCTTCGTAACTTTTTATCCCAACAAGTGAAGGTATAACATGCAATATGCCGCGATAAACGGAGAGTTGGTCAATATGGCGGCGGCCGTGGTTCCTGTAACGGATCACGGCTTTTTGTACGGACTGGGACTGTTTGAGACGTTCCGGACGTATCGAGGTGTCCCATATCTTTTGGAACGGCATCTGGAGCGCATGGCCTCGGGGTGTAAGGAGCTTGGCATTCCTTTTACAACGACCGCGGCAGAGGTGACAGATTGGATTCAACGTTTGATGGATGCGAACGGACTTATGGATGCGTATGTGCGATACACGGTATCAGCGGGCGAAGCACCGCTAGGATTACCTTCTGGTGATTATTCGAAGCCAAATCATATCGTACTGGCAAAAGCATTACCTGAACCTTCTCCCTCTTTATATGAGAATGGCAAAATGCTCCAACGGTTATCTACACCTCGCAACACGCCCGAAGGAGCAGTTCGGTTCAAGTCGCTACATTACATGAACAGCATTCTGGCGAGAAGGGAGCTTAATGGATACGGGCAGCATGTGCAGGGTGCGGAAGGGTTACAATTAACCCGGGATGGTCATATAGCAGAAGGGATCGTCAGCAATGTGTTTTGGGTACGGGAAAAAGTAATCTACACGCCAGCACTCTCAACCGGTATTCTGCCGGGCATCACTAGAGCTTTGGTACTGGAAATTGCCTCGCAGCAAGGAATCCCCTGTATAGAAACGTTAGATGCCTGGGAGGATCTCCTGCAAGCAGATGAAATATTTCTAACAGGCTCGGTGGCTGAACTGGTTCCGGTGACAACTCTGCGGGATCAGGACGGAGCCGAAACGATAATTAGCAACGGACATATTGGCCCGGTTACAGCAGTCCTTCTGGGTATGTACCGGCAGAAAGCGGGGTATACTTCATGACACTTACACCTGTCATCTATGAACGGAACTATGCATGGGGGCCAGCTGCATTGAAGCTGGGTACAAGAACACAGATTATGGGCATTCTTAACGTCACGCCTGACTCATTCTCGGATGGTGGACGTTATACCAACGTGGAGCGGGCGGTTGCTCATGCCAAACAGATGATGGAGGACGGGGCGGACCTGATTGATATCGGCGGGGAGTCTACCCGGCCAGGTTCAGATGTCGTGAGCGCCGATGAAGAGCTTAGCCGGATTATTCCGGTTATTGAAGCATTGCATCAGCGAGCCCCACACATTCCGATATCGGTAGACACGTATAAAGCCGATGTTGCACGTCAGGCTATTCTGGCAGGTGCTCATATTATTAATGATGTGTGGGGTGCCGAGGCAGATCCAAATATGGCCCGCACGGCAGCAGAGCTGGGGTGTCCCATCATTCTGATGCATAATCGGCAGAAGCGAAACTATACCGATTATCTGAATGATGTCGTCAGTGATTTGCAGGAGAGCATACAGATTGCATTAACAGCCGGCGTGAAAGCAGAGCAAATTATCCTGGACCCGGGCATTGGTTTTGTGAAGGATCTCGGAGAAAATCTGAAGCTCATGTCATCGCTCGGTTTGCTCAATGAAATGGGGTATCCCGTTCTGCTAGCCACCTCACGCAAAAGATTCATCCAGAACACCCTGAATGTCGGGGCGGATGATGCGTTGGAAGGAACGGCTGCCACCGTTGCATTTGGCATTGCCCAGGGCTGCCAGATGGTTCGGGTTCATGATGTGAAGCCGATTCGGCGGACGGCAGACATGTGTGATGCCATGTTGTATGCTTCTCCGGGTCTACGGAGGAAATAATGCTGGGGGGTCCGAGTGACCCGTCCAGTGAAAGCGAAGCGTTTTTCAAAGGCGAAGCTAAGGGATGACTTCAAATAGATTAAAATTTCAATATATATAGAGGGCAGGCGGACGTATGGATAGAATGGTATTGCATCGTATGGAGTATTATGGATATCATGGTGTTTTTGCAGAAGAACGGAAGCTGGGGCAGCGGTACTATATTGATCTGGAGATTGATATGGACCTGGGTGAAGCTGGACGTAACGACGATCTGACCAAAACGATTAATTATGCGGAGATCCATGAGTTGGTAAAACAGATTGTTGAGAATAAATCGTTCCAGTTAATTGAAGCTTTGGGCGAACATATTGCATCTTCTTTACTAGACACTTATACTATTATCAATGCATTGACAGTCAAGGTGACGAAGCCACATCCGCCATTCGATATTCATTTTGAGGGCGTAACGGTAGAGCTTCGCCGCACAAGAAAGTGAGAACCGATCATGATTGCACATTCGACCTCTGAATCTTCAGAGGCTTATATTGCTTTAGGGGCCAATTTGGGTGACCGGGAACAGACGCTGTTTGAAGCATTGTCTTTGCTGGATGAACACCCTCATATATCCGTTCTGCGTTGTTCTGCACTATATGAGACGGAGCCTGTAGGATATGTAGATCAGCCTGCGTTTCTGAATATGGCAGTCGCCGTACAGGTGATGCTGACACCAGAGCAATTGCTCACGGAATTACTGGATATTGAGAACCGGCTTGGACGTGTTCGTGATATTCGCTGGGGACCGCGCACCGTTGATCTGGATCTGCTCTGGATGCAGGGTGAGACGCGAGATACCGAATTGCTTCAATTGCCTCATCCTCGTATGGGAGAACGGGCTTTTGTACTGGTGCCACTGTCGGATATCGTACCGGAGGGCGAGATTTCAGGTTTGTATACCTTTGTACACTCATCGTTGTCTGTACTGGATGGAAAGGATGGAATACAGCTTTGGAAAACATGCAACTGGCCAATCGAATCCGGGCATTCCGGAAGCTGAAAGGTTTAACACAACATGAACTTGCGGCCGAGACCGGCATTTCGCTGGCCATTCTGGGAACCATTGAGCGGGGAAACCGTAAGGTATCACAGCAAGAGCTCGATCGAATTGCTGGTGTGCTGGCAATCAGTATCGAGGAGTTGCGGGGCAACTAGGACCGTTTCGGTTTCGCCATGTTACAACAACCAAGACACACCGATGGAACTTAATATCGTGATATATACAGAATTAAAAAAGGGGTGGAACGACTACCGTGCTTAACATTGGTGGCATTGAAATGAAAAACCAGGTCGTACTTGCGCCGATGGCTGGCGTATGTAATCCGGCTTTTCGTTTGATCGCAAAAGAATTCGGAACAGGCCTCGTATGCGCGGAGATGGTGAGTGGCAAAGCCATTGTCCATGGCAACCAGCGTACACGTGAGATGTTGTTTGTAGATGAGCGTGAGAAACCGCTGAGCCTTCAGATTTTTGGGGGAGATCGTGATTCCCTCGTAGAAGCAGCCAAAATCGTGGACCAAGAAACCAATGCAGACATCATCGACATTAACATGGGATGCCCTGTGCCAAAGGTAACGAAATGTGATGCAGGTGCACGTTGGTTACTTGATCCGAAAAAAATCTATGAGATGGTATCGGCTGTTGTGGACGCGGTTGAGAAGCCGGTGACGGTCAAGATGCGTATCGGCTGGGATAACGAGCATATCTTCGCGGTGGAGAATGCGCTCGCGGTTGAACGTGCGGGTGGGCAGGCGGTAAGTGTGCACGGCCGTACGCGTGAGCAACTCTATACAGGCACAGCTGACTGGTCACACATCAAAGATGTAAAAGAGGCTGTCTCTATTCCCGTGATCGGCAATGGTGATGTCCATACACCAGAGGATGCACGCCGTATGCTGGATGAAACGGGTTGTGACGGAGTTATGATCGGTCGTGCCGCCCTGGGTAACCCCTGGATGCTGTATCGTACCATTCAATACTTAAGCACGGGTGAATTGCTTCCTGACCCGAATGGCGAAGAGAAGATCCGTGTTGCCATCCTGCATATGGATCGACTGATCGCATTGAAGAATGAGACGGTTGCTGTACGCGAGATGCGTAAACACCTGGCTTGGTATTTGAAAGGCTTGAAAGGATCTGCTCGCATCAAGGACGTTATTATGGAAGGTACCAAGCGTGACGAGATGGTACAGATTCTGGAGAACTTTGTGAGTCAGCTGAAAAGCGAAGGCAATTTGGAGTCAGAACCGGTAATTGCCGGAAGTGCATCGTAATTAAGACTGTAAAACGTTTACAGCTATAGAGGACGTAACATTGACTTTTCGAGATCGTTCCCCTATACTTTCACAGTATAAATTCGCCATGTGCGTTAATTAAAGGCTAGTCATCAGGAGGAATATTCTATTTCTCTGGAGAACTTCATATAGTTTTGAAGATGTATGCGGGCGGAGCTATGTAATTATCACTGATTCCGTTGCCGTACAATCCAAATTATTCCCATGACAGGAGAATCGGTTGAGATGAGCGACAAGGAAGTTATCCTTACACCAGAGGGACTTAAGAAGCTGGAAGAAGAACTGGAAACATTGAAATCAGTGAAGCGCCGCGAAGTGGCTGAACGGATTAAGGTAGCCATCGGGTATGGAGATATCAGTGAGAACTCTGAATACGAAGATGCCAAGAACGAACAGGCTTTCATTGAAGGTCGTATTATTACTTTGGAGAAAATGCTTCGGAACGCACGCATTATTAACAGTGATGAGATTGACACCGATGTTGTGAGTGTAGGTGCAACAGTTACTGTGGAAGATTTGGAATTTGGTGATATCACAGAATATACAATTGTAGGTTCTGCTGAATCTAACCCGCTTCAGAACAAGATCTCAAACGAAAGCCCTGTTGGTAAAGCGATCCTGGGCAAGAAAAATGGTACAGTTGTTGATGTAAGTGTGCCTGCTGGCGTAATTCAATATAAAATTGTAGATATTAAAAAGCTATAGTAACGAAGCAGTTGGGCACGGTAAACAAAAGCTTCCCTAGGGAAGCTTTTTCAACATTTGAGGAAGAGTGTCCTCACGGGATGCCTGCAATGCAAATAAGGAGATGAATACAGATCATGACGGATGAAGTCTTGAATCAGGAAACCGAACTTAGCGAGCTTTTACAAATTCGCCGTGACAAATTGGACGAGCTCCGCAAATTGGGAATCGACCCTTTTGGCCAAAAATACGTACGTACCGAAGAAGCCGGCTCCATTCTGAAGAAGTATGAAGAACTGACCAAGGAAGAGCTGGAAGAGAAGCACATCGAAGTCAGTATTGCCGGACGGATTATGGCGAAGCGGGGAATGGGTAAAGCAAGCTTCGCACATATTCAGGACCTGAGCGGCAGAATCCAGATCTATGTTCGTCAGGATACCGTGCCTGAAGACAAGTATGCGGCATTCACCTTGCTGGACCTTGGCGATATCGTTGGGGTAACTGGCGTGATCTTTAAGACCAAAACAGGTGAAACTTCTGTCAAAGTTACAGATCTTGAAGTGCTGTCCAAATCGCTCTATCCGCTTCCGGATAAATTCCATGGTCTCACCGATGTAGAGCTGCGTTACCGCCAGCGTTATGTTGACCTGATTATGAGCCCGGATGTACAACAGACCTTTATCGCACGTTCCAAAATTATTCAATCGATGCGTCGTTACCTGGATTCCCTTGGATATCTGGAAGTGGAAACACCTACGTTGCATACCATCGCAGGAGGAGCGGCAGCACGTCCGTTCATCACACATCACAATGCGCTGGATATGGAACTGTACATGCGGATTGCGATTGAACTTCACCTGAAACGTCTGATTGTTGGCGGACTGGAGAAAGTATATGAGATTGGTCGTGTATATCGGAATGAAGGTATGTCCACACGTCACAATCCGGAGTTCACAATGATTGAATTGTATGAGGCATATGCCGACTACAAGGATATTATGCAATTGACGGAGAATTTGGTTGCTCATATTGCACAGGAAGTACTGGGTACGCAAGTGATCCAGTATGGAGATTATGAAGTGGATCTTACGCCGCAGTGGCGCCGTGTTACGATGGTGGATGCAGTTAAGGAAGTTGTGGGTGTAGACTTCTCCGTACACATGACGGATGAGGAAGCACATAACTTGGCGAAGGAACATAAGGTTCCGGTTGAAAAACATATGACATTTGGTCATATTCTGAACGCGTTCTTTGAAGAGTTTGTAGAAGAGACGTTGATTCAACCGACATTCATCATGGGACATCCTCTTGAAATCTCACCACTGGCGAAGAAAAATGATGTAGATCCACGCTTCACGGATCGCTTCGAATTGTTCATCGTTGGACGCGAGCATGCCAATGCCTTCACAGAGCTGAATGATCCAATCGATCAGCGTCAGCGCTTTGAAGCACAGATGCTGGAGAAAGAACATGGGAACGATGAAGCTCATGAGATGGATGACGACTTCATCCGTGCGCTCGAATATGGTATGCCACCAACAGGCGGATTGGGAATCGGGGTTGATCGTCTGATCATGCTGCTTACCAACTCCCCGTCGATTCGTGACGTACTGCTCTTCCCACACATGCGTCCTCGTACGCAAGATTAAATAAGGAACGTAGGATACGTTCATAATAGAAGAGGAACCTGCCGTTCAGTATCATGCTGGGGCAAGTTCCTCTTTAGGTTTACATAGACGCTAAAAATAAAGTTTGTCAGATGGCCCTTGCTCTCAGCACACCATTAGGGTAACACCGCGTCTTGAATTTGTTAGATTAACCTGTTCGTATTTTTGTTAAAAGAGGTGCCCTTCATGAAGTTCAGGCTTCACTTTGCCAAATTCTTATCTCCTCCGTTAATTCTGGTCGGTGGTTTTCTGCTTATCATTGCGATGGGAACGGTGCTTCTCATGTTGCCAATCTCCAACCAAAGCGGTATGCATTTGGCGTTTATTGATGCGCTCTTTACATCAACCTCTGCCGCATGTGTGACTGGACTTGTCGTTGTGGATGTAGGGACGACGTTTAATTTGTTTGGTCAGATCGTCATTATGGTATTAATGCAGCTTGGTGGACTCGGCTTCATGACTATGGCTACTCTCTTTGCGCTAGTGTTGGGCAAACGAATCTCGCTCAAGGACAGGCTATTACTCAAAGAAGCCATTAATGCAGACAGTATGGAAGGGATAGTACGCATTATCCGCAAAGTGTTGATTTTCTCCTTTACCATTGAAGGGGTGGCTGCCGTCATACTGGCGCTGCGCTGGGCAACGGAGATGTCAATTGGTCAGGCTATATACTATGGATTATTCCATTCCGTTTCCCTGTTTAATAATGGCGGATTTGATCTGTTCGGCAACAGCTTCCAATACTACACCGGAGACTGGCTATTCAATGTGACTGCTTCTGTGCTCGTTATTTCTGGTGGACTTGGATTTGTAGTATTGAATGACCTGTTTGAGTATCGCAAACGCCGCCGTCTATCTCTTCAGTCCAAACTGGTGCTGTCTGTATCTGGAGCGCTGATCGGTATAGGAGCGATTGTGTTGTTTGTTTTCGAATTCACCAATGGACATACACTGGCTTCACTCACCTGGAGCGAGAAGATCTATGCGTCCTTCTTCCAGTCTGTCTCTACACGTTCGTCGGGAACAAGTACAATCGATATCACGGAGATGAGGCAGGCTACCCAATTTTTCTTCATTCTGCTGATGTTTATCGGGGCCTCCCCGGGATCGACCGGGGGCGGGATCAAGACGACTACATTCCTGATCATGATTGGTGCAGTGTATGCCATGATTCGGGGGAATAAGGATATTGTGTTTTTCCGTCAGCGTGTTCCGAAAGAACTGCTAATGAGGGCGCTAACCATTATTATGGTTTCTCTGATCATATTCGTGATCGTGGTGATGCTTCTGCTTACGACAGAGGATGCGCCATTCCTTTCACTGATGTTTGAAGCTGCATCCGCAATCGGTACCGTGGGTCTTTCTGTGGGAGTGACTGATGAGTTGACCAATTGGGGCAAAATCATTATTACCTTTACCATGTTTGTAGGCCGGATTGGGCCATTAACCATCGCGTATGCCCTTCGTCCTCGCAAAGAGAAGAAACTGTATCGTCATCCGGAAGGCCGGATCATTATCGGATAAAAAGAAAAACCGTCAGACATTCAGAACTAACTCCTGTTATCGTAACGGGCCTTAGTCACAACGAATGTGCTGCGGTTTTTTTTGGTTTAACGACACAAGGAAGCAAGGTGCAAAGTGAGAACATCGTCCATGAGCCTGCCATTCATCTGATCTGGTCTAAGCACGGTATGGATACCCAAGCCATCCACCAGTGCATACAATCTCTCGATCTCCAGTTCTTTGTCCAGATCAGGTTTGGAGAGATCGAGTTTAATCAAGTAGGTGATAACAGAACCTACAGCTTTTCTAAGTTCATCATATACGGTATTAGCAAGTTCTTTGAGTGTAGGATCGGTTTTCGATCTGGCTGTAAAAGCGTACCACACCTCCATTTCGGCCAGTTTTTCTTCCGTGTTTGGTAAGAATTCGAGCAATAGGCGTTTCATATTGTCCATCGGAGAGCCGGTGAAGGACATTTGTTGGACTCGATGAGACACCCGTTCAGATACCAAATTCATAGCATATAGTAGTAGTTCCGATTGAGTAGAAAAGTAGTGACGCATCGAACCGACCGAAATTCCAGCTTCTTCAGCGATATTTCGAACAGAGGCTTGTTCCATGCCATCTCTCCGTATAATACGCCATGCTGCCTCGGCTACGATCATACGCTGTTTATCGTGATCAACAATTTTAGGCATAGGCATATTATATCACTGTTGATTATTATAGTACAGACGTGCTAAATTATATTTAATACATTTGTATCAAAAAAGGAGAGGCTGAAATGATTGGTTATTTCATTATAGGTTGTGAGATCGCATTTTGGGTGTTTGTGTTCACAGGTCTGAGTGTCAGGTATCTCCTTGGCATGAAGCGGTTAGGCATCGGTTTGTTAACGGTCACGCCGGTTATTGATCTGTTATTGCTGGTAGCTACAGTTATGGATCTACAGGGAGGAGCTACAGCAAGTATGATTCATGGTATAGCTGCGGTGTATATAGGAGTAAGCATTGCTTATGGTCATCAGATGATCGCTTGGGCGGATCGATATTTCCTATATTGGTTCAAGGGTGGAGAGAATCCTCGCAGCAGCAAGTTATATGGTAGAGAACATGCGAGTCGTGAGCGTAGTGGATGGTTTAGACATCTATTGGCTTGGGCTATAGGAAGTGCTTTTTTATTCGCCATGATATGGTGGATTGGAGATGCTGAACGTACAGCTGCCTTCGATAATCTGATCAGAGTGTGGGGAATAATACTCGGAATCGATTTTCTGATAAGCTTTAGTTATAGTTTATGGCCAAGAAAGGTTCCTGCTAGGAATGTTAAACATTAAAAAGCTGGGTGAGCGTGCATACGAACTGGCTAAGTTGGGAGAACCCGTATGTACGCCCCGTATTAAATCAAACCGATTGTTAATATAGATTCAAAAAAAGACTTGCAATGCAAATCTGTACATGGTATATTCTAATTCCGGCCAAGAAAACACGGTTTACACGGTGCGGCAAGCAAATGAAATAAGCTTCGAAAGAAACTTAAAAAAAGAGCTTGCAAAGTTGGTGCGGATGTGATAAGATATAAAAGTTGCTGAGGAGAACAACGCTCGGTAACAAAACAAGTTTGATCTTTGAAAACTGAACAACGAGTGAGTAAACATTCTGCTTGCAGAATGAACGCAAAAGTTTGAGACAAGTCTTGGCTTGGATCGGCTGGAGCACAAATGAGATTTTTAATCTCGTCAGATTCAAAATGAGCTTATCGCTCTTTTCAATATTTTATTGGAGAGTTTGATCCTGGCTCAGGACGAACGCTGGCGGCATGCCTAATACATGCAAGTCGAGCGGAGTTGATAGGAAGCTTGCTTCCTTGATACTTAGCGGCGGACGGGTGAGTAACACGTAGGCAACCTGCCCTCAAGTTTGGGACAACTACCGGAAACGGTAGCTAATACCGAATAATTGTTTCCTTCGCCTGAAGGAAACTGGAAAGACGGAGCAATCTGTCACTTGGGGATGGGCCTGCGGCGCATTAGCTAGTTGGTGGGGTAACGGCTCACCAAGGCGACGATGCGTAGCCGACCTGAGAGGGTGATCGGCCACACTGGGACTGAGACACGGCCCAGACTCCTACGGGAGGCAGCAGTAGGGAATCTTCCGCAATGGGCGAAAGCCTGACGGAGCAATGCCGCGTGAGTGATGAAGGTTTTCGGATCGTAAAGCTCTGTTGCCAGGGAAGAACGCTTGGGAGAGTAACTGCTCTCAAGGTGACGGTACCTGAGAAGAAAGCCCCGGCTAACTACGTGCCAGCAGCCGCGGTAATACGTAGGGGGCAAGCGTTGTCCGGAATTATTGGGCGTAAAGCGCGCGCAGGCGGTCATTTAAGTCTGGTGTTTAATCCCGGGGCTCAACCCCGGATCGCACTGGAAACTGGGTGACTTGAGTGCAGAAGAGGAGAGTGGAATTCCACGTGTAGCGGTGAAATGCGTAGATATGTGGAGGAACACCAGTGGCGAAGGCGACTCTCTGGGCTGTAACTGACGCTGAGGCGCGAAAGCGTGGGGAGCAAACAGGATTAGATACCCTGGTAGTCCACGCCGTAAACGATGAGTGCTAGGTGTTAGGGGTTTCGATACCCTTGGTGCCGAAGTTAACACATTAAGCACTCCGCCTGGGGAGTACGGTCGCAAGACTGAAACTCAAAGGAATTGACGGGGACCCGCACAAGCAGTGGAGTATGTGGTTTAATTCGAAGCAACGCGAAGAACCTTACCAGGTCTTGACATCCCTCTGACCGGTACAGAGATGTATCTTTCCTTCGGGACAGAGGAGACAGGTGGTGCATGGTTGTCGTCAGCTCGTGTCGTGAGATGTTGGGTTAAGTCCCGCAACGAGCGCAACCCTTATATTTAGTTGCCAGCACTTCGGGTGGGCACTCTAGATAGACTGCCGGTGACAAACCGGAGGAAGGTGGGGATGACGTCAAATCATCATGCCCCTTATGACCTGGGCTACACACGTACTACAATGGCCGGTACAACGGGCTGCGAAATCGCGAGATGGAGCCAATCCCAACAAAGCCGGTCTCAGTTCGGATTGCAGGCTGCAACTCGCCTGCATGAAGTCGGAATTGCTAGTAATCGCGGATCAGCATGCCGCGGTGAATACGTTCCCGGGTCTTGTACACACCGCCCGTCACACCACGAGAGTTTATAACACCCGAAGTCGGTGGGGTAACCGCAAGGAGCCAGCCGCCGAAGGTGGGATAGATGATTGGGGTGAAGTCGTAACAAGGTAGCCGTATCGGAAGGTGCGGCTGGATCACCTCCTTTCTATGGAGAATCGTTTCCTGCAACGGAAACATTCAAATAAGCAGCTTAGCTGCAAAACACTCACTCGTTGCTCAGTTTTGAGAGCTCAAACTCTCAAACAGCTTGCTTTTGCATGGAGCTTGTTCTTTGAAAACTAGATATCGAAACGAAACAAACGCGAATTAGAACATTCCTTTAAGCTAAACTTGTGCAAACAAGTCAAGTGTATAAAGGTAGTTAAATTGCTTTTGTGATGGTATCGGGTGAGAGCGACTTTTGGCTTTGCGCAAGCAAAACAAGGGAAGCGAGCGACCGAAACCGGAACAAAATGGTTAAGCTACTAAGAGCACACGGAGGATGCCTAGGCGCTAGGAGCCGATGAAGGACGTGGCGAACAACGAAACTGCCTCGGGGAGCTGTAAGCAAGCTTTGATCCGGGGGTGTCCGAATGGGGAAACCCAGCTGGGGTAATTTCCAGTTACTCACAACTGAATACATAGGTTGTGTAGAGGCATACCAGGGGAACTGAAACATCTAAGTACCCTGAGGAAGAGAAAACAATAGTGATTCCGTCAGTAGCGGCGAGCGAACGCGGAGAAGCCCAAACCAAAGAGCTTGCTCTTTGGGGTTGTGGGACGTCTCACATGGAGTTACAAAGGAACCGGTTAAGCGAAGAGGTCTGGAAAGGCCCGCCAAAGAAGGTAAAAGCCCTGTAGTTGAAAGTCTGTTCCCTCCGAGACGGATCCCGAGTAGTGCGGGGCACGTGAAACCCCGTATGAATCCGGCAGGACCATCTGCCAAGGCTAAATACTTCCTAGCGACCGATAGTGAAGCAGTACCGTGAGGGAAAGGTGAAAAGCACCCCGGAAGGGGAGTGAAATAGAACCTGAAACCGTGTGCTTACAAAAAGTCAGAGCCCGTTTTAGGGGTGATGGCGTGCCTTTTGTAGAATGAACCGGCGAGTTACGTTCCCGTGCAAGGTTAAGGTGAAGAGCCGGAGCCGCAGCGAAAGCGAGTCTGAATAGGGCGACATAGTACGTGGACGTAGACCCGAAACCGGGTGATCTACCCCTGTCCAGGGTGAAGGTGCGGTAACACGCACTGGAGGCCCGAACCCACGCATGTTGAAAAATGCGGGGATGAGGTGGGGGTAGCGGAGAAATTCCAATCGAACTCGGAGATAGCTGGTTCTCCCCGAAATAGCTTTAGGGCTAGCCTCGGAAAACAGAGTCGTGGAGGTAGAGCACTGATTGGGTGCGGGGCCCGCAAGGGTTACCAAGCTCAGTCAAACTCCGAATGCCATAGACTTACTTCCGGGAGTCAGACAGTGAGTGCTAAGATCCATTGTCAAAAGGGAAACAGCCCAGACCATCAGCTAAGGTCCCCAAGTGTGTGTTAAGTGGGAAAGGATGTGGAGTTGCACAGACAACCAGGATGTTGGCTTAGAAGCAGCCATCATTTAAAGAGTGCGTAATAGCTCACTGGTCGAGTGACTCTGCGCCGAAAATGTAACGGGGCTAAACACACCACCGAAGCTATGGCTTGATGCTATGCATCAGGGGTAGGGGAGCGTTGTATAAGGGTTGAAGGTGTACCGTAAGGAGCGCTGGACATTATACAAGTGAGAATGCCGGTATGAGTAACGAAAAGATCAGTGAGAATCTGATCCGCCGAAAGCCTAAGGGTTCCTGAGGAAGGCTCGTCCGCTCAGGGTAAGTCGGGACCTAAGGCGAGGCCGAAAGGCGTAGTCGAAGGACAACAGGTCGAAATTCCTGTACCACCGTAAGCCGTTATGAGCAATGGGGGGACGCAGTAGGGTAGTGACGCGGACTGATGGATGTCCGTCTAAGCAGTAAGGCTGATGTGTAGGCAAATCCGCACATTGTAAGGCTGAGCTGTGATGGGGAGCGAAAATTATAGTAGCGAAGGTCATGATCTCACACTGCCAAGAAAAGCCTCTAGCCAGGTGATGGTGCCCGTACCGCAAACCGACACAGGTAGGCGAGAAGAGTATTCTAAGGCGCGCGGAAGAACTCTCGTTAAGGAACTCGGCAAAATGACCCCGTAACTTCGGGAGAAGGGGTGCCCCGGTAGTGTGAATAGCACGAGGGGGCCGCAGTGAAAAGGCCCAAGCGACTGTTTAGCAAAAACACAGGTCTGTGCGAAGCCGTAAGGCGAAGTATACGGGCTGACGCCTGCCCGGTGCTGGAAGGTTAAGGGGAGTGGTTAGGGAGCGATCCCGAAGCTGTGAACCGAAGCCCCAGTAAACGGCGGCCGTAACTATAACGGTCCTAAGGTAGCGAAATTCCTTGTCAGGTAAATTCTGACCCGCACGAATGGCGTAACGACTTGGGCGCTGTCTCAACGAGAGATCCGGTGAAATTTTAATACCTGTGAAGATGCAGGTTACCCGCGACAAGACGGAAAGACCCCATGGAGCTTTACTGCAGCTTGATATTGAATTTGGGTACGATCTGTACAGGATAGGTGGGAGCCTTTGAAGTGTGAGCGCCAGCTTGCATGGAGGCAACGTTGGGATACCACCCTGATCGTATCTAGGTTCTAACCTGGTACCGTAATCCGGTGCGGGGACAGTGTCAGGTGGGCAGTTTGACTGGGGCGGTCGCCTCCTAAAGAGTAACGGAGGCGCCCAAAGGTTCCCTCAGAATGGTTGGAAATCATTCGAAGAGTGCAAAGGCATAAGGGAGCTTGACTGCGAGACCTACAAGTCGAGCAGGGACGAAAGTCGGGCTTAGTGATCCGGTGGTACCGCATGGAAGGGCCATCGCTCAACGGATAAAAGCTACCCTGGGGATAACAGGCTTATCTCCCCCAAGAGTCCACATCGACGGGGAGGTTTGGCACCTCGATGTCGGCTCATCGCATCCTGGGGCTGAAGTAGGTCCCAAGGGTTGGGCTGTTCGCCCATTAAAGCGGTACGCGAGCTGGGTTCAGAACGTCGTGAGACAGTTCGGTCCCTATCTGTCGTGGGCGTAGGAAATTTGAGAGGAGCTGTCCTTAGTACGAGAGGACCGGGATGGACGTACCGCTGGTGTACCAGTTGTTCCGCCAGGAGCACCGCTGGGTAGCTATGTACGGACGGGATAAACGCTGAAAGCATCTAAGCGTGAAGCCCCCCTCAAGATGAGATTTCCCAGTATGTAAGACCCCTTGAAGACGACGAGGTAGATAGGCTGGGGGTGGAAGTGCAGCAATGCATGGAGCTGACCAGTACTAATCGGTCGAGGGCTTATCCAATAGCAAGTTTAATTCGCATGTTTCGTTTCGAATCTAGTTTTCAGAGAACAACAACTCTGAAATGTAAGCTACGCGTTTGGTGGCGATGGCGGAGGGGTTCCACACGTACCCATCCCGAACACGACCGTTAAGCCCTCTAGCGCCGATGGTACTTGGACCGCAGGGTCCTGGGAGAGTAGGACGCCGCCAAGCAAAGAACCACTTCCGATGTTATTCGGTGGTGGTTTTTATTATATAGTTTTATTATGCAGTATGGGATTAAAATACAGATTGAATTTGGTAATTTATCAGCACAATAGTATGTATAAAAGTAACGTTATTCGATACGAATTGGCGTTTTTTTGCGTAATAACTAGACTTGTCCGCTCTGGAAAAACAGTTGTGTTCATCAGGCAATACACCTGCTATAACCAGGTACTTTTCCTTGACAGTCTAAATATCGCTTTGCTAAGATGGCAATAATAAATTTTTCAGAAAACGTATTTTCGGCGTAAAATACAGCCTGGAATCTTCGGGTTTTGGACCGTAAAGCTGAGCAAACATAAGGAGGAACACTTGCGTGTGGGAAGATAAATTTGGTAAGGAAGGCCTCACCTTTGATGATGTATTGCTAGTGCCACGGAAATCCGAGACACTGCCTAAAGAAGTAGATGTATCTATTCGTTTGAGTGATACTGTAAAGCTAAATATTCCTTTGATCAGTGCGGGTATGGATACGGTAACTGAAGCGACATTGGCTATTGCCATTGCACGTGAAGGCGGTATCGGTATTATCCATAAAAATATGTCGGTTGAACAACAGGCAGAAGAAGTAGATCGTGTTAAACGTTCGGAGAGTGGTGTTATTACGAATCCATTCTCACTGACGGCAGATCATCTGGTGTCTGATGCGGAAGCAGTAATGGCGAAATATCGGATCTCCGGTGTACCTATTATTGAAGGAGATCAGAAGCTGGTTGGTATTTTGACTAACCGCGATTTGCGTTTTATTCATGATTACGGCATCAAAATTAGCGAAGTCATGACTCGTGAGAATCTGGTTACCGCTCCTGTTGGCACTACACTGCAAGAAGCTGAAGGTATCCTTCAAAAGCACAAGATTGAGAAACTTCCATTAGTTGATGAGACAAACACATTGAAAGGTCTTATCACAATTAAAGATATTGAAAAAGCCATTCAATTCCCTCATGCAGCCAAAGACGCTCAAGGTCGTTTGTTGGTTGGTGCAGCGATTGGTATCTCCAAAGATACATTCGAACGTGCAGATGCTTTGGTACAAGCTGGTGTCGACCTGATTACGGTAGACTCGGCTCACGGACACCACATCAATATCATTGAAGCTGTACGTCAGCTTCGTGAACGTTTCCCTAGCCTGACCATCGTTGCAGGTAACGTCGCTACTGGCGCAGCCACTCGTGACCTGATCGAAGCAGGGGCTTCAGTAGTCAAAGTGGGTATTGGTCCAGGTTCGATTTGTACAACACGTGTTATCGCTGGTATTGGTGTACCTCAAGTAACTGCAGTCTACGATTGTGCAACAGTGGCACGCGAATATGGAGTTCCGATTATCGCGGACGGCGGAATCAAATATTCCGGTGAAATTACGAAGGCACTGGCTGCAGGTGCACACGCGGTGATGCTGGGAAGTTTGTTTGCCGGCACAGCGGAAAGCCCGGGGGAAACTGAGATCTTCCAAGGACGTAGCTACAAAGTTTATCGCGGTATGGGTTCAATGGCAGCAATGAAACAAGGTAGTAAAGATCGTTACTTCCAGGATGATGACAAAAAACTGGTTCCAGAAGGAATTGAGGGTCGTGTCGCTTACAAAGGTCCATTGTCTGATACGATTCACCAACTGATTGGTGGTCTGCGTTCCGGTATGGGTTACTGCGGTACAAGCAACCTGGAGCAGCTTCGGAACGATACTGGCTTTATTCGTATTACCGGTGCGGGACTGCGCGAAAGTCATCCCCATGATGTACAGATTACCAAAGAAGCACCTAACTACTCGTTGTAATCGGAAGAGAGTTAATCATTTCCAGGACAGGCTCGGTGATTTTCACCGGGTCTGTCTTTTTTTGCAGATACCCCTGTGATAGAATAGAACAAGCGGTGACGATCCATGGATGGATTAAGGCGTTGCGGCGGCTATTTGACGTGAATCTATGAATATGGTTTTGAAAAGCAAATGCAGTGCCAGAAAAGGCTGCCAGGTAAACAGAAGCGCGGACGTCCTTTTACATAAGCATTTGCAAAATGCGGACTAAGTGACAATCGATAACGAACTTTAGGAGCAATAATATTGCTCGTTCGATACAGCGCATATAGCACACAACTCGTACATCAAACACGCAGGTTAGGGAACAAGAAAATCGCAGCATAAGCTGCACTGAAGCAATTAACAATGCTTTGGATCGAAGGGAGTATTCATCATTGAAAGCCAAACACATGAATAAAAAGAAACGCCAAATGCTCAAAAAGAGCGTAGCCTCGGTAATGCTAATTAACATGCTTTGCATGTCTGCAGTAATGCCGGTCATGGCTGCTGCGGACAACTCCGGTCAGGTTCTGACTGCTGCGGCAACAACAACAAAGACGGAGAAAGCTGTACAGGTGCCTGGGGTAGACTCGCTTGGGCTTGAGGTTAGATCTGCGGTGCTAATGGAAGCCTCAACGGGACAGATTCTACTAAATGTCGATGCGGATAAAGCGATGCCACCTGCAAGTATGACCAAAATGATGACAGAGTACATTGTCGCCGAACAAGTCAAACAAGGTAAATTCGGTTGGGACGATATTGTAACTGTTAAAAAGAATGCTGCACAAAGTATCGGGTCGCGAATTTTCCTCGCGGAAGGTGACCAGCACACAGTTAAGGATCTCTATATTGCTATGGCTGTTGGCTCTGCCAATGATGCTACGGTTGCTTTGGCTGAACATGTTGCCGGTTCGGAAGAAGCTTTCGTGAAAATGATGAATGATGAAGCGAAGCGTATGGGCATGAAGGATACCTTCTTTATCAACTCTTCCGGTCTCGACCGAGCAGATATGCCTGCTGATTTCCGCCCAGCTGAAGACAAGGAAACTGTGATGTCCGCTCTAGATGCTGCAATTCTATGCCGATACATCATTATGGATCACCCGGACTACACAGAATTTACAACTATTCAATCCTACAAGTTCCGTCCCAATGATAAAGCTCCAATTATCAATTATAACTGGATGCTGGAAGCGAATAAAAATATAACCAATTTCAAAAGCTATGCCTATGAAGGTCTGGATGGAATGAAAACAGGCCATACCACGAACGCAGGTAATAACTTTACAGGTACAGCAGAACGTAACGGTATGCGTCTAATTAGTGTTGTTATGGGCACAGATTCGGAATCCGCACGTTTCAGAGAAACTAAAAAGGTATTGGACTATGGATTTAACAACTTTGAAGTGAAACAGGCTGTTGCAGGCAAGACCAAAGTGACGGGCTGGGAAGCGGTACCTTTGAAAAAAGGGAAAGAAACAACCGTTCCTGTTGTAACTGATAATGCGGTAAGTTTTGTTGTTCCCAAAGGTACTCAGAACCTGAATGTGACGTTCAAAGCTAACGTAAATGAGGCTGATAAGCTGGTAGCACCAATCAAGGCAGGTACGAAAGTGGGTACGGTAACGTACACGTATAAAGCAGATGGAATTGAGCCACAGGAAAAAACAGTGAACTTGATCACTGCTGAAGAGGCTGAAAAAGGCGGATGGTTCCGTTTGTTCTTCCGTGCCGTGAAGGATTTCTTCGTAGATCTCTTTGACGGGATCAAAAACTTGTTCTAACCCTTAGCAAACTTCATTAAAAGAGTATGATCATGATTTTGATGTATATGTGATCATATCATTGACAAAATACAAGTTATTCCGACCGGATGGATTGTATATTTACAATTTTTCCGGTAAAATATCAAGTTAGAATTCACGTATGATGAAGTAAAAAAGTACAATGTTCGTTTACCGTATGCAAGATCGTGGCTGGTAAGAGAAGGGGAATGAGCGTATGAAGATCGGCGTTTTAGCACTTCAAGGAGCTGTAACAGAGCATATTCGAAGTATTGAACGTGCTGGAGCAGAAGGTATAGCTATCAAACAGGTTCAGCAATTGGAGGACTTGGATGGTCTTATCCTCCCTGGCGGGGAAAGCACGACGATCGGTAAACTGATGCGCAAGTATGGGTTTATGGATGCCATTCGCACGTTTGCTGCTGAAGGCAAACCGGTATTTGGTACCTGTGCTGGCTTGATCGTTATGGCTAAACACATTGCAGGGCAAGAAGAAGCTCATTTGGAGCTAATGGATATGACTGTATCCCGAAATGCATTTGGACGGCAGAGAGAAAGTTTTGAGACGGATTTGCCGGTCAAAGGCATTGAGGAAACGGTAAGGGCTGTGTTTATACGGGCACCCTTGATCGAGAGTGTCGGAGACCAGGTCGAAGTTCTCTCCACATACAAGGATGAGATTGTTACCGCTCGTCAGGGGCATTTGCTGGCTTGCTCCTACCATCCGGAATTGACGGATGACTATCGTCTGCATACTTATTTTGTAGACATGGCCAGATCCTACAAACACACGGTAGACTCTAAATAATGCATGATGTACAACCTATGATCTCCCGGTCATCGGATCACTTCCCCAGAAGCCTTGTAAGGCCGCTGGATGGCAGTTGCATCTGAACGGATGCCTGATGTTGCCTGTATCTGCTTCAAAGCGGGAATCGCAGCGGAGGGTGACACCGGGGATATAGGTTGTTTTTTGGGTTACAGGTTCCGATAAGTATATAGTAAGGTATATACAGTAGAGTTTTGAGAATGGATTTAACATAAGGCTTCACGTTGTGAGGTTATTTAGGAGGGGTATATCGTGCTTGATGTGAAAATATTGCGGAATGAGTATGCACGTGTAGAAGAAGCATTGACTAAACGTGGCAAATCGCTGGATCTTATCGCTGGATTTACCGAGATGGATGCCAAGCGTCGGGAATTGCTTCAAGAGAGTGAAACGCTGAAGAGTCGTCGGAATACGGTCTCCGCGGAAGTTGCTAGACTGAAGAAAAATCGTGAGAATGCAGATGATCTGATTGTGGAGATGCGTGAAGTCTCTGATCGAATCAAAGCCATGGACGAGGAAGTTCGGGAACTGGAAGTGAAGATCAATGATCTCACAATGGCGATTCCAAACATTCCTAACGAAAGTGTACCTATTGGAGCTTCTGAAGACGACAATGTTGAGATTCGTCGTTGGGAAGAGCCGAAGTCATTTACTTTTGCACCAAAAGCACACTGGGAAATTGCGCAGGATCTCGATATTCTTGATTTTGAAGCGGCTGCCAAAGTAACAGGTTCCCGTTTTACCTTTTATAAAGGTCTGGGTGCACGTCTCGAACGTGCATTGATTAACTTCATGATGGATCTGCACAGCGATCAACATGGATATGAAGAGATTCTGCCTCCATACATCGTTAATCGGGACAGCTTGTTTGGAACAGGTCAACTGCCTAAGTTCGAAGAAGATCTGTTCAAGTTGAAAGATACTGAATATTATCTGATTCCTACTGCTGAAGTTCCGGTAACGAACTACCATCGCGAAGAGATTCTGAATGTAGATCAATTGCCTAAGCACTTTGTGGCATACAGCTCTTGTTTCCGCTCTGAAGCCGGTTCGGCTGGACGGGATACACGCGGCTTGATTCGTCAGCATCAATTCAACAAAGTAGAGCTGCTCAAGCTCTCTACTCCAGAGACTTCGTATGAAGAGTTGGAGCAAATGACTCAAAATGCGGAGCGTGTGCTTCAATTATTGGGCTTGCCGTATCGCGTTCTGACATTGTGTACCGCAGATATGGGCTTCACTTCAGCTAAAACGTATGATATTGAAGTATGGTTGCCTGAGAGCAATACCTATCGTGAGATTTCTTCTTGCTCTAACTGTGAGGACTTCCAGGCACGTCGTGCCAATATCCGTTTCCGCAGAGAGCCAAAAGCCAAACCGGAATTTGTTCATACATTGAACGGGTCGGGATTGGCTGTTGGACGGACGGTAGCGGCTATCCTGGAGAACTATCAACAGGAAGATGGTACGGTTGTTATTCCTGAAGCACTGCGTCCTTATATGGGCGGCACCAGTGTGATTGCACGTCGCTCTTAAGAGTTAGCTAACCATCCTCATCAAGAGGAATACAAATTCAATCCGTCATTTTGGAATGGCGGATTGGAGTGTTTTGTATAACGGAGACAGTTGTCTGATTAGAATTATCAATTTTCATATAAAAAGGTTGCATTATAATGTCGAGATGTGGTATGATACTTTTCGTGGCAAGTTTATAAAAGTTAATTTCCCTGGAGAGGTACCGAAGCGGTCATAACGGGGCGGTCTTGAAAACCGTTAGGGGGCAACTCCACGTGGGTTCGAATCCCACCCTCTCCGCCATACTATACTTATAACAAGGACTCGAGCGATCTCGCTCGGGTCCTTTTTTGCGTTGTGAGTTTGTTAAACGTAGTTAGCATACAGGTTGGCGACCGATGTATACGTTGCACAGTACAACGTTATATTTGGAATAAGGTTAATATGTATAAAAACATCTTCATCGCCGCACTTTATAGGAGTGGAGGTGGTAAGATGAACCGCGAGTTAAACATCGATCAGACAGAGCTTGTAGGGGCTTGGCAAGAACGTTTGCCTCAAGTCCTGAATGTTGGAGACCAGGCTCAGGTAATGGCCGATGAAGCCGATCAGCAGGCGATTCGGATACACATTGCTACAGCAGGGCACGAGATGTACTCTTTTGATTTCAAATGTGCATATGTCGATTCCCGTGAAGTCAGCGTACAGCTAATTGATGTGGAACGGGATGGACGAACGACTGATGAGCGTACAGAACCGATTCAGGAACTGGCTCACGATTATACACGGCACATTCATGAATGCGCCCAGTCGTTACAATCCCAGACGAGATAATAGCCTGAAATTTGAAGGAGTGAACTCAATTGACTAAAGCCAAAGCGGGAGTAGACAAAAACCTGCAAAATGTAGTCGATGATCTGGAGCAGCCTGCCGTAAACAGTCATCATGCCCAGCAAATTCAGCAAGATATTAATGATCGTCGTCATCAGGATGCACTGAATCATGACAAAACGGAAGATAGGGACCCATCCCATTCCTAACCAATGATGAGGGGGCAATAATATGAGCAAACCAAAAACAATTCCCGTACCGGAAGCACAAGCATCCGAACAGCATCGTCATTCATCCAAACGCTCTTCCATGCAGGAACCATTATCCGGTTCCAAAAAAGTAAAAAACCAAAATCATGTGGATCATTTGAATCCCCAAGGTTAATAGAAGAAACAGATTCAAGCAAAAGTCCCTTGTTACCTAACAGGGGGCTTTTGCGTATTCATACATATATAAAGACAGGCACATGGTTATTCCCAAGCTGACATAGGTCTTTGTAGCCATTTTAAAGAGGAAAGATCACATTTTTCCCAAATTAGGTTTCGGTATCTGACGATATGGTATATCATTGATATTGAATTACTTTTTTTGGGGTTATCACGAGAGGAGAGAAACAAATGACTAAACGTATGGGGGCGCTTCTTCTTACGTTGCTGTTGACCGTATCTATGGCATTGACAGCATGTAGCAGCAAGCAGGAACCAAAAGAGGCATTGAAGACGGCTGCGGCCAATGCTTCCAAATTGACTTCGTATGAAATGAGTTCCAACTTTACAATTAATGAATTGAGCTATAAACCTGGGGATGCTTCACAAACGGATCCTACTATGACTCAGTTTATGAGCATGCTGAAGGATGCTCAGTTGAATGTAACAGGTGTATACCAAAGTGAGCCAATGCAGACCGAGATGACTCTTGGCATCGAGCTTAAAGGCGATATGGGTATGACCTTTAACATTCCAATGGTGATGACGGCAGAGAAACTCTATGTGAAAGTGCCGAACATTCCGTTCTTCCCGATTCCGGAGAACGTTGTAGGTAAATTCCTGGAACTTGACCTGAAAGAACTGGCTGAGCAAGAGGGTACGGAATGGAACCCGGATGCTATGGACGCAGCCAAAACTCAAAAGCTGAGCAACGAAGTCATGGACGCAGTGCTGAGCGAGTACGATCAAGCTAAATTCTTCAAAAATCTTGACACCAAAGATGCACAACTTCCTGAAGGTGTAGATGCGAAGCAGGTTGTACAATTCTCGGTGAATAATGACAATGTTAAAGAAGCAGTTACTGTACTGGTAACAAAAGCTATGCCTAAAGTATTGGATATTCTGTCCAAAGAGGAATATCGTGAAATGCTGCAAATGGATCAGGCTGATATCGACAAAGCTAAAGAAGATCTGAAAATCACTGAGGCAGATCAGGCTGAAATGGCTAAAGACTTGGATAAATTGAAAGATGTTTTGACAATTAACCAATTCAACATCGATTTCGCATTGGACAAAAACGACTTCCCGGTATATCAAAAGATGGTCGCTGATGTGCTGATCAAGCCAGAAGATACAAAAGACGAAGTGAAATTGGCATTTACCGGTTCCAATACGTACACCAAGATTAACGAAAAAGCAGCATTCAAAATCAACATCCCTACTGGCGATGACGTAATTACTATGCAAGAGTTCGAAGAACTGATGAACGCTTCATACGGATACTAATCTCGCTGAGTTCAAATAAACCGTCTGTGATTCAAGTGAGGGATAATCTCCTTCCGCTTGGATACAGGCGGTTTCTTTTTGTTACACAGCGTATGAGGGGAATCCGCAAAATAATTGATCTTTGATTTTGAATGGTGGCTGGTGATCTATACAAATAAAACCGCACTCTCTCCTACATAGCTAGAGTAGTGCGGTTTGGAATATTAAATTTGTATATTGTTGAATTGGAAATACAGACAGCTTTGTGGTGGAAATTCTAAATCAGTTAATTCGCAAGTTCGTCCAAGTCTTCAGCAAGCACAGCATAGATCTGATGATCCTGATATTTGCCGTTGATCTTGAGGTATTTGCGAGCAGTACCTTCAAACTGGAATCCGTTCTTCTCCAGTACGCGCTGTGAACCTTTGTTGGAGGGCAATACCGCAGCCTGAACCCGATTTAACTTCAGCGCACGGAAGCCATAAGCTACGGCCAGTTTAACCGCTGCTGTCATTCGTCCGCCACCCTGATAATCTGGATGGATAAAGTAACCCATATCCGCATAATTGGCAACGCCCAGTACGACATTGTTGATACTTACTTGTCCAATCAGCAGGCTGTCTTTAATGGTATAGATTCCAAATTGATATCCTGTACCTTCTTCTGCTGCCTTGACCCGATCCTCAATCCGCCGAGTCTGAGCATCCAGTGTATAGAATTCATCGTCTCGCACGGGTTCTACAGACTGGTAGGGGACGCGTGTGACCTGAATCAGGTCCAGATAGGACTGTGTATCCTGGGGTGTGAGCAACCGAAGGCTTATGCCATTGGCTGTATCATAGAGTGTTAGTGCCATTACAGCACACTTCCTTTCTAATTGGGATGTTTGTAGTGCTATATGAATTGAACTAAAGAATATTACACTTGCCACTCCGATGACAGAACAACTTTCCGATCGCTGTTATCCCCCGATTTTTCGATTCTATATTATAGAGGTGGAAATCTGGGGATAAAGGCGAACGCGTTGCTTCTTCAGGTCATTTCTGTCCTCTACGTTCTCGTGTAAATGTTTAGTTTCAATTTATATAGTTTATTTTTTACGCAGACTTCTGAAAAATTGAGTTAGCATCGTGGAGCATTCAGGCTGGAGGATATCTGGAATAACCTCGGTGCGATGGTTAAAACGAGGCTCCTGTAGCAGGTTCATCAGTGTACCTGCACAGCCTGCCTTGGGATCAGCCGTACCATAGATTACGCGGGGGACCCTTGATTGTACAATTGCACCTGCACACATTGGACAAGGTTCCAATGTGACGTACAGAGAACAATCCAACAAACGCCAAGCTCCGATGGTCTCGCTGGCCTGACGAATAGCGACCATCTCTGCATGGGCGGTGGAATCCAGTGTAGTTTCACGCAGATTGTATCCCCGACCAATAATTTGGTTATTTTGTACGATTACAGCTCCAATCGGCACTTCCCCAAGAGCCTCAGCTTTGTAGGCCTCGGCAATGGCCTCCCGCATCCAGTGCTCATGCTGAGCTTCCTCAGATAAATGCTCAAGATCGGACTGAAGAAAATGGTCAGTCATTACTATATAACTCCTTCCAAAATCGTTTATTCAGCGAACAAGTATTCGGGTTGTTAACATGTTGTGTATAGAATTGTGGATAACCATGTAGTTGCTCACATAGTTATAAACAAACTATCCACAAGCCTGTGGGTATGTGGATAAATATAGTGATTAATTTCATTGTAGGGTTCGAAAATGCAAAAAACAACGAATTTCGAGCTTTTCAGTCATTCGGTAACTTTTGGACACAGGTCAATTATCCTTTTCAAAAAGACATACAAGCGTTATGATGGAGATAGGTTTTGCCATATATCGCCAGAGGGTACAAGCCGAGAGGTGAACAAAAAAACTTGTCTATTAAAACGAAATTATCCATGATTATGTCGTGCTCAGTGCTCGTTATTTTAGTGTTGAATATCGCACTGAGTTATTATACTACAGAAGAGAATCTGAGGCAGGACAGTGAAACCAAGATGGTGCTCACTGCAAAGCAGATTGCAATTTCTGTCGAACAGAATCAATACAGTTCGGATTATGTAAAACGGCAGATTGGAAACAATCTGTGGCTTGCTGCTGTCATGGCGGCTGAAGAATTGGACCCGGATATTAATAATATCACAAATGAAGAACTTGTACGCTTGAGCCAAAAGGTCGGCGTCTCACATATTTCGTTAATGGAGCAGACGGATGATGACATCGTTGTTAGCCGCTCTTCGGATCCGAGAGAAATCGGGCTGTCCACCAAATCCATGACCTATTGGTATCAGGCCTTTAAGCAGTTGTTTGAAAAACAACAGGTGACGATTCCCCAAGGGCAGAAGTTGGAGCATTTCTGGTCAGATGGATTCGAATATTCAACCTCCAGTCCTTCGGATATTGATATCTGGGGTTACTACCATGATGGAAAGAGAAACTACATAATCAATCCTTTCTATAATAATACGGAAGTTGATGACTATGTGAAAATCTCTAGTCCGGATGAGATTTTGAATAAAATCCGTGAGGTCAATCCCTCCATTCTGGAGATTACAGGCATCAATCCGTTGACTTTTGGCAGCCCGAACATGGGTGATGACGGAAGAGATTCAAACTTTAGCAAGTTGAATAACAGACCAATTCGTTTTGGTACATACCAGTATGGTTCTACGGATGAGGATCATCGTGCTGTGGTACGCGCCATTCGAACAGGGCAAAATGTATCTTTTGTCAGTGAAACGCATGAACAGAAGGTACTGAAGAGTTTTATTCCCATTTTCACACCCAATCAGTCTTCCTATGTAATCAGTATTGTCATGGACTATAAGCAAATATCCTCCATGGTATCTGAGCAGTTGGTGAGCCATGCCTCCATATCGTTGGTTTTGCTGGAGATCGTGATCTTTGGTAGCTATCTACTCGCAGGGTATATTACACGTCCGATCCAATCCATACTGGGAAAAGTGAATGATGTAGCGGATGGGCACTTTGATTTCCGTCTGAAAGTACGGAGGAAGGATGAACTTGGCCAACTAGCCAATCGTATTAATGCCATGATTCGTAATCTGGGCCATTATACGAGCCGTCTGAAACAGATGTATGAAGAGAATCGGGCGGTGAAAGAGCATCTGGAGTCCATTATCAATCAGACAGCGGATGCCATTCACATTACGGATCTTGAAGGAAAAGTGCTGCGGGTTAACCGGGCATTTGAACAATTATATGGCTTTCGAAGTCGTGAGGTGGAAGGCCGTAATCTGAAGATCATCCCACCAGAGGCAGAAGAAGAAATGAAACGTCAGCATGCCCAACTCGTTGAGGGAATGTCCATTACGTCCAACGAAACCACCTGGATGAAGAAAGACGGGACCCGAGTAGAGGTCAGTGTCAGTACGGCTCCGGTACGAGACGAGGCTGGAGAGATTACCGCGCTGATTAGCGTCTCCAGGGACATTACAAGTCGTAATCGGATGGAAGAGCTGCTCAGACGTTCTGAGAAGCTAACAACCGTGGGCCAGCTTGCAGCAGGTGTGGCACATGAGATTCGTAATCCACTGACCACGCTGCGCGGATTCCTGCAGTTACAGCAAGAGAGCAACAAGCTGAATCATCGTCATCTGGATCTGATGTTATCGGAGCTGGATCGCATCAACCTTATCGTTGGTGAATTTCTGATTCTGGCCAAACCGCAGGCGGTTCATTTTCAGAATCGGGATATTCGTTTTATTCTTGGCGATGTCATCTCGTTACTGGATAGTCAGGCGCATCTGCATGGTGTAGAATTTGTACTGCGTGCCTCATCTGATTCGGCTATGGTACACTGTGAAGAGAACCAATTGAAGCAGGTATTCATCAATTTGCTGAAAAATGGTATGGAGGCCATGCCAAATGGAGGAAGTATCCATATCAAGCTCAAGCATGACGAGCAGTCGAAACGCGTCAGAATTGAGATTAGGGATGAAGGTATTGGTATCCCGGAAGAGATGATGCCTAAGCTTGGGGAGCCTTTCTTTACGAATAAAGAGTCTGGAACAGGGCTTGGCCTGATGGTCAGTCAGCGCATTATTCAATCACATAAGGGCATGATGGATATTAAAAGCGTCATGAACAAGGGAACAACGGTTATTATTGAACTGCCTGCATCCGAGCAACAATCGGAAGTCATTGAGGTAGATCAGGTAACGGATGAACCACTTACAGATGAAGAGAAATAGATGAGGTGAGATTACCTTTTGCGTATTAATAAATTTATTAGTGAAACAGGTTACTGCTCCCGGCGCGAAGCAGACAAGTTGGTGGATAGCGGTCAGGTAACGATTAATGGAACTAAGGCTGAGCTAGGCAGTCAGGCAGAAGAAGGCGACGATGTAAGAATCAATGGCAAACCGATCAAGGAAAAGAGAAAACACGTATATATCGCGCTGAATAAACCGATCGGGATCACAAGCACAACCGAGCAGCATATTCAGGGGAATATCGTTGATTTTGTCGGGCATGATGAACGTATCTTCCCTATTGGACGTCTGGATAAGGACTCGGAAGGTTTGATCCTGATGACCAATGATGGCGATATCGTTAACCGGATTCTTAGAGCAGAAGGACGCCATGAGAAAGAGTATATCGTTACTGTTGATCGATCTGTAACCCCGAGTTTCCTTAGAGGTATGAGCACCGGGGTTAAGATTTTGGGTGAAATGACCCTGCCTTGTACAGTGACCCGGATGACGGATCGAGTATTCCGTATCATCCTGACTGAAGGAAAGAACCGTCAGATTCGGCGGATGTGCAGTGCCTTTGGCTACGAGGTTCGTAAGTTGAAGCGTATTCGGATCATGAACATTCATCTTGGAGAAATGGCGACAGGTTCATGGAGAGAGCTTACCGCTGCTGAAAAAGCGGAGCTGGGCGGTCTGTTGGACTATTCACTGGAATAGTTGATTCGACTTTGACTAATTAACTGATTGAAGCCCTGCTTTCCGAAAAGGAGCGCAGGGCTTTTTGGTATAGGATCAATGACGACAGGTGAATCTTCGCAAATAGTGTGAAAAAATGTAGAGATAAACCAAGCATAAGCTTTATATAAACCAAAAAGACCGTTCTCCTTGTACCTGGAGAACGGTCTTTGGTTAATGAATCGCTGCAGGCCTCTAGTTTCCTTCGCCAACGGCTTTTACATTTGTATTGTTACTTTGATACTTCCGAATGATAGATACCTCTACACGGCGATTCTGTGCCCGTCCGGTATTGGTGTCATTGCTGGCAATCGGGTGATACTCTCCATAACCACTTGGTGTGAATTTGGAAGGGTCCAATTGTGTGTTCAGCAACAGGATTTTCAGGAAGTTGAGCGCACGATCCGCACTCAGATCCCAGTTATCCTTATATTGGTTGTTCGAAATGGGAATATTATCGGTATGCCCGGATACCACCACTTCATATTCAGGGAACTCCTGCAGCATGCTTGAGATCGCTTTGGCGAGGGATCGTGATTCAGGCTTCACATCTGCTCGGCCTGAGGAGAACAGGGCGTTATCACTGATGGTGATCTTCAATTCAGATTGATTCAGCTTGGTGTTCAGCTGGTCGGAAAGCCCGTTCTTCGAGATATACTGGTCAAGCCGTTTCTTGAGCTTCTCCAGATTCTCTTGCTCTTTCTGAGCCATCTGAGCATCGGTGATCTGATTTGGTGATTTTTTCGTAATCTCCTCAGGCTGTTCTTTCTTCTTACCAAGATCAGCACCCGGAGTTTCAGGATTCATGGAGCTATAATCAAGGACACCTGATCCACCATTCAATGCGCTGCTTAGTGCGGAAGCCATTTGTTCAAACTTACCCGCATCAATGGAACTCATGCCGAACAACACAATAAACAGAGCGAGCAACAAGGTCATCAAGTCGGAATAAGGGAGCAACCAACTCTCGTCTGCATGCTCTTCATGTGGCTCATGCTTCTTAGCCTTTTTCACCTGATGAACCCTCCTTCTCTTCCAGTTGTTTACGTTCGGAAGGTGTCAGGAATACAGATAATTTCTGATTGATAGCAATGGTGGAAACACCGGATTGAATCGAGAGCAGACCCTCAACCATCATGAGCTTGATTTCCATCTCTTGCTTGGACATCCGCTTCAACTTGTTGGACATTGGATGCCACAGTACATAACCTGTGAAGATACCCAAGAGGGTAGCGATGAATGCTGCTGCGATCGCTTGAGAGAGCTTATCCATATCGCTAAGGTCCGCAAGGGCTGCGATCAAACCAACTACGGCTCCAAGAACGCCAAGTGTTGGAGCATACATACCTGCTTGGGAGAAGATCAGTGCACCACTGCGGTGACGTTCCTCTGTAGTGTGAATATTTTCCATTAGAACATCGCTGACGAAATCTTGATCGTTCCCGTCGATAATCATTCGCATGCCGCTGCGAAGGAAATGATCGTCGATTTCTTCAACTTTTGATTCTAGTGCAAGCAAACCTTCACGACGGGTAGTGGAAGCCCAGTCCATAAATGTGCCGATTAGGGATACGCGATCGATCAATTTTTGCTGTTTGAACAAAATTCCGAAGAGCTTCGGAATTCTCTTGACTTCTGACATAGGGAATGCCATAAAAATACTTGCTGCGGTACCAACAAATATAATCATGTAGGCTGCTGGGTTGTTGACCAGATTAATTACGGGAGCATGCTTCAACATCATACCGATTACAAGTGAAGCGAGTCCCAAAACAAGTCCAATAATTGTTGAAATGTTCATCATACACCTCATCCATGAGATAAAATTGAATCCTTTCAAGCGGCTATATTCGGGCTTCCGGACGAACGTAGAGCCGCAATTCTCTTAATGCTTGGCACACTTTTGGATTGCCAAAACAGTTAAAACGATCATGTATAGTATTTATCGACCAATAGGCCTTTTTTTTTAAGGGCTATTTTCAGGTATAATAAGATCAAATCCGCTCCTTAGGGGCCGAATAGGAGTGAAAAGCCAATGGGCGTAAAGCATGGACGGGATTATGAAGGAATTTTGACAGATTTGACAACGGCAATCGGGCGCATACCGGATCGGTATGTTTTCTTTGAAATGGACTCGGAAGAGTGGGAGAGACTGGCTGCATCTGACCAACTTGAAGTGGATGAGGCGTTGGCGGAGGATTTGTTCTATGCGCTGGGTGAGGAGTCTGTTATTCCGGTTGGAAGTGGCGTGGTCATCCATGATAAGGAGCAGCACCGCATTCATATTTTGATCGGGGAAGAAGAGTTGACATTTGTACCTTTAATTTAGTGTGTTTATATGCATTTTCAGGGGGATGAATGGAACTGGAATTTCCCCCAAAGCCTTATGGTTAGTGGTTCTATGCCATGTAGGTGATTGGATTTTGAAGCTTGTCCGTGGTAAGATGTTAGTCGTGAAATGGGCCAACCGCATGGCGGTGAGCCTGGCCTTTGAGGTTGCTGTTGATCGGACCGAAGGTGTCGGTGGTTATACGGACATACGTCTGTAATGTACCATCCTATGGGGAGGAAGATAACGCATGGTTTTTTCGCAAGAGGAAGTCGAAGCTCATCTGGGGAGGCTGGAAGGCTGGGAACTGGAAGAGGGACGGTGGATTGTACGCAAATTTGTGTTCTCCAACTACATGAAAGGGATTGCATTTGTGGATGAGGTCGCTGCGATCTCGGAAGCGTTCAATCATCATCCTTTTATTACGATTGACTATACAACGGTTACGCTGCGTCTTACGTCATGGGATGCGGGCGGTATTACATCTGTAGATATTAAGGAAGCAGGGCAGTACAACGAAGCTTATGACAAAATGAGGTCGGAATAACAAGGTTGGTTATTATCGCACGCCCGAAAGTGAGTGAACCCATACATGTCAGACTATAATCAGGAACAACCTCTTATTGCTGTCGTAGGCAGTCTCAATATGGATCTCGTGGTGAAGACAGATACGATTCCGGAAGAGGGAGAGACAGTGAGCGGGGAGGAACTCCACTATCTCGCTGGCGGCAAAGGTGCAAATCAAGCTGTCGCTGCTGCGCGTCTGGGTGGACAGACCACAATGATTGGTGCGGTGGGATCGGATGGTTTTGGCGAACGTCTGCTGCACAGTCTGACGGAAAGTGGTGCAGATGTCTCGCAGGTTCGCAGATTGGAAGACACGGTTACTGGGACGGCTTCCATCTGGCTCTCTCGGGGAGACAACCGGATTATCGTTATTCCTGGTGCGAATGGGCAAGTGGTGCCTGAGATGCTGGAAGAGGCGGATACGGTAAAAAGCCTGACTGCAGCCGCAGCGGTGCTGCTGCAGCTGGAGATCCCGCTGCCAGCGGTTACCCGCGCCGCCCAACTGGCGGCTGAAGGCAGCGCACTGGTGGTGCTCAACCCGGCTCCCGCGGTGCCGGGTCTACCCCAGGAGCTCCTGCGGTGCGTCGACGTTGTCACGCCGAACCGCAGTGAGCTTGCCGTGCTTACCGGCCGGGATCATCTCCGGCCGGAAGACCTGGATGCGGCGGTCGCAGAGCTCGCCGCATCCCTCGGGGCCGCTGTCGTTACGACGCTCGGCCCCGAGGGGGCTGTGTACGCGGCGGCGCCTGGTGGCCGCGTACAAGCAGGGCGTGCCGGCGCGTGCCGTGCGCCCGGCTACGCCGTAAGCGCCGTCGATACGACCGGCGCTGGCGATTGCTTCAACGGCGCGCTGGCGGTAGCCCTCGCGCGCGGTGAGACCTTGGACGCGGCCGTAGGCTTCGCCATGGGTGCGGCCGCGTTATCCGTGACAAAGCTCGGTGCCCAGTCCGGGATGCCGTCCGCACGTGAAGTTGAGGCCTTTCTGGCCGAGCACGCGCTAGATGCCTAATAATTGATATAACAAAGAGGCTCTTATTCTCCCAAAAGGGGATTAAAGGGCCTCTTTGTTATGCGTGTGCAGAGATTATTTCTTCTCTGACAGCCACATGGCGATATTGGCAATCTCTTCATCCTGTAGCTTGCCCTTGAAGGAAGGCATACCACCTTTACCTTTGACAATCGTAGAATAGATCTTCTCCAGATCATCCTGGCTGCCGATGTTGGCCAGAGCAGGTCCTACGCCACCTTGAAGCTGATCCCCGTGACAGGAGATACAATTGGCTTTGACCAGTGCTTCAGCTTGTCCGGCATCCAATGTTACTTCCGGCATGGTTGGTTTGGCTTCTTCAGCCACTTCTTCTTTCCCTGGAAGCGTAAACATTAAAACAATAGCTAAAGCGCATGCTGCAAAAAATACTCCGCTCATGATCCATTTGTGCATCCCTTATGTCCCCTCCAGAATGAAAGATCATCTAACCTGAAACTATCCATATCATTATAACGGAACCTGTACTGACATCATAGCATTTTGTGGGAATTTTTTGAACTAATCACATAACAAGGGGCGAATTTGGTTGTTTTGCAATGGATTCTAACCGCGAGGCCCTTCATAAACCATACAGTGAAAGGGCTTCAGGCCGCTTGGGGTCTGTCGTTCGTATGTATCCTGGGTGACAAATCCACTCTTCAGATAGACTTGAATGGCACGAGCATTCCAAGTGAGTACTTCCAGATCAATCTCATTCGTGGGATTTCGGCGAATGGCTTCCTGTACAATAGCAGTGACAAAAGCTGTCCCTTGACCCTGACCACACAGCTCTGGATGCATGCCAAGGCCAATCCGGGTTACCCCTTCAAGTGGGAAGTATTGAGCAAATCCACATATACGATCGTTCTGATCCAGGACGATCGCATATTGCTCCTGCCGCAGCTGTGCATCTCCGAATTCCACTTCCAGAGCTTTCATCTGCTCCCAGGGGAGCCAGCTGTAGATATTGTAAGGCGGGTCATACTGCCAACTGCAGATAAGCTCCGCATGTTCTTCTCGCATGGGTACAACGTGAAACGTCACAGGGGTTTCCTTCATACACCTGCATGCTCCTTTCCTTGAAACAGAACTCTTTGTCCACTCTACAAAAGAGATGTTCATTTAGCAAGTCTTCCTTCCCAAGAAAAAAATGAAACAAAAGTTCCGGTAATTTCGTTTATATTATAACGGGATGGGTAAAAACATCATAAGGGCACGGACGAACGAACGCAAAATGAACCTGTTGATGTCGCAGGATATACCCCGAGTATAACTTGTAACATGAATAAGGATTGAAGCACAAAAAAACCGCCGGATACATTCCTGCGGAGAATGTACCGGGCGGTTCTGTTATGCTTCTTGCTTCGTTCCAGTATGGTTAATGGTTACAGCATCATGTTGCTCAGCTTGTCCCTAGTCAAGGGCCAGTGATTCATATGCGTCCGTGCTCATAATCCGTTTCGCGCCAACATAACGATTGGCCCAATAGTTTTCACTCAATGCACTGATCGTAACGCCTTTGGAAGAAGAGGAGTGTGCAAACTTTCCATCTCCTACAAAGATTCCTACATGAGATACGCCTTTACCTGTTGTATTAAAGAACACCAGATCGCCAGCTCTCATTTCCATGCGGGATACGGAATCGCCCATGTCGAATTGGGAACTGGATTGGCGTGCCAAATCAATACCCAACTTGTCGAATACATACCGTGTAAATCCGGAGCAGTCAAAGCCGTTAAGCGTTGTTCCCCCACTTTTGTATGTAGTTCCCATTGCTGAATCAATTACTGTGTCCATCTTTGAATCTGCGAATGCGCTACCTGCACCAAGTGATAAAGCGAATGTGATGCTAAGTACAGCTGCGGTTAATTTCTTCTTGAACAAGAGATATTCCCCTTCCAATGCCTGCGAGGTTAGCTTAAGGATTCGGTTGAAGGTCCCCTATGATCCCTCTGTAGCAAGATCAATTCACCCATAACTGGTTCCCCCGCTTCCCAGGTGCCAGGAATTTGGCTATGCTAGTTATGCACCTGCGAAATCAAGAAATGACGATTTAATTTTAAGTAGTTACAAATATGAATGTAAAGATTACAAAGTTGTTACTAAAAACTCACTGCGATTATTGTAACAGAGGAGTACGGCTTTGGCAACGTTTAACAACAAATTTAGCAAAAAAACCTCGACCTTTGACGGGGAAAGGTTGAGGTTTGCCTATTTATTAAGTACATATTAGGGCAAGAGTTTAACATGTGATGGTAACAATTTTTAAACTATCTGCTCTCACCTTTGGATATTTTGGACTGCCATAATCGGAAATGGCTGCATATTTTCCACAGACTCAATAGACATCTGGCAAGTGGATACGTCTGTTGTAGTATAAGTCCGGTAAGTCCCGTTAATAACCATGAGGCTGAAGTGAATGCCCCAAAGACGAGCAGGTGTACTCCGCCCAGCAGGAGTGCAATGCCGATTACAGCGATGAGATGACGCATTGCAATCCAGAGTGCTCTGAGGGTACCGTGAGCCCCGCCTTCTCCTTCTGGTGCCGAAACACCGAACTGCATGTAGAGTATGGCGTGGTGGATGATCCAACCATATAAAATCCAGGCAACAACATAAGGGATACCAGGCAAAAGTAATTGAAGGGAATGAAATCCGTCCATGAGAATCGAGTAGAGCTTCGGTATGAGCCAGTAGGCGGGCAGAAGTATCAATAAAGTACGTATGGTGTGGAGCAGCAGCATCGGTTTCCACAGATTTTTGATTCCGCGGACAAAGGGGATGCGCTCTTCTGTAGAATTAAAGTGCTGAAGTGAGTAGAGCAGTCCTGCCTGAATGAGGGGGCTGATCAACATCCGAACCAGCAGCATGCCCCCTAGAATCCATAGATAACGATGAACCTCCGGATGGGTAGACAGGTTAAGTTGACTTTCCATTTTGAACAAAAGTGTACTCAACTCCCCGGCATCAGCATTCGGATAGCGCAGGAGTAGTGGGATGACCGCCGATTGTACCATTCGATAGAAGAAATATCCCCAAATGAGTTGATAGAGAAATAAGATTGCTGCAATGAACATATGCTGACGGACGAGAAACCAGCCTTCACGTATTTTCGCTTTCACCGTTTCCACCTCACCATGACAGACCTCCGAATATGGCTTCTATTAGTTTGGTTACACTCATGCTCCAGCGGGACTTCGCCCGCTCATCCAGTCCGGATTTCAGGAAATTGTTCATATGGCGGTTCTCCAGCACGATCGTGTACAGGGGATCGGTCATGGCCCAGGATACGGGAGATGTGTGAGTTAATTTATACGTGATGCGATCTTCTTTTCCATTCCATTGTTTGGTGAGGATATGCCCATCTTCAAAAGCAATGCGAACAGGAACGGCGCTGTAATCACTCCCTTTTTTTGCGATCGTCACGGATGACTCGTACAATGTTTGACCGTCTTTCTGTACGGGCGTAACACGAATCTTCTCTACAGCAAAGTCAGCCATCCCGTCACCAAAGACGTACTGATCAAAATAATCAGACCAGGAAGTGCGGGTCACTTGTTCCACAACGTTCTGAAAATCAGCCGAAGTGGGATGTTTGAAGCGGTACTTCTTCACATAGGTAGAGAGAATGCGTTCCATCTTTTTTGCACCGACTTGATGTTCAATACCAAGCAATACAAGCTTGCCACGTGTATAGACATTGGCTGCATACTCATTCTGTGAATCAAACTTCCAGGATTCTTGTGTTAAGGATGAAGGAGACGTAATCAGTCCCGATTGTACCGGCAGATTCGGAATCAATCCGTATTCCTGCTCCATCAGTTTGTCTTCTGCATAAGAGGTGAACCCCTCATCCAGCCAGGCCTCCTCGAATTCGTTGCTGGCAACCATGCCGTAGAAGTACTGGTGTCCGATCTCGTGGATTACGGTACGTTCCAGGTCATAACCTGGCGTAGTGTCATCGGCTCCAAAGGCCGTAACTAGCGTAGGGTATTCCATACCTCCAGCACCGTTCCCCACTTTGGGTGGAACTACGATGGATAAGGTAGCGTAAGGATATGGGCCAAACCATTTGCTATAATTGGCTAGAGCCGCCTTCGCAGCATGGAAATAACGTTCTTTCAGATCCTGATGAGCTGGGTCCAGATATAACTTGATTCGTACACCAGGCACATTGGGTGCAGAGAATGGTTCCTCGGCGTACACAAAATCGGGTGAGGCTGCCCAGGCGAAGTCATGCACATCATCGGCATAGAATTGATAGACCTTTTCTCCGTTCTTCACCACGGCTTGCTGCGTTGGAAATCCGGTAGCAGCCACTTTGTATGTTTCAGGCACCCGAATACGCACACTATATATACCGAAGTCGGCGTAGAACTCTGAATTGCCATGGTACTGGTGCAGATTCCAGCCTTCCGTTGTTCGTCCACGCCTGCCTACAGGTTCATAGGCACTTAATTTGGGAAACCATTGACCTGCCATGACAAAGTGATCAGCAGTTCCCATCCGTGCAAAAATCTTTGGCAGATTCACTTCAAATCGGGTGTGGAGCGTGATGCTTTCCCCGCCTTTGACGGGTTTGGGCAGGCGTACTTTAATGAGGGTGGTGTCCTTGATATTTCCGTCATCTGGTTGCACATACTGCATCCGGTGCAGGAGAGAGAGCCCGTCCTCCGTTTTCATTTCGGTAATGTTCATGGAGCCGTAACCATTGGTAGGCATGACATCACCCCGAAGCTTTCCGCCGGATTCCCTCATAAAGGTGGTGTCAGCAGAAGAGAAGGCGTTGGGATACATATGAAAGTAAAGCTCGCTGACGGTTTTTTTGCCTGGATGTGTCCAGGTAATCGTCTGAGTCCCTTCCAATACGTTTCCTTCGACCAGCTTCACATCCATGTGATATTCCACAACACGGTTGCTGTACACTTCGGCTGTAGGGGTCTGTACACTTTCTGGAGGTGCTGGAGTTGGAGCTATTGCCTTGGGCTTGCCCGATTCGGGGGCGAGTACTGGCAATTCGGAATGAGTTGAGCGATTATAACCCAGAGTGATCCATATCCCTCCGGCAAGTACACACAGGGCCAGGGATGCAGTGAGCCAGCTCTTGGCGCGTCGTGGAATCATCGTTAAATACCTCCCGTTGACAAGCATCTACAGCATGTATATGTTTGCAATGGGGCAATTATTAGTTAAAATATTTGTATCAACCCTTGGAGGCTATAAACATGGACCAAAACGAGCAAAACGGCAAAAAACAGATTGCCTTGAATATCGTTAGTGCAAAAAGCAAGCATAAAGGCTTCGGTGCAGGCTCCATTGATCTGAATAACCTTTCCCCGGTCATTATTGATAATGGCGAAGCCAAAATCGATATCGGTGCGATGCATGCGAAGAGCAAAGTGGAACGCAATATCAAGTTCTCTACCAATCGTGAAGATGTGCCCAACGGACGCCAGGTATGGCTGGTGTGGGTAGCTGTCGATCGCACGGAGGAAGGCCAACTGTATGGTGGAGCAACGGCATGTGAGATGTGGATTGATACGGAAGCAAGACGCGGATGGAAACTGTTGGCCGAACATGTGAATCGCATGGATTATGCCTTGAAGCGTCGCTTCATGCTGGATGAGCTTGGACCTGAAGCTCGAGCTGCACTTAAGACACTGCTGATCTCACACAATGAAGAATGGTGGAATGCTTCTCCAGATGTATTGAAGGAAGCACTCGCCTAAGGCAGATCATTTTCAACAAAGTATAAAAGCAAAAAGAAGCAAAAGGCCCCTTGACCGGAAAGTTCGGCTGGGGGTCTTTTGCTTGTGCATTAATCATATTCATCGATCTGAATAATTATGAGTTTCCATTCGAAGTGAATTTCCAATTGTTCAATATAACCAGGGGTTATAGGTGACGCAACTAAGTCATCGCCCATTTGCATCATTCTACCCACCAACGTTTGAAATCTCCCCACCAGGAATGTTTTTCTTCCTGTATGCCTTGTTGATTCTGTACCTGGCGGGTCTTCTCATCTTCTCCAGAATCCGAATCATCCGTCGTACCATGACATACCTCTGTCGGTTCAGTACCATCAATAAAAACTTCCAATCGTTTCTCTTCACAACCGTTGCCTGCCAGCTTGCCGGATTCCGGGTCAATATAGACACTTACAACATGATCAGGCACGGTGAAAATTTTGGGTGGTACGCTCGCAAGAGCCTGCTCTGTGAATTGGGCAAAGATCGGCGCCGCCCGGCGACCATCCGAAGTTGAGATGGCTTTGCCTTGGTCGTACCCAACCCATACAGCGGTGGAGAGCTCGGGTGTGAATCCGACGAGCCAGGCATCCGTATTGGTCGTTCCCGTCTTTCCGGCAACCGGACGTTTGATCGCCTTAGACACCCGGTTACCCGTTCCCCCATTTTCGAAGACACTTTCCATTAAACGAGTCAGGACATAAGCTGCTGCAGGTTCCACGACGGTCTCAGCCTTGGTTTGAGGGGATTCATAGAGTACACGTCCTGCGGCATCTGTTACTTGCAGAATGGCGACAGGTGGCGTCCGTTGTCCACCAGCAGCAATGACGGAAAAGGCCGACGCCATCTCCAGCGGACTAACAGGTGAGGTTCCCAGTGCAAGAGAGGGCACGGCGCTCAGGTTGCTTGTAATGCCCAGATTTTTTGCCATACTGACAACCTGCTCAGGACCGATCTGCATAATGGTGTTCACCGCATAGATATTGTCTGAAGCGGCGATCGCCTGTCTTAGATCAATCTCACCCAGATACTTGTCTCCAAAGTTGCCGGGTTTATAGGTTTTGCGGTCATTGTCATAGTGAAACAGGGTAGGTTCACTGTTAAATATGGATGCGCTGGTGAGTTGCTTGGATTCCAAGGCTGCCAGATACATAATGGGTTTAAACGCCGAACCTGGCTGGCGCGTTGTCGCCAGTACATGGTTAATCTGATTGGTGCGGTAATTCTTGCCGCCTACCATGGCTTTGATGTAGCCCGTCCGAGGGTCGATGGACACGAGGGCCGTCTCCAGCTCACTTTTGGCATCCATACCCTTCGCTATGGCGTCTTCAGCCGCTTTTTGCACACGCAGATCCAGGGTGGTGTAGATATTCAATCCCCCATGATCCAGCATCGCTTCACTGATTCCCAGCTCTTTGATGGCCAGATTCCGGATATAGTCACGGAAATACGGGGCACTTTCCACCGTTTTACGCTCACTTTCCGGTTTGAACGAAAGCATTTTCTCATAGGCCTTATCCGCTTCAGCTTGGGTGATCTTGCCGATATCAGCCATGGCATTCAGCACAATCTTCTGTCGGTCTTTGGCATTCTTCATATGGTTATAGGGTGAATAGTAGGTAGGTCCTTTCGGGATTCCTGCCAGCATGGCACTCTCTGCAAGATCCAGCTGTTTGGCTGATTTGCCAAAATACATTCGTGAAGCCGCTTCGATTCCGTACGCACCATGCCCATAATAGATTTCGTTAAGATACATCTGCAAAATTTCATCCTTGCTGTATTTCATCTCCAATTGCGCCGTGTACATGGCTTCCTTGGCTTTGCGAGTCCATGTTTTCTCATGAGATAGATACAGGTTACGCGCCAGCTGTTGAGTCAATGTACTTGCACCTTGCGACATCTGCATATGTTCGAGGTTAACGAGCACAGCCCGTCCCATCCCTTGCACGTCGAACCCGTAGTGATTATAGAATTTGCGGTCCTCTACAGCCAGAGTGGCATTGACCAAATCTGGAGCGATATCCTCCAGTTGAACGGGTACAGAGTCTTTGCCACCTGCGGAGAAGGTAGCGATGACTTCACCCTGACTGTCCAGTAATCTGGAATTCCGATCAGAGTCTGCTAGGGGAAGGCTGGTTGCGTATAGATAGACCAATCCTGCAGCGGTAGCAAGTATGGCGAGCACAGCGAGCAGAGACAGGTTTTTAAACAATTTACGTACACGGAACCCGCGTTTGCGGGTCTTTTGATTTGGCTTGGTCATGGAACGGGCTCCTCTCTTTTCTTCCAGTATGGGACTTGATTGGCAGGGATATTCAATCGGGTGCATAAGCAAACAAAATGTAGCATTTTCGCCTTAAAAACCGTTTTGCAGTATAAACGTCAATCGCGTATAATGCAAAAGGGTAATGAAAAGGTAAGATTCGGTACAAGATATACTATCTATATAATGAAGTGAACCGCGGACCTTTCCCGCAGGCCAGCAATGATAACGCGATATGGCGCCGAACGCTGGACGTGCTTGGGCGAACCGATTATAGTGCATAGCACTTGGTCGGGTATGGCTGATCATTAACTTTACGGAAAGAAGGTAGAGATTATGGAATTGTGGTTTACGGAGAAACAGACCCCGGTATTCGGGATCACCGCGAAGATTAAGCAGACCTATGTTACAGAGAAAACGGATTTTCAAGATTTGGCCATGGTAGAAACCGAAGAATTCGGTAACATGTTGCTTCTTGATGGCATGGTGATGACGACTGTAAAAGACGAATTCGTATATCACGAAATGGCGGCACACCCTGCGCTGAACACTCACCCGAATCCGAAAAAAGTTCTGGTTGTCGGTGGCGGCGATGGCGGAGTCATTCGTGAAGTCATTAAACATGCAGCTGTAGAAAAAGCAGTTCTCGTCGAAATTGACGGTAAAGTTATTGAATACTCCCAAAAATATTTGCCTGAAATTGCCGGCAAGTTGGACGAGCCTAATGTTGAAGTGCTTGTAAACGACGGCTACATGCATATTATTGAACATAAAAATGAATACGATGTGATTATCGTAGACTCCACGGAGCCTGTAGGCCCGGCTGCCCCATTGTTTGAGCGTGGTTTCTACCAAGGCATCTACGAAGCACTCAAAGAAGACGGAATCTTCGTTGCCCAAACGGACAACCCTTGGTTCAAGGCGGATCTGATCCAGAAGGTGAACAAAGACGTCAAAGAAATCTTCCCGATCGTACATGTGTACGGCTGTAATATTCCAACCTATCCAAGTGGTTTGTGGACATTCACCATGGGTAGTAAGAAACATGACCCGCTCGAAGTGGATGAGACTCAAATCCCGGAGATGGATACCAAGTATTACTCTCCGCGTCTGCACAAAGCAGCATTTGTACTTCCTAAATTCGTGGAAGATTTAACGAAATAAAAGGGGAAATCATTAATGAAACTGGATCAAGCTTATTCAGGAAACGTATTTATTTACAGCTCTGAGGATTATGAGAACTCCAAAGCGGTTATCTATGGCATGCCGATGGACTACACCGTCAGCTTCCGTCCGGGTTCCCGTTTCGGCCCATCTCATATCCGTCAGGCATCGGTTGGACTTGAAGAGTACAGCCCATATCTCGACAAAAGCATTGTAGACATGACATACTTTGACGCTGGAGACCTGCTCTTGCCTTTTGGTAACGCGGGACGCAGCCTTGAGGTAATTCATGAATACATCGGCAGTCTGCTCGCTGACGACAAATTCCCAGTTGGTCTCGGTGGCGAGCATCTGGTTACTTGGCCAGTCATCCAACAGATGTACAAGAAATACCCGGATCTTATCCTGATTCATATTGATGCACACGCTGACCTTCGTGAAAACTATGAAGGCGAGCCATTGTCCCACTCCACACCAGTACGTAAAGCAGCTGAGTTGATGGGTGGCAAAAATATCTATCAGTTCGGTATCCGTTCCGGTTCCCGTGAGGAGTTCCAGTATGGTCGCGAGAACATCAACTTCTATCCATTTGAAGTGGCAGCTCCGATGAAGGAAGCTCTTCCGAAGATGGGCAACCGTCCGGTGTATGTGACCATCGACATCGATGTACTTGATCCGTCAGCAGCACCAGGAACAGGTACAGCAGAAGCGGGCGGCATTACGTCCAAGGAACTGCTGGAAGCCATTCATATGATCGCTGGATCTGATGTAAATGTAGTTGGCTGTGACTTGGTTGAAGTTGCACCAATCTATGATCCAACACAACAGACACAGATTGTAGCTGCAAAGCTGATTCGTGAAATGCTGCTTGGATTCGTGAAATAATTACTGAATAATCGATAAGTATAACGCTCTCTGTCTGCGCGGGTTCAACTTTGCGCAGGGGAGGGCGTTTTTTATTACTAACGTTTATCCCTGTGTCCTCAACTATTCCAGCTTAAGGAACGGACTGGATGATAGAGCCAAAATTATGCTGCCAAACAAACAACGAAGTTAAATTTAGTTGAGCTAAATTAACTTAATTTAACTTTTATGCAGAGCTGTGCTATACTGACTACATAAGTATTCAGTAGTATATTAATTGATATATTACATTCGTGAAGTATATGGTGATCGGGTTCGGTCATATACTAAAAAGAGCCTTTACCGCTGCCAACGGTAAAGACTCTTAGGACCCGAAAGGCTGTGGATTGCCACGGCGTGCATGAACTAAATAATGCTATTCAAGCGAAACCCACCGTCAGGCTTCCGACCTTATGAGGTGGGTTTTCGCTTGCTACGAAACTTTTTGCGCAACCAACGGTAAAGCTTTCGCCCACTCAGTACAATACTGAGGATCGCAGCAATCCATCGGATTACATCAAGCAACGCTACAAGTTTGACCATCGACGTCACCCCCTTTCGGGAAGCTGCGCCGTGGTCTGGAAAACATCCACCGATATTCAAAAGTCCATAACACTAATTATAGCACGTATGTTCCCTTGTCTCTACCATTTATTTCATGTGTTAGTGTGGACTCTCCTCTTACGCAGATATCGTGCCTTGGTATGACTCTATCTTAATATTTGTGTATAATATGGAAATAGAGGAAGGGAAAGGTGAATGTGAATGCGTGTGATTCGGACTCAATTGAGTATGTACCCCAAGTGGCTGACTGCAGTTTTTATAGTGTTTGTCATCAATTTTGTATTAGCAGTGACGATATTTCTCAACTTTACGTTGATGGTGGCTGATCTGGCTATGCTTTTTGCTGCGTATAGTATTCGGGAATATAAATACAACAAAATATATTTTAGTTTATGCCTTTTATTAAGTATCAGTTTTGTTATCCTTGGTATCAGGACATTTCCCATTTAATTTAGAGTACACAACGTTTAGTAAACAACCACCCTTTCCTACATGATCTAATCATGGGTAAAGGTGGTTTTTTTCTTGCGAAATTGTCATCGGGGTTAATCAGATTGTTACGTTAGAACCATCATATTTGGGTAAAACCATAGAAGGAGGTGTTACGATGACAACCAAGAGTACAATGACATGGAAACGGATTGGTGCATTCGCATTATCGTTAACGCTGGCTTGGGGGATGGGTCCGGTACATACGCTATCAGGTGCTAACGCCGCATCCTCACAGGCATGTGGAAAGGGAGATCATGGACTATCTGCTACATTGAAAAAGGGCAGCGGTGTGGAAGAGCAACACCTGCAATTTACTGACATTGATTTTCTTAATGATACGACTGGACGAGCTGGGGGTGAAGGCTTCCTGATCGGTACCTCGAATGCAGGATGTACGTGGCAGTCCATATATACCGGGCAGTGGCAATTCACACAGCTTGATTTTCCGAATAATGTGAACGGATATGCGCTGGCGCGAGTGAAGGATTCACCTTCAACCTACCTGATCCGTACCCATGATGGGGGATCGCACTGGACGCGGCTCGATACGCCAGGCATTCAATTCAAGCGAATCGATTTTCGCAATAAAGATGTAGGTTATGGTTACACCTATAATGGTGCATATCAGACGAAGGATGGCGGGGTAACCTGGAGTAAATTGAATACACCTGCCAACACGCGTGCAGCTGCCTTTGCAACAGAGAAACAAGGGTATGCCGTCGTGGTTGTACCTGGATCGGGATATCATCTGAAGCAAACGAGTGATGGCGGCAAGAACTGGACAACCTCTCTTCGAGTTGTCTCAGACACATGGAGCGGAGCAGATCTGTATGCACATGGCCAACAAGTATGGGCCCTTCTGTATGGTGATGCAGGCATGTCCCAACAATCGTACTCCCTCTATGCAAGCGGTAATCAAGGCAAGAACTGGACCCAAGTATTTGCGCAATCCACAGCAGGGGGAGGTCCTGCACCGGGTACAAACAGTACGGGCAAAGGAAGCGGACCAGCCAACCCGGGTGGTCATCCCGGCAACATGGCGTTGATTGGTAATCAGACGGCGTATCTGTCTGCAGGTTCACCCGCAGCTGGCAAAGTGGGTATTGGACGTTCTTATGATACAGGTTCCACGTGGAAAAATATTGACCTGAAAGATCCGGGATACAGTTCCCGTATCTCGTTCCCATCGGCCAAGACGGGTTGGCTCGTAGTCACAAGTGATAACTCTCCTGCGATCTATCAGACTACAGATGGTGGAACGACCTGGAAACAAAAAATGTTGTTGCCTTCAGAGCAGGATTAAATAGCCTGTTGTTCTGAAATAACAACGGGGCAAATCCAAATTAGAAATGAATGATAATCAATTTGGTATGTCTCTGTATGAATTTCTATAACAAACAAGCCTCTTCCTAATCAATTACACAGGAAGGGGCTTGTTTGTGTAGAAATAAAAACGGTTGAAACCTACTCTAAAACGAGTTATTGTAAGCGATAACAATACATTAAATGGAGGTTGAAATTATGGTTGATGTTATTTTAAAGGCGGATTCAGATCAAGGATTAATAAATCGCAATATATATGGTCACTTTTCCGAACATTTGGGACGTTGTATTTATGAGGGGCTTTGGGTAGGAGAAGATTCACCCATTCCAAATACGGATGGGATTCGAAATGATGTATTAACGGCCTTGCAGAAGCTTAATATTCCAGTACTTCGCTGGCCAGGTGGTTGTTTTGCCGATGAATATCACTGGAAAGATGGTGTAGGTCCGAAGAGTGAGCGTGCTCGTATGATCAATACACACTGGGGCGGTGTGGAAGAGAACAATCTCTTTGGTACACATGAATTCTTGAGATTATGTGAGCTACTCGGCACGGAGCCATACATCAGTGGCAATCTGGGTAGCGGTACAGTGCAGGAGATGCAGGAATGGGTGGAGTACATCACATTTGACGGCGAATCCCCGATGGCGAACTGGCGTAAGAGTAATGGTAGGGAAGAACCGTGGAAAATGAAGTATTTTGGCGTGGGAAATGAGAACTGGGGATGCGGCGGCAATATGCGTCCTGAATATTATGCGGATGAATATCGCCGGTATGCTACATATGTACGTAACTATTCCGGGAACGAGATTTATAAAATCGCTTGTGGACCGAACGAAGGCAACTATGAATGGATGGAAGTCTTGATGCGGGAGGCTGCTCGCTTTATGGATGGGATCAGTCTTCATTATTACACTATCCCTACAGGAGAGTGGAATGATAAAGGCGCAGCTACAGGATTTGGTGAGGCTGAATGGTTCACCACCTTGAAAAAGACGCTCCATATGGATGAATTACTGGTGAAACACTCCGAGATTATGGACAAATATGATCCAGAGGGCAGAGTCGGCATTATTGTGGATGAATGGGGCACGTGGTATAACGTTGAGCCGGGAACCAATCCAGGGTTCCTGTATCAACAGAACACGATGCGGGACGCTGTGCTTGCAGGTGTTAACCTGAATATTTTCAACCAACATAATAAACGGGTACACATGGCAAATCTTGCGCAGATCGTCAATGTGCTTCAATCGCTTGTGCTCACGGAAGGGGACAAAATGCTCCTGACACCTACGTATCATGTATTTGATATGTATCAGGTTCATATGGATGCGCAGCGACTGGATTTGAATTATGAAAGCCCTGGTTATACCTTCGGAGAAGAAACCATTCCTCAGCTCAGCTTGTCAGCCTCCCGCAACAAGGATGGGGTCATTCACGTGACGGCTTGTAATCTAAGCCACACGGATGAGTTGGAAGTTGTATGCCAGCTGGACGCAGCTCAAGCGGCTAAAGTAACCGGGCAGATTCTGCACCATACTGATTTTGGTGCATTCAATACCTTTGAACAGCCGAATCATGTTCAGCCTGTGGCGTGGGAAGGACTCACACTGGAGAATAACACCTTGCGTTTTGTCCTTCCACCAGCATCGGTTGGGGTCATCGCTGTCGAGGGTTAATGATGAAAAGGCAGGAACCTTGCAAGGGCTGTAATGATCAGTACGATGTGAAGATTAGCGATGCCAAAATGGCCAGACTTGTGGAGATTGCCTCACGTTCGCGTCCGACGGTACAGGATGAGGAATATGAACGTCGGCTATCCATCTGCTCTGCTTGTCCGGGATTGCAATATGGCACAACTTGTCGGCATTGTGGTTGTCTCGTACAGGTGCGAGCGAAGCTGAGTGAGTCGACATGTCCTTTTCCTTATGAATCCCAATGGGCCTGATCGGAGGAACGAATCTTATTATAATGAAGCAAAAGGGAGTTGCACTTTACAGGTGCGGCTCTTCTTTTTTGGCTTGATGAGGAAAAAACTCTGAATTTGGATTTGAATTGAGCGAGGGAACTGGATATAGTTATACAGTAGAGTGTAGGATAGCGAGCTATCCGGGAATATGAGCGCGTATAGCGACACAACAATACGGGAAGGGCTGTTCTCACCAGCCGTGCCTGATTTTGCGTCGCCTCGAATATAATGGAGGTTAACATTCATGTCGAACATGCGACCGGTACACATCCGGCTGCACAGCCGTTATGAAGGTGAAGATGTGCTGCAGGAAATGCAGGGTGAAGCCGTGTTAAAAGGGTCTGTTCTTTATGTTCGTTATGAAGAACCACAGGTTGGACCTGAGGGAGGTACAACCCGTACAACATTGAAGCTGGGCGGACAATCCATCAAGATTATACGTCATGGTGAGGTGGAATCGGAGCAGACTTTTGAGTTGAATCGGAAGCTTCCTGGTTTCTACCGATCACCATACATGTCGTTTGCCCTGTCCACGCATACACAGAAGCTGGAACTTTCCATTCAGGGATTGAGCGCACGCGCAGCGTGGAGCTACGACTTTTACCGCTTTGATGAAGAATCTGGACATTTCGCGATTAGTTTGCATTTACAGGAGGAACCAATTTCATGACACGTAATCCACTAGATACGATTAACGAACGGGTAAGTACGGCCATCGGCAACGCCATTGTGACGGCCGGAATTGTTACGCAGGACGAATTGCCAGCCATCACATTGGAAGTGCCGCGTGAGAAGACACACGGGGATTTGGCGACCAATGCTGCCATGCAGCTGACCAAGATTGCCAAGCGCAATCCTCGTCAGATTGCTGAAGAGATCATTGCCAATCTGAATCTGGCTGAAGCCGGAATCGAGAAGGCTGAGATTGCGGGCCCAGGATTCATTAACTTCAAATTGGACAAGAGTTACCTCTATCCAGTACTTGCGCTTGTGCAGGAGCAGGGTGAAGATTACGGAAGAATTAACATCGGAGAAGGACGCAAAGTCGAGATGGAGTTTGTCAGTGCCAACCCGACAGGCAGCCTGCATCTGGGCCATGCCCGTGGAGCAGCTGTAGGTGATGCGCTATGTAACATCCTTGACTACGCAGGATATGATGTAACCCGTGAATACTACATTAATGATGCAGGTAATCAGGTGTTTAATCTGGCTCGTTCCATTGAAGCTCGTTATCTGCAAGAGCTGGGTCAGGATGCTGAGATGCCTGAAGACGGTTATCACGGTGAAGATATTAAAGGATTCGCCAAGCAGCTTGTTGCTGAAAAGGGTGACGAATTGCTGTCCATGCATCCGGGTGACCGTGCGGCTTATTTCCGTGACTTTGGTCTGGAGAAGGAACTGGACAAGATCAAACGTGACTTGAATCGCTTCCGTGTTAACTTTGACATCTGGTTCAGCGAAACTTCACTGTACGACAACGGAGAAGTGCTGCGAGTGCTTGATGAATTGCGTGACCGCAATGAGATCTATGAGCAAGATGGAGCAACTTGGTTGAAGACGATGCAGTACGGTGACGACAAAGAACGTGTATTGATCAAGAACGATGGCACGTATACTTACCTGACGCCAGATATTGCTTATCACCGCGACAAATATGCTCGTGGATACGACACGATGATTAACATCTGGGGTGCCGATCACCATGGATATATTCCACGGATGAAAGCCGCGATGCAAGCACTGGGTAATGACCCTGAGAAACTGGTGGTCTTGATTGCACAGATGGTGAGCTTGTTCCAGAACGGTGAAAAAGTGAAGATGTCCAAGCGTACAGGTAAAGCTGTAACGATGGAAGATCTGATGGATGAAGTCGGCATTGATGCCATCCGTTACTTCTTCACAATGCGCAGCATGGACTCCCATCTGGACTTTGACATGGACCTTGCGATTTCGACATCCAATGAGAATCCGGTATTCTATGTACAATACGCGCATGCACGTGTATGCAGCGTATACCGTCAGGCTGAAGAACAAGGTATTGAACTGCTGCCACTGGCACAGATTGACCTGTCCAAGCTGACAACAGAGCACGAGTATGACCTTCTCCGCAAAATGGGAGAGCTGCCTGAGGAAATCTCGGCAGCAGCAACAGGATATGCGCCTCATCGTATCATCCGTTATGTATACGAGCTGGCATCCCTGTTCCACAGCTACTACCGTGCAGAACGTGTCATTACGGAAGACGCGCAGCAAACTCAAGCACGTCTGGCACTGATCGGTGCTGTACGTACCGTTATCGCAACAGCGCTTCGTCTGGTAGGCGTAACCGCTCCTGACAAAATGTAAATTCCAGGATCGCGGCCTATCCGCCGCTCTGCCTAAGGCAAAAAGTCTCCATGTCCATGTTGAGTGCCTTCAACGTGGTACATGGAGACTTTTTTTGTTCTGTGCCCTAGCTTAAGAAAACGAAATGCCTGACCCATCCAAGGCACACTAGCCTGCTCTGACATCACAGTGGGCGTAACCTAGAGTTTCAGCCGCTACGTAATACTTCCTCGTGCGTACTGCCTGGGCCGGGCTACTGCGTTTCGCTAAGCCTCAATCAAATTCTGCTGACGGCTGACAGAGCTGGCTCACTCCCCGCCCTCCTGCATTAGCTTCAGGGCATCAATCTCACCACCACGCACCTTGCTCTTTGCTGTGGTAGTCTTGCGAGCACGCAAAGGGATCGTAGCACGTTTGACGAGTGTCTTGATTTCACTAGGGGATAACCCCGGATGTTTGGAGAGTAGCAAGGCGATAGCGCCACTCACATGGGACGTCGCCATGGATGTGCCGCTCATCTCGTGATGCTTTCCTTGTACCCAGGAGGAGACAATTTTATCACCGGGTGCATAGACATCCACATATGCGCCACGATTGCTGAAGGACGCAATACGTCTGTTTTTGTCGGTTGCCCCAACAGATATGGTCTGGGGATACCGTGCAGGGTAATCAATACTGCGGCGTTTGCCGTCATTTCCTGACGAAGCAACAATAACGATTCCAGCATGGTATGCACGATTGACAACGTCAAGAAGCGCCTTGCTGCGTGTTTTCATGCCAAAGCTCATATTGATGATATCGACCTTGTTGCGTACACACCAGTCGATGCCAAGTACAATATCGGATACATAAGCCGATCCGTTGTGGTCAAATGCCTTCACCGGATAGATCAGGGAGCGTGGAGCAACACCAATCATGCCGGCGGTACTGTTGGCAGCAGCGATAGTCCCTGCAATGTGGGTGCCGTGTCCGTTATCATCATGAGGAAGCAGGCTGCGGTTTAACAGATTGATTCCGCGTGCCAGGGAATAACGAAGATCAGGATGATGATAATCAGCACCTGTATCAATCACACCGATTTTAATCCGGTGTCCGGTAGACACAGACCATACTTTGGGCGCCCGAATCTGCTTCACTCCCCAGGGTATGCCTTGAGCATTGCTTGGTTTGCTGTGGAGTGCAGTGGCATGAAGGGAGATGGGAACGTCTTCTTCAATCGTAATTTCATCCCCATAGCGGTATAGGTCCTCCGGGCGTTGGACTGGAGCGATAATGGAACGAGCCAGTCGCGAGGAACGTACAGCCCCAAGGTCGGTGAATTCATTCCGCATTCGGGACAATTCTACGAGACAGGCCTCGTACTGCTGCGGTTTGGCAAATCGGATCAAATATCGCCCTCCCTGTTCTGGTTCAGGGCGTCGCATTCCGTCAATCAATTGATGCAATAAACCAGTATAGTCCATAATGGGCAGCCCCCTTCGGGATGAACATGCTGAGGTATTCTATGAATGCGCTCATCCCGCCGCATGGGGAACTTGCCCTTTTTTTACAAAAACACATTCTCTTCGTGTCAAAACGGGCGCAGGGACATATGATGGATGGAGAGCTAGAGGGCTCTTGCGGGGAACCTGGTGAGGAGTAATCCTCCAAGGGTATACAGTCAGAAGGCGGAGGGGACTCCGTCTTTTTTATGATGGAGTTGTCTCTTTGGCAAAGAGGATATTCCTGTGGGTTTTGATGTCACTTCACGTTTAATATGTGGACATATTGTTGCTGCTCTCCGCATTTGCGTCACATCCGTACATAAAAACTTGCTTTTTAACGCTAAATAGGTTTTACTTAGGTTTGTTAATGGATATGTTATACGTAACAGTCCAGTTCGTAGGGGTTAAAAAGTGAATTTTGTGTGAGAGGAAGTGTCTGCAGTGAGTACCTCGCTCAATTTGAAAATTGATAAAGAAAAGGTAAAAGAGATCCCTTTGGTGGACCTTGCCTTTATGGTGCTGAAAGCGGCTAATACGCCGTATTACTATCGTGACTTAATGAATGAGGTAGCGAAGCAGCGCGGAATGACTGATGAAGAAATCAACGAGTTTATCGCCCAGCTATATACCGAGATTAATATCGATGGCCGTTTTGCTTGCGTCGGTACAAGTCTGTGGGGCTTAAAGCGCTGGTATCCGGTAGCTGGAACAGAAGATTCCATGACGGGTGCGAAGCGTCCGCGTATCATCAACGATGAAGACGATGATCTGGAAGATGAAGACTTCGGTGAAGAAGAAGACAGCTATAGCAGCGATGAAGGCTTCGACAGCACTGATAAAGACGAAGAAGAAGACGAAGAAGATGAAGACGAAGACGACATCTTTGACGAAGAAGACAGCGAAGAAGAAGTGCTGGTTGAAGATGATGATCTGGAAGATGAAGACCTCGAAGAAGACGAAGAAGAGTCCGAAAACGAGGATGAATTTGACGACGATTCTGATAATCGGTAGTCATTTTTGACGTCTATAATTTACCCGTTTCCCCGGAATAGTCAGCCTTGACAGCAGACGGGGTAACGGGTAAACTATTGCATGGGCTTATGAATGAGCGACAATATATTTATGTTTTTTATAGAAGGTGCCCCGTCCTGCGGGAGTACTTTTTTTTGTATTTTTAGAGGCATAATTTTGCAAAATGTTTTCAATTCCACATGCTCCCGGCCAACATTTCGTGGCCCGTTTTTGTATATCAAAAACACGAAATGGAATGAAGGCTACCGGAATGTTTGCACCATTTTTTGCTGTAAAACAATGTTTATTTAAACCGTCTTCGCAGAAAGAGCAGTTCGCAGATGCAGGGAATTTCTGCCATTGCTCTTTTTAACGATGATTACCTGGGAAACAGGTTACGATAACATCATATATCGCCTGAATTTCTGTACTTATATTAGGAGGGTAATAACAGTGACAAAGTATATTTTCGTGACGGGCGGAGTTGTGTCCTCCCTGGGCAAAGGGATTACGGCTGCTTCTCTGGGCAGATTGCTGAAAAACAGAGGGCTTAAGGTAACGATCCAGAAATTTGATCCATATATTAACATCGACCCAGGGACAATGAGCCCTTATCAGCATGGCGAGGTTTTTGTAACGGATGATGGCGCGGAAACGGATCTGGATCTTGGCCACTATGAACGTTTTATTGATATCAATCTCTCTAAAAACAGCAACGTCACGACTGGTAAAGTATACTCTTCCGTCATCAGCAAAGAGCGGCGCGGGGAATATCTGGGCGGAACGGTACAAGTTATCCCACACATTACGAACGAGATCAAAGAGCGTGTATTCCGCGCTGGACGTGAAGCGGGTTCGGATGTGGTTATTACGGAAATTGGCGGAACAGTGGGCGACATTGAGAGTTTGCCTTTCCTGGAAGCTATCCGTCAGATCAAGAGTGATGTAGGTCGCGACAATGTGATGTATATCCACGTAACACTTATTCCTTATATCAAAGCAGCTGGTGAAGTGAAAACAAAACCAACACAACATAGTGTTAAGGAATTAAGAAGCATCGGTATTCAACCAAATGTGATTGTATGCCGTACAGAGTATGAATTGTCTAAAGATATGAAAGCCAAGATCGCTCTCTTCTGCGACATTGATGAAAATGCCGTGGTTGAATGTCGTGATGCAGACACGTTGTATCAAGTACCTCTGAACCTGCGTGAAGAAGGCTTGGATGAGATCGTGGTAAATCACCTGAAACTGACTACTCCTGCACCGGATATGAGCGAGTGGGAAGGGCTGGTTGACCGGATCAACAAGTTGGAGCATACAGTTGAGATCGCTATTGTTGGTAAATATGTAGCGCTGCATGATGCATACCTGAGTGTTGTTGAGTCGTTGTCTCATGCAGGATTTGCATCCAATGCCGATGTGAAAATCCGCTGGGTTCCTTCTGAAGATATTACGGATGAGAATGTAGGCGACCTGTTGCATGGTATTGGCGGTATCCTTGTTCCTGGCGGATTCGGAGATCGTGGTATTGAAGGTAAAGTATCGGCAATCCGTTACGCTCGTGAGAAACAAATTCCGTTCTTCGGTATTTGCCTGGGTATGCAGGTTTCCGTTATTGAATATGCACGTTCCATCGTTGGTTTGAATGGTGCGAACAGTTCCGAGATTAATCCGGCTACGGAATTCCCGGTGATCGATCTGTTGCCTGAGCAAAAAGATATCGAGAATCTGGGTGGCACGATGCGTCTGGGTCTGTATCCTTGTAAGCTTCAGGAAGGTTCTTTGGCGATGGCTTGTTATGATGACGAGCTGGTGTATGAGAGACACCGTCACCGGTATGAGTTCAACAATGAATACCGTGAAACGATCGAAAAAGCAGGACTGGTTATCTCGGGTACATCCCCGGATGGACGTCTGGTTGAGATCGTGGAACTTCCAGGACACCCATGGTTCCTGGCGGTACAATTCCATCCGGAATTCACTTCCCGTCCAAACCGTCCGCAACCATTGTTCCGTGAGTTTGTAAAAGCTTCTCTGGAGAATGCGCAGAAGTAATATGGTTATAGTGTTAACGTAATAGATATTGGGGATGTTCCTGGCAACCATAGCGGCTGCCTGAACATCCCTTTTTTTGCATAAAGAGCAGGTGAAAATGCTTTTTGTCATTTTGTGAAGGTAGCAGGATTTTAATGGAAGAGGTAGAATACTTATCATGACGACTATGGGATAGTTATCCAGATTCGATGATGTGCATGCTTTCCTAATTCTAGGAGGTTACAGAGTGGAAGATAAAAAAGTTTTGATTGTTGATGACCAGAATGGTATTCGAATCCTGTTAATGGAAGTGTTCAGCAGTGAGGGGTATAACACGTTTCAAGCACCCAACGGCAAGGTTGCTCTGGAGATTGTGAATAATGACAAGCCTGACTTGGTATTGCTCGATATGAAGATTCCTGGGATGGACGGTCTTGAAATCCTGAAGCATATTAAAGAGATTGATCCGGGTATCAAGGTGATCATGATGACCGCTTATGGTGAACTGGACATGATTAAGGAAGCAACAGATCTTGGAGCGCTCATGCACTTTACGAAACCGTTTGATATCGACGAGATGCGAGTGGCTGTGAATATGCAACTTCGCAATGGTACTGCCAATAAATGCAGCTGAATCCTGTTGATACAGGATTTTTTTGCGTGTGGAGAACATAGAAGGTGCTTGGTGGGAGAATGGGGTATTTCACTCCTTCATCCGGGGAATATTGGAAATGGGGAAGTTATAAAGCGGTGTCTATGAAAACTGTGCTGCAAAGCACAGCATTTTTGCAAATGCTTGTTTAGTATTTGACATGGGATGTGGTATAATAAGCCCGTATGTGATTTCGGCTAAAAACCATAGACACAACCCAAACCCCTAGGAGGATTGAAACCATGCCATTAGTATCTATGACAGACATGTTGAACAAAGCACTTGAAGGAAAATATGCAGTTGGTCAATACAACATCAATAACCTTGAGTGGACTCAAGCGATTCTTGGTGCTGCTGAAGAAGAAAAATCCCCAGTAATCTTGGGTGTATCCGAAGGCGCAGCACGTCACATTGGTGGCTTCTACACTGTAGTTAAAATGGTAGAAGGACTCATTCACGACATGAAAATCACCGTTCCAGTTGCAATTCACCTGGACCACGGTTCAAGCTTCGACAAGTGTAAAGAAGCGATCGATGCTGGATTCACATCCGTTATGATCGACGGTTCCCATCACTCTATCGATGAGAACATCGAAATGACTAAAAAAGTTGTTGAATATGCACACGCTAAAGGCGTTTCTGTAGAAGCTGAAGTAGGTACTGTAGGCGGACAAGAAGACGACGTTATCGGCGGCATCATGTACGCTGACCTGAACGAGTGTATCCGTATCGTTAAAGAAACAGGTATCGATACATTGGCACCAGCTCTTGGTTCCGTACACGGTCCTTACCACGGCGAGCCTAACCTGGGCTTCAAAGAAATGGAAGAAGTTCGTGACGCGGTACAAGTTCCACTCGTATTGCACGGTGGTACAGGTATTCCTAAACACGACATCGACAAAGCCATTTCTCTGGGTACATCCAAAATCAACGTAAACACAGAGAACCAAATTGCTTTTGCAAGAGTGGTTCGTGAAGTGCTTGCAGCTAAACCAGATGCTTACGATCCACGTACATTCATCGTACCAGGCCGTGAAGCAATCAAAGAAACCGTTAAAGGTAAAATCCGCGAGTTTGGTTCTAACAACAAAGCGTAATTTATCTTTACCAGTTCCATACTGTGAAATGGAAAAACACCGCCTAGCCGGTGTCTTTCCATTTTCACACCTTATTTCTACATCGGAAGCCAACAGCACGTATTGCCGTTCATCGGCTGCAAAACACGTAGGGGGACATTAAGCTTTATGGAAAAATTGATGATTAGTGGCGGACGTCCGTTACAGGGAACTGTAACTATAAGCGGCGCCAAGAACAGCGCCATTGCGCTTATTCCTGCAGCATTGCTTGCCGAGTCAGAAGTCGTGTTGGACAACCTGCCGCTTTTGAGTGACGTGGCGGTTTATGCAGAAATTTTGGAGGAACTCGGAGCACGTGTGACTTGGGAAGGCAGTCAGATGAAGATTGACCCTTCTGACATCAAATCCATTCCTATGCCGAATGGTCCCGTGAAGAAGCTTCGCGCTTCGTATTATATGATGGGTGCATTGCTAGGGCGTTTCAAAGAAGCGACCATAGGTTTACCAGGGGGCTGTAATTTTGAGCCTCGTCCAATTGATCAACATATCAAAGGGTTTGAAGCGCTTGGCGCAACCGTAACAAACGAACATGGCTCCATTCATTTGCATGCCAAAGAGCTGCGCGGAGCAAAAATCTATCTTGATGTAAGCAGTGTCGGCGCAACCATTAATATCATGCTGGCGGCTACTCGTGCCAAAGGCTCTACAATTATCGAAAACGCGGCTAAAGAGCCTGAGATTATAGATGTAGCAACACTTCTGAATTCCATGGGTGCCAGTATCAAGGGTGCGGGTACCGAAACGATCCGTATTGAAGGAGTCTCGGAGCTTAAAGGCTGCCGTCATTCCATCATTCCGGACCGTATCCAAGCAGGTACGTATATGATCGCTGCAGCGGCGACGCGCGGAGATGTTCTGATTGACAATGTGATTCCCAAACATCTGGAAGCTTTAACGGCAAAGCTGCTGGAAATGGGTGTTGGCATTGAGGAATTGGATGAAAGTATACGTGTCATTGGTAAACCAAGCTATAACCACGTTGACGTGAAGGCGCTTGTATATCCTGGTTTCCCAACGGATCTACAGTCACCCATGACCAGTGTTTTAACACAGGCAACCGGTGTGAGTGTCCTGAGCGACTTTGTATACAGTAATCGGTTCAAGCATGTGCCTGAGTTAGTGCGGATGGGTGCAAAGATTCGAGTAGAAGGACGGTCAGCGATTATTGAAGGCAGTGCATTAAACGCGGCCAAAGTAAAAGCATCCGATCTTCGCGCTGGAGCAGCGCTGGTGATCGCAGGTCTTACGGTCAGTGAAGGTGTGACTGAAGTAACAGGGGTCGAATATATCGATCGTGGTTACGATCATCTGGTGACTAATCTGCGCCTGCTCGGTGCAGATGTATGGCGGGAAACCGATTAAACGGGAAGCGTTATGCATAATTTGGTCCTACACATGTTTTTAACTGAACTGCATATCTTTTTGTTGATTGGGTAAACCTGTTTTAATAGAGTTCTCAGTCTCTCCGGCATAAGACGAAATGTTTCTGTTTCCTTTACCGGAGGGTCTTTTTTTGAATTAAACTTCATATGGCTGTAAGAACATCATTTCTCATCCCCAACCCCCGGTTTTGTTTGAACTGCGCTCCATAGCCGGTCTATCCGGATTGATCGCCTCAATGCATCGTTCACTCAATAGCGGATCTTGCCGAATGTTGGCCATCCCACCCGGAAACTTACACTCAAAGACAAGTATTTGCATTATAACGGTTACATTCCGTACAATGGACAGAAGAGATTGTGGCAGACGCCGCTCTCTATAGCCGGAACATCTAGCGAAACTATCCATTTCACACGGACTCATTAATTGAATAGGTGGTTATTATATGGATCTACAAATTTCCGATTTGGAAGAAATGAAACTAACGGACCTTTACAAACTGGCCAAAAAATATCAGATACCTTACTATGGTACGTTAAAAAAGAAAGAATTAATCTTTGCTATACTACGTGCACAAGCTGAACAGAGCGGCCTGATGTTCATGCAAGGCGTACTCGAGATTTTACCTGAAGGTTACGGATTCTTAAGACCGATCAACTACTTGCCAAGTACGGAAGACATCTACATCTCAGCTTCTCAGATTCGCAAGTTTGACCTAAGAACAGGTGACCTCGTATCAGGTAAGTGTAGAACGCCTAAGGAAAACGAGAGATACTTCGGTTTGTTGCAAGTCAACGCTGTAAATGGTGAGAATCCATCGGCGGCTGCAGAGCGACTTCACTTCCCGGCACTAACCCCACTGTATCCGCAGAAAAAACTGGTTCTCGAAACATCCCCCAACCATTTGTCCACACGAATTATGGATGTGCTCGCCCCGGTAGGATTGGGACAGCGCGGATTGATCGTAGCACCTCCCAAAGCGGGTAAAACGCTTCTCCTCAAAGAAATTGCCAACAGCATCTCAACTAACAATCCTGAAATTGAACTGTTTGTCCTGTTGATTGACGAACGTCCAGAGGAAGTAACGGATATGTCGCGTTCGGTAAAAGGGGAAGTTGTGGCTTCAACATTTGATGAACTGCCTGAGAATCATATCAAGGTGGCGGAATTGGTGCTTGAACGTGCGCTTCGTCTGGTTGAGGCTAAAAAGGATGTTGTTATCCTGCTGGATAGCATTACACGTCTTGCCCGTGCATATAACCTGGTTATTCCACCATCCGGTCGTACACTTAGTGGTGGTATTGACCCAGCTGCATTCCATCGTCCGAAACGTTTCTTCGGTTCTGCCCGGAATGTGGAAGAAGGCGGAAGCCTGACCATCTTGGCAACGGCATTAATTGATACTGGATCACGTATGGATGATGTCATTTATGAAGAGTTTAAGGGTACAGGTAATATGGAGCTCCATCTGGACCGTCGTCTGGCAGAGCGCCGCATATTCCCGGCGATCGACATTCGCCGTTCCGGTACACGTCGTGAAGAAGTGTTGCTCAGCAAGGAAGAATTGGATACAATCTGGGCGATTCGTAAAAACATGAATGATTCCCATGACTTTGTTGAAGGATTCCTGAAAAAACTTCGTAACAGTAAGACAAATGCAGAGTTTTTGGCGGCTTTTGATTCGGCTGGTAATAGCCCAACAAGCAATTCCGGGACAACAACAACCCGTCGCTCACCTAGACAGACAGCAACGTCAGGTACATCGACGTAAGTGTCGTTCGACTAATCACTTTCTTTTTGCAGCATTGCTGTGAATGTTACAATACACTCGTCGTTAGGTTTAACCCATTAGATGTGAGGAGAACATCATGTATTTAGTATACGCAGACGAAAAAGGTAATGTATTTGATCATCCTTCCCTGTACGGGCTTGCCCGCAGTGGAGATATGATCGTTGAAATTATGGAGGACGAACTCATCCCTTTGCCAGAGGGTGCAACGTTGGTTGGACTCCCGAGTACCCGGCCCATTGGTATGGACCCGGACACAGGTGAGATGTTGCCGATGCCAACGGACACACAGGCTGTAGGTGCGTTGCTTCCACAGGGATTCACTCGTTTGTGTCTCCCTGGTTATGTGAAGACGGATAAAGAGTATAAATTGCCTTTATTCGGTTATTCCGCAGTGGTTTGGAAAGATGGCGGTTTCTATGTCACGGCTGCGAAGTCGGATAGTCCTGACCAATGGAATCCGCTCAACTGTGATCGTGACGATGTACGTTCCGGGGTTAAACGATTGACAGAGCAATACCCCGAGAACCGTCTCTACACGCATCTATCCAACTGTGCGCTTGGATATGAATGCCTAACTTCATCGAACACGTTCCTGAATCGTTGGGAAGGTGGAGTGCCGGTATCCTATTCATGCAATGCGGGCTGTTTCGGGTGTATCTCCGAGCAACCGGATGATAGCGGCTTTGTTTCCCCACAGACACGTATGAACTTCCGACCACGTGTGGATGAGATTGTGGAGGTTATGCTGGAACACCTGAAGACGCCGGAGTCCATTATTAGCTTTGGACAAGGTTGTGAAGGGGAGCCTTCCACGCAGGCCAAGCTGATTATTGAAGCGATTCGCGAAGTGCGTTCCGTAACGGACATGGGGTATATCAACATTAATACCAATGCCGGTCTGAACGATCATATTAGAGGTATTGTAGATGCTGGATTGGATCTGATGCGCGTAAGTACAATTAGCGCACTGGATGACCACTATAACGCCTACTATAAACCGCGTAGTTATACCTTAGCCAATGTTGAGAAATCGATGAAATACGCAGCGCAGCAGGGTGTATACACGTCCATTAACTATCTGATCTTCCCGGGCGTAACAGATCGTGAAGAAGAGATTGAGGCGATGATTGAGTTTGCGAGAAGAACCGATCTACGCTTGATTCAGATGCGTAATCTCAATATTGATCCGGAGAGCTATCTGGAATTAATTCCTCCTGCTCAAGGTGATATCTTGGGCATGAAGCAGATGATTGAGATTTTTGAAGACGAGTTGCCTGATGTTGTGATCGGATCGTACACTCATGTTCCACCCGCTGGAATGGCACGTCCAAAACGGTTGATTACCTCATAACAATAATGGATTGCAACAGGCACAAGGCCGTGTTATAATCTCAGGGTTGTGCCATTTACTCTGGGTCCGCTTGAGGCTCAGGGCGGAAAGAGGTGAAAGGTAATGAAAGAAGCAATTCATCCTAATTACACGATTGGTCAAGTATCTTGCGCTTGCGGGAATACTTTTGAGACAGGTTCGGTTAAAGACGGACTTCGTGTAGAGATTTGCTCCGCGTGCCACCCGTTCTTCACAGGTAAACAGAAGTTTATCGATGCTGGCGGCCGTGTTGATCGTTTCAAAAAGAAATACGGAATCTAATTGGACAATTCTTGGAGTTGTCTGCTAATTGCATCCAACACACCCCTGCTAATCTGGCAGGGGTTTTTATATCTTATATGTAAGCATGGTTGCTTCCGAGTTCCTCTGGTTGCAATTTGGATAACCTTACGTTATACTATTTCTTACCGTGCTAGATGGGGAGGTAGCGGTGCCCTGTAACTCGCAATCCGCTATAGCGAGGTTGAATTCCTGCTAGAGGTTTTGCCGATGTGAGGTTTGGTCCCTAAACGTGGTGTTGACGGTTGGGTCCTCCGCAATGAGTACTCATGAACCTGGTCAGGTCCGGAAGGAAGCAGCCATAAGTGAGATCACTCTTGTGCCGGAGGGTTGCCTAGCCCGAGCTATTGTTCAGGGGTGCCACTTGGATCGCAAATATCGATAGCAGGTGCACGGCTTATCTTTTAAATGTAGAGACCTTTGCAGTTGTATGTATGCAGAGGTCTTTTTGATATGTCTTAATAAACCACGCATGAATCAGTCAGATAAAGTTTGGATTCACCCTAGAATATAGTATAATAGGGGAACGACAAAGGACTCGAATGCGAAGTGGAAGGAAGGTAACGCATCATGGAGCATATCGCGTTATACCGGGCTTGGCGTCCCCAGTCGTTTCAAGATATGGTGGGGCAACAGCATATTATTCAGACCTTGCAGAACGCGATTCGTGAACAGCGGACTTCCCATGCCTACTTATTTAGCGGGCCCAGAGGAACGGGAAAGACAAGTGCCGCCAAGATTTTGGCCAAAGCTGTGAACTGCGAACGTGGGCCTGCGCCTGAACCTTGTAACGAGTGTGAAGCTTGCCGCAGAATTACGACTGGCGCTGTGATGGATGTGCAGGAGATTGATGCTGCATCCAATCGTGGCGTTGAGGAAATCCGTGATCTTCGGGAAAAGGTTAAATATGCGCCAACCGAGGTCCGGCAGAAAGTCTATATTATTGATGAAGTGCACATGCTGACAACGGAGGCATTCAATGCTTTGCTCAAAACATTGGAAGAGCCACCACCACATGTGATGTTTATTTTGGCAACAACGGAACCGCACCGCCTTCCGGCTACCATTATATCGCGCTGTCAGCGATTTGATTTTCGCCGGGTATCCCTGGAAGAGCAGACAGCAAGACTTACACTGATCTGTGAACAGGAAGGCATGGAAGCTGACCAGGATGCGCTCCAATACATTGCCCGTTTATCGGACGGTGGAATGAGGGATGCACTTAGTGTGCTGGATCAGATCTCTTCATTTACGGATGGACGAGTAACGTACCAGCAGGTCATGGACATGACGGGTGGGATTGCTTCAGAGCAATTTGCCAAACTGGCTGCTTCGCTGCTCAAGGGTGATGTTGGTCATATTTTGCAGATGATTGAAGGTTTCATGCATGAAGGAAAGAGTGCAGACAAGTGTATGGAGAATTTGCTGTATTATTTCCGTGATTTGCTTATGATTAAGATGGTACCTGATGCAGATAAACTGACGGACCGGGTACTTAATCCCGAGTCTTTCCGTGATATGGCGGAGTCATTCACCAGGGAACAACTGTTCCACATGATAGACACCCTTAATCGGTACCAGAGTGAAATGAAATATGCAGTACAACCACAGACATTATTCGAAGTTGCATTGCTTAAACTGTGTAGTATTCCAGCTCAAGGTGAGGCTTCTGTTCAGGTGGGAGCTTCAGCTCATGCAGCACCTGCTGATGGGGGAGAGATCAACCGCTTGAAGCAGCAGCTTGCTGAGTTGGAGAAGAAGTTGGATCGTGCACTGAAAAGTGGTTTGTCTGGTGGAGAAGGTTCATCAAGTGCTCCATCTCGTCCGGCAACAAGAGCGCCTGTATCGAGAGGCAATTCACCTGCGAAGCTTCCTGCACAGTTGGATCAGTATGTTGCACGCAAGGGAGCCGCTGAGTTCGCAGAGATCAGCAAAAAATGGAGTCAGATCCTGCAACGAGTGAAGGAAGAGAGGGTTACCGTTCACGCCTGGTTTGTGGATGGTGAGCCGGTATCATTGCTTGAAGACAATGTGTTGGTTGCTTTTAAAAACAATATTCACCGTGAAACGACGGAGAAGCAGGCTAACCGCGAAGTCATTGAGCGAGTGTTGTCGGAACAGCTTGGGCGTCCTGCACGATTGGTGACGATGATGCTCAAAGATTGGACCGGAGCAATGGAGGGAGCTTCTGAAGCGCCAAAGGAGGACTTTAAGCTTGAACCTGAGCATGAAGACGGTGGTTCAGGCAACAAACAGCCTTGGATTGATGAAGCCATCCAGCTCTTTGGTGAGGATCTTGTAGTGATCAAAGAATAATGCGCATAGCGCGATAACTATAACAAAGGAGATGAACAATTATGAACAACATGAACCAAATGATGAAACAAGTGAAGAAAATGCAGGAGCAAATGCTGAAAGCACAAGAGGAACTGGCGGACAAAACAGTCCAAGGTACTTCTGGTGGCGGTGTAGTGACGGCTGAAGTTAACGGACACAAGAAATTGCTTGCTATCACGATCAAACCTGAAGCGGTAGATCCGGAAGATGTTGAAATGTTGCAAGATCTCGTTATGACAGCTGTTAATGATGCAATGGCCAAAGCCGATGAGATTGCCAACAAGGATATGGGCAAGTTCACAGGCGGCATGAATATTCCGGGATTATTTTAATTAAAAAATTGATCCTGTCAAAGGAGACACAATCGATTGTATTATCCCGAACCAATAGCCAAGCTGATTGATGCCTTCACCCGGTTGCCGGGTGTGGGTCCCAAGACGGCAGCGCGTTTAGCTTTTCATGTGCTTAACATGAAGGAAGATGACGTTATCGATTTTGCCAAAGCACTCGTAAGTGTGAAACGTAATCTTCATTACTGTTCTGTATGTTGTAATATCACTGATACGGACCCATGTCGCATCTGTCAGGATAAGTCCAGGGATGTATCTGTAATCTGTGTAGTTCAGGATTCGAAAGATCTGGTGGCCATGGAGCGCACCAAGGAATTCGATGGGTACTATCATGTGTTACAGGGCGCGATTTCACCTATGGAGGGAATTGGCCCAGACGATATTCGTTTGAAGGAACTCCTGATTCGATTAAGTGATGAACGTATAAAAGAGATCATCTTGGCGACAAACCCCAATATTGAGGGGGAGGCTACAGCGATGTATATCTCCCGCTTGGTGCGTCCGTTTGAGATTAGTGTGACCCGGATTGCGCATGGATTGCCTGTAGGCGGCGATCTTGAGTATGCGGACGAAGTGACCCTTTCCAAAGCGTTGGAAGGGCGCAGGGAGATGCGTTAGTGTATTCAATTTGTATTACACAGTGCACTTCCTTGGAAACTTCGGATGCTAAATAAGTTTCGATGTGCAAAGAGAGCCTTAGGGCTCTCTTTTTTTGCGAAGAAAATGAATGCCCAAGTTCTAAGTTTGTCCTTTCCCTGATAAGTATGAGAATAGCTGTGCTAATCAGGAGGGGGAGAGTTTATGTTTTTGTGGCGAAATAAACGGAACTCGGTAGAGAAACACAACAGAATGTTGAAGGAACTTGAGGCGGATCAGATCTATGCAGATATTCAGATGGCTAAGCAGGAATGGGAACGGGCTATGAGACAGTTTGAAGATGCACAGGGGCAGGATGAGATTGATTATGCCATTTATGTATTGGAGGCAGCTGAGCGAAAGTACCAGATCCACTTGAGAAGAGCGAAGCGAGCCAGAGCTAATGATGATGTTACATCACAGCGAGGGATTAGTATGTAGTCACGTTTACATTAAACACGGAGGTGTAACATATGAAGAGTATCATACTGGGAAGTGTATTGGTTATATCGTTACTGGGGCTTATCGTTATTTTATTCAGAAAGCGGATAGGGTTATCGTTTTTTACGTCATTCGGAATTCATCTGGTGCTGGCTGCAGTAGGGATATATATCGTGAATTATTCCGGCTGGATTACAGGAACCTACATCCCGCTGAACCCCGCAACGATAGGGACTGTAACTGTTTTGGGATTGCCAGGTGTGGGGTTATTATTAGGGTTAAAAATTTCTTTGTTCGGATAGTTGACTCGCAGGATATTTATATGGTACATTATATCTCGTTGCTTTGCTTACTTGGTTAGATGCTTTAGATGAAATGAAGGAGTTCATTACGAACTTCGAAAAAGAATTTCAAAAAAACACTTGACCAAAACAAACGAAGTATGATATATTATAAAAGTCGCCGCTGAGAGAAAATGGTGACGAAAAAACGAGTTTGATCTTTGAAAACTGAACAACGAGTGAGTAAACATTCTGCTTGCAGAATGAACGCAAAAGTTTGAGACAAGCCTTGGCTTGAATCGGCTGGAGCACAAATGAGATTTTTAATCTCGTCAGATTCAAAATGAGCTTATCGCTCTTTTCAATACTTTATTGGAGAGTTTGATCCTGGCTCAGGACGAACGCTGGCGGCATGCCTAATACATGCAAGTCGAGCGGAGTTGATAGGAAGCTTGCTTCCTTGATACTTAGCGGCGGACGGGTGAGTAACACGTAGGCAACCTGCCCTCAAGTTTGGGACAACTACCGGAAACGGTAGCTAATACCGAATAGTTGTTTTCTTCGCCTGAAGGAAACTGGAAAGACGGAGCAATCTGTCACTTGGGGATGGGCCTGCGGCGCATTAGCTAGTTGGTGGGGTAACGGCTCACCAAGGCGACGATGCGTAGCCGACCTGAGAGGGTGATCGGCCACACTGGGACTGAGACACGGCCCAGACTCCTACGGGAGGCAGCAGTAGGGAATCTTCCGCAATGGGCGAAAGCCTGACGGAGCAATGCCGCGTGAGTGATGAAGGTTTTCGGATCGTAAAGCTCTGTTGCCAGGGAAGAACGCTTGGGAGAGTAACTGCTCTCAAGGTGACGGTACCTGAGAAGAAAGCCCCGGCTAACTACGTGCCAGCAGCCGCGGTAATACGTAGGGGGCAAGCGTTGTCCGGAATTATTGGGCGTAAAGCGCGCGCAGGCGGTCATTTAAGTCTGGTGTTTAATCCCGGGGCTCAACCCCGGATCGCACTGGAAACTGGGTGACTTGAGTGCAGAAGAGGAGAGTGGAATTCCACGTGTAGCGGTGAAATGCGTAGATATGTGGAGGAACACCAGTGGCGAAGGCGACTCTCTGGGCTGTAACTGACGCTGAGGCGCGAAAGCGTGGGGAGCAAACAGGATTAGATACCCTGGTAGTCCACGCCGTAAACGATGAGTGCTAGGTGTTAGGGGTTTCGATACCCTTGGTGCCGAAGTTAACACATTAAGCACTCCGCCTGGGGAGTACGGTCGCAAGACTGAAACTCAAAGGAATTGACGGGGACCCGCACAAGCAGTGGAGTATGTGGTTTAATTCGAAGCAACGCGAAGAACCTTACCAGGTCTTGACATCCCTCTGATCGATGCAGAGATGTATCTTTCCTTCGGGACAGAGGAGACAGGTGGTGCATGGTTGTCGTCAGCTCGTGTCGTGAGATGTTGGGTTAAGTCCCGCAACGAGCGCAACCCTTATATTTAGTTGCCAGCACTTCGGGTGGGCACTCTAGATAGACTGCCGGTGACAAACCGGAGGAAGGTGGGGATGACGTCAAATCATCATGCCCCTTATGACCTGGGCTACACACGTACTACAATGGCCGGTACAACGGGCTGCGAAATCGCGAGATGGAGCCAATCCCAACAAAGCCGGTCTCAGTTCGGATTGCAGGCTGCAACTCGCCTGCATGAAGTCGGAATTGCTAGTAATCGCGGATCAGCATGCCGCGGTGAATACGTTCCCGGGTCTTGTACACACCGCCCGTCACACCACGAGAGTTTATAACACCCGAAGTCGGTGGGGTAACCGCAAGGAGCCAGCCGCCGAAGGTGGGATAGATGATTGGGGTGAAGTCGTAACAAGGTAGCCGTATCGGAAGGTGCGGCTGGATCACCTCCTTTCTATGGAGAATCGTTTCCCGAGTGGAAACATTCAAATACGCAGCTCAGCTGCAAAATCTAGCCAGGTCGGCTAGTTACTCACTCGTTGCTCAGTTTTGAGAGTTCAAACTCTCAAACGTTTGGTGGCGATAGCGAAGGGGTTCCACACGTTCCCATCCCGAACACGACCGTTAAGCCCTTCAGCGTCAATGGTACTTGGACCGCAGGGTCCTGGGAGAGTAGAACGCCGCCAAGCGTAACCCATTTTGGGTTCAAATAGTATATGTAATGTGGGCCCTTAGCTCAGTTGGTTAGAGCGCACCTCTGATAAGGGTGAGGCCGGTGGTTCGAGTCCACCAGGGCCCACCATCTATACCTTTAAACTTTATATGGGGCCATAGCTCAGCTGGGAGAGCGCCTGCCTTGCAAGCAGGAGGTCAGCGGTTCGATCCCGCTTGGCTCCACCAAAAATGTTTTACAAGTTTGTTCTTTGAAAACTAGATATCGAAACGAAACAAACGCGAATTAGAACATTCCTTTAAGCTAAACTTGTGCAAACAAGTCAAGTGTATAAAGGTAGTTAAATTGCTTTTGTGATGGTATCGGGTGAGAGCGACTTTTGGCTTTGCGCAAGCAAAACAAGGGAAGCGAGCGACCGAAACCGGAACAAAATGGTTAAGCTACTAAGAGCACACGGAGGATGCCTAGGCGCTAGGAGCCGATGAAGGACGTGGCGAACAACGAAACTGCCTCGGGGAGCTGTAAGCAAGCTTTGATCCGGGGGTGTCCGAATGGGGAAACCCAGCTGGGGTAATTTCCAGTTACTCACAACTGAATACATAGGTTGTGTAGAGGCATACCAGGGGAACTGAAACATCTAAGTACCCTGAGGAAGAGAAAACAATAGTGATTCCGTCAGTAGCGGCGAGCGAACGCGGAGAAGCCCAAACCAAAGAGCTTGCTCTTTGGGGTTGTGGGACGTCTCACATGGAGTTACAAAGGAACCGGTTAAGCGAAGAGGTCTGGAAAGGCCCGCCAAAGAAGGTAAAAGCCCTGTAGTTGAAAGTCTGTTCCCTCCGAGACGGATCCCGAGTAGTGCGGGGCACGTGAAACCCCGTATGAATCCGGCAGGACCATCTGCCAAGGCTAAATACTTCCTAGCGACCGATAGTGAAGCAGTACCGTGAGGGAAAGGTGAAAAGCACCCCGGAAGGGGAGTGAAATAGAACCTGAAACCGTGTGCTTACAAAAAGTCAGAGCCCGTTTTAGGGGTGATGGCGTGCCTTTTGTAGAATGAACCGGCGAGTTACGTTCCCGTGCAAGGTTAAGGTGAAGAGCCGGAGCCGCAGCGAAAGCGAGTCTGAATAGGGCGACATAGTACGTGGACGTAGACCCGAAACCGGGTGATCTACCCCTGTCCAGGGTGAAGGTGCGGTAACACGCACTGGAGGCCCGAACCCACGCATGTTGAAAAATGCGGGGATGAGGTGGGGGTAGCGGAGAAATTCCAATCGAACTCGGAGATAGCTGGTTCTCCCCGAAATAGCTTTAGGGCTAGCCTCGGAAAACAGAGTCGTGGAGGTAGAGCACTGATTGGGTGCGGGGCCCGCAAGGGTTACCAAGCTCAGTCAAACTCCGAATGCCATAGACTTACTTCCGGGAGTCAGACAGTGAGTGCTAAGATCCATTGTCAAAAGGGAAACAGCCCAGACCATCAGCTAAGGTCCCCAAGTGTGTGTTAAGTGGGAAAGGATGTGGAGTTGCACAGACAACCAGGATGTTGGCTTAGAAGCAGCCATCATTTAAAGAGTGCGTAATAGCTCACTGGTCGAGTGACTCTGCGCCGAAAATGTAACGGGGCTAAACACACCACCGAAGCTATGGCTTGATGCTATGCATCAGGGGTAGGGGAGCGTTGTATAAGGGTTGAAGGTGTACCGTAAGGAGCGCTGGACATTATACAAGTGAGAATGCCGGTATGAGTAACGAAAAGATCAGTGAGAATCTGATCCGCCGAAAGCCTAAGGGTTCCTGAGGAAGGCTCGTCCGCTCAGGGTAAGTCGGGACCTAAGGCGAGGCCGAAAGGCGTAGTCGAAGGACAACAGGTCGAAATTCCTGTACCACCGTAAGCCGTTATGAGCAATGGGGGGACGCAGTAGGGTAGTGACGCGGACTGATGGATGTCCGTCTAAGCAGTAAGGCTGATGTGTAGGCAAATCCGCACATTGTAAGGCTGAGCTGTGATGGGGAGCGAAAATTATAGTAGCGAAGGTCATGATCTCACACTGCCAAGAAAAGCCTCTAGCCAGGTGATGGTGCCCGTACCGCAAACCGACACAGGTAGGCGAGAAGAGTATTCTAAGGCGCGCGGAAGAACTCTCGTTAAGGAACTCGGCAAAATGACCCCGTAACTTCGGGAGAAGGGGTGCCCCGGTAGTGTGAATAGCACGAGGGGGCCGCAGTGAAAAGGCCCAAGCGACTGTTTAGCAAAAACACAGGTCTGTGCGAAGCCGTAAGGCGAAGTATACGGGCTGACGCCTGCCCGGTGCTGGAAGGTTAAGGGGAGTGGTTAGGGACTAGTCCCGAAGCTGTGAACCGAAGCCCCAGTAAACGGCGGCCGTAACTATAACGGTCCTAAGGTAGCGAAATTCCTTGTCAGGTAAATTCTGACCCGCACGAATGGCGTAACGACTTGGGCGCTGTCTCAACGAGAGATCCGGTGAAATTTTAATACCTGTGAAGATGCAGGTTACCCGCGACAAGACGGAAAGACCCCATGGAGCTTTACTGCAGCTTGATATTGAATTTGGGTACGATCTGTACAGGATAGGTGGGAGCCTTTGAAGCATGAGCGCCAGCTTCTGTGGAGGCAACGTTGGGATACCACCCTGATCGTATCTAGGTTCTAACCTGGTACCGTAATCCGGTGCGGGGACAGTGTCAGGTGGGCAGTTTGACTGGGGCGGTCGCCTCCTAAAGAGTAACGGAGGCGCCCAAAGGTTCCCTCAGAATGGTTGGAAATCATTCGAAGAGTGCAAAGGCATAAGGGAGCTTGACTGCGAGACCTACAAGTCGAGCAGGGACGAAAGTCGGGCTTAGTGATCCGGTGGTACCGCATGGAAGGGCCATCGCTCAACGGATAAAAGCTACCCTGGGGATAACAGGCTTATCTCCCCCAAGAGTCCACATCGACGGGGAGGTTTGGCACCTCGATGTCGGCTCATCGCATCCTGGGGCTGAAGTAGGTCCCAAGGGTTGGGCTGTTCGCCCATTAAAGCGGTACGCGAGCTGGGTTCAGAACGTCGTGAGACAGTTCGGTCCCTATCTGTCGTGGGCGTAGGAAATTTGAGAGGAGCTGTCCTTAGTACGAGAGGACCGGGATGGACGTACCGCTGGTGTACCAGTTGTTCCGCCAGGAGCACCGCTGGGTAGCTATGTACGGACGGGATAAACGCTGAAAGCATCTAAGCGTGAAGCCCCCCTCAAGATGAGATTTCCCAGTATGTAAGACCCCTTGAAGACGACGAGGTAGATAGGCTGGGGGTGGAAGTGCAGCAATGCATGGAGCTGACCAGTACTAATCGGTCGAGGGCTTATCCAATAGCAAGTGATAATTCGCGTGTTTCGTTTCGAATCTAGTTTTCAGGGAGCAATCCTTGAATGATGTTGATGATTGTTATTTGGAGAGATACCCAAGTGGCTATAAGGGGACCCTCTGCTAAGGGGTTAGACTGCGTAAGCGGTGCGAGGGTTCGAATCCCTCTCTCTCCGCCATCTTTACCTAAAGATGGACAAGCAATCAAGACACAATTAATATGGCGGTGTAGCTCAGCTGGCTAGAGCGTACGGTTCATACCCGTAAGGTCGGGGGTTCGATCCCCTCCGCCGCTACCATATTACCCAGGAGGCTTAGCTCAGCTGGGAGAGCATCTGCCTTACAAGCAGAGGGTCGGGGGTTCGATCCCCTCAGCCTCCACCATATACGCCGGTGTAGCTCAACTGGTAGAGCAACTGACTTGTAATCAGTAGGTTGGGGGTTCAAGTCCTCTCGCCGGCACCATTAATGCCTGGAACCGTGGTGTAGTTGGCCTAACATGCCTGCCTGTCACGCAGGAGATCGCGGGTTCGAATCCCGTCGGTTCCGCCATTAATCCTAAAAATTAAATATGGCTCGGTAGCTCAGTCGGTAGAGCAGAGGACTGAAAATCCTCGTGTCGGCGGTTCGATTCCGTCCCGAGCCACCTTTAATCCCTGGAGGATTAGCGAAGTGGCCAAACGCATCAGACTGTAAATCTGCTCCCGTACGGGTTCGGTGGTTCGAATCCATCATCCTCCACCAGTTTTATGAGTCATTAGCTCAGTTGGTAGAGCACCTGACTTTTAATCAGGGTGTCGAAGGTTCGAGCCCTTCATGACTCATCTTTAATAAAAAGAGTGATTAATCATTAATTTGATTAGTCGCTCTTTTTTGTTATGTGATTTTAACTCAATATGGATATTTATTAATACTCGGCAAGATATGATAAACTAGTAGAAAACATGCAGAGTGGTGACGTTCATTATATGAAGCTCATACCTGATCTAAAACAGCAAATTGAAGTCATTATTGGCACAACTTTGGACGAATATGAAATTACAATAGAAGAATGGATGCAATCCGTGGAAAATCTGATTGGTCATCATGAGAATTCAGAGACCTTTAGTGATGAAGTTGAGCGTCGGGAGTTATCTGACCAATCTACATCTCCAAGTTCATCCGATGTGATCAGTTTGAATACGGGAGAGCGTATATTTTTTAAGGTTCGAATGATTGAGAAAGAAGAGACCGTTGTATGTTGGGGATGCGCTGCAAGATCTATTACCTTGGAAACACGACAATTGATCGAGCTTGTAATCCGTACTAACACGGCTCTACCCGATGAGGCACAACCTGTTGTATATGAGAATGATAGGGAGCAGTATTTGACTGAATTGGGTCTCTGGCTTAAAGAGCAGATCGAAGAACCAAACAAGCAGAAATCTGAAGCGGTTCCTGATCGCTTTGTGGCGCCTGCAGGATTAAATGCTGAGAAGATTCTCTTCTTGCTGCAAGGAGATACACCGGATGCACATCGTTTGCGGTCCAAGGAACTCAACAAGTTGCTTGAGAGTTACTTTGGCGAGGAGATTGTCTTGATTCCTTTGGGGGAGCAAGAGTGGATTTTCATGGGTGATAAAGAAATTGTTACAGAAGAAGCCGAGGAAGATACAACGGAAGCCAAAAAGGATTCACTGAACGCTTTTTGTTTGGGGTTGCATGAATTGGTTGCCAGTGAGTGGGCTGGGGTCTTCCATCTGTCTGCATCTCTGCCATGCATCCCTGCACAACAACTTGTATCGGTCACAACTCTTCTTAAAGAAAGTGTTCACTTGGGGAGAGCATTCCATGTTACGCAGCATATTCATCTCCCATGGGATCTGCATCTGGAGCGGTTGGTAGCGAGCATTCCAGATGACCAACGTACACGTTTTATACAAGAAACAGGCAAAGACACGTTAATCTTCAATGACAGTGAGACACTTGCTACGCTGGAGACTTTTTTTAGCCTGGACTGTAATGTCAGCGAGACAGCGAAACGACTTTTCATTCATCGTAATACGTTGGTATACCGTCTGGATAAGATCAAACAGGAGATTGGCTATGATGTGAGGCACTTTGAAAGTGCTGTTCTAGTGCAGTTTTTACTACTAATGTACAAAGTGACGAAAAAGCATTGATATTTTTGTGCAGTTTGCGAATAGTCAAACCTCACGTAGATAGGGTATTATAAAAATACAAATTGTATTCGATTACAAAATGATCTCTGAGGAGGCAACAATCATGGCTGGAGTACGTTTAGAGCATATTTTCAAAAAATACCCGGGTTCTGATAAAGCAACTGTAGTTGACATTAACCTGGACATTAAAGATAAAGAATTTCTGGTACTGGTAGGTCCGTCCGGTTGTGGTAAATCAACAACACTTCGTATGATCGCAGGCCTTGAGGAAATTTCTGAAGGTAAACTCTATATCGGTGACCGTGTCGTTAATGATGTTGCACCTAAAGACCGCGATATCGCGATGGTATTCCAATCCTATGCCTTGTATCCGCATATGAGCGTATATCAAAACATGGCGTTTGGTTTGAAATTGCGTAAGGTTAAAAAAGATGAGATCGACAAACGTGTACGTGAAGCAGCTAAAATCCTGGATATCGAGCATTTGCTTGAGCGTAAACCTAAGGCATTGTCCGGTGGTCAACGTCAACGTGTCGCTTTGGGACGTGCGATTGTCCGTGATCCACAAGTGTTCTTGATGGATGAGCCTCTCTCCAACTTGGATGCCAAACTGCGTGGTCAAATGCGTGCAGAGATCACTAAACTTGCGAAACGTTTGGAAACAACTGTTATCTACGTAACGCATGACCAGATCGAAGCGATGACGATGGGTGATCGGATCGTTGTTATGAAGGATGGTATCATCCAACAAGCAGCTTCTCCGGAAGAGTTGTATAACCTGCCGGCTAACCTGTTCGTAGCTGGTTTCATCGGTTCCCCGACAATGAACTTTATCTCGGGTAAACTCGCTGAGCAAGGTACTAGCATGCATTTCATAGCTCCTGGTGTGGATGTTGAAATCCCGCAAGGTAAAGCACAAGTGCTGAAATCTAGAGGATACATTGGCAAAGAAGTGATTCTGGGTGTTCGTCCAGAAGACATTCACGAAGAGCCAGTATTCCTGGAAGCATCCCCGAACTCTGTATTCTCTACACACGTAGATGTTACAGAGAACCTGGGTCACGAAATGCTCCTCTACTTGAGCGGTGTTGGTAATGATACAACGATCGCACGTGTAGACGGACGTTCTAACACTCGTGATGGTTCCACAGTTAAAATGGCCATTGACATGAACAAGGTTCATATCTTTGACAAAGAGACTGAAGTGAACGTACTTCTTCAAGACAAATAATACTTGGATTCCTCGGTGACGAGGGAACCTGACAGTTAATGCAATTATACATTGTAATGAGAGCCCCTTCCGTTATTGCTGGAAGGGGCTCTTTTAAGATTATTGGAACTGTAAGTTTCGGCGGGGCCTGAAGGATTAATAATCGCAAGAAAAACAGCACTGAACTATGAATGTAGTATCCTAGAATGTGCTTCGATCAGAAGACTTTTCTTACTTATGGTTGTAGGAGGCTGCGATTGCATTCATCCCGGAATTCATTTAAGATTATTTGAAGGTCTGTCTTCTCATATATTTGAGAGAATCGACTGTTGGAAGGGTATACAGTCTGTACCCCATGTTGTGAATGCGCTAATAATGGAAATAACTGATACACGATCTGATGTACATAGAGGGACAGCTAATGCTGAAAGGAAGAGACAAATGGCGAAAAAAGTGAAAGTATCTGAACTGGTGCAGCAATTTCAGTTGGAGGTTGTTTCTGGATCTCACGGATTGAAAAGAGTCATTACGGTAGATGACTTGAACCGTCCTGGTCTGGAAATGGCCGGTTATTTTGAATACCATCCACAAGAACGGGTACAGCTACTCGGAAGAACGGAGTTAGCTTTCTTTGCAATGTTACCTGAGCAAGAGCGGCGCGATCGTATGCAACGTCTTTGTACGGAAGAGACGCCTTGTATCGTTGTCACGCGTGGATTGGAAGTTCCACAAGAGTTGATTGATATCAGTGAAGAACAGAATCTGGCTGTACTTCGCAGCAATATGGCAACAACGATTCTATCCAGCCGGATTACAGGATTCCTGGAGAAGAAACTGGCACCAACAGCAACCATTCACGGTGTACTTTGTGATGTCTATGGCGTAGGTATGCTGATCACAGGTAGCAGCGGTATTGGTAAGAGTGAAACAGCGCTTGAACTGGTGAAACGTGGACACCGACTGATTGCCGATGATGCGGTAGAAATCCGCCAAACGTCAGATTTTCAGCTGCACGGTACTGCACCTGAATTGATCCGCCACTTGCTCGAAATTCGAGGTGTCGGTATTATCAACGTCATGACATTGTTCGGAGCTGGTGCGGTTCGGAATAACAAACGGATTACCTTGGTTGTACGTCTGGAAGCATGGCAGCAAGATAAACAATATGATCGTCTGGGTCTGGATGAAGAGACTACACGTATCATTGATACCGATGTGCCTCTGGTTACGATCCCTGTTCGTCCGGGACGGAACTTGGCGGTTATTATTGAAGTGGCAGGTATGAACTATCGTCTGAAACAGATGGGTCTGAATGCTGCACTGCAATTCACGAACAAGCTGACAGCAACCATCTCGGAAGATATGGAAGACATGGATTAAGAAATATTTTATACAAGGACATGCTGATAAATGGTTGACATGTACTGCTCTCTTAAGGCGCAGGGTATGCCAACCATTCGTCATGCGTGCGATTGATTGAATAAATAGGAGTGTGAATGAATGGATACATTATTACTGTTGAACCCGATTGCTTTCTCTATTGGAGCGTTAAAGGTTCACTGGTACGGGCTTATTCTTGGTGCCGCTGCACTTATAGGACTGCTGCTCGTGATCCGGGAGGGCAAACGATACAATATTCCACAGGAAGTGTTCATGGACATGGTCTTGCTGGGCGTGCCTTCTGCCATCATTGGTGCCCGCATCTACTACGTAGCATTTAAGTGGGAAGATTATAAGGATAATTTTTGGGATGTCTTTAAAATATGGAATGGCGGTATAGCCATTTATGGTGCCCTTATTGGGGCAATCATCTGTGCGGTTATTTTCTTCCGTCGTAAAGGGTATAATTTCTGGCGTATGGCCGATATCTGTGCGCCTGGACTGCTCGTTGGACAGTTGATCGGACGCTGGGGGAACTTTGTAAACCAGGAAGCCTACGGCGGTCCCGTAGAAGAATCATTTTTGAGAGACAAGCTTCATCTGCCGGACTTTATTGTGAATCAAATGAACGTAGACGGGGTATTCCACCATCCTGCGTTTTTGTATGAATCGATGTGGAGTCTCGTTGGTCTGGTCTTGTTGCTGGTTCTGCGTCGTCAGAAGTTTCTGCGTTCAGCTGAATTGTTCATGTCTTATTTCATCTGGTACTCTATCGGTCGTTTCTTCATTGAAGCTCTACGTACGGACAGTCTTGGCTTCCAAGCTCCGCAATGGGTCGCTTCATTAGTGAACGGGCTATGGTCTCCAATGACTGCAATGGGCTTTGAACAAGGATATCTTGATCCTGCTTACGGTAACGTAAGAATCTCACAACTACTCGCGATTGGCATCATTATTGTTGCTGTTGTATTCATTGTGGTGAGAAGAGTGACAGGTAAAGCAGATGTTCGTTATAGTGATCCGATTGTATCGTCCAAAGTTACCTCAGATGATATGGAGCATACGGGAACAGTTGCTGGTAAAGAGAGTAAGTTAACACCTCCAGACAAAGATGAATCCAAGCAAGTTGATGATAAAAAGGAGTAATGCAACATGATTGACACGGTATTGTTTGATCTGGACGGAACGATTATTGATACCAATGAGTTGATTATCAGCTCATTCCAGCATGTTATGGGAGGATGGGAGCATTCAGCTCCATGGACTCGGGAACAGATCATTCCACATATGGGTGGCACACTGGAGCAGCAAATGCGTACCTTCTCTGGCCAGGAGGAAGTCTCCGAGTACGTGAAAGGTTACCGTGCCTATAATGATATCCATCATGAAGCGATGGTTAGACCTTTTCCACATGTTATTGAGGTAGTAGAGGCGCTGCATCAGGCAGGCATTGTGATGGGTGTAGTCACAACCAAAATTCGTCCATCTACATTAAAGGTGCTGGAACGTTTTGACCTACTGAAATATATGAAGACAATTGTAACAGTGACCGATGTGACGAATCCAAAGCCGCACGCTGAACCGGTACTGAAGGCGATGACGGAACTGGGTGCAGATCCTGCCAAAACGTTAATGGTGGGTGACAGTCCAGTGGATATCCAATCGGCACAAAATGCGGGTGCTCTATCGGCGGGGGTTGCATGGTCTCTTAAAGGAGAAACGATCCTGAACGGATATGGACCCGATCATATGTTGCACGACATGAGAGACTTGTTGAAACTCATCCGTATTGAAACGGGACGTTCATGAGAAAAGTAACCCGCTATCCGGTAGAGGACCAGAATGCACTTTGGCATATCTACAAGACAGTGAGTCCGTGGAAGGGCGTTCGTAATTTTATCTGGATCCAGTTGTCACGCTATTGTCCGATCCTATCGGTGAAGAACTGGATTTACCGCCGAATGCTCGGTATGAAAGTGGGAAAACACACGGCCTTTGGCCTGATGGTGATGGTGGATGTGTTTTTTCCGGAGAAAATAACGGTTGGCGAAAACTCGGTCATTGGTTACAACACAACGATTCTCGCTCATGAGTATCTCATTAAGGAGTACAGGCTCGGTGAGGTGATTATCGGGGAAAATGTACTGATTGGTGCTAACACAACGATTCTTCCCGGGGTAACCATAGGAGATGGAGCCGTTGTGGCTGCTGGAGCTGTCGTACATAAGGATGTTCCACCAGGAGCTTTTGTTGGAGGCAATCCACTGCGTGATTTATCCCGCGCGGCAGCTTCTACGGAAGAAACTGTCTTTAACACGGATGATTCTTCTCAGGGTAGTGTGCATTGAGTCAATAAAGTAATGAATGAAGATGGGTTGAAGTAAAAAGCTGCTTATGGCAGCTTTTTTCGTATATAAATACCGATTGGGAAGCGTAACAGTGTGTATATAAAACGATATGTTGTTCCAAGGGCAATCAAGCTTTGGTATTGTTGACGGTAGTGCGGATTTCATGTTATCATATCCCATATCCTTTAGTTTATTAGCACTTTACCATGTGAAAGTATTATTGGAGAAATGAAGCATGATAAAGATTGAACTAAACCAATAGTTTGAAGGCTTATGCGATATACTGTGATTCAAGATTTATAAGATAGAATGGGGATTTACACTACATAAATCCTGTTGAAATAGAACGAGTGCAACTCTTAAACTACTGACTCGGGGTGAATATTACCAATGTCCAAACCAAAAGGTTTTGAAAAACCGACCGGATTCCGCGACTATACACCACATGTAGTATCCAAGCTGCGGACGATTGAACGCAATGTACTGGAATGTATGGAACGCTGGGGTTACCGTCAGATCATTACACCAACGATTGAATATTACGATACGGTCGGTGTAGCAAGCTCTACATCAGATCGTAAATTGTTTAAATTGCTAAACAGCCGGGGAACCACGCTGGTGCTCAGATCGGATCTAACGGCTCCGATTGCACGTGTAGTCTCATCCATGCTCAAAGATGAGCAGTTGCCGCTGCGTTTATCCTATCATGCGAATGTATTCCGTTCTATTGAAGAGGAAGCTGGGCGTGAGGCTGAATTTTTCCAGACGGGTGTGGAGCTGGTTGGAGACGACTCACCTGAGGCGGATGCAGAAGTTGTTGCGCTTGCGATTGCCTCTTTGCAGGCAGCGGGTGTGTCTTCTTTTAAAATAGCGATGGGCCATATGGGATTCCTGAACGGATTACTGGAGGAAGTGATTCCAGGCCAGACAGCGGAGCAGGAGCAATTGAAGGAAGGGCTGCTCGGACGTGATTATGTCGGCTATCGCCAGTCCATTGAAGCATTGAATCTGGAGCCGAAGTTGAAAGAACAGCTTGAAGCAATTCTACGTCTGCGTGGTGGCAAGGAAGTATGCACACATGCGGTAGAGCTAAGTTCAAGTGCTGAAGCAGCAAAGTCGATTGCACATCTGTGTGCCGTATTTGAAGTGTTGGAAGCGTACGGTGTATCCGAGCATGTGCTGATTGATCTGACGATGATCGGTGATTTCTCCTATTATACGGGCATGACCTTTGAAGGGTATGCGGCAGAACTGGGCTCACCGGTATGTAGTGGCGGACGGTATGACAATCTGTTACAACAATTCGGGCGTTCGTTGCCAGCTACAGGATTTGCTTTGAAAACAAACCGGATTATTGATGGTGTTCATGGCATTATCATTGAAGAGAAAAAACCGGTACTTATCCAATATACCCCGAAACGTCGGGCTGAGGCACTAACAGAAGCGGCAAGATTACGCAGTATGGGACAAAATGTAGTGACACTCCTTCTTCCTGAAGATGGGGCTGGGGCAAGTGCCGTATCGGTTGAAGCAAGAACCGCTCAGGCTGAGCAGGTTATTACTTACGGATCTGAAGAAGGAGGACGCTGAGATGTCGGATATTCTGAAGGTGGCCATGCCGAAGGGCCGAATCTACAAAAAAGCCTCCAAATTGTTTCGTGAAGCGGGGCTGGATATTCCAGAAGACGTAGACGATACACGCAGATTGGTCATTGAAGTACCGGAAGCGGGAATGGAATTCATTATGGCTAAGCCAGTAGATGTTCCAACATATGTGGAGTACGGTGTTGCCGATATCGGAATTGTTGGTAAAGACGTGCTGCTGGAGGAAGATCGGGACGTGTACGAACTGTTGAATCTGGGAATCGCTCAGTGCCGTATGTCTGTGATCGGACTTCCAGACTGGAAGCCAGGCATCCAACAACGTGTTGCAACGAAGTATCCAAGGATTGCTTCACAGTATTTCCGGGAGCAGGGGCAGCAGGTCGAGGTGATCAAGCTGAATGGTTCCATTGAGCTTGCGCCTTTGATTGGTCTGGCAGACCGGATTGTTGATCTGGTGGAGACAGGTCAGACACTGCGCGAGAACGGATTGGTGGAGATGACAAGCATTCTGGACATCACCAGCCGTCTTATCGCCAATCGGGTAAGTTATCGGATGAAAAATGCACGAATCCAGGCTTTGTGTGATGCACTTCAGCAGGTCATACCGGCATCGAATGAGATATCGGCGGGAAGCTTTCGGGGATAAATTACTGCGTTGGAAACATAGATGAGAAACATACAAAGCAGAAGCAAAATTAAGAGTAAGAGACAAAATAAAGAAGCAAATCGGCCACATGAAGGCAGGTATTACAGAGGATGAGGAGGTTGTACGTATGAAAATTGTACCTGCACGGGAGTTTGATCTGAAGCGGGAAGTGGAGTATGGTACGCCGGAGCAAAATGAAACGGTACGACGTATTGTCAGCGACATTCGCCGTGAGGGTGATACGGCACTGCTGCGTTACACGGAGCAGCTGGACCGCACAAAGCTGACGGCCGCGGATTTGCGCGTGCCGCAAGAAGAGCTGCAGGCGGCTTATGCAGCCGTGGAGCCATCCTTTGTGACGGCGATTCGGCAAGCCGCCGCCAACATTCGTGCGTTTCACGAGAAACAGAAACGCAACTCGTGGATGGATTGGCAGCCGGACGGCAGCCTGCTGGGCCAGGTCATCCGACCGCTGAAGCGGGTCGGCGTCTATGTACCTGGCGGCAAAGCAGCGTATCCATCGTCTGTGCTGATGAATGTGATTCCGGCACAGGTGGCAGGCGTGCCGGAGATTGTTCTCGTGACGCCGCCGTCTACGAACGGTGGCGAAGGTATTAACCCGTACATCCTCGTTGCTGCTGCGGAAGCAGGCGTGAGCGAGATGTACCGGGTTGGCGGCGCTCAGGCTATCGCCGCCCTCGCTTACGGCACGGAGAGTATTGCACTGGTCGACAAGATCTGTGGACCGGGCAATATTTACGTGGCGCTCGCGAAGCGCGAGGTGTACGGTGCGGTCGATATCGACAGTATCGCCGGGCCGAGTGAGATTGTGGTGCTCGCCGATGATACGGCGAATCCGGTGTACGTCGCCGCCGACCTATTGTCGCAGGCGGAACATGACGAGATGGCATCGGCCATTCTCGTCACGAATTCGGCCACGCTGGCGGAAGCTGTGCAGGGCGAAGTGCAGCGGCAGCTTGAAGTGCTGCCGCGGCGGGATATCGCTGCTGCTTCCGTGGAGCAGTATGGCGCAATTATTGTGGTTGATTCCATTGATGAGGGAATCGACGTGGTGAACCGACTTGCACCGGAGCATCTGGAGATCATGGTGCAGGAGCCGATGGCTTACGCTGGCCGGATCGAAAATGCCGGCGCGATTTTCCTCGGCCCGTACAGCTCGGAGCCGGTGGGGGATTATTTTGCAGGACCCAATCACATTATTCCGACCAATGGAACTGCGCGATTCAGTTCACCAGTGGACGTGGATGATTTTATCAAGAAATCGAGTCTGATCTATTATAGTAAAGAAGCGCTGCTGAAGAACGGAGCGGCTATTATAGAGTTGGCCCGTCATGAGGGTCTTGAAGGGCATGCCCGTGCAATTGCTGTACGGTTACAACAGGAAGGAAAGGCGGAATCGGACAATGGATAAGCAAAATAATGGTGTGGAACTTGAAAACAAAGGTGCAGTGCGCCAAGCAGAGGTTGACCGCAAAACAAACGAGACCAATATCCAATTGGCCTTTAATGTAGATGGAACAGGACAATCCACGATTGAAACGGATGTACCCTTCCTGAACCATATGCTGGATCTGTTCACAAAGCACGGACAATTCGACCTGAACGTGCAGGCCCGTGGAGATATCGACATCGACGATCATCACACGGTTGAAGACATCGGAATCTGTCTGGGACAGACGTTGCGTGAAGCGTTGGGTGACAAACGCGGAATTAAGCGTTACGCCAGTGTTTTTGTACCAATGGACGAGGCACTCGCTCAGGTCATTATTGATGTGAGCAACCGACCTCACTTTGAATACCGTGCAGAATACCCTTCCCAACAGGTAGGCAGTTTCTCCACGGAGCTGGTACATGAATTCCTGTGGAAATTAGCGCTGGAAGCTCGGATTACGTTACATGTCATTGTGCACTATGGTCAGAACACCCACCACATGATTGAAGCGATCTTTAAAGCATTGGGACGTGCACTGGATGAAGCAACGATGATTGATCCACGTGTAACGGGTGTGCCTTCCACGAAGGGAGTGCTGTAGACGATGGCGATTGCAATTGTCGATTACGGTATGGGTAACCTGCACAGCGTCGGCAAAGCGGTCGAACGTCTTGGCTACGAAGCGCTGGTCACGGGTGACCGGGAAGAGATTCTTGGCGCAGATGGTGTCATTCTGCCAGGCGTAGGTGCTTTTGGTGATGCGATGGTTCATCTGCGGGAGAGTGGACTGGATACGGTGGTGAAGGAAGCCGCTGCCGGTTCCAAGCCACTGCTCGGTATCTGTCTGGGGATGCAGTTGTTGTTCAGCTCAAGTGAAGAGCATGGCGAGCATGAGGGACTGGATATTTTGCCAGGTAAAGTGGTGCGATTCGCACCAGGAGAACTGAAGGTTCCTCATATGGGATGGAACCGTTTGGAATTCCTGCACGCGGAAAATCCGCTATTTACGGGGCTTGAGGCAGGTCACGTCTATTTTGTCCATTCCTATCATGCGCTTACTGAAAACAGGGACGATCTGCTGGCGGTAACGGATTACGGACATCCGGTGACAGCCATTGTAGGCAGAGGATCCAACTTCGGCATGCAATTCCACCCGGAGAAAAGCGGCGAGCTTGGTATAAAGCTGCTCGGTAACTTTTTGGCTCTGACAGGAGCACCTGTACAAAGGTAAAGCATCATCTCTTCTTACTATAGAAAGCGTACAAATCTAATTCATATTCAGGAGGCCTTGTATGTCATCTTTTATCCTATATCCGGCGATTGATATCCGGGACGGCAAATGTGTAAGACTGGTGCAGGGAGATTATAATCAGGAGACCGTGTATAACGATGACCCGGTTCAAGTGGCTTTATCCTGGGAGAAACAAGGCGGTACATATGTCCATCTGGTGGATCTGGATGGTGCGAAAGCGGGTCATCCTGTTAACGATGAGCTGATCGGGCGGATTGCCTCGGCTGTGAACGTACCTGTTCAGGTGGGCGGCGGACTTCGTACGGTAGCGGATGTAGAACGTTTGCTGGGTCTGGGTGTTAGCCGGCTGATCATTGGAACAGCAGCGATTGAGGATCGTGCTTTTACAGAGGAAGTACTGGGACGTTATGGCGACAAAGTGGCAATTGGCATCGACGCTCGTAATGGTTACGTGGCAACCCGCGGATGGCTTGAAACATCGGAAGTACAAGCAGAGGTACTCGCGAAGGAATTGGCGGCATATGGAGCAGAAACGTTTATCTTTACGGATATTTCCCGTGATGGCATGATGCAGGGTCCTAATGTGGAAGCAATCGTATCTCTAGCCAAGGCGAGCGGACGGACGGTTATTGCTTCCGGCGGTGTGAGTGTAATGGATGATCTGCTTCGTCTGAGTCGCCACGCGGATGATGGTGTTGGTGGAGCGATCGTGGGTAAAGCACTGTATACGGGAAGCATCGATCTGTCTGAAGCAGTACGTGCGGTAAATAAATAAGGGATATTCGGATAGAGAGGAAGAGGTAGCATGCTGGCAAAAAGAATCATCCCCTGTCTGGACGTGAAGGACGGCCGGGTCGTCAAAGGCGTCAACTTCGTTAATCTCCGCGATGCGGGTGATCCGGTAGAGCTGGCGGCGCTATATGACCGCGAGGGCGCGGATGAACTGGTGTTTCTCGATATCTCCGCTTCGGTAGAAGGGCGCGAAACGATGGAAGAAGTCGTGCGGCAGACGGCGGGCGAGATCGCTATTCCCTTTACGGTAGGTGGTGGCATCTCCAAGGTAGAGGACATGAAGCGGATTCTCCGTGCAGGAGCGGATAAAATTGCAGTGAATACAGCCGCGGTACTTAATCCGCAGTTGATCGCAGATGGTGCACGTCGCTTTGGCTCGCAGTGCATCGTGGTAGCGATCGATGCCAAGTATAACGAAGCTTGGGGCGAGTGGGAGGTCTATACACATGGTGGACGGAAACCCTCCGGGATCAAGGCGTTGGAATGGGTTAAACAGGCTGAGAGCTTGGGCGCGGGGGAGATTCTTCTCACAAGTATGGACGCGGACGGAACAAAAGACGGTTTCGATCTGAAGCTGACGGCAGCAGTATCCGAATCTGTGCGTATTCCAGTCATCGCATCGGGCGGTGCGGGCAAGGAGTCTCATTTCTATGATGTATTCACCACAGGCAAAGCGGACGCAGGGCTGGCCGCAACGATTTTCCATTACAAAGAAATCGCCGTACCGGCGTTAAAACAACATTTGAGAGAACAAGGGGTGGAGATCCGTGACTAAAGTGAGCGATGAAATCAAGGAACAGTTGTCCTTGGAACAGGTTGTGGAACACATTCGTTGGAGTGACGGATTGGTTCCTGCCATTGTGCAGGATGTGGATACTCGGGAAGTCTTAATGATGGCTTATATGAATCGCGAATCTCTGAAGTTGTCGCTGGAATCCGGTGAGACGTGGTTCTGGTCACGCTCGCGTCAGGAGTTGTGGCATAAAGGAGCAACATCTGGCAACGTGCAGACGATTACTTCCCTAAAATATGATTGTGACGGCGATACCTTGTTGGTTGAGGTGAAACCGAACGGTCCGGCTTGCCATACAGGGGCGGTAACTTGTTTCCATAATGAGATCATTGGTTTGCCAGAGAAATCGGCAGACAAGGCTTCGGATGAAGCGGGTGCGGCATCTGCTTCTGCAAGTTCCGGTTCCGAAAGTCGCTTTGAGGTATTGGCTGAACTGGAATCCGTTATTGCAGAGCGTGAACGTGAGCGTCCTGAGGGTGCATATACAACATATCTGTTTGATAAAGGTGTAGACAAAATACTGAAAAAAATCGGTGAAGAAGCGTCCGAGACAATCATCGCCGCCAAAAATAAAGATAATGACGAGCTTCGTCTGGAAGTCAGTGACCTGATGTATCACCTGCTCGTCCTGTTACAAGAGCGCAAGCTGCCGCTGGACGACATTATGTCAGAGCTGAGCCGCCGTCATGAACGGCCTCGCCGCGATTAGGAGGCGAGTTTCGTGCGTATAGACTATCATACACACCATGAGCGGTGTGGACATGCCGTTGGCAAACTGGAAGAGTACGTGCAACGTGGTGTGGAGATCGGACTATCCCAGATTGGATTGTCCGATCACATGCCATTGTTGCATGTCGATCCGGCTCAATATTATCCGGAAATGGCGATGCCTATGGATGAACTGCCGCGTTACGTGGAGGAGTGTTTCTCCCTGAAAGAACGTTACCGTGGTCAGATTGACGTACGTGTTGGTCTGGAAGGTGACTATATTGAAGGCTGGGAAACAGAAATCCGTGCAATCATTGAGCGTTATCCATGGGATTATGTGATTGGCTCTGTTCATTTCCTCGGGGAATGGGACATTACGGATTTCCGCCAGACCCATCACTGGGAGGGCAAAGACATCCTTGAGGTATATCGTCAGTACTACGATGCCGTAAGCAAAGCAGCTGCCACGGGCATGTACGATATTATGGGCCATACGGATGTCATTAAACGGTTTGGTTTTGTTCCTTCAACGGAGCAGACAGAAGAACGTATCTCACTGGAGAACGCAGCGTTGCAGGCTATTGCCAAAAGTGGCTGCGCCATGGAGCTGAATGCTTCCGGGATATCGAAGCCTTGTGCCGAGATGTTCCCTAGTCGCAGAATGCTGACGGAAGCGATTCGCTTGGGTATTCCATTAACCATGGGCTCTGATGCACATGACCCACTGAAGCTGGGGGATTATTTGCCTGAAGCTGAAGCACTTTTACACGAGTTGGGCTGTACGAAAGTCGCTGTTTTTGAAGGCCGTCATCGCTCGTTCATTCCTTTAAATGTATAAGCCAGTGGAGTATAATGAGGGAAATAACCTTTTAGCTAAGGGATTATATAGGGACTTCAACCCTCGGGAGGGCATTATGCAGCATTCGTTACGTATTTTTTCCGGTTCATCGAACCCTAAGCTGGCAGAACAGGTATGTGACAAGCTGGGTGTACAACTGGGCAAGATCAAGCTGTCCAGGTTCAAGAGCGGAGAAATATACGTTCATTATGAAGAAACGATCCGTAATTGTGATGTGTTTCTGGTACAGTCGTTGTCTCATCCGATCAATGAGCTGTTTGTCGAGTTGCTTGTGATGATTGATGCCGCAAAGAGGGCTTCCGCACGCACGGTGAACATCATTGTTCCTTATTATGGCTATGCTCGTCAAGAGCGTAAATCCGCTCCACGGGAACCGATCTCGGCCAAGATGGTAGCAGATGTATTAACTACGGCTGGTGCCAATCGAGTGGTAACGATCGACTTGCACGCAGCGGCCATTCAGGGATTCTTCAACATTCCGGTTGACCATATGACATCACTGGATCTGATTAGTGATTATCTGTTAAGCAAAGGGATTGAGAACCCTGTTGTAGTCTCCCCGGATGCGGGACGAGCATCGATGGCAGAGAAGCTAGCGAACCGTCTGGATTCTCCATTTGCCATTATGATCAAGAAACGTCCAAGCCATAATGAATCGGTGATTACCCATGTCATTGGTGATGTAGAAGGACGGACACCTATTATTATTGAGGATCTGATCGACACCGGAACAACCATTCTGAATGTTGTGGAAGGGTTGAAGGAACGTGGCTCCAAAAATGTATATGTATGTGCAACACACGGATTGTTCTCCGATGGGGCAGTGAGTAAATTGAATCACCCGTCAATTGAAGAGGTGGTCGTTACGGACTCGATCGCATTGCCAGATGACCATCCTGAATGCTTCAAAGTGTTACCTGTTGCACCAATGCTGGCCCGCGCCGTACGCATTATTGTGGATGGTGGCTCCATGGCCACATTGTTTAAGGATTCTGGCATTTAGAGCATCGAGGATATAACGGTGTGCTGCCAGATAAACTGTCCCGTGTCTGAGTTGTTGTCTGCTCAGCACGGTTTTTTTGTTTTGGCTCTTAGAATTCAATTCTTGCTTTGCTGCTCAGAGGCTTGTGCTATAATAACATAAAATCAGTTATGATAGCGTTATCATATAGTATTCAACCTCTAAGGTGAGATGGATGCTGAACAGTAGAACCACGGCTGAGAACATTGGCATCGTGGAGTGAGGAGTGGGGTCTATTGTCTCGTAATTGGTACTACCGGTTATTGTTTTCGTATTTCCCAATTTTTTTTCTTACGGTGACCATACTCATTTTCATTGCGTTTGTATTCATCAATGACATCTCTAAAGAAGAAACAAAAAAAGCAGACCGGATCTCCTCCAGTTATATGATCGACACGGTGGATCGCACAATCAGGGATATTGAACTATCCATCCTGGAGACGGTACAGAGTCAGCAGGCATACAAACTCTATTTTAATAACACAAACCTGACCAGCTCGGACACGGTGTATGCAATCGCGCAGAATTTACGTGAGCTATCCAATTCGTCCTCATGGATTCAATCCATCTATCTATATGACAAGCGAAATAAACATGTTCTGACCATAAGTGGTTCCAGAGAAGCGGAAGGTTTCTCGGATGAGGCATGGATTGATCAGATGGGTACCGGGTCTATCGGTTCGGGCTGGCAGCCGGTCCGGGAATTCGATGCGGACTCTGTTCAACGTACCCCTATTCGCGTATTAACCGTGAACAAGGACATGCCTTTGCCTTTTGGCTCACAGGGCACATTGGTCATTAATATCAAGATGAGCAGCATTGAACAGAGTGTAGATAGTATGGTTAATGGTCAGCTCTCATTCCTGACGATTACGGATCGGGACGGTAAGGTTGTGTATAATGCACACTCGGACCAAGAGGGCTCGATAGACGGTCAGGAACTGAATAGGCTATCGCTAGAAAGACTGGGCTGGACAGTATCCAGTGGAATTAAGGCCGGCAACTTATTTGGCTGGGTATCTGTTATATCTTATGTATGGGTAATCATTGCTATTGTGACTGTTATCTGTGCAATTGTATATATCGTGTACATTACTCGCCGTAACTATAAACCCATTCAGATCATCATGAACCGGATTGAGTCTCATCAGATTCGGGCGTTTGAACACTCAGGTGCTCGCACGGATGAGATGAAGATGATTGACGGTGTGCTTGAGAATCTGATTAATCATATGATGGATTATGACAAAAAAAGCAGGGAAAATGTACTCATGCAGCGCAGCAAGTTGTTCAATGCCCTGTTGCATGGTGAACATATGGAAAATGCAGCAGAGCAATTAAAGGAGCTCTCTCCACTGAATGATGTGCATGACTCGTCGCGTTTTGTCGTTGTTGTTGGAGAGATTAACCGTTATGAGAAGGGATTTCAGGAGAGGTACACGAGAGGTGAACAAAATACGCTGAAGTTTGCCTTGATGAACGTTTTGCAAGAGCTGTCACGTAATACGGGAGTCCAATGCTGGACGGAATGGATTAGTGTGGATCGAATTGCAATCCTTTTTGTGTTGAAAGAACAGAATGATAACAACTTGGATATGTCTGGGCAGATTCGTGTTGTAGCTGAGGAATGCAAATCTTGGGTAGAACAAAATCTACGCATTTCCTTAAGCTTTGGCATTGGACCTATTGCTCAGGGAATCGGTTCAATACGAGATTCCTATGCGGCCGCAGAAGCGGTAATGCAACGTAAACTGTTGATGAATGGAGATGTCGGCCTAGCGGACTGCGGTGAAACACAGCATCCTTTGCTGGATACCTATACCTATCTGCAGATGATTGCGGACTTTGTTAAGCGGTTCCGGATGTCGAGTGGACAGTGGCGGGAACAGTTGGAGGATATCTTTACAGCATTTGAACAGAACAAACTGCCGGATGATGAGATTCGTTCTCTGATTCAGGCCATGTTACAGATGCTCAGCCGAGAGGTGGCCATGATGTCGGAAGGACTCCAGGAAGAGCTGTCCGAAGATAACATCAACAGATGGTTGAGTGCTGTGGAAGAGGCAGAGACGCTTACGGATGTGAAAAGTCTTTTGTTTGATGGTCTGACGGACTTGTTCAGAACGTATGTAGCGGTAACGGAAACCAAGAGTTACAAAGCCATGGTCAACGAAATGAAAAATTATATCGAAGAACAGTTTGCGAATCCTGATCTTTCATTGAAACATCTGAGCGATCGATTCCAGATTACGGGCAAACATGCGAGTTATTTGTTCAAGACAGAATTCAATATGAAGTTTGTTGATTTTGTTACAGAGCTTCGCATGAAGGAGACGGAGCAGCTTCTGCTCAATACCGATTACTCTTTGCAGGATATTGCCCTGAAGGTTGGGTATGCAAATGGAATTACGTTGGGACGTGTATTTAAGCGGGTAACGGGTATTACACCAGGAGATTATCGTCGTTTGAAACGTGAACATCGAGAACCCGAAGAGTAACGCAAAAGTAATCATATTCTGAGATCTGTACATCAGGATAGCACAGGGTGAATTTCATGCAGTCACTTTCCACTAGGAGAGCAGGCTTGCAGAGGTTCGCCCTGTTTTCGTTGAACAGTTCTCTGCTGCCCGAGATCGGATGCAACTATTTTCGCAGGATAGCAAGCTAATATTCCTGTTTTTCCCCGTGTACGAATATAGGCAGTGTGTGAAAATGGTTTATCCGAATGGGGACAGGCAGTTTCGAGTCATGAGGCGTTGAGAGCCATTTTAGCCTAGGGCCGCGCAGCTTTGAGAAAATAAGCAGTCTGCGAAAATAGGCTTAGCATATAAACCATAATCCGTTTGTAAGCGCTTCCGAAATTGGTTTATTGCTAGAGTTCGGAAAGATGTGGAATACTCGGAGCAAGCCTTAACATTCACGCAAAGTAAAAGGGGATGACAAAATGATTGGAAAAGCAACCAAGGGGAGTAAGAAGAAATGGATGGGTCTGGCACTTACGATGGTAATGGGAGTGTCCTTACTTGCGGGGTGCTCGTCTGCATCAGAAAAAGAATCAGCAGAAGGCGGGGCAACAACTAATGGTGAGCGTGTTACTTTGAAAGTGGAGGTTTTCGATCGTGGTAACAGTCCTTCTCCACATACGATCACGAACAACTACTTAACTAAATTTGTTCAAGAGAAATTCGGCGATCCGAATAACATTGATGTGCAATTCGTACCTGTTCAACGTTCAGAAGAAACAACCAAGCTCAACGTGTTAATGGCCAGCCCAAGCGACGTTCCAGATATTGTGTTTGTATACGACTCCAGTGTGTTCTACCGTTATGCTCAGCAAGGTGGTCTAACTGAAGTAGGTGAACTGCTTAATGAACATGCACCTAACTTAAAAGAATATCTCGGCGAAGACCTGTTGAAATTTGGTCAGCTTGAAGGTCAGCAATTCGCTATTCCAGGTAAACGTGCCATTACGGCTCGTTACAACTCATATATTCGCCAGGATTGGCTAGATAAAGTCGGCATGAATGCTCCAACAACAACGGATGAGCTGTACGAAACGTTGAAAGCATTCAAAGAGAAAGATCCGGGCAATCTGGGCAGCAAAAACATCCCAATGGGTATGGCACTTGCCCCAGCGCAGTACGAAACATTGATTTACTCTTTTATTAAACCCGTACAAGATGGGCTTACGTACAGTCAGCGTTACGAGCTACCGTTGCATGATGGCTTCAAAGATGCGATGCAGTTCCTTAACAAGCTTTACAATGAAGGTCTGATCAGCAAAGACTTCAGTCTTGATGAAGAAAAAACGCAATTGGTCAAAGACTTCCAGAACGGTAATATTGGCTACATGTCTGAGGACGTAGGTCAGATTCTGTATGCAGATGGTATGCTTGATAATTTGTCCAAAAATGTACCGGATAGCAAAGTTGTAGCAGTTGACGCTTACACCAACTCAAATGTGGACAACAAACACATCAAATCACGTTATGGCAGCAACGGTATGTACATCATGATTCCAAAAAGCAGCAAACGTTCGGTTGAAGCAGTGAAATACCTAGACTGGATGGCTTCTGGAACGAACTTGCTGGAGATGAACACCGGTGTCGAAGGTGAAAATTACGATAAGGTTGATGGTGTTCCAGTTGTTAAAGATGATGCACCACAGGATGTCAAAGATCGTGTCTACAACGGTGGTGACATGGCCATCATTGCCAACGGTAAAGTAGTTGGAGATCAGGCAGCCAATGAAGCCGCATGGATTGCAGGCTTCCCTGAACGAAACCAAGAGCTGATGAGACAGTCCATTGATATCGCTAATACGGATACGATCGGACCGGTTATCTTCAGCAAACCAATTGAAGCAGAATCTAAATATGGTACAGCGCTAAATGATAAGTTGAAAGTGCTTATTGTGAAAGCTGCGATGGCTAAACCGGCAGACTTCGAAGCGGTATATGAAAAAGAAATAAATGATTTCATGTCACTGGGTGGCACAGAACTGAAGAAAGAGCTTGAATCAGCACTTCAGTAAGCGTTATCAAATAAACAGGTTCATCTTGTGAATACTAAATCAATATGTAATTTACCGCATAACTTTGGAAGGAACGTGTGCCGCCAGTATGGGCGGCACAGCCGTTTCTCTGTTGATAGGAGGAAACCGACTTGACCATCACATACTTGAAAAGGTATTGGCAATTATATGCGCTCATCTCACTGCCTCTGATCTACTTCTTGATCTTTCGTTACGGCCCAATGTACGGGGTTCAGATCGCTTTTAAGGATTTCAACTTGTTTCAGGGCATCAACGGGAGTGAGTGGATCGGTTTCGATGCTTTTCGCGAGGTATTTGGAATGCGGGACTTCTACACTACATTGCGAAACACCTTCATGCTAAATTTCCTCGACCTGCTTGTTTCGTTCCCTGCTCCAATTATATTGGCAATCATGCTCTATGAAGTTCGATTCAAATGGTTTAAGAAAATATCGCAAACGATTCTGTACATTCCTCACTTTATCTCCTGGGTTATCATCGGGGGAATTGTATACCAATTGTTCGGTAATCAATCCGGTATGGTTAACGGTGTACTGGAGAGTATGGGCTTTAATTCGATACCATTTTTGACAGAGAAAAATCCATGGCTTGTGACGTACCTATTCACAGGTGTCTGGCAAAGTGCAGGGTGGGGAACCATTCTATATCTGGCCGCATTAACCGGCGTCAACAAGGAATTGTTTGAAGCAGCTGAGATCGATGGAGCATCGCGGCTGAAGAGAATCTGGCACATAACGCTGCCAAGTATCAAACCAACCATCGTGACCTTGCTCATTCTTAATCTCGGACATATGGTCAGCATTGGCTTTGATCGACCTTATATTATCGGTAACACAGCGGTACGTGAATATTCAGATGTACTTAGTACCTTTGTATACAGGGTCGGCCTTGAATCAGGACAATACACGCTGGCAACTGTCGTAGGACTATTCCAGGCTGTTGTAGGGCTAATCTTTGTACTTGGCTCTAACTATATTTCAAAAAAGGCAACCGGCGAAGGCATTTTATAAGTTATCAAAGCATGAAAGATACGCCAATCGGCTTGTATTTATAGACCATCAGTAAAGGAGCTGTGCGCATATGAGTGAACGCACCTCAAATCGGATTTTTGATATCGTTAATATCTCCTTTATCAGTTTGTTTGTTATATTCTGTCTGGCTCCATTTTTGCACACCATTGCGATATCTCTAAGTTCTAACAGGGCTATTACTTCGGGAGAAGTGACCATTTTTCCTAAAGAATTTAACTGGGATGCGTATATTCAAGTATTCTCTGATCAATCTATGCTCTACTCATTGGGCTTTACGTCTGTGTTGACAGTGGCAACCACAGTGTTGTGCATGTTATTCACACTTGCTGCTGCATACCCGTTAACCAAGAAAAAATTGAAAGGGCGCAAGCTCTTCATGTATGTCATCATCATTACGATGTTTTTCAGTGGCGGGATGATTCCCGAGTATTTGCTCATTCGTGATCTCAATATGCTTAATTCAGTCTGGGCACTGATCTTACCGGGATTGGTAAGTCCATTTAACCTGATTATCCTGATCTCATTCTTCAGAGGCATTCCTGAAAGTCTGGAAGAATCAGCAGAAATTGACGGCAGCTCACATGTACACACGTTATTCAAAATCATACTGCCATTATCCATGCCTGTACTTGCCACCTTAGCGCTATTCTATGCGGTTGGTCGCTGGAATGGATTCCAGGATTCACTTTTGTATATTAATGATCCCAAGTTGTATCCACTACAATTGAAGCTCTTCCAAATGGTTCAAAACAACATGGTGAGTGAACTTACATTGATGGAAGGTGCTAACCGCACACCACTGACTCCGGAAAGTCTCAAGGCAGCCACAGTTGTATTCGCAACTGTACCCATTCTGCTTGTCTATCCGTGGCTGCAAAAGTATTTTGTCAGCGGTGCCATGCTTGGCGCGGTAAAAGGTTGATATTAAAAACGGGGTAAGCTCCAGCCAATGGGAAGGAGAAGGGAATCAGATGCAGCACATAGATAAGGGCATATATTCATTCTCGACATGTTGGAATATCCGAAAACATGATGTCGGGGAAAATATGATTCGGGAGATTGCGGATCTCGGCTTTCGTCGGGTGGAGCTCAATTATAACGTGACGAAGGAAATGCTCACGACGATTGAGCCCATGATTGAGCGTGGAGAGATCGGAATTTCTAGTGTCCACAACACTTTTCCACATGACCCTGATCCCGATTATGGTACGGACTCCATCTTGCTCGGTTTCGAAGATGAAGTGAAACGTAAGCGGGCGATCGAATTGCTGGTAGAGTCGGCTGAATATGCCCAACGTTATGGGGGAGAAGCTGTTGTTGTACACCCGGGAGAAGTACCTTTTCCTGAGGATATCAGCAAAGACCTTGGAAAGATCTATAACGAGGAAGGTCCGGATTCACCGAAGTATCGCAGCAAATGGGCTGAACTGATGGAGCGGCGGCAAGCTCTCAGTTCAGGGTATGTGGAGAAAATTATCGCCAGTCTGGATGAAGTATGCAATCGGGCGGCAGCTAAGGGTCTGAATGTTCGTTTTGGCATCGAGACGAGATCCAGACCACAACAAATTCCTACCCTTGCCGAAGCCAAGACCATCATTACGGCCCTCAAAGGGGCTCCGGTCGGTATCTGGTACGATACCGGTCATGCCATCATGATGGACCGAATGGGCCTTTATGACAGTGTGGGAGAAATGCAAGGCCTGATGGATGATATCGTAGGGGTCCATATCCATGAGACACTTGGTCTCTCGGATCACTGGTGCCCGTATGTACACAGTAAGGATATGAACTTCTATGATGCCTATCTGCCGATGATTCGCCGTGCACAGGTGAAGGTGTATGAGTTGAAGTCTGCCTGTAAGGCAGAGGAGATCCATGAGAGTCATGACTTGCTTATGAAGAAGCTTGGAGTGACAGAGTAGGCGCGGTGTTGTGGGAAACAGTTTGCATGTTCACAGCATGTGTTTAACGACTGTAAAAATATGATATATACTGACGAGAAAAATGAACTCACCTACGGGCGGTATGAGTAAGCTTCCGGTCTGAATTAAAGGCGCTGAGGCAACATACTCCGCACATCGGGAGAATGCATTGGTATGGAGGGGAACTGCACATGTACAAACAACTGGTGGACAGTAATGACAGAGCGGTAGAAAGAGGCATATCCCGGCAGATGCTTGACCCGGAAAGCCGTTACTATGGAGGGACAATTGATCCCTTTACAGGTGTTGCCTGGGTTAACCATACGACTGGAACACCCACGGATATGTGTTACTGGGGAGCTGCGCTCTCCAATCCGGACTCTATCTATTACCGGGATGAGTCGTTGTTAAATCGACTGCTGTTAGCTACGGAATTTGTACTTCGCTTCCAGCACGACGACGGTTCAATATCGCCTGGCTGGACCAATTACCATTCCCCTCCGGATACCGCATTTGTCGTTGTAGGGTATTCACAGTTGTATCAGCTTCTTCAGCAGCAAGAATGGGAGCCGCTTCAACCTGTATTGAACAATATGAGACTGTTTCTGGAACGTACAATTCCAACCATGCTTACAGGAGGTTGTCATACGCCCAATCATCGCTGGGTGCTATGCGCGGCGCTTGGTTTCCTGCATGAAATATTTGATCTGGAGGAAGCTGTGCAGCGCGCAGAGCAGTGGATAGATGAAGGCATGGATATTACACCCGATGGGGAGTGGACAGAACGGAGCAATGGGATATACAGCGCAGTTAGCGACATTATGTTAATCCATGCCGCACGCCTGCTCAATCGTCCTGAACTGCTGGAACCAGTGAGGCTTAATCTCCGCATGATGGTGTATCTGGTCCATCCAACGGGTGAAATTGTTACGGATTATTCAGGGCGACAGGATCTGGGCAGTGTTCATGATCTGTCACCTTACTATCTGCCTTATGCCATTTTGGCTCGGCTGGACGGTGATCCACTTTTTGCAGGTATGGCAGCCTGGGCTGGAGATACATTGACCGATCCGGGAGTATGTTCGGTGAATACACTCATTCGATTAATGCTTGAGCCGGAGCTTCAACAGACGAATGATACACGTGATGCATTACCGGAACAGTATGAGGTCATGCTGAATGAACATTTTGTACGGGGAGAATATCTGGAGCAGATGGATTCGGTAGGGCATCACGGACGTATCTCGCACAGTCGGATGCATACGGACTTTGGTGCTCCGGTAGCTCGAATTCGGGATGGCGCTACAAGTGTGACTGTGATGACAGAAGTTCCTTCTTTCTTCGCTCTTCGTCATGGCAAGGTGCGCCTGCTGGCTGTGCAACTGGCCTCTTACTTTAATCCAGGGTATGTACCTATGCAGCAAATGACGAGGCTGTCCGAAGGGTATCGACTAACTGGTGAGCAGAAAAAAGGTTACTACGGCCCAATCCCTGCAAACCTGCTGCCAGAATCGGCTGCATCAGCCATCAGTCCATGGTACTTGTTGCCTCATCAGAGTCGTCAGCTTACTCATGAGCAGACCTTCCGTGTAGGAGCAGAGTTACTGCCAACGGAAAACGGATGGAGCATGCATCTATCTGGACAGGAACCGGCGGACATTATGATGCAGTTATCCTTTGTATTCGGAAGCGAAGGTGAGCTGATCTGTGAAGACTCGATTGAAACGAGTGAGGGTCATTATTTGTGGAAAGGCGGTACATTACGCTATACCTGCGGAGAAGACTGGCTGGAGATCACCGGGGGCGAACTGGGTCATCTGGCGGCAACGGTACGTGAGGCAAAACTGCCGGACAAGTGTAAGGTTGTGCTGGTCAATTTCATGACACCTTTTGATAAGACCCTTCATATTTCACTTTCACCTTCGATGGCGTTGAAAAATTAAAGCGATTGAGACTCTATTCTTCGGATGTTAACAAAGTCTATCGTTTTAGTTGATCTAATGCAGTTTCAATTGATGTAGTTACCTGAGTAATATCTGTTTACAAAAAATAAAGATGGCATTTCATCCGTGTATGATGGAATGTCGTCTTTATTTGCATTTTTTTCATAAACGACATGAAACTACATATTGAGAAGTGGGCCTTAAGATGTGGTATACTGAAGAGTATGAATGAAATGCAAAGAGGAGGTGCCTTGGAAGATGAAGGGCAAGCTAGTGCGGGCTGAGGGACACCTTGCCAATATTATACCGATTCACTTGGATGCTTCTTTCTTCTTTGAAAGAGCTGTCCGCTCGCTGGACCGAAATCATGTCGACAAGGCATTAAAATATTTTCGCAAAGCTGTTGAATACGAACCGGAAAATCCGGTAAATCATTGTAATATGGCGGGTATATTATCGGAGAAGGGGGATTACGAAGCCTCCAATGCCATTCTGGCTAACGTGCTGGAAGTGGTAGATCCGTCAATGACGGAATGTTATTTCTATATGGCGAACAATTATGCAAATATGGATCGGTTTGAGGAAGCCGAGCAAGCACTTGTTACCTATCTGGAGGAGGACACCCAAGGTCAGTTCATGACGGAAGCCGAAGAGATGATGGAGCTTCTGTACTATGAGCTGGATCGTCCGACCAAACTGAATCGAATCAAATCACGCAAAGGTGTAGTGGAGCACGATCAGGCACGGGAACTGCTGGAAGAAGGAAAATTTGCACAGGCTGCTGAATTGCTTGAAGGCATGTCTTCTGATTATCCTGATTACTTGGCTGCCCGTAACAATCTGGCACTCGCCTACTATTATATGGGTCTGTTTCCCAAAGCAAAAGAGACCATTGCCGAAGTGCTTGAACAGGAACCAGGTAATCTGCATGCACTCTGTAATCTGGCCATTTTCCATCAAAATGAGAACCGGGCTGATCAAGTGCTGCTTCTGATCAAAAAATTGCGGGTCATCGTGCCATTCCAGCACGAACAAGTCTACAAACTGGCGACAACAATGGGAATTCTGGGCCAACACGATACGGCTTATGTTCACTTCCGGCGTTTGCTCAAGGACGAAGAGACAGCTGCTGATCCGGCACTTGCTCACTATGCAGCCGTGGCGGCTTATAATACAGAACGTTATGATGCTGCTGAGCGTTTATGGCATCATGTGTCCAAGCTTGATCCGGGTTCTGAAGTATCCCGGTATTATCTGTCAGGTCTTGAGGCTGTAAGACAAGGCGAGCAAGAGCCAGAGAAGCTGAGCTATCACTATCATCTGCCATTTGATGAGCAGTTCAGACAGTGGGAGAACTATGGTAGTGGCATACCTGAAGAAATGAAGAATGATCCACTGATTCGCTCATCTTTCTTCTGGGCATTACGTCATGGTGATCGGGCAACCAAGCTACAGGTGATTCATGCGCTTGGGATGATCGGTGACTATGAGGTGCAGCAGGCTCTGCAATCCTTTATTGAAGAGCCTGGAGAAGAACAGGATCTGCTTGAGGCAGCACAAACTGTACTGAACGGATTGAAATCGGCTGAACATGAGGATCGGAATACTCAGGTGGTTCGACCCTTTTCTCCTGTAGCCTTGAAGTCTATTGGGAAGGTTCCATCCACATCAGAGCAATTGGACACTGGTTCAACCTCCCATTGGCAGGCTGTTGTTGATCGTGCGTTACAGATGTCTGAAGCAAAGGCTGAGTTGCAGCAAGAGATGGAACGGCTCTGGACGGATTATGTATCCCGGGTACATCCGGAGGTTCCGGGTACGAAGCAGATTGAGGGTTGGGCTGCAGGACTTGAATATTTGGCAGCGAAGAATCACAGTCGGCCCGTTACCTATCAAAGCATTGCTGAGCGGTATGGGATATCGGCATCAACGGTTAGCAAGTATGCTAAACAGATTCATTCGGTTTGTAACAGCAAGCCACCACTTGTATAGAAAAAGTTCGCTTTAACTCGTTTTCAGAAAGACATCATCAGGTGAAGGATACAACAACCGGGAAAACGGGTAAACTTAACGAATGGGCCTCGTAAACGCCTGTAGGATATCATCTTGGCAAGTTCATCGCTAGTACAACACATTCTCACCTTAATTAAGGAGGCTGTATCTATATGTCTAAATACAGAACGATTGTGATCGGAACGGGACCTGCGGGTCTGACAGCAGCGATATATCTGGCTCGTGCTAATCTGAAACCACTGGTTATCGAAGGTCTTCAGCCGGGTGGTCAATTGACGACGACAACGGAAGTTGAGAATTTCCCCGGTTTCCCGCAAGGTATCATGGGTCCGGAACTGATGGACAACATGCGTAAGCAAGCTGAACGTTTTGGAGCAGAATTCAAAAACGGTTGGGTGGAAGAGGTTGATTTCAGCAAACCGCCCTTCAAGGTCAAAGTTGGAGGAATCGGTGAATTGGAAGCTGAATCGATCATTATCTCCACAGGTGCTTCTGCTCGTTATCTCGGTATTCCGGGCGAGCAGGAAAATGTGGGACGTGGTGTAAGCACATGCGCGACATGTGACGGTTTCTTCTTCCGAGGCAAAAAAATCGTGGTCGTGGGCGGCGGAGACTCCGCGATGGAGGAAGCGAGTTTCCTGACTCGTTTTGCAACAGACGTGACATTGGTTCACCGCCGGGATGAATTGCGTGCATCCAAGATTATGCAGGATCGGGCTCGCAGCAATGAAAAGGTGAAGTGGGCGCTGAACCGTACTCCACTCGAGGTCATACCAGAAGCTTTGGGTGTCAAAGGACTGAAGGTGCGCAACAACGAGACGGGGCAGGAAGAGTTGCTCGAAGCAGATGGCGTATTCGTTGCCATTGGTCACACACCGAATACCGGATTCCTGGGAAATGCGATCACACTGGACGAACATGGCTATGTTGTCGTTAAACCGGGAACAACGGAGACCAATATTCCGGGTGTATTCGCCTGTGGTGATGTTCAGGATACGAAGTATCGTCAAGCTATTACGGCTGCAGGATCAGGATGTATGGCCGCGATGGATTGTGAGAAGTTCCTTGAAGGAAGCATTGTTCATGATTGGAGCGAAACGTTGGATAAATAAGCATTACATGCGTGAGGTTAGGCATATGTTAGGAATAAGAGACAACGGGAAGTCTCATGAATGAGAGAAGCCGGAAGGCTTCTCTTTTTTTGAAACTACAGTGGGCATGAGTTCGTATACATATAGGGCATATTAGCTGTGAGGTGAAGATTTTGGGGGAAATGATAAAAGATTGGTTACAGAATGCGACAGTGAGACGGTTTTTGATCTTGCTCTTGTTCTGTTTAATTTTGTTCAGTATGGGGAGTATGCTGCACATGATTCTGCTGTTGTTCCTGGTGACATATGTCATGAACAGGTTACAGCATTTCATTACAGGTGGTCTGAATCGATTGTTTCCGATCAATTATAAAGTTGTGGTCATCCTGCTCTATATGATCGTGATCGCAGTCATTGTGCTTGGCATATCCAGATATTCACCACGGATCGTGGATCAGGTCGTTCAGTTGACCAACGAGATTATGAAATTTCTGGATAGTGCAGACGGTGATAATTTTGCATCCAAAATTGCGGGTTATCTTCAATCCTTCGATATTAAAAATTACACCAATGATGCATTGAAATATATTTTCGCTTTGAGCAAATGGCTGGAGTTTATTCTGCTTGTCATCATTCTAAGTCTGTTCTTCTTGTTACAGAAGCAGGAGATATCCAAGTTCACGTCCAAGTTCAAAACAAGTAAAATTGGATGGTTCTACAATGAAGTGGCTTATCTGGGAGACAAATTCGTGTCTTCTTTTGGTAAAGTCATTGAGGCACAGCTTCTTATTGCGGTGTTTAATACGGTGCTGACGATACTTGGCTTATGGATTCTGGGCTTCCCGTATCTGTTCGCTCTGACTATTCTGGTGTTCATGCTCAGTCTGGTTCCCGTTGCGGGAGTTATCATCTCACTTGTACCGCTCTGTCTGATCGGGTATCAGATGGGTGGACTGAAATTAAGCATTATTGTAATCATCATGATTATTGTTATTCATGCTTTGGAGACGTACTTCCTGAATCCAAAACTGATGGCACACAAGACCAAATTGCCAATGTTCTACACCTTTATCGTTCTAATTCTGTCGCAACACTTTCTGGGGATCTGGGGACTGATCATTGGTATTCCGATCTTTGTCTTCCTGCTCGATATTCTGGATGTGAACAAGATGGAGAAGACGGAAGAGCCGGTACGTGTGGAAACGAAGTTATAACGCAGAAAATCAACTGAGTTTAACCCCAATTCTACAACTTCAGAATTTTCATAAAAGTAAGGGCGCCTTCTATATGTGGAAGGCGCTTTTTTGTTGGCAATACCGTCATTCGATAGCTCTCTGTATGAGAATGACAGGTGGCGGGGTGCATAAGACGAGTCACCACTATGAGGGGACGATGTTGATCTTTTATGAATGGAACGAGTGAAGATGCAATATCATGAGTTGAGGCTTCCTCTGTTATGGAGGAAGGAATAAAGCGTGCGTTTATAAATGAAGGTAATGAGATTGTATACGTATTCAAAAATGCTATGTGATGTGGTTCACAACCCTGGTGAAGCATGATGTATACAAGGTCTTATCGTCTTGACCCAGGCGTATCCTTCAATTATAGTTGGTACGTAGGACTTAAACTATTTTAGATAGATAAAGGTGGCTTGCAGCATGTCTGAGAAAATCTACGTTGGGGTCGATCTCGGCGGAACAGCAATCAAGGTCGGTATATGCGATGAACAAGGTCAGCTAATGCATACGTATGAAGGACCGACTGAAGTGGATAAGGGCGTAGACACGGTCATCGCCAACATCGAGAAGTATGTCCGACATATCGTAGCCGAATCACCGTACAGCTGGGAACAGCTTGAGGGTGTAGGTGCTGGAGTGGCCGGTTTCACGAATGTACGCGAGGGAATTATCGTTCATGCCCCTAACATCGGATTTCGGAATGTGGCCATTCGTTCGATTCTGGAAGAACGTCTGGGCAAGCCAATCAAAATAGATAACGATGCAAACGTGGCTGCGCTGGGTGAAGTATGGGCAGGTGCCGGCAAAGGCGTAGACAACTGCGTATGTTATACACTCGGTACGGGTGTTGGCGGAGGCTTGATCTTGAATGGCAACATCTATCAGGGTTTCTCCGGTATGGCGGGAGAACTGGGTCATATCAGTGTTGTACCTGATCTGGAAGCCATCAAATGCGGTTGTGGTAAAATGGGATGTGTAGAAACAGTATCGTCTGCAACGGGTATTATCCGTATGGCAAAGGATGCAGTAGAACGTGGTGATCATACGTCACTGGCTCTCGTCGACAAGATTGCAGCCAAAGAAGTATTTGATGCTGCCAAGGCAGGCGATGAAGTGGCACAGCGCATTGTGAATCGTGCGGCCTTCTACCTGGGCAAGTCCATGGCTACTGTAGCGGCTGTCATTAACCCGGAGATGTTCATCATTGGTGGTGGCGTATCCAAAGCAGGTAATTTCTTGTTCGATGAAATCCGTACCGTATTTGCTAAGTTGACACCGGAACCACTCCAAGAAGGGGTTCAGATTCTGGAAGCTACACTTGGTAATAATGCAGGTATTGTGGGTGCAGCAGGTCTTCTCTTGCGTTCCTAGTGACCTCGTAACAATATATGAAGACAGCAATATGATAAGGAGGGGACATTTATGCTTGAAGGTGAAGGATCACCAGGCACAGGCGCCACGCTCATTATCATTACGGGCATGTCCGGAGCAGGTAAAACCATTGCAGTACAAAGCCTGGAGGATCTGGGTTTCTTCTGTGTGGATAATCTGCCGCCGGTATTGATTCCGAAATTTGCGGAACTAATTGAACAGTCAAACGGCAAGATTGGTAAGGTTGCATTGGTTATCGATCTGCGCGGGCGTGAATTCTTTACGGCTCTGTCCGAGTCTTTGAACTATATTAAAGATCATTTTACCATTCATTGCGAGATTTTATTCCTGGATGCTACAGATTCTGTACTTGTTCAGCGTTACAAAGAAAGCAGGCGCAGACATCCACTGGCTCCTGAGGGCATGCCGCTGGACGGCATCCGACTGGAACGCAAGATGTTGGAGGAACTCAAAAACTCTGCGACTCAGGTACTGAATACTAGTACAATGAAGCCTGCTCAACTGAAAGAACGCATCATATCCCGCTTTTCTCATCTGGAAAGCCAAATGCTGTCGGTGAATATTACGTCGTTTGGATTCAAATATGGCATTCCGATTGATGCTGATCTGGTGTTTGATGTACGTTTTTTACCGAATCCGCATTATATTGATCATTTGCGTCCGAATACGGGGCAGAATAGTGATGTCTATGAATATGTCATGAAATGGCCAGAGACACAGGCCTTTCTGACGAAACTGCTGGATATGCTGCATTTCCTGATTCCGCAATACCGGAAGGAAGGCAAAAGCCAGGTTATTATTGGAATCGGCTGTACCGGAGGCAAGCATCGTTCGGTAGCAATATCGGAATATTTGGGCAAGATGTTGGGAAGCAGCGAGACTGAAGCTGTCACCGTGAGCCATCGCGACGCTGACCGGGACCGTCATTGAAGAGGGTGAAGGGATGAAAGAGGCCGGACCACGAAGAGAACGTCCGAGAATAGTTGTAATGGGCGGCGGAACCGGATTATCCGTGATGTTGCGCGGTTTGAAAGAGAAGCCGCTGGATATCACGGCCATCGTCACAGTTGCAGATGACGGTGGAAGTTCAGGCATCCTGCGCAATGAGCTACAGATGCCGCCTCCGGGCGACATTCGCAACGTGCTTACGGCACTGGCTGATGTAGAACCATTGCTTTCAGATATGTTAAAGTATCGTTTCAATACAGGCGCGGGGCTTGCAGGCCACAGCTTGGGGAATTTAATTTTGGCTGCAATGACGGATATTTCGGGCGACTTTGTGACCGCGGTGCGGGAACTTAGCCGCGTGTTTGCCGTTCGAGGTGAGGTATTACCAGCTGCTGGTCAGGCCGTTGTGTTGCATGCGGAGATGGAAGATGGGACAATTATTACAGGTGAGTCCAAAATCCCTGAGGCGGGTGGACGCATCAAACGTGTTTTCCTTGAACCGGATCACGTGGAGCCGTTGCCAGAGGCAGTAGAGGCCATTCGTCAAGCTGACGCCATTCTGATCGGGCCAGGCAGCCTCTATACAAGCATCCTTCCCAATCTGCTCGTACCTAAGCTGGCTGAGGCTGTGGTAGAGGCTGATGCGGTGAAGATGTTTATCTGTAATGTTATGACACAGCCGGGAGAAACAGATAACTATACGGTAAGTGACCACCTTAAGGCGGTACACGAGCATATAGGTCATCAGCTCTTCGACTATGTTATCGTAAATAATGGTGATATTCCGCTGCAAGTGCAAAATAAGTATGCGGAAAAAGGAGCAAAACCGGTTGTACTGGATATGAATGTACTCGAAAGTGCCGGCTATCAGGTGGTTGCAGATACCCTTGTTCTGTTCAAAACCTATCTGCGTCATGATGCCGACAAGTTAAGTCATCACATCTACCAACTGGTACAAAATTGGATGTTACGGAAGAGGTGAAGTCCCATGTCGTTTGCAGCACAGACCAAAAAAGAGTTAACCATGATCGAGAGCGAACCGTGCTGCGAAAAGGCGGAACTTTCAGCCCTCATCCGTATGCTTGGTGCAGTGCAGTTATCGAATAAAAAAGTGATCTTGGATATTTCGACGGAGAATGCCGCCATTGCAAGACGGGCATACTCTCTGCTTAAAAAGCATTTTCAAGTGCATACGGAATTACTGGTCCGCAAAAAAATGCGGCTGAAAAAGAACAATGTATATATTGTTCGTATTCCAACCATGGTACAGGAGATTCTCAATAGTCTTCATATTGTATCGGAAGGTTTTCTGTTTACGCCAGGGATTAATACGGAGTTATTTCAGCAGAACTGTTGTAAACGGGCCTATCTTCGCGGTGCATTTCTGGCCGGTGGATCGGTTAATAATCCGGAAGGTTCCTCGTACCATCTGGAGATTGCGTCCATGTATGAAGAGCACTGTCAGGCACTGGTGGACCTTGCCAATGAATTTCATCTGAATGCCCGGTGTATAGAACGGAAAAAAGGATTCATCCTATACATTAAGGAAGGCGAGAAAATCATTGAGCTGCTCAGCATCATTGGTGCTCATCAGGCCTTGTTCAAGTTTGAGGATGTACGAATTATGCGCGACATGCGTAACTCCGTTAACCGGATTGTCAATTGTGAGACGGCCAACCTGAACAAAACCATTGGAGCCGCGGTAAGACAAATCGATAATATCCGGTTGTTACAAAAGGAAGTTGGTCTGGAATCGCTGCCTGAGAAGCTTCGCGAAGTGGCGGAGGTTCGACTCGCTCATCCGGATATCAACTTGAAGGAAGTTGGCGAGCTCCTTAAAGGTACAGTCAGCAAGTCGGGAGTGAACCATCGGCTTCGTAAAATTGATGAGCTGGCTGAGAAAGTGCGCGCAGAACGTTATGGTTAAGTCGGTGTAGGGTAAAGTAACAAGGTCGGCTGTTTCTGCTGAACAGAAAGGTCGGGAAAGTCAGCCGTTAAGGATCTGGGAGACTCACTCAGGTCATTGGATGCGCTCTGCAAAAGATGAAATAGGGCAAGATAATGTCCGTCAAAGTACCCTGAGTTTTTTCTTCTAGTGTCCTGCACGGGTTAATGGTATAATGTTGTATAAATATAATTGTGTATTTAATGTCCAGATTTCATAATAGGGGGTAAGTTTCCATGACAAAGCACCCGGTAGTTGTCCGTTTGAAAACGGGTCTCCATGCCAGACCTGCGGCACTGTTCGTTCAAGAAGCGAATAAGTACTCGTCTGAAGTGTTCGTCGAGAAGGACGACAAAAAAGTTAATGCAAAAAGTATCATGGGGATCATGAGCCTTGCGATTAGCACAGGTACGGAAATCCAGATTAGTGCAGAAGGCGCGGATGCCGAACAGGCTGTAAACGCTTTAGTTAGTCTGGTAAGCAAGGAAGAGCTCGAAAACCAATAAGATATGATCAATCCAATGAAGAAGTCCCGAAAGGGACTTTTTTGTGTTTTTCACGTTTATGCTATCGTCAAGTGCAACATTATGGAATTTGTCCCGTCTGTTAAGGTATCAAATCGTTTAAAGTTTGAGATGTTAACACATAAGGAGGCTATCGTGATGGGTAAACAATGGATGAAACCGTTTGGTGCGGTGCTGGTGGCAAGTACGTTGCTTGTTGGAGGAACAGCATGGGTTGCACCAGGTAACTATGCTTACGCTGCAGAGGTTCAGGGAGTACAACAGAATGTGATTAATGTTGTGGGTAAAGGTGAGATTCAGGTGAAGCCTGATATCGCTTATCTGTCCATTGGTGTGAACAGTACTGCAGAGACAGCTGCATCTGCTCAAAAAGCGAATGCTGCCAAAGTTCAAAAGGTATCCAACTTGCTGAAAAATACGTGGAAGATCAGTGCAGACGACATTCAAACGAGTCAGTTCTCTGTACAACCAAACTATACGTATAGCGAAAAAGACGGACAGCAAATTAAAGGATATACAGCGCATCATACGCTGACAGTCACATATCGTGAGATGGACAAGATTGGCGAATTGCTCGATGCTGCTTCGGGGGCAGGTGCCAACAACATTGAAAACGTGCGCTTTACTGTAGAAAATCCGGAAAGTTATGAGTCCCAAGTGATTGAGAAAGCTGTTGCCAATGCAGATGTGAAAGCTGGCGCTATTGCAAAAGCAGTTAAACGTCAACTGGGTGCTGTTCTTTCGGTGAGCCAAGGTGATGCCAATGTGCCTGTATTCTATGCAAGCGAGGCGTTGATGTCCAAAGCACAAGATACAGCAGGTGGCACTGAGATTGAAACAGGCCAGGTTAAAGTAATTACAATTCTGAATATCACGTATGAAATGAAATAAAAGATCGAACTAAGGACTGTAAGCTCAAGTAACCTTATCAAGGGTCATTTGAAGGGTAGAACGAAATAATGACAAAGACTTTGTCCTGTGGACAGAGTCTTTTTTGTTGGAAAAGCAAACTTTGATGAAGTTGGATAGGAGGGTACCTTTTTGAAGTAACATGAAATGCTGTTTATTGGTATCTTTTTTGTATAGTTGTTCGTGACAAAAAGGTCATATCCCCATATATTTTCCTACTGATATTCATCAACATTGTAACTCGAGCTGTAAACCTTTCCGAGATTGGGTTAATTATAATAGAGAGGTGAGCGTATGAGATATGCGATCAGGTCAGGATTACATACGCAATGATCCCTAATTGTGAATTCAGAGAGGAGTTTTATATATGACATCATGGAAAAAATGGACAAGTGCGTTGCTCGCGGCAGGAATTATTGTAGGTAGCGGTTCGGTGTGGCAAGACTCGGTTCAGGCAGCATCGGTATCCTCGAAAGTGACAACCCCGGCTGAGGTAACTCTAAAATCGGGTGGAAAAACACTGACTCAAAAAGGACTTCTTCAAGGTGGCTCAACTTGGGTATCTCTTACGGCAGTTAAAGATGTGGCAGGTGGAATGCTGAAATATGATGCGAAAACCAAGTCATATACGGTAACAGCAGCCAACAATGCGATGACCGTTAGCCTGATGGATGGACAGCCAAACGTTTATATTAACGGTTATTACCCTCAGGTGGAAGCGAAATTGATTCAGGGTCGATTGTATATCCCATTCTCGGCAATGAGAGATTATCTGGGTGTACAGGGAGATTGGGATGGCAAAACCAAAACGTTGACCCTCAGCAAGGTGAAACAAAATAACGTGAAAGTTAAAGCGGCAACAGTCAATGTTACGGTGAAAAATGCTATTGTGGATGTTCAATATCCGCAAGTGAGTGGCCTTGCGAGCAAAGAAGCTGAGGTGGCGATCAACAAAGTATTGAAAGATGAAGTGGATGCTCATGTAGCTGCCTTCAAGAAACAAACATCTGAATTCGGCGGTGCAACGGCCGACCGTCCATATGCATTTGAGAGCTCTTATGTAGTGACATATAACGAAAAAGGCGTGTTGGGACTCATTACACAACGATACGAGGATTATGCTGGCGCTCACGGGATGACATACCGTACGGGCCACACCTTTGCACTGGACACAGGTAAGGAGCTTACGTTAGATGATGTGCTGCAAAATAACAAAACCATGCGCGAGACGTTGGGTAAAAAAGTGGGCGATCAACTGAAAGCCCGCGGTGGATACCTCGACGGTTATAAAGGGTTAAATAAAGATCAAGATTTCTATGTGACACCAACGGGTGTAGTTGTGTTCTTCCAGTTGTATGAATATACGGCGTACGCAGAGGGCTTCCCTGAAATGCCATTTACGTATAAAGAGCTTCTCCCTAAAGGCACAGAACCTTTCAGTAATGTAACTGGAAGCAAGTAAAGAATCATCATCGTGCACTCTTAAGTTATCTTTCTTATAAAATGAAAAAGAAGAAGCCCCCATCATGATTATGATGAGGGCTTCTTTGCGTATGGGCAACACACGAAGTGTTGCTGGTTACGTTAGGTTTTGATTACGTTAACTCGTAGACCGGGGTCTACATAACACTTAGATACCTTGGGAACCTACGTTTTCGATGACTTTATCAATGATACCGTAATCGGCGGCTTCAGCAGCACTCATGAAGTAGTCACGATCTGTATCTTTCTCAATCCGCTCCAGCGGTTGACCTGAACGCTCAGAGATGATGCGGTTCAACGTATCACGCATTTTCAAAATGCGACGAGCACGGATTTCGATGTCAGAAGCCTGACCTTGTGCACCACCAAGTGGTTGGTGAATCATAATTTCACTGTTTGGTAATGCAAAACGTTTACCTTTTGCACCGGCATTCAACAAGAATGCACCCATGGAAGCCGCCATACCTACACAGATGGTAGATACATCCGGTTTGATGAATTGCATTGTATCGTAAATCGCCATACCGGCTGTAATCGATCCGCCTGGGCTGTTGATGTATAAGTGAATGTCTTTCTCCGGATCTTCCGCAGCCAGGAACAACATCTGTGCCATAATGGCATTAGCCACTACGTCATTAACATCGCTACCAAGGAAAATAATACGATCCTTCAGCAATCTGGAGTAGATGTCGTAGGCGCGCTCACCCCGGTTGCTCTGTTCAACGACCATTGGAATAAAACTCACGTGAAAAACCTCCTTGGAATGTAAATGTTATTGGTGTTTATACTTAAACTGTTACCGTATTACCCACATAATAAACAATTCCAAACAAAAAGTCAAAGAAAGTCAAACTAACTTGCAAAAAAAAGAAACCTTTCCGGTTTCGTTGGTTAAAAGGGTTATGAGCTGTTAATTAAAAATGGCGCGCCCGCCAAGAATCGAACTTGGATCTCAGGCTTCGGAGGCCTACGTCATATCCATTGGACCACGGGCGCACATTATGTGACAGCAATAATGATTATAGCTCATGAAATATTTAATTGCAAGCAGTTGGTTGTGGTATTGGTTTGGATTAACCTAAAAATGATCATGATGAAGAAGAGTGGATAAAGAGTGCATTTAAGTAAATGCTATTAGAGGTTTTGGACATGCCGTATGAAATGTGATTCTGAGCGATATGTAGATTGGATTCATTTGTTTCTTCTATATATGGTATGCGTGAGCTAGTCCTAGATCATGGAAGTCTAAGATTGTGAAAATAGGCGCGTACAAACGCTGAATGCGTGTCGAAATAACACGTTGAAACACTTGCATGTCACGTCAGTTTTAGGTAGAATAGACGTGGGACTTAAAAAGTTAACCCGGGACGTTTTAGGGCCAAGAAAGAGAGCTTAGAACGAGAACTTGCGGGAGTGGAAAGCATGCGAACGATTTTAGAAATACAAAAGCAGCTTCTGCCTGATCTCATGGATATCTTGAAAAAGAGGTATACGATTCTGCAACAGATCATGTTATCGGATGTGATCGGACGGAGAACGTTAGCTAATTCCATGCAGATGACCGAGCGGGTTCTGAGGGCTGAGACCGATCTGTTAAAGGCTCAGGGACTTATTGAAATTGACAGTGCAGGAATGAAGATCAGCGAGGCAGGGTATGATTTGCTGCAGCAGTTAGAGCCCGTAGCCAAAGAGTTGTTCGGATTATCCGAGCTGGAAGAGCGCATCAAGCAAGCCTACGGTCTGCAAAAGGTAGTTGTGGTTCCTGGTGATTCGGACGTTTCTCCATTTGCCAAAAGGGAACTGGGCAGAGCCGGAGCGAAGGCTCTCGGCAATATCATGAGTGACAACGACGTTGTCGCCGTTACTGGCGGTTCAACAACGGCCGAAGTCGCAGAGCAACTGACTCCGCCAACATCGCTCAAAGGTGTCTGGTTTGTACCAGCACGCGGTGGACTTGGAGAAAGCCTTGAAATTCAGGCTAATACGATCGCATCCACAATGGCAAAACGGGTAGGGGCGCAATACAAACTCCTGCATGTACCGGATTTGCTCAGTGATCATGCCTATGAATCATTAATCCAGGACCCTAGTGTTCAGGAGATTCTGCAGCTGATCAGGCAATCACGGATTGTTATTCATGGAATTGGTGATGCCGTAGAGATGGCCAAAAGACGCAAACTTGCGACGGAGATTATAGATGAACTTCAGGAGCAAGGGGCCGTATCTGAATCTTTCGGTTATTACTTTAATGATCAGGGTGAGGTTGTACATACCATGCTTACACTGGGTATGCGACTTCAGGATATTGAACGAACCGATGTTGTAATTGGAATTGCAGGTGGCAAAAGCAAAGCTGCTGCAATACACTCCGTGTTGCGATTTGGTCAGGAAGATATTCTGATTATTGATGAGGCTGCTGCCGAAGTCATCGTTGCTGAAATGGAATAAGGGTTTACATTGCATCACGACAATTGTTGTCTTGACGGACTTCACCGTCTGTCTTGAATATATAAGTTTCATAAAAAATTAATCAAAACTTGGGAGGAACTTACTCATGATTAAAGTAGGTATTAACGGTTTTGGACGTATTGGACGCTTGGCATTCCGCCGTATTCAAAATGTAGCAGGCATCGAGGTAGTAGCAATCAATGACTTGACTGACGCTAAAATGCTCGCTCATTTGCTCAAATATGATACAACTCAAGGTCGCTTCGATGGCGATGTTGAAGTACACGATGGTTTCTTCAAAGTGAACGGCAAAGAAGTTAAAGTATTGGCTAACCGTAACCCGGAAGAACTTCCTTGGGGCGACCTGGGCGTAGATATCGTTCTGGAATGTACTGGTTTCTTCACAACGAAAGAAGCAGCTGAGAAACACTTGAAAGGTGGAGCTAAGAAAGTTGTTATCTCCGCACCAGCTACTGGCGACATGAAAACCATCGTTTACAACGTAAACCATGAAATCCTCGACGGTACTGAAACTGTAATCTCCGGCGCATCTTGCACAACAAACTGCCTGGCACCTATGGCAAAAACACTGCAAGACAAATTCGGAATCGTTCAAGGTTTGATGACTACAATTCACGCTTACACTGGCGACCAAAACACGTTGGATGCTCCACACCCTAAAGGTGACTTCCGTCGTGCTCGCGCAGCAGCTGAAAACATCATCCCTAACACAACTGGTGCTGCTAAAGCAATCGGTCTGGTAATCCCAGAACTGCAAGGAATCCTTGATGGTGCAGCTCAACGTGTACCAGTAGCTACTGGTTCCCTGACTGAGCTCGTAACTGTTCTGAACAAAAAAGTAACTGCTGAAGAAGTTAACGCAGCTATGCAAGAAGCTTCCGATCCAGAAACTTTCGGATACACAGAAGACGAAATCGTATCTTCCGATATCCAAGGAATCACTTTCGGTTCCCTGTTTGATGCCACTCAAACTAAAGTTCTGACTGTTGGCGACCAACAATTGGTTAAAACTGTAGCTTGGTATGACAATGAAATGTCCTACACTGCACAATTGGTTCGCACTTTGGAGCACTTTGCAAAAATGATTAAGTAATATCTGCAATAACATAGAGCGGAAACAGATGCTATATTGTTTCCGCTCTTTATATATCTACATTTTGCAAATTTCTCAAAAACACCAGGATTGACGAGGGATTATAGCTCTTGATTGGTCCACCAAATACATGGGTGCGGAGGAAATACAGATGAACAAAAAAAGTGTACGCGATATCGAATTGACAGGAAAACGGGCTTTTGTCCGTGTAGATTTCAATGTGCCGCTCGAAGATGGTAAAATTACAGATGACAAACGTATTCGTGCAACGCTTCCTACAATCAACTTCTTGATTGAAAAAGGCGCTAAGGTCATTTTGGCAAGTCACATGGGTCGTCCTAACGGCGAAGTGGTTGAATCCTTGCGTTTGACTCCAGCAGCTGAGCGTTTGTCTGAATTGCTTGGTAAAACAGTTGTTAAAGCTGACGATTCCGTTGGTGACGCTGTTAAAGCTCAAATCGCTGAACTGAACAACGGCGACGTATTGTTGCTTGAAAACGTTCGTTTCCACGCAGGCGAAGAGAAAAACGATTCGGAACTCGCAAAACAATTCGCTGAACTGGCTGACGTTTTCGTTAATGATGCGTTTGGCGCGGCTCACAGAGCACACGCTTCGACTGAAGGAATCGCTCACTTGCTTCCAGCAGTGTCCGGTTTGTTGATGGAGAAAGAACTTGAAGTGTTGGGTAAAGCAATCTCCAACCCTGAGCGTCCTTTCACAGCTATCATTGGTGGATCCAAAGTTAAGGACAAAATCGATGTAATCGACAACCTGCTGAACATTGCAGACAACGTAATCATCGGTGGCGGTCTGACTTACACGTTCTTCAAAGCACAAGGACATGAAATTGGACAATCCTTGCTGGATGATTCCAAACTTGATGTTGCTCTCGGTTTTATTGAAAAAGCGAAAAAATTGGGCAAAAACTTCTACCTGCCGGTAGATATCGTAGTGTCTGACGATTTCAGTGCGAAAGCAAACACACAAATCGTTGACATCGATGGCATCCCAGCAGATTGGGAAGGTATCGACATCGGTCCTAAAACACGTGAGATCTATGCTGACGTTATCAAAAACTCCAAATTGGTTGTATGGAACGGACCAATGGGCGTATTTGAAATCGAGCCATTCTCCCACGGTACTCGTGCAGTAGCAGAAGCTTGCGCTGAGACAGAAGCTTACACTGTAATTGGTGGCGGTGACTCCGCAGCAGCAGCTGAGAAGTTCAAATTGGCTGACAAGATGAACCACATCTCTACAGGTGGTGGTGCATCGCTCGAGTTCATGGAAGGTAAAGTACTTCCAGGCGTAGTGGCATTGAACGACAAGTAAGTTTTAGTAGCCTATAGCATGAAGGAGTTGAAACCCATGAGAACACCGATTATCGCAGGTAACTGGAAAATGTTCAAAACGGTTTCCGAATCCAATGACTTCATTCAGGAAGTTAAAGGAAAAGCGGAAGTTGAAGGCGTGGAGACTGTAATCTGCGCACCGTTTACAAATCTGCCATCCCTGGTAGAAGCCGTTAAAGGCACAAACATCAAAATTGGTGCACAAAATCTTCACTTTGAAGATAACGGTGCATTCACAGGTGAAATCAGCGGCGTGATGCTGAAAGACCTGGGTGTGGATTATGTCATTATTGGTCACTCGGAGCGCCGTCAATATTTTGCGGAAACCGATGAGACTGTCAATAAAAAGTTGCATGCAGCATTCCGTCACGGATTGACTCCAATCTTTTGCCTTGGTGAGACGCTTGAAGAGCGTGAAGCGAACCAAACAAAAGACGTATGCAAAGTGCAAACAGTAGCTGCTTTTGCAGGTCTGTCTGCAGAGCAAGCGGCACAAGTTGTTATCGCTTATGAGCCAATCTGGGCGATTGGTACAGGCAAATCCTCCACTTCCCAAGATGCGAATGAAGTTATTGCTTACATCCGTACACTGGTGAAGGATCTGTACAACGAGACGGTTGCGAGTGCAGTTCGTATTCAATACGGCGGCAGTGTTAAACCGGAAAACGTAACAGAATACCTCGGACAAAGCGACATCGACGGCGCACTTGTTGGCGGTGCCAGCTTGCAGCCGGCTTCGTTCATCGCGCTTGTTGAGGGGGCGAAGTAAGATGACAGCTCCAAAACCTGTAGCACTGATCATCATGGATGGCTTTGGTCTGCGTAACACGGTGGAAGGCAACGCGGTAGCGCAAGCCAAGAAACCGAACTACGACCGTTTCATGAGCCAATTCCCACATACAACACTCACTGCTTGCGGTGAAGCTGTAGGTTTGCCAGAAGGGCAAATGGGGAATTCCGAGGTAGGTCACCTGAACATTGGTGCCGGCCGGATCGTATACCAGGATTTGACCCGTATCTCCAAATCCATTCGTGACGGCGAGTTCTACGACAATGAAACACTTGTCAAAGCTGTTCGCGAAGCGAAACAAAGCGGCAAAAAGCTTCATCTTTACGGTTTGTTGTCCGATGGCGGCGTACATAGTCACATCGACCACCTGTTTGCTATGCTGGATCTGGCCAAAAAAGAAGAAATGAACGATGTATATATTCATGCCTTCATGGATGGCCGTGATGTTATGCCAGACAGTGGTAAAGACTTCATGCAGAAGCTGATCGCTAAGATTGAAGAAGTCGGAGTAGGTAAAATCGCAACGGTTCAAGGTCGCTATTACGCGATGGACCGTGACAAACGTTGGGAACGGGTTGAGAAATCATACCGCGCCATCGTTTATGGAGATGGACCAAAATACACCGACCCACTCAAAGCGGTTGAAGAATCTTATGAGAAGTCCGTATTTGATGAATTCGTTGAACCAACGGTTATCGTCAAAGCGGATGGTGAGCCGGTAGGTTTGGTAGAAAGCGGCGATTCCGTTATCTTCCTCAACTTCCGTCCTGACCGTGCGATCCAGTTGTCGCAAGTATTCACAAACCAGGATTTCCGCGGTTTCGATCGTGGTCCGAAGTTCCCTGTGGGCTTGCACTTTGTATGCTTGACCTTGTTCAGTGAGACGGTTGAAGGTTATGTGGCTTATTCGCCGAAGAACCTCGACAACACCCTGGGTGAAGTTCTGGTACAGAACAATAAAAAACAACTGCGCATTGCAGAAACTGAGAAATACCCGCACGTTACCTTCTTCTTCAGCGGCGGTCGTGATGTAGAGCTTCCGGGCGAAACTCGCGTACTGATCAACTCACCAAAAGTTGCAACGTATGATCTGCAACCAGAGATGAGCGCGTATGAAGTGGCTGACGCATGTGTTCGTGAGATCGAAGCAGACAAACATGACGCCATCATTCTGAACTTTGCTAACCCTGACATGGTTGGACACTCCGGCATGCTGGAGCCTACCATCAAAGCGGTTGAAGTAACAGATGAGTGTATGGGCCGTGTTGTGGATGCAGTACTTGCCAAAGGTGGCGTTGTACTGATCACTGCGGATCATGGTAACGCGGATATGGTGTTCGATGAGAAAGGACGTCCGTTCACAGCTCATACAACGAACCCGGTTCCATTCATCGTCACCGATGCCAATGTAACCCTGCGTGAAGGCGGAATCCTGGCGGATATCGCGCCTACGATCCTTGACCTGATGCAATTGCCTAAACCGGCTGAGATGACAGGTACATCCGTCATCGCTACCCGCAAATAAGTTACGCAACAACATATATGAAATTGGGAAGTTTGGAGTTTACCCCCAAACGAAGGAAGCAGAAATTGTCCGAAGAAGCAACGCGTTCGCCTTTATCACATGATTCCAACTTATTAAAATAAGTTCAAAGGAATCAGGGGATAACAGCGATTAGAGGACAATTCTGCTGACGTAGTGGAAAAGGGAAAACACAAGTGGTCCTAATTTATAATAAATTTAAATTTAAAGGAGATTATCACAAATGACTATTATTTCTGACGTGTACGCTCGCGAAGTCCTCGACTCCCGCGGTAACCCTACAGTAGAAGTTGAAGTATACCTGGAGTCCGGCGCAATCGGACGCGCAATCGTTCCATCTGGTGCATCCACTGGTGCCCACGAAGCAGTTGAGCTTCGCGATGGCGACAAATCCCGTTACCTCGGTAAAGGTGTTCTGCAAGCTGTTAAAAACGTAAACGAAACAATCGCTCCAGAAGTTATCGGTATGGATGCATTGGATCAACTGGGTATCGACAAATTGATGATCACTTTGGATGGTACGCCAAACAAAGGTAAACTGGGTGCTAACGCAATCCTGGCTGTATCCATGGCAGTAGCTCGCGCAGCTGCTGACGCTCTGGACCTGCCATTGTACGTTTACCTGGGCGGATTCAACGCTAAAGCATTGCCAGTTCCAATGATGAACATCATCAACGGTGGTGAGCATGCTGACAACAACATCGACGTTCAAGAGTTCATGGTTCTTCCAGTTGGAGCACCAAGCTTCAAAGAAGCTCTTCGCGTAGGCGCAGAGATCTTCCACAACCTGAAATCTGTATTGAGCTCAAAAGGCTTGAACACAGCTGTAGGTGACGAAGGTGGTTTCGCACCAAACCTTGGTTCAAACGAAGAAGCAATCACTACAATCATCGAAGCAATTGAAAAAGCTGGTTACAAACCAGGCGTTGACGTATTCCTGGGTATGGACGTTGCTTCCACTGAGTTCTACAAAGATGGTAAGTACACACTTGCTGGCGAAGGTAAATCTTACACTTCCGCTGAGTATGTTGACCTTCTGGCTTCATGGGTTGAGAAATACCCAATCATCACAATCGAAGACGGTATGTCCGAAGATGACTGGGATGGTTGGAAATTGCTCACTGAGAAATTGGGCGACAAAGTACAACTCGTTGGTGATGACCTGTTCGTAACAAACACTGAGCGTCTGGGCAGAGGTATCGACGAAGGTATCGGTAACTCCATCTTGATCAAAGTTAACCAAATCGGTACATTGACTGAAACATTTGATGCAATCGAAATGGCTAAACGCGCAGGATACACAGCTGTAATCTCCCACCGTTCCGGTGAGTCCGAAGACAGCACAATCGCTGATATCGCTGTTGCAACTAACGCTGGTCAAATCAAAACGGGTGCTCCTTCCCGTACAGACCGTATCGCGAAGTACAACCAATTGCTCCGCATTGAGGATCAACTGGGTGAACTGGCTCAATACAATGGTCTTAAAGGATTCTACAACCTTAAAAAATAAGCTGGATATCCAGCTTTTACAGGCAAGCCGGGTAACCGGCTTGTCTTTTTTATTGCAACGATGTAATGGCATAACGTAAGGAGCGAGCAGATGGTGAAATTTAGGGCATTGTATAAACTGTACTACTTGTAGTACAACCATAGCTATGTTACAATTAAAGTAACTGTTTTTATGGTGAGATGTATGCCCACATGGGTAGGAGGTGGAAAGAATGGATATTGCTTTGAAATTGCTGCTCGTTGTTTTCTCGATCGGTCTAATCACTGTAGTATTGCTGCAGCACGGGAAAAGCGCTGGTTTGGCGGGTGCCATCTCCGGTGGTGCGGAACATCTTTTCGGTAAAACGAAAGCGCGCGGATTGGATCTCTTCCTGCAACGTGCAACGGTGGTACTGGGTGCAGGATTTATGATTTTGTCTATTATTGTTACGGTGGTTTCCAAGTAAGACTTGGATCAGCACGGCAATGAATAGCTTTTAAGCTAATGGCTTAATTGATAAACCTTCGTTTCGTGGAGAAACGGGGGTTTTTTAATAAATTCTTACGCGTCCAAACTTTTCCAATGACTAATAGACTCCATGATTTCGGTCTTCTTCTCAACTTCTGTTCAGAATTCCTTCCTTAGCGTGAAACACCCCTATCATGCATGGTATGTCCCTCGCTTATTCGTTACGCGAATTCACTCCTTATAATGAATGTCATGTGTACAGAAAATTTTTCGGGTCTAGTCCTTTTCCAGATGCGTACTGTATATGTGCCGCATAAAATGTCTGTAGAGATATGTGAAAGCGTGATTATAGCGGAGCGTCAGGCCACTGTGGTTTTTTTGCGAGGTACGGATGGTCCGGATTGAATTCGTGTATACTAGGGTATGAGATAGTATGGTTGCACTACTACACTCTACACGACAACGGCAATATGTATCATGAAAATGGTAAGAATTCCGATACATAAAGAGATGAGACTTGATTACACTTTTATGTTTCCCGAGGTGAATATATTAATGATAACAGAACAACAATTGCTCGACTTCATGCGGGAGACCGCTTATAAACCCATGACTTATCAGGAGTTGGAACAGCACTTCGCGATCGAAGATGCAGCTGATTTCAAAGCCTTTTTGATTATGCTTAATACGCTGGAGGAATCCGGTAAAGTTTTGCTGACCCGTAACAATCGCTATGGTATGCCAGAGCGCATGGACTTGGTACGTGGACGTTTACAGGCTCACGCCAAAGGGTTCGCTTTCCTCATTCCTGAGGATCGGGAGCACCCGGATGTGTACATTCATGCCAATGATATGAAGAGTGCGATGAATGGTGATACGGTATTGGTTAAAGTCACGTCTCAAGGACCTTCTGGCGGTCGTCTTGAAGGTGAGATCGTTCGCATTGTTACTCGTGCTGTAACACAAGTCGTTGGTGTGTTCCAAAGCCATGAAGTGTACGGCTTCGTCATTCCGGATGACAAACGGATTAATCGCGATATTTTCATCCCGCGTACCAACTTTGCTGGGGCGGTTGATGGACAGAAGGTCGTAGCAAAGATCGTCAGCTATCCGGAGGGTCGTGCGGCGGCCGAGGGTGAAGTGATCGAGATTCTCGGTCATAAGGATGAACCGGGTATCGATATTTTGTCCGTTATTCGCAAGCATCAGTTGCCTGAAGCTTTCCCCGACGAAGTGGTAGAAGAGGCTGAGAAAGCACCCGACTCCATCACGGATGAAGAGATTGTACAACAGGGTCGCCGTGATCTGCGTGGACTTAACATTGTCACGATTGATGGCGAAGATGCCAAGGATCTGGATGATGCTGTTAACGTAGAGAAACTGCCTAACGGGAACTACCGTCTAGGTGTTCATATTGCCGACGTTGGCTATTATGTGCAGGAGAATTCCAAGCTGGATCAGGAAGCTTACAACCGCGGATGCAGTGTGTATCTGGTAGACCGGGTTATTCCGATGCTACCTCAGCGTCTGTCCAACGGGATCTGTAGTTTGAACCCGCAGGTAGACCGCCTGACACTGTCATGTGAAATGGAGTTTAACGACCAGATGAAGGTTGTAAAACATGACATTTTCACAAGTGTAATCAAAACCAAAGAGCGGATGACGTATTCTAATGTCCGTAAAATCCTTGAAGGTGAAGAGCCGGAATTGCTCGAGCGTTATAAGGATCTTGTAGATGATTTCCATCTGATGAAAGAGATTGCCCTGAAGCTACGTGCTATGCGTATGCGCCGTGGTGCGGTTGACTTTGATTTTGAAGAATCCAAAATCATTGTGGACGCAGAGTGCAAACCGGTAGATATCGTGAAACGGGAACGTTCGATTGCTGAGCAAATTATTGAGGAATTCATGTTGGCAGCGAACGAAACAGTGGCAGAGCATTTCCACTGGTTGAAGGTTCCGTTCATTTATCGTGTGCACGAAGATCCCGATCAGGAAAAACTACAAAATTTCCTCGCCTTTGCGGCGAATTTTGGACACCAGGTCAAAGGACGTGGCAATGCAATTCATCCACGGGCGCTTCAATCGTTGCTTGAGGATATCAAAGAAACGAAAGAACAAACCGTGATTAGTACGATGATGCTCCGTTCCATGAAACAGGCGAAGTATGATTCTGAAATGTCAGGTCACTTTGGCCTCGCGGCAGAATTCTATAGTCACTTCACTTCTCCAATTCGTCGTTATCCCGATCTTGTCATTCACCGGGTGATTCGCGAAGTCATTGAAAATAATGGTGCTTTGCCGGAGAACCGTCAGGAATATTTGGCAGCACGTATGTCCGATATTGCGCAGCAGTCTTCGGAACGTGAACGTGTGGCGGTAGAAGCTGAGCGGGATACGGAGAAAATGAAAAAAGCCGAGTACATGCTCGATAAAGTAGGCGAAGAGTTCGAAGGTATGATCAGCAGTGTAACCAGCTTTGGTATGTTCATTGAACTGGAGAACACGGTTGAAGGTCTTATTCGCCTGAGCGCGCTCACGGACGACTATTACCATTTTGACGATCAGCATATGGCTCTGATTGGTGAACGTACCTCGAAAGTCTTCCGTATCGGTGATGAAGTGAAGATCCGTGTGGCACGTGTAAGCATGGAAGAGTACACGATTGATTTTGAAATGGTGGATATGAAACCTCGCGCTGAACGTCCTGGCGGCTTCGGTGGTGGACGTGGCGGTAAAGGTGGACGTCCTAGTAGCGGCGGCGGACGCGGCGGTGCCAAGGGTGGACCGGGTGGTTTCAGCGGTTCGCGTGGCGGCAAAGGCGGATCATCCGCTGCTGGCGCCAGCCGTGGTGGCAGATCAACGGAAGAAAGCAGCAAAGGTGGACGTGGCGGTCGCGGTGGAGCAGCGAGTGCAGGCGCGGGCTCATCTGGTGGCTACGCAGGTAAGGGCGGTGGCAAACCAAAAGGTGAGCGCCGTGCTGGTGATGCTGGTGGATCAACTGGCCGGGGCAAAGGCGCGTTGAGCTTTGGTTTTGGCTCAGGTAAAGGCGGATATAGCTCTACATCGGGTGGATCGGATAGTAGTTCAACCGGTGGACAAGGAAGTGGCCTGAACAGCGGCAGCGGTCGTGGTGAAGGAAGCTTTAAGTCCGGCAAGGGCGGCAAAGGCGGAAGTGGACGCAAAAACACTTCGCCGAGCGGCGTATTTATTGGAGAAAATGCAACTCCTGGTGGCGCTCAGGAAGGTGGAGCACCACGACGCAAGCGGAAGAAGAGCAAAGGTGCAGCTGGTAACGGTACGGCAGCTTTTGTACGGAAAAAGAAAAAATAAAGCTAACGTAACTTGGAGAAATGGATTACAATTCGTTCCTCCAGGTTAAGCGTTGGAGAAAATAGTCACTTCAGCCGGGGTGTTGTTTCGCACAGTCTGAAAGTGGTGTAATGAGGAGGGGCGGCAGAGGTCGCCTCTTTCTTGATTTTAACAGCCGTACTTGCTACAATTAAGGTCTGGCACGTGGTACCTTGGTGCAACATTGGGTGCTGCTATAGAGCATGGTACCGGCTTATTTTACGGAGAAGGAGTGAGGACATGGGCAAGAATGATGGACAGAGTAAAGTGCTTGCACAGAATAAAAAGGCTTCCCATGACTACTTCATTGAAGATACGTATGAAGCGGGCATGGTGCTTACCGGAACGGAGATCAAATCTCTTCGTAACGGCCGTGCGAATATTGGTGATGCATTTGCCACGATTCGAAACGGTGAGATTCATATTCACAATATGCATATTAGTCCTTTTGAACAAGGGAACCGAAATAATCCGCTCGATCCGACACGTACGCGCAAGTTGCTAATGCATAAAGTGCAGATCCACAAGCTGCTCGGGCTGTCGAAACAGGATGGGTACAGCATTGTGCCGCTGAAAATCTATATCCGCAATGGTTATGCAAAGCTTTTGCTTGGACTGGGTAAAGGTAAGAAGCAGTATGATAAACGGGAGACTGCAGCCAAGCGCGATGCTCAACGCGATATCCAACGGGTACTGCGCGAGAAGCAGAAGGTTGCACGTTAAGTGGAGCGCTGGGCTAAAGGCTTTACTTTTCAGTGTAGAAGATATTTTTTGTGATGAAGTTAGGAAGATTGATGTATGAGTTAAGAAGTCTCAAGGTTTGTCCTGCAATGGGCAAGATTGAGGCTTTTTTATTATTAGTAGAAAGGGGATGTGATGTGAATAGCTGAAGTGTGCAGTGGGCTGATTTTTATTGATGTGTGACTAAGAAAACTGCTAGGAGCATGGAGCTTAGTGCGGTGATGAATCTAAATTATCAGCTGTTGCGTAGTTTGCCTGGAACGTGGGTAAAATACTTAGGTGTCCTTGTACATGATCCGATCTGGTAAACTTTACTTCCGATTGGTGACGCGGTATAATATGTAGACGATTGAGCCTGTTATATTGGATAACCTTGTATCTGTGCTCAGCCTGCTGGAATGTCTTCCAGCAATCTGTACTATTTCGGTGATGTGTCCTGTGTTATGATTACTCATGTAGCAGACAGGAATGCCGAGTTTGAAAGAAGCATCTTTTTACCTTGGAGGAAAAAGATGTGCAGCACCTTTGCTCCGTATTCACGGATTAATCCTGGAGCCCTTCTTCATTGAGGGGGCGTTTATGGATTCGACGGGGATAGTTCGAGCATGGGTAGCGGGTAGTGGGGACGCGTCCGCTTTATCAACGCTAAAGCCTATTAAACGGCAAACAACAAACAAACTACGCTTTCGCAGCCTAAGAAACTGTGTGCGTGCTTCTACCCTGCATCGCCCATGTGACAGGGATAGGGGCTAACTAGTAGTGGGATACGCTGTCACATCTCCGCCTGGGGTGTGCTGAAGAAGACAATCAGGCTGACCCAACGTATAGCCGGTTACGGGGCGATACTCGGGTGACATCAAAACTGTGACTACACCCGTAGAAGCTTATGTGCCGTTATCTTCGGACAGGGGTTCGACTCCCCTCGCCTCCATTAAAAAAACCCGCTCTTTGAGCGGGTTTTTGCATTTGTAAGGCAAGATTGTAGACAAAATGTAGACAATGATGATGATATAGATTCTTTTTCAGGCAAGTAATAGACAATTTGTCTACATTGATTAGCCGGTTTTTAAATTAATGCGTAATGATTTTGTAAAACACACGTTCGCTTGTTATAATTTAAAATAATACTTGCTCAATGTTCAGGCAGCCAAATACAATAGATAGTGATGTAACTAGGAGGGCAATAAATGAAAATCAAGAATGCAAATACTCCATTTAGTGTCGTGAGTATGTTTAGTGGTTGTGGCGGAATGGATCTTGGGTTTCATAATGCTAATTACAACATAGTGTGGGCCAATGATTTGAATACCGATGCATGCGTTACGTATCGTGAAAATATCGGTGATATATATGAAGGAGATATCTACGAACAGGAGATTCCTTCTGTCGAAGATCTTGATGTATTATTAGCTGGTTTTCCATGTCAACCATTCTCAAATGCTGGGAATCGAAAAGGTATAAATGAAGATAGAGGTCAACTATATAAGGCAACCCTTAATTATATCAGGAAACTTCGTCCTAAAATAGTTATGATGGAAAATGTGAGAGGAATGTTATCCATTAAAACTGATGAGGGATATTTGTTGCCTGAGATCTGTCAGAACTTAAAAATGCTTGGTTATACTGCATATTTTAAATTAGTTAACACTTCCGATTATGGTGTTCCTCAGAATCGTTTAAGAGTTATAATTATAGGAATTCGTAATAATATACGTTTGGGGAAATTTAGATTTCCAGAGCCTCTAACAGGACTTGACTTATCTATAGAAAATAATGTGATTAATGTGAGTGAAGATATCCCGAATCAAGATCAATTATTGCGCCTTAATCCTCAAGCTATTACTCTAGGAAGTTATGTTCCTGAAGGAGGGTCGTGGAAAGATATTCCCTATGAATTGCTTCCAGATAGGCTTAAAAGAATAAGAGAGGATATGGCCAAATATAGATGGCCTAATTTCTACAGAAGATATCATCGTAGTGAAATTGCTGGAACAGTCACTGCTGCATTTAAACCTGAGAATGCGGGAGTTTGGCATCCTATTGAACAGAGAGTTTTTTCAGCCAGAGAGATAGCTCGAATTCAAAGTTTTCCCGATGATTTCGTCTTTCACGGAAAATCTGTTAAGGCAATTTATGAGATGATTGGAAACGCCGTACCTCCTAAATTAGCTCAAATCTTTGCTGAAGCTTTCAAGAATGTACTTTCTGGCGTTGATTGCATCTCTGAAGTTGAGCCAAGGCTTTTTTCCGAAATCCGTTTTGGTAAAGTACCTGTCAGAGTAGCCGATGCAGAAGTTATTTTTGATCATTTAGAAGTAGAAAATTACGAGCAGATTGAATTTATTGTCTAAAGAAAGAAGGGGTTATTGTGTATTTCGCTGATCAAACTTTTCGAACCAACTATAGAATGTTGCAACCTTTAGAACAAGGAGGTAAGCTGGGCCGGGAGACTACTTCCGGCTTAGCTTATTTTTTTTCATTAGATCGATTGCAGAAGAAACTGGGTTTGGAAATTATTGACTTACATCCTGAATCTGCCGATAGGCAAGAGTTCATAAGCATGTTTATCGAAACCTTAATGGTTGGCCGAGACGAACAAAATAATGAATTACAAGCAACAAGTTTAGGGTTTATTGAAGTAGGAGCCAGCAGTTTAGAAAAGAAAGTTAGTTCGAATTTTCTAACAGTTCCAGTGAAAAAGGGAAGTAGACAACAAGAACTGCTCCCATACCCAGGACGACCAGGACCGTTAGTTAATCTGGGATTGGACACTGGAATTCATGGGAAATGGGGGATAACAAAAAATCCAGAGTGGAAAGATAATTTTTTGAAATTTATTAACAGAAGGTTGTGTGGGAGTAATACCTTTCCGCTAATAGTATTTCTTTTAAGAAACAGACCGTTACTTAACTTAGAAAGCGATAATCCCTATACAATATTAAAGTCATCATTAGGAGACATTGTAACTGAAGAGACTGCTGATTTTTTGGTTAGTCATGCGGAAGTGCCTGAAGAATGGGCAAGTGACCATTTCTTATCCGTGGTGTATACTCCATTAACTAATTATTCTGAATTTTTAAATGTGGAGTTGAAAGAACAACTTACCTCTTATACAGCTAGTACAGTAGCAGTAGCTAGTCCATCATTTGAAGTGAATAATACTTTAAGCAGAAAAATCGAAGCTGCTATTAATTCGGGTAGTCATATTATACTTACTGGCCCTCCTGGTACAGGGAAAACAACAATTGCTAAAATTATCTCTCAAAATTTTAAAGGCCCGAATGGTTTTAAAACTTATACTGCAACATCGAATTGGTCAGCATTTGAGGTATTGGGTGGATATTTACCTGATCCTCTAAACCCTCAACGGCTTCAGTTTGAAGAAGGCTTTATTACTCGAAGTATATCTGAGAATAAGTGGGTCATAATTGATGAGATTAATAGAGCTGATGTCGATAAAGCATTTGGTGAGCTGTTTACTGTGCTAACGGGTAATTCGGTTAACTTGCCATACTATAACTTCGTTAATGAGAGTGATGGAACAATAAAAAGAAAGAAAATTACGATTTCTCCTGAGAATGAAAGAGAAGTATCTGGAGATGATCAGCAAAATTACTATGTTCAAACTGATTGGCGAATTATCGGAACAATGAATACTTTTGATAAAAGTAGTTTGTACCAGTTATCTTATGCGTTTATGCGGCGATTTGCATTTATTGAAGTTGAACCCCCCTCTTCTGAGAGCATGAGTGAGATTTTGAAACAAAAAGTTTCCCAAATGCAAATCAATGAGGAGTTGAAAGATGAAATAAAGGTATACATAATCAATCTATTTTCTAATGGATTATACTCTATAAATAATGCGGTAGGGGTTGCCATACCAATTAGTGTGATAAACTATTTAGAGAAGAGAATCGGAATTGATCGAGAGCTGGAGGTTTCTTTAGGAGAGGTTTTTATTGAGGCGATTAGTATGTACTTATTCCCTCAGTTTGAAGGGAGAAGAAGAGACTTTGAAACTTTACTCCAAGTAATCGTTTCTTCGCTTGACATCGAAGAGCCTTTTATACGCTCTCTATTAATAAAGGAACTCTCTAACTGGACAGGAAATATTGGTTGATTACATGGCGAATACATTTAAATATAGCGATAAATACTGGCGCGATGAAGTTAAAAAATATATTTTTGCTAGGTTGGATTCACTTTGGTCTGATAATGGAATTCATGATGATTTACTCGATAGTTTTATTAAATCCATACTACAAACTAGTGGTGACGACTTAAAATGGCTAGCTGCTATTTATCACATTAACAGAAGAGAAGGCGCTCTACATTATGTGCTAAATATTCTTCCAGAGTACATGAATACGTTATCTCGTAAGAACGACTCTTATATAACTACTTCTTCAGCAGTGAGAGGGAAAGTCTTATGGAGTCGGACCTATCTTCAAAGATTGACTACTAGGGATCTATCAACTTTCGTAATTCAAGATAATAATAAGAATCTTGATTCGGATGAGAATAGATTATTACTTTTTTATTTAACTCAACTAGCTAATATCAATGTTCCCGCCGCTTGGAGTATATCTAAAACTGAAAATAGGATTGGGGATAAATTAGTAGGGTTGATAAAAGCTTCAAGAAAACTTCTTCAATCTACTTACTTAAAAGAAGTGTCACTAGTAAGTACTGTGACGGAACGTATGCTTTCTCAAGCATCAAAAAATCGAAATCCAGTATACTCTAATTTAGTTAATTTGTATTTAGAGTATGAAACAATAATGGAAAAACCCTCTTTAGAGTTAGTTAAATCTTTGTTTGAGTATGGATGGATCCAACCAAAAGTAGAAGAGCATACTGATGATTTATTTGAATTATTTGTCCTGCTTTCCACGCTTAATACTATTGAAAATATTTTGAAAAATCAGCGACAGAGCTTCGAATCTGATTACAACTTGATCAGGCCTGGGGGATCTCATATTATAGCAAGATTCAGATCTGAAAAAGTGGATATTCAGATAATGTATGATAGATCACCAGAAAAACTATTTGGTATTTCACAGATTAATTCACTCTATAAAAGGATATTAGGGATGTATGAAGGCATAAGTGGAAGCGCCAGAAGGCCTGATATCCTTTTAAAAATTAATGATCTTCAAAATAAACAGGAAAGCCGCCTGTTAATAGAAGTTAAGAACACTGATGCCGGGAGTAGTTATGCTAATGAAAGTATCTATAAAGCTTTGGGGTATTTGAAAGATTATGATGGTTTTTGGAAAGTTGATCAGTATCCTAAAATTGTTTTAGCTTATCCCGATGGCATTAAAGCTAAAAGTGAAATAGATGGAGTTTGGCTTGAACAAGATCTTGTATTAATTTCTGGCAATTTGAAGAAGGATTTGAAACAGATTATTGAAAAGTTCCTCATGAAGTAAGGATTTTGAAATCTGGAGATAAAGAGAAATACTGCTTGTGGAAAGAAAGGTTGGATTTCTTCCTCTTTTAAAGAGTAAATTCTAAAAATAAAAGTATATATTATTAAATGGATACTTAGTCGATGAATTAAATTTATATGAAAACACAAAGGGGCTGTCCCATAAGTCATAAAAATGGCTAGGGACAGACCTGTTTTCCAAATTGTAAAACAAAAAGAAGCCTTTCCTTGGTAAAATGGAAGTGTCGAGCAACCATTTCTAAGGAGGGCTTCTTTTGTACATTCAATATACCATGGATCAACTTTTCTTGCCAATGGATTTGGAGACAGATATCCCCGAAAACCACCTCGTTCGTGTTGTAAATGACGCAATCAATCGCCTGAGCGATTCCATTTTTAGTGCAGCATATCCTGGCGGGGGCCGCCATAGCTATCATCCCAAAATGCTCACCAAAATCATCATCTACGCCTATACCCAACGCATCTATTCATCCCGGCAAATCGCCAAGGCTGTTCGCGAAAATATCATGTTCATGTGGCTCGCTGGGCGGCAACAACCGGATTTTCGGACCATCAATCGCTTTCGTTCCGAGCGGATGAAAGAGGTACTGGAAACGGTGTTTACCCACGTGCTAGAACTGCTGGTTCAGGAGCAATACGTGTCCATGGATCACTACTTTCTGGACGGAACCAAGCTTGAGGCGAATGCAAATCGGTACACCTTTGTCTGGAAAAAGGCTGTCGTCAAGTACCAGGCCAAGCTGCAAGAAAAAGTACATACCCTGTTCCAAACCATCGAAGCGGCCGAAAGTGAAGAAGATGCGCTCCATGCGGGTACAGACCTCCCTGAGCTCGGGGAAGCTTCTGCACTCACGGCAGAAAAGCTGGAAAAAGTCGTTGAGCAACTGGAGGAATCCTTACAAGAAAAACCGAAAAACAAAATCGTAAAGAAAGCCGTACGCCAGTTACGCAAAGACTTGCTACCGCGGCTGCAAAAGTATGAGCACCAGATCCAAACCGCAGGGGAGCGGAATAGCTATAGCAAAACCGATCCAGACGCAACGTTCATGCGAATGAAAGAAGATCATATGCGAAATGGTCAATTGAAGCCAGGGTACAATGTGCAGATTGGAACGGAAAACCAGTTTGTTTTAGGTTACACGGTGCACCAGCGACCCACAGACACGAAATGTCTGAAGCCCCATCTCGACCATTTCGAAGAAACGCTCGGCAAAAGACCGAAGACCGTCATTGCGGATGCAGGATATGGAAGTGAAGAGAATTACAGCTATTTCGAAGAGCAAAACATCCAGGCAATCGTCAAATATGGGACGTACCACAAGGAGAAAACCAGGGCGTGGAAGCAAGCGATTGGCAAGGTGGACAACTGGAGCTATAACGAAACGGAAGATACATGGACCTGTGCGGCTGAGAAGACGTTACATTTTCGGTACGAAAGCGAGACAGTCACGGAGAGTGGTTACACGATTCGTACCCGCCATTATCGAAGTGAAGATTGTAGTAGATGTCCTCTGAAAGCAACATGCACCAAAGCCAAAGGCAATCGGGAGATCGCGATCAGCCTGACCTATATGCGGCAAAAAAACGAGATGCGGGAACGACTGCGCAGCGAGGAAGGATACACCCTTTCTGTTCAGCGCATGACGGAGCCAGAGAGTGTGTTTGGACAAATCAAAAACAACCGGGGATTCCGAAGATTCCTGCTTCGCGGCTTGCAAAAAGTAAGCCTGGAGGTCGGGTGGCTTGCCTTGCCCACAATCTACTTAAAAAAGCCGCAATGACGGAAAAACGCAAAAAGGACAAAGCAGGATAAACCTCTGCTTTGTCCTTTTTTGAACCTATGAGTGTTATTTCTTTTTGCCGATACGCTTTTAAGGGCTTTTGAGACAGCCACTTTGTGTTTTCATATAAAGTACGCATAATGGAGGTTACATTTATGATTAAAAAAAGGCACTTAGAAATAAAATCACTTCTTACCGAATCCTTGTGTGAAAAACAAGGTAGTTATCTTATTGAAGAGATCATGAATCGTTTTCCGTCTATTAAAGAGCTTGTGGAGGTTTCAGAACAAGAGCTAGTTAAGATATGTGGCATACATCGGTTTAATATTAAAGAACATTTTATTTGTTTGTATCTTAATACAAAAAATTGTGTGATACACAAAGAAACGATCTTTATCGGTTCGCTTAACGCTTCTATAGTAAGGCCTGTATCAGTAATTGTAGAGACATTAAATGTGGCCTCAGGGACATTAGTTGGTGGAGCTACAGGGACAGCTATTGGAACGCTGGTTTTACCTGGAGCTGGGACAGCGATAGGTTACATCCTAGGGGATAGCGCGGGTATATCAGTTGCAACCAAGTCTAAAAGTAGGAGAGTGATAAATTGATTAATCGTTGGAAACAGCCACAAAATGCAGCATCTGATGCCATTATTAAAACGTTGGAAAATGGTTTCGACACTCAATTATTTGTGTAGCGAGTAAGATGAATTATGACTGAAGTAGTTATATTAGTCGTTTTTTGAAAGCAGAATTTATTTCCTTAAATAATGAGATGTTTCATTTACCAAAGAAATTGAGAATAGAAGGAAGAGTTCTAATGTAAATATTAGGTTCAATAATAAAAGCTCATTGGAGGGATCTGTCTTTTACAGATGAATCAACAGTATAGAGTAATTATTCTAATCGTTACCCCTATCTTGTATAATAAAGTTGTGAGTTAAGAATATTTAGGTATATGGTAAAAAAAGACGTAACCTGATGATAAGACTTCATGAGTTGGTGTATCCCCACTGAGACATAGAGTATCTTGTTATTTATGGGCAGGATTTAAAAGAGGGTTTCAATTAGTAGATATTGGTTTCATATAACCGAAGGTTGGGAATAATAAGAATTAAACAATAAAAATGTCTGATCTATTTAGGAGCTGATGACATGATAACTAAGTATCATGTTGAAAATTTCAAACAACTCAAAAACGTAACATGTATTTGTAAGGATATAAATATTATCATTGGTCCCAACGGGGCAGGAAAGTCCTCTCTTTTGCAAAGTATTGATTTTTTAAAGGCCTTTACGCATTCATCAATTAATCATTACTTGGAGAATAGGTCGCTCATACTTAAAGATTTATTTCATAGAAGGCATAGTAATAACAAAATATTGAGAAGAAATACACTTCGATGGGAATTAACGATTGAATTGCCATCAACAGAAAGAAATGAGCCTCCCTTTAAGTATAAGTATCAAGTAAGAATTACTGAAAAACAACGAATAGTTGAAAGGATATTTATAATTAATGAAATTGATGAAGAACATTTGTTGCTGTTGCGGAATCATAAGACTTTTGTTTTTTCTCCAGTATCAGGCGAAGAACAAAGTGGTGAATTTTTGAACCCTAATTCTGGTTTTTTGGCTACAATTACAGATGAAGAAGTAGAAATGTATCCTGATTTTTCTAGAATAAAGAAATTCATCTCAAATATCCAAACATTTCTCATATGGGATCCTGCTATTTTAAGACAAAGATCAAGAGGGAATCAAAATGAACTTGGTCCAAATGGTCAGAACCTTGCAACGAACTTAGCTGAATTAAAGAAACAAAAACCAATGCAATTTGATAAAATGATTAATAGATTACAAAAAGTACTTCCTAATTTAAAAGATATTATTATAAAAGGAAGTAGTAATGGATGGAAAGAAATTAACTTGGTTGAAAAAAATGGTGATGGTACAATTACATTTAATAATAATCAAATTAGTGACGGAACTCTTCGATTGATTGCCATGGCACTAATAAGATATGGAAATCGTAAGAGTTCTCTCGTATCTTTTGAAGAACCCGAAAATGGAATACATCCTCCAATTTTAAGAGAAGCCGCAAGAATGATTGAAGAGATAACTCAACTAAAACCTAAATTTAAGACTCAAGTTTTTGTGACAACACACAATCCATATCTTTTAGAAATGTTTCAGAATCAACCAGATTCGATTTTTATATTAGAAAAGGGTTCCAATGAAACTGGTACAATTATAACTAATATCTCCTTTGAGCAGTTAGAAAAGGCTATGCTTTTGTTTGATAACTCTATAGGTGATCTTTGGTTCTCTAGTCTCCTTCAAAGTGAGGAGGGTGACTCTAGTGAAAGTGTTATTGATCAGGGAAGGAGAGATTGACGATATATTGATTCCTCCTTTAATAACCACAATTGCAATCAGCAATAACATTCACTGGCCTTTGGATTTTAATGCTGATATAAGGAAGGAATTTCAAAAGGGGACTGGTTTTGGTAGTGTGAAGTCTGCTGTTCAAAGGTTAACTGAAGCATATGATAAAGATCCAGAATTAATTAATAAGTTGTTCAATAAGGTGATAATAATTCTTGATGGCAAAGGGACAAAAGCTGCCCAAGATGAAATTAAAAAAATGATTAAAAATCGAGAGAATTTCATGCTCGCTATTGCTATAAAAGAAGTTGAAGCATGGGTACTGGCAGACAGAGACCATGTAATTGAATGGCTAAAGGTTTCTAAGAATGATTGTCCAAATTGTCGATTCTGGGAGAAGGGTTATCAGCCTGAAAATGATCATGATCCAAAGCAAACCTTGAGTGAGTTAGTCTCCTCATCAGATATTAGTGAATATGATTATTGGGCGACCGGTGCGGCAAACGATTTTATAGAGCAATATTGGAAAGGAACCAATTATTCTAATGAAGATGTCAATGTGAATAATTGGATGGGACGTGCAAATTTATTACAAATGAAAGAGAAATGCCCACGAGGTTTTGGAGTGTTTTACTCCCCGTTGATATCGTTCTTAGGTAAGTAATGATTTTATCTAAAACTCCTGTCCTCTTTTATAGACACACTGTAGACCAAAGCTTTAAAATAATATGAATTAGAATAAATTCAATTGATATCAAGTAATGTGTATTGTCATATAATGTCTTATATGATAAGGGTCTATGGGACTTATTAACACAAGTGAAGAAGATTTGAGGGGATTGGGACAGGGGTTCGACTCCCCTCGCCTCTATTAGAGTCAAGTCAAAAACCACCAACCAGTGATCTGGGTGGTGGTTTTTCCATTTATTATGATATAATGTAAACAGAAATTTAGATTGGCTAACTCAAGATGGTGGAAAATTGAGAACAGCTCGAAAAAAATTTAAATAAGTCCAATCAACATGAACGGAAACAAACTTTTAGCTAGACCGAATTATGATAATAGAAAATACATACGAGGCATTAATGGTTTAGGGTATTTAAAGCTTGTTGATTCTATTTTGTGAGGCCTGGGCTAGCTTGGGCTCGAATTTTTGATCTAAGAAAATAGATTGATACATCCAAACGGAGACTACTCGCCACAGACCTTTGGAAGAGGTTCGGCTCTCAGGGTCTTTCATATAAAAACTAATTTATAATGTTTAACATTAATTACCATATTTTTAATACTGACAGCGTAAAGGAGTAGTTATTTTGGATCCGTACTTATATTTGTTGTTTCATCTTCTATCACATGCTCTTCTTGGGGCAGTAATTGCATACTGCTTTTTGCCAAGGGATACATGGAAAAATCTTATGATATGTCTATGTTCGGGTGCACTGTGTGGAATAATTCCTGATATTTTTGGGGATAGAAGTGTAGCTCCGTGGTCCCATTCTATATTGTTTACACCCCTTTTAGCTTTAGGAATAGCATATTTGACAAAACTGTTCTATAAAAAGACAAGTTTCAAATTAATCTGGGGATCTTCTATTTTGTCTGTCTTGTTTGGACACTTATTTTTAGACTATATGGGACATGATTTACCAGCATTCTATCCCCTTAGCGATAAGTCATATATTATGGGAGCCATTACATTGGGAGATCCATGGATATGGTTTCCGTTAATTATTGGTCTTGGATTGAGTATTTTTTTGAGGAACAAGCCTAAATTACCCGTAATTACTTCGATACTATTTATAGTGGTATATTTAGTTTTTCGAGTAATATCCAAAGAAATAATCGAGCACAAAGTTCAAGTTCAACACCCGGTTCCTGAAAAGTCATATATTATAGTGGAGCCCGATAGTCATTATGAATTTCCTTTAGATCCCAGAAAGTGGTTAGAGTTCAGGTTTCGAGTCATCAGTCCTCATTTCTCTAAAGGTGGTGATGCGGGTATACTGGGAGAGAAATCAGACAAACTATTCTGGTACGATTTTTATCCAGTAGCCTTTGAGATAAATTTATCAAGAGGAAAGTATGTTCCAATAAATTTACAGGATTCTAAAGTTGTGATATCTGTTACTAAGGAATGGAAAGAAGCGGGTTCTAACTATATTCAGGGAAAGTATGATGGAAACCTTCTTACCTACAAAGAAACCACCAATGGTCAGTGGGAAGAAGTTATACCGCAATAGTTTTCTATAGTTTCTATCCACCATCAACCAGCGTTCTGGTTGGTGGTTTTTCTGTTTATGCTATAATCTTTGTAAAATAAGCTGATGCAAGCCCGATTTACTCTGTAATCTCCCAAAGGAGGCAAAGAAGCATGAGCCAAACGCAGCAACAGATCCGCGAGTTTGTTGCAGGGGTACAAGCATATGTGTCGCCAGTAAATGTGATTAATCCTTGGAGAGATTATGTGGCGGGCTATGATATCGGCCCCGAAGCGGTAAAGATTCGTTGTGAACATTTGGTCAGGTATTTGGAACCACGAATGTCCAAGGCTCGGTACATTTTTATTGCTGAAGCTGTGGGATATCAAGGGGCGAGGTTCTCCGGCGTACCTTTGACGTCCGAGCGAATGGTTACCGGGAATCACTCACTGGTGAATCACCAGATGATTTTTGCAGGTGATCCGGGTGTCCGAACAAGCCTAGCCAATATCGCCAAACCTAACCGGAGTCAGGCATTGTATGGTTTCGCAGAACCGACAGCATCCATCATATGGGGTGAAGTGTTATCCAGTTCAAGGTGGAAACCAACGGACTTTATATTTTGGAACATTTATCCCTTTCATCCTTATCAATCTGCCGAAAACAGGATGACGAATCGAACGCCGACTTTGGCAGAGTTGGAGGATGGTGTGGTATTCGCCAGACAGCTTATGCAACTGAATCCTGATGCTCAGATCGTGGCTATTGGCAGAAAGTCAGCAGACACGTTAAGCTCACATCTCATTAAAAATCACCATGTTCCCCATCCTGCAAATGGAAGGGCAGTACAATTTCAAAAAGCTGTGAGGTCAATTATCTAGCCCATTTTGAACTGGAGGAATGTAAGGCTGACATATGCGTTTTTATCGTCCAAGTGCTAATACACATAACGTAATGCCCTATCATATAAAGATTGGTTGGTGAAGCTAAATGAGTGAAAAATACTGGCTTGTGGTGCAATATCCACTGAAGAGCGCGCAGGGTAGCAAACGAGATCATTGGTTGCAGGAAAAGGTGATGGAATATCTGGAAACCGTTCTGACCCAGTCGGAGTTGGGAGAGGTGGATGGATGTGACCTGGGCAGCCGTGTGGCTGATCCGAAGGAATATGTAATGAACATTTTCTGTGTGGTAACGGACGAAGATCGGAGCATAGCGCTGATTAAAAAAGTGCTGAGAGAGAGTCGGTTGGATTATACCCGCATCCAAATCGCTACGATGCCATATGGCACAGAAGGAAGCTACACGCTGAAATATGCCTCCAAAAAAGGCGTTACCGAATTCTCGCTTTGATCACGATTCGCTGTTTCTTACCATAACGAACTCTGTACTTGTCCTGCCCGAGGGCAGTTTGCCCCCAATATTTTCCCCACTTAAATTCATCATACGAGAAGACCATAATTGGACTTCCCAGCCTTAACCACTCGATCAACACTCTGTAAGTAGTAAGATTATGCCCGTAGATATTGTAATCTTGCTCAAAAGTATGCCATATCAAGGTAGACGTTTACCATCTTCTTTTGTGTACTCAGATCCTCCGTCTCTCCCCCGCTTCTCTCTCCACCCGGCACAAACCACAACTTATTATCTGTACCTCCAACATTTTATAAAGCAGTACTTCTTGCGGCTCCAATTAGGGGCCCCTACCCGCAGCATTCACCACGATCAGATCCCCAAAGCCTCATTTCACTTCACTCAGTCAAGCTATATCCAAGCGATAAAAAGAGTTGAGCCTCCTCCATGCACAGTCCTATAATATACAATTGTATAAAATCCGAGAGAGTGGTGGATATCACAACAGGTCATCCGATCACAACCGATAAACCCATCACACATCGGAACCAAAGGAGGGTCACAGTGAATCAAAGAGCCAAAGATGCAACAACAGATGAAGGAGCAAGAGAAGTAACAGAAGGGGATGAAAAATAGAAGTGAAAGCAACAGCCCAATCAGATATTGAGAGCGATGCAGAAGCAAACGCAAATGCAAAAGCGAACACCAGCGCAATGAAGACGAATTGGACTCCCCGTTTCAAAGCGTTCATTCAACGCAAGCCCAAGACACTCGCTTTTAAAATTCCGTTTGCCTACTTTGTCATTATTCTGCTAACGGTGGCGTTTAGTGCGTTGGTTTTGAATCGAATCTCGGAAAATGACGCGCAACGAAAGATCAATGAAGCATCACTGCAGACAATTACATCCATTGAGACCAACGTTAATCTGATGATCGAGAACGTGAACAATTATTCGAAAATGATTTTCTCCGATCCGAACTTGCAGAACCTGCTGCGGCAGGGCAACGTGTACTCCAATTTACAGACACAGTCCAAGGTCAGCGCATATTTGACCAATCTTATGCAAGCGGTTCCAATTATTGATTCAGTATATATTTACGATAATTCGGGGCACCGATTCTCGGTTGGTACACAGGAATGGCCCACGTTTATGGAAGTGAATGTGAAGGAAGCGCCGTGGTACGAACAGGCACTGAAGCATAACGGAAGATATCTGCTCAGGCTGAATGGTGGCAACAACGACAGCGGAGTCTCGACGACGGGGGAGAATGATGGGCACGAGGTGGTTTCGTTTATTCGTCTCATTCGAGATTTGGATGATACGTCTCCGCTTGGATTTTTGGTCATGAACATCAAGGGCAAATCCATCGCTCAAGCCTATGCTAACCTATCTGCACCGGATTCATTTCAGGTCGCCATTCTGGATGAGCATCAGCGGGTGATCGCAACGAACGCAACCGATGGAAAGAAAGCCGTGCCTGCTGTATCCGATGAATCCATGTCTGCCGCTTCTGGACAGGGAGGAATGCACGAGATGTTAGAGGCCAATCAGCTCAAGTTAAAACAAACATTTCAAGAGCAATCCTCCGGCTTCATCACCTTGCAATCGGGTGGTCAGGAATATGCTGTGACCTATCGTTCGGCTGGTGATGATCAGTGGAAATTCATCAGCATGAGTCCGTACCGAGCTACGGATACCCGCAATAAATCTATGGTGTTGCTTGCGCTGATCTTACTTGCGGTGAACGGAACTGTCTTTTTTGTCAGTTCATTCATCATCTCGCGCAGCGTCATTAAGCCGATTCATAAGCTGCTTCGTTCCATGCAGAAAGCGCCAAGCGGCAACTTCCGCAAAGTGACGGTTGAGCTGAACAGCTACGAATTTGCACAGCTATATGGAGGATACAACCAGATGATTGAGCAGATTGACCAGATGCTGAAACGCATCATTCAGGAGCAGCAGACGATCCGCAGAGCGGAGCTGAATACACTTCAGGCGCAGATCAAGCCGCATTTTCTATACAACACACTTGATTCCATTACCTCCCTGGCAATGTCGGGTATGAACGATAAGGTATGTGAGCTGTTAGAAGCGCTCGGAAGTTATTATCGGCTGAGTGTCAGCAAAGGCCGTGAACTGATTACGCTGCACGAGGAGGTTGAGATTGTACGCAATTATTTGACGATCCAGCAGGTGCGATACCCCGATGTATTTGAGGTGCAGTACGATATTGCTCCAGATTGTGAACGCGTGATGATTCCCAAGCTTGTGCTCCAGCCGCTGGTGGAAAATTCACTGTATCATGGTATTCGTCCCAAAGGCAGCCTAGGCACGATACGCATTCAAGCTCGTCGATCCAAGGAGGGGGTACTTCTAACGATCACTGACGACGGAGTCGGCATGTCCGAGGAAGAAGTGCAGCAGATTCAACGAACAGAAATGAACATGTTTAACCGTTCTAACTCATCTAATACTTCTAATCCTACCTATAACTCTAAACACAATCCAAGCTTTGGCTTGTGGGGGACGATGGAGCGGCTTCGCATTTTTTATGACAGAGAAGATGGACTTAAGCTGCAGAGCGAGGTTGGAAAAGGAACCACCATTATCATAACGATCCCGAAGGGAGCCGATGAATCATGGAATTAACTGTGGAACCATTAAAGGTATTGATTGTGGATGATGAGTACCTCATCCGAAATCTGCTGCGCATGCGTATCGATTGGGAGCAGCAAGGCATGAGTATCATTGGAGAGGCCTCCGATGCTGAAGAGGCTTTGAATCAGGTTGAGCTGTTACGTCCAGACATCGTGTTCACGGACATATATATGCCCAAGATGGACGGCATTGAACTAAGCGGCATCCTCATGGAGCGTTACCCGAACTTAAAAATCGTGGTTGTGACGGGACATGATGAATTTGAATATGCTCGTCAGAGTGTGAAGCTGGGCATATCCGATTTTATTTTGAAACCCATTCGTGCTTCTGAATTATTACAGGTTACGGCGAAGCTGCGAGTGGCAATCGAGCAGGAGATGGGGCGTGAGTACGAGCTGATGAAGCTGCGGGAGGAGATGAAGCAGAGCCTGCCTTATCTCAGGGAGCGATTTGTAAATCAATGGTTAAGTGATGTGATACCTGAGGATGAACTACAAGAGAAGGCGCGTTTCTTCGGCATACCTATCTCGTCTGGTGAACCAGGATTGCGCATTGCAGTAATGGAGGTGGAGGTTGCTGTACCGCAAGCGAAGATAGCTGCACCAGAGGTATATCAACATCTGTCCGAACCATATCAACCAACACCCCAAACACTCCAAACACATGTAGCACATCGAGGACCCCAACAACACGGTCAGCCCCAATTAAGCCAGCATCAGACAGAAGCCCATCCACATACTGCCGAGGAAATACATATTCTGCTGCGAATGGTAGGCATGAAGCAGGTGCAAGCTTTTTATCCCCAGGATTCGCAAACGATTATCGTCATGGACCCGCATAACCGGATAGTTGTACTCTCGCTTGGTGCGGATACGGAATTTGCCAATCAGGTGCAGCAGCTTCAGGAAGAACTTCAACATACACTTAAGCTCGAAGGATGTGAAGTTGATGTGACCGTAGGGATTGGGCAATGGCACTCAGGATGGGGAAGGGCCTGTGTGGGATACCGGGAAGCTTGTCGTGCACTCGATTATCAGGCGTTTGTGGGGAAAAATCAGGTTATTTGCTTCGAGGATCTGGTCATCGAAGGCGGAAAAAGGCCGTACCACTCGGATGCTCAGCTGCTCCAACAACTACAATTTTACGTCAGTGTTGGTGCGGGGGAAGAAGCCGTATTGTTGCTGGAGCGTATGCTGTCTGTGCCGTTCTCGGACGTTTCACAGTTTCGGATGGCAGCGATGGATGTGGTTACGGAGTGCCAGCGTGCTGCCATAGAGCAGCAGCTTGAGGGAGAGCACGCATTGAACAAAGAGGCCATTGCGGCCATTTTTACAGCAGGTCATCTGCCTGAAATAAAAAGCATGCTGGAGCAGCACGTCCGTATGGTATCGGATGCCATACAAGCTAAGCGACAGGCCAAGGAAGGTAATCTGATCGACCGGGTGATGGCTTATCTTGAAGAGAACATGGGCAATGCGGAAGTGGGGCTTTCCAGCACCGCGGCTGCTTTTTACGTAAGTTCGGGCCATCTGGGGCGGCTGATGAAAAAAGAAACCGGGCAGACATTTGTGGAATATATGACGCAGCTTCGTATGAGAAAGGCTGAAATACTGCTGAAGCAGACCGATTTAAAGGGGTATGAGATCGGGCAGCAGGTAGGCATCCCGGACCCACATTATTTCAGCGTCTTGTTCAAAAAACATATTGGCCGATCCATGAATGAGTATCGGAATGTAAAAATCTGAAAAACGAGATGTAAACCCGGGAGTGTAGAGAAGGTGTGAGCGCCCCCCTCTCCAATTCCACATATGTTCGAATATTACAAATCGATGCCTGTTTTCTAAATGGAGAACAACGCACAGTTCGCCTAAAATATGGGCTAGAACCAACTAAAACACATAGGGAGGTCCATAGAGATGAAAGCGCTATTAAAAAAATCAGCAAGTCTAATTCTGACTCTGGGAATTGTAATCAGTCTGGCGGCATGTTCAACCGGTTCGTCCGGTGGTACACAGGGGGAGAGCGATGGAAAGATCAAGCTGACGCTATGGGATCAATCAGTTGGCAATACCGATCCTTCGGCCAAACTGCTGCCCGAGATTGTTGAGAAATGGAACAGCGAGCATCCGGACATCCAGGTTGAACGTACGGGCACGACAGGAGAACAGTATAAAACCAAAGTCAAAACATCGATTGCGGCTGGTGAGGCGCCAGACCTGTTCTATGGCATGGGCGGCGGCAGCTTCATGCAGCCGTACATCAAATCCGGCAATGTGCTGGAAATCTCAAGTTACCTGACGGACGATATCAAAGAACGAATGGGTCCGGGAATGGCTGAGGCCATTAATATGGACGGCAAAATCTACACATTGCCCGTGTACACACATATCGCCAACCTTTATGTGAATACGGAACTGTTCGAGCAGGCGGGTGCCAAGATTCCGACCACCTATAACGAACTACTGGATGCAGTCTCCAAGTTGAAAGCGGCAGGAATCACACCGGCTGTGATTGGAGAGAAGGACCGCTGGCCGGGCATGTACTGGTACGACATTATTGCGATGCGTCAGGCAGGCAATGCTGCGGTGATGGAAGCCTTTAAAGATCCGTCGAAGTGGGATTCGCCCGACTTTGTAGCCGCCGCGACTAAAATGCAGCAGCTTGCACAAGCAGGAGCGTTCAACAGCAGTATGTTTAGCATGAGCTATGACGAGATGCTTGGGGCATTTAATGCAGGCAATGGCGCGATGATGTTCCAGGCCAACTGGGTGAATGCAGGAATTGAGGACCCGTCCTCCGCTGTCAAAGGCAAAGTGAAAGTGATTCCGTTCCCGGTATTTGAAGATGGCAAAGGCACAAATACCGAAATCTTCGGCGGAGCCGTCGATGGCTTCTACATCAACCAGAATACCAAACATTCCAAGGAAGCCGTGGAATTCCTCATGTATCTGAGCGAACAGCTTGGTACGCAAGGTTTCCTGGCTGGAGCCGGCCTGCCAAGCTGGAAAACAGATGCACTCGACACGTCCAGCCTGTCCTCCCTTGATCTGTCTGCGGCAGATATTATGAAAACAGCGACCTCATTCATCGCGTGGTGGGATAACATTCTGCCAGCGGAGTCTGCCGAAGCGCACAAAAACCTGATCGCCCAGCTGCTTGCCGGAGATGTAACACCGGAGGAGTTCTGCAAACAGATGGCACAGCTCAAACCAACAGAGCTGAGCCTGTAGATCGCGCAGGCTAATATGCGCGCAATCCTTACATGTGTATGCTCGTGAGCTTGCAATGCTACCGTTTCTAACCATGAAGATGAACCCAAACAAGGCGTGGTCCGGCATATCCCGGTCACGCCTTTGAGAGGAGAACAACAATGAACTCTGTATTTTCCAATAAAGGCACGATAGCCGTCTTTGTACTGCCCACCCTGATTCTGTTCTGCGGCATTGTGCTTATTCCAATCTTTGTCTCCAGTTATTACAGTCTGCTGGACTGGAACGGCGTAGGCAGGGGTACATTTATCGGCCTGGACAACTATGTAGAGATGTTTAAGGATACCCGGGTGCTGAATTCGATCAAAAACTCCCTGTTATTCGCAGGTGCTTCGGTGTTCATTCAACTGCCGATCTCGTTGGTGCTCGCACTGATTCTGGCGTCTAACGTCAAGGGTGAAGGTTTCTACCGGACCGTGTATTTCATCCCGGTGTTGATCTCGACGGTGGTTATTGCCCAGTTGTGGTCAAAAATTTACAATGCCGATTACGGCCTGCTGAATGTGCTGCTGCAAAGTATCGGCTTATCCAGCCTGGCACAGGACTGGCTGGGGCAGAAGGACACCGCCCTGGCAGCATCGTTTATTCCGACCTTGTGGCAGTACGTGGGGTATCACATGCTGCTGATGTATGCAGGTGCGAAGTCCGTGTCTCAGGATGTGCTCGAAGCTGCTCGAATGGATGGTGCTTCCCGTATTCGCACGGCGTGGTCCATCATGATCCCGCTGATGAAGCCGATTCTGAAGGTAAGTCTTGTTTTTTCGGTCATCGGTGCATTCAAGGTGTTTGACCTGATCTATGTGCTGACTGGCGGCGGGCCGTTCTACACCACTGAAGTGCCAAGCACGCTGATGTACGCTACCATTTTTGATACGTTCCGGTACGGATATGGCAGTGCGATCTCGGTCTTTATCATTGTGGAGTGTCTGGTGTGTACGATCCTCATTAATTCATTGTTCAAAACGGAGTAGAGGGAGGCATAAGGCATGAGTACCGTAGAAGTCATGTTGCAAAAAAAGCCCAAGCCGAGGTCCATCTCCGGACCGATCGGGAAAGTGTTCCTGCAAGCGTTTCTGATCCTCGTCGCGATTGTGCAGATCTACCCGCTCATCTGGCTAGCGCTGTTTTCCCTGAAGGATAACAGTGAGATTTTCAGCGGTGATGTGGCCGGGTTGCCCAAAGCGTTTTTGTGGAGCAACTACACCAAAGCAATGTCCGACGGCCATGTGCTGACCTATTTTATGAATAGTGTGCTGGTTACTGCGGCCTCCATTGTCTTGGTACTGATCCTGTCCTCCATGACGGGTTACGCAATCACGAGAATGAACTGGAAGCTCAGCGGGTTGACGATGACGATTATTTTGCTGGGCATGATGGTGCCGATTCATGCGGCGCTGCTGCCATTGTTTATTATTTTGAAGAATCTGAGCTTGCTCAACAGTTACTGGTCTCTGATCATTCCCTATGTGGCATTTGGCCTTCCGATGGCGGTATTCATTCTGGGCAGTTTTTTCAAAGGTATCCCAAGAGAGATGGAGGAGTCGGCGGTTATCGACGGCTGCGGCATATACCGGACGTTTTTCTCCATTATCCTGCCTCTGGTAACCCCGGCTATATCAACGGTAGCCATCTTCACATTTCTGTCCTGCTGGAATGAGCTGATGTTTGCAGTTACGTTTATCAATAACACGGCTTACCAGACATTGACGGTGGGTATGATGTCGATGGTGGGAACGTACATTACGCAATGGGGTATCATTGGTGCGGGACTGATGATTACGACGGTGCCAACGGTGATCATCTATCTGCTGCTGAACAAACAGGTGCAGAAGAGTATGATCGCAGGTGCAATTAAAGGTTAGCTGGAGGCTGGACTGGAGGGCGTGGCGGTAGAAGGGCTTGCTGCTCGCTCGCTGTGCTCTCTTTCTGGTGGATATCGGGTTGATCGGGATTTCGCAAGGTGTGATCTCTGGACTAGACCGGAGCCTGTGGTCATGGAATAATAAGGGAGTATGTAGCAGACAGTTGCAGAGAGGGGTCATTATTTATGGTCAATATCGCGATGGTAGAGCAGGAGTCAGTTCGGGAAAAGGTTGTGGCGTTCACGTTTGATGATGGGCCGCATCCGGTCTATACACCTCAAGTGCTTGAGATATTCCGGCGTGCCGGTGGGCAGGCGACGTTTTTCATGATTGGCCAAGAGATAGAGAACCACCCGGAGATTGCGGTGGAGGTGCATCGTGAAGGGCATGAGATTGCCAACCATACGTACACGCATCCAGATCTGACCAAGTTGACGCTGGAGGAAGCCGGGGAGGAGCTGCAACGCGCAGAAAATTTGGTTCAAGAAGTTACGGGGCAACCTGCCCGCTGCTTCCGCCCGCCGTATTTTGGCGTAAACGACGATATATTGTCTCTTGCGGCGGAGCGTGGATATCGTACGATTGGTGCGGTCAACGGTGATGCGAGGGATTGGGACAATCCCGGTGTTGAGCACATTCTTGAGCATACCCGATCTGTGGTGAAACCTGGCAGCGTGCTTATATTCCACGATGGGTACGGGGATCGTTCCCAGACGGTGGAGGCGGTTCGTGTGCTAGTGGAGGAACTGGTCGCGGAAGGGTACCGTCTGGTGACGGTGAGTGAGTTGTTAGACATTTCTCGTGAGCATGATATAAAGACGACATAATCAAGTGGGCCCATCATTCTTTGAATGACAGGGTCCTTTTTTAATATATATAATACATAGGAAGAACGGAGCGGGAGCACAAACTTTGCTTGCCCTCTCAAACTACTTTATAATAATAGGCTAAACTAGATTATGTCAGGAGGAAACAATGGACTTTATCAGAAATCAACTAGAAGAACTCGGCATGAGTGGACCTTCCATTGGATACCTTTCGAATGTGATTATGGTTATTTTTATCGCGTTAATCTCGGTAATGGCGAATGTTATTGCCAAGCGAGTGGTACTGAAGACGGTGCATCGTATCGTGAGTAACAATCGTTTCAAGTGGGGCCACATCGTGGTGCAGAAAAATTTATTTCAGAAGCTGTCACATCTCGTACCGGCCATTATTATCTATTATTCTGCTTATATTTTCCCGCCCTATCAGGCTTTGATTGAAAAAGCAGCAATGACCTACATGATTGTCATCATGATTACGGTTCTGAATGCTCTGCTGAATGTCTTCGATGATATCTATCGTACCTATGAGGTGTCGAAGATTCGCCCAATCAAGAGTTACATTCAGGTAGCCAAGATTGTCCTGTTCATAATCGGGGGCATTATCGTCATCTCCAGCCTGATCGGACAGAACCCGCTCATTATCCTCAGTGGACTTGGGGCATTATCGGCAGTATTAATGCTCGTATTCAAAGACTCGATCCTGGGCCTTGTGGCCGGTGTACAGCTATCGTCGAACGATATGGTGCGCGTTGGTGACTGGATCGAGATGCCAAAGTATAATGCGGACGGTGACGTCATCGACATTACATTGAACACGGTAAAGGTTATGAATTTTGATAAAACGATTACGATGATTCCAAGCTACGCCCTCATTTCGGATTCGTTCCGTAACTGGAGAGGCATGCAGGTGTCCGGCGGCAGAAGGATTAAGCGGAGTATCTATATTGATATCAGCAGTATCCGTTTTTGTACGGAAGAGATGGTGGCTGAATTTGAGAAAATCCACTACCTGACTGATTATGTCACGGCAAAATTAGATGAAATCAATGCATACAACATGGAACATCACATTAATACGGAAAGCACTGTAAATGGCAGACAGCTTACGAATGTCGGTGTATTCAGAGAATACATCCATCAATATCTGAGGAATCATCCGAAAATTCATAAGGATATGACGTTGATCGTGAGACAGCTAGCACCAGGAGATAACGGACTGCCACTTGAGATCTATGCTTTCAGCAATGATATCAACTGGGGTGTATATGAGAACGTTCAGGCGGATATATTTGACCATATCTTCGCGGTGGCGTCAACATTTGGACTACGGGCCTTCCAGAATCCAACCGGACATGACATTGTGCAACTGAAAGAGGATAAACAATATTCGAGCGGATATTGAGATCCGAAGCACCGTAAAGGTGCTTTTTTTTATTTAAAAAGTGACATATTTACTATTTACAAAAATGGAAATAATTAATAGTATGTTTATATGGGTTTGATTTCCATATTCTATTTTTTTATCTTCTCAATCATATGGATATACAATGTACCGCTTTGATTATTGGAAAATTTGATGGAGGTGAGCTTCGTGGCACGTGTGTTAGTTGTGATGATGCCTGCAGAAGGGCATATCAATCCGTCGCTCGGGTTAATCAAGGAGTTGATAGAGAGCGGAGATGAGGTCGTCTATTGTTGTACTGAAAAATACCGGACGAAGATTGAAGCGTTAGGTGCTCAATTTAAAGCTTACTCCTTCAACGAGGCAACCCTGCTCAACAACCCCAATATGAAGCCATTTGAAATCAAGCATCCGTACCAATTCTTATATATGATTTTGAAAAAAATAATTCGACGGTTTATTCCGGATGTTCTGAATCTGATCGAAAATGAAACCTATGACTATTTAATTTTTGATTCTTTAATCGGCTGGGGCGGACAAATTCTAGGTGAGAAGCTAGGTATACCAACGGTATGCTCAACCAGCACCTTTGTTTTTGTGGAGCCTCTTGGATCAGACAATCAACTGAAGGATGATACGGAGGAGGTCAAGGAGCTATATAACAGCATCGTGGAAATGTCCCAGCAAATAGCTTCCCAGTTCGATGTGGCTGTACCTTCCCTGGCGGAAATTTCAGGGCATTCAGGACAACTGAAGATTGTGTATACAAGCCGTTATTTTCAACCCATGGGGGACAAGCTGGACGACAGCTTTGTGTTCACTGGCCCGTCCATTATTCCTCGTAAGGATGCGCCAGCTTTTGCAAATGAATCTCTGCATGCTCTTTATAAGCAGGTCGTTTATATTTCGATGGGAACCATTTTAAATAAAGATCTCGAGTTTTATAAGCTTTGCTTTACGGCCTTTCGTGATTTGCCTGTGCAGTTTATATTATCTTCTGGGAAGGATACCGATATAGAGCCCATTGCTGATCTCATTCCTGACAATTTCATCATAAGACCCTATGTCCCTCAACTGGAAGTGTTGCAGTGTGTAGATGCTTTTCTGACACATGCAGGCATGAACAGTACCAGCGAAGCTTTGTATTACACTGTACCATTAATCATGCTCCCGTTAACATCGGATCAGCCGCGTGTAGCAGGTCGGGTAGAGGAGTTGGGAGCAGGTGTCATCGTGGACAAAAATAACCTTACACCCGATGTGCTTAGAAACGCAGTATTAGAAGTGCTCGGCAATGCCTCCTACAAGGAACAGGCTGAGGTTATTGGGAAAACGTTACGCGATGCTGGCGGGTATAAGCAGGCTGCTATGGCTATTAAGAACTTTATAGGCAATCAACCGTTATCGGCCACGCCCATCTCTTCGTTTGAATGAAAAGGAGACTGCCTTTCATGAGAGCAAGACGAGAAAGCCGTCATCCGACTAAAACGGAGTGTTAACTTCCAATTGATTCAAGCGCGTATGGAGGGGTAGATAAACGGAGAGGGGCATTATTTTTTCCATATTGTTCGTATACCTTTTGCAAAGGAGAGTCTTCAGATGAATCATCGAATTCCGGAATATACATTGAACGATGGCTTGAAAGTGCCTGCAATTGGATTTGGTACCTATAGTTTAAAAGGTGAAGAAGGCGTTAAATCGATCGCGTCCGCAATGGATGCGGGTTATCGATTAATTGATACGGCGTATAACTATGAGAATGAGGCAACGGTGGGCAGAGCAATTAAACAAAGCTCCATCGCCAGAGAAGATCTGCTCATTTCCTCGAAGCTTCCGGGGCGTTATCACGCTCATGATAAAGCACTTGTGGCGATCCAGGAATCCCTGTACAGAGCGGATCTGGATTATTACGACCTGTATCTGATTCACTGGCCCAATCCGAAAAAGGACATGTATGTTGAGGCATGGCAAGCACTGATCGAAGCCAAAAAACGTGGATATATCCGATCCATTGGAGTCAGCAACTTCCTGCCTGAGCACAATGAACGGCTGATTAAGGAAACGGGGATAGCGCCGAGTCTGAATCAGATTGAGCTGCATCCGTTCTTTGACCAAGCCGATCAGCGGGAACAGGATACAAAGCATGGCATCGTGAACGAATCCTGGAGTCCGATTGGACGTGGCAATGATGCCGTACAGGATATTCTGAAGGATGGGAACATTCTTCGGATTGCGGAAACGCATGGCAAAACGCCAACCCAGATCATTCTGCGCTGGCATGTTCAGCTGGGTTCCATTCCCATTCCGAAAGCTGGCTCCTTGCAGCATCAGCAGGAAAATATCGATATATTCGATTTTGAGTTGAGCACAGAAGAGATGCAGGTCATCTCTGCATTTAATCGTCCGGATGGACGTTTGTGGGATCAGGACCCAAGCGAGTACGAAGAATTTTAAGGATGACGTAGCCGATGGCTAAGTTGGTCGCTCTATAATCTACTATTGGTGATCAGAAACCCCTGTGAATAAACATGGTAAAGCCTGCCGGCTCTATCGATGATATTCCGGGGGTGTTTTTGTGTGCAGAGGAATAGAGGACGTGGTAAAAAAGAAAAAGAGTGCCATTGTCAGTAATGACAAGAAGCACTCGTAATATGAACGGTTACGGCAACATATTTACTTGTAAATGTGCCCGCTACGCTTTTGGGATACGGAAGGTCAGAATCTCATACGGTTTGATATCAAACGAAATTCGACCATTTTCCACGGCGCATTCCGCTTCGTTGTTCTCGAGCAAATCACATGCGTACGCCGTAGCACCTGCTCCTTCAGGCAATTGCAGGGAAGCACGGCTGCGGCGGCCATGTGCTTCGTAGACTCGGATGATCATATCATCGTTGTTCTCGGCTTTTTTGATAACCTCCAGCACGACATTATCCTGATCAACCGATGCAAGTGACCATGTTCCCGGCAACGTACCGGTTTGTGGCCTTACTTCACGGGCAACCAGCGGACGGTTGAGATCATAAGCGGCTTGGATGACACGTCCTTCACGGAAGTCGCCCTGATGTGGATAGAGCGCGTAGGTGAATACGTGCTGCTCTTTGTCGGCATTTTCATTCGGGTACGTTGCGCTCTTGATCAGTGACAGTCGCATCACCGAGTTATGAATGTCATATCCGTATTTGCAGTCGTTCAGCAGAGCAGCACCGTACCCGTTCTCCGCCAGATCGGCCCACTTCTGCCCGCATACTTCAAACCGGGCTTGATCCCAGCTCGTATTACGGTGGGTAGCACGCTCAACGTTGCCGTACTGGATTTCGTAGACGGCCTTTTCACTCCAGATATCCAGCGGGAAAGCGGCTTTCAGCAGCAAATGCTCCTGCTTCCAATCCACAAACGTACGGAAATCAATCCGGCGCGTGTGCGCATAGAAGATGATCGTTTGCTCAATGACCGAGTCCAGGAACTGTCGCTTCACTTGAAGCACGGAACGTACCGGCCCACTTTCAACCCACTCCAGCGACTGCAGGTCATTAATCTCCCACATATGCTGTTCATAATAATCGTCAATGTTCCATGCCTCGTATTCCGCAGGTCGATCCTCGAACACTTGCAGCACGTTACCACGCTTGCCAGACTGAAGCAGCTCACGGCCCTCCAGCTTGTCCCATACGGATGTGAACTCGGCACTTTCATTCAGGTGAATATCGTACCAAGGTGTATGGATGTGGCGCCGATCTGCTTCCCACTGTGTAACCGATACGCCCGCAACAAGCTCGTCTGTCAGATCTGGTGTGATTCGGAAGGATTTATACCCGGATGCAGGCACGTTCTCTGCAAGGAACACAAGTCCGCCTTCGGGAGTCCGCTGGCTTGGTACAGGGTGATCTCCATCGTAGACGGTTACCTTTCTCGCAAAAGCAGGCAGCTCAACCACATCCGTCCGTACAAATCCGGTGGTGTTAAATACCGCAATGGCTTCCCCATCAGATGTAATTCGGCTTGCGATGCCGTTAAGTGCACTGTCTTTTAGCTCATCCGTGACACGTAGAACTTCTTCATATTGCTCCTGGGAATCCACATATACCTGCTCAATGGAGCTGCCCGGGAGAATATCATGGAACTGGTTCAGCATCGTCAGCTTCCATGCATGCTCCAGTGCATCGGTTGGATAGGTTGCCAGTGCATTCGCCTGACGATGAATCATGGCATACAGCTCGGCATCGGCCAGTGCAAATTCGCTATGACGGTTGTACCGTTTATTACGCGCCATGGACGTGTAGGTACCCCGGTGATACTCCAGATACAGCTCACCCGACCAGCTGGGAACGGAAGGAACATCCGCCAGATTTTGCTCCAGCTTCTCGAAAAACTCGCGTACAAAGGTACGTTTCACGTCGGGTACGCCTGGCAAACCTTTTTCAAGCCGTCTGCCGTGCTCTAGCATCTCCTCGGTTGGACCGCCGCCCCCATCGCCGAAGCCGTAACACTGTAACACATCTGCATTGATATTTTTGTTCTGGTATCGCTGCCACGTGCCTTTTACTTGCGAAGCATTAAATCGTCCATTATAAGTTGTTTCGTAGCGACGCTGCCTGAAATCAGGGTGTTTGTCATAGTCTGTTGCTGTGATGAAATGGGTCAGGACCTCTGATCCGTCGATTCCTCGCCAGTACATCGTGTCGTTTGGAATCTGGTTTGTATCGTTCCAGGCGATTTTGGTCGTCATAAAATAATCTATCCCGCTCTTTCGCATAATCTGCGGCATCGCTGCACTATAACCAAATACATCCGGTAACCAGAGCACACGGTTCTCCACACCGAATTCTTCCTTGAAGAAACGTTTGCCGTAGATAATCTGACGGATCATGGATTCACCCGAAATCAGGTTACAATCGGCCTCCAGCCACATTGAACCTTCCGCTTCCCAGCGGCCTTCGGCCACCTTTTCTTTGATTTTCTCATATAGGGACGGATAGTCTGCTTTCAGGTATGCATATAGCTGGGGCTGAGAGGACATGAAGGTATACTCTGGGAACTTGTCCATCAAGTAGAGTACACTCGCAAAGCTGCGAATGACCTTCTCCCGAGTCTGATCCAGCGTCCACAGCCATGCCACATCGATATGCGTGTGTCCGATACAGTGCACGGTAGGGATGTGATCACCGGCAGGGCGGATATCACCATAGACATGATCTTGTAGATATCGGCGCGCTTCCAGCACCGACGCATGGAATTCTGTACTGTTTTCCTGGCGCAAATCCAGCAGATTCACGGCTTTATTCAGATGTTCGACTACCTTCAGCCGCTCCAGATCATCCTCACGCAGCAGATCCGCAGCATCTAGCGCAGCCTTGAGATCATAATACAAATCGGAGACTTGCTGATGATGCTCGGCAATATATACATTCAGAAAAACATCCGCGGCAGAGGTACTGCAATATGCATATAATGCCAGTTCAAACTCTTCGCCCTTCACCGCGGATGGAGTCAAGTCAATCTCCGTATGATTCACATCCAGACCGCAGATCAATTCCCCATTGAGGAATGCCAGAAATTGCGGATTATCGTAATTCCAGATGTCGTCAGCACCAGTGACGATGGTACACACGACCTTTTTTCCTTCCAGATGATCCGGGATTTGAATGCGGGTTTTGAAGCAGCTGTGTACATCTTTACCACCCCAGCCATCACCCTTACGGAATACGTTCCAGGAGGAAGGGTCCTCATGCACCAGTTCCCAGGAGTGGTAACCACTTTCTTTATGATAAAGCTCAGGGATATATGTCTTTGAGGTTAGTCGTGCACGTTCCAAGTGTTTAACAATGGTATGGATCCGAGTATACAAGGAATTCATTTTCATGTTGGTTTCCCACCTTGGTTTGTAGTAAGTACAGGCTGTAGTCGTCGTTGGAGCAAGAATTCTGCAAGCGCTAACATATCAACTTTATCATAACAAAAGAGAAATGGGCGAAACTACGTATTGTATGCTGAAAATAACGTCTTTTTATTGCATTTCATGCTAAAATAAACTCATTAGAACCAGGATGGGGGCATGTTCATGACACAATCGGTTTTGGCATACGAGCAGGGATATGCGATCCATGTGAACCAGCCTGGAGATTCGCTTTTTTATCATCTGGATTATGACGAGCGCTCCCATGAACTGAATATGGAATTTCAGCATTTCCATGATTACTATGAAATCTGTATTCTTCTGGATCGCACGGCTGCGCACATCATTGAAGGCAGTTTGTACGAGATTCAACCTTATGATATCGTGCTGTTGCGACCTTCTTTGCTGCATAAAACGCAATATCCGAAGGGTGCCCCGCCGAAACGATTGATGATCACCTTTGCCATGCCACGTAATACACCTGGTCTTGAGAGCGATTACAATGAGCTGTTTTCGATTTTTGATGAATCCATCCCGATATTCCGATTTACAGAAGAAAGACGCAAGGAAGTCCTCGCGTCGATCAATGATATTTTTGCTATATCGCAGCAGCCTTCTGCACTTCAAAAGGTTGTGATTCATCATAGATTTGTTGAGTTTCTGTGTGCGATTCATCGTTACTCGGTAGAGAATGGGTACGTTCGTGAAGAGACAGGATCATCGATGGCCCGGCGTATGTATGCCATTGCCTCTTATATTCACAGCCATTATCAGCAGGATTTATCCTTGGACGAGTTATCCAAGCGTTTTTATGTAAGTGCCCATCACTTGTCTCGCCAATTCAATAAGGTTACCGGCTTCACCTTCACGGAGTATGTGCAGATGACCCGTATTCGGAATGCCCAGCAATTGCTGCTGAATTCGAGGGAGAAAATTACGGATATTGCTGCACAGTGCGGTTTCGCAAGCTTCTCCCAGTTCAATCGCATCTTCAACAAACAGAGCGGTATGTCACCTAGTGCCTATCGCCAGAGCAGACCTTCACAGAGCGAACGTAAGATGATGCTTGCGGGCGAGACCCGAGTGAATGGAGCACCTAGATGAGATGTACGAGGGTAGTGATGGACAGGTCTAAAGCGCTACTTAAGTGGTTATATTCTGGACAGAAGCCTTGCATAACATGAATAGATAAGGACATGACGGGTATGTTGATGTGTCAGTAATTCATGATTCTGCCAGGGATAATCCTCCATCACTCATCCGATATACTTTATCGCAATATTCAAGCATGCGCTCATCATGGGTAACCATAATGGCTGCTTTTTGGCGTGATTTCACCTCGCGTGCAATTAGACTGACCACTTCATGGGCTCGTTTGGTATCCAAACTGGCGGTTGGTTCATCGGCTAAGATGATGTTGGGATTATTCATTAAAGAACGAGCAATGGCTGTCCGTTGCTTCTCACCACCTGATAGCTCTTCTGGGAAACTGTTCAACTTCAAACCCAGACCCAGTTCCTCTAACAGCTTAGAGGCAAATTCCTTATCCTGCATTCCAACCTTGCCAGACATTCTTTTTACCACGAGCAATTGATCAAGAACATTTAAATAGGGAACCAAATTCGAAGATTGCATAATAAACCCAATTTCCTGCAACCTAATATTAGACAGTTCTTTCTCAGTAAGTGCAGAAATGTTATTCCCATTTAGTTGAACCTCTCCTTCAGAGGCTTTAAGCATGGCCCCAGCAATAGATAAGAATGTACTTTTACCAGAACCAGAAGGTCCAACTACAGCAACAAACTCCCCCGGTTCCACGGATATGGATACATGATCAAGCGCGGTGATCCGATTGTTTCCTTCGGCATAATACATGGTGACTTCCCGCATGTGTAGTCCCTTACTCATTATTCAACCCTCCCGAGCGCCTTAAGCGGATCAATCTTAGTAATTTTGCGAACAGATACCAGTGAACTTAACATAGCAATAACCAGCAAGATAATAGAATAATTGAAGACAAGACTGGTTTCCAGCTTAAATGGCATTCCTTTTGGCATAATTGCTGCTGTCCCATAAGTCAGCAAGATTCCAACAACAATACTAGTCAGCGAAAGTACAAATACTTGCGAGATAATGGCTTTTCCCAAGAAACGGTTACTAGCACCTATCGCTTTCATAATGCCAAACTGGTTGGTTTTTTGCATCGTAATGACATAGAAGAATACCCCGAGTACAAATGCAGAGATCGCAAGCAGAAATGCAAGCATCATTAGAATCGTACCGTTCTCTTCTTTGTATCCTGGCATTCCTTGTACAGCTGCTGCTCGGGTAACTGTATCTGTGCTGGCTAACTCTTTATTTATAGCTTCTGGATCAATATTCTCGCCTTGTAACATGATCGCATTAACCGGTCCGGCAATTCCTTTATCTGAACTTGGAGCCGCGAAGGCAATCTTTCGCCATTCAGCCATTGGGGTAAATACGGATGCAACGTGATTATACGTCTGATTCTCCACAAATCCGATAATGGTCAAGGATTCCGTCGTTCCATCCAGTTGAAACGTGTTCCCAAGTTGATAGCCCTCATCTTTCATGGTTGAATTCACCACGACACCCGTAGGGTTCTCGGAAGACAGGCTTTCACCTTCTACAATAGCTGGTTCCAAAAAGCTTCCTGGGTCAATTCCTATAATCGCTATATCTACCTTATCTTCATTCTTGGTGTTATTCTCTTTCAGTGCCGTTGCCATCGTACTTCCCATGGGTGCAGCAGCATCCACATTTGGCAGCTTTTCTGCCTCAGCAACCAATTGATCTGACAGCAGTGACTTGCTCATTGAAGACTGTGACCCTTCTTCAAAGATGACATAATCAGCCTTCATGGTTTTGAATGTTGAGGCAGCTAGCGTAGATAATCCATTCCCCAGACCGGATAAAATAAAGACTAACCAAGCCATTAGTACGAAAATAATAATAATCATTAAAAATTTCATTTTATTATGCATTAATTCCTTCATAGCTAAAAACATGATCTGTTCAACTCCTTCTTTCGTTTTTTTTATTGACACATGTGTCAAATTAGAGGTGCAGCCACGTGGTTTATATAATTAAACGATATAAATGACACATGTGTCAAATTTAATCCAAGAATAAATCTAGCTCTTGGCTCCCCCAACCCACATTTGAAACAACAGCTTCCCCCAATCAGGCGTAGGGATATTTAGCATATTAGGCGTATTAATTAAGTTAAAAAAAACACCAATAAGTACAGGTAGAGGAATATCTTGTCGCAGGGCTTGATCCTGCTGAGCGCGTTCAAACAAGCGCGATAATTGAATTTTAAGAGTCATATGTGCCTTCTCAATAAATTCAATATCTCTCGCTGCTGCGGAAGAATTAGTCGTATTAATTTTACTAGCATCTCCCAAAAGTTGATGGAGCGTAGATTCTTCTGCGTAAATGAGGAGCAATTGTTCGAGAGCATCCATTGGATCTGTCTCATCAATGGCTAATGAATTCTCTAATACGGTTGATATGGAGCGCTTCATACAAGCAGCAACAATCTCTTCTTTATTAGAGTAATATTGATATATCGTGCTCCGGGCTCCAGACAGATGCTGTGAGAGTAGCTTGAGATGAAAACCGTCGTAGCCATGCTCAAGTATTAATTTTTTTGTTGTGTCCAGTAGCTCTGTCTCAGTGAAAGATTGTTTTCTTCCCATAAAATCTCTTCCTTTTTATCGTTTAAAATCTATGTGTTAATTTTACGCGATCGATGAGTGTTGTTAATGAAGAAGTACTGCGCTTCTCTAGTTTACTATGACCAGTTTAGCATATGTTTGATAGGCATCCTACATAACAAGACCAGCTGTCTTAATAATGGGTGTTAATCCAATTGAAAAATCCGGTATACCAGCGATTGGGAAGGTCATATTGTAATCGGGTTGATCAAGCCAATCACTTTTCACTTAATTATAAACTTGTGGACCATATACAAAAAAGGCAAACCCTCTAAGTTACAAAGGGAATGCCTTCTCCTCTTCTATATAAAGCTACTCTAAACCAGATCTTTCGGCGCCAACTCAATAGCAGAGCGGATGGCAGCCAGCATGCTTTTATCATCGGCAATATTTTTTCCGGCGATATCGAAGGCTGTACCATGGTCAACGGATGTACGGATGATGCCACCTTTCAGGCCAACGGTGATGTTCACACCTTCTTCGATGCCCATTACCTTGATCGGCGCGTGGCCTTGGTCGTGGTAGCAGGCTACAACGATATCGAAGTCACCGCGACCAGCGCGGAAGAAGAGTGTGTCCGCCGGGAGTGGACCAACGACGTTAATGCCTTCCTGCTGCGCACGCTCAATGCCGGGCTGCAGTTTCTCTTCTTCTTCTCCATTACCGAACAAGCCGTTCTCCCCGGCATGAGGATTGATTCCGCATACGGCAACGCGCGGATTCTCAAAACCTGCTTTTTTCAACGTATCATGAGCAAGCTTCACAACGGTGTAGGTTCTTTCCGGGTTAATACTCGCAATAGCATCGATCAGACCCATGTGTGTTGTCAGGTGAATAACGCGCAGATTCGGCGTGGTCAACATCATCGAGAAGTCCTGCGTATCCGTCAGGTCCGCCAGAATCTCGGTGTGCCCCGGATACAGGTGCCCCCCTTGATGGAGAGCTTCTTTATTCAAAGGTGCGGTGCAGATGGAGTGAATCTGCTGTTTTTTGGCAAGATCAATGGCTTTGGCGAGAAACTGGAATGCTGCATCTCCAGCCACGGCAGATACTTTACCGTATTCCAGATCCGCAGGAACGAGGTTCAGATCAATCACATCCACAGTACCGAATTCATACTTGGCTTCAGAAGGCTCTTGAATCGCATTAACGTTCAGACTTGAACCGATGACTGGCAACACACGCTCCAGAATCTTTGCATCACCGATAACGAGTGGATTGCACTGATCGTACATTTCTTGATGACCCAGTGCTTTCATAATAATCTCCGGTCCAATACCTGCTGCGTCGCCCATCGTAATTCCAATTGTAGGTTTCATACGAGAATACCCCCTTTTAATTTTTGAATCGCATGGATAAAGACATCCGGTTTACCGAATCCGCCTGCTTTGGTAATCACATGCAGATCATCAATCCCTATAAACTTGGAGATCGGCACGCCGATTTCAAGCTCATCCAGCAGCTCGAAGCCGCTAATATTCCATTTCAGACAGATTTGTTTTGCCGTATCGCCACCGGTCATGGATACTCCTTTGAACAATCCCTCTTCCAGCAGTCTGGCACAGATCTCACCCATCGCAAGTACAATCTCGTTGCTGACTTCCGTGTGATTGAGACCACGAATTTCGCCCGTTGCTCGTGCCAGTTCGATATCCACCTGTTCAGCGGTGGAGTAGAGGACAACATCTTGTCCTTCCAGCGCTTTGTCTCGAACCTCGTTATAGACACGTTCCATCTCTTCTGCGCGGTCTGCGGTTGCGGATACCGCTTTGAAAGAATGGAAGGAGACTGAAGCTACGCGGGACTTGCGCATCAAGCGATGCAGCTGCTCTCGGGAGTTTTTGTTCACGCTGCCAACCACCGTTAGGATTGGACCGGGATTCTGCGGGATATCAAGTGACTCAGCCCTGGATTCCAACTTGTAATGTGCGGGGAGGTAATTGGCAATGCCCGCCGAACCTGCCCAAGTAAAGGTATACTCCAACTCGCGAGTCATCTGCAGAATCAGTTCAAGATGTCTTTCTTCGGTGGAGTCCACCATTACATACGGGATATTCTTTGTTTTCAACTGCTCTAGCTTGGTGCGAATATGATTCTGCCCGGCTTCCAGATCGGCGACGGTGATCTCACCAACTTCGTACTTGGTCTGTTGTTTCAACAAGTCCGGAAGGTAGGAAATCGTTACAGGTGTCTTCGGATCATGGGCAATTTCAGTATCTGCCAGCGGAACGCCGTTCAGGTAATGGATTCCTTCCAATATCGTCCGGTTATTTTTTGGATAACCCGGGGCAATCATCATAAAGTCCGGCTTTACGACATCATATACAGCATCAATCTCGATGCCGATATTACCGCGCATGGTGGAGTCCATTTTTTTGAAAATCGTCTCAAATCCGTTGTTTGTCAGCAATTCAGCAGCCTGATATACACGGTCATACGCTTCCTGCGAGGATATGGAACGACTATCTGTATCAAAGACGACGGCATCGTAACGTGTAAGAGGGCCTTCATCTATATTAAAAAGAACACTGGTCTTCAAGCCATGACGGGCAAGCTGCACCCCGCTGTCATTGGCACCGGTCAAATCATCTGCAATAATGGCTAATTTCATGCAGTCATCCCTCCTTGTAAGCACAATTTAATAAAAAGTCCGTCCAGATCATCCATTAAGCACAGATTAAGCACATTAGTTCAGGTGATACCCATTTATGTGGTTGGTCGTTGATTGTATTTCTCGACGCCGCCTGATTTCTCCAGTCGTTTGGAGAGGAACCCGATGAAGATCGGCAACAGGATGGCTGTTGTTACAACGCTCGCCGCAATTTGCACAGTAGCAATCTCGGCAATCGGGCCAAATGAAGCATTAGCAGCCACGATGGCAGCAGGTGTACCTACCGCATTCCCGGCTGTAGAACCTTCGGAAGCACCAACGATAGGGTTCCAGCCGATGGCTTTGAACAACAGAAATCCAATTCCACCTGTGAGAAGAACGGTCAGAACGCCAAGCATGATTCCACCAAGTCCACCTTGGATGATCGACGAGAAGTTGATTCCCATACCCAGTGAGAAGGCGAAGAACGGAACAAGTTTGTCGCTGCCTTTGTGCAGCCACTCCGCAAGATTGCGGTCCAGATTACCAATAATGACACCAACGATGAGCGGAAGCAATACCGCAACAAAGGCCATAGGGGAAAACATGCCGTTGGCAAAACCCATCGCACCGAAGATGGAGAGCGCTACCATGGTTAGGAATGGACCATCGCTGAGTGCGAGGAACGGATAGGCTGCTTTGTCATCTTCTTTGCCGTATTGACCGGCGAGTGCAATGTACAAACCACCGTTCGAGTTGGTCATTGCTGCAATAATGGCGAGTGGGGCAAGACCCAGGAATAATCCACTTGAGTCAGCAAATAGAATGGCAACGAGACCGAGTGCTGCACCGATCGCCCACTTGACGACCAGCAAGGTAACGCCTTTGCCGACGGATGAGCCCGCTGTTTTGAACGTAATCTGTGTACCCGCAATCAACAGGAACAGCGCGATCAACGTACTGGCACTGTTAACGAAGAGAGCTTCCGTGAATCCGCCAATGCGCAGGGCATTCGGGAAGAATGTATTGATGGTTGCACCAAGTAACAGGGGAACGACCATCATACCGCCAGGGATGCGATCTAAAGTTGCTTTAATGTTCATAGTAGTAGCTCCTTATGAAGTAATCGTTTTTATGAAGCGCTTGCAGGGATTATGTTATCCCATATCGTTTAATATAGCAACAATAAATTATTGTAAATTTTAAATACATAATTAATTGTTTAAAAATGCAACACATAAAGGCGATAAAAAAGACGCAAACTTAAAGTTAATCTTTAAGTTTACGCCATAATGTGGCCCGGTTAATCCCCAGACGCTCTGCGGCCTTGGATTGATTGTTATTTTCCTCCTGAAGCACGAACTGAATAACTTCCTTCTCAATCTCCTTCAGCGTACCGTTCAACTTCATTGGGCTTGAAGAAGGTTGCTGATCCAGCAAGCGGGACAAGGTAGCCGTGGTAATTACATAATCCTGTTCATTGAGTGCAGCCTGCTTGATCAGGTGTTTCAACTGGTTGACGTTCATATTCGTGATCTGATCCCGGATCAGTTGTAGTGCATCTTCTTTTATCCTCACCGCAGTAGTTCCGTATTTGTGGTAGTAATCCGTCAGGAAATGCTGCATCAGTGGAGCCAGATCCTCTGGTCTATCCGCAAGATTTGGCATCATAATTGTATTAAGCTCCAGATCAAGTGACCACTGCGGGTTCATTATCTGTTCCCCGAGTATAAACACCCCAATCTGATTTTGAAGGCAACTCTGGATAAAGGCGAGCAACTCCGGATCTTCCATGCGTGTTTCCATGTGGTTAATCTCTACATTTCTAACCTTGGCGAGTGGTATCTTGTGCAAATGACCGGGCGGAACTTGCGAGAGATCCATCTGTAATAAGAGTCCACCACCGGAGTACATCTGATGAATGTGTTTGACCAGAAAAGATTTACCGGAATCCGCTTCACCCCGCAGATAGATCGGTTCATGATTCTCGTAAAGTGCTCGCATGTTCTTCAATACCGCCTGCATGGCAGGGGATTCGGCAACGATAGGCTCCATCGATGCGTCCGTGAACGTTGTTATGCCGAATTGTGCAAAGGCATAGGGTTGTCCTTTTTCCAGCATATACACCTTGTAGTTCTTGTTGTCCAGGGTCGTTTCATAGGCGTTAACCGTGAGCTGGTAATCGTCCACCATGAACACATTTTGGATGTGGGATTGATGGAATTCCAGACTGGTATTGGTCAGATATATGTGATTATCGGTCAGCGGATTTTTCTCAAAATCGGTCAGGTTCTCGAATACAACTTCATTCCGTTCATTTAAAATAAGTAAATTGGGATGTTCCCGTGTAACCAGGTCATTCAAGATGATCGATATCGCATGATTTTTGCTCAAATAGCGGTAGACCAGTTGTGCATCCTCCATCGCTCTAAGGATGGATTCCTGGCCAGATTGGATTAACAATCCCTCCAGACCATAGGTCTTCGCGGTATTGACGGTGATCACATCTCCGACAATCTGTCGGTACCCGGAAGCTTTCAACTCCAAGAGTAATCGTGCCACATCTTCCGAGCTATGTATGGTATAGACCTTGAGGGGCAGATCCATCAGATCAATAATCGATTGTGCACCAGAGGTGATGTTGGAGAAGCCAACAATGGCTGTCTGGCCGTTAAACTGGCTTGCCAGTGTAAGTGAACGAATCATATCATAGCCCGATAACTGCACATCAATGACGGGAATGGTCACTGCTTTTTTAATGAGTTGGGCGGTTCCACCGCGGCTGATGATAATCTCTGCACCGTTTTTCTCAGCTTGAGTTGCTAATTCCACACCGTTTGCCAAGTCGCCCACGTCTGTCTGAATGGTTAACTGGGGAAAGCGAGGAATGCACTCTTGTATAATAGGAATCATCGATTCGTAGGGAGCAATAAAGTGAACTCGTGTACGCATAATTTTCCTGCCTTTATAGAAAACTTTGATCCCCTTATTATAGCCAACTTGCGAAGGAATGGCACCTATGGGGGAACCAGCCCTGTTGTGTCTGCAAAATGCCTGTGTGATATGCCTTCATAACTCTCCCGAGTGGAATGTGATGAAGTACACTGAACCGAATCGTTATGTATTTCAAAATTAATGCATAATTGCACAAGATAAGTGTAGAGAAATGAGGAGATTTCATATGGGAGACATTCATAAAGTAGCTGAGCCGGATCACATCATTAAGGATGTTGTTGAGAAGTTCCCGTGCAGGGTGCTCTGGAGTGAGGGCCGTCCATGTCTGGAGTATCAGAGGGAAGAGGATGTGGCGTTAATAACCGAATACGTCCGCATTACGTACAACGTTGAGCTATTGGATGTGTTTTTCACAGCGGTGGAAAGCCTTAATACCGATCAAGATCGGATCACAGATGAAAGTATGCAATTCATTAACGAACTGTGATTGAGTAAGATTGATACTGATAATTATGAGTGATTTTTTTGATTATAAGGCGACACTATAAGTGCTCGCCCCTTCTTATATTACGTTGTTATAGTACGGATTTGGATCGTTGTAACTCCACATGCCATCGTGAAATGTGAAACGTATGTGGGCGTATTCATGTATTATAGTATACATATGAACTTTTCGGAGGAGGAACAAGTAATGGGAATCTTATCGAGGTTTAGAGACGTGATGAAGGCCAATGTGAACCACATGTTGTCTCGGGCGGAAGACCCGGAGAAGAGTGTGAATGAATATATACGAAGCCTGAGCAGTGATCTGGGTCAGGTGAAGGCTGAAACGGCAGCGGTGCTGTCGGATGAGAGCCGGGCGAAGCGAGCATTGGATGAGTGTAGCGCCGAGGTCAAGAAGTTACAGCGGTATGCGGAAAAATCGGCGGAGTCGGGAGACGAAGATAAGGCACGCGGTTTTCTGGAGAAGAAAGTGAAGCTGGCTGACAAATTGAACGAATTACAGGTTGCCTATGAACGTGCTTCTGCCAAAGCGAAGATGATGAAGCATATGAATGATAAATTGGTTGCAGATCTGGGACAACTGGAAGCAAGGCATGCAGAACTGAAAGGTCGCATCGCAGATGCAAAGGCACAGCAACAGGCCAACGAACGGAATGCATCTACGGGCAGAGCTGATGCTGCATTGAAGGCCATGGAAGACAAGGCGAACCAGGCGCTGAACGAAGCAGAAGCTTTGGCAGAACTTCGTGCTGGGGCACAGGAAGATGATTTGGACGAATTAATTGCCCAGTTGGAGAGGGACATGAACGCAGATGCGGGTAATAATGAGAGTGCGTCGCCAAGTGCGGAGGAAGAACTCGCAGCAATTCAGGAAAAGCTGAAGAACGGAATTTAACATATAGACTACAACGTAGAGGCAGAAATAAGCTGAAGAAGCGGAGCTAAAAGCTTTCTGAAAGAAAGCTGCATCGGAAGCTTGTTCTGCCAGCGAAGTTATACAGTGTCAATTAGAATTATATTTCGTTAACATTGAGGTGAGCAAATGCCGGTTATTGAATATAAATGTCCAAACTGCGGCAGTGGCATGATCTTTGACAGTGTGTCAGGTGCATTATCCTGTCCCAGCTGCGGCCGTCAGGACAACATAGAGCAGATCCCCGATCCCTTGAAGAGACAAGTATTTACCGAAAATGAGGTCAAGGAATACCACTGTAACAGCTGTGGAGCTGACATCGTGACAGAACCGGAGACCAGTGCGACGACATGTAGTTTCTGCGGTGCAGCGGTTGTACTCAGTGATCGGCTGACGGGCAATCTGGCCCCTGCGATGGTGATTCCCTTTTCGATCAACAAGGATCAAGCCAAGCAGGCTTTCAAAAAGTGGTGCAAAAACGGCCTTTTAACGCCAAGTGGCTTCATGTCCGCCGATCGGATTCAGAGCATTACTGGCATGTACGTGCCGTTCTGGTTGTACGAGTTACATAACAAAATCGAAGTGCATGGTCGTGGCACCAAGGTCAGATCCTACACCCAGGGCGACTACCATTACACGGAAACACAGCATTTCGATATATACCGCCGGATTCGGCTGAATTACGTGAACCTGCCCATCGATGCATCGGAGAAAATGAAGGATGAACTGATGGATAAGCTTGAGCCTTTTCCATATAATCAGCTGAAATTGTTCAAGACCCCGTATCTGGCGGGGTACATTGCGGAAAAATATAGTTATACAGACGAGGAACTTTTCCCACGGGCCAAGGATAAAACGAGATCTTACATTGATTCGTATATTGCTTCAACCGTATCCGGATATACCAGCGTGAGCTACACGGACAAACAGATTGATACCACGCTCAAAAATGCAGACTATGTGCTGCTCCCGGTGTGGATGGTCAACTATGACTATAATCGGGCAAAGTATACCTTTGCCATGAATGGACAGACAGGTAAAGTTGTCGGTAAACCACCGATCAGCAAAGCCAAAGTGGCCGGATGGTTCGCAGGAGTCTCTGCGGTCTCGTTGCTGTCACTGAAGCTGGTTTCCTGGATGATGGGAGGTGGATTCTTATGAGAAAAAGAACCCCTCTGGCAGTGATGGCTACGCTCATTTTACTTATGATCACCCTAGGTGCTCCGTTGATTCCCATATCATCGGCATCCGCAGCGGAGAGCAAAAATCTCATCTACGATGAGGCCAACCTGCTGAGTGAGCAGGAGATAAGTGAACTGAATCTACTTGCGAATCAGTATGGCGCGGAACGGCAGACGGACTTTGTTATCTATACAACAAATAATGTTGAGAATCAGGATGTTATGCTCTTAACGGAAGATTTTTATGATGAGCAGGGGTTAGGGTACGATAAGAAATTTGGTAATGCTGTCATATTGACGATGGATATGAATAATCGCGAAGTGTATCTGGCTGGATTTTATAAGGCAAAAGAGTATCTGGACGATCAGCGGCTTGATGCTATCCGTACCCGAATTACCTCTGAATTGTCCAATGGGGATTATAAACTCGCATTTGAGAAATATATTGAGCTCTCTTACAAATATATGGGGTATGAACCTGGTGTGAATCCAAACAATATTTTGTTCAACGGTTGGTTTCAGTTGGGAGTATCTGTAGTTCTTGGCGGTATTGTTGTTGGTATTATGACCTATCGTTCCGGGGGACGTGTCACGGTCAATCGTGCGACTTATGAGGATTCAAGCAATTCCAGTGTAATTGATCGTCAGGATCGTTATATCCGTACAACCGTAACCAAGCGCAAAATCGAGAAGAACAACAACAACGGTGGCGGAGGAGGAGGCGGGGGTACCTCCCGAGGCGGTCATTCACACAGTGGAAGTAGAGGTTCGTTCTAGTCACTATTGAGTATGCGGATTTTTTAATTAGAAGGGATGGGAACAAGTATGGGATTTTTCAGAAATCAATTTTCGAATGTGGTGGAATGGGAAGAGTTCAGAGATGACATGATATTTTGGAAATGGAGTAACCGGGAGATCAAGAAGGGGAGTAAACTGATCATCCGTTCGGGTCAGGACGCTATTTTCCTGAATAACGGTAAAGTGGAAGGCATTTTCGAGGACGAAGGCTCATTTAATATCGATTCCGAGATCATTCCATTTCTTTCTACATTAAAAGGATTCAAATTTGGATTCAACAGTGGCATGCGGGTCGAAGTCTTGTTTGTAAATACTAAAGAGTTCACCGTGCGCTGGGGCACACAAAGTCCGGTGTTAATTCCAACACCACAGCTCCCGGGCGGGATGCCGATTCGGGCCAACGGTACATTTAATTTTAAAGTAAGTGACTACGTGACCCTGATTGATAAGATTGCAGGCATCAAGCAGAGTTATCTGGTGGAGGATGTCAAAATCCGAATCACTTCCGTGCTGGATCAGCTTCTAATGAAGTGGATTAGCCGTGAAGGGAAGGATATGTTCAACCTGCAGGCCAATGCATCGGATATTGCCAAGGGGATACAGGAAGATCTGGATATGCAAATGATGGATATCGGCATTGGGATTACCGGTTTCCAAGTGATGAGCTTCAACTATCCAAAAGAGATTCAGGATATGATCACAAAGACCGCTTCGCATGAGATGATTGGTAATCTGCAAAAATATCAACAGGTCAGCATGACAGACGGCATCTCATCCGGCAAAGTACAGGGCGGCGGCGCAGCTTCGGATATGGCGGGCATGATGATGGGTATGAACATGGCCAATGAAATGATGAAAAACATGAACCAGAACCAAGGCCAAAACCAGAACAATAATTCCAATTCGTCTCAGAATCAGAATAACGATCAGAAACCAGCGGGAAATAGCAACGGTGATTCAAATACATCTTCATCTACAGAAGGCAACAAGAAGCCAAACTTCTGCCCGAACTGTGGAGCCAAAAATGAAGGAGCCAACTTCTGTCCGAATTGTGGGCAAAAGCTGGGCTAATGAAATAAATACATGAAGGGCTAGTCCAGCAGTAGTTGAGATATTGCGGAGCTGGCCCTCTTTTGTTTTATAGTTAAAGCAACATGGCGTAGAGCAGAGGAGCAGGATCAATTATTTTAGTTTAGATAAAAGAATTGACAACCGATCACAAATCATTTATCTTTAACTTAAGATATTTAATTTAAATATAAATAACAACCAAAACAAATATCTTTAATCCATTACACGAGGAGAGATCAAGATGATGATCCCAACATTGACCAGAATAAATGAACTTTCAAGAAAAGCCAAAGAGGGCGGATTGACGGAGATGGAGAAAGAGGAACAGGTTCGTCTTCGCCAGGAATATCTGCAAACTTTTCGCGGTTCGGTCAACGATATTCTGCTGAATGCAACCATCTATGATCCGAACGGCGATGACGTGACTCCTGATAAATTGAAACAAGAACAGGCCAATCAAAATAAAAACTAGCATATAATTCGCTAGATCATATATCTTAATTTAAAGATAAATTACTTACCAAACCAAGGAGGAATTAATCATGACTATTCAAACAGCAGGTATTCACCATATTACAGCTTTCGCAGGAGATCCACAGGCCAACGTTGATTTTTATGCCGGAGTTCTGGGACTTCGTCTGGTGAAAAAAACAATCAACTTCGATGCACCTGATGTATATCATCTGTATTTTGGTGATGAACACGGAAGCCCAGGTACTATCATTACCTTCTTCCCATCCGCTGGATCACCACGGGGCAAAATTGGCGGAGGTCAGGTCGGCATCACTTCTTATGTCATTCCTCCTGGGTCGATTGGCTTCTGGCAGAACCGGCTGGAACAGTATAACATTGAGGTAACCAAAACAAGTCGCTTCAATGAAGACCTGCTTCAATTCGAAGATGGCGAAGGCCTGCGGCTTGAGCTTGTTGAACGGGAAGAGGGAGCAACCAGCACTTGGGCGCACGAAGGATTTCCAACAGATAAAGCGATCAAAGGTTTCGGTGGTGCTGTCCTGTTCAGTGTTAACCCACAAAGAACGATGGATGCTCTTGAGAAAATTTTGGGATTTGTCAGAGTGAGTGAAAATGAAGAGTATGCTCGTTTCCGGTCCAGCGGGGATATCGGTAATGTCGTAGATGTTCCAGTGACCCGTATGGCTCTGGGTATGGGTGGAGCAGGAACCGTGCACCATATTGCATGGCGCGCCAAAGATGATGAGGAGCATGCACAGTGGAGTGAAGCTGTACGTGATTACGGGTACCAACCGACTCCAGTTCGGGATCGTCAGTACTTTAACGCAATCTACTTCAGAGATGCTGGCGGCATTCTGTTCGAAATTGCTACAGATCCTCCGGGTTTTGCCAAAGATGAACCTGCTGATTCGCTTGGACAAAAATTGATGCTGCCTGCGTGGTTTGAGAAATACCGCACTCAAATTGAGGACAATCTGCAACCGATTGAAGTAAGAACACTCGCACCTGCTACAGTACAATGAAGAAAGGTAGATGGCGCTCAGAGGCTTTTCCTCTGGGCGCGTCACCAGGTAAGCGGGTAGGTAACTGAGTGAGCAACAGGCGTTGTATTAAGAGAAAAACCAAAGGAGCAACGAAGGATGATGGAGAAAAAGGTTACCTGGCTGGAGCTGTTTTACGATCTGCTCTTTGTAGCAGCGGTCGCCAAAGCGGGTCATGTCTTGTTACATGCCGAACATGGAGTAATTACGTTTGAATATTTAATGAAGTTTGTGCTTATTTTTATCCCTGTTTGGTGGGCATGGGTCGGTCAGACCTTGTTTATAAACCGCTATGGTCAAGACATCCTGATCCATCGAATATTCCTCATCCTTCAGCTTCTGTCCGTTATGGTCATGACGGCGAGCCTTTCTACTCATTTTGACCAATACTACCTGTCCTTCTTCGTTGGATATATCGGTTCACGGGCATTTACGGCGATTCAGTATCTGACGGTTCACAAGTCGAAAAGCGAGCATCAACAGCAAGCCGCTCGTTACTTGGGTATCTGTTTCCTCATTGGGATCTTGATCTCATCAGGTTCATTGTTCTTCGATTCCTGGTTACGCTACTTAATTTTGTATGTGGGGATTGCCGTGGATATTGTACTTCCGTTGATTGGACGTAAAAACTTGGTGAAAGTACCCGTTCAGACCCATCACTTGTTGGAACGTTTCGCACTCTTTACACTTATCCTGCTTGGTGAATCGGTGGTAAGCATTATCGCTGTGCTGCAAGCCGATCATTGGGATATGAAATCCATCCTGTTTGCCGCCTTTACGTCCATCTTTGTCATTGCGATGTGGTGGCAGTACTTCGACAACGTGGAGAAAAAGGTCAGCAAAGAGATTCAGACTGCCGGGCAAGCGATCATATACGGCCATCTGTTCATCTACATCTCCATGAGCATGATCGCTGCTTCAATTCAGCTGTTATATCAGAATCAGTTAAACTATGTGTTCATGCTAGGGTTTGTGTTTGGATCAACGCTGCTATATTTCTTGTCGACATCACTTGTGTTCCACCGTTACAGACACGCACATCTACGACTCCGGCCACGTCATCTGGCAGTGATGGTAGGGTTGCTGGTGGCATTTGTCCTTGTTGATCTGATCTATCGGGTTCCGGGTTATGTCATCATGGGCGAAGAGATGTTATTCTTCCTGGTATATGCGAAACTTACGACTTGATATATAAAAGGAATTCTATAACCTTATAGGTAGCAAAACAAACTAAATAACCGTTTTCCAGTAGTATACCGGAGAATGGTTATTTAGTTTATACCTGAAATCGATCCCAGATGAGCCACCATTAATAGTTATCTGATGATTCAGTGATGGTGATAGCTGTAGAGGCTGTTACTTGTGTATATACGGTCTTAACGTTTTTAAAGTTTTAACAATGGGTATGGGTCCTTTTTGACCATCAATGAAAGTAGTGCCCGAATTTTTTTGTGTTATCGGTTCGATAAGAAACGTTCTTGCTACATAGGTTCCTTCCACTATTTTATCTATTCCAAGATGGATATAGGCATTGTGATACACATCAAATATCAATAGGGCACAATTAATATTATTAACAGGTTGAGTGTAGTAAACGACTTGTGTTGAAGACATAAGTAGCTTGGGAATGAGATGGAAATTAACTAATTTACTTTTTACACTATTGAATCCACCCTTGTTTTTCTTCTTTAAATCTTCAAACGTAATTATACCGTTCATTACACCATTGAAACCTGGCATGCCCCTATATTTTGAAGCTGCGCGTTCCTTCAAAGTTTTATTGACAATACTCTGTAAGCCTACAAGATGACAAAAGTTTTCTTTGTTAAAATCTAAGTGGAGTATGGAGCCATCTTCCAAATGGTATGTAAATCGATAAGGTAATAGATAGCTGATGTAATAGTCGAGGAGCAATTTTAGGTTAATCTGATCTATTCTTGGTTTTACATCTAGTGAGTGTAAGTCGTGGACATGTGATATCCTTTCGAGCATATAGGTTCCCTCACAGTTTCTATTTACAAACTAAAAAAGACGCTAGGTAGATAGAACCAGCGCCTTCACAATTACAATATGGTGGCGACTAAAAGCTCTGTTCCGCGTCTTATTTAAAGTCCACCGCGGAGTGGAACTAGGGGTCGCCTTCCCCAGTGACCCTAGGGGTCCAAATATAGTATATTCCGTATTACCGTGTGTTATGCAACTAATTACTCTATTCCGCATCTTATTTAAAGTCCACTGCGGAGTGGAACCAAGGGTTGCAACCCTGGTGAGCACAGTACGCTCCTAATTTGTTGATATCACTAGTATACCACAAAAGCCTTTTAGTTCAACAAAATGGGAGATATTATCCATACGTTTAGCGGAAATAATTCCCTAAAATATTATCCTTGAATCATTGTATTTTTAACGAAAAATTGATTGAATGAGCGTGTTCTTACATCGTGGAACTGCGTAATTGTGTCTGCAACTTTTGACGTTAGGGTAATTTCTTCTCAAAAGCACAAATCTAATTTAATTTCTTCTATAGAATCTGTTAATATGAGACTAGGTACAAGTGAATCTACCAGATCATAGAATATCTTTTATATAAAATGAGTGTACGTTTTGTTATATAAATTGAACTAAACATTTACACGAAACGGAGAGGACAGAAAAAACCTGAAGAAGCGAAAGCGTTCGCCTTTATCCCCGGATTTTCCCCATATAAGGGGGATTCATAAAATCTGGGGATAACAGCGATCGGAAGGTTATTCTGTCATCGGAGTGTCCGGTGTAAATATTCTTTAGTTCAATTTATATAGTTCATTTTATATATAGCGATTCGTAGAGATGGGGATGACAATCAGGAGGGAAATCATTGAGCACACATCAAATCGGAGTTCCATTGGAAGGGTTTGCAGAGTTTAGTCGTACGGTTGCCGCTGAAGGAGCTGTTTTACTCAGAAATGAAGGCCAAGTGCTTCCGCTTCGCGAAAACGAAAACGTTTCAGTTTTTGGTCGAATTCAAGTCAATTATTATCGCAGCGGTACAGGTTCAGGCGGTAGTGTACATGTGGCCTACACAACGAATCTATTAGATGGTCTGCGCAGCAAGAAGAATATAACGGTCAATGAAGAGCTAGCAGCTGTCTATGAGAAGTGGATTGAGGAAAATCCATTTGATGATGGCGGAAAAGTATGGGCGGCCGAGCCATGGAATCAGAAAGAAATGCCTTTGACGGATGAACTGGTTGCACAGGCCAGAAGCAAGTCTAGCAAAGCCATTATCGTTATTGGACGTACAGCAGGAGAAGACCAGGATAATGCGGATGCGCCAGGAAGTTACCAACTGACAGAAGATGAGAAAGCGATGTTGAAGCAAGTCACTTCGCAGTTCGAACACACAATCGTTGTGTTGAATGTCTCAAATATCATCGACATGAGCTGGTTAAACGAAACGTATCTACATCCGATCCAAGGCGTAATTTACTCCTGGCATGGCGGTATGGAGGGTGGTAATGCGATTGCCGATGTGCTGGCGGGGGACGTTACACCAAGCGGTAAACTGACAGATACGATTGCATATTCCATTGAAGATTACCCTTCGACAAGCAACTACGGCAATGAGTTCAAGAACCTGTATCAGGAAGATATCTATGTAGGTTATCGTTATTTCGAAACGTTTCGACCTGAGCGCGTTCAGTTTGAATTCGGTTACGGCCTGTCTTATACGACGTTTTTGGCCCAGCACGAAGAAGCAAAATCCGTGTCCAAAGACGGCGAAACCTACATTGAAGTTCGTGTCAATGTGACCAACTCCGGTACAACATATGCGGGTAAAGAGGTTGTGCAAGTCTATTATGAAGCACCACAAGGCAAACTGGGACAACCGGTGAAGGCTTTGGTGGCTTTTGGTAAAACAGGATTGTTGCAGCCGGGCGAGTCAGAACTTCTGACGATCAGTTTCCCGATCCATGCCATGGCATCTTACGATGATGCAGGCGTTACAGGTCTTGCTTCCGCGTACGTATTGGAAGAAGGCACATACCGACTGCACGTAGGAACCAGTGTGAAACAAGTGCAGCATATCAGCATTGATGGCCAGGATGGATATGTGATTGAATCCCTTCAATTGGTGGAGCAACTGCAAGAAGCGATGGCCCCAACTGAAGATTTTACACGGATGAAACCAGGTACGCGTAAGGAAGATGGATCTTATGAACTGACTTATGCAGAAGTACCGAAACGTAAGATATCCATGGCGAACCGGATTGAGCAGAATCTCCCGCAAACGCTGGAGCAGACGGGTAACCAGGGCCACAAGCTGAGTGACGTTAAGGCTGGCAAAGTGAGTCTGGAAACCTTCATCGCTCAACTGAGTGATCAGGATCTGGCGGCGATTGTCCGTGGCGAAGGCATGAGCAGTCCGCTCGTTACTTCGGGGACGGCATCTGCATTTGGTGGTGTCAGCGACAGCCTGTTTAACTACGGTATTCCGGTAGCATGTACGGCAGATGGCCCGTCCGGTATTCGTATGGATAGTGGCGAGAAGGCAACACAGGTATCCATTGGTACGTTGCTTGCCGCGACATGGAACAAGGATCTTGTTGAAGAGTTGTATGTGATGGAAGGACAGGAATTGCTAAGAAATCAGGTGGATACCCTGCTCGGACCTGGACTCAATATCCGCCGGAGCCCGCTTAATGGCCGGAACTTTGAGTACTTCTCTGAAGATCCACTGATCTCGGGTGTATTTGCCGCAGCATGTACGAAAGGTATCATGAAGGGTGGTTCCAATGCCACACTGAAACACTTTGCCTGCAACAATCAGGAGAAACACCGTAGTAAAGTAGATGCTGTTGTCTCCGAACGTGCACTGCGTGAAATTTACCTGAAAGGTTTCGAAATCGCAGTCAAAGAGGGCGGAGCAAACTCCATCATGACCTCCTACAACCCGGTTAACGGACACTGGGCAGCATCCAACTACGACCTGAACACCACGATTTTGCGTGGCGAATGGAATTTCGAGGGAATCGTAATGACCGACTGGTGGGCGATTATGAATGATGTGACCGAAGGTGGAGAAGCTGATCGCAAATACACCAACTGGATGATTCGTGCGCAGAATGATCTCTACATGGTTGTACCGAACTACGGCGCAGAGATCAATGGCTGGGATGATAACACGATTGAATCCTTGGAAAATGGAACATTGACTCGCGGAGAGCTGCAACGCTCGGCGATTAATATCTGCAAGTTCATCATGAATGCACCAGTGTCCGGCAGAAAACACGAGATCGTGGAGAACGTCGCTTCGTTCCAAGCGAATGCCTCCCTATCTGCTGCACAAGCTCAGGCGCTGGTTGAGAACGCACAGGTGAAACCTGCGGTAGCTGAACCCGTCTACATGAAAGTAGATGAGGCCGGCCATTACCGGATTATCGTACAGATCATGTCCCCTGAGCCGGAACTCGCTCAAAGTGCATGTAACCTGCTCCTGAATGATCAGTTGGTGACCACCATTCAAACAAATGGTACGGAAGGCAAATGGATCAGACAGAAACTTGTCAAAATAGATCTTGAAGCAGGACTGTATGAATTGAAACTGGACTTTACCAAACCAGGTCTCCAGATTGATTGGATTGAATTCAAACAGGTGTAGAAGATAATCGGAAATATCAGGTGATAAGAGCAATCGAAAGGTTGTTCCGTCATCCAAAGCAGAATACGTGGGTATATGACAAAGGACACTGTACGTAGGTGTCCTTTGTTGTAACACAGAATAGCTACTGTTATGATAGTGTTATGAGATTCGTAGTTCTGAACAATGGGGTCAGGGGTGTTGCGAGGAATGAGAAATTATAATTTTTTGAGTCCAATCCTGCTGGTTGTGGTGGCGCTGATTGTAAGAGGCCTGGTGACTAACCTGGGAGTTCTCTTCGGACTATCACAAGAAGTGGCGAGTAATATTGCCATGATAGCCATGATTATTGCTGCACTGATTATGTTTAATCGAATGACGAAGGCTCGGCGTAGAAAATAGAAAAAGCTCGGATAACCAGAAGGTTATCCAAGACATGAAGACACCCTCTGGGTGTCTTTTTTTGTATTGACGTTCTGATCCTAACGTTTTAGACTATTGCTAATTGATAATAACATTATAAATAACAAAAATAACAAAATTCATTAGATGAAGTGATGAAATCCGTTGCACTCTCTATTTGCTAGCCCATTCCGGTCCCCAAAGGAGAATCCAATCATGAAGATCATTACCGACAAACCATATATCGTTCATGAAGGTCAGTCTTTGCAGATTGCGATCTGGGAAGCTGACCGTCGCCCATAATGATGAAGAAGGACCGCAGGAGCGCTGATGAAGCGTTCAGTCGGTCCTTTATGTCATGGATCAGGCTGTGTGCAGTTCGAGAGATGTGTATCGATACGGGTTAACGGTTCTGGAATAATCTACGCTGAAGTGAAGGGAGCGACCTTATGGAAAGACAGCCTGTATTGGAAGTCATTGCTGTGAATGTGGAAGATGCCAAAGCAGCTGAAGAGGGAGGGGCTGATCGGATTGAGCTGGTGTCTGCGATGTCCGAAGGAGGGCTTACCCCCAGTTATGGTGTCATGAAGCAAGTACTCTCTCAAGTCTCCATCCCAGTGTATGTCATGATCCGTCCGCATAGCCGCTCGTTCCGCTATAGCGCAGATGACATCCACGCCATGACCCGGGATGTACGCGTGGCGAGGGAACTTGGAGCCGCTGGCATTGTGATCGGTGCCCTCACCGGAAATGGTGAAGTCGACCTCATATCCTTGCAATCATGTATGGCCGAGGCTCATGGTTTGGGCGTTACGTTTCATCGTGCAATTGATGTGAGCACAAGCTTGACTGAGGCGCTCAAGGCCATTAACACATTGGGCAACGTAGAGCGTGTACTTACATCGGGAGGGAAACAGACAGCGCCTGAAGCCATACTGGAACTGAAACAACTTCAGCAATTGGGGCAAACCTTGAACATCACTGTCATGGCAGGGTCGGGGGTCACCATAGAGGGAATTCAAACGCTAGTGAGTCAGACGGGTATCACGGAAATCCATATGGGATCAGGCGTGAGGTACAAAGGCAGCTTTAATTATCCCATTGATCCACATTTGGTTGAAGAAGCCCAGCAGCAGTTATTGCTTGCATCACAGCCATTCATGGACAGTAGTGCACTGAGTAGCGGTCCAAGCAAGGGTGGTCCAATGATATAGGGATGCACTAAAAAAAGGAGTGATACGCCATGAATTATGAACTGCAACCAGCCGAATGGATTAAGGCCGCAGCACAGGTCAGCCCATCCGAACGCCAGCTGAGATGGCAGGAGATGGAGTTCTACGCGTTTATTCATTTTACGGTAAATACATTTACGGATCAGGAATGGGGCACTGGGGAGGAAGACCCAGCGATTTTCAATCCTTCTGAACTGAACGCAACGCAATGGGTGCAGGCGTGCAAGGCTGCGGGGATGAAGGGGCTGATTTTGACATGTAAGCATCATGATGGATTTTGTTTGTGGCCCAGTCAGTTTACAGCGCATACGGTCGCGGCTAGTCCGTGGAGGAATGGTACGGGGGATTTGGTTCGGGAAGTCGCCGATGCCTGCCGTGAGGGCGGGTTGAAGTTTGGCGTGTACCTGTCTCCTTGGGATCGGCATGAAGCCACTTATGGAGATTCTGAGAGGTATAACGAGTTTTTCCTCCAACAGTTGCGCGAGCTACTTACGAATTATGGCGACATCTTCTGTGTATGGTTCGACGGTGCATGTGGTGAGGGTCCGAATGGCAAAAGGCAGGTCTATGACTGGGACGCCTATTATGCGCTTATTCGTGAACTTCAGCCTGAGGCTGTCATCTCGGTATGTGGCCCAGATGTACGTTGGTGTGGCAATGAGGCGGGGCATACGCGGAAATCGGAATGGAGCGTTGTGCCAGCGCATATGCAGGATAATGAGAAGATCCAGGAGCAATCCCAGCAGGTGGATGATGGTGAGTTTGCCACAAGGATCAATACGCAGGACAGTGATTTGGGAAGCCGAGAGGTCATTCGTTCCCAAGGTGACCCACTGATCTGGTACCCTGCCGAGGTGAATACCTCAATTCGCCCGGGATGGTTCTATCATGCCAGTGAAGATGATCAGGTCAAAACACTGGAAGAACTGCTCGCCGTCTATTACTGCGCAGTGGGGGGCAATGCCACCTTTTTACTCAATCTGCCACCTGATACGCGTGGTCTCATTCACGAAACGGATGTCGATCGACTACAGGAATTGGGAGATTCGCTGCGCACCATTTTTCAGGAAAATTTGGCCTTGCAGGCGCTGGTAAAAGCATCGGAGACGATAGATGAACAACATGCTGTATCGGAAGTGCTGACGGAACGCCGGGAAACGTATTGGTGTCCTCACGAAGGAACGGAGCAAGCTTGGATCGAGCTGGATTTGCAGGAGGAACGATCGTTTGACCGGGTGGTGCTGATGGAACATATCCAGACAGGCCAACGGATTGAGCGTTTTACACTGGAGTCGCAGAGGGCAGATGGTGGTTGGGAAACGTTTTACACGGGGACGGTGGTGGGGCATAAGCGAATTTGCTGTTTCCCACAGGTCACATTGAGAAAGATGCGATTAAGCATTCATGAATCCAGATGGTGCCCTACGTTGTCTGGGTTAGGTATATATCTGAGCGAGCGGGGAGGGTTGTAACATGGCCTTGCTAACGTATAAAGGTTCACAGTTCATGTATGATGGCGAGCCCATTCGGATTTTGTCGGGTGCCATCCATTATTTCAGAGTGGTCCCCGACTATTGGGAGGATCGGTTACTCAAGCTGAAAGCCTGCGGTTTCAATACGGTGGAGACGTATGTGCCGTGGAATGTTCATGAGCCCCAGCCGGGGCAGTATTGTTTTGAAGGCATGGCTGATTTGGAACGTTTTATTCGTATTGCGGGAGATGTGGGCCTGCATGTGATTGTTCGCCCAAGTCCTTATATATGTGCCGAGTGGGAGTTTGGCGGATTACCTGCCTGGCTGCTTGCTGATGATGAGATTCGTCTGAGGTGTAATGATGCAAAATTTCTGGCGAATGTGGATCGTTATTATGATGTGCTTTTGCCCAAATTGAAACCCCTTCTGAGCACCCATGGCGGGCCGATCATCGCGATGCAGATTGAAAATGAGTACGGCAGCTTCGGGAACGACGCGAGTTACCTGCGATATTTATGTGAGGGCATGGTGAAGCGCGGTATGGATGTGTTGTTATTTACCTCGGATGGACCGACAGACCACATGCTGCAAGCGGGATCGGTGCCAGGACATCTGGCTACGGTTAATTTTGGATCAGGAACGGAGGGAGCATTCGCCAAGCTGCGTGAATATCAGGCGGACGAACCTTTAATGTGCATGGAGTATTGGAACGGCTGGTTCGATCACTGGGGTGAGTCGCATCATACCCGAGAAGCCACAGATGTAGCTGGTGTGTTTGAAGAGATGCTTCGAGCAGGAGCTTCGGTTAACTTTTATATGTTCCACGGTGGAACGAACTTCGGATTTTACAACGGGGCGAACTGTCAGCAGAAGGATCAATACGAACCCACAATTACAAGTTACGACTACGATTCACTGCTCAGTGAATCCGGGGAGCCGACAGCGAAATTCCATGCGGTGCGTGATCTAATTGCTCGGTATAGCAATGAGGATCTGGGTGAGCTTGTATTGCCAGAATCGAAGGGAACCATCGCTTATGGGCGAGTGGAGTTGAACCAGCAGGCGCCATTACTGGCGCAGTTGGACCGGATATCAGCCCCGGTGCAGCGTACGAATCCGGAACCGATGGAGAAGCTGGGTCAGGATTATGGCTTTATTTGTTATCAAACCCGAATATCCGGGCCAAGCGAGCAACAGGAACTGGTGGTTCAGGAGGTACGTGACCGTGCGCTTGTATTTGTGGATGGGCAATTTCAGGGCGTTCTGGAACGCGGAAATCCAGCATTATCGGTATCCTTTGAAGTGCCGCCAGAGGGCGCAGATCTATTGATTCTTGTTGAAAATATGGGGCGAATCAACTATGGCCCGTACCTGAGAGATCCGAAGGGGATCACCGAGGGTGTGCGGCATGGCTTTCAATTTTTATATGATTGGACGATTCATTGTCTGCCTTTAACTGATCTGTCGGGTTTGCAATTTAGTAATGTGATCAGCGAAGCAATGAACGAAAAAGTTAATGAAGTACAGGGACCAGCATTTTATCGAGGAGAGTTTAATATCACGGATGTAAGAGATACTTTTCTGAGACTGGATAACTGGACCAAAGGGGTTGTATTTGTAAACGGATTCAATCTGGGTCGCTACTGGAATAAAGGACCGCAAAAAACATTGTATGTACCTGCTCCGCTCCTTCACGAAGGTGAGAATGAAATCATTGTATTCGAACAACATCAGACGTCTGAACTGGCCGTAACGTTCGTGGATACACCGGATTTGGGCTAGAAAAAGGAAAATTGGTGAGCCAAACGATTAATGAGAATTGTCGTGTCCGCCAGAAAAAGGTATACGTTGGGTATGGACATTGACTAGGGCGTGTCTGAAAACTCCGAAGGACGCAGCAGGGGGCGAAAAGGCGGTAAAAGATGCACTTCAGTGAGTTTTGAGACACGTCCTAAAGGAGAGGATGAGGGGAAATGAAAGTTGGACTCAGCACCTACAGTCTGCAACAAGTACTGGATCGCAAAGAATTAACCGTGCCAGATGCCATTCGCTGGATTGCTGATCAAGGTGGAGAACATGTGGAGATTGTTCCAATGGGATTCAGTCTGATCGATAACCCGGAGTTGATTGATGAGATTAAAGCTGTGGCAAAAGAGGTGGGAATCGACATTTCCAATTATGCCATCGGCGCTAACTTTGCTGTGCAGGAAGACGCCGAAGCGTTGGAGCAAGAGATCCAGAATGTGATGCGACATGTGGACGTGGCTGCTGCATTGGGTGTAAAACTGATGCGTCATGACGTGGCTTTCCGCCCCGCATCAGAAGGAACCGTAACACAGTTCGAGATTGACCTGCCGGTACTAGTGAAAGCCTGTCAGCGGATAGCCGATTATGCAGCAGGTTTTGGAATCACAACAAGCGTGGAGAACCATGGGTACTATGTGCAGTCGAGTGAACGCATTCAGCGTTTGTTACACGAAACGGCGCGGAGTAACTTTAAGACCACACTGGATGTCGGCAATTTCCTCTGTGTGGATGAAGATCCGGTGAGTGCCGTAAAAAATAACATTCCGTACGCGTCGATCGTGCACGCCAAAGACTTCTACTGGAGACCTTCCTACCGAAATCCCGGTGAAGGCTGGTTCCAAACCTCGCATGGCAATTACCTGCGCGGTGCCATTGTGGGCCATGGCGATATCGACATGCCTGAGGTGTTCCGTGTGTTGAAACAATCCGGGTATGACGGATATATCTCGATTGAATTTGAAGGCATGGAAGATTGCAAAACCGCCTCACGCATTGCCATGGATAACGTCCGCCGCCTATGGGTAGAGGCATAGGGCTGAGTACTTGTTTTAAATGAATAAAATTGAATCAAATTCTAAAGAAGGCATGAGTAACAGTGGGGAAGCTTGGAACTGTAGGAGCGTTAGCGACCGCCTTTGTCTGCGGATTTCAACCGCTAGAGCGGTCAATAAAAGAAATTTGCAGACAACAGCGGCCGAAAGTCCAAGCATTCACCGTCGTTACGTTAAGCCGGATATTATAATTTCTTGAGTCAATTCATATGAAAACGATGGAGGAATCAGCACTATGTCCAAATTGAAAGTCGCCGTTATCGGTGCCGGATCCATATCCGATTGCCATTTGCAAGCCTACGCCAGTAACCCTGACGTTGAAATATACGCCATCTGTGACCTGAATGAAGCACGTGCCACAGAAGTGGCAAAGCAATATGATGCACCTCATGTGTTTACCGATTACAAAGAATTGCTCGCACTGCCCGAGATCCATTCCGTCAGCATCTGTACATGGAACGACTCTCATGCCGAGATTAGCATTGCTGCTCTGGACGCAGGCAAAAACGTGTTATGTGAGAAACCACTCTGCCAAACGGTGGAGGATGCCCTCGAGGTAGAGAAGGCCGTTCATCGCAGCGGAAAACTGCTGCAAGTTGGTTTTGTTCGCCGCTATAGCGACAATGCACAAATTCTGAAGAAGTTTATCGACGAGGGTGAGCTGGGCGAGATCTATTATGCCAAAGCTTCCAGTCTGCGTCGTCTGGGCAATCCGGGTGGCTGGTTCTCGGATATCAACCGTTCCGGAGGTGGTCCGCTGATCGATATCGGGGTGCATGTGATCGACATTTGCTGGTATCTGATGGGCAGACCAAAGGTTAAGTCCGTCTCCGCTAACGTGTCTAACCGACTAGGGAACCGCTCGAACATTAACAATCTGTCGTTCTACAAAGCAGCGGACTATGATGCGGAACAGAACACTGTTGAGGATATGGCAAATGCCCTGATTCGTTTCGAGAACGGCGCGAGCCTACTCGTGGATGTCAGTTTCACACTCCATGCCAAAGCGGATGAGACTTCGGTCAAACTATATGGCGACAAAGGCGGTGCCGAGCTGGAGCCAGAGATTTCGATCATAGGCGAGAAATTCAACACCATTTTGAACATGACGCCACAGGTAGATTTCAAATCTTTCGACTTTATGGGCTCATTCCGCAATGAAATCAACCATTTTATCGACAGCACACAAGGCCGCAAAGAAACCCTTAGCCCCGTCGAAGACGGCGTCGAGGTAATGAAGATGCTCTGCGCCATCTACGAATCAGCCCGTCAGGGACGCGAAATCACACTGTAAAGGTAGAATTATATGGCGTTGTTACGCTACGTTGATACTTTACTACTCCGTTTCATTGAAAGTTATGAGCACTTCGCTCCTTTTCAATGAAAAGCTCCAATCGGGGCGGGACTCGAAGTTGTCCTCTCCGCTCGCCGGTGGAGCAGAGTAGGGAGCGAGCGCTAACGAAACTGAGGCGTCTTATTCAAGGATTCGAAGCGCTAGCAGAAATCTAAGGAACCTGACACACGCTATATGAGAATAAACAGCAGTTTACAGCAATTTTTATCAGCTAATTTCGGGAAATAACGTGTCTGATGTTCCTTACAATTTAAAAAGAGGACCAAAAGGCTAAATAAGACGCCCTGAGTTCCTTAGAAAATATTCTACCTATTCGCCAGGATAAACTGGCCTGGATTTTAAGACGCTTTAAACGCCGACATCCATCATCGTAAATCTTCCCTGAACTGAAGTTGAAGACACACCCTATAGAGGACTTACCATTTACGCCATAACAGAGAGTACAGAACCAATCCAAAACAACGAAGCACACTCTCTCTGCCCTTGGATTCCCCTATAGAAACGAGGGGAATAAGGAATTTCACAGTAATTGAAGAGGGCACCGCACTCAAAATAACAGAGTTAAACGAACCGTTTACGCCAAAACGGAGAGTGTAGAATCAATCCGAAGTAACAAGCTAAAAGCTTCGGAAGATCCTACTACACTAAAAATGACAGGATTTACGATGTCCTTCTTAGTTGAATTAAACGTTTACACGATAACGGAGAGGGCAGAAGAAATCTGAAGAAGCGAAGCGCTCGCCTTTATCCCCGGATTTTCCCTTTAGGGAAATAATCAAAAAATCTGGGGGTAACAGCGATCGGAAGATTATTTTGACCGCGCAGTGGCCGAGTGTAAACCTGTGTGTTCAGCGTTTGACATTGAAATCTAGAGGAGATGAAACAGGATGAGCGAAACCAAAGAAACGGTACTGGAGCAGGAAGAGCAGATCGTCGAAGCCGGTGTGCACAATTTTAGCAAAGAGGATGAGTGGATCAAACCGGAAGATCCGCTGCTGAATGAGCGGTTGGAGTGGTTCAAGGACCAGAAGTTGGGGCTGATGATGCATTGGGGGCCGTATTCCCAGCTTGGTCTCGTGGAGTCCTGGGCGCTGAGCGACGAGGACGGCGATTGGTCGCGCGATGACATCGACTGGACGGATGACATGGAAGACTTCAAGCGGGAATATTTTGATCTGAACAAAACCTTCAATCCGATTCGTTTCCAGCCTGAGGAATGGGCACAGATGGCGGCAGATAACGGGTTCAAATACTTTCTGTTCACCACCAAGCACCATGACGGTTTCTGTATGTGGGATACCAAGACGACGGATTACCGGATTACGGGCAAGGACACGCCTTTTCATACCCATAAGTATGCGGACATCTGTCGAGCGCTGTTTGACGCTTTTCGGGCCAAAGGACTGGGTATCTCAGCGTATTTCTCCAAAGCAGACTGGCATACACCATATTACTGGGCACCGGGCATGGAGCGTGGACGTCATATGTGGCGCGGGCCCTCGTATGATCCCCATAAGTATCCGTGGCTGTGGGAGAAATTCGTGGAGTTCACACATGAGCAGATCATGGAGCTGCTGACGAATTACGGGCGAATCGAATGTCTGTGGCTGGATGCCGGCTGGGTGCGCGAAGGTCGCCATGGTCAGGATATCAGGCTTGGAGAAGTCGTGGAACGGGCGCGTCAGACCACACAACCTTGGCTCCTGTCCGCAGATCGCACCGTCGGTGGACCGTATGAGAATATCGTTACCCCCGAGCAGACCATACCTGAACATCCGATGAACATTCCATGGGAGAGTTGTATTACGGTGGGGAACTCCTTTGCTTTTGGATTCGATGATCAGTATAAAACGGGAAGACAGCTGGCACATATTCTACTCGAAGTCGTGTCCAAGGGTGGTAACCTGGCGCTGAATGTAGGTCCACAACCTGATGGCCGTCTGCCAAAAGGGGCAATTCGAGGCATCAAGGGCCTCGGTGAATGGCTGAGTACTCATGGAGAAGGCGTCTATGGAACCCGGATCTGCGGGCCATATTTCACGAAAGATTGGGCTTTCACTCAGAAAGAAGAGATCAACACCGTGTATGCCTTCCGTATATACGGAAACGAGAATGAGACCGTACAACCACAGTTAATCATTCCTTATCTGGAAAAGGTAGAGCGGATCGAACTCATCGGTAGCGATGACGTACTTTCGTATCAGCAGACAGAAGACGGACTTCTTGTGGATCTGCCCCAATCCGCTGCAACCAGTGGTACACCCATCACACATACATTCAGGCTGGTCACCAGCGCATAGAACGCCATGTCAATTCCGGGGGAGATATAAACACCTCCGGGATTTTTTTATTCATACATAAGGGACACAATTCCCAATAGAAAAGGCTCGCAATCGCTTGTCACACAAGGGTTTGTGGAATAAAGAGAAGTCGGAGAAAATTGCAAATTGATAAAAGTTTATCGAGCGATGTACTATCAAATCAAGAAAGCGCTACCTGATATGAATGTTTACATCATGTTTGTTAAACAAGGAACTAGGAACAGAAAAAAGGATGTTTAAGGGATGTAAATGTAATGTATTATTACACTTGAGGTGTAGAAGGAGTGACGCATATGAGTCGAGCTACGGAAATCATACCCGCCAAGATGGAACTCCAACAGAGGAAACATGTGGAGCCCAAGCGGCAGCATCCATTCATCAAAAGCCTCAAGAAGCACTGGGAGCTCTACCTGCTCGTGTTGCCCCCGGTGTTGTATCTGTTGATCTTCAAGTACATCCCTATGGTGGGTGTCCAGATCGCCTTCAAGGACTTCAGTGTAGTCAAAGGAATCTGGGGAAGCCCGTGGGTCGGATTCAAACACTTTGAAGCCTTCTTCCAATCTCCAAACTTCTGGCTGTTAATCAAAAACACGATAGGCATCAGCTTTTATTCCTTAATTGCCGGTTTCCCCATTCCGATCCTTCTGGCGCTGGCGCTGAATGAGATTCGAACGGGTTACTTCAAGAAGACTGTGCAGATGGTCACTTACGCTCCGCATTTTATCTCAACGGTTGTTATGGTATCCATTATCATTCTGATGCTCTCCCCGCATGTGGGCGTGGTAGACAAGCTATTCACACTGCTCGGCTTCCCGATGACCAACTTCATGGGTATCCCGGAATACTTCAAATCGATCTATGTCTGGTCAGGTGTGTGGCAGGGCATGGGATATTCATCAATTATATATATCGCAGCTCTTGCTGGTGTTGATCCATCTCTCTATGAAGCAGCAAAGATGGACGGCGCATCAAGGCTTCGGAAAATATGGCACATCGACCTCCCATCGCTCGTTCCAGTCACCGTTATCATGCTGATTCTGAGTCTGGGCAGCATTATGGGCGTGGGCTTCGAGAAAATATACCTGATGCAGAATCCGCTCAATACAAGCGCTTCGGAGGTCATCTCCACGTATGTGTACAAGGTGGGTCTGATCGGAGCGAATTTCAGTTTCTCCTCGGCAGTAGGGTTCTTCAACTCCATTATCAACCTGATCCTGCTGGTTATCGTCAACGGCATATCGCGCAAAGTATCCCAGAACAGCTTGTGGTAAAGGAGGAGCTTATCCATGTTCAACCTGATTAATCGTAACCGGATCAAGGACCCGCTCGGTGACCGCATTTTCATGACACTTAACTACATCTTTCTGTTCGCCATACTGCTAACGGTGTTTTACCCGCTCTTGTATATTATCAGTTCTTCGTTTAGCTCTTCACGAGCCGTGACATCCGGTCAGGTGTGGCTGTTCCCGGTCGACTTTAACATCAAGGCGTACATCTCCATTTTCAAAAGCCAACAGCTTATGCTCGGTTTCTATAACACGATCATCTACACCGTGGTGGGTACGTTCATTAACGTGGTGCTGACCGTCATGCTGGCATATCCTTTGTCACGAAAATCGTTCTATGGACGAGGAGCCATCATCATTTTCATGATGATCACGATGTTCTTTGATGGTGGTCTGATTCCTACCTACCTCTTGATGAAGGACCTGCACCTGCTGGATACACGCTGGGCGATGTGGCTGCCCGGGGCGCTCGCGGTGTTCCAGGTCATTGTGGCAAGGACTTTCTTCCAATCTTCAATCCCGGAAGAACTCGGGGAGGCCGCGGAAATGGACGGTTGCCGGGATATCCGGTATCTGATCAGCGTAGTTCTTCCCTTATCGAAGCCTATTCTGGCGGTCATGACACTCATGTATGCCGTAGGTCACTGGAATGCATACTTTGATGCACTGATCTACCTGCGTTCCGAGAAGTTGTTCCCTTTGCAATACGTGCTTCGCAATCTGCTTATCCTGAACGCGGCTGATCCGGCGATGCTTGCCAATACCAGCCAACAGATGCGGGACCAAGGCTTCGAGCAGGTGTTGAAATATGCACTGATTGTTGTGGCGAGCATTCCAATTCTCATCATGTATCCATTTGTACAGAAGCATTTTGTTAAAGGGGTCATGGTGGGTTCCCTGAAAGGTTAATCCTTGTGAATTAAGCCCGGTTGCCTCTTGAAAGGAGGTGGAAGGAACACGCCGGCTTCCGGGGTCGATTTTATAAACGTGCAGTACAAATCAATAATTTGCCGTTATGAACAAAAAGGAGGAGTCAGATTGAGAAAATCTTGGATTTCGATGTTGTTTCTGGTCTTTGCTTCGATGGCTTTGTTGTCCGCATGCAGTTCATCCGAGGAATCGGGTGGAAGTAGCGGCGGTAGCGGGGAGAGCGGCGGTCCTGTAACCATGACCCTCTTTGCTCCGCAAGGCAAAGCGTCCATGGAAGAGAATGAATTTACCCAATTTATCGAAGACAAGTTCGACGTTACCCTAAAATGGGATCTGGCCCCAACGGACGCCTTGCAGGATCGCAGACAATTGCTGCTGGCCAGTGGTGATTATCCCGAAGTGTTTCTTCACGGCAAGTTCACCACCTCAGACCTTCAAACCTATGGAAAACAAGGCGTGTTCCTTCCGCTACAGGATCTGATTAAGGAGTATGGTCCGAATCTGACCAAGATTATGGAAGAGAAACCTTACTTCAAAGAAGCCATCACAGCACCGGACGGAAACATCTATGCGCTGCCAATCTTCAATGAATGTTACCACTGCACGTATGCACAGAAATACTGGATCAACACGGAGTGGCTCGATAATTTGGGCCTGAAAATGCCAACCACAACAGATGAACTGTATACCGTTCTGAAGGCGTTTAAGACACAAGATCCAAACGGTAACGGGAAAGCGGACGAGATTCCACTCACGGGCGCACCGAACAAGTATGTATGGAATGGCAACATTGATGCCTACCTGATGAATAGCTTTATATACAATGACAACGACAAGTATCTGATCGTGAACGATGGCAAGGTGAGTTTTGCCGCCAATCAGGAAGGCTGGAAGAAAGGGCTGGAGTACATGAATAAATTGTATGCAGATGGCCTGATTGATCCGGCTTCCTTTACACAGAACGATCAGGCGATCGGACAACTGGGCAACAAGGAAGGCGATGAAGTGGTCGGCTCCATTACAACGGCGCTGGTCAGTTATCTCGTGAATACTTATGACAAAGACATCACCCGTCACCAGCACTGGGAGATCGTTCCTCCATTGAAAGGACCAGATGGAGTGCAGACGACAGGCGCTACACAGAGCGTAGGTGAGTTTGAGTTTGCCATCACGAACAAAGCGACAGAAGCACAGCAGATTGCCGCCATCAAAATCGTAGACTACATGTTCAGTGAAGAAGGTGCGCTGTACGCGGAGTATGGACCAACTGAAGGCAAGGGCTGGAAGAAGGCAGATGCAGATGAGAAAAACATCAATGGCGAGCCAGCCAAATACAGCTACTACAACCTGCCTGAGCGTGATCCGAACGTTGTTGTGAACGAGAGTTGGTCACAGATCGGAGCACATGACTTATCCAACACATTCCGTAATCTGTTTGCGGAAGGACAGAATCCTTTAGAAGCAGAGGGTTATGGTACACGTCTGGCTCAAGCAACTAATGTGTATGAACCTTATGCACCCAAAGAAGTATACCCTGCGAACGTATTTATTCGTCCAGAGGATACGGAATCAGCTGCACAACTGACTACGGCCATTAAGGATTATGTGCAGACGAATATGGCACAGTTCATTATTGGCAGCAAGAGCATTGATAAGGAATGGGATTCGTATGTCAAAGGCTTCGATGGTCTCGGACTGAGTAATTACCTTGAGATCTACCAGCGTGCCATTGAGAAAAATCAATAATAGAAGGATTCAATATAGAGGCTGTCCCGTCTGTCACCCGTGACCGGGATGGTCTTCTCCTATGACAACCCCACGTCATCCGATATAATGTACTGAATATTTATGGAAAATTAGTGATCAGCACAGATGTTTGTTAGTCGTCATTCAGCATGAACAGTAATGGTGGGGGGATCTCGGAGATGAACAACAATTGGTTTAGGCGTTTGCTGTTATCGTATCTGCCTGTTTTCTTTATTGTGACGACCATTCTCTTTTTTATTTTCTTCCAGGTATTCAATGAACAGAACCGTAGGGAAGCGCTCAAGGCCAATGAATTTCTGGCCTCTCAGGTCACGCAATATCTGGACAACTCCCTGCGTTCCATCGACTTCAAGGTACTGCGTGAGATTTTGACCAACCCTAACTTGAAGAATTATTTCTCGGTATCTGGCAGCGATGATGTGTATGCCGGCATTCAGGCGGTCCAGGTGGTTGATGAATTGAAAATAGAGTATCCGCTGATTGATTCGATTTATCTCGTTCGTTATGGAGATGGCACGGTCTTCAGTAACGGGAAGGCTGTTCCGATTGAAGAGTTCCCGGATGCAGACTTTATTGCAGATAGCCGGACGAGGGATGAACAGAAATGGGCAGGAGCACGAGCGTTCCGGGCTTTCCCATCGCAAGCGACTGAGCAAGTGATTACGATTGTACGCAGTGTAGGAAACGGCAAAGGGCTTGTGGTCACGAACGTGGACTTGAGTACCCTAAGGAAATCCATCATGCAGATGTATGATCCGGAATTTACGTTTGTGAACATCTTCAACCGTTCGGGCGGCAATCTGTGGGATAGCAGCATGCCAGGAGGGGGTGCAGCTTCTACTAAAACCACGTCGGGAGAAGTTTTCTCCGAATTTACGTCGAGTTATAGCGGTTGGAAGGTGCAGACAGGTCTTAATAATGGAAAAATCGTCAAATGGACTCTGCAATTTTATAATATCTGGTTTGCCTTTGCGATAGTGGTTGTGTTGATCGGGGTGGTGTGGGTGATCTACGTGACCCGTAGGAATTACAAGCCGATTCAGCAGATTGTCACGTTAATTCAGACCGTCTCTTCGCAGAAGCAATCGGGGCTGGGCTATGGCAAAGAGAATGAGTTTAGATTCATCCATACAACGCTGGAACGCATGATTGATCAGACGAGGCAATATCAGGAGGAGCACGAAGAGAATCTGATTTTGCAGAAAAAAATGTTCTTTCAGGAGTTGCTGGAGGGCACACGAGACTTTACGAGCACGGAGCTGACAGCGGAGATAGAGAAGTTCAAACTGCCTGAGCTGGAGCATCATTGGGCCGTCATGGTAGTTGAAATGGATCGGTATGATGCATTTGTGACGGAGTATCATGATCAGGACCAATCCCTCCTGAAATTTGTGTTATCCAGTATTCTGCAGGAGAGTGCCCGCCATGAAGGAACCGAAGTATGGGCTGAATGGATCTCCGATCAGCGTCTGTACGCCATCCTCTGGATTCCGGAAATGGAACAAGCTGAGGAGACTGAACATCGATTGCTTGCTGGTTATCTGGACAGAATCGATCAGTATCTGAACTTCACCGTGACCATTGGTGTTGGTCGGGTTGCTGTTGATATTCGGGGGTTGAGAGCTTCATTGAAAGAAGCTGTGCATGCGCTGGAGTACAAGGCTGTACTGGGCATAAATCGCATCATTCCGTGTAGTGATGTGCCGAATTCGACCAATGATGTGTATGAGTTCCTGAAGACCATCTCCCTGCTGGTACAGGCGATGCGCTTGTCGGACGATGTTTGGGAAAAGCATTTTGAGAGACTGTTTGAACAAATCAGTGAGTCCGTTCTGTCCCGTCAGGAGATTATGAATACGATCCAATTGTTATTTCAACATTACAATCGGGAATTCGCCGAACTTCCACGAGAGTATCAGGAGTCATGGGCCGCTATATTCACCCCACTTCTTCCAAGGCTGGAGGGCTGGGAGACGTTAGACGATCTGCGTGAGCTGTGCTGGGAAGGGTTCAGAGAACTGGCGTTGCAGATGCAGACGCTGCATTGTTCCCGAAAACACAGATCACATATTCTGGAGATACGCAAATACATCGAAGAGCATTACAACAATCCTGATCTGTCACTCAACTACCTTAGTGATCTATTCGATATTAATCCGAAGTATCTGAGCAAGCTTTTCAAGGATGAGATTGGGGAGAAGTTTGTGGATCTGCTCATTAGTCATCGCATCGAAAAAGCCAAGCTGCTCATGCAGGAGACGGATAAGGCTATTCAGGAGATCAGTGAAGAAGTGGGATACACGAACTATAATTCCTTCAACCGGGCTTTCAAAAACGTGGTGGGTGTGGCACCAAGTGACTACCGCAAAGCCATGTGAGTGCATGCGCCTAACTAATTCCGAACGCATAAGGAGAATGTGCATATGGACTATAAAGATGCTTCGCTTCCCATTCAGGAACGGGTTCAGGATCTGATCGGACGGATGACAACGGCAGAGAAGATTGGACAACTCATTCAGCCGATGGGATGGAAGACGTATGATAAAGCAGATGATGGTACAGTACAGGTGACGGAAGAGTTCAAAGCGGACATGGAACAGGGTGGTGTCGGTTCTCTGTACGGTGTGCTTCGGGCCGATCCATGGACCGAAGTGACGCTGGAAACGGGGCTTACTCCACGGCAGGGAGCCGTTGCCACAAATGTCATTCAGCGGTATGCCATGGAGCATTCCCGGCTGGGCATACCCATTTTGTTTGGGGAAGAGTGTTCCCACGGGCATATGGCGATCGGGGCAACAGTTTTTCCGGTACCGTTAATGGTGGGAAGTACGTGGAATATGGAACTGTACCGCAAGATGTGTGAAGCCATCGCTGTGGAGACCCGGAGCCAAGGGGGAGCGGCAACGTATTCCCCGGTGCTTGATGTCGTACGTGACCCGAGATGGGGACGGACGGAGGAATGTTTTGCCGAAGATCCTTACTTGATTGGTGAATTTGCAGTGGAAGCCATGAAGGGACTACAGGGTGAAGGCCTCGATTCCAACCAGACGATTGTCGCTACACTTAAGCATTTTGCGGCTTATGGCAGCTCGGAGGGTGGGCGCAATGCTGCTCCGGTGCATATGGGCTTACGTGAATTACATGAAATAGATCTGTTGCCGTTCAAAAAAGCAGTGGAAGCCGGGGCTTGTTCCGTCATGACCGCTTATAACGAGATAGATGGCGTACCGTGCACGTCCAGTACGTATCTGCTGAATGACCTTCTGCGCGAGCAGTGGGGTTTTGATGGATTTGTCATTACTGATTTTGGCGCCATTCAGATGTTGGTCCATGGACATAACACCGCCGAGAACGGGGAACAGGCCGTAGCGCAGTCCCTTCAGGCAGGGGTAGACATGGAAATGTCCGGCTACATGTATCGCAAACATCTTGGTCAGGCGCTTGAGCAGGGATCGATCGAAGAGAAGGATCTGGACTTGGCTGTGAGGCGGGTGTTGGAGATGAAATTCAGACTGGGGTTATTCGAACAGCCTTTCGTAGATCCTGACTTTGCAGAACAGGTCATCGGATGTGAAGACCATATTCAGCTGGCGAGAGAAGTCGCGCAAGAGGGGATTGTTTTACTGAAAAATGAGGGCAATACTCTTCCGCTTGCCAAAACAGGTACAAAGCTAGCTGTCATTGGTCCGAACGCGAACCATATCTATAACCAGCTTGGGGACTACACCTCGCCACAGCCGAGAGAACAGATTGTCACCGTACTGGATGGCATTACGCGCAAGCTTGGCGCGGATTCGGGTCAGGTGCTGTACGCACCTGGATGCCGGATTAAAGGCGATTCCAGAGAGGGCTTTGCACAAGCGCTCGCCTGTGCGGAACAGGCCGATGTCATCGTGATGGTGATGGGTGGTTCCAGCGCCCGCGATTTTGGTGAAGGTACGATCGACTTGCGGACAGGTGCGTCTGTGGTAACCGATGATCCATGGAACGACATGGAGTGTGGCGAGGGCATTGACCGGGCATCCCTGAATCTCATGGGTGTTCAATTGGAGCTGGTGCAGGAGGTACATAAGCTGGAAAAACCCGTTATCATGGTCTATATCAACGGCCGTCCCATTGCTGAACCTTGGATTGATGAGCATGTCCATGCGATTGTGGAAGCGTGGTATCCCGGGCAGGAAGGCGGTAACGCGATTGCGGATATACTGTTCGGTGATGTGAATCCATCTGGCCGCCTTACCGTCTCCATTCCCAAGCATGCTGGGCAACTTCCGGTCTACTATCATGCCAAACGCACTCGTGGCAAACGGTATCTGGAGATGGATCTGGCGCCACAGTATCCGTTCGGATATGGACTGAGCTACACCGAATTCAAATACGAGAACGTAAGGGTTATACCGGATGTGATCGGCCCGGACGATGAAACTCAGGTGATGGTTGAAGTCACAAATACCGGAGCGGTTGCGGGAAGTGAGGTTGTGCAGTTGTATATCACGGATGTATCAGCTTCGGTCACGCGAGCTGAAATGTCACTGAAAGGTTTTCGTAAAATCCATCTGGAGCCAGGACAGACCCATACCGTTACGTTCCCTGTGCAAAAGGAACACCTCGCACTGATCGACTCCCGTCTCCAGTCTGTCGTAGAACCGGGTGAATTCAGGCTCATGGTTGGCCGCAATTCTATGGATTGGACCGCCTGCAGTTTGCACATTCAGACGGTGGGGGTGGAGGTATGATTCGAATTCAGCGATTCATCGAAGATCTGAAGCAGCGGCAATGGCTAGATACGATCGAGCTTCCAGCGTGGGAGATGCAGAGGGCCAGATACATTCGGCCAGGGGAATACGAGTACGAGCAGGCATATGAAAATGAAGATGAACAGGCAGAAAAGGCAATGCAATGCTTGAATCCGCTGAATAGCGTACACGGAACGACGTATTTTCTGAGCAAACGTGTGGAGATTCCGGCGGAATGGCAAGATCAAGCTGTTGGGCTGATCTTCGAGGCTGGAGGAGAAGGGCTGCTTAAGGTGAATGGCATACCTTATCACGGATTGGACCGGAACCACGGGTTCGTACCACTTCCGAGAAGTCGGGTAGGAAATACACCGCAGTTGGAGATTGAACTCTACGATCCGATTCCAGAGCCGCATGATTCACTCAATCGACAAGCTGTCATTCAGCCGCCAATTCAGGGCATTCGGGCAGCATTGGTTCATGTTAATCAGCCACTGCAGAGCCTGATGTACAGCGTTACGGTACTCGCTGAGTCGCTCCGGGCATATAACGAGAAGGAGCCCAAGCGGATGGCACTTGTTCAGGCCATTCATCAGGTGATGGATAACATGTACAATGACCCGGAACGCTGGAGTGATGCAGCCTGGATACAGAACTTCGAACATGGGTTAGTACAGTCAGTACAGCAGGAAGACCCGGAGGAATATCGAAGTGGCTTCATGCATCTGGTCGGACAATCCCACATTGATATTGCCTGGCTGTGGCCTGTACGTGAGACGGTTCGCAAGTCCAGTCGCACGTTCTCGACCATGTGTACGTTGATGGACACGTACCCGGATTTTGTGTATTCCCAGAGCCAACCGCAGTTGTATGCCTTCGTAAAGGATCATCACCCGGAGCTGTACGAGCGAGTTAAAGCCCGTATTGCTGAAGGCCGCTGGGAGCTGGTCGGAGGCATGTGGGTCGAGCCGGATCTGAATATTCCGAGTGGCGAGTCGTTAGTTCGGCAGATTCTGTATGGACAGAACTTCTATCAGGCGGAGTTTGGCAAACGCTCCAACATCGAGTGGCTGCCGGATACCTTTGGCTACTGTGCTTCCTTGCCGCAGATGCTGAAACTCGCGGATATTCCTTATTTTATGACCACCAAGCTGAATTGGAATGATACCAATGTGTTTCCGTATGACCTCTTCGACTGGGTAGGCATTGATGGTACTTCGGTGCTGGCGTATCTGAACCATGGGGTGAATGAACATACGCGTCCCAAAGATGTGGATGAACATTGGCAATCATTTAAACAAAAGGATGTGCACCCTGAGCAAATGTTGCTTTACGGACATGGCGATGGTGGTGGCGGCGTGACGAATGAGATGGTGGAGTTTGCGGAGCGATCCCACTTGATGGTGGGACAGCCGATCAGCAAATTCAGCACAGCAGGCGCTTTTTTTGAAGACATATCATTAAATCATCCGACGTTGCCGAAATGGCACGGGGACTTGTATCTGGAACTGCATCGCGGAACGTACACAACTCATGCGAGGAACAAACGTAGCAACCGTAAGGCAGAGGTATTATATCGGGAAGCGGAGATCTGGGGGCAATTTGCCGGGGCTTACGGCGCGCACACGAAGAATGATCTGGATGAAGGCTGGAAGTTGATTATGCTCAACCAATTCCATGACATTATTCCGGGAACGTCGATTCCTGAAGTATACGTAACGTCCACCGAGGAGTACACGAAGGTATTTGCACTGGGTACATCCGCACTGCGGGAAACGCTCGATACACTTGCAGAGAACATTGCAACAGATGAAGTCGATGGTCTCCCCTATATTATATTCAACAGCCTCGGCTGGAAACGCGGAGAAAATATCACCATTACAGGGGATGCTCACCTCGCCAGGATGGCAGCATTTGATCGTCAAGGAAACCGTCTGGCCTGTGATCTTGAACAAAAGGAAGACAAGTATACGTTGCTCGTGCATGTTCCGTCGATTCCTGCTTTTGGGTATACAACCATATGGCTGCGCGAAGCATCGGATGTTATCCTTCCAGTAAGGGAAGAAAAATCCTTCCCTTCCACGTGGGAAACTGAATTTTACACGCTTGAGTTTAATGACTTGGGAGAGATCACTCGATGGTATGACAAAACGGTAGGACGTGACTGGCTGAAGCCTGGTGATCGGGCGAATGAGTGGCAGTTTTTCCACGACAAACCGACGTACTGGGATGCATGGGATATCGATCCACGATTTGAATCCCAGCGAGCTGGTGCGGTGCAGTTGATCTCCAGAGAGATTGTACAGCGCGGGGCTACGCGAGATGTACTACGCTTTGTCTGGAAGTTGAATCAATCGGAGATCAGTCAGGATATCATTTTGCATCGTTACCAGCGGCGTGTTGATTTCCATACAAAAGTGAATTGGAATGAGAGTCATAAGCTGCTGAAGGTGGCCTTTCCGGTGGATCTGGTAGCAGCCAAAGCAACCTATGAGATTCCGTTTGGAGCGCTGGAGCGTCCAACTCATAACAACACCAGTTGGGAGCAGGCACAGTTCGAGGTCTGCGGACATCGTTGGGCGGATATCTCGGAGGGCAACAGCGGTGTGAGTTTGCTGAATGATTGCAAGTACGGGTATGACATCAAGGATCGGACGATCCGTCTGTCCCTGCTTCGTGCCCCGAAATGGCCGGATGAACATGCCGATCAGGGTGAGCATGAATTCACGTATTCATTCCTGCCCCATCAGGGGGATTGGCGACAAGCTGCCGTGGTTCGCCGGGCGATGGAGCTTAATCATCTGGTGGAGGTTGTGGCAGCGAGTCAGCATTCTGGTCCATTGCCAGCAGAACACGCTTGGGTTCAGTTCCAGAGTGAGCATGTCATTCTGGATGCGGTTAAGCCTGCAGAAGATGGCTCGGGAACGGTACTACGTTTCTACGAATCATCAGGAAGTCGAGAAACGGTGCATGTCCAGTGGGCTGAAAAGGAAATCAAAGCGTCCATCATTAATCTGTTGGAGGATGAGATCCATCCGTTGGCTAGTGTGAAGGGAGCATTCGAACTGAAATTCAAACCGTATGAGATTAAGTCAGTGAAGCTTGTTCCAATGAATCCAAATACGTAATCTTCAGGAGGTATGACATGAAATTAACGAATAAGATCGGTGTCATCGTGGATAGTTTTGGTGTAGGTGTACGGGAAGGGTTGAACAAAGCCAAAGACGTAGGTGCAGAAGGTGTGCAGATCTATGCCGTCAAGGGAGAGATGGACCCTGAAAATTTGTCACCTGCGGCGCGTAAGGAGTTGAAGAGTTACATCGATTCGTTGGATCTCGACATTTCAGCATTGGTTGGTGATTTGGGTGGGCATGGGTTTCAGGTCAAGGAAGATAATCCGTGGAAAGTAGAGAAGTCGAAGCGGATCGTGGATCTGGCCCTCGATCTGGGCACCAACATCGTCACCACACATATCGGTATTGTTCCACACGACCCTTCATCGGAAGTCTACGCCACGCTGCATGCTGCTTGTGAGGAGTTGGGCCAATACGCCAAAAGTGTTGGCGCATACTTTGCCATTGAGACAGGACCGGAAACGGCTGCTGACTTGAAAGGATTCCTGGATACGCTGTCGACCAACGGAGTATCGGTGAATTTTGACCCGGCGAACATGGTGATGGTGACCGGAGATGATCCGGCGCGGGGCGTTCACCTGCTCAAGGATTACATCGTACATACCCATGTGAAGGATGGTGTGCGGTTGAAGGAAGTTGACCCACGAGACGTATACGGAGCGGTCGGTTATGCCCCTATGGATCACGATAAGATTGCCGAGATGGTCTCTTCCGGGACGTTCTTCCGTGAGGTGCCACTGGGCGAGGGTGGCGTTGATTTTGACGGATACTTTGCAGCGCTTCAGGAGATTGGTTACACCGGTTATCTGACGATTGAACGCGAGGTAGGTCATCAGCCGGAGCAGGACATTCGTAAGGCGGTTCAATTTATCCAACAATATCGATAGGGAGCTGAGCAGATGAAAGTGGGCCTGAGCACGTATAGTTTGTTGAACGATTTGAATTCGGGTGAGATGACGGTGCTGGATGTGATCGACTGGATTGCGGCGAACGGCGGCGAGCATATGGAGATGGTGCCTTACGGTTACACTGTTGAGGATAATCACGATCTGGCGGATGCGATTCGGGAACGGGCAGCGTCTGCGGGTATTGAACTGTCCAACTACTCCATGCCAGCGAATTTCGTGCAGGAGACGGAAGAGGCGTTTGAAGAGGAGATGGCCAGGGTCAAAAGACATGTGGATGTCGTACACCGAATGGGTGTAAAACATATGCGTCATGACGTCACGGCGTTTACCCTGCCAAAGGAGAAGATGACCATCACCTGGTTCGAGGAACATCTGCCGCTGATGGTACGGGGAAGCCAGATTATTGCGGATTATGCCGCGCAGTTTGGCATCACGACAACCATTGAAAATCACGGCTTCAGCGTGCAGGCGAGTGATCGGGTGCAGCGTGTTCTTTATGCTGTAGATCGTCCGAACTTCAAAACAACACTCGATATTGGCAACTTCATGTGCGTGGATGAGAATCCGATCATCGGCGTCATGAAAAATCTGCCGTACGCTTCTCTGGTCCACTTCAAAGATTTCTACTTCCGTCCTTATGATGAGCATCCGGGTGAGGGTGAATGGTTCACGACAGCCTACGGTAACTTCCTGCGAGGGGCCATCGTTGGACAAGGTGACATTCCAATTCGTAAAATTGTAAAGTTGATCAAAGACTCCGGCTATGATGGCAACATTACGGTGGAGTTCGAAGGCATGGAGGAATGTAAATCCGCATCCAAAATCGCCATGGACAACCTGCGCCGCTTCTGGGAAGAGGCGTAACGAAGCATGACGAAACATAATAAGGGAATGGATCAAGGGCCACTTTTCGAAGTGGCTCTTATTGTTGATCATCAGGATTCTGGACTGCCCATCGATCCAGGATCATTTCGATGTAACGCATGGTATCCGTTGTCATACCATATACACGAGCTGACTGATCATCCTCTGGGGTGATATAATCCCAATATTTTTCTGCCAATTCTGCATTCCCTTGAAAAGCCCTTTCAGCATAATCAGAGATTCGGATGGCCAGTAACCGTGAGGCTTCGGAATCCGGAGGTTCCATCTTGCATGCATGAATATCCTTAAGAATATCAGCCCATTCCATTGATATTGAATTGTTCTGATTATTCAGAGGTAACGATTCCATTTCTTCAGGTGTAAAAAAATCTTGACGGAACTTGCCCGGAGGTTGATCCAGTTCACGGATGAAGCCCAACATCTCATCCAGACTGATTGTACCGGAGGCTCTGATGGCATATAGGGTTGAAAAAAGAAGATGCTCGACCTTGCTTAATCTCTTCTGCTGCTCCTTAACGACGGCCAGTTGTTGTTCCAACGTATTATTCCATAACGTAAGGGTACTCTCTGGTTCGGAGCGATCAGCATCCTGATCGAGGAATTCTCCAATCTCATTCAATTTAAAATGCATTTTCTTCAGAATGGTAATCTGCTGAAGCCGTAAAATATCCTTTTCACCATATAAGCGATACTGATTGTTCTCATTACGGGCCGGTCGCAGTAAACCCAGCTTCTCATAATAATGCAGTGTTCGGATGGATACTCCGGTATGTTTGGATAGTTGTCCAACGGTATACAACAGGCAGATCCCTCCCTCATGATTTATGTATTCTCCACCAGCGCCATGCATTGAGCACCGCCAGAATGATCCCGCCGACAAAGATTATCATCATATACAAAATAAATATTTCGGCCAACCCGTTATCTTGCGCGGTATAGCTTAACAATGCCGGTCTATCACCTGGCATAATAACGAATCGGGCTACTTCCAGGTAAGCGACATGAAATCCAATGGAGGCCCATAGAGAACCGGTCAAATTGCGCAGAAGCTGTAACGTAATACCATAGGTCAAGAGCAGGATCATATAATCCAAGGTTATCCGGTTTCCGGCATCCATACCGACGAGCTCTTGCAATAGGCCGACACTCATTGGAACCAGCAGAAAGAGTATGATTTGAGTTACATAAGCGAAAAACACAGGAAGTCGCAGTCTGAGGCGTAATCCATCATAGACCATGCCTCGCATGGATAGTTCCTCTGGCAAAGCTTCATACAAGAAAGCAATACAACTATTAAGTACGACAGCAAGCAAGAACTCGGCTGAGAAGTGCCACTCCGTAATCGTAATCCAGTTGTTCATACTGGCTATCGCTAACCCGATAAAGGCCAGAGAAGTGGCAAATAATGCGCCAAAGAGCAAGTGAATTATGCTTTTTCCTGTCAGAGGAAGAAGAACGGACTTCATATGGAAGTGTCTTCGAATGACGAATAATACGGGTAAGACGATACTAATAATGACAACAGCTTGGGTGAGATGAACCATCCATTCAGCAGCAACAACAATAGTGCTGATAAACTCCCCTGCGAGTGTAGCAAAAAACAGACCCAATGTCATTGTCAACCAACTCATTCCAATAATGGCTATACCACTGCTGCGTCGTTTCTTGGTTACATGTTCAGGTGACATACTCATGCTAATCCCCTCCTGAAGCCAGTATAAACCCTCGAGTTAACGTCAGGGTCAAGCAGGAAATCTGCCTATCAGAATATGGTTCTGCGCAAGGATTAAGTTACGAGCAGCACAAGTGTGGTATACTGGATATATTCAGCCTGATAATAACTGGCTATGGATAGGAGATGTCACTGATCTATGCAGGTATTCGAGGACTGGAATCAGAAAGTAAAGAGGACGTTTAATGCTACGAACCCCGAGGTAGTGTTGACGGTATCGGAAGCTGGAAGTTTGCTTGGTTTGACCAAAGACCAGATGAAACTGTACGTGGACAAGAACAAACTAACGAAGGTCCCGATCATGAGAAGTGTTCACCGATACCTCTTATTGAAAAGTGAAATAGATAACATCGTTCAAGCTCGATAATTTCATAGGATTGAACACAACCATTTTACCGATAGGATTCGGGAGAGTGGTCTTTTTTTTATCGGAAAGGGGACAGAATGTGCTGAATAAAGTGTCAGGTTGGTTCTATCAGCGGGTGAATTGGAAATGGGTTGTAGCTGCGGTTGTTGTTTTTGCCTGTTTTATTGCATTCATTCTGCCCTGGCAGGCGGCAAAGTCGGAGGAGGCCACAGGTGGTGGGCAGTCCCCGGATTCATCGTTTCTGTACACGGCGGATGATCTTTATCAGATGGCTGAGCAGTATGGAGAAGCAGGGCGAAGCGCCTATATTCAGGCACGGTTCAAATTTGATCTCATATGGCCGTTGGCCTATCTGTTCCTCTTGGTTGTTCTGTTATCGATACTCTATCGCGTGCTTCCGGTAAAGAGTCGCTGGCGTTGGGTGAATCTGATTCCGGTCTTAGGTTGGGCTATGGACATGCTTGAAAATATAGGTGCATCCCTGATCATGTATCGTTATCCTGAACGTACGCCTGTGCTTACTGAACTCACTCCGATATGTACCCTGTTGAAATGGTGCCTGATCTATGCCAGTTTTGCAGCACTGGTTCCGGGTGTTCTGATCACGGTTCTCTATTATATACGCAAGCGCAAGAAGTAGTGGAGAGAGGGATGGATTAAAAATTATTTGGTAACCCTAATCGTGTAATGGTCCAACAGAAGTAGTGAGAAAATATACGCTTGTCAAAGGACAAGCTGTTCATATATACTCATGTCGCAAGTGGCGTGAGTCGTATAATTACATGAGCCCAAGGAGATGAAGAACGCATGTCGATCAGCTTGAATGTGTATCTGGTAACAGACGGTAATGGACGTGAAGCGGTAGAATTTTATCAAAAGGCATTTGGAGCCGAAGTGCTCGCGCTTCAAACATTTGGCGATGGTCCGTCTGACCCGAATCACCCCATCCCGCCAGAAGCGAAAGACCGCATTATGCATGCTTCATTGCAGATTGGCGGCTCGGTATTAATGTTGTCTGATACGTTTCCAGGCATGCCGCACACTGTAGGTAATCATATTACGGTTACAGTGAACACGGATACGGCGGAAGAAGCCAAAGCGATTTTCAACCAGTTGCAAGACGGTGGCGAAGTGAAAATGCCGATACAAGAAACGTTCTGGAGTCCAGCCTATGGCTCGGTTGTCGACAAATTTGGTGTACAGTTTCAGATCAGTGCTACGCCGGGACAAGCTTAAGAGTGTACTCTTCGCTAATATAAACTTCAAATGGCAAAAACCTCCGCGGTCTGCTTTGAGCAGTTGTGGAGGTTTTTTTTGCTTTTTTTGTAATGAATCCTGATTAATCTTCCTTGATTAGTCTTCCTTCTGAATCTTGGAAGGATTGTTGATTTTATAGGGAACCGGGTTACGTGTCAGCTTCTTCTTGATAATTTTCGCTTCAAACGTGATAACATCGCCCACTTCCAGTTCTTGTTTCTTAACCGTGGCACTGTGGCTTGACCAGGCTTCCCCAACATCAATGACGTCTGGCTCCGTAATGGTAACTGCTTCATAGATGATGACTTCATCGTCATTGTCCGAGAAGTGATTCGGCACAGTGGTGAACTCTTTGACAACGGCACTCATCTTCACTTTACCTTCTGGCAGATCAATTTTGACGCTCTTAGCTTTGCTCGCTGTTTTGGCTTTAGGTTTGGCATCACTGGCTGCCCCAGACTGAGGTCCAACATACTCTTCTACTAACCCATCCGGATCACCCTTCAGCCCCAAGGAGAATTCATCTGTGTCCGTATCGTCCGAATCATCCAGATCCACCGGCATTTCATCCGGGTTTACCAGGGCATCTGGAGTTGGCGTAACATCAGCAGGGGTGACTGGTACGACTGTATCCGAAGTTGTCGATTCTGTACTTCGGTCTGACCCGGCATTACTTATGCTTCTGGCGCTGTAACTGGACGCTTGCATTTCCTTCAGATAAGACGGGTGAATACAATGCTTTTGCCCATTATCCAGTTGAATAACAGCTGCCATGTGATCCACATATCCAATGATGGTGCACGGCATGTTTAATCCGTTTCCTTTATAATAGAACGTTTTGAGTTTGGTTGCTTTACCGGAAAGCAAGCCCCACTCCTGACATTTCTCAATCAGCTCGTCTTCGTTATCCAGCGCAATAAAATCCTGCGGTTCAATCATAAATGCGTATGTCATATGGAATTTCCGCCCTTCCAATCCATTCTTCATGTTCATCGTTTCCAAATTACAACCAGTGTATCACAAATGAGCATTTTGCATAAATCCAATCACTGAAATCTGTACCCGGAGATGAAGATTATTAACGATTGCTCACAGAGGCCTATGCTATAATTTGATCAGAATATAAGGTAGGAATTTTTATAGCCCTGATATACATATTTCAGGAAGGGAAGATCTGCATGAAGAAAAAAGTAAATCATCAAGCCTTATGGCTTGCTATAGGAACGGCTATGGGAGTCAGCATTGGTACGGCTACGCAGCAGCTTGGACTCGGGATTGCTTTTGGCTTGGCGCTTGGCATTGTGATTGGTTCGGTGGTTAGCAAACGTGCAGGGTCAGACTCGGAACATATGCTCAGCGAACATGTCCGTGAATTGCACAAAACGGATGACTGGGAAGATGCGCTTCATCGCTCGCAGGCTCATCCGGTCCTTATCCTGAAACACAGCACGACTTGTCCGACAAGTGCGAGAGCGTACAGAGAGTTTATGGCGTTTGTAGGCACCCATGCATCAGATCCCAAACAACCCATGGATTACCGCATCGTCAAAGTGATTGAAAATCGCTCGTTGTCCCGCCATATTGCGGAAGAGACAGAGGTTCACCATGAGTCACCCCAGGTACTTCTGCTCGATCAGGGGCAAGTTGTCAATCATACCTCCCATGGCAAAATCACAAAAAAGAGATTATTGCAGTGGGCACAGAATCCATTTGGATGAAGTGTATGAGATAGGTTTACTTTAAAAATATCAAAAAAAATCATATCTTTGCACACGAACTTCGATTAAAATATAACTTGTCTTCATATTTATGAATCGGAGTGATCTATATGGAACAATATAAGTTCAAGTCGGAACATAGTCAGATGCTTGTTGATGCTATTGTTGAAGGATACCGCGAATATATTGATCACCGTAAAGATCGGAAGAGAAACATGAAGATTAGTTCAGCCTTTGCCTGGACAAAGGGAAATTTTATTGAGAGCAAAATCGCAGATTATTGCGGTGAACAAGGATTCACTCACAAGAAATCCAAAGCAGGTTTAACATGGGATTATCTCCAGTTCACACATGAAGAATCAAAAGTTCTGTTTCTGATAAAGAACGCAGCCTACTTTAATGAGAATAGTTTTTCCAGTGCCAAGCTACCTACGGGCGTTGACAACAAAGGTGCTTTCCGTACCTATTTACACGATCTCTCCAAGATTAATAACGATCTGGAATTTTCTTTGATTCAACCACGCCGTAATGAACATGGTGAGTTGGAGAGGGTTGAGCAACTTTCTTTTCCAATCTCAGAGAGTCAGGTCAGCCGTGTGAAAGAAGAACTTGAACATCTTGCATCTACATATAATGAGTTTCATATACTCACTTATGCTATTGATGATGCATACCAAATTTCGAAGGTTCAGCATTATCTGCCTAATCCGAATGATAATATCGCTTATTTTATAGAAGATTTATCGGACCTCATCTCTGGTGCTGAACTGGATGATAGTGAACGGGAGGCGCTTACGCCTGATGTGGAAGATATCGTTGATCCGGCAGCTTATGATATTGAAATTTTGGAAGGAGAACAGCGGGGGTGATTCCCTGTGTCGTTCAGTAAGGAGGGAGCAGCATGTTCGTTGGTGAAAATTTGACCAATTTGCGGATCATGCATGGGTATTCGAGAAAACAGCTCTCCGAACAATTAGGTGTGACAGAACAAGCAGTCTGGCAATATGAAAATGCGTACACCTCTCCGAAGGTGCCAATTGTGAATGAGTTGAAACGCATTTTCAGTGTGAAAAGCAAGTATTTTTATACGAAAGATATGCTTACACAGCGTAATAACGCAGCCAACATTGATGTTATGAACATTGCCTATCGTTCGAAAGTGATGAATGTGATATCCAAGACACAGACAGAAGCAAAGCATGTAGAATATCTGGACACGTTCATTAATTATATTACCGCTCAGATCAGCCTTCCCACACTGAATATTATCCAATTGCGGGAAGAGGCAATTGAGTATATGAACCATACAGACGATGATCGTACGACTCAGATCCATTATGTTGCCCATCTTGCGAGACAACGGCTGAATATGGAGCCATCCACGAATGAGAACCTGATGTTCCGGATCGAAAAAAGTGGTGTATATGTTTTTGAAAAATCGATTGGTGAAGAAATTGATGCGTACAGCCTTTGGACAAGAAATGATCGTCCGTTTATCATACTGGGCAACATCAAACGTTCTGCGGTTCGTAGGAATTTTGATATTGCACATGAGCTTGGTCATTTGTTGCTTCATTATCGTCTTGAATTTGTCAATCTGGACCGAAAAGAACACAAATTGATTGAAAATGAAGCTAATCTGTTCGCGGGTGCATTTTTATTGCCCGAAGAAGAGTTTTCATCGGACATGAATGAAATCACTTATAAGACGAATCCCGATCAATATCTTGATTTGAAAAATAAATGGAAGACTTCCCTACAAGTGCTGGGATACAGAGCAGCACATCTAGGAATGATGGAAGCTAAGGATCATCGTAATTTCTATGCGGCGATGCACCGAAGAGGATATCTGGAAAAGGAGCCTTTTGACAGGGAGATTCCACTTCAAAAGCCGATGCGAATTAAAACCATTATTGACCTGCTTTCCAATAAAGGTCTTGTGGATATTCGTTATATGATTGAGGAGGATTGGAAAGTGGAAACTTCCTTCTTTCATCATATGACAGGAATAAACACCGACTTTTTTAACAAGTACATGACGAAGAAGCCACAAACTAGTATTCAAAATGTTAGGGAAATGCCTACACGCAGTTCTTGAAATGACGGGTAGGTAATAGATTGGCACGTAATGGAGTGCTCCGTATAAAAATGATGATAGACCCGTTCTTTTCAGCCCATTGCTGAGGAGATCGGGTCTTTTTTACGCTTTTTTTACACCTGTGGAGGTATTTCTTTACCCCTTTTTTACAGCGTTTCGTATTACGATTTTACATGTAGCAGGTGCAGAGAACGGTAGAGAGAGGGAGGAAGGGCGCATGGTAAATGATGCCACGATGATTGGATTGGTTGTGCTGCTGTTTGCGGTATTTTGGGGATTCTTGAAATTCTGCGAGAAGGCTTGAGGGTAGAGAGGAGGGAGCCAGATGATTGTCATCGGCATGATTGTGCTCGCACTGGTGATTTATCTCGGTTATGTGCTGGTGAAGCCGGAGAAATTCTGATGCTGGCGATGTGCGTAATACGGGAACAAGGGAACGTCGAATAGGGAGGAAATGCGGATATGGGTATCGGTGTAGTGCAAGTAGCAGTGACGCTACTGATCATCCTGCTGTTGGTTAAACCGGTGGGGAAATATGTAGTGAACGTGTTCGATGGACAGCGAACGGGGCTGGATCGGTTTTTTGGCGGGCCGGAACGACTGCTCTATCGCGTGATGGGAGTACGCGAGAACGAATCCATGGGGTGGAAAAAGTACCTTACGGCGGTTCTCCTCTCCAACTTTGTAATGTTGGTATTGATGTTTCTGGTGCTGCGGCTGCAAAAGTATTTGCCACTTAACCCGGATGGGATCGGCAATATGCCAGCGGCGCAAGCATTTAATACGGCGGTATCCTTTATGACCAACACGAACTGGCAGTCTTATACGGGCGAGAACGCCCTGTCGTATCTGTCACAGATGCTGGCCGTTACGTTCCCGATGTTTACGTCCGCAGCGACCGGATTCGCGGTGGCTATTGCGTTCATTCGCGGGCTGATAGGCCGCCGGGATGAACTGGGGAATTTTTACGTCGACCTTGTACGGTCGATTACGAGGATTTTTTTACCGCTGAGCTTCATCGTAGCCTTGTTCCTTGTATTCCAGGGGGTGCCTCAGACGCTCGCGGGAGCGGTGAACGCAACCACGCTGGAAGGTGCGCAGCAGACCATTTCACGTGGACTGGTCGCCTCACTGGAGTCGATCAAACACATTGGCACCAACGGTGGTGGCTGGTTTGGAACCAATGCTGCACATCCATTCGAGAATCCGACGGCCCTGAGCAATCTGGTGCATATCGTCTGTATGATGCTGTTACCCACTGCACTGGTATACGCCTTCGGCTTGATGGTCAATAACCGGAAGCAGGGTTGGGCATTGTTCGCAGCGATGAGTTTTCTTTTCCTTGTGATGTTGACCACCGTATTTGTCTCCGAATATCGCGGTGTACCTGCGCTGGATGCAGTGGGTCTTCAAGGCAATATGGAGGGGAAAGAGGTCAGATTCGGCATACCCGAATCGGCTTTATTCACGGCAGTCACGACAGCGGCTACAACAGGTTCGGTCAACAATATGCACGAGTCGCTCACTCCACTTGGAGGCATGGTATCACTGGCTCAGATGATGCTCAATAACGTGTTTGGTGGCAAAGGAGTAGGGCTAATCAACGGACTGTTGTATGTGATTCTGGCTGTGTTTATCTGTGGATTAATGGTGGGACGAACACCTGAGTTTCTGGGCAAAAAAATCGAGGGGAAAGAGGTAAAGCTCGCATCCATTGCGTTGCTCATTCATCCTTTGATTATTCTTGCGCCAACGGCACTCGCGCTTATGCGGCCTGAAGCTGTTGCGTCCATCTCGAACGGGGGCATGCATGGTCTGACGGAGGTTCTCTATGCTTTTGCCTCAGGTGCAGCCAATAATGGATCGGCTTTTGCCGGACTAAATGCCAATACAGACTTTTACAACATTGCGATTGGTATCGTTATGCTGCTGGGAAGGTACGTTTCGATGATCGCCATGCTGGCCATAGCGGGTTCACTCGCTACGAAACGGGTTGTACCGGTAACTACAGGTACACTGCGTACACACACGCCTTTATTTGCTGGCATCTTGGTCATGATGATCGTTGTTGTCGGCGCGCTTACGTTCTTCCCGTCGCTTGCTCTTGGACCGATTGCAGAGCATCTGGCGATGATTCAATGAGGGATATAACAGGGACAGACAGAGGGATTTGGCGCAAGGACGTAACGCATGGAGGTGGCAGTGCACGATGAATGCAGTTGAACGAAAGAAGGAGCAGACGATGCAACACATGGATACAGAAATGTTCAGATCGAAGGGCAATGAGCCGGACAACAATCGCGGTAATATTCAACGTGATCCCGGATCGAAACGGTCGTTAAGCAAGGATATGATACTTCAGGCTTCACTGGATGCGTTCAAAAAGCTAAATCCGGTGGTCATGATCAAAAATCCGGTCATGTTTATTGTCGAGGTAGGTACATTCATTACGCTCTTATTATGCATTAATCCCGATCTATTCGCCGCATCCGAGGCTGGACGCGGGTACAACATCGCCGTGTTTTTCATTTTGCTGTTCACGCTGCTGTTCGCTAACTTCGCGGAGGCACTTGCAGAAGGCAGAGGTAAGGCGCAGGCGGATACGTTACGCAAGACGAAGTCGGACACCCTGGCCAATCTGGTGCAGAAGGATGGAACAATCCGGCAAGTGTCTTCGACCCAGTTGAAAAAGGGTGATATGGTCCGCGTGGAAGTCGGTGAACTGATCCCAACGGATGGTGAAATTACAGAAGGATTGGCCTCCATTGATGAATCGGCCATTACGGGAGAATCCGCACCGGTTATCAAGGAAGCAGGAGGCGATTTCTCCTCCGTTACCGGAGGTACACGCGTCGTGTCCGATTACATCGTCATGCGTGTTCAGACCGATCCAGGTGAGTCATTCCTTGACCGGATGATCTCTCTGGTTGAGGGTGCACAGCGCCAGAAAACACCCAATGAAATTGCGCTGACAACCCTGCTCGCCGTATTAACCCTGATCTTTCTGATTGTTATTCTGACGATGGTCCCGATGGCGAATTACCTGGGTATTCGACTGGATCTGGCGACCCTAATCGCACTTCTCGTCTGCTTGATCCCAACCACAATTGGTGGGTTACTGTCTGCCATTGGTATTGCCGGGATGGACCGTGTTACGCAGTTCAATGTACTCGCTATGTCGGGTAAAGCGGTAGAAGCGGCCGGAGATATCGATACGTTGATTTTGGACAAAACAGGAACGATCACATACGGAAACCGCATGGCATCTGAGTTTATTCCCGTTCAGGGCACTACTGCTTCAGAGATGACGCAAGCTGCTTTACAGGCTTCTGTGCGGGATGAGACCCCAGAAGGACGTTCTGTTGTGGAATTGGCAGGCAAACAAGGTCAGAGCTGGTCTGAGACGGAGTATGCGAATGCAGAAAATGTGGAATTCACAGCAGAGACTCGGATGTCCGGTCTCAATCTGAATAACGGTATGAAGATTCGTAAAGGTGCCGTGGATGCGATCAAACGTTATATTGCTTCCGAAGGAGGCCGCATACCCGATGATCTGGATGAGATTGCAAATCGTATTGCGAAGGCTGGAGGCACGCCGCTTGCTGTAGCCATCGATGAGCGAATCTACGGTGTGATCTATCTGAAAGATACCGTGAAGCCAGGGCTGAAAGAGAAGTTCGCCGAGATGCGCGCCATGGGCATCAAGACCATTATGTGTACAGGCGATAATCCGCTGACCGCAGCGACCATAGCGCTGGAAGCGGGCGTGGATGATTTTATTGCCGAAGCGAAACCCGAGGACAAGATTGCGGCGATCAAAAAAGAGCAGCAGGAGGGCAAACTCGTCGCCATGACGGGCGATGGTACGAACGATGCTCCTGCTCTGGCGCAGGCCGATGTGGGCCTGGCGATGAATTCGGGCACCATGGCGGCCAAAGAAGCGGCCAATATGATTGACCTGGATTCCGATCCGACTAAGTTATTGTCGGTCGTCTCCATTGGCAAGCAGCTGCTGATTACACGCGGCGCACTGACAACCTTTTCGATATCCAATGATATCGCGAAGTATTTTGCCATCATTCCAGCCATGTTCATTCTCGCCATGCCGCAGCTTCAGGCGCTGAATATTATGAATCTGGCTTCACCACAGTCTGCGATCCTGTCGGCGCTGATCTTCAACGCCATTATTATTCCACTGCTTATTCCCATTGCGATGAAAGGGGTTAAGTATCGGGCGATGTCAGCCGAGAGGCTGCTTGGGCGCAATGTATTTATTTATGGCGTAGGTGGTGTAATTGTACCTTTTATCGGCATTAAATTCATTGATATGGTTCTGTCGGGGATTCTTTAACGAGATAACAACGCTTATCAACATTATTCTTTTATCCTAATGAATTCAGGAAGTGATCTGTATGAACATGTTCTTGCCCGCCTTACGGTTATCCGTTGTGCTTATGCTGATATGCGGCCTAATCTACCCGCTTGTAACGACTGGCGTAGCCCAGCTTCTCTTTCCTGCGCAGGCGAATGGAAGTCTGATTACGCAAAATGAGAAAATCATCGGCTCATCACTGCTGGCGCAGGAAATCCACTCGCCGGGGCTGTTCCAGCCCCGGGCATCGAGTGCCAGTTATGACCCAACGGCTTCAGCTGGTTCAAATCGCGCCGTAGCCTCAGGGGAGTATATCGGCGAGATGAAGGAAAAGATTGCTCAGCTCCAGCAGGAAAACCCGGGATTGAAGCAGATCCCAGCTGATCTCGTGACGGGTTCAGGCTCTGGACTTGACCCGGATCTCTCTCCCGAAGCCGCTGAGGCACAGATCCCGCGCATTAGCAAAGCTACAGGGCTTAGTGAACAGCAGCTTGTGCAACTTGTAAATGAGCATACAGAAGGCCGGCAAATGGGTATATTCGGGGAGCCGCGTGTGAATGTAACGGCTCTGAATCTGGCGCTGACAGCAGAACAGAAATAAAGGACGAATGTAATTAGCCTGCTCACGATATATCGGGAGGGGCTTTCTCCATTTTTCTCTTCATATTATAAGACACGCTCTAATAAGAAAGGGGGGAGAGGACGGATGGAAGACAGCTTCAAGCGCAAGTCACCAGAAGAGATGCTGAAGATGATTACGAAGCTGCAGCAGGGTACGCTCAAAATCTACATCGGCCCAGTCAGCGGATCGGGCAAAACGTATCACATGCTGCGGGAAGGGAATACGTTGCGTGAGCAGGGCATTGATGTGGTCATCTGTGCCGTGTCCACGATGCGCAGACCGGAAACGGTGGAGCAACTTGGCTCACTCGAAAGGATTCCAAGCATTCACTGGTTACGCGAGAGTGATGATGTAGAGATGAAGGATCTGAACTTGGATGCACTATTGGCGCGTAATCCGGAGGTTGTGCTGGTGGATGGTTTGGCACATCGCAACAGAGCAGGCGCTCGCTATGCTACCCGGCTGGAGGATATTCAGTTTTTGCTCCGAAACAACATCAGTGTCATGACAACGGTGAATGTGTATGAGCTGGAAGGCTATACCGAGCTGGCACGACAACTTACGGGGATCGCAGCAGAATATACGGTGCCTGCCGATACATTGGAGCTTGCGGATGAAGTGAAGTTGATTGACGTCACGCCGGAAACCATACTGAGCCGTCTGGCAGAAGGTCATCTGAAGGGGCATGAGGGAGAAGCTGTTTTTCGTCAAGGCAATCTGGGCATTCTGCGCGAACTGGCCCTGAGATTGGTTGCGGAGGGAGTTAATGAATCCCTGCGTGAGCATCGGGAGGAGATGGGAATTACCGTCACAACAGGCATCATGGAACGGATTTTGGTGTCTACACAATATCACTGGAATGGCTCCATCTATATCCGGCGTGGACAACAGATTGCCAAACGGCTGAATGGTGATTTGTGCGCTGTGGTTTTTCGGAATATGAAGCAGCCATTAACCAAGGAGGCAACCGTATTTCGGCGTAATATGATCAAGTTGGTAGAGAAGTTTGGCGGCCATATGGAGGAGCTGTCTATATTACGCCGTCGCAACATCCCGTCTACGCTGGCACGTTACGCAATGGAACACCAGATTACCCGCATTGTGATGGGACACTCCCGGCGTACGCGCTGGCAGGAACTGTGGCAAGGGTCCGTTGTTAACTCGCTGCTGCGCAGATTACGTGGTGTCGACCTGTTTCTGGTTGCTGATCGAGCGGCCCGGGAGGGTGAACGTGTGGTTCCGGCTAAAGTTAACGATGTGGAGTCGCTGACATACCGCAGACTAAGCGAGCAGGAAATGAAGGAACAGATTGGTCAGATTCAGCGCGGCACATTTAAAATATATATCGGAGCTGCACCAGGTGTAGGCAAAACCTACATGATGCTTCGGGAAGGCAATGATTTGCTCCGCAAGGGCATCGATGTGCAGATCGGCTTGCTGGAGACACATGGGCGGGCGGAGACCGTGGAGCAGATGGGCCACCTGTCTGTGATCCCTCGCGCGCAGCGCGTTTATCAGGGGGCGCGTCTGGAAGAGATGGACACAGAGGCTATTCTGCATCTTTGCCCAGAAGTGGTGCTTGTGGATGAACTGGCGCATACGAATGTACCCGGGAGTGTTCGGCAAAAGCGTTATGAAGATGTTCTGCTCCTGCTGAATGCAGGCATCTCGGTGATTACTACAATGAATGTACAGCATCTCGAGAGCCTGAATGATGCCGTTGAACATATTACAGGTGTTCGTGTCCGCGAGACCGTACCCGATCGGATCATTCAGATGGCGGATGAGGTGCAGTTGATTGATGTGGCGCCCCAGGCCTTGCGGCAGCGGATGAGGGAGGGTAAAATCTATGCAACTGCCAAGGTCGAGCAAGCCCTTGCGAATTTCTTCAAAATCGGTAATCTGATTGCCTTGCGTGAACTTGCCCTTCGTGAACTGGCGGACGATGTGGATGAACGGCTTGAAGCACAGCAGGCCAAAATTGCACTTCGAGGACCTTGGCGCAGACAGGAGGCAGTCTTTGTATGTGTAAGCAGTGATCGTCATGCCGAGCGGCTGATCCGGCGCGGATTCCGTATGGCTTATCGTCTAAAAGCCATCTGGCATGTACACCATATCCACATTGGTGAGTCCATGAGTGACGAAGTGAAGTGCCATCTGGAAGCGTTGGAGCAGCTGACGATTCGGCTTGGTGGTCAATTTCATATTCATCACAGTCCAAGGCTACGCGATGTACCTGAGATGTTGGCCAGAAAGGCATCGGAGGCGAGAGCAACGCAGTTGGTGGTCGGGCAGGCAAGACGGGTGTGGTGGCTGAATGGCTACCGCGGCTCAGGCTCGGTGGTCAACCGACTTGTACGCTTGTCGCGGCATCTGGATATATTGATCGTTGCAGATTACGATTATGAACTGAGCGGGATGTGAATGATTTTGTCTGAACGAATAAAAAAAGAAACGCCGGAAGCCCATGGGAAAAGGGTTCCGGCATATGCATATGTATGGGTGACCCTCGGGGTGACGCTGCTAACTTTGCTGTTTCATGCCATCGGCATGAGTGGTGATCTGGTTAATGTTGGGCTTGTATACCTGTTTCCCGTCTTGGTGAGTGCCGTGTACTGGGGAATGGGACCAGCTGTATATGCTGCGAGTATTAGCGTCATTATGTTTGACTTCTTCTTTGTACCGCCATATCTGAGCTTCACGGTTGAGGATTTGAGATATCTCATCTCCTTTGTTGTGTATCTTGCGGTGGCGATCCTGACAGCCAGTCTTGCAGGTCGATTGCGACAACAGCTGGAGATGGTAAAAGCACGTGAAGCTACGACTAACTCCCTGTACGCATTGAGTCGTCAGATGACAGCCATTACGGATCTGAATACGTTGCAGGTTAACATTGCAACCCAGGTTTCGCTCACCTTGGGCAAACCAGCAGCTGTGTATCTTCCGGATGGGCAGGGGGATCTGCTGGTTACAAGCTCTTCTGCACCCGAATCAGAAGGGGAAAAGGATGGCTGGGGAGATGGAGAGTCGGAGATTGCCATTGCCAAATGGGTGTATAATCACGGACAGATCGCAGGTAAGGGATCATCCGCTTTACGGGAATCTCCCGGACTTTACGTGCCGCTACGCACAGAGGAGCAGATTCATGGCGTGCTCGCCGTGAGCATGGACGCTGGCGAAGTTAATGTACAGCAAGAACAGCTTCGTCTGTTGGAGGCATGCGGTGGACTGGCCGCAGGTGCTATTGCCCGAGTGAAGTTGGCGGAAGAGGCCCGATTGGCACAGATCACTGCCGAATCGGAGCGCATACGCACAGCGCTGCTGGATTCTGTCTCTCATGAATTGCGTACGCCCCTAACCGCCATTATCGGCTCGGCTACGGGACTGCTCGAGAATGATACTCTTTTTACACCCGAGGATCGGAGAGAATTAACTGGCAACATTCGGGATGGAGCCTTGCGCATGAATCGTCTCGTCACGAATCTGCTGGGTATGGTTCGGCTGGAGAGCGGTATGTTGCAACTGAACCGGAAATGGTGTGACGTGGAAGATATAATCAGCGTTGTACTGACACAGGTTCGGGAATTCAGTCCCAATCGTAATATTCAAGTTGAACTTCCTGATGATCCGGTGTTCATTTTCGGAGATGAAGTGTTGCTGGAGCAGGTGCTGGTCAATATCGTCAGCAACGCCATCAAATATTCGCCTGATGAGAGCCAGATTATTATCACTGTGACGAGTGATAAGAGCCCAAGTCAATTGACGATCATGGTGGCTGATCAAGGTATCGGTGTACCGGAAGCGGAAAGAATACGTATATTTGATAAGTTCTATCGCTCGGAGTCGACTCAGCATGTCACCGGGACAGGGCTTGGTCTGGCCATCTGCAAAGGCATTGTGGAGGTCCATGGAGGTACCATAGTAGCAGAGTCGAATTCGGGCGGAGGAACGAGAATACGCATAGATATCCCTATGGAGGCTCACGGACCACGGTTCCCCTATTCAGAACAAGGAGAGGTTGAAGAATAACATGAACGCACCACTAGGGGCTCGCATACTGGTGATCGATGATGAGCCGCAGATTCGCAAATTGCTCAAGGTCACCCTTCAGGCACACCAATTCGAACTCCACGAGTGTGGGGATGGCGAAGAGGGCGTTATTCAGGCTAGCATTGTACATCCGGATCTGATCATCCTTGATCTTGGTTTGCCGGGCATGTCCGGTATGGAGGTGCTTCGACGGATTCGTGAATGGTCACAAGTGCCGATTATCGTGCTGACAGCCAAGGATCAGGAGGGAGACAAAATTGCCGCGTTGGATGGTGGTGCAGATGATTATGTAACTAAACCATTCGGGATGGGTGAGTTGGTCGCCCGTATTCGGGTGGCGCTGCGTCATGTAGCCAAAACGACGGATGAGCCCATATTGCGCTTCGGATCACTCACGATTGATCTGGCCCAAAGGCAGGTCGAACTGGAGGGGACTTTGGTCAAATTAACCCCAACGGAATATGAGATGCTGAAGGTGCTTGCCTCCAATGCAGGGAAAATCATCACTCAGCGCCAGCTTTTGCAGCAAGTATGGGGAGGGCATCATCATGAGTCTGATAGCCATTATCTTCGGGTATATGTGGGACATCTGCGCAAGAAATTAAATGAAGATCCAACGAATCCGCGATATATTCAGACGGAGCCTGGCATTGGTTATCGCTTTTTGCTCCCTGCCGAATAAGGTTTAAGTGCGCGGGGAAATTCTGATAAATGATGCGATGCACGATTCAGCGCGTGAGCGCTATGAAACGAACAAAACACCGTCCCCTTTAGCAGCAAAGGAAACGGTGCTTCTATTTTATGACGTGTATTTTGGCAACCAGTCGCCGTGAGCCTCAATCAACTCATCACACATCGCTACGATGTCATCAATAGACAGTTCCGCAGCTGTGTGTGGATCAAGCATAGCGGCATGATAGATATGTTCCTTCTTGCCAGTGATTGCCGCTTCAATTGTCAGCAGTTGCGTGTTGATGTTTGTCCGGTTCAGTGCTGCGAGTTGTGGAGGCAGATCCCCAATGTACGTAGGGCTGATTCCTGATCCATCCACCAGACAAGGTACCTCGACACATGCCTCGCGCGGCAGGTTCGTAATCAGTCCGTTGTTCATGACGTTGCCGCCAATTTTGTACGGGTTATTCGTCTCCATCGCTTCGATAATATGCGATGCGTATTCACGGCTGCGGGTATGTTCAATATTTTCGCTGGCAAACAGCTTGGTACGCATTTCTTTCCAGCCTTCAATCTGGTTCACACAGCGGCGTGGATACTCATCCAGTGGAATGTTGAAGCGTTCAATCAGCTCCGGATAATTCCGCTTGATGAAGTAAGGGTGGTACTCGGCATTGTGTTCGGAGGATTCCGTTACATAATAGCCAAAACGCTGCATCAGCTCAAAACGAACCATGTCGTCATGCTGTTCTTTCTGTTTTTCCTTCGCCAAACGTTTAATCTCGGGGTACAGATCCTGCCCGTCTTTTGTAACTTCGAGCAGCCACGCCATATGATTGATCCCTGCAATCTTAGCCACAACACCTGTCTGATCGATCCCCAGTGCATCAAACAGATGTGGTACACATACCTGCACACTATGACACAAACCTACGGTTTTGATCCCACCATGCACATTCATGACGTTAGTAAGCACAGCCATCGGGTTGGTATAGTTCAGGAACCACGCATCCGGACATACTTCCTGCATATCTCGGGCAAAATCCAGCATGACCGGAATCGTACGCAGATTACGGAAAATTCCGCCGATACCGAGTGTATCTGCAATCGTTTGACGCAGTCCATATTTCTTCGGAATCTCGAAGTCCGTAATAGTACATGGATCATATCCACCGACCTGGATGGCGTTGATGACATATTTGGCTCCGCGCAGCGCTTCTTTGCGGTCATGATATACGTTCACGACGCAACGACTTCCGAGTGAACGGGCCAGACTGGTCAACAAACGCTCTGAATCACTCAAGCGTTCAGCATCGATATCGAACAATGCCAGCTCAAAATCTTGCAGTGCTTCGGTCATCATGACATCACCCAATACATTTTTAACAAAGACGGTGCTGCCTGCACCGAGGAACGTAATTTTATTCATTTAAGTTTAGCCTCCCTGAAAAATGTTGTACCCCAACTATAGGCCGATTCGGCACATATAACTATGGCTCAAACCCTTTCAAATATGTCATAATCCCATTTTTGTTCCCGCTTTCAACTAATATGGAAGCACTTTAGCTGTTATAATATAAATAGACTTAATGAAGAGATAAGCGGAACGAAGTCAGGATGGAGGGCGAAAAATGAGTCGCATTGAGATGAATGTGGTTCGCACAGGCTGGACACAGATGGAGCTGATTTTGTTGTTTTTCGGGTGGGAGGCATGTGATCCTGCGCATTATTGGGGACCGGGTGTACGTGATTCTTACATTGTGCACTACATCCATGAAGGACGGGGTACCGTGTACATGGGGGATCAGGAATACAAGCTTAGCGAGGGACAGGGTTTTGTCATTCTCCCGGACACACTCATTCATTATGAGGCAGATCCGAAGGAGCCCTGGACGTATTCGTGGTTTGGTTTTAAAGGCGTACAAGCCAAAGCATTCATGCAACGTGCCCAATTGAGCCCGGAGCGCCCGATATATGATGCCCGTGATACGAATACAATGGAGCATCTGTACTCAGAGATGGTTCAGGCCTCCACGTATTCGGGAGGGGATGTGATGAACCAGAGTCTCTTGTACCGCCTGATGGCAGAATTAATCTCTTCTTCGCCTGTAGAGGAAGAAATAGGGCAGCTCCTTTCGAACAAAGAGACGTACATCCGGCAGGCAGTGCAGTTTATGGAGAACAGGTACAGCCAGCGGACCTCCATTCTGGATATTTCCCAAGCTGTGGGGCTGGATCGCACATATCTGTCAGGATTGTTCAAGGAACGATACGGCAAGTCGCTACAGTCATTTTTTCTGGAGTACCGTATGAATCGTGCTGCTGAACTTCTTCAAAATCCAGTGCTGTCGGTCAGTGAAGTGGCACATTCGGTTGGTTATACAGACCCATTACTGTTTTCCAAGATGTTCAAGCGAGTGACGGGGGTGTCTCCAAAGGGTTCGAGAAATCGAGATTAGATGCATCTAGTGTTTCAAATTTAAAAGAAAAGTTTTGATCATTATTCGTCATCCCGCCATACTGATACAGAAGTGTAATTGAATATGTGGAACTTGGTGCTTTGCCCGTCAGGGTGGAAAATTAATAGGGATGTCCGGTGTAATACCGGCGCGGTCCCGCCACTGTAACAGAGGAGTCAGGTAGCGATAATCCACTGGTAAAGCCGGGAAGGAGCTGCAAGTGTCGATGATTCTGGAGCCAGGAGACCTGCCAGGTTTAACAAACACAGTAGTACCCTACGGGAGATAGGAAGGTGTTTAGAGAGCATGACTTTTTCTGAAATTCTGTTTATTTAAGGCGTCCTCATCCAGTAACACGGAGAGGGACGCTTTTTTTTGATAGAATTTATAAGTTTTCAGCGGAGCTGTGGACGGAGAACATCATGGCACATACATAAAGTTTTGGGGAAGGACGTTTGAGCACTTGAGCAGATATATCGTTAAGCGTTTATTACAACTGGTTGTCGTATTGTTCGGCATCACGTTCCTGCTAACCTACCTGTCTCCTGGAGAAAGTCTGTCAGGATAATACTAATGTGCGGGTTTTCTTTATAGTCTAAGTAAGGTTATAAAATGAGAATGATGCAAGAAGGGTTACGCCAGAAGTCCATAGATGACTTTCAGAGTAACCCTTTTGTTGTATAACAGGCATGTTGTGTGTAGTTGGAACATGATAAGCAATAGCTTATGAATGCTTCATCGTATGTCGTTCAGTGCACCTATGTCATTCAGTACATCGTAGTTTTGTGAAGGCTGTATAGTATTTTATCTGGCCCCTCAGGGTTATTTCATCATATATTTATTGATTGCTTCATGGGTGAATATCGCTATAAAGGCAGTCAGTTTTATTTTGGAGAGGTACTCCGCATATAGACTCTTCTGTCCACATGTGGTTGGCTACATATGCTTAGCCAGTCGTGCTGACATGAGAGATTCAAACTAGTGTGGTACTTGGGATTGGAAGTCATTCCGGCTGGACTGATCAGCATGATAAAAGACAATGTCGCCATCCTTCAGCGGCCAGGTTCTGTCTTGACTGTCTGTTGGCGTTTTGTTGAAACCTTCCATCTGCCATTGATTCATCAGTGGTGCATGAATGTATTGCAGATGGGGCGCCTCTGTATTTCCATTCCGCAGGCTCTCCATGTTGAAGTTGACCACGATATAACCATTCTTTAGAAAAATATCTGATTTTTCATCCAGCTGATCTTGTCGGGCGAGGGGTTCGAGATCCGTACCTTTTGGTACGGCATATACATCGGCCGGCAAGCTGTACTCCCCGTACCAGCGTTGGATTGCTGCGTTGGCCCGGTCCACGTTGACTCCGGAAGGTATGTCCGTTTTGGGCCCAATGAGTGTCCGAATCGGAGCAGACAGGATCATCCAGTCATAACGACCTGCCCATGTTTTTTGATGAGAGGTCTGATCGACCAGGCGAACCATATGTTCTGCCAACGTACGCTGGTTGCGTTCTTCCGCTGACAGTTCATAACTATACTGATAACGCGCTGTATCGCCTAACTCTGTGCCGGGTACATTACGAAGCCGGGAGTTCAGGACAACAAATCGTTTCTCCAGATCCTGTGCCGATCCGATACGGATCAGGCGTTCCTGACCTCGATGGTAGTACAGATCAACTTCTTGCCGGGAGGACCCGTCTTTGCTTACAAAAGAAAAAGTTGGTGTTATGCGAATACCATCCTGCTTGCCAAACATATTGCCCTTGGTCTTTAGATCAAACTTGAAATGATATCCTGTCTTCACAGTTGCGTTAGCGAATCCCTGCACCGGATGGCTTCCTGGTCGGATGGGCAATACAAATGGAGCCAGGTTACCTCGCGGATCACCATCAATGCTATTCATCCCGGTCCAGTAGCTATAGCCCGTTGGTTCGGGACTACCCAATCGCTTGCGAAATACATTTTCCCAATTGTAATCAGTGATATCAGTGACGTGAAAATCATATAACCTTCCGATAACATCTACCGGCACGGTGTCTGCTGCAACATGATGTGCCAGATTGGTATTGGCATCCTGTTGCTCGGTAAAGTTTGCAGGTGCATTCTCTGCAATATTGCGGAATGCAATGTGATATTTGCCTTCGTCTACCCATACAGGCAGATAGAATGTGGTGTCCAGTTGGTTAACCGGAATATCAACCCATGTCTTGGCGGGGATAAACTGACTCCGGTCAGCGTTGTAGACATCAAACGGGAATTGCACCTGTTTGATTCGAAAATATTTGGCATAGTCCCGATTTCCATAACCGGGATAACTCGCTGCGTCCAAGTGCTGCCCCGATGTGGGAATTCGCACAATGAACGGTCGTTCCAGAATGAGTGCAGCGCTGGTTGGGTCCGGTACGGTTTTCTGATTATGCGGCTGATCATCCGATACCCAGGCGTAGTTGACGACAGGGGTGTGTACCGTGACCGTGTTGATGCCGTTAATCGGTAATATTTTATTGGCGCCGCCATTCACGTTACCTGGTAGCAAATCATAATAGATTTCACCAGAGCTTGTGGTATTTGCTTTATTCAGCAGGGAATTGCTGATCATATTACCCGGTTTGTACAGCACATCACGCCCAATCGTCGTTGGATTAGGAATGTTGGATGGTGTTGGCCCATCTTTGGTTGCTTCCACATCATTCATAATGGTTGTGTTGTTGAATTTCACCAAATCATTCTTCACTTTACTTTGAGGTGTGTTGGATTCAGCCATTCCTTTTAAACGTGATGTATCATCAGGCACACTGGGAGGTTGGTTCAAACCACCTGTTAATTTGGGTGGAGTATATGAGATTGAAGTGGTTTGCCCTGGTTGTACATGGCTTTCTACGGATTCATCATTTTTAGACTCCAGTGTTGGTGGTGTATATCCTGCAGGACTCATCGTAACGGTCTCTCCAGGCAAAGCATAATTGTTCATGGTTGCTTTAGCGATCTTGTATACTTCCAGATTGTTAATTTTCCAGTAGGAGTAGTCTCTTGTGATCTGGAAGTTGTATGGCTTGGGTACCGTGTCGTTCGCGGGTACAGGTGGCCCTGGTGTACAACCATCATCATCACATTCCTCTGGTCCAGGTACTGTCCACTCTCTGTCGTACGAGATTGTGACATTACAGTTGTATGTAACTTTACCGCTCATTTTCGCCCAAGCTTGTTTAAACAGATAATTGTCAGCAAAGGCATTTGTGTAGAGTGATTCGGAAGTAGGTATTCCTTTTAACACATTGAATGTCTCAATATCTCTGTTATCTGACTTAATAACACCGTTGGCATTTGGATCGAGATCATTCATGCTCATGATGGTTCCAGCAGAAGGTGGTCCAATCGTTGGCGTGCAACCTCCACCACCGCCCCCGTTACCGTCGCCCTCGCCAGTACCTGGGTTCTCGTCAACACCAATGTTTGTTGTGGTAGTTAACTGAAATCCATCTTTCTTCCACAGTACGGTGATGGTTGTAGTTCCCCTACTGACAGCTTGAACTACTCCGGAGTTACTAACGGTAGCGACACCGGGATTGGATGATTCCCATGTGGTTGTACCACCGCTGCCAGTGTTTACATTGGTCTCCGCTCCAAAGTTTCCATCTCCAGTTTTCGTTTTGATCGTTGCATTCAATTGTTTGGACTGGTTCAAGCTAAGTTGCCCGCCAGCGGTAAGGTTGATCTCTTTTGTTATTTCGGCAACGGCCCGCCAATATATATCCGTATTGAATATGTAGTCGGCAGAAAATTTAGGTGGATTATAGGGTCTGTGGGCTGTTGGTTCAATAGCACCTCCGATTTGCATCGTAAATTTTACTGCATCACCTGTGAAACTATCTACGCTCACCAAAATAGGTTCACCCGAAGTATAGTAATCTTTATTGTCCATATACATTGGTTTTAGTGAAGCAGATTTGAATTCAGAGCTATGATGTGGTTCACCAAGCTTATCTGTATATGCAGTTGGCTTGTAGACTGGTTTGTCTAAAGGAAGATTGATACACACCAAGGATGAATTGGGTTTATTTGTCGTAGAATTATTTGATAATTCTTGTCCATTACATTCTCCGTCTACTTGCCACTTCATATTATCTAGTTGATATATGTAAATGCCGATATTACTTGTACCTTTACCTTCGACAGGACTAACTTTCTTTTGAGATTTTGCTGGGGTGGAAGGCTCCCAACGTGGAGCCTCCAAAGGGGGTTTTACCCCCGGGCCACCTCCAGCAAGAATAGAAGGAATAGGTGATAATATACTTATTATGAGTAAAGAAATGAATGATTTTTTAAGTACGGAATCGAAACGCAATGCGAATCACCCTTTTGAAATTAATTTGATGTGACATTGAAGTCGATTCCCTCTTTGGTAATGAGTTTCACTTGAGTGGTTAATTCTTTATCAAAGTGTAACAATCCCATAGACCAGTAAGTAGGATTCTTAACCTGAAATAACCCTTTACTACCAAGGAAATCATTAACATGTGGTACTGAGTATTTAGAGAAAGATTCAGAATTTGGTGATTTTAAAGCATTGATACTTGGAGATTGTAAAAGGCTACCAGCCTGAAGTTGAGTCATGGAATTTTTAATATTTAAATCAAATTCAGCAAAAGAATAATACGATCCACGCAGTAAGGTGTCTTTCTCATCAACAAAAACTGGATAATAGATACTACGTTTCAATCCTGTAACATACGGATTTATGATAATCCAATTTTTTAATTTAACATCTGCATAACTAGTAACTGTAACTAATTCTTTATTTCTGACTTGAGAGAATTGATCAGTGACTTTACTGTAATCATACGAATCAAAGAATTTATTTTTTGGTGTCTTCTGATACTTAGGCGCAATAATACTCAAATTCGTCCCCGTCAAACCCACTGCTCGCAGCTCATTTAAACCCTGAAAATCGGCAGGTTTTGTCTTGGCAACTGCTGCATAACGGGCGATCAATACTGCTACTTCTGCTCGAGTGGTGGTACGATCAACGCCAAATGTTTTATCGTTTGCCACACTCATCAGTCCTGTTCCCAGGGCAACGGCTAGTGCATTTTTTTGAGCGCTTGCGAGTTTACCTGTGAAATATTCCTTTGCAGGCACAACGGTGTTGGTCACATCAGAGAGTGCTTGTTTGTACTCAGGATCAACCACGGTTAGTCCTTGCGTCAGCCATGTAGCCATTTCGCCTCGTTGAAGAGCGCCTTGTGCATCCAATTTCCCCTTATAATTAGAAGGGCTGATAAAACCTTTTGCTATAGCAATAGAGACGCCGTTTTTTGCCCACTCGGGTATGTCTGTGAAATTGTTTTGTTCTTGTGTTGATGCATTAGGCTGGTCGGATAAACGTCCCAGGATACTTGCCATTTCAGCTTTGGTGACCGGTGAGCTTGGTTTAAATGTCCCGTCGGCATACCCCTTGAAATAACCTTGTTCCACGGCCGAATTAATTGCTGAAGATGCCCAGTGTGTAGAAGGAACGTCCTTGAATGTAGTTGTAGCTTGTGCAGCTTCTACAGAACTCCCAACGCCTCCAAAACCTACGATACCCCCTGTTAATAAAGCTAGTGCCGTTACGCCGGAAACCATCATTTTTTTCATGAATTTTACTCCTCTCAATTGTGAATTTCTCTCCTTAGATATGTACTTTTCAGGCTACTAGATACTAAATTTGTAATAATAATCAATATTCTACCATGTATAACTAGGCTGTTGGTATGATTTATCAATATATTTCCTCCTCTCCACCCAACTATTACTAATGCTCAAGACCTATATTTCCTCAAAAAACACAAAAAAAGGCCACGAATCCGCAGATTCATAGCCTTATGCTTTAAGGTCTCCAACATATGTAGTTCCATCAATAATCAATAAATCAAGAATACTCGATTTCCAAACATTTGAAAAGCCCATATTCTTCTTACTCTAAATAAAGTCAGGCTATCGGTGTTCCATTAGGCAATGGGCTATCCGGTGTAAGCAAGACAACATCGCCTTCACCAGGCACGCCGCCAAGCACAAGTACTTCAGAGACAAAACCGGCAATACGCCGGGGTGGAAAATTAACTACTGCAACGACCTGTTTGCCGATGATCATGTCAGGCGTGTATCGCTGGGTAATCTGAGCACTGGAGCGTTTCAGACCAAGTGGTCCGAAGTCGATCGTCATTTTAATAGCGGGTATGCGAGCCTTGGGGAATGGTTCGGCTTCCACCACGGTACCAACCCGGATGTCATGCTGTATGAACTCTTCAAAAGTAGCCATAGGGGTAGATCTCCTTTCAACTATTGGGGACTATTATAAATGAAAAATCATCAAAAAATCCAGATTACGCTGTATCGTAACCTGGATTTCTGTTGTGTTGCTTTGAAACAAATTAAGCGCCATTCCAATTCTCTCCGGTGAGGTATTTCTCGGTTAGGATGGATAACATCTGAATACCTACTTCATTATGTCCGCCTTCTGGAATAATGATATCGGCATACTTTTTGGATGGCTCGATAAAAGCATCGTGCATTGGTTTTACCGTTTCGAGATATTGTTTGTACACGGATTGGATCGTGCGTCCGCGTTCTTCAATGTCCCGCAGTACTCTCCGCAAAATCCGCACATCGGAATCGGTATCAACAAATACTTTGATGTCCATCAGACTGCGAAGATGTTCATCAATCAGCACATGCAATCCTTCTACAATGACAATATGGTTCGGTGCCAGTTCAACCGTCTCATTGGCAGCACGGTTATCTATGGTGAAGTCATATACGGGAGCATACGCCGCTTGGCCTTTTTTCAACAAGGTGAGATGCTCAATCAACAGATCATTATCGAATGCAAACGGGTGATCGTAATTGGTGAGTCGGCGTTGCTCAGGTGTGAGCTGCGACTGGTCTTTGTAATAATTGTCTTGGGAGATAAACGTAACTTTAGCTGATCCCAGACGGTCTATGACGGAGCGAGCTACCGTCGTTTTACCGGAGCCGGTTCCTCCGGCGATACCAATAATGAGCATGGTTGTTCCATAAGCCTCCCTAAAATGGCAGCATGATGAATGGATAAAAGCGCATCAGAAATCCTTCGTTCATGGCCTTTATCCACATGTCTGTCTCTGAATACACAATTCCTTCATTGTACCATAGCACTCGACTTTTTTCATCTTGGTGTATGGACCATGTTTTGCCTTCAAGGGGCGTTATGCATGCTCATATTCATTTTACTGCATATTTTTGGATGATACTCCCTGTGGTGACTCCCATAGTGCCAATAGTCGCTGGCCGATGGAACTTTTGGTGAACAGATTCAGGATGACGAAACCAAGTACACTTCCTGTTGTATTGGCTATTATATCGTTCAGATCGGTGCTGCGACCGTTGCCCAAGGTTATTCGGAGCAGGAGCTGTGTAATTTCAATGAGGAAACTTAGGGCTAATCCTGCTGATGCTGCTGTTCGTATCGAATGAATCCAAGACTTTATGAAAGGAAGCATGAACCCCAGTGGTATAAACAGCACAATGTTGAGGAGAAAGCTTGGTGCATCCGCGGTCAGGAGCGGAATCCATTGAATGCTTTGATACCATGGGGTCTGATTGGCATAGATTCCGATGTTCACGTCGATAGGGAAAAATACAAAATGCATAACGCCCAACATATATATGGCAAATGCGAGCATCGACACATATTGTCTGACCGTGTACCTGGTTTTGCTCACCCTGGCATGGAGCATCAGGGCGAGCAGGACCAGAACGAATAATGGGCCAAGTACGATGGGAGATGAGATTGAATATTGGATGGACATGGAATGGCTCCTTCACAAGGAAATGAGATCAGGCTATTGAAGCTGAATCTTCATTTCCATTCCCTTGATGAATTGATTATCTTTAACCTCTTCAGCGAAGTCATCCTTGATCTCAAAAGGTTTCACTATCAGATATTTTATATCCTTGGCAGTTGTGGCATATATGCGTTCGGATGTTAATTGGGTTCCCTTATAGGTGCCCTCGCCGCTAAGTGAGGTCAGTTGCCGCCCCTGATCATCATAGACGGCAAATCCGATGTGACTCAGCTTTTCCTGCTCCTTTGCCGTAAGAGTATTCTTATCATTCAAACTGATAACAGTAGTTAGGCGAGTGGTGACAGGGGTAACCTCAGCTTCCGTAACAGCGGCCGTATACAGATCGTTGGTCATGGCTGTGTTAGGCAGAACCCGATGAATGTTATCTGTTGATTTGGTAAATGGAACCGTCAGCTCGAACTCATGATCAATACCCTGCAATGTCAATTGAACTTTGGCGTCAAACTGATCCGGCCAATGTGCCGTTCCCTGATCGGAGGAAATGACCTGCTCAAAGAGCAGTGTATCTGGCTGCGTTTCTCCTACCGAACTATAGAACAGTCCGCTATTCGGACGGGTCCCGTCGACTTTTAGAAAGACATTCTCAATTCCGCTGCTCAGTTTCACGATGTCCTTGCCATTGTCATATTCGCCTTGATTCAGATTAGGCGCAGTGAAATGAACCAGAAACGCAGCACGTGTACCATCATATACCGCTTCAAGCACTTCGAGCTTCACATCCTGGTAAGCAACCTTGCTGTTAACAGGGGTAGTCAAGCCTTCGTTGCCCGCCGTTCGCAGACCCATATCAGCTTCTATCGAGCTGAAGAGGTTGCCCACGAGTGGAATATTGCGCAAGGAGGCAGCCATGGCCGGTGATACAAAGCCGGATGCAAATACGGTAACGCCCAACACTCCGGCTGCGATCGTCGCAGCTGCAGCCTTGTGCCATCGCTTGTTCCGGCGACTGGAGCGCAAAGTCTGTTCCGTTTTCAATGTGTCTGGCGACACCGGCAGAGATTCCAGAGTGGCATCAATCCGGTTACGAACGAGTTCAGACATCAGGGGACGCTCCTTCGCTTGGTTCTTTAATTCCTGATCGATATTAAACGGGTTTGACATGTAAGTTTACCTCCCGAAAATTTTTGAATTTCTGATATAACTCCTGCCTTGCCCGAGTAAGTCTCATTTTCACTGCACTTTCGGAAATATTCAGCGCATCGGCGACTTGACGCAGGGACAGGTCTTCAAAATAATGCAAAACGACTACAATTCGTTTCGATTCCTCCAGACGGTCTACCGCTTCTCGCATATCGACCTCGTCGTAGGGACTGGAATGCTCCCGCTTTTCTGAAGGTACTTCCGCATAAGCGGTGGAGAGAGCGCGGCGGGACAGCATCGTGTTACATTCATTGATGAGGATGCGAAACAGCCAGGTTTTGAAATACCGGGGTTCCCGGAGTGTATGCACCGATTTGTATGCGTTCAGAATTGTCTCCTGAATGGCATCGGCCACGTCCTCCTCTTTTCGCAGCATGGATTTTGCCGTATTGTACAAAGAGTTTTCAATGTCTCGAATAAGCCGGATAAAGGCTTCACGATCTCCTTGGATGGCCTGGTTAACTAGATCGGTTGAACCCATGGATAACAGCTCCTTTCGTATTGGAGGGATGAAGCCAGCACTTGGCTGGTTTTTATATGAATTAGACTGGCGGGTAGGGCATATGGTCACATTTTCTTTTTATAGTTTTAAAGAAGGGGCGTTGTTATATCTGACGTATCGGGTCTCTACGTTCCCTTCAATGATAAGAGTGGCTGATTTTTCCCTAAGATTGGATGATTGACTTTTTCAAAAACAGCACTATAATAAACTTATATTCATAACACGGACTGTTACTGGGGAAACCAGGCATGACCGAATTCGATTGCTTTACTGTAATCGCTTTCGGTCTTTTTTTATTTTTGTTGGGGGGTGAGAACATTGAAGGTTATCAAGAAAGTAAACAATAACGTGGCCATCGCTATTAATGAACATAACGAAGAGGTTTTTGTCGTAGGCAAGGGTGTAGGATTTCTGAAAACGCCCTATGAGCTGACGGAGACGGACTTGGTGGAGAAAATTTTCGTGGCACCGAAGAACATCCGGATGTATGATCTGCTGAACAGTATTCCGATTGAGGATATTTATCTCGCGGAGGAAGTCATCAAGTTGGGCAGTCAGATTCTGAATAAAACATTTAACCCGAATCTGCTTCTCACCCTGTCCGACCATATCAGTTTTGCATTAACCCGAACCAGAGAAGGCATCCGTATCAAAAATCCGCTGGAATGGGAAGTGCGGACACTCTATCCGGACGAGACCCGGGTGGGGGAGGCTGCCCTGAAACTGATTCAGGAAAAAACGGATATCGCTCTGCCAACAGCCGAAACAACACTGATTGCTCTGCATTTTGTTAATGCACAGGTGGGCTCTGGAGAGATGACGGATACCACGAAGGTAACCACAGTTACGGGCGAGATTCTGTCTGTGATCAAATATGCTCTCAAAATTGACTTTCAGGAGGATTCCATCCATTTCATGCGCTTTGCCACACATATCCGTTATTTCATTCTGAGGCAGATGAGCGGTAAATCGCTCAAGGATGAGAATGAATCGCTGTTCCTGATGGTGAAGGAGAAGTTTCCGAAAGAACTGGCTTGTGTGGAGAAGATTGCTGACTTCCTGAAAAATAATTACGGCTGGACCTGTTCGGATGATGAAAAATTATATCTGATCTTGCATATTCAACGATTGATCTCGAATGAACCAACGGAATGAACCTAATGAAGGAACTAACCAAATACTCCATATTGGACTGTTACTGATTCGATCAGGCATGACCAAGCGTAGGGAATGACGATTCCCCGGCTTGGTCATTTTTTATATATCCAATTTATTCATGTAGAGGAGAAGGGTCATGAACAACAAAGACTTGGCTAAAAACGTACTTGATCTCGTTGGCGGCGAGCAAAATATATCCGGGCTAACACACTGTGCAACCCGTTTGAGATTCGTATTGAAGGATGATAACAAAGCAGACCTCAAAGCGCTGGATCAGCTTGAGGGCGTGCTCAAGGCACAAAATTCCGGTGGACAGGTTCAGGTTGTTATCGGTGCCAAAGTAGACGCGGTATACAGTGAAGTGAAGAATTTAACTTCTGACCATATTGGCGAGCTTACGGAGTCTACAGACAGTGGAACGAAAAAGAGACGTAACCCCATCAACGTAGTGCTTGAAACCATCGCAGGTATATTCACACCTGTTCTGCCAGCACTTGTTGGTTGCGGGATGATCAAGTGTTTGGCTACCGTTATAACTGCCATGGGTTACCTGGAAGGCTCCGGTTTCCTCACGATCATTAACATGATCGGGGACTGTATTTTCTACTTCATGCCATTCTTCCTGGCTGTTAGTGCAGCAAATCGTTTCAAAACCAATCCCTATTTGGCGGTAGCTCTTGCTGCGGGATTAATGCATCCAACCATTTTGAACGCTGCGGCTCAGATTGCTGAGACAGGTGTAAACAGTATTGATTTTCTCGGCATGCCGATTCTGTTGATGAAATATTCCTCTTCCGTCATTCCAATCATTCTGGCGGTATGGATTATGAGTTATGTGTATCCAATCGTCAATCGAGTGATTCCCAAGTTTCTACAGGTCCTGCTTACCCCAATGATTGTTTTATTCATTATGATTCCAGTGGAACTGATCGTGCTTGGCCCAGTAGGATCATATATCGGTGACTGGTTGACCAATGGTATCAACTCATTGTTCTCAACCGCAGGTGTTCTTGCTGGTGCGATTCTTGGATTTTTCAAACCGATCATGGTCATGTTTGGTATGCACTATGCCATCATGCCGATTCAGGTTCAACAAGTGGCTACACTGGGTGCAACCGTGTTGTTACCAACGGCACTGGCGGCAAATTTGGCTCAGGCTGGAGCAGCCTTCGGTGTGTTTGTCCTAACGAAGAGTAAAACGATGAAGTCAGCGGCTGCTTCGAGTGGATTCACCGCGTTATTCGGGATTACCGAGCCGGCGATCTATGGTGTAACGCTCAAATACAAACGTCCGTTTTTCGCAGGTTGTCTGGCAGGCGGATTAGTTGGTGGATTCTACAGTTTGGTGCATACAACAGCGAATGCAATTTCACTGCCAGGTGTATTGGCCATTGGCACGTATTCATCGGATCGTTACATGTATGTCGTTATTGGTTGTATTGCCGCAGTTGTACTCGGGTTTGTGTTCACGCTGTTGGCTGGCATCAAGGAAGATACTGAAGGAAGTAAATCGAAGCAGCAAGCTACGGATAAAGTAAACAGCAATCAGCCAGCCGTTGCCACAGAGGTGACTCCAGCATCCGTATCATCACAGACATCCACATCTTCGGACATGCTTATCGTTAGTCCAATGACAGGGGAGATCAAACCAATCTCTGAGGTGGAAGATCAGGCGTTTGCCCAAGAGTTAATGGGTAAAGGGATTGCGATTGTTCCGACAGATGGCAAGGTATACGCTCCATTTGACGGAGTAGTCGAAGCACTTTATCGCACCAAACATGCCATCGGATTGAAAGCTGCGAATGGTGTCGAGATCCTGATTCATATCGGGGTGGATACCGTCAGTCTGAAAGGGAAGTATTTTAACGCCCATATCGAACAGGGGCAGACAATCAAGGCCGGTGATTTATTGGTGGAATTTGATCCAGAAGGCATTACCTCAGCAGGTTATAACACCATTACGTCCATTGTCGTTACCAACATGCAACAGTATGGAGATGTGCTGACTACAGCGACCAACGGCCCGATTCGGGAGAGCGAAGCGCTAATGAAGCTGATCCCTTAAAACTTGAAATAAGACCTTAATAATACGTAATAACAGGAGGAAACTAAAATGACAAATTCCAATTTTCCAAAAGATTTTTTATGGGGCGGTGCACTATCTGCCTGTCAGGCCGAGGGAGCTTATAATGTGGATGGCAAGAGCCTGACCATTCCAGAAGTGATGAAGTTTAACGAGAAGAACGACCGCAAAGTGACCAAGCAGATCAGAGTGAATTGGGAGATGATTGAAGAGGCCAGGAATGACCCGGATACCGTGAAATATCCAAAGCGCCGGGGAATCGATTTTTATCATTCTTTCCGTGAGGATATCGCCTTGTTTGCCGAGATGGGCTTCAAAGTATTCCGTTATTCCATTTCATGGGCCAGAGTATTTCCAGGTGGCGACGATGCCGCTCCGAACGAAAAGGCATTAGAGTTCTATGATCAGGTGATTGATGAATGTCTAAAACAGGGTATGGAGCCCTTGATCACCATCAGTCACTTTGATACGCCAATTGTACTGATGGACAAGTTCGGAGGATGGTATAACCGCAAGCTGATCGATCTGTATGTGAATTATTGTGATGTGTTGTTTAATCGCTACAAGGGCAAAGTGAAATATTGGGTGACGTTCAACGAAATCAATATGAGCGTGAAAGCATCGGCCAAGACACTGGGAATTATTGATTATGATGCTCCAAATTATGAAGAAATGCTGTTTCAGGGGTTGCATCATCAATTTGTAGCTGCGTCCAGAGCAACCAAGATGGCCCATGAGATTGATCCGAATAACCAGATCGGAAGTATGGTGGCTTATTTTACAACGTATCCTTACACTTGCAAGCCGGAGGACGCACTTCAGATGCAGCAGGATGATCAGATGAAAAATCAGTTCTATCTCGATGTGCTCAATAAAGGCGAGTACCCTTACTATAGTAAAACGTATTTCAAAAACAAGGAGATCCAGTTGCACATCGAGGATGGCGATCTGGATAGCATTCAAGCACATACGGCTGATTTCGTGGGGATGTCTTATTACAACTCGATGATTTCCAGCAGTGATACAGAGCAGCTCGAACTAACGGCAGGCAATGTACACAGTGTATATAAAAACCCGCATCTGCCCGCTAACGAGTGGGGTTGGCAGATTGATCCGATTGGCCTGCGTTATACGCTGAATCTCGTCTATGATCGGTATCAAAAGCCTGTCTTTATTCTGGAGAACAGCTCAGGCTTCTACGACAAGCTGAACGAAGACGGAACGATCAACGATCCATACCGGATTGATTTCCTGAGCAAACATATCGAACAGATGGGACTCGCCATTGCGGATGGGGTCGAGGTGTTGGGATACACGATGTGGGGACCAATCGACATGATCAGTTCAGGGACATCTGAGATGAGCAAACGGTACGGATTTATCTATGTGGATCAGGACGACTATGGCAATGGTACGCTCGAAAGATATCGTAAGGATTCCTTCTTCTGGTATCAGAATGTGATCCGTACCAACGGAGCAGAACTGTAACAGAGCATGAACATTATGGGTCGTATCAAAAAAATACCCGGCGGCTTGCTGATTGTTCCTATGCTGGCCGCCGCGGTCATCAACACGGTGTTTCCATCGTTTTTTCAGATCGGAGATCCAACAACAGCGCTGTTCACATCGAAAGGTACCATGGTGCTGATCGGTATGATTTTACTGATATCAGGAACACAGCTTAACTTGTCACAGCTTCTGGTGACTTTGAAGAGAGCAGGGGTGCTCTGTATTTCACGTATCCTCATCAGCTGCCTGTTCGGCTGGGCGTTTGTACACTTTTTTGGCATAAGTGGGTTCGGGGGTGTTTCTGCGGTAGCCTTCATTGCCGTTCTGACCAGTTGTAATCCGGGATTATATCTGGCCTTGATGAACACGTACGGAGATGATGTGGATCGTGCTGCGTTTGGCATTCTGAATCTAATCGCCGTACCGATTATTCCGGTTATGATATTGAATTCGGCAAGCGGTGTCGGTATCGATTACCTCAGTGTACTTGCTACGCTAGTACCTTTCTTGATCGGGATACTGCTTGGTAACCTGGACAGAAATATACAGAAGATGTTCGCTCCGGGAACACTGATTCTGCTGCCTTTCCTAGGTACAAGCTTTGGGTCCAATATTGATCTGCGCATTGCATTTCAGTCCAGTCTGTCCGGTTTGCTGGTCACGGTGTTATTTTTGCTGATCTGCATGCTGCCGCTCATTGGAATCGATCGCACGATATTAAGACGGCCCGGTTACGCAGCGGCTGCGACATGTTCGGTTGCTGGATTGTCCATGGTGGTGCCTTCGATGGCTGCCGGGTTCAATCCGGTGTATGCGCCTTATGTTGACACAGCGATCGCCCAGATTGCGTTTGCCGTGATCCTGACATCAGTGACCGTGCCTTATATCGTGAAGCGTTTGGCTGGAGGAACAGCGACGGAAGCTTCTGCTTCAACAAATCACTAGAAAAAACAGCATGTGTTCTGTCAGATTATGACGGATCACGTGCTGTTTTGCTTTGTACATCTATATGATCTCCTAGGGGAGGAGAGGGATCGATCGGTTTATTTTACAGACCCAGCAGTTGTTTAACACTTTCAGCTACAGCTTTGCTGGATTGCGGATTCTGTCCTGTGACCACACGGCCATCTGTTGTGACATAGGAACTGAAGGCAGCAGCTTTATCATATTGTGCAGCGCGTTCTCTCAACGCATCTTCCAACAGGAAAGGAACATACTCAGTTTGTTGAGCCAATGCTTCTTCCTCATTCGTGAAGCCGGAAACGGTTTTATCGTTGATTAGAAGCAGGCCGTTGGACAGCTTCACATTCAGCAGGGCTGTAACCCCGTGGCACACGCCGGATACAACGCCACCCTTTTCATAGATATCACGAGAAAGCTCTTGAAGTTCGGCATTGTCCGGGAAATCCCACATCGTACCGTGGCCCCCTGTGAAGTAGATTGCATCGTAGTCACTCGCGTTTACTTCGCCAGGTTTCAACGTATTTTTCAATTGGTTCATGAACGTTTCGTTCTCGAAATAGGCTTTGGTGCTCTCATCCAGAGAGTCGCCCAGACTTTTCGGATCAAGTGGTACGTTCCCACCTTTAGGGCTAACCAGATCGATCTGAACATTGTCATTATGGTCAAACTCTTCAATAAAGTGAGTTGCTTCGCTCAGCCACAAGCCAGTAGGCTCGTCCTTTGGTGCGTACTTATCTACATTTGTTAGAACAACCAGAATCTTTTTCATATAAAAACCTCCCGTAAAATATATATCATCAATTTATATTAAATATCACAAAATTAGATTGTGTAAAATCTATTATTAAATATAACATAACCTTTTTCTAAAGTAAAATCATGAACGTATCGTCGTTCTCCAATGTGACTTTCATGCGTAGGAGTAAAGAACAAACTAGTAGTAGTAAATATGCCGTAAAAATATAGTTTTACTTATTATGCCCTGCTTAATTTACTCAAATTGTAAGCCGAGGTAGGCGTGTGTAAGGGGAATCTTAATTAATTCAAATTTGAAGTTAATTTGATTGAACAACTAGTTCTTTTGATTTAGAATGGCGGAAGATGCCAACGAAAAACTGGTACATATTACATATATACTTGGAGGAACATTCATGAAACGTTCAGGCAAATTTTTCGCTTCAACAGTAGTTGCTGCTGTTGCTGCAGTATCCATCGTCTCTTCAGCTTCAGCGAGCACAGTTTCAGTCTCCAACATTTCTGGCGTAACACCTGTCAACATCAGCAGTATGGATATCGAAACGGCTTTGATGATGGTTCAGAGCGAACGCACCAAATTGCTGGATGCGCAATTGCAAACGCAAATTCAGGAAGTTCAGAACCGTAATCAACTGATCGCGGATTTGAACTCTCAATTGCAGATAGCCCAGCAAAACGGGGATGAAGCAGCTATTCAAAAGCTGAAAGGCCAAATTGATGCAGCGGGCAATTCCCAACAGATGGACATGCTTCGTCTGCAGTCCATGTCCAACAAGCGCAATGAAGCGTTTGATGTCATGACGAACTTTGTCAAAAAAATGCAGGATTCAAGATCATCCATCATCGGTAACATGCGTTAAGAACGGATGATTAACTGCAACAACACAAAAAGAGCGAAGCCGGAATTTAAATTCCGAAACTTCGCTCTTTTTGTATTTCTCTTTTTCTATGATATATCTCATCTAATCCAAGTTAGCCCGACCAGTCACGACGCCGAGTGAACAGATCCTGCAACTCGTCCGTCGACAATTCGGTAATCCAGTTCTCAGAGCTTGTGATGATGTTATCGCTGAGCTGCTGTTTGCTCTCCAACATCTCGTCGATCCGCTCCTCCAATGTGCCAAGAGAGATGAACTTATGCACCTGAACATCTTTGGTCTGACCCATCCGATAAGCCCGGTCGGTAGCTTGATTCTCAACAGCCGGGTTCCACCAGCGGTCAAAATGGAAGACATGATTGGCTGCGGTCAGATTCAATCCCACACCGCCTGCCTTGATGGACAGAATGAAGACGGACGGTTGCTTATCCTCAGGCAATGTACGGGATTGGAATTCCTCAATCATACGATCCCGTGCCGTTTTGGAGGTACCCCCGTGCAGATACAGCACAGGCTCCTGCAACTCCTGACGCAGTACCTGTTGCAGCATCTGTCCCATACCAATGTATTGGGTGAAAATCAGGCATCGCTCGCCTTCGTCCCGTAATTCCCGGACAAGCTCCATCAGTCGTTCCAGCTTTGCGGAGCGGCTGATCAGCATTGCCATATCCTGCGGGCTATACACGTCATAAGCAGATGTCAGTGCGCCGTCTTCGGGTAGTTCCTCCGGTAAAGCCTCTTTGGTCAACAGCAGCGGGTGGTCACACAATTGCTTAAGCTGAGTTAGGGCTGAGAGGATCGCACCTTTGCGCTTGATACCTTCCAATTCTTTCATTTTATCCATCAGGGCCTGCACGGATTGGTCATACAATGCACTTTGTTCGCCCGTAAGGTGAATATAGGTCTTCATCTCGTTTTTGTCCGGCAGATCAAGCTGGATATTGGGATCTTTTTTCTTGCGGCGCAACATGAATGGTTTCACCAATTGCTGTAGATCCTGCATGCGCTGCTCGTCTTTGTCTTTCTCTATGGCACTGATGAAACGAGTCTGGAATGCCCGGGCGTTGCCCAGATATCCTGGATTGATAAAGTCATAGATCGACCACAGCTCGGACAACCGATTCTCGATCGGCGTACCTGTCATGGCAATGCGGTGTTTCGCCGGGAAACTGCGGACAGCCAGCGACTGTTTGGTCTGAGCATTCTTGATATTCTGTGCTTCATCGAGACAGATGCATGACCACGTATAGGTTTGTAACATCTCCTGATCCAGTGTAGCCGTAGCAAAGGACGTGATAATAATATCCACCTGCTCTGTCTGCTCCCGGAATTCTTCTCCACTTAATCGGCGTGCGCCATAATGCAGACTGACATGAATGGAGGGTGCGAAGCGGCTAATTTCCTTTTGCCAGTTGCCCAGTACGGAGGTTGGACAGATCAGAAGTACCGGGGCTTGTCCCGGCTTACGTGGTTCATGATCCTTGATGTGTAACAGATACGTGATGAACTGAATGGTTTTCCCGAGACCCATATCATCAGCAAGACATGCCCCAAGTCCGAATCTGCGCAGGAAACCAAGCCATGCAAAACCTTCCTTCTGATACGATCGCAGCTCGGCATGAAGCCCTGTCGGAATGGGTAGGGAAGGTGCGCCGCCTTGTCCGCCCCCGAGTTGTGCAATAACCCGGTTCAGGTGCTCATTCAGTTCTACTTCCAGCCGAATGTTTTGATCATCCTGTGGTTGCTGCTCTTCCTCGGTTTGTTGTCCTTCCTTCCATTTCTGGTTGCGATATTCCCGTTGCTCATTGTGCAGCAGATGCAGGTGCAGAATATCCTGGAATGAGAGTCCCTGTTCCCGATCTACACCGCCCATGGCACGACGTATCTGTTCCAGCAGGTCGGGGTCGAGAGGAACCCATTCTCCACGGAAGCGAACCAGTCGTTCATTACGGGCAACAAGGTCGGCGAACTCATCTTCGCTGAGATCGGTGTCACCAATCGCAATTCGCCAGTCAAAATGAATAATCGAGTCCAGTCCAAAGAACGACTGTCCCCGTTCACTGCCTTCCTCCGGCTGCACCTTGGCACGCAGCTTTGGTTTCTTCTTACGGGCTGCTTCCCACCAACCAGGTAGCAGAACTTGCCAGCCCGCTGCGAGCAACCGCCCGCTATCCTGCGTCAGGAACTGCCAGGCTTCCTGATCTCCCAAAGGATCACTCAGCACATCGCGTCTACCGCTAATGGAGCTTCCGAGACGCGGCAGATGGGCACGCAGCTGATCCAGCCATCCGGCGGAGCGATCCAGAATGAATGGTGTCCATACCTCTGGCCATTCCCCTTCAAGCCTACCCCGTGAATCCAGCATGACTGGTACCAATACGGCGGCATCCAGCTTATTCTGTAATACCAGTCGCAGTCGCCATGATGGCTCATCCTCATCCGGCTCCTGCAATTGCAGCATGGGTCTGAATGGTGCGGCATCCGCTTTCCAGCCAATAGATACGAGCCAGGACTGGGCGTCCATTCCGGCTGTCTTGGGGAGAGTGCCGCGCTCTGGGAACAACTGCGGGAATTCACGCCGCAGATCCGTTGCAGCTTCTTCCGAACTGTACCAGCGCTGGAATACAAAGGCGGAGTAGGCCGCCCCAAGTCCTTCGGCATAACTCTCGTCCGTTTGCTGAACCGCTTTGGTAAGCGATGCCCGATCCTGCTTTTTCAAGCTATCCGGGTCCCAGGTCCACTGAAGCTGTCCTGCACGGTATGCCTCGAAGCTAGGTACGTATTTTCGTTTCTCTATGGAGGATGCCAGTGCTGGAGCTAGTCGAATCAGATGTTCCGCTTGTTCGTCCCACTTCCATTCAATATGAAGCAGCGTATGCATCTCGGCAAAAAAGGGAATCACTTCTTCCGCAGGCAGAACAACCAGCTCAATCTCCTCAATCTGCCGAACTTCCAGTTCGGTACCGTAGAAGGAAGGCGCATGCCAAGCGAACAATCGCTGCTTCAGCGACTGTCCTGATACAAAGTGGTGTGTGTTGAGTGCTCCGTAAAACAATGCATCGCCATATCCGGTTAAAGCGACGTGAACCTCAATCGTTTCAGTGTAAGGATGAATTAAGCTCATGAGATCAGTTTACCTTTCCGAAGCTCTTCCTGCAGGGCGCGCAGCCGACTGTTACGAACGGCAAGTGTGGTGATGAATTGCTCCCAGTGCGCTTCTTGCTTCAACTTTTTATAGATTTTGGACAGACGTTTCAGTAGCTTCACCGCCGCTTTGTATCCGTCTCTGTTTTTGTGTCCGATATAACGCTCCACTGCCTGATGATAGAAGGGGAGCAGTAGTTCAGGTGCATCTTTTTCAATCGGTTGCAGCACCGCTACGCGAAATTCGAGAGGCTCCGTCCCTGTACTCAGCTGAAAATCAATCCACCTGCGCCACTGTCCACGCGAATGCATAGCATCCTCGTAGGCGGGGCGGGAGTGGGGAAGCATACTGACAAGCGTGTCCCACATGCGGTTCTCTGTATCGGGCAGATGTTGAATGGCCGTGTCCCACAGATGCATGTAATCATTCAAAGGCGTATTACGCCGATTCGACAGCAAGGGACCAAGTTGTACCAACCAATCCGCAAGCCGCTTCCATTCAGCCGAATCTGCGAGTACATGGAGAAAATGCAACAGATGTTCTGGCGGGAAACCGTAGGCCGAGCTTCCATGGATGAGTCGCTGCCATGCCTGATCATCTTGCCCTACATGGAAGTACATCCAGCTCTGCGCGAGTACGAGTGGTAAAGGCAGTGTCACTGCTTTGCTTGGTCTATCAATACCACTTTCATTACTCTGAGCGCTACCCAAGACACTCCCACCTGACTGAGAAGGTGGCGCAGCGGCGGTTATATTGCGTTCTATATCATCTAAGATGGCCTGTTCCGACACTAACATGTCCCGCGACCCTTGCAGCTCAGGTGCGATCCAGTTCAACCAAAGTTGTCGATAGATCGGAGTGAAGAACATCATGCTGGCTGTCTCAGGCATCATCTGTTTACGTAAATAAGCTGAGGTTTCGGCCAGTCTGCTCCAAAGTTGTTCAAGCTTGTTTCCCTTTAGACCTGACAGGTCTAGCGGATGGTTAAAGATCCGCTCAATGTCTTTCAGAAGTGCATCCACCGCGAGCTGGGCAGGGTAACTCAAGTACACGGGGGTATGCGTGATGGAGTTACGGGCCGGTGGCACGCAGAATCGGATGAGGTGCAGCTGTACATGTAGTTCGAAAAGTTGGTCCATCGCAGCGTTCAGTCTTGGCTTAATAGCATATAGCTCGTCTGTTGCTTCCTGTACGTAGGACGTGCTTGCTGTGCCAGTACCCAGCCGTCTCAGACAGGAGTGGAATAACTCATGCCATTCCGAGATTTCGAGATCAGCAAGCTCTGTTGCACGTTCCTTGATCTGGCTGTATTGGTTGTCCGGAATGTCCATATCCTGTTGTTCATCGGCATCTGCGTAGCTGGATAGTCCCGCGGACATGGCCCCGACAGGTTTGGTCGTTTGTTTGAGCGCAGTACTGGAGTGCGCATTCACAATCGCATGCACAGGTCGCTCCAGTTGCTCGGCATAACTCATCAATACAGCCGTCATATGTTTGCATCCTGAACTCACCGGGCAGGTACAATGACTTGTAGTCAGGGATTGCATGCTCAGGGTGACCTCGTACTCTTCCGATCCTTGTACAACGGCCGCAATCCCTTGTTGTTCGGAATAGGTTAATGGTCCCACACGTTTCTGTTTATAATATTGGAATCCGCGCATGATCGTCAGGTTATTAAAATGCTCCGCAACCTGCCTGATCAACTGTTGCCACTGCGCATCATCCATCCTCATGTTATTCGGTATGTTCATCATTCCATCTCCTGGGGTAAACATAGGTTCAGTTATCACCACGTCTATGACGTGATGTTGTAAATTTGTTGTATCCATCATATCAGTTATGAGCCAATCCGTGCATGGGTTATGAAGAATTTGAAGTTATTTTAGACCAACTGGAATCAGGATGAACACGTCGGTTCTGCTGGCGGGCGACATGCAAGAATGCACCATATTGTGTATGCTTATGGTATGTATTCCTATCAGGAACGATGCAGGCCGGGGAAACGGCCATATTACACACAACAGGAGAGAGCATATGAAAATACTTACGTTAAACACACACGCCTGGGCGGAAGAGGATCAACTGAACAAGATCAGTCAACTGGCTGATTTTATTAATACACATCAATTCGATGTGATCTCCATGCAGGAGGTCAACCAATCGATGCAGGAAGTCGCGCTTTCTGAAGAAGAACTGAAGATGTATTATGCTACTGAACCCGATGCAGTGATTAAAAAAGACAACTATGCCTACGTCCTGCTTCAGCAGCTGACAGAGCAATATTACTGGACGTGGATTCCCGCGCATGTCGGGTTTCAAAAATACGATGAAGGACTGGCGATCCTTAGCCGGACGCCGATTAAGCAGGCTTTTGGGGAATACGTGTCCCACATGCGGGATTATAACAACTATCGTACACGCAAGATTGTGGGAATTCAGACGGTCGTCCAAGGTGAAGCAACCTGGTTTGTGAACGGACATTATAACTGGTGGGATGATGCGCAGGAACCTTTCAAGGGACAGTGGGAGTTGACGGAGAGCAAGCTTGCCCCCTACATGGACCAGCCGTTATATATAATGGGTGATTTCAATAATGTCGCGGAAGTGCGTGGTGAAGGCTATGATTATATGATGAGCAAAGGCTGGAATGACCTGTACACCACAGCATTGCAAAAGGATGAAGGAGCAACCGTGGTGAAGGCCATTGCCGGCTGGGCAGATAACAAACGCGATCTTCGGATCGACTATATTTTCTCCAATCGTCCGATTCAGGCTAAATCTTCTACCGTGGTCTTGAACGGTAAAAACGGGCCGGTCGTGTCTGACCATTTTGGCGTCGCTGTAGAGATATAACAGCCGTGTGAGCATAAACCGTAAAGGGATATCATCGCAAATACGAAACAAAGCCTCCGCTGACTTCCTGTAAAGGGAAGTGGCGGGAGGCTTTTCACATTCTAAATCATTTTCTGTGTCTATGTACATTTCATATCATTCATTCTTTCTTTCTGCTGTGGAACTGGACTGTTACTCGAGCGCCAGCATCTGATGTACAAACTTTTTCAGATTCGCGCTTGTCTCACTAAGCTGTTCGATACTTTCCATGAACTCGGTAACAAGCTTGGCCTGATCCACCGTTGCTGTTGTAATCTGACCGATCTCCTGCTCCATATGTTTCATGGAATCTTGTACACTACCTAGGGATGTTTCGATATCAGCCGCTGCCTGTTTCGTATGATCGGACAGCTTGCGTACTTCACTGGCAACCACACCGAAGCCGGCTCCCTGATCGCCTACACGAGCTGCCTCTATCATGGCGTTGAGTCCAAGCAGGTTGGTTTGTTCCGATACTTCACGAATGACGTTTGTTACTTTACTTACACTGACCGAGTTCTCTGAAGCTTTTTTGGAATTCCGCAGAATCTCTTCCGATGTCGCGGAGAGTTCTTCGGAATGTGCCGCAATCTGCTGAATGCCGCCGACCAGCGCATTAATGGTCGTTTCATTTTCACGGATCAGCGTTTCCAGTGTCATGTGACTATCCATTGCGTAGTTCACACCCAATATACCCACGACCTGATCGTTCTCTTTAATAGGGATTAGAATGGCATCAAAAGGTCTGCCCTGCAGATCACCAGGCATACGTGCCACGGTACGGGAATCTCTGTTAGTCAGCATTTTGAAATGTTTATAATCATCATGCAGCTCATCCCCAACCTTCACGCCAATCTCCAGACTTTTTGCTTCGGAAAAATACAATACTTTCTCATGATCATTAATGGATATGGATATGTCGTCACGGAACATTTGGCTAACAAAAGGCATAGCATTTACCAGAGATTCAAGAGTATTCAATGTGCATCTTTCCTTCCCGATACAAAAAGTGGAATTTTTCAATCTATATAAGTTGAACTAAAGATATATTCACACGTACACTCCGATGACAGAATAACCTTCCAATCGCTGTTATCCCCAGATTTTTTTGATTCCCTTTTCTCAAGGGAAAAATCCGGTGATAAAGGCGAACGCTTCGCTTTTTCAGTTTTTTTCTGTCCTCTACGTTTCTGTGTAAATGATTAGTTCAACATATATAGTTTCTATATCGGTAACAATTTCCGTTTTTTTGAATTAATGTCCCAAATGAAGGTGTAATTGGCGAAGGAAAAACCAAATCTTCTGATTTTTTGTAAGCGTAATCAAAAATCTGTAGCCACCACCGAACATGTCAGTTATACTGGGATTATTATTCGGCTATTCAGAAGATAACCAAGGACATACCTATTCCCCGGTAAGGGGATTATCCACCTAGGTTAAGCGCTATACTTCATTGCTACATATCAGTTTGGTGCACCAGTGTGGATGGTATGAATGCAATGATATAAGACTTTATTTCAACGGGAGAGGGATGTGTGCCATCGATGACGACCTATTTCAGTGAACCGCAGAGCATGTATTACCGATTTGGAGAAGATCAGGATCAGGTGTTGAAGGTACTGGCCGAGAGGTATATTGGAGCCAATGCGCAGGCTGATTTTGTATATCGGGTATTCCAGAAGTCTGGTATTTTGCAAAATGAAAAAGGGCTTTATGATCTGAATTTAGGTAAACGCTTTCCTGATGTTCCTAAAGACCATATATCTTACGCAGCTGCACTGGTATGGGGGGACGAGGACCGGAATCTGGACGTGTTGGTCCGCTGTTATGGACCTATTCGTTTCTATTTCAATGAGCAGTTGGTCTATCGCTCTACCGTAATGGATGAGATTAGTCCAGACGCAACGGTGAAGCTCAGCATCGATATCAAGCCTGGTTGGAACACCATTTGGCTGGAAATGAAAAACACCCCTGCCGGATTTGGCTGCCAATTTGGGTCAGATGAAGGAAAAGTGCGCATTTTGAATGTATTTGCTCCATTTCAGGAGAGACAGGGGCAAGCGGGGTGGGTGTTCTCCCAACCGAACCCAGCCACGAGTAAACAACCGGACCTGCTTGGAAAAGAATCAGACTACAGCTTGAACTGGCTGCCTGAGACAGGCTGGTCTGATGAAGATAAAACCAAGCCAGCTTTCGAGCGAATATTCGGAAATCTTGCTGGTAAGCATGCTTATGCCTGGACCCATCTGAACAATAATGATTCAACCGGGAGTCCGGTGCGATTGTCAGGACAATCTTCGGGTTCTCTGAGTATTTGGATTGGCGGCAAGCCTGTGGCGCAAGTGAAGGAGCCGGGTTCGTTCGAAGTGGATATACCAGTCTCCTTTGGACGGAGTAACCTGATTGTCCGAAGTGAATGCAACGATACGGCTGAACCATGGCATTTTAATATGAATGCAACCGTGTCGGGCAAGCCGCTCTCACTGGAACTTCCTCAGCGTGTGCACGGTGCTAATGGAGAGTCTTGGTTATATGTTGGACCTTTTGAATCGGAGGTTGAACCGGACTTGGCGGATCTGACTCGAACGGACCGAGTGTATCAAACGGGGCAAGGACAGACATATTGGCGCTTGGATCGACCGGATGCTTGGATCAGACCTTATTATGAGAACGCGATGTTAAGCAACAAATGGACAGTGGGCAGTGTGACTAATTATGGTCGCTGGGATTATCCATTGGGTGTCACTGTATATGGTCTATTACGGACTGGGCGTTATTTGCAGAGACCAGACATTACATGTTATGCGGCTGAGCATGTGCAGGCATGTACCCAGATGTATGAGTACTCATTATGGGATCGGGAGCAGTATGGTTTCCCGGCAGTCAATCAACAATTGGTCATGCTGAAAATGCTGGATAACTGCGGTTCTTTTGGTTCAGCCATGCTGGAAGCGTATTCCGAGTGTCATGAACCAACGTTTCTTCCGATTGCTGAACGGATCGCCGATTTCATGCTTTCCCGTTTGGAACGACAGGAGGATGGGGCATTTTATCGCACATGCGTAGGGGAGTATGCCGAGAATACCATGTGGGCAGATGATCTCTACATGAGTACGCCGTTTCTCGTTCGTTATGCACGGGTGACAGGCAACTCGGCCGCATTAGATGAAGCCGCCAGACAATTTTCACTGTATCGGAAGTATCTGTTTATGCCTGAGTTCAAGATCATGTCCCATGTGTATGATTTCAAATACGAACAGGCAACGCAGATTCCATGGGGACGGGGAAATGGCTGGACACTGTTTTCCTTGACGGAGGTATTGGAAGCTTTGCCGGCAGAGCATCCCGAGCGTCCAGCCTTAATAGATTTCTTCAATGAGCTGTGTGAAGGGTACGCAGCGCTTCAAGGGGAAAGCGGGTTGTGGCATCAGGTGTTGAATGTTCCGCAGACGTATGAAGAAGCCTCCTGCACGGCGATGTTTGCCTATGGTTTTGCGAGAGGTGTGCGTTTTGGCTGGTTCAAAGACCCTGAAGTTTATGTCGCAGCTGCCGAGCGGGCTTGGAAGGGACTCATCTGCAAAGCAATCGATCGTCAAGGGAATGTGCATGGTGTGTGCAGCGGTTCGAGATATGCGTTTACGGCAGAGTATTATGATCAGGACTTGCGTACCGTCACCAATGACAATCACGGAATAGGCATTATGATGCTGGCAGGAACTGAAGTGGCAAAAATGAAGAAACATCTGGCTGAGCACAGAGTGTCTTCACCTGCAGTCTCACATTCCTGACAGACTCGCAGGAAACACATTTTTATAGCTGAACATCGAGCTTTTCCGACCATTCAATGGCCCGTAGAAAGAAATGCCGTGATTTGAATTCATACTTTCGTTCCATATCAACCCGCTATCTTCTTCTTACGTATCATGCATGTATACCCGTAATCATACCGATACGGGAACGGAACCGCCGGGAATATCATTCCTGGTGGTTTTTGATTCCTGTAACTCCTTACTTTTTTGACAGGAAAGCTTACTTTTGTTTATGTCATGTGCAGCAATGGACCGATACAATAGGTTTTGTAAGCGATTCCATAAATGCAAGAAGGGGAGGAAATTCATTTATGATGATTACAAAAAAGTGGGTAACCCTGTTCTGCCTGTCCCTGTTATTGTTCGCTACAGCCTGTTCTGGAGGGGCCACCGATACACCATCTTCTTCTGGAGAAGCAAGTGGAAGTGAAGGAGATTCATCAGGCAAGATTGAATTGCGCATGACCTGGTGGGGATCACAGACTAGACATGATCTGACGACCAAAGTCATCCAATTGTTTGAAGAGAAACATCCGGGAATCACCATTAAACCTGAATATTCCGGTTGGGACGGTTACTTTGACAAGTTGACTACACAGGTAGCTGGTTCGAATGCACCTGATATCATCCAGATGGATTACGCCTTTCTGACTGACTTTGCCCGGCGTGGGGCCTTGCTTGACCTGACCCCGTTTGCAAAGAGCAAAGAGCTGCGGACAGAGGACCATGATCAGAGCATGATTACAGCCGGATCAATTGACGATAAATTATATGCGATTACCCTCGGAGTTAACGCACCGGGTGTCATCTATGATGCCACCGTATTTCAGGAATTAGGAATCGAAGAACCACAAGAGAGCTGGACATGGAAGGATTTTGGGGATATTGCGACCAAGATCGCCGCAGCCAAAGGTGAGGGGTTCTATGGATCTGCAGACATTTCCGGTACAACGAACATGTTTGAATTGTTTATCCGGCAATCCGGAAAAGGATTGTTCGACGGTGGCACAATGACAGCTACCAGCGAGGAGCTTCAGCAATGGTTCGATATGTGGAGCGCACTACGCGAGAATGGTGGAGTGACCACAGCGGAGATAACGGCATCCACAACCAATGCGCTGGAGACACGCCCGATTTCGCTGGGTACAGCTGCGATGGATTTTGCATGGTCTAATCAATTGCTGACATTCCAGCAGGTGAACAAAAACCAGGATCATAAGCTTGGCATACAGGTTCTTCCACATGGTGTAGGTGAAAAGCAAATCGGTGAATATCTGAAGCCAGGCCAGTTCCTCTCCGGTTATGGCAAAACCAAACATCCAAAGGAAGTTGCCATGTTCATTGATTTCATGGTCAATGATCCAGAAGCAACCGCTATTCTTGGTTCTGAACGTGGGGTACCGGTCAATTCCAGTATTCGTGAACAGATGCAACCTACGCTGCCGGAAGCAGAGCAAGTCATTTTCCAATTTATCGATACGGTATCGAAGAACTCCAGCGAGATTGACCCGCCATACCCGCAAGGATTTGCTGAAGTGGACACGAGTTTCAAGAGCGCAAGCGAGCAGATCGCCTTCGGTCAAGGCAGTACTCCAGATGTCATTGCCCAGTTTATTGAAGGAGCCAAGGCTACGCTTGGATCGAGTCAATAATAATTGAAACTGTCTCAGACTTCTAATTCTGCGGGGAGGTTGCGAAGATGACGACATCACAGGTCAGTCAAGCCCGAATCGAGCGTGTAACTACCCGGCGGGTGAAACGGAGATATGCCCACAATGGAGCAGCGCTTCTGTTCCTCGCCCCATGGCTTGTCGGATTGTTATTTCTAACCCTTGGTCCCATGCTGGTATCGTTATACATCTCGTTCACTGATTACAGTATCCTGGCCGCCCCTTCCTGGGTCGGTCTGGATAACTACACCACGATGTTTACATCGGATAAACTGTTTACCCAGTCGCTCAAAGTCACCTTCACGTATGTCGCTGTATCCGTACCGGTCAAGTTGATCTTTGCGCTGCTGGTAGCCATGTTGCTCAACAAAGGGATTCGAGGACTCGGTATTTACCGGACGGTGTATTACATCCCGACATTGCTTGGGGGTAGCGTGGCGATTGCGATGTTGTGGCGTAAAATGCTGGGTGGGGATGGGCTGCTCAATAGTGTCCTTGCCATGGTAGGTATTAAAGCTCCCGATTGGGTTGCGAATCCGAAGTATGCCCTGTACTCCATCGTCCTGTTATCCGTATGGCAGTTTGGATCGTCGATGATTATTTTTCTGGCTGGCCTGAAGCAGATTCCACCCGAGTATGATGAAGCCTCAGCGGTAGATGGTGCAGGTCCTCTTCGGAGATTCTTCTATATAACGTTGCCGATTCTGTCACCTGTCATCTTCTTCAATCTCGTGATGCAGCTGATTACATCGTTTCAATCGTTCACACAGGCTTTTGTTATCAGTAACGGTAGCGGAGGGCCAGTGAATTCAACCTTAATGTACTCTCTGTATCTGTACAAAAAAGGATTTTCATTCTTTCAGATGGGCTATGCTTCTGCGATGGCCTGGGTGCTGGTCATCCTGATTGGCGTATTTACATTGCTCGTATTCCGCAGTAGCAAGCTGTGGGTGCACTATGAGGATGGTGGGAAATCATGATTGGACAACGGAACTCTACAGCATGGGTCGTCAGCAAACATGTGTTGATCTCAGGCATCGCCTTTGTCATGCTCTACCCGATCCTCTGGATGCTGGGCAGCTCATTCAAACCGGGACATATGATCTTTACAGAGACCTGGTTCTGGCCACAGGAATGGAATTGGAAAAATTACATGAATGGCTGGTCGGGAATTCAGGGCAATCCGTTCGCCCGCTTTCTGACCAACTCTGTCATCCTGTCGCTTGGCGCCGTGCTGGGCAATGTCATCTCCTGCTCTATGGCGGCATATGCCTTCGCCCGACTAAATTTTCGTTTCAAAGCCATCTGCTTCGGACTGATGCTTATGACGATCATGCTGCCCCATCATGTGACGCTGATCCCGCAGTATATTCTCTTCAACCACCTAGAGTGGGTGAATACGTATCTGCCGCTTGTAGTGCCAAAATGGCTGGCGACCGACGCCTTCTTCATTTTTCTCATGGTACAGTTCTTCCGGGGATTGCCCAAAGAGCTGGATGAGGCGGCCACCATCGATGGATGCGGTCCTGTGAAAATATACACCAAAATCATCATTCCACTTGCTTTTCCGGCGCTGGTTACCACGATGATCTTTACGTTCTTGTGGACATGGGACGACTTCTTCAGTCAGTTGATCTACCTGAGTGACGTGAGCAAATACACCGTGCCGCTGGGTCTGCGTTTGTTCCTTGATTCCAGCTCTCAATCCGATTGGGGTCCGATGTTTGCCATGTCGGTGTTGTCGCTGGTGCCATGTTTCATTGTATTTATTGTGTGTCAAAAGTACTTCGTGGAAGGAATCGCGACCTCTGGGCTCAAAGGGTAATTCCAAGACGAAACGAGTTGATTTTTCCATGAGGAAAGGAAGATGGTCTTCATTTATTAATCAAAAGCTGCAACAAAGCAAGCTCTCCACGTTGATGGTGACTTGCTTTATTGCGTTTAACCTGTTGCTTGTCTCGGTTGTTGTCTGGCTGGCATATCAGTCTTTCTCCACGGTCACATTTGCCGAGATTAGCAAAGCACGTCTGGCTCTTCTGAACGAGAGCACACGTCGGGGATTTGATTTCATCACAGGGGTAACCGGAACCGCCTATGCTTTGGCAAGCAATCGGGAACTGTCCAGTCTGCTCGAAACGGCTGATACGGGCAGGCTTGCACAGATTCACCAGCGGAGAGAGGTCTCTCGAATTCTGGATCATACCATGGTCGTGAGTGAAGGCATCACTTCCATTGAACTGTATACGGATGTTTTTAATGAAGTGACAGTGACTATGGCTGATCGCATATTTCCAGTGGACACCATCGCACACGACTCTTGGTTTGCTACGCTGGAAACGGCTGATGCCGCTTGGGTTCCGCTGCGTGAGAACGTATCGGGCCAATCCCTGGTCGGATACGCCCAACGGATTTTCGACAGTCGTGGAGGGACGGTTGCCTATGTGCTCATTCGACTGAGCAGAGCGGACATCGTACGCAGGTTTGCCGATGTACCCATGGTGCTTGATGGAAAAGTCCTGTTGGTAGATACCGCTGGTAATGTCGTAATGCAGATGGGGAGAGTTGATCCAGCAGGGGAGAAGGAACGAGCGGATAGAAGAAATGAAGCGAGTACAGTACAGGAACCGGGTGGAGCTGTAAATTCATCTTCTTCTATTATAGATAGTGCATGGATTCAGGAACATGTCCAGCATGGTGCAGACGGGTACGAAGTAGTTTCCGGCCAACCCGGAGGTGCTCAATTGGTGCTGTACTCCAGGCCAGCCATGCTTCAGTGGCGTCTCGTACAGACTATTCCGGTATATACACTGTTATCTCCGCTCAGACAAGCGGGCTGGCAGATCCTCGGCATCGCCGTGCTGGGACTATTATGCTCGGCTGTGCTGGCGTACCTGTTTGTAAGGCAGATCATCCGACCTTTGCGACAATTAATCAAGCGAATGAGACAACTGGAGAAAGGGGACTTCGATACCCGGGTCCAACTTTCGTTTACAGAGGAATATGCCCATTTGGCTTATGGCTTTAATCACATGGCTTCACAGCTCACGACGCTGATGGAACAGGTGAAGGATGAGAGCCGGGCCAAGCGTGAAGCCCAGACGGGCTTGCTTGAGGCCCAGATCAAACCCCATTTTTTATACAATACCCTCGACATGATCCACTGGCGCGCACTTGATTACGAAGCCAAGGATATCAGTCGCATGATTGTACAACTAAGTAAGCTGTTACGGATCGGACTGAGTGGAGGGAGACTGTTTATACGGGTTCGTGATGAGTTGGAACAAGCCCGTTGCTACGTTAACATCCAGTCAGAGCGGCTGCCGTTCTCCATTCAATATCAGGAGCAGATCGATCCGCATATTCGCGGTTGTTACATTCCCAAGATCATTTTGCAGCCCTTCATCGAAAATGCCGTTATGCACGGGCGCCCTGAAGAAGGCACACTTCGAATTCAGGTGCATATGCACGAAGAGGTTGGCCCGCATGAGGATATCGTCATTCGTATCACGGATAATGGGCGGGGTTTGCCGGAGGGGTGGAAACTCGAAGAGACGTGTGGCATCGGTGTACGGAATGTACATCAGCGCATTCAGCTCTATTGTGGGAAGAGGTATGGCGTTCAACTGAGCGATAGAGAGTCAGGTGGCGTGGAAGTGACCATTACGCTGCCGCGTATTGAGACCGACGAGCAATTAAATCTATGGCTGGACGGTGAAAAATGATGAAGACCATTATGCTTGTTGATGACGATCCTCATATTGTAAAGGCATTAACAGATCATATCGATTGGCCTTCTCTGGGCCTCAGCATTGCAGGCACTGCTTCCAATGGCTTGGATGCGCTGGAGTTGTTTCACCGCATGCATCCAGACGTCGTTATGACTGACGTCTACCTGCCGGGGATGACCGGGCTTGAGATCACACAGACGTTGCGCCGTGATCATCCCCACTTGCCGATCATCATTCTTAGTGGATATGACGAATTCGAGAACGCCCGGGCAGCCATGCGTTGGGGGGTGAATCACTTTTTGCTGAAGCCGGCAGAGGTTGAGGAGATTGAGTCTGTGCTGCGTGAGGTGCTACTGGAACAAGATGTGCGAGAGCGGCATGAGCGGCTGGAGCGGACATACAAGCAGGAGGTTGGACGGGTACTTCCGTATTTGCGCAAACAATTTCTTCACGAACTGCTGACTACGCGATATCGGGCAGACGAGTTGCCTAAAGAACGCATGGACTATATAGGCATTCATATGTCCTCACAGACACGCGCCATTAGTCTGCAACTGAATCGCCCCGTATTTTTGACACGAATGAAAGAACGGGATTGGCAGCTTCTCCGCTATGGGGCGGCCGATATTATTCAGGAGACGGTGAAGGAGCAAGCGGCGCGCATGAATGGTCAGGTTGAGATTGTTGATTATTCGGATCAGGTATTTGTGTTGCTTCTATTAGGAGATAAAGATTATCTGGAGGAATGTCTGCCACTTGTGGAGCGGATGATCGATCAGATCTTTACGTATCTGAAAATTGAAGTGAGTGCTGGAATCGGAAGATCCAAGAGTCACCCATGTGAGGTGATAGATTCTTATCTCGAGAGCAGGGAAGCGGTGGAAACAGCAGAGTTTCAAGGAGGAAGTCGTATCTACCACTATGAAACATCAGAGGAAACAGAACCAAGTGTGACCGATTATTCATTATTGCTTCGTCAATGGAACGAGGCTTGGGCGGATATTCGACCTGACCTGGCGGAAGAGGTATGGCATCATATTTGCCTTTTGCTGAAAGAGGGGAAATGTGTTGGGATACAGGATGTACAGGTTGTGGCCGTCAGTCTGTTTGACACATTGATGCATAGCTGGAACCGACTTCATCCTATGTTAACGCCGCCGCTGGCGATGAGTGACTTTCTGCGTGAAATTCAATCGAAATATGCTTTGCATGATCTGGTAAACTGGATGGATCGTATTATCTGCGACTGGCTGGAACAGATACGCAAGGAGATGGGCGAGAAGAAAAGCAATAAACTGATAGAGCAGGTGAAACAGTATGTGGAGCTGCATTACGCCGAAGAGATCAGTTTTGAAGCGATAGCCAAGGGGCTGTTCGTACATCCGAAGTATCTGAGTCAACTTTTCAAAAGGGTGACCGGTGAGAATTTCGTCAGTTATTTGAACGGGTACCGGATTCAGAGAGCGTTGGAACTGTTGCAGTCGGGACATTACATGGTATATGAGGTGAGCGAGATGACGGGGTTCCGTAATGCGACGTATTTCAGCCAGGTGTTCAAAATGCTTACGGGCAAGAGTCCGTCTGAGGTGGGGTAGGGCGATACAGGTACAGTAATTATACAGAGCGGAAGAGGAGATCTGGTTCTTATGATGATCGATCGGCAGGAATATAACATTAAAGGCTTATCTTACTCCATTAGATCAGCAGAGGAAAAGGATGCTGAGGCCTTGTCTTTACTACGTGTACAAATCGATGGGGAAACCGAGAACATGGATCGTGAAGAGGGTGAGGCGTATATCGACGCAGCCGGGTTTAGGCGGATCATCCATTTGGACACTGAGAAGTCACGGAATCTGTTCCTTGTTGCTGTGGCGGCGGGCGAGATTGTGGGATACTCCCGATGTGAAGGTACAGAGTTGAAGCGCTTTTGCCATAAAGTTGAGTTCGGCGTGTGTGTAGCCCGAGAGTTCTGGGGACATGGGATTGGTAAGAACCTGCTGGAGAAGTCGATAGAATGGGCAGACCAGACTGGTGTAGAGAAGATTGCGTTGAACGTGCTGGCATCCAACGATAAGGCAATCGAGTTATATCAGAAGAGAGGCTTCGGGATCGAAGGCATTTTGAAAAGGGATCGGCGACACACGGATGGACAATATCACGACACGATAGTGATGGGCAGGTACCAAGACTAATAGTATAAAAAGTGAAAAGCACAATCTATATAAGCCCACAGGTTATGGAGTTCAATTGTTAGATTTGATAACGACATAATAGAAAGCAGCGTTATAGAGTAGAAGTATTATGTTTCTTATCTTATAGAACGAATGTAATGATGTTGAAGGAGACTGTTTACAACCTATATTGAGATAGATTAGACCAGTGAGTGTATATAGGGTATAGTAAAAGGATATTGCCATTGGAAAAAGAGATTATAAAGAAATTGAACTAGATATATAGTTTGCTTGGTAATGGGATATTTTACAAGTGGTAATTGTATTGTGCATATGATATATTCTATATCCGGTCAAAAAACACGAGAAACAAAGTGTTGCAGGTGAAACAAATAAGCTTCGAAAGAAACTTAAAAAAAGAGCTTGCTAAGTTGGTTCGGAAGTGTTAAGATATAAAAGTTGCTGAGGAGAACAACGCTCGGTAACAAAATAAGTTTGATCTTTGAAAACTGAACAACGAGTGAGTAAACATTCTGCTTGCAGAATGAACGCGAAAGTTGAAACAAGCCTTGGCTTGAATCGACTGGAGCACAAATGAGATTTTTAATCTCGTCAGATTCAAAATGAGCTTATCGCTCTTTTCAATACTTTATTGGAGAGTTTGATCCTGGCTCAGGACGAACGCTGGCGGCATGCCTAATACATGCAAGTCGAGCGGACTTGAAGAGAAGCTTGCTTCTCTGATGGTTAGCGGCGGACGGGTGAGTAACACGTAGGTAACCTGCCCTCAAGTTTGGGACAACTACCGGAAACGGTAGCTAATACCGAATAGTTGTTTTCTTCGCCTGAAGGAAACTGGAAAGACGGAGCAATCTGTCACTTGGGGATGGGCCTGCGGCGCATTAGCTAGTTGGTGGGGTAACGGCTCACCAAGGCGACGATGCGTAGCCGACCTGAGAGGGTGATCGGCCACACTGGGACTGAGACACGGCCCAGACTCCTACGGGAGGCAGCAGTAGGGAATCTTCCGCAATGGGCGAAAGCCTGACGGAGCAATGCCGCGTGAGTGATGAAGGTTTTCGGATCGTAAAGCTCTGTTGCCAGGGAAGAACGCTTGGGAGAGTAACTGCTCTCAAGGTGACGGTACCTGAGAAGAAAGCCCCGGCTAACTACGTGCCAGCAGCCGCGGTAATACGTAGGGGGCAAGCGTTGTCCGGAATTATTGGGCGTAAAGCGCGCGCAGGCGGTCATTTAAGTCTGGTGTTTAATCCCGGGGCTCAACCCCGGATCGCACTGGAAACTGGGTGACTTGAGTGCAGAAGAGGAGAGTGGAATTCCACGTGTAGCGGTGAAATGCGTAGATATGTGGAGGAACACCAGTGGCGAAGGCGACTCTCTGGGCTGTAACTGACGCTGAGGCGCGAAAGCGTGGGGAGCAAACAGGATTAGATACCCTGGTAGTCCACGCCGTAAACGATGAGTGCTAGGTGTTAGGGGTTTCGATACCCTTGGTGCCGAAGTTAACACATTAAGCACTCCGCCTGGGGAGTACGGTCGCAAGACTGAAACTCAAAGGAATTGACGGGGACCCGCACAAGCAGTGGAGTATGTGGTTTAATTCGAAGCAACGCGAAGAACCTTACCAGGTCTTGACATCTGAATGACCGGTGCAGAGATGTACCTTTTCTTCGGAACATTCAAGACAGGTGGTGCATGGTTGTCGTCAGCTCGTGTCGTGAGATGTTGGGTTAAGTCCCGCAACGAGCGCAACCCTTATATTTAGTTGCCAGCACTTCGGGTGGGCACTCTAGATAGACTGCCGGTGACAAACCGGAGGAAGGTGGGGATGACGTCAAATCATCATGCCCCTTATGACCTGGGCTACACACGTACTACAATGGCCGGTACAACGGGCTGCGAAATCGCGAGATGGAGCCAATCCCAACAAAGCCGGTCTCAGTTCGGATTGCAGGCTGCAACTCGCCTGCATGAAGTCGGAATTGCTAGTAATCGCGGATCAGCATGCCGCGGTGAATACGTTCCCGGGTCTTGTACACACCGCCCGTCACACCACGAGAGTTTATAACACCCGAAGTCGGTGGGGTAACCGCAAGGAGCCAGCCGCCGAAGGTGGGATAGATGATTGGGGTGAAGTCGTAACAAGGTAGCCGTATCGGAAGGTGCGGCTGGATCACCTCCTTTCTATGGAGAATCGTTTCCCGAGTGGAAACATTCAAAACCGCAGCTTAGCTGCAAAACTACTCACTCGTTGCTCAGTTTTGAGAGCTCAAACTCTCAAACAGCTTGCTTTTGCATGGAGCTTGTTCTTTGAAAACTAGATATCGAAACGAAACAAACGCGAATTAGAACATTCCTTTTTAGCTGAACTTGTGCAAACAAGTTTCAATAAAAACGGTAGTTAAATTGCTTTTGTGATGGTATTGAATGGGAGTGACTTTTGGCTTTGCGTAAGCAAAACAAGGGAAGCGAGCAGTCAAAACCGGAGCAAATTGGTTAAGCTACTAAGAGCACACGGAGGATGCCTAGGCGCTAGGAGCCGATGAAGGACGTGGCGAACAACGAAACTGCCTCGGGGAGCTGTAAGCAAGCTTTGATCCGGGGGTGTCCGAATGGGGAAACCCAGCTGGGGTAATTTCCAGTTACTCACAACTGAATACATAGGTTGTGTAGAGGCATACCAGGGGAACTGAAACATCTAAGTACCCTGAGGAAGAGAAAACAATAGTGATTCCGTCAGTAGCGGCGAGCGAACGCGGAGAAGCCCAAACCAAAGAGCTTGCTCTTTGGGGTTGTGGGACGTCTCACATGGAGTTACAAAGGAACCGGTTAAGCGAAGAGGTCTGGAAAGGCCCGCCAAAGAAGGTAAAAGCCCTGTAGTTGAAAGTCTGTTCCCTCCGAGACGGATCCCGAGTAGTGCGGGGCACGTGAAACCCCGTATGAATCCGGCAGGACCATCTGCCAAGGCTAAATACTTCCTAGCGACCGATAGTGAAGCAGTACCGTGAGGGAAAGGTGAAAAGCACCCCGGAAGGGGAGTGAAATAGAACCTGAAACCGTGTGCTTACAAAAAGTCAGAGCCCGTTTTAGGGGTGATGGCGTGCCTTTTGTAGAATGAACCGGCGAGTTACGTTCCCGTGCAAGGTTAAGGTGAAGAGCCGGAGCCGCAGCGAAAGCGAGTCTGAATAGGGCGACATAGTACGTGGACGTAGACCCGAAACCGGGTGATCTACCCCTGTCCAGGGTGAAGGTGCGGTAACACGCACTGGAGGCCCGAACCCACGCATGTTGAAAAATGCGGGGATGAGGTGGGGGTAGCGGAGAAATTCCAATCGAACTCGGAGATAGCTGGTTCTCCCCGAAATAGCTTTAGGGCTAGCCTCGGAAAACAGAGTCGTGGAGGTAGAGCACTGATTGGGTGCGGGGCCCGCAAGGGTTACCAAGCTCAGTCAAACTCCGAATGCCATAGACTTACTTCCGGGAGTCAGACAGTGAGTGCTAAGATCCATTGTCAAAAGGGAAACAGCCCAGACCATCAGCTAAGGTCCCCAAGTGTGTGTTAAGTGGGAAAGGATGTGGAGTTGCACAGACAACCAGGATGTTGGCTTAGAAGCAGCCATCATTTAAAGAGTGCGTAATAGCTCACTGGTCGAGTGACTCTGCGCCGAAAATGTAACGGGGCTAAACACACCACCGAAGCTATGGCTTGATGCTTTGCATCAGGGGTAGGGGAGCGTTGTATAAGGGTTGAAGGTGTACCGTAAGGAGCGCTGGACATTATACAAGTGAGAATGCCGGTATGAGTAACGAAAAGATCAGTGAGAATCTGATCCGCCGAAAGCCTAAGGGTTCCTGAGGAAGGCTCGTCCGCTCAGGGTAAGTCGGGACCTAAGGCGAGGCCGAAAGGCGTAGTCGAAGGACAACAGGTCGAAATTCCTGTACCACCGTAAGCCGTTATGAGCAATGGGGGGACGCAGTAGGGTAGTGACGCGGACTGATGGATGTCCGTCTAAGCAGTAAGGCTGATGTGTAGGCAAATCCGCACATTGTAAGGCTGAGCTGTGATGGGGAGCGAAAATTATAGTAGCGAAGGTCATGATCTCACACTGCCAAGAAAAGCCTCTAGCCAGGTGATGGTGCCCGTACCGCAAACCGACACAGGTAGGCGAGAAGAGTATTCTAAGGCGCGCGGAAGAACTCTCGTTAAGGAACTCGGCAAAATGACCCCGTAACTTCGGGAGAAGGGGTGCCCCGGTAGTGTGAATAGCACGAGGGGGCCGCAGTGAAAAGGCCCAAGCGACTGTTTAGCAAAAACACAGGTCTGTGCGAAGCCGTAAGGCGAAGTATACGGGCTGACGCCTGCCCGGTGCTGGAAGGTTAAGGGGAGTGGTTAGGGAGTCATCCCGAAGCTGTGAACCGAAGCCCCAGTAAACGGCGGCCGTAACTATAACGGTCCTAAGGTAGCGAAATTCCTTGTCAGGTAAATTCTGACCCGCACGAATGGCGTAACGACTTGGGCGCTGTCTCAACGAGAGATCCGGTGAAATTTTAATACCTGTGAAGATGCAGGTTACCCGCGACAAGACGGAAAGACCCCATGGAGCTTTACTGCAGCTTGATATTGAATTTGGGTACGATCTGTACAGGATAGGTGGGAGCCTTTGAAGCAGGAGCGCCAGCTTCTGTGGAGGCAACGTTGGGATACCACCCTGATCGTATCTAGGTTCTAACCTGGTACCGTAATCCGGTGCGGGGACAGTGTCAGGTGGGCAGTTTGACTGGGGCGGTCGCCTCCTAAAGAGTAACGGAGGCGCCCAAAGGTTCCCTCAGAATGGTTGGAAATCATTCGAAGAGTGCAAAGGCATAAGGGAGCTTGACTGCGAGACCTACAAGTCGAGCAGGGACGAAAGTCGGGCTTAGTGATCCGGTGGTACCGCATGGAAGGGCCATCGCTCAACGGATAAAAGCTACCCTGGGGATAACAGGCTTATCTCCCCCAAGAGTCCACATCGACGGGGAGGTTTGGCACCTCGATGTCGGCTCATCGCATCCTGGGGCTGAAGTAGGTCCCAAGGGTTGGGCTGTTCGCCCATTAAAGCGGTACGCGAGCTGGGTTCAGAACGTCGTGAGACAGTTCGGTCCCTATCTGTCGTGGGCGTAGGAAATTTGAGAGGAGCTGTCCTTAGTACGAGAGGACCGGGATGGACGTACCGCTGGTGTACCAGTTGTTCCGCCAGGAGCACCGCTGGGTAGCTATGTACGGACGGGATAAACGCTGAAAGCATCTAAGCGTGAAGCCCCCCTCAAGATGAGATTTCCCAGTATGTAAGACCCCTTGAAGACGACGAGGTAGATAGGCTGGGGGTGGAAGTGCAGCAATGCATGGAGCTGACCAGTACTAATCGGTCGAGGGCTTATCCAATAGCAAGTTGTAATTCGCGTGTTTCGTTTCGAATCTAGTTTTCAGAGAACAACACTCTGAAATGTAAGCTACGCGTTTGGTGGCGATGGCGGAGGGGTTCCACACGTACCCATCCCGAACACGACCGTTAAGCCCTCTAGCGCCGATGGTACTTGGACCGCAGGGTCCTGGGAGAGTAGGACGCCGCCAAGCGAAACCCCATTGGGGTATTTTTTTTCGAAAATTGATAAGGGCCCTTAGCTCAGTTGGTTAGAGCGCACCTCTGATAAGGGTGAGGCCGGTGGTTCGAGTCCACCAGGGCCCATAGCAAGACCACAACAAGAAATACACCAGAGTTATGGGGCCATAGCTCAGCTGGGAGAGCGCCTGCCTTGCAAGCAGGAGGTCAGCGGTTCGATCCCGCTTGGCTCCACCATTCCCTGATAGCTCAGTTGGTAGAGCACTCGACTGTTAATCGAGTTGTCACAGGTTCGAGCCCTGTTCGGGGAGCCAGTAAGGCCCGTTGGTCAAGGGGTTAAGACACCTCCCTTTCACGGAGGTAACAGGGGTTCGAATCCCCTACGGGTCATAATATGGAGGCTTAGCTCAGCTGGGAGAGCATCTGCCTTACAAGCAGAGGGTCGGGGGTTCGATCCCCTCAGCCTCCACCATATAAACTTTATAACGACGCGGGGTGGAGCAGCCCGGTAGCTCGTCGGGCTCATAACCCGAAGGCCGCAGGTTCAAATCCTGCCCCCGCAATTATACTTTCCTTTGAGAAAGTGATCTGGAACCGTGGTGTAGTTGGCCTAACATGCCTGCCTGTCACGCAGGAGATCGCGGGTTCGAATCCCGTCGGTTCCGCCATTTTTTATTTTAGTAAGGCTCGGTAGCTCAGTCGGTAGAGCAGAGGACTGAAAATCCTCGTGTCGGCGGTTCGATTCCGTCCCGAGCCACCATTTATAACACTATGTAATACGCCGGTGTAGCTCAACTGGTAGAGCAACTGACTTGTAATCAGTAGGTTGGGGGTTCAAGTCCTCTCGCCGGCACCATGTAATCCTGGAGGATTAGCGAAGCGGCCAAACGCATCAGACTGTAAATCTGCTCCCGTACGGGTTCGGTGGTTCGAATCCATCATCCTCCACCAGTTTTTCTATGAGTCATTAGCTCAGTTGGTAGAGCACCTGACTTTTAATCAGGGTGTCGAAGGTTCGAGCCCTTCATGACTCACCATTATATGCGCGTGTGGCGGAATTGGCAGACGCACTAGACTTAGGATCTAGCGTCTTTGACGTGGGGGTTCAAGTCCCTCCACGCGCATCCTTTATTTGCGGAAGTGGCTCAGCGGTAGAGCATCGCCTTGCCAAGGCGAGGGTCGCGGGTTCGATTCCCGTCTTCCGCTCCAATATTTTGCGCCCTTAGCTCAGCTGGATAGAGCGTTTGACTACGAATCAAAAGGCCGGGAGTTCGAATCTCTCAGGGCGCGCCATTATAACTTTATATTTTGCCGGCGTGGCGGAATGGCAGACGCGCTCGACTCAAAATCGAGTGGGAAACCGTGGAGGTTCGAGTCCTCTCGCCGGTATATATAACGGGATGTAGCTCAGCTTGGTAGAGCACCTGGTTTGGGACCAGGGGGTCGCATGTTCAAATCGTGTCATCCCGATTTTTTTTATTTGCGGGTGTAGTTCAATGGTAGAACTTTAGCCTTCCAAGCTAATAGCGTGGGTTCGATTCCCATCACCCGCTTAAATATTGATAAGAAAGAGATGGTATTCACCGTTTCTTTCTTTTTTTGCATTCACAGGCATATTGATCATAATTGTATACAAAGATCACGGATTATATGGCTGATTAGCATGTACCAGCATGTATCCCATCCTCATGATATATTTCCCCCCTTTTAAGTCTGTTCTTAGTCATTGTGGAAGTGTTCAAATAGAGAAGGTCTAACACATGTTCGAACACAAGAATATCTTTTCTTTATCACAATTTATAAAAACGCTTACAAAAATAGCTTGCGTAAATCATTAACCTGTAATACCATATCAATTAAGCGCTTAACCTTTAGGGGTAAGGCGCTTAAACTTAACTTAGATTAAGCGCTTAACCCGTAAAGGAAAGGACGGCGATCAAACTCATGAAAACAATTCGATTAACGATGGCTCAGGCACTGCTTCGATACTTGGATCAGCAATATATCTCGGTTGACGGGGTGGAAACCAAGTTTGTGAAGGGAATCATCGGTATTTTTGGACATGGCAATGTAACAGGCATTGGAGAAGCGCTGGAGCGCAGTCCGGGAAGCCTGACGTATATGCAAGGCAAGAACGAACAAGGCATGGTGCATACGGCAGCGGCTTATGCCAAGCAGAAGAACCGTAGACAGATCTATGCATGTACAACATCCATTGGACCTGGTGCTTTGAATATGATTACAGCAGCAGCTACTGCAACGGTGAACCGAATTCCGGTTTTATTGCTTCCTGGAGATAACTTTGCTACACGGGAACCGGACCCGGTACTTCAGCAGTTGGAAGTGAGCAGTGATTATACAATCTCAGCCACTGATCCATTCAAAGCTGTTAGCAAGTACTGGGATCGCATTGTTCGTCCCGAACAGTTGATGATTGCTGTTACACAGGCCATGCGTGTGCTAACCGATCCAGCAGAGACGGGAGCAGTAACGCTCGCACTGCCGCAGGATGTGCAGGCAGAGGCATACGATTATCCAGAATCGTTCTTTGCTCGCAAAGTACATTATCTGGATCGTCGCCCTCCGGTACAGGCAGCCATTGAACGGGCAACGGAGCAGATTGCCCGAGGCAGTAAGCCGCTGCTCGTTGCAGGCGGCGGTGTGTTGTACTCTGAGGCGTCCGCCCAGCTCGTGGAGTTCGCCGAGGCATTTGGTATTCCGATCGCCGAGACGCAGGCGGGCAAGAGCGCAGTTTCTTGGGACCACCCACTAAATGTGGGGGCAATCGGGGTTACGGGCTCTCTGGCAGCCAATAGGCTGGCGAGAGAAGCAGACGTTGTGATCGGCGTCGGTACGCGGTTCTCGGATTTTACGACGGCGTCCCGCTCTGCTTTTCAACATCCGGAGGCTTCATTCATCAACATTAACCTGAACGGCATGGATGCCGCCAAGTTAGGCGGGGAAGCCATTCTGGCAGATGCACGCGAAGGATTGCAGGCTTTGCAGAAGGAATTGCAGGAAAGACAATACCGATGTGCATATGGCGCATCCGAAATCGCTGATCTCCGCGCTGAATGGAATGCAGAAGTGGATCGGCTGTATGCAGCTCAACATGAAGCAGGGCTGGCACAGACTACAGCAGTTGGCATCGTTAACCGGACCATTGATCCATCTTCCGTTATTGTGTGTGCGGCGGGCAGTCTGCCAGGCGATCTGCATCGTCTGTGGCGTGCGGCTGAACCAAAGACGTATCATATGGAGTATGGGTTCTCCTGTATGGGGTACGAGGTAAGTGGAGCGTTCGGAGCAGCACTTGCCGAGCCGGATCGTGAAGTGTACGCGATGGTTGGTGATGGCAGTTATTTGATGCTGCATTCGGAGTTTGTGACTAGTTTGCAGGAACAGAAGAAGATGACCGTTCTATTATTCAACAACAATGGATTCCAATGTATTCATAACTTACAGCGGGAACATGGTAGTGACGGGTTCGGCAATGAGTTCCGTTATCGGGAATCCGAGAGTGGACGACTGACCGGGGATTACATGCCAATGGACTTTGCAGCTCACGCCCGAAGCATGGGAGCCAAATCCTATAGAGCGGAGACAGCAGAACAGCTGGAACAAGCACTCCGAGATGCGAAGAACGAAACAGTGAGTACGTTGATTGAGATTCCGGTCGTGCCTGGAACCAACGCAGGTGGATACGAGTCATGGTGGAATGTGGGTGTACCTGAGGTATCTGCCGAAGAAAAGGTAGTTCATGCTCATCACACCATGCAAGCCAACCGTGCCAAAGCAAGACCGATTTAATCTAGTTTAATATAGTGAACCACAATGTTGAACGACAAAGGAGACGTGGGGCAATGAGCAAGCTGCCATTCCAGCTTGGGATTCATCCGATCAATTGGGTCGGTGAAGATGTGAAGGAGCATGGTGACGCGACAACGTGTGCACAGATTCTGGATGACATTCAGCGTCTTGGGCTGACAGGTACAGAGATGGGACGTAAATATCCTACCGATCCTGCTATATTGCGTGAGGAATTGAGTAAAAGGAATATCAATCTGGTCTCCCAGTGGAAATCCGTACTTTTCTCCGACCCGGCGTATCGTCAGTCGGAGCTGGACAGCTATCGCAAACATGCGGAATTTCTGCAATCCATGGGCAGTAAGGTAATCAGTACGGCAGAGGTAGGCGGGTCACTTCATTTTGATCCAAGACGGACACCGAATGAAAAAGAAGTGCTCAGACTCAGCGAATCTGAATGGCATATCCTCGTTGAAGGGTTGAACGAAGCAGGAGCTATTGCCCGCGAACATGGGTTGAAGCTTACGTATCATCATCATGGAGGCACGGTGGTAGAGCAACCGGATGAGATTGATCGACTGATGGAGCTGACAGACCCTTCTCTCGTGTATCTGCTCTATGATACTGGTCATGCCTACTATGGCGGAGCCGATCCACTTGAACTGCTGCGCAAACATTATGATCGGATCGCCTATATCCATCTGAAAGATATCCGCCCGCATGTGCTGGATGAAGCACGCGCGGAGCAGTCTGACTTTGTCGGCTGTATTCGTAGAGGAGTGTTCACTGTACCAGGCGATGGATGCATTGATTTTGCACCAATTCTACAAGAACTGATCACACGAGGGTACGATGGCTGGGCGATGCTTGAAGGAGAGCAGGACCCTGCGATTCATAACCCATATGAGTATGCGAAGCGATCTTTGAACTATATGGAGTCGTTATACCAACACAGCTGATTCGTTTAGCATTGCAGCGGTCAGAGGCCACACCTATGAAGTGAAAAAGGAAGAAGGCTAGCAAGAGTATAACGTTACGATTGGAAAATAAAACTGACTTACTCTAGCCGTTTACGAGTCCTTACGATGGAATGAGTAACTAGTCTAGATATCGATATACAACATGGAAAATCCCACTACAGAAAGGGGCTCACATGCAATGACTTACGTATCCTTTCCGGTATCCAGGAAGAAGGATTTCACCGCGATTGGTCGCTTGTGCATCGACTTGAACGCCAATGAGATCAATCGCCCGATGGAAGAGACGATGACGTTCACGAAGTATGTTGGCGGCTCTCCGGCCAATATTACGATTGGCATGTCCAGACTGGGTATGGAGACGGCTTTTATCGGTAAGATCGCGGGTGACCAGATGGGCAGATTCATCCAGAGTTATTTGGAGAAGAACGGCATCGACACATCAAATGTAGTTACAGATGACACCGGAGCAGTGACAGGGCTTGCTTTTACCGAAATCAAAAGCCCAACGGATTGCAGTATCCTGATGTACCGGGACAATGTAGCTGATCTGTTATTACAGGCGCAAGAGGTGCAAGAGCAGTTGATTGCTGACTCTAAAGTGCTGCTAATCTCAGGCACAGCCCTCGCGCAGAGCCCATCCCGTGAAGCCGTATTACAGGCACTAACGTATGCGAAAAAACATGGCACAGTTATTGTGTTTGATCTGGATTATCGCCCATACACATGGACATCGGACGAAGAGACAGCGGTGTATTATAACCTCGCAGCCGAGAAATGCGATATCATCCTTGGCACACGTGAAGAGTTCGACATGATGGAGACATTCGACCACAATCCGGATCATAGCGATCAGGTGACTGCACAGAAATGGTTTGATTTCTCAGCGAATATTGTAGTAATCAAACACGGCAAGGAAGGGTCCATTGCTTATACGCGTGAAGGACTTTCCCACCGTGCGGACAGCTATCCGGCAAAAGTGGTCAAAACTTTTGGGGCAGGCGATTCCTACGCAGCCGGGTTCCTGTATGGATTGATGCAGGGCTGGACAATTGAGCGCAGTATGGCCTATGGCAGTGGCGCAGCAAGTATCGTCATTTCAAGCCACAGCTGTTCGGATGCGATGCCAACAGTAGAACAGGTGAATGATTACATCGAACGTTGCAATCGGGGCGAGATTACCGTGTCTTGAAGCTCGTTGCAATACTTTGAATAACACACTCATACAGATCAAACATCAATGATATAAGTTCAACATAAGGGATCACACATAAGCGAAGGGAGACAGGGCTATGGGAAAAGGAATTTCTGAAGCGTCTGCAACAGCGACAATGGTACAAAACTGGATCGGAGGTGCCTGGGTAACCCCAGCGTCAACTCGCACGGAGCCAGTGGTGAATCCGGCTACAGAAGAGGTTATTGCACATGTGCCACTGTCCGAACAAGCGGACGTGGATCTGGCGGTTCAGACAGCACGAGAAGCGTTCAAATCCTGGAGCAGCACACCGGTTCCACGCCGTGCACGTATTCTATTCCGCTACCAGCAGTTGCTGGTTGAACATTGGGAAGAGCTAGCTCGCCTGGTGACGCTGGAGAACGGTAAAAGTTATGCCGAAGCGTACGGCGAGGTATTGCGTGGCATTGAATGCGTCGAGTTCGCGGCTGGTGCTCCGAATCTGATGATGGGCAAACAACTGCCTGATATCGCGACAGGACTGGAGTCGGGCATGTACCGCTACCCAATCGGCGTAATTGGGGGGATTACCCCATTCAACTTCCCGATGATGGTGCCGTGCTGGATGTTCCCGCTGGCTATTGCGTGTGGTAACACCTTTGTCTTGAAGCCGTCCGAGCGTACACCGCTGCTGGCAGGCCGCTTGGCAGAGCTGTTCAAGGAAGCGGGGCTTCCGGACGGTGTGCTCAACATCGTTCACGGTGCGCATGATGTCGTGAACGGGTTGCTGGAACATAAGGATGTTCAAGCGATCTCCTTTGTCGGATCACAACCTGTAGCTGAATACGTCTACACTACTGCATCCAAGCATGGCAAACGGGTACAGGCACTGGCTGGTGCCAAAAACCACTCCATCGTTATGCCGGACGCCGATCTGGATTTAACCGTGAAAGAGATTACCAGTGCAGCCTTTGGCTCAGCAGGGGAACGTTGCATGGCATGTGCGGTTGTTGTGGCTGTGGGTGATGTGGCTGACGAACTGGTACAAAAGCTGGTGGAAGCTGCAGACCGCATTAGCATTGGTAACGGCATGGATGAGGGCGTGTTCCTCGGTCCTGTCATCCGTGGACCACATAAAGAGCGTACACTCAGTTACATTGAAGCCGGAGAGCAGGAAGGCGCGGCATTGATTCGGGATGGACGTAAGGATCAGGCGACAGGTGAATCCGGTTATTTTGTAGGGCCTACGGTATTCGACCAAGTTGATAGCAATATGAAAATTTGGCAGGATGAGATCTTTGCTCCGGTACTCTCGGTGGCAAGAGTGTCTACGCTGGAGGAAGCCGTTGAGCTGGCGAACCGTTCCGACTTTGCCAACGGGGCGTGTCTGTTCACCCGCAGCGGAGCGAGTATGCGTCAATTCCGTGAAACGATTGATGCGGGCATGTTGGGTATTAACCTAGGCGTACCTGCACCAATGGCATTCTTCCCGTTTTCGGGCTGGAAGAAGTCCTTCTATGGTGATCTTCACGCCAATGGCACGGATGGTGTTGAATTCTACACTCGCAAGAAGATGGTAACGGCGCGCTGGTAACAACCAGAGCATCACTCGGGCTAAGGGAACGCCTAGCCCATATGGACGCACATAGGGAGGATAACGGAATGGGCAAGGACAAAGTGAGAATTGGCATCATCGGGGCTGGACGGATCGGCAAAATTCATGCAGACAATCTCCTGCGCAACCCGCATGCCGAGATTGTGGGAATCAGTGACTTGTTTGCAGGTCCTGAATTGGAGGCTTGGGCCTCCAGTCGTGGCATCCCTGTTGTAACAACGGATAGCAGCCAGTTGATCTCGATGCCTAATGTAGACGCGGTGCTGATCTGTTCTTCAACTGATACACATGTGCCGCTAATCGAACAGGCCGCTCAGGCGGGCAAACATATCTTCTGCGAGAAGCCGGTCAGCATGGATCTGGCACAGACCCAAGCGGCAGTAGCGGCAGTTCAGAAGGCCGGTGTAAAGCTGCAAATTGGATTTAACCGCCGCTTCGATCACAACTTCAGACGGATACGTGCGCATGTGCAGGATGGTACGATTGGTGATCCGCATATTATCAAAATTACTTCTCGCGACCCGAGTCCACCGCCTGCGGAGTATATCCGGGTATCTGGCGGAATCTTCATGGACATGATGATCCACGATTTTGACATGGCACGGTATCTGTCCGGGAGTGAAGTGGAAGAAGTATACGCTCAGGGCAACGTGCTGATCAATCCGGTTTTTGCGGAACATGGTGACGTGGATACAGCGATTGTAACGATGACGTTTGCCAATGGAGCGATTGGTGTCATTGATAACAGTCGTCAGGCTGTATATGGGTATGACCAGCGTGTTGAAGTGTTTGGCTCGATGGGCAGCGCCGCAGCGGCGAATGATCATCCAAATACGGCTGAGATCAGTACAGCGGCCGGGCTTATGCGCGACAAACCGTTACACTTTTTCCTGGAACGCTACAATGAAGCATATGTACAGGAGACAGCCCTCTTTATCGATGCAATCATTCATGATACACCGGTTATCGTTAATGGCCACGATGCAGTACAGGCAGAACGAATTGCACTGGCAGCAAAAATGTCCATGGAGCGGGGAAGACCTGTGAAGCTGAGTGAAGTCCCTGGGGTGTCACTGGAATCGCAAACGGCAACGCCATAGGTGGATGATTAAAGTCACTTTTTCTAATAGAGGGCATGAATAGTCCAGGTTTTTGTTTTTATAAGTATCAAGTTGTTGTGGACGATTACAGAAAGGAGTGGATGACAAGATGTCAGAACGTATTGTGAAACCCGTGGTCAACCCGGAGGGAGACGGTACACTTATAAACGTAACACCGGAGTCGGCGGGGTGGGAATATGTTGGCTTTCAGGTAGCGAAGCTGGCGGAGGGGGAGACGCTAACCCGTGAGAGCGGTGATCAGGAACTCTGTGTGGTGCTTCTCAGCGGTTTCGCCAATGTAAGTACCCGGGAGCACACATGGGATAATATCGGAAAAAGAATGAGTGTTTTCGAGAAAATACCTCCGTACTCGGTCTACGTCTCAACTTCCGATCAAGTGCAGATCACAGCACGTACCGAACTGGAAATCGCTATATGTGTTGCACCCGGTAAAGGCACGTACCCGGCTCGTCTCATTGCACCGGAAGATGTAGGGGTAGAGGCACGAGGATATGGCAATCTGGAACGCCAGATTCACAATATTTTGCCGGAACAAAAAGAAGCGGACAGTTTGCTCGTTGTTGAGGTATTCACACCAGATGGGCATTGGTCCAGTTACCCGCCACATAAGCATGATCGGGACGCACTCCCGGATGAATCTTTGCTGGAAGAAACGTATTATTTCCGTGTGCAGCCTGAGCAGGGGTTTGCCATTCAGCGCATATACACGGACGATCGTTCTGTGGACGAGACGCTAGCAGTGAAAAACGGTGAAGTGGTGCTTGTTCCGGACGGATATCATCCGGTAGGCGCTCCTCCGGGGTATGAAGTCTACTATCTGAACGTGATGGCTGGACCAACCCGGACCTGGAAATTCCATAACGATCCTGACCATGAGTGGTTGATGAAAAAGTAAAACAGTTCATACTACGCACATTGTGCTGGCTTCAAGTTGCGTATGCAGACTTCCCCCTGCATAATGAGAAGAGAACAATTATCTATGTATAACGAAATTTATATATAGCACAAATGGGGAAAAAGACAATGAAAGCAACCATATACGATATCGCACGCGAGGCGGGTGTATCCATTGCAACCGTCTCGCAGGTCATTAATGGCAAAGGCAAGATCAGTGAGAAGCGGCGAGCCGAGATTATGGAGATCATGGAACGCCTTCACTATCAACCCAGCGCGATCGCAGCTGCACTTACAGGTAAGCAGACGTATACATTGGGACTGCTCGTACCGGACATCTCAAACCCGTATTTCGCAGAACTCGCAAGAGCCGTGGAGGATCGAAGCCGTCAATTGGGTTACAGCGTGGTCATATGCAGTACGGATAATAAGGACGAGCGGGTAGAGCGTTACCTGAATCTGCTTCAGCAAAAAAGGGTCGATGGCATGATGATCGGAACCGGGATCGATAATGCCGAAATTTTGTCACCCCTCTTGCAGCAGTCTATCCCTGTCGCTTTGATTGCACGTCATATGCCATCCCTGTCGGTTCATACAGTCACCATTGACGACATACTTGGTGGAGCACTCGCAGCGGAGCATCTGCTTGAACTTGGGCACACCCGTGTAGCGGTTCTGTCGGAACCGTCCAAAGTCAGTAGCAGTCAGGAACGTGTACGTGGATTCCGTGAAACACTGATTAAGGTAGGTCATACGCTGGAACCGAATCAGATCCGAGAATCGGCAGCTGATCTGAGCTCGGCCAAAAAAGAGGCGTTACTGTTGCTCGGTGAGAAGGATCACCCGACAGGTTTGTTCTGTTGTAATGACATTCAGGCCATTGGTGCACTTCAGGCAGCCAAAGAGCTGGGCCTACGCGTGCCAGAGGATGTGTCGATTATCGGATTTGATAATACCATTCTGGCTTCGGTGACCAGTCCACCGCTTACGACCGTTGCCCAGCCAATTGAAGAACTGGGACATCGCGCTGTAGATCTGTTGATTGAAGAGTTAAAGGATGAACAAAAAGAGCCACAGAAGATTGTGCTGAAGCCCGAGCTGGTTATCCGAGAATCAGCAGGCCGTGTATTGGGCTGAAAACAAATAGTTTTCGGTGTACGCTGAACAGACGTGAGGCCAAGTCTACGTGTGTATATTCATGCTCGGGATAAGGGTTATCGTCTTACCCGTTCTGAATAGCTAATAAAACAATATAACCAAGTAACAAACAAGCCGCGTTCACCCTATGGGAGAACGCGGCTTGTTCATTTAAATGTTCCATTTTTAGTGTAGCCCAAAACGTCATCGTAATTGAGAGACCAGAGATAAGAAATGACATTGGAACAGAAGGAGTGAGATGTTATACTGGAATATATCAATAATTACCAATTTATATGTTTTATGTAGATCTAGAGAGGGGATTGGGATGATTAAACGAATCAAGATGATTATGGGTATCGCCATGATTATTGTTTTTTTAGCTATTGCAGTGCGTATGTATACCTCTGGTCAATATACTATGTATATCCCCAGCAAACATACGACGTTTCGAGCAGAGGTTACCGATAATATGACGATGCTGGATACATTGGATCGACTGACGATTAGGAAAATTTCCGACAATGAACCGTATAATGAAGATGATGAAATAACGATTACAGATCCCAAAGAGATTAGAGACATGCTGAAGCTATTAAAGGATGTTGATCTTAAAAGAGTACGGGAATTCGACGTTTCCGAAAGGAATCCACATTACTATGAGTGGCGACTCATCATTAATAAAGAAGGCCGCTTTACCAATGGATTTGAACTGACGTTCTATAATGAAAAGTCTATCTCCATTTACAATGAGGCGAAAACGAGAGACGAACTTGAAGACTACGAGATTACCAATGAGTTTAATCTGAATGAGATGGACCGCCTTTTTGAAAAGCTGAAGGAGGAGCAAACATGACCATCATATCCAACTATTATGTACGCCCTATTGAAGAACAGGATATCCCTTTCCTGTGGGAGATGTTATATGCATCCCTGCATAGAAGAGAAGGTGATGAACCTTTTCCAATCGAAAGTATTCATACTCCCGGACTGTCCAAATACGTTGAAGACTGGGGAAGAGAAGGGGATTTCGGGTATGTTGCAGTTGACCAGCAGGGCAAGAGACTAGGTTCAATAACATTACGATTCTATACGGATCAGAATGCGGGATACGGTTATGTGAATGCAGCTACGCCAGAGATGGGGATGGCTGTAACGGAAGATGCACGTGGAAAAGGAATAGGTACCTTGCTGCTTCAGTTCGCATTAGATGAGGTTGAACGGCGGGGAATTGAAGCAGTCTCGCTCAGCGTTGACCCGGATAACCAAGCGATTCGCTTATATAAGCGGTTAGGATTCGTGGAGGAGTCCCTAAATGGTACATCGGTAACGATGGTGCGTGTAAGTAAACTTGAATCTTAAATGATGAGCGTTCGAATCACTGGCAAAACTGAGTAAACCAAGTGGAACTGCAAAAGAAGAGGCGTTTCCTCATGGGAACGCCTCTTTCTGTGTGCCATGTACAGCATCGGTACCTCTCTTATTATACTTAGTCCGTATCACTTCAATATTATTTCAACAAAAATGCCAAAGCCTCGTCATACGTTTCCCATTGGAATTCAGTCTGGTGCACCGACTCTTTGGAGATCCGATTCAATTGCATTTTGGCGATCGCACCACCTACGGCTACACTAGCTCGCTGCATACCCCAGTGTGTCAGTAGTTTCTGGTGTTCCACAATTTTTTCTTTGGTGTCCTGAGGGAAAGCCTTCATGTTCCGCATATCTACTAGCACATCAAACGAATTTCCCAATTGTTCAGCTATTCTCTGGATTTCTGTATTCGCTTGTTCGACATTTTCAGGAGAAACAATACCTTCCCAGATAATTTCAATAATAGGTTTAGTTGAATCCAAACGTCTAACAGACATGTAGGCAACTCCTCGATAATAAAATAATATGTAATATATGAGACTATAAGCCTATTAATTATACCTTTTTATAGCGAGAATGAAAACTGAATTCACAATATAGTGGTTCTTATGGACTATTTTTTCCTAGGGAAGTTAAATTCAGGGATTGTTATCATATCGTCATTGTGAGGAAGGTTAAATAGCTAAAAGCCGCCCAGAGTATGAACTCCAGACGGCTTCTACAACTGTGACATGATAAAGTTAAGATAACTACTTAAATTAGAAGCCAATCTTCAAACTGTTACCTTCCGTTGCTACACCTTTGGAAAGGGAAATGCTCAGCTTTTGCTCTGCCGAGAAACCAAGTGTTTCCCCGTCATGCAGTGTGACGTCGTTCTCAACCACATACGTTGTGGTCATGAACATCATCTCAAATACATCGCTTAAAGACTCAGACGATTGCATAATCTCCATCTCTTCTTTTCCAAAGTTACGTAGTCCGTAAGTGTAAGCTGAAGCGCCTTCGGCATTTTGGAATAATCCGATGAAAATCCAGAGCGAGACGGGCAACTCATCATGTTTGATCCCACGGCTGGTTTCGACATATTGACTGGCTTCAACAACAAGTGGGGCCATGTATATGGCCAGCGCGTGATCCAATTGTAACAAAGCACTCGCTGTTTGAGTGAACAGAACATGTCCATCAATAGCATTTGTTGCATTCAGAACAGAGACAATAATCTGAGACTGGTGCCGTGAGGTAACTTGCTCCGCTTCTCGCCAAAGGATGTTTAGCTTGGCATTCTCCTCAACTTCACGGTCGGGTACAGGCGCGGCAATGTGGGCACATACCACCTGCATCCCATTCACCTCAAAAAAGAGATTGCCCTCCTCCGGGCGTTCTTCAATCTCGATACCCCATTCGTTCTTCATGTTCCTGATGAAAAGGTCAAAATTACAATCGTCACGCTCCAGCAGGACAAAACCCACGATGGTTTCACTGTAATTCGTCGATTCGACAGCACCACCTGCAGGTACTTTCTCCTTTTTGCGCCGCCGAAGCTTGTCAAACAATCCCATGACATGTTCTCCTTCCAATTCCAGAACGATTCTGGTCATTGTACACTGCTATCTATTCACTACCTTACCATAAAGGATTTAAACATGAATCGAAGCAATGCACCTATCGACAGGAAATTAGAGGAACAGGACCAGCAACAATGCAATGATCGCAGGCAAACCTTGTTTAATAATGATCGACCGTGAAGAAGTTGCTCCTCCATAAAGAGCCGCGATAATCACACACGCCAGGAAGAAAATCTGAATATGCTGTCCAACGGCAGCATCCGGATATACGAGTCCCCAGATCAGACCTGCCGCAAGAAATCCATTGTAAAGACCTTGATTGGCCGCGAGAGATTTGGTGGATTTGGCGAATTCCGGCGTGAGATTAAAGGTTTTCATTGTGCGTGGACGAGTCCACATAAACATCTCCATCACCATGATATAGAAGTGTTCGACAGCTACAAGAGCTACAAAAATGATACTAATCAAAGGAAACACCTTGCTTTCTGATATGTAATTTATTTACTTGTCCATCCTAGTATAAATGTTTGCAACAAGAACGGAAAGAGCAAATTTAATTTGTAACAATTTAATTGCGTATTATTAAAATATTTATCGTTTTCCAGTTGAGTTATGATGTTGAAATTAAAAAATGGTTATAAAGGTAAGCATACGCCGATTGTCGACAATCCATTCATTGGGTAATAATGAACAATAAAGAAGTAATATTGCTCAGGAAAGGGCGGAGATTACTATGGGAACAGTTCAATTCGTCATGTTGGCTGATGATCCATCCACATTTGTGACCCGAGTTGTACCTTTTATCGACATTGAGCTTGCAGGAATTCCGGGTGACCGTCATTATGGTCTGCTTCGTCCGGCGGACTCACGTCAGAAAATCTACAAGCGTGGTACACCGATTGCGAATCGCCGCCAGATCAGTATTGTGTCTGAGGAAGAATGTGCTCTTATTGCTGAGAAAATGAACATTCCTGAAGTGCGTCCAGAGTGGCTTGGTGCCAATATACTGGTTCGTGGCATTGATCGATTGACGGAACTGCCTGCTGGAACGCGGCTCCTATTTCCAAACGGGACAGGGTTAATATGTGAAGGGGAGAACCTTCCCTGTATACATCCGGGAAAAATGATTGGACAATTCTACGAACAGGACGGTTTGCGCAAAAAATTCGTGCCTGCGGCTCGCAAAAAACGTGGGATTGTGTGCTCGGTTGAAAGGGAAGGTGTAATCCATACGGGGGATACCATAGAAGTCATTCGCCTGTCCTGATTCTCAGGACAGGTTAATTTATTAGCCCTCGGCGCTCACCATTCAGATGTCTAGAGTGTAAGTACTCCTCTGGTGTACTGCCAATAATGGACTTGAAATCTCGGATAAAATGGGATTGATCATGATATCCAAGATCCTGAGATAGCTTAATCAGGTCACAGTGAAGACCGCGGTCCATCCATTCTGCAGCATTTTGCAGACGATACAACTTGATTACGGTTTTGGGTCCGATGCCCACATACTGATTGAACAGGCGTTGAAGCTTTCGGGTATGCATATTCCAATAAGAAGACAGATCATCCACTCTCAGCATCTCCCGGTTCTGTTCAATCTGTTGTACAATATCGTAAACCATTCTCGCTTGAGCATCTTCAGCAGGAAGGTGTGCACATAATAGTTGATCGATGTAACTGGTTTTATCCGCATCATCCCCTGCCCCAAGAAGCCGGTCTTCCAAGGATTCCGCTGTGACGTCCAGAATACTGGAGACATCCATCGGTTGTCCGTACAATGAAGAGACAGGAGCGCGGAGGAAGGGATAAAACCCTCCTGGGTTGAACTTCACGCCAAATACACGACCTTTCCCGCTCACAAGATAGGAGAATTTACGTCCCGATGGTCCGAAGAAAAACGTATTGTTTCGTTCCACGACCAGATTAACACAGGGGTTAGGCACGACATGTTGGGGATACGGTTCAAGTCCGGTCAGGTCCCACGATACGATCCAGTAATGTTTAACAAAAGGCCGAAGTGCTTCGGAAGGAGCATGGCGTGTCAGTTGATATTTATGGTCACCTTCATTCAGATTCAACAGGCCCATACTTGGTCTGTCTCCTTGTTCTACCTGTTTCATCCGAATCGACCCTCCTGCTCATCTCACTTTATTTAGGTTCTCTGAACAACATTGCCCGGACAGCAAAACGGGGTAAAACGAGTTGCCTGCGCCATCTCGAAGGTTGACTGAGGAGGCGATAGAGCCATTCCAGGTTAAGCTTCTGCCATATCGCAGGGGCACGTTTGGTTTTGCCGGCCACGATATCGAGACTGCCTCCAACACCTATGGCTACACGAGCGTTCAACTGGTGGCGATACTTGTTAATCCAGTGTTCCGCATGGGGGGCGCCAAGAGCCACGATAAGAAAGTCTGGTTGAGCAGTACAAATCTCTTCCACAATCTGTTGTTCCTCATCTGCCTGGAAATAACCATGGTGTCTACCTTTTAAGATAACTCCGGGGTAACGCTGTGCTATGACTTTTACTGCCTGTTCACTTACGCTTTCCTCTGCTCCCAGCAGGTAGAATGACCAGTGTTTTTGATCGCCTTCCTCTAATAAACGAAACAGCAGATCACAACCGGTTACCCGTTCAGTCAATTGTCCGCCCCGAAAACGGGATACCATCACAATGCCGGCACCGTCAGCTGTGACCAACCCGGCTTGATCAACGACTTTGCGAAGAGAGGCATTCTTTTGACAGGACATAACAATCTCGGGATTACCTGTGATGACATGGAATAGTTCAGTACTTTCCTGATCTACGACTTTATCAAGGATCGCAACCGTTTGATCCATCGTGACATTGGGGAAAGGGATGCCCATAATATTGGTTGATTGGCTCATATCTCATTTCCTTTCTAAATTAGTCGCATTACCTTGAACGGACCTGTTATTTCATTCCAGTTTAGTATATCTGATCTTCTGGGAAAGCACTATATGGGCGCAATCCGTTAGGATCATGGTATAACATTCCCGAAAACATAAAGAGCTTATATTTTACCTGTTGTCGCGTTTTTACAATACGGCCTTTGGGGTATAACGATAGGATAGGAGTGCGAGGTTGGCAGATCGCTTATCCAATATATAAAGGGAGTGAGTCCATGGAACTGAAATATGAATTCTTTATCAATGCAGGACTGGAAGAGGTGTGGAATGCTCTAATATCACCAGACGGCACTCGGAACAGCTTTTTCGGCAGTGAACTTCGCACCAATTTCCAACCAGGCCAGCCATTTGCTTATGTAGGCCCAGGTAATGATGGTGCAGAGACTGTCCATGTGTATGGAGATATATTGGAATTTGAACCGCTGTCCAGACTTAGTTATCAGGAGCATCCTGGACCGTCGTACCATGCGAATCATGCCGAGCTTCAATCCAGAGTGGTCTTCCAGTTGGAAACGGTAGGTGAGTGTACGAAGCTGACGCTGATCAATGATCAATTTAAAGATAACCATCCTTCCATTGCGAATGCACAGAGCAGCTGGTGGATGATTCTAAGCAGCATCAAAACTTGGGTGGAGACGGGGAAAACACTGAATTTTGGCTGGTAGCTGGTAAGAGGTAGTCATTTAAGATTTATTTTCATAAAAAATAAGGCAAATAATATAAGAACCAGTGCTGTTTCAGCGCTGGTTCTTGTTTTTATACAAAATTAAGACCATTGCTCTACACTTAATGTCTGATAATGTCGAAATATATATCATATGAGCTAAGAGGAGAAATGAGCATGTTTCGTAAACGTACTGAATCGACCAAACACCTTCGTACAGATGCGCATCAGAAATTATTGGAGTATAGTCGTAAACTGGTAGCAAACGCAGAAAAGGGCGACTATGACGCATGGATCGAAGATGGTATTGAGTTTCAGGATACCGATGAAATAGCTAGTAATATCAAAAAAGCAGTACATATGATGAAAGCTCAAAACGAAGACGCGGAAATGCGCCTTAGAATGCTGAATCAGGCGATGAATGTGGGATTATGGGAATCTGAAATTGTTGCTGGTGATCCACTGGATAACAATAATATCGTCACATTTTCGAATGAATTCCGCCAAATGTTAGGCTTCCATAATGCCAAGGATTATCCCAATTCATTTGCAAGCTGGGCCAAATCGATATATCCGGATGACAGACCCCACCTGGTGCAGGAGATTATGAAACATGTGAATGACACAAAAGCAACAACTGCCTATAACGTCATCAGCCGTATGATTACAAAAAGTGGAGAAATTCGCTGGTTCCGATGCCTTGGACAAGTCATCCGAAATCAGGCTGGAGTTCCAGTCAAACTCCTGGGCATCATGTTTGATATTCATGAGGAGAAGAGCAAGTCTGATGAGCTGGAAGCACTCGTCACCCGATATGATCTGGTTAACCGCGCCTTGGTGGAGGCTCCGTGGGATATGACCGTTGTGGCTGGAGATGTAGTTAATCCGAACAATGAATTTTGGTGGTCACCCCAGTTCCGTAAAGAATTAGGGTTTAAAGACGAGCAGGATTTCCCGAATGTGTTCAGCAGCTGGAGCAGCCGACTTCATCCGGAAGACCATGATCGGACGATCAACGAATTTGCCAGACATATGAACGATTACAGTGGTCGTACACCGTACGATCTGGATTATCGTCTGCAGCGCAAAGACGGGGAGTACCGTTGGTATCACGCGGGTGGGGAGACCATTAGGGATCAGGATGGAGTACCACTCCGTGTAGCTGGAACCATTCGAGATGTTACCCATGAGAAGAATAAGGAACAGATCGTGGAAGCCATGAATCTGAAAACAAAACAACTGTCGGAGTCCATTGGCGAGATGGTACGTGGAATCAACTCGATTACCGATCAGGCACAGGATCTGGTGACTGCGCAGGAATTATCTGCCGATGCAGCCATTCAAGTGAAAAGCAGTGCAGATGATACGAAGAATATCACTGTGTTTATTCGAGAGATTGCGAGTCAGACCAATCTGCTCGGGTTGAATGCAGCCATTGAAGCTGCACGAGCGGGAGAGCTGGGACTGGGATTTGGCGTCGTTGCAGGTGAAGTGCGGAAACTGGCTGATCACAGTTCGGAGGCCACAGTAAATATCGAAGATAGCATGCAGAAAATGAAAACACTGATTGATCAGATTCTTGAGCACATCGGTAATATGTCCACGTTAACGCAAAATCAAGCTGCCCTGACACAGCAGGTGAATGCTTCAATGGATGAGATTAACACCATGTCACAGGATCTGGTTGATTACTCGCGGAATCTATAATCTCAAAGCCGTCTGTTGTAACATCAGAATCATTGGCACACATCATCAACAAAAACCACCGGGAGGCATTGCTGCTCCCGGTGGTTTTTTTGTATTTTCTATATATAGCTAAGATGTGTAGCTTCAGTTTTAGCTTGAATTAAACTTGTTGAACTTTGATCAGGTTTGTATTACCGGATTGACCGATTGGAACACCAGCGGACAATACAATGATGTCACCTTTTTCGATATAACCTGTTTTGATTGCGTTACGCGTAGCCGATTCGAACATTTCATCCGTTGTCGTTACTTTGTCGCCCATAACCGGAATAACACCGGAGAGCAGGCAGATTTTCGCCAATACTTCTTCATGTTGTGTAACTGCGATGATTGGCGCTTTTGGACGATATTTGGAGATCATGCGTGCTGTGAATCCACTCTCAGTCGAAGTGATGATTGCTTTTGCATTCAGTACGAGGGAAGAACTTACAGCGCCCTGACTGATAACTTCAGTAATATCAGCGATCTGTTGAGCCGATTTTTGTGCGAATTGCTCTTTGTAATCGATCATTGTTTCAGCACGGCGAGCAACAGCAGCCATCGTGCGCACGGATTGTACCGGATATTTACCCGCAGCTGATTCACCGGACAACATCACAACGTCAGCACCTTGAAGTACAGCGTTTGCCACGTCACTAACTTCGGAACGAGTAGGGCGTGGGTTCACTTGCATGGACTCCAGCATGTGTGTAGCTACGATAACCGGTTTACCAGCGCGGTTACATTTATCGATCATTTCTTTTTGCATCATAGGTACGTCTTCGATCGGCACTTCAACCCCGAGATCTCCACGAGCTACCATGATGCCGTCAGATGCTTCAATAATATCGTCCAGGTTCGTCATACCTTCCTGGTTTTCGATTTTGGAGATGATCTGTACGTGGTCTACACCGCGTTCTTTCAAAATGCTGCGGATTTCACGGATGTCATCGCCTTTACGAACAAAGGATGCTGCGATAATTTCGATATCGTTTTCGATCCCAAATCCGATGTGCATAACGTCACGCTCGGTTACACCTGGCAATGTCGTTTTGATTCCTGGCAAGTTAACCCCTTTGCGTGGTTTCAGAATGCCGCCACTGATGATTTTACAATGGATATCGGATCCTTCCACAGACAGTACAGTCAGATCTACAAGGCCATCATCGATGAGGATACGATCGCCAGGTTTCACAACGAGGTTCAGTTCTGGATAGTTTACAGAGATGCGCTCAGCGTCACCGAGAATTTCTTCGGTAGTCAGGATCAGCTCTTTACCAGCTTGCAGATGGCAGGATGCTTCTTTCAGTTTACCGATACGCACTTCCGGCCCTTTGATGTCCATCATGATCGGTATATAGGTGTTCAGTTCGGAAGCTGCTTTGCGGATATTATTAATCCGTGTAACGTGATCTTCCAGTTCGCCATGAGCCATGTTCAGACGGGCAACGGTCATACCTTCCTGAATCATTACTTTTAACAATTCGATTGAGTCACAAGCAGGTCCCATGGTACAAATAATTTTTGTTTTTAACATGCTAATTTCCTCCTCATATTTAAGCTTATATGTGTATTGTAGCGTTTTCTGTCGAATCAGGGTATGAACTATAGTACAATGATTAGAGTATAGTCCGATAATGAGGTGTGTTATGATCACTCCACTTGAAGTACGACATATTAATGGTGTCGGTTGGTACGAAGAAGCTGTGCAATCTCAAGAAACTTGGCGGCTTAGCTTGGTTACTTATGGAAAATGTGTATATTGGGTGAACGGTGATAAACAGATCATGGAAAAGGGTGAATTGCTCCTCATTCCAGGTGGTACCCCATATTACGGCAAGAGTATTCCTACAGTAACGCACACACAGATTGTAATTCAACTGCAACGCGACCATACGGAAACTCTGCCTGCACTGGAACGGTATGAGGCTTTGCGGCATAAACCTGGATGTTATGAGCTGATCCATCAACGCATGAGCGCTATTTATCAACAATGGCAGGAGCGTCCGTCTTATTATGTCATGATGAGCCAAGCCTTATTGATGGAAGTGTTGATTTATATGAACAGGGAGCTTGATCGTGGAGTTATCCCGCCGGAGAGGCATAATCATGTTGAACGGATGAAGCGATATATTGAGCGGCATTATCGGGAGAAAGTAACGAAGGAAGAACTCGGGGACGAGATCAATAAAACTCCCAATTATGCTGCCGCATTATTCAAAAGCATGACAAATCAGACCATCAGTCAATATGTCCATGATCAACGGATGAAACGAGCCATATATCTGCTCACCGAGTCACAACTCTCCATCCAGGAAATTGCCGAATTTCTCGGCTACCGGGATCTGTCTTATTTTTACCGCATATTCAAACGTATAACCGGAAGTCCACCGTCTGACCTTCTTCATGAACGGCCACCTATAGCATGAAACGCGTAGTCCAACCCAAATAAAGTTCTTCTATATAATTAGGTTTAATTCAATGAGTACAAAAAAAGAGGGCTTAGGCCCTCTTTTGCTGTATAGCATGATCATCATCCCACCTGTTACATCAATAAATGTCGTTATACATGACTGCTTGGGTTAGAAGCTGTGAGTGGCTGCTTGCTTTTTTTTCGTGCTTGCCCAAGACGAAGAGCAAAGACATGTACAGCCCAATACGCGGCCTCAGCAAACAAAATGCCTCCAGCGATGTCCAGCAAGGAATGCTGTTTAACAAACACCGTTGAAGCAATAATCAACCACAGCCATACCGACCAAGAAATCCTTGCCAAAGGCTTAAAATTCAAGTGTCTGTTGATAACAATAAACAGCAAGTAGCTGGTCAGAACGTGAACACTTGGAAAACAGTTGAATGGCGCATCATTGGTATAGATGAACTGTACTAACACGCTGCTCAGATCAGTTCCGCCGATCTCCGGGCGCGGGACATGGGTAGGGAACACCGCAAAACAGACATTGGCAGCCATGACACCAACATTATAGGTAATCAACGTACGCCAGAATAGCGACTTGTTCGTCAGACCCAAATAGAGAAATCCAAGATACAGAATAGGCATCCAGCTAATGTACGGATAAATAAATTCTTTGAGAAAAGGAATCTGTGTGTCAATCCAAGCATAATTGTAGAAGACATCACTTCCGGTGTTGCTGCCTAGAAATACGTAAATGGAGCCTTGGAGCGGTATGCACAGAATAGCCAGTAAATGCCCCCAGCGCTGAAAGAATGCTTTCATAGTATCCCCCTGATTTCATTATGCATTGTGAATCTATCGTTAATGGGTACTTCATAGATATATGACGCTGAAGAGTCGCGACACCCCTGCAACTTTGAACTCTTGTAATACTATAATGGACAGATAAAGGTATAAGCCATACCTGATTTTAGGGGAAAAGAGGTTAGGATAAGTCTCTTTTTTGTTACTTTTATAGTTTTATCCATAATAGGAATATTCAATATACGGATGATGTGATACAACTATATTGGCATATAAGTTCTTATGACAACGGAGAACATAAATGAAACGAGGTAGGCAAATGTATGATTAATCTGCAATCCAAGCCAAAACATTCCTTTTCCGAGCGCAAACCTGTGCTCACCGTTGTAATTATTGAGCTGCTTCTCCTGTTAGCCGTATTTGCTGCAGGGGCCATTGCAACGATAAAACAACTGGACTACACTTCCCCTGTACTCATTTCCTTTACACCCATCGCCATTGTTCTGATGATCTATCTGACGTTAAGACGCAAGTGGGGAGAGACTGGCTTCCGATCTTTGCGAAGTATCCCGGCTGGCCACGCAAAGTATTATATTCCACTACTCCTTGTACTGGGTACAATTGCCCTGAAAGGATTTGGGGAGTTGAGCTTGTCACGGGTAGCCTTTTTCATCTTTTTTACCTTGCTCGTAGCTTTTGTTGAGGAAACGATCTATCGTGGGCTTATTTTCAAGACCTTGCTTCAAAAAAGTGCAGTGGCCGCAGTTGTGACCTCCAGCATCTTGTTTTCGATTACACATCTGCTGAACGCATTGTCTGGTCAGGATATAACGGATACGATCATGCAATTGATCTATGCGCTGCTCCTGGGAGCTGTACTGGCGTTATTGATGCTGAAGAACGGAAATATCGTACCGCTTATATTGTTTCATTTCATACATAATCTGATTCAATTTCTAGGGAATGATTTGGAGGACACAGGGACACTTTCTTACGATCTGTTTATACTGACAGTACTGATTGCTCACTGTGCATGGTTAGTGTGGAGCAATCGCACACATTCGTCCATTCCTTCCAAAGGGAGTGAGCAAGCGAATACGGTTGTTCATTAATGGTATTGCGGGTATTGCTTGAAGGTAGTTATCATACAGTTTCCCGTCAGCAGTTGGATCATGGTATACTTCAGTCTGGCGGGAAGACAGATATGTTCATGATACGAGGTCTGCCTATCCGTACATTAGGTTTAGACAGTAGGTGATATAGTGGAGAAGACAGCACAAGGTGTAGCAGAATGGATGGTACAGGAGATTAAATTCACAGGAACACTTCATCAGGAAGCTGCCATAGAATATGTGAAGACCCATTTTGGTGAAGAGTTTGTTTTTGTGAACGAGAACGGCAATACATCATTGTCCAAGGAAGTGAAGAAGGCTTTCCGAAAGCTTCATCGTGGGCAGATCGCCTGGGATCGGGATGCATTTATGTGGGCATGGACATAGTGTGTTATACTGGAGTAAGATGATTCATTGGTTGTGTTGGATATGCATGTCAAATATTATATAAAAAATGTATAAGATGGATTAGATCTGCATATCCTTTCATAAGACCGTACACAAGCGACCAGGCACATAAGCGTGATAAACCCTGGCCCCACGCGTGTTAATAACATGTATTTCCAAAGCTGTTTGAAAAGAAAATACAAAGATTTGCTTTTTGGCTCAAATGGAGTTATAATAAAAACAAGTTGTAGAGAGTGGAAAACCTAATTCATATATTGTAAAGGGCGATCACTTATAGGTTTATGACTGGTACCTTTTTCAATGTGTGAATTTTTATTTGCTTGCTGCAAAGAACAAAGGAACATGTTAATCTTTATTTGGAGGTGTAATTCACATGCAAAACGGAACAGTAAAATGGTTCAACGCTGATAAAGGCTTCGGTTTCATCGAAGTTGAAGGCGGAGAAGATGTATTCGTACACTTCAGCGCTATTACAGGCGAAGGCTTCAAAACGCTGGACGAAGGTCAACGCGTGCAATTTAAAATTGTACAAGGAAACCGTGGTCCTCAAGCAGAAGAAGTTGTAAAACTGTAATTAAAGCATAGCTGCCTTTAACATGTTATAATGGTAAAGGCAGCTTCTTTTTTTTGATCAGTTATATAAAATTCGGCCCATTAGTTGTCGAGGCAGGAGTTCGGTGGGACGTGAAACTTCCGCTAAGTGTAGGCTTCTGTGAAATAACGTCGGTTAGATGTTTTTCCATAACAAAGGGGGTAGAAGTCATGTATAATCGCAAAAAACCGTTGGAAGAGATTCCACAAGCTGATGCGGCAATCTGGGAATGTACGAGTGATACGTGCAAAGGATGGATGCGGGACAATTTTGCGTTTGATAACGTACCTACTTGTCCGATATGTGCTTCTGAGATGGTCAGCACGACTAGGATGCTACCATTGCTTGAGAATTCGAATAGTAATCTGAAAACGATGCCTAAAGGAAATCGGATTTAACATAGCTTACCCGCCTCTAACGAGGTGTTTTTTTTTAAGATTAAATAGACACCCTGTGCGAAGGTAAGGGTATTAAATATGAAGTTCCCGGCATTCGTTTTAGCGAATGCCTTTTTTTGTATCATTTTTTAACAGGAAATATAGTGTGATCGATGTGAATCATATGAAAAAGATAAAGACCCTTTTCGCTATAAGCAAAAAGGGTCTTTGTTATGACTACAATTTTACCACGATCAGATTGGAATTTAGATGAATAGGAATGGCAGCAGGAAAAGTGTTGCTACCAGAGCCAGTTCGATCCCTGCTCCATAGCCGTAACCCCGACCGTATCCATATGGACCGTAGGCCGAAGAATTAACTTTCTTTGTTGCAACAGCCTTTTTCTTGCTGCTTTTTACCAGCTGCTGTTTGGATTTGACTGAACACAGCCGTGGTCCCTCGAAACACCCGTTCAAATAAATTTTGCCATCACGACATTGACTAAGCGTACCATACATATGCTTACCGTCGTTCATAACGAGACAAACGGAACGTCCAACGTGCGGAGAAACCGTTTCTTCACATACCCGATTAATTCTGTACATGCAAATCCTCCTCATTAGATGCGGTTGCCGCTTGAATTCAACGGTTTGTATATCATAGTAAAAAGAAGAGCAATTGGTATGGACGAGTACCCGGAAAAACGAATGGGGAGGAGCCGTTTTTGAGTCTGCTCCATACACTGGGAGAAGTGAGGAGGGGATGTCGCGTGGATTATCATGACATGCTGGCTCGGTTAGGGGAGGGAAGTGCCCATCCTGGAGGATTTTTGGCAACATTGAAGTTGCTGGATGGCTTATCTCTGCCTGTGAGTAATCAGATTCTTGAGATAGGGTGCGGCACTGGGAGGACTGCGTGTTACCTGGCTAAAAGTGGATATCGGGTAACGGCGATTGATCTTCATCGAAATATGCTGGATAAGGCAGTTCGGCGAGCGAGACGAGAACGGGTGGATGTTCGATTTGTTCAGGCGGATGTAACATCGTTACCTTTTCCGGAAAATCATTTTGATGTGGTATTTGTGGAGTCGGTCACGATCTTCACCCCATGGCGGAGTGCACTTGCTGAGTATAGAAGAGTGTTGAAGCCCGGAGGACTTTTAGTGGATCGGGAGATGGTTCTATCAGGCCAGAAGACCGAATTGATGTGTCGCAGGTTAAAGCAATTTTACGGTATACGAACCCTGGTAACGGCCACAGCATGGAGAAAACGCCTCAAGCAGTGTGGTTTCACCAAGGTAGAGGTCAAAGAACATTCGCGATCCATGGGAAAATGGGGCGTTGATCATGATCCACATCGCGAGATCGATATGAATTGGTTTGAGGATGAACGTATGCAGCGTATGAGTCTTACCAATGATCGTTTGCTCGCGAAATACGGCAAAAAGTTGGGATATGCTGTTTTTGCGGCTAGGGCACCGTTGGAGGTAAAAAACGAAAAATAGGAAAAAGACAACTCACACAATCGTGTGGGTTGCCTTTGTTTTGTTCTGACAGTACGTACTACAGCATATCGTTGTCGATAATCCGCCAGTGGTGTTTGAGCAGGGCTTCCAGTTGGTTCTTATCTTTGGCTCGAAAAGCACTTAAAATTTGCCGGTGCTCTTCATTAACTTCGAGCAGTACCTCAGATAGCTTTGGTTTATTATCACTAACATACGACTGCCGGATGAAACTGTTCTTCAATGTGTTTAACATCTCAATGACTGTGGCGTTACCACATCGCTGAATGTACAGATTATGGAACTGATATTGGTTCTTGTTGTAAGCAGCAAGATCAAGCTGGCTGATATCTTCGTCCATTCGAACAACCAGAGTTTCCATCTCCAGTAGTTCGGATGGTCTGAGATGGTCTGCTGCAAGTGTGGCAGCAAGTGCCTCCAGCACACCGATCGCTTGGGAGAACTCCAGTTTTTTGCCTGCATCAAAAGGAGTGACAATAAATCCCCTGCGTGGGATGTATTGCAGCAGATTGTCTGAAGCCAGCTGGAAAAGCGCCTCCCGAGTAGGCGTGCGACTGATGTCCAGCTTTTTGCATATTTCTGCCTCGTTGATCTTCTGGTTGGGAAGTAACGTCCCGTCTTGAATCTTCTGGGCAATGTAATCATATACGTGATCTTTCAAGGACCGGTATTTGGGTACCTCCATACCGAATCCTCCTTTCTATGTATAGTGAATAAATAGATGGGTGTGAGGCCGTACTGTACGCGCCGTTCAGGAGTTTCAAGTTTTTATCATCTTAACACCGAGGGGGAAGTTGGGCAAGCAAACTTCATGTTTCAGCCGATGTAAATGCCGTGTTATATATAGCACATTTTATGGAATTAAAGCGTATAAATGTTTAAATAATGATTGTGATAAACCAGAATGTTTGTTAGTATTACTTACATATAAGTCCATATATTGTCTTGTGTATATTGTATACAAATCATTATGTTTCTCATTCAAAAAAGAATAGGGGTATGATGTGTGAAAAAAGTGCTGTTGCCAATGATGCTGTTGTTAGTGGTTGTGATCATGTCCGCATGTGGGCAGGAAAAAACGACAGGAACCGGATCGGAGCCAGATTCATCCTCGGGAAATAGCTCGACAGAAAAGGAAGTCATTGTACTTGGAACCAGTGCAGACTATGCACCCTATGAATTTCATAAGAAAATCGATGGTAAAGATACCATTGTAGGTTTTGACATCGAGATTGCCAAAGCAATTGCGGCTGATCTGGGAGCCGAGCTGAAGATTGAGGACATGGACTTTGATGGCCTTCTTATGGCCCTTGGTACAGATAAGGTTGATTTTGTAATATCAGGCTTAACCCCTACCGAAGAAAGAAAGAAGAATGTTGATTTTACGGATATCTACTATTATGCAGAGCAGGCTGTACTTGTTAGAGGAGGGGAAGGTTCGGAATTAAAGTCCATAGATGATCTATCAGGCAAGCAGGTTGGTGTGCAAAAGAGTTCCATTCAGGAAGGGATTGCTCAGGAAATAGAGGGAGCAAAGCTCACTTCTCTGGCCAAAATACCTGAACTGATTCTGGAGTTGCAGACAGGACGTGTAGACGCACTCATCCTGGAGAAGCCGGTGGCTGAACAGTATGTGAAGAACCAAGAGGGGCTTGTTGTTGCAGGTGTGGAGATTAAACAGTCTGAAGACGAGGGTGGTTCGGCCATCGCGGTGAAGAAAGGTAATCAGAAGCTGCTGGATCAGATCAACACTACATTGGAAAAGCTCAAAACGAACGGAGATATTGAACGGTTCGTCGTTGAAGCGAATGAGATGCTCGGCGAATAAACCGGACGAGTGAGGGATATGCCGTGAATTTAGATTTTTCCTTTCTATTAGAACATTGGCAGGACTATGCACGAAGTGCGTGGGTTACGCTTGAACTTTCCTTCTTCGGTGTATTGTTTGGTACGTTACTTGGTGTGATCATGGCATTAATGCGATTATCCCGAATATGGCCAATTAAATTTGTGGCATCGGCGTATATTGAACTCATTCGAGGAACACCGATGCTCGTACAGATTCTTATTATTCATTATGGTCTGACGGTTGTAGGTGTGAACTTGCCGGCATTTATGTCAGGGGTGGTGGCTCTGACGATGAATAGCTCGGCTTATATGGCGGAGGTGTTCAGGGCCGGGATTCAAGCGATTGATAAAGGACAGACCGAGGCTTCGCGCTCCCTTGGTATGACACATGGTATGACACTTCGCTATATTATACTGCCTCAGGCTTTTCGTAACATGCTTCCAGCTATCGGCAATGAATTCATTATTATCATTAAAGATTCTTCGCTTGTCTCCATGATCGGCATAGCCGAGATTATATACACGGCCAGAACGATTCAGGGTGTTACGTTCCAGCCGCTTGCTCCGCTGCTTGTTGCCGCCGGCCTCTACTTTATCATCACATTTACACTGGCTAATTTACTCTCTTGGTTGGAACGTAGACTGTCTACTTCTCGCTAACTATTGATAAAGGATTGGATTCGAGAAAGGCTTGGAGTAGGCTGGAGTGGAAAAAGAGAGATGTAGTCGTAAATGGGGATAGCATCGCATACATTGTTATTGTATTTTGTATACAATATTTTGGAAAGGTGTTGGGTGTGTATGTCAGATTCCAAAATGTTAATTGATTGGTCGGAGCGTTATGCTGCACCTAATTATCATCCGCTCCCTATTGTTATTGAACAGGCGGAAGGGGTATGGGTGGAAGACCCTGAAGGCCGCCGTTATATGGATATGTTAAGTGCATACTCTGCATTGAATCATGGTCATAGACATCCTGTGATCATACAGGCGCTTAAGGATCAGGCAGATCAGGTTACGCTGACATCACGGGCATTCCACAGCAGCTCAGCTTCTCTTTTTTATCAGAAACTCTCACAATTCACGGGGAAATCGAAGATTCTCGCCATGAATACAGGAGCGGAAGCGGTGGAGACAGCGGTGAAGGCGGTACGCAGATGGGCTTATCGTTGCAAAGGTGTACCGGAAAATCAAGCCGAGATTATCGTATGCTCTGGTAACTTTCACGGAAGAACTCTGACGGTTACGTCCTTTTCTTCTTCAGCGGAGTATAAAAAAGATTTTGGACCGTTCACACCTGGATTCCGGATTATTCCCTATGGAGATATTGAAGCGCTGAAAAAGGCCATTACGCCAAATACGGCTGGTTTTCTTGTAGAGCCTATTCAGGGCGAAGCTGGAATCGTTATCCCGCCTGCTGGATATTTGGCTGAAGCTTTTGCTCTGTGTAAGAGCCAGCAGGTTTTGACTGTATCTGATGAGATCCAGACCGGATTTGGAAGAACAGGTCGCCGTTTTGCCTCCGACTGGGAAGGGGTTGAACCAGACATCTGGATTATGGGCAAAGCGCTGGGGGGAGGAGTCATGCCCATCTCGGCTATCGCTGCTGATGCGGAGATACTTGATTTGTTTGAGCCGGGGTCTCATGGTTCTACGTTTGGGGGTAACCCACTCGCTTGCGCCGTGGCTATAGCAGCTCTTAAAGTTCTTGAAGATGAGAAGCTTGCCGAGCGATCGGAGCGTCTGGGGAACTATTTTATGAAAAGACTTCGAGATATTCGTAGTTCAGCCATACGGGATATTCGGGGGAAAGGCTTATTTATAGGTGTTGAATTGCATGAGCCAGCCCGTCCTTATTGTGAGCGTTTGATGTCTACTGGACTGCTGTGTAAAGAAACCCATGAGACAACCATTCGATTTGCTCCACCACTGACAATTAAAGAGTCTGAGATTGACTGGGCACTGGAGAGAATTGAGCAGGTATTGATCATCAATGAGGGAGCTGACCTACATGAAAAATGAAGATGATATCCATGGTGGAATAATTAAGACTTCTATTGATACAAGTCAAACATCTGTACGGCGTATTGCTATCATTAAGGTTCCTTTTGGACTCGGTGGAGCGAGAGGTGGAGCGGAGTTGGGGCCGGATGAATTGATTACAGCTGGACTGAAGCGGGAGATTGCGAGTCTTGGGCTAGTGCTCTCCAAAGAAGTGCGGGTAGATTGTCCTTCTGAAGCTGCTGCCCCTACTGAGCGGAATCGTGTAAAACACTTAAATGAGGTACGTCAGGTCAGTGAGAAGGTGTGTAGTGAAGTATCATGTGCAGTAGAGGAGGGAGCTTTTCCACTTGTGCTTGGGGGAGATCATAGTGTAGCGATTGGTACTTTTGCCGGGCTAACAGCGCACTATTCGAATTTGGGTGTGATCTGGTTTGATGCGCATGCAGACTTGAATACGGAAGAACGCAGCTTGACCGGTAATATGCATGGGATGAGTGTGGCTGCATCCTTGGGGCATACTGCATTCAATCTGTCACACATTGCTGGAGCAGGCGCGTTTATTGATCCGTCCAACTTGGTCTATATTGGTCTGCGTGATCTGGATGAGTATGAGAGAGAGCAGATTAAGGGACTGGGAATTCGAGCATTTACGATGCATGATATTGACCGGATGGGAATACAGCAAGTTATTGAGCAGGCAATAGCTATAGCTGGGAAAGGGACAGATGGTATTCATGTCAGCTTTGACCTGGATTGTCTGGATCCACGTGAAGCTCCGGGTGTAGGCACACCAGTACCGGGTGGTTTGAATTACCGAGAAGCACATTATGCATTGGAGATGCTTGCTTCCACAAATCAAGTTACGTCCATGGAACTGGTTGAGGTGAATCCGTTGTTGGATCGCAATAGACACACGGCACGACTTGGTGTGGAACTGATTGCTTCGTTACTTGGTAAGCGCATATTGTAAGCACTGAGAAGTGAAGCGGAGTGTGTAAGCTGTGCCTGAGGAATGTACTTTATTTATTATAGAAGGAAAGAAAAATGTGATCTCTGAAAACCGGGGCTAGTACACAATCAATTGTTCACTGCAATCGCAGTGGAAGTGGCTTCCCTGGTTATGTTTAATGGATAAGTATATTAGAAGTGCCGTAATGAGGATGCTGAGAGTTATTTCTATAGTACAGGAGCGTCAGATTACATATCGTGCTGATGATGTGGGGTGATTATCATTTTTGAAAAAAGACTTGCAATTGAAATCTGTACATGATATATTCTAATTCCGGCCAAGAAAACACGGTTTACACGGTGCGGCAAGCAAATGAAATAAGCTTCGAAAGAAACTTAAAAAAGAGCTTGCAAAGTTGGTTCGGACATGATATTATATAAGAGTTGCTGAAGAGAACAACATTCGGTAACGAAACAAGTTTGATCTTTGAAAACTGAACAACGAGTGAGTGAACATTCTGCTTGCAGAATGAACGCGAAAGTTGGAGACAAGCCTTGGCTTGGATCGACTGGAGCACAAATGAGATTTTTAATCTCGTCAGATTCAAAATGAGCTTATCGCTCTTTTCAATACTTTATTGGAGAGTTTGATCCTGGCTCAGGACGAACGCTGGCGGCATGCCTAATACATGCAAGTCGAGCGGAGTTGATAGGAAGCTTGCTTCCTTGATACTTAGCGGCGGACGGGTGAGTAACACGTAGGCAACCTGCCCTCAAGTTTGGGACAACTACCGGAAACGGTAGCTAATACCGAATAGTTGTTTTCTTCGCCTGAAGAAAACTGGAAAGACGGAGCAATCTGTCACTTGGGGATGGGCCTGCGGTGCATTAGCTAGTTGGTGGGGTAACGGCTCACCAAGGCGACGATGCGTAGCCGACCTGAGAGGGTGATCGGCCACACTGGGACTGAGACACGGCCCAGACTCCTACGGGAGGCAGCAGTAGGGAATCTTCCGCAATGGGCGAAAGCCTGACGGAGCAATGCCGCGTGAGTGATGAAGGTTTTCGGATCGTAAAGCTCTGTTGCCAGGGAAGAACGCTTGGGAGAGTAACTGCTCTCAAGGTGACGGTACCTGAGAAGAAAGCCCCGGCTAACTACGTGCCAGCAGCCGCGGTAATACGTAGGGGGCAAGCGTTGTCCGGAATTATTGGGCGTAAAGCGCGCGCAGGCGGTCATTTAAGTCTGGTGTTTAATCCCGGGGCTCAACCCCGGATCGCACTGGAAACTGGGTGACTTGAGTGCAGAAGAGGAGAGTGGAATTCCACGTGTAGCGGTGAAATGCGTAGATATGTGGAGGAACACCAGTGGCGAAGGCGACTCTCTGGGCTGTAACTGACGCTGAGGCGCGAAAGCGTGGGGAGCAAACAGGATTAGATACCCTGGTAGTCCACGCCGTAAACGATGAGTGCTAGGTGTTAGGGGTTTCGATACCCTTGGTGCCGAAGTTAACACATTAAGCACTCCGCCTGGGGAGTACGGTCGCAAGACTGAAACTCAAAGGAATTGACGGGGACCCGCACAAGCAGTGGAGTATGTGGTTTAATTCGAAGCAACGCGAAGAACCTTACCAGGTCTTGACATCCCTCTGACCGGTACAGAGATGTACCTTTCCTTCGGGACAGAGGAGACAGGTGGTGCATGGTTGTCGTCAGCTCGTGTCGTGAGATGTTGGGTTAAGTCCCGCAACGAGCGCAACCCTTATATTTAGTTGCCAGCACTTCGGGTGGGCACTCTAGATAGACTGCCGGTGACAAACCGGAGGAAGGTGGGGATGACGTCAAATCATCATGCCCCTTATGACCTGGGCTACACACGTACTACAATGGCCGGTACAACGGGCTGCGAAATCGCGAGATGGAGCCAATCCCAACAAAGCCGGTCTCAGTTCGGATTGCAGGCTGCAACTCGCCTGCATGAAGTCGGAATTGCTAGTAATCGCGGATCAGCATGCCGCGGTGAATACGTTCCCGGGTCTTGTACACACCGCCCGTCACACCACGAGAGTTTATAACACCCGAAGTCGGTGGGGTAACCGCAAGGAGCCAGCCGCCGAAGGTGGGATAGATGATTGGGGTGAAGTCGTAACAAGGTAGCCGTATCGGAAGGTGCGGCTGGATCACCTCCTTTCTATGGAGAATCGTTTCCTGCAACGGAAACATTCAAATATGCAGCTCAGCTGCAAAACACTCACTCGTTGCTCAGTTTTGAGAGCTCAAACTCTCAAACAGCTTGCTTTTGCATGGAGCTTGTTCTTTGAAAACTAGATATCGAAACGAAACAAACGCGAATTAGAACATTCCTTTTTAGCTGAACTTGTGTTAAACAAGTTTCAATAAAAACGGTAGATTGCACGTACGATGGTATCGAATGGGAGCGACTTTTGGCTTTGCGCAAGCAAAACAAGGGAAGCGAACAGTCGAAACCGGAGCACGAGGTTAAGCTACTAAGAGCACACGGAGGATGCCTAGGCGCTAGGAGCCGATGAAGGACGTGGCGAACAACGAAACTGCCTCGGGGAGCTGTAAGCAAGCTTTGATCCGGGGGTGTCCGAATGGGGAAACCCAGCTGGGGTAATTTCCAGTTACTCACAACTGAATACATAGGTTGTGTAGAGGCATACCAGGGGAACTGAAACATCTAAGTACCCTGAGGAAGAGAAAACAATAGTGATTCCGTCAGTAGCGGCGAGCGAACGCGGAGAAGCCCAAACCAAAGAGCTTGCTCTTTGGGGTTGTGGGACGTCTCACATGGAGTTACAAAGGAACCGGTTAAGCGAAGAGGTCTGGAAAGGCCCGCCAAAGAAGGTAAAAGCCCTGTAGTTGAAAGTCTGTTCCCTCCGAGACGGATCCCGAGTAGTGCGGGGCACGTGAAACCCCGTATGAATCCGGCAGGACCATCTGCCAAGGCTAAATACTTCCTAGCGACCGATAGTGAAGCAGTACCGTGAGGGAAAGGTGAAAAGCACCCCGGAAGGGGAGTGAAATAGAACCTGAAACCGTGTGCTTACAAAAAGTCAGAGCCCGTTTTAGGGGTGATGGCGTGCCTTTTGTAGAATGAACCGGCGAGTTACGTTCCCGTGCAAGGTTAAGGTGAAGAGCCGGAGCCGCAGCGAAAGCGAGTCTGAATAGGGCGACATAGTACGTGGACGTAGACCCGAAACCGGGTGATCTACCCCTGTCCAGGGTGAAGGTGCGGTAACACGCACTGGAGGCCCGAACCCACGCATGTTGAAAAATGCGGGGATGAGGTGGGGGTAGCGGAGAAATTCCAATCGAACTCGGAGATAGCTGGTTCTCCCCGAAATAGCTTTAGGGCTAGCCTCGGAAAACAGAGTCGTGGAGGTAGAGCACTGATTGGGTGCGGGGCCCGCAAGGGTTACCAAGCTCAGTCAAACTCCGAATGCCATAGACTTACTTCCGGGAGTCAGACAGTGAGTGCTAAGATCCATTGTCAAAAGGGAAACAGCCCAGACCATCAGCTAAGGTCCCCAAGTGTGTGTTAAGTGGGAAAGGATGTGGAGTTGCACAGACAACCAGGATGTTGGCTTAGAAGCAGCCATCATTTAAAGAGTGCGTAATAGCTCACTGGTCGAGTGACTCTGCGCCGAAAATGTAACGGGGCTAAACACACCACCGAAGCTATGGCTTGATGCTTTGCATCAGGGGTAGGGGAGCGTTGTATAAGGGTTGAAGGTGTACCGTAAGGAGCGCTGGACATTATACAAGTGAGAATGCCGGTATGAGTAACGAAAAGATCAGTGAGAATCTGATCCGCCGAAAGCCTAAGGGTTCCTGAGGAAGGCTCGTCCGCTCAGGGTAAGTCGGGACCTAAGGCGAGGCCGAAAGGCGTAGTCGAAGGACAACAGGTCGAAATTCCTGTACCACCGTAAGCCGTTATGAGCAATGGGGGGACGCAGTAGGGTAGTGACGCGGACTGATGGATGTCCGTCTAAGCAGTAAGGCTGATGTGTAGGCAAATCCGCACATTGTAAGGCTGAGCTGTGATGGGGAGCGAAAATTATAGTAGCGAAGGTCATGATCTCACACTGCCAAGAAAAGCCTCTAGCCAGGTGATGGTGCCCGTACCGCAAACCGACACAGGTAGGCGAGAAGAGTATTCTAAGGCGCGCGGAAGAACTCTCGTTAAGGAACTCGGCAAAATGACCCCGTAACTTCGGGAGAAGGGGTGCCCCGGTAGTGTGAATAGCACGAGGGGGCCGCAGTGAAAAGGCCCAAGCGACTGTTTAGCAAAAACACAGGTCTGTGCGAAGCCGTAAGGCGAAGTATACGGGCTGACGCCTGCCCGGTGCTGGAAGGTTAAGGGGAGTGGTTAGGAGCAATCCGAAGCTGTGAACCGAAGCCCCAGTAAACGGCGGCCGTAACTATAACGGTCCTAAGGTAGCGAAATTCCTTGTCAGGTAAATTCTGACCCGCACGAATGGCGTAACGACTTGGGCGCTGTCTCAACGAGAGATCCGGTGAAATTTTAATACCTGTGAAGATGCAGGTTACCCGCGACAAGACGGAAAGACCCCATGGAGCTTTACTGCAGCTTGATATTGAATTTGGGTACGATCTGTACAGGATAGGTGGGAGCCTTTGAAGTGTGAGCGCCAGCTTGCATGGAGGCAACGTTGGGATACCACCCTGATCGTATCTAGGTTCTAACCTGGTACCGTAATCCGGTGCGGGGACAGTGTCAGGTGGGCAGTTTGACTGGGGCGGTCGCCTCCTAAAGAGTAACGGAGGCGCCCAAAGGTTCCCTCAGAATGGTTGGAAATCATTCGAAGAGTGCAAAGGCATAAGGGAGCTTGACTGCGAGACCTACAAGTCGAGCAGGGACGAAAGTCGGGCTTAGTGATCCGGTGGTACCGCATGGAAGGGCCATCGCTCAACGGATAAAAGCTACCCTGGGGATAACAGGCTTATCTCCCCCAAGAGTCCACATCGACGGGGAGGTTTGGCACCTCGATGTCGGCTCATCGCATCCTGGGGCTGAAGTAGGTCCCAAGGGTTGGGCTGTTCGCCCATTAAAGCGGTACGCGAGCTGGGTTCAGAACGTCGTGAGACAGTTCGGTCCCTATCTGTCGTGGGCGTAGGAAATTTGAGAGGAGCTGTCCTTAGTACGAGAGGACCGGGATGGACGTACCGCTGGTGTACCAGTTGTTCCGCCAGGAGCACCGCTGGGTAGCTATGTACGGACGGGATAAACGCTGAAAGCATCTAAGCGTGAAGCCCCCCTCAAGATGAGATTTCCCAGTATGTAAGACCCCTTGAAGACGACGAGGTAGATAGGCTGGGGGTGGAAGTGCAGCAATGCATGGAGCTGACCAGTACTAATCGGTCGAGGGCTTATCCAATAGCAAGTGATAAATCGCATGTTTCGTTTCGAATCTAGTTTTCAGAGAACAACCACTCTGAAATGTAAGCTAAGCTATGCGTTTGGTGGCGATGGCGGAGGGGTTCCACACGTACCCATCCCGAACACGACCGTTAAGCCCTCTAGCGCCGATGGTACTTGGACCGCAGGGTCCTGGGAGAGTAGGACGCCGCCAAGCGATTTCCCTTTGGGGTATTTTTTTTGCCCCCCTTGCAAAGGAATAAGGGATATATATTAGGGCCCTTAGCTCAGTTGGTTAGAGCGCACCTCTGATAAGGGTGAGGCCGGTGGTTCGAGTCCACCAGGGCCCATAGCAAGACCACAACAAAGAAATACACAGTGTATGGGGCCATAGCTCAGCTGGGAGAGCGCCTGCCTTGCAAGCAGGAGGTCAGCGGTTCGATCCCGCTTGGCTCCACCATTCCCTGATAGCTCAGTTGGTAGAGCACTCGACTGTTAATCGAGTTGTCACAGGTTCGAGCCCTGTTCGGGGAGCCATATGGAGAGGTGTCCGAGCTGGCCGAAGGAGCACGATTGGAAATCGTGTAGGCGTCACAAGCGTCTCGAGGGTTCGAATCCCTCTCTCTCCGCCAGATAATTTTTTTAGCACGGCCCGTTGGTCAAGGGGTTAAGACACCTCCCTTTCACGGAGGTAACAGGGGTTCGAATCCCCTACGGGTCATATTATGGAGGCTTAGCTCAGCTGGGAGAGCATCTGCCTTACAAGCAGAGGGTCGGGGGTTCGATCCCCTCAGCCTCCACCATAATACTTTTATAACGACGCGGGGTGGAGCAGCCCGGTAGCTCGTCGGGCTCATAACCCGAAGGCCGCAGGTTCAAATCCTGCCCCCGCAATTAACTTTCCTTGAGAAAGTACTATGGAACCGTGGTGTAGTTGGCCTAACATGCCTGCCTGTCACGCAGGAGATCGCGGGTTCGAATCCCGTCGGTTCCGCCATTTTTAATTAAATATACACCGTGCCGGTGTAGCTCAACTGGTAGAGCAACTGACTTGTAATCAGTAGGTTGGGGGTTCAAGTCCTCTCGCCGGCACCAATTTTAGTATTTACATCTGAATTTGTGATAGAATGTATATTATAGATGCAGTTGCTAATACTAAGATACTCTTAGTGGATGAATGGCTTACTCTATGGCGATCGTGGCGAAGTGGTTAACGCACCGGTTTGTGGATCCGGCATTCGGGGGTTCAATTCCCCTCGATCGCCCCATGATTTTTTAATGGGGATTAGCCAAGCGGTAAGGCAACGGACTTTGACTCCGTCATGCATAGGTTCAAATCCTATATCCCCAGCCATTTCATTACGAGTCATTAGCTCAGTTGGTAGAGCACCTGACTTTTAATCAGGGTGTCGAAGGTTCGAGCCCTTCATGACTCACCATTATATTTTGCGGTCGTGGCGGAATTGGCAGACGCGCACGGTTCAGGTCCGTGTGGGCTAACCCCCCGTGGAGGTTCGAGTCCTCTCGACCGCACCATATGTTTTGCGGAAGTGGCTCAGCGGTAGAGCATCGCCTTGCCAAGGCGAGGGTCGCGGGTTCGATTCCCGTCTTCCGCTCCAATATTTGCGCCCTTAGCTCAGCTGGATAGAGCGTTTGACTACGAATCAAAAGGCCGGGAGTTCGAATCTCTCAGGGCGCGCCATTATTCTCATAAGTATCGGGATGTAGCTCAGCTTGGTAGAGCACCTGGTTTGGGACCAGGGGGTCGCATGTTCAAATCGTGTCATCCCGATTTTTTTTATTTGCGGGTGTAGTTCAATGGTAGAACTTTAGCCTTCCAAGCTAATAGCGTGGGTTCGATTCCCATCACCCGCTTCCGAGTAACATACAGAAAAGCCTTTGCTTATAGCAAGGGCTTTTTTTGTGTTAAAAAGAATAAGTGTATTCTATTTAAAGTAGGGTCGCGAATAATCAGTAGAAATCTCAACTGATGATAAACGTAGAATTACTTAAATAACGGAATCCATTTCGTTCACTACGCAAAAAAGACAAGCTCCTCTCCTGCAATGTACGTAGGAAGAGGAGCTTGTTTTTAGCAAGAGCTCGTGATTAGTATCTTTCCAGAATGGTTTGTGTTTTCAAGCCATCGGCAGGAATTAGCCAGTTGTTGTTCTCCAGCAATTGCAGCAGTTGGGTACGCAGTCCGGATACGGCTACAGCATCATCGGTTTTGAAAGAAACCTCTACGATATTCTCAATACCTGTACCTGCTGCATCACGAATTGGCCATACTTCGAGCGTAAGCTCTTGACCATTCCATGTACCTTCATAACGTTGGAATGTGATTGGACCATATGCACGGGATTGAGTCAATTGCTGCTTGCCCCAGTTGGAGGAACTCCAGTTTTTCAATTTGCCTGGAAGCTTGTCCAGTAACATGTTCAAGGCTTCTTGCTCAGAAGGAAGTTGGACTCCTGTTGCTTTGGTATCGACTTTTTTGGTGTTGGAGAAGCTTAAGGTTTGTTTGCCATATCCCCAATCAATCTCAGCCTCGTAATTATCATCTGATTTATCAAATCCCTCTTGATTAGCAAGAGTCAGTGCTGCATTAATGTCGCCATTGATCACAGGGTAGCGTTTTTTATAAGTCAATTCGTAGTTATTCTTGTCATCCTTTTTGCGAAAACGAACGTTCCATCCTTGTTGATCCAATCCGAGAGCATTGGTGTCAAAGTACTCTACGTTAATGTTTTTTGGCGTGGAACTCAGGCCGAGTGTCTGAATCACTTCACTGCGTGGTGTCCCATCTGTATTCAATACAAGTTCCGGCTTGGCCAGAAACTTTACTTCATAAGCAGGAACGGCATTGGCAGCAGCTGAAGCCTGGGGTGCTCCCAGAAATGTCATTCCACTTCCCAATGTTACGATGCTCAGCATCAATGAGGCGGTTACCTTTTTCCACTTTTTCAAAACCAATCACTCTCCTAATCTGGATTAACGTACAGATCTCACTTTATCGCCTGAATATATGAAAGCGATTAAAGGGAAGTGCACATTGCGTTAACCCTGCATAGATTTGATGAATGGCAAACGATAGTTTATAGCGGATCAGGGCAATCAGCCATGGAAAATGGGGAAGCCGTGACTCACCTCTCGTAGCACTTCTTTGAAGCGGTTTACCTGAACTGAAGGGTGGCGGTCCTTGTTATGTACCGTATAGATATGGCGCGGTGCCTGCTCTCCCGGAATGGGAAGAACTTGAATGAGCCCGTGCTGTTCCTCCCACTGTACCGCCATCCGAGACATGAATGAGACATGCCCCCCGATTAACACGAGCTGTTTGATCGCTTCCAGGGAATCCATCTCAACGGTGCTCCGCAAACGAATGTCATGTTGTGTGAGCCATTGGTTGGTTAACCGTCTAGTACTGGATTCATCACCATGTAGGGCAAAGGGAATCTGCGCGATATGATCAGGTGTTAATGCATCCTTCTGGGCCAACCCATGTTGTGGAGAACAGATCAATACTAAGTCGTCTTCACACAGCGTCTCTGCTTGCAGGGCAGGGCCAACAAATGGCTCGGAAGAGATCACCCCCAGATCAATCTGATGCCGAATCAACATCTCGCGAATAACAGGTGATGGTTTGACGGATAAGACAATACGAATGCCCGGGAATTCCTGAGAAAAGGTGTTGAGTATGGTAGGCAGCAAATATGTAGCCGGTACATAGCTTGCTCCAATGTGCAGGGTGCCCCGATAGAGACTGTCATATTCCTTCACAACCCGCCGTGCCTCTTGGGTAAGAGCATTGATTTTGACGGAATAGTGGAGCAGAGCTTGTCCGGCCTCGGTTAAAAAAGTCTTCCCGCTGCGCGATTCGAACAATCGCACACCCATCTCTTCCTCCAATGACTTCATATGAAATGTAACGGTAGGTTGTTTGATCCCCAGTAACTCGGCCACGCTTGTCATGTGATGATGCTTGTCGATCAGCTCAACAATTTGCAATTTGATCAGATTCAATGTTCCAACACTCCTCTCACTTCTACTATATAAATTGAACTAAAGATTATTTACACAGACACTACGATGACAGAACAACCTTCCAATCGCTGTTATCCCCAGATTTTTTGATTCCCTTTCTCAAGGGAAAATCCGGAGATAGCGTATGCTTCCGATGTAGCTTTCTTTCAGAAAGCTTTTAGGCGAACGCTCCGCTTTTTCAGGTTTTTTCTGTCCTCTCCGTTATCGTGCAAATGATTAGTTCACCTACTATAGATTTAATCTATGAACATCAACAGAATTCATCTAAAAAGTTAATTCCAATTTTACATACAAGACATACAACTCGCGAAAGCGGACGTTAGACTGAGAACAGTGCAAGAGACAAGTAACAGAAGACAGGCAGGGATGCTTATGAAATTAGAGATAACTGGAATTCAAAAATCATTTAATCAAACACCCGCACTGCTGCCAACAGATCTAACGCTTGAACATGGAAAGTTCACGACCCTACTCGGCCCATCGGGCTGTGGCAAAACAACACTGCTGCGCATGTTGGCCGGGCTGGAACAGCCTGACGCGGGGGAGATTCGTGCAGATGGTCAGTGTATCTACTCTTCGGCGAAGCGGATTGATATACCAACACACAAGCGTAATCTGGGCATGGTGTTTCAAGATTTTGCATTATGGCCGCATATGACCGTATACGAAAATGTAGCGTTTGGCCTGAAGGCCGGAAAACAGAAATCTGATCTGCGGCAAAAGGTGAACGAAGCGCTTGGCATGGTTCGCCTGCAAGGCATGGAAGACCGATATCCTCATCAGCTGTCTGGTGGACAGCAGCAACGGGTTGCTTTTGCCAGAGCCGTAGCGGTTAGACCTGGTGTGATCCTGTTCGATGAGCCACTGAGTGCACTGGATGCTGTACTCCGGGAAGAGATGCGGATTGAGATGATGTCACTGGTTCGGGACATGGGATTGACTGCGCTGTACGTCACACATGATCAGATCGAAGCGATGTCGATGTCGGATGAGATTGTGGTGATGCAGAAGGGGCGGATATTGCAAAAAGGAAGCCCGGAAACGATTTACTCGGCGCCAAGTAATCCGTATGTCGCTTCGTTTATCGGAAAGTCCAACTGGCTCACGCCTAATCAATCGATGGTGCGTCCAGAGCATGTCACCTGGAACAAAACAGGCCATGACGATCTGTGTTATCCGGGGACGGTACTTAGTGTCAGCTATGTAGGTGAGCGTTATGAAGTACGAGTGCAGATGGAAGGGCTGGGCGTATGGACAGCCTATATGAACCAAAGAGTGCGCGTAGGGGAGCGGGTGCAGCTCTATGTAACCCCTGAGCGGATATGTCGAATGGACGGTTATGACCACCCGAGTATGAAGCAGAACGAAGCGATCGCAGTGGCATATTAAATTGTTGAACGAGCACGCAGTTGGAAGCAGAAGTACACATTTTATAAGAAACCAGGGGAGATGGACGAATATGTTGGGTATGAAAACACGGAAAAAGAGCGCAATGCTGTTATTAACAGCGGTAATGAGTATCAGTTTGTTCGGATGTAGCACAGGGAACTCAACTACAGGTAACGCGGCACAACCTGCAGGTGAAGGAAACACAGCAGCGGCGGCGGAAACAACGAAACCGGCTGGCGGCAAGTTGGTATTGTACAGTGCTGGCCCACAGAAGCTGGCGGATAATATCGTGAGCGGATTTACAGACAAAACAGGGATCGAAGTTGAGATGTTCCAGGGAACAACAGGCAAAATTCTGGCTCGTATGGAAGCAGAGAAATCCAATCCGGTTGCAGACGTTGTGATCCTGGCCTCTTTACCTTCTGCACAGGCTCTGAAAGCCGATGGACTGACTATGCCTTACCCGGACGCAGCCAATGCAGACAAGCTGAACAAGGATTGGTCGGATGCAGAGGGCAACTATTTCAGTAGCAGTGCTTCCGCACTGGGTATTGTGTATAACACCAAACTGGTATCTACACCACCAACAAGTTGGGCAGAGCTTGCTACGCCTGCATGGAAAGATGCAGTAAACATTCCCGACCCTACATTATCAGGTTCAGCACTCGACTTCATCACAGGGTACCTGAGTGCGAATGGTGAAAAAGGATGGAATCTGCTGAGTGCCTATAAAGCCAATGGTGTAGCGATGGCAGGCGCCAATCAGGAAGCATTGGATCCGGTCATTACGGGTGCTAAAAGCATCGTAGCGGCAGGTGTGGACTACATGGCGTATTCCTCCAAGGCAAAAGGCGAACCACTGGATATCGTATATCCTGAGGAAGGCACGGTAATCAGCCCAAGACCGGCAGCGATTCTGAAATCCAGCCCAAATGTAGAGAATGCCAAAGCGTTCATTGACTACTTGTTGTCCGATGAAGCACAGAAGCTCGTTGCAGATGCCTATTTGATCCCAGGCCGCGAAGACATTGAAGCGACTAACCGTGCCAATGTGAAGGATATTCCACAGCTTAAAGTGGATTGGAACTGGATGAGCGAACATGGCGAAGAGACAGCAGCGCGTTTTTCAGAGACTTTTAAGTAAGAAGAACAAGTATAGAGACAATTAGGCAAAAGGAATACCTGCTGTCTGTGGAAAGTCATGTGAGGTGAACGTAGTGAAACCTGTTGTAATAGACAACAACCGAATTTTTCGGAGAGTGGGCGTGATTCTGGCCCTCTTTCTGCTGACCATAAGTATTGGCATGCCGCTCTTGCTGATCTTCTGGCAAAGTGTGTATCCGGACGGGCAGTGGGATTGGATGGCTCCGATTCGCACGATTACAGGTCATCATCTATCAGGTGTATTGCTGAACTCCGTCTGGCTTGGTATCTGCGTTGTAGCGGTAACCACGCTGCTGGCGCTACCGCTGGCCTGGATGATGGCGAAGACCCGAATGGGCGAGCATCGCTGGGTGGATGTGATCCTGATGATTCCGTTCATGACCCCGCCGTATATCGGCTCGATGGGCTGGATTCTGTTTATGCAAAAAGGGGGATACCTTCAGCAATGGGTGCCATCATCTGCGGGCTGGAGTGAGCTGTTCTTCAGCTTCTGGGGCATGGTGCTCATTATGAGCTTGCACCTGTTCCCATTCCTGTATCTGCTGCTTCGGGATGCATTGATCCGAATCGGTGGCAATCTGGAAGAAGCGGGAGCTGTGCACGGTGCACGTGCGGGGTATCGTTTCAGACGTATTATTTTACCCCTGTTGTTGTCGTCTTACGGCATGGGAATCATGCTGGTCTTTGTCAAAACGATTGCGGAATTCGGAACACCGGCAACCTTCGGGCGCAAGATTGGCTATTATGTCATGACCTCCGAAATTCATAAGTACATCTCCAGTTGGCCGATTGACTTCGGCAAGGCGACTTCGCTGGCATCGGTGCTGTTGTCCGTCTGTCTGGTGATGTGGTACATGCAGTCTGCCATGAGCCGGAAGTTCACGTATCGTCTGGTGGGTGGCAAAGGGCAACGTTCGAAGCGATATTCTCTTCGTGGCGGAGCAGGATGGTTGTGCGGGGTGTATCTTGCAATCCTGTTGATCCTGTCGATAGGTATCCCGTATTTCTCCATCATCGCCGCTTCGACCATGAAGTTACGGGGATCGGGAATTGCTTTTGATAATCTGACTTTGGATCATTACAAAGAGCTGTTATCTTGGGGATCGGTGAGTATGAAGGCCATCGGGAACAGTCTGGGATTATCCCTCGCGGCTTCAACGGTCGCTGTTATTATCGGTACGGGGTTTGCACTGGCGATCGGCCGATCATCTTCATTCATGCAGCGTGTGATTGACTTGTTCAGTCTATTGCCTAATACGGTGCCGGGTATCGTGATGGTCGTGGGTCTGATTCTGTTCTGGAACTCACCCTGGATGCCAGTCACGTTGTATAACACCTACGGCATGGTTGTGCTCACGTACGTTGTGCTCTTCTTGCCTTACACCGTGCAGTATGTAAAATCGAGCTTTACCCAGATTGACGGAACGTTGTTCCAGGCTGGGCAAGTATTTGGCGGGAAGCCGCTGTATATTCTGCGGCGAATCCTGATCCCGCTGATCCTGCCCGGCATGCTGGCGGGTTGGATGATGACCTTTACGATTGCTACCCGGGAGCTGGTAGGTTCGTTATTGATTCTTCCGCCGTCGATGCAGACGTCGGCTACGTATATTTTTGCCCAGTTTGAACAAGGTCAGGTATCACTGGGAATGGCGATGGCCGTGGTGACTGTAGGTATGACGGTGCTGATGCTGCTTGGAATCGAACTGCTGAATTCAAAGAGAAAGTGGAATGCATCATGATCAAACTGAACATATGGGGCGGTGCAGGGGAACATGGACGTTCCGCCTATCTCCTGAGTGGGAGCAATGTTCGTCTTTTGCTGGATTGCGGTGTGAAAAAAGAAGGTACGGGCGAGTATCCGCTGATTGAACCGGAGATTGTCCCGCAACTGGACGCAGTCCTGTTGTCCCACGCCCATGAGGATCATTCGGTCGCCATCCCTTTGCTGTATAAGATGGGCTACCAGGGTGAAGTGTGGACGACGAGAGAGACGAGGGCGCAGCTGCGTACATATTTTGCCAACTGGCGAAGGTTTGCAGAACGTGTCGGAGAGAAACTCCCTTACGATGAAGCAGATGAGCAAGCTATTCGTTATCGGTATCTGGAAGATGAGGTTGTATCCCAAAACTGGTTCGAACCCATTCCCGAAGTAAAAGTGATGTGGGGCCGGAGTGGACATCTGGCTGGATCCGTGTGGTTTGGGCTTGAAGTGGAAGCTAAGCGGATTTTCTATTCCGGGGACTACACGTCCGAGTCGATGCTTTTACAGGAGGATTGTCCAGCGGAGGCGTTCTGGCAGAAAAGCATGCTTCGTGAGAATCCTGTGTCCGATGCTCCGAGCAGCGAGCGGTGGGGTACGGAGCAACTAATCGTTATAAACAGTGGGCAAAAGGCTGGAGAATTCATAACGTCACAAGATCAGACATCTGTTGCATCAGAAGCGTCGTCAAGAACACTTGTATCCATGGAGATACCCATGAAGCAGGGGAATTTCACATCCAACGTAGCAGCTGGAGCAGTCAGAGCAGGCAGAGCAAACGTAGCAGACGCTGCGCCAATATCTTCCGTCGGGCTGGTAGATCTGGCGATCATTGATGCGGCCTACGGTACGGACCAAGATGCACAGGCTGACAAACTGGAACAGCTTGAACGAGCCATTCGCCAGACGATTGCTCAAGGTGGAAAGGTGCTCTTACCTATGCCTGTCGTAGGGCGTGGACAGGAGATCATACTGTGGGCACAGCAACAATTCCCGGCTATCCCAATCGTAGTGGAACAAGGGCTGGTGGAAGGGATGAAGCAGCTTATGCATGTTCCGTATTGGTTGAGGGAGAAGGGAGAGCATGTCATTGGAAGTTCGTTGAAAGACAAAATTGATGGCTTTCTGACCGGACGAGGATGGGAGCTGCCTACAACCACCCAAGAGCGGGAACAACTGTTGGAACATCATGCTGCTTCGCTATGGTTTATTCCGGACGGTATGATGCAGTCCTCGCTTGCCCGTTGGTACTATAGTCAATTATCGGACAAGGAGGAGAATCTGATTCTGCTCACCGGGCATGTTGCTCATGGTACATTTGCTGATAAGCTGCTACGGGTTCCTGACAAGTATGGAGCATGTGAGGTGCGGAAAATACGTTATAAAGTTCATCAGGGCTGGAAGGATGTTGAACGGATGCTGCATCAGGTTCCAGCAAGGCATACGGTTCTTGTGCATGCTGGCCGGGCAGAGACGGACCGATTAAGAGAAGGTTTGCTCAGAAATAGCCCGTCACCGGGAACAGTTATACATTCACTGTCTGCTGGTGACGAGCTATATGTGTGAATTGTGCATGAATCGAATTGATGCGTCAGATTGGAACGTCCCTGAGGACGTTCTTTTTCCATTGTTGTCTGATCATTTAGGGTTCGCGATGAATGGGGTGCTCCAGTTCGGCATGACCCATCAAACTATCAACGGCTTCACCATCCACCAGTATATCCAGGCTGTTCACTTCATCAAATTGAAACATCGTTGTTGTTAAAGCTTCCAATGCGAGCAATTCTCCGCTGGTACCGAGATTGGCTTCAGCGGGGATATGAACATCCAAAGTCACTGTACCCTCAGCATATTGGATAGAGAGCAATTCCACCTGCTCCCAGAGGGAAACAAGCTTTGAATCGTTGTTCGTTTGCAACGCTACAAATGTTTTTTCATATTTTTCGGAGTCATCCTTGTACTCAATTTCCTGCTCTGTTTTCTCTAGCTCAAGTACCTGAGAGTCTGCCAAATATACATCGACAACTTGTGTATTCATTGTGCCCAGATCCAACTCCGTTTCGGATGGGTTTGGTGCCTGCACCTGTCCTCCCTGAACAGCAGGTTCATTCGAACCGGATTGGCTCACTGGCTTCTGGGCACATCCAACTCCGATAAGGATCAAGCATGATAATATAAGTGCCCAACCTAGCTTCTTATTCAAAGAAACACTTCCTTTATCTGATTTATTTGATGATTTACAGGCCCAAATACTCCTTGATTCCATCGGCTATCGCTTGAGCGGCTTTCGTCTGAACAACTTCGGACGACATCAGTTCTTCGTCGAGTACATTACTCAAGAATCCCACTTCCAAAAGCACTGCAGGCATGGTCGTGTCTCGGATTACTTCCAAGTTGCCATTTTTCACACCACGATCTCTGAGACCCATGGCTTCCACCAAACGTTGATGAATGATAGTGGCTAATTCTTTGCTATTACTGCGTTGATAGTAGTATGTCTCCGTACCTGTGGCTTGGGGGGCAGACTTCACACTATTGCCGTGGATAGATACGAATACATCCGCATTTAATTGATTGGCGAGTTGAACACGCTCAGGGCGAGTTGGATAAGTATCACCTTCACGAGTCATCACCAATTCGATATTGGGTTCATTGAGCAACAGGGCTTGTACTTTGTGAGCTAATGCCAGATTGTATTCCTTCTCGGGTTTGTTCGTGATGCTAATCGTCCCTGGATCACTGCCACCGTGTCCTGGATCGATGACCACAACCTTGCGTCCTGAGTCGCCTACTGGAGTGACTGGAGCAGGTGTGACATTGTCACCCGCAACATTCAGATCAATAATCAGTTTGTCGGCAATCACATTGTGGCTGTACTGGACATCCTTCACATTATTCAATTCTACAACAATTCGAACTTGCGCCGGATCTCGTTTGAAAAGCGAATATCTCACTTCCGTTACATTGGGATAACCACTCACATCCAGCTTGCCATTGAACCCTTGATCCAGCGGTTGGGAGATATCACCAAAGGTGGCTCCGGGCAAGTCCACAACCAAACGATCAGGGTATTTGAGGGTTGTTACTACCGGCTGAACGGCCCCATCGGTGGATAAAACGAGCTGATTGTTGGCAAATTGGATATCGGTAACCTGAGCGGTAGAGCTTGAATCCCCTTTTCCAGAACTGTTGCCTGGTTCGATAGCAGGTCCCTTGCTGGTGTTTGTTAAGTATACGATCTTGTCTTGATTGTTCCATCTTACCTTAAGCCCCATTTGTTCACTGACAAATCGAATGGGAACCACCAGCGTTTTATTCAAAATCTGCGGTGCTGTGTTCAAAGTGACTTGTTTGTCAGCAACCATGGCTTGCTTTTGATCGACGGTTAGGGAGATCGTCTGTTGATCTTGCTGAATTTTTACAGTGCGTGCTTGTTGGTTCCAATCGACTTTGAATTTCAAATTTTCGGCAACGACACGAATCGGGATCATCACGTTTTTATTGATAATCGTCACCTGTACATCACTTGGGAGGACTAATTCCTCTCCATCCATAAAGATTTTCGACGTGCTTGCAGCGGCATTTCCCTGATTAGGGAGCAAAACGAGTAAGAATAGACTCAAAAACAGTAGTAAAATGGTTTTCTTCATTATCCACCTCGACTAGTATTAGATCTATATCTAACTTTCCAAAATATCCCTACATAATATAAACGGTAAAAATGTAAAAATGTTTCTCTTCTGATATCTAATTATCAATTGATGGATGAAAACATGATGTGTGATCGCAAATGGGGTGAATCTCTCTCTTTTTATTTTTAATGATGTAATTAAATTTCATATAATGTTTGACTTGTGAAATTTAATATCATATACTGGGTGAAATTATGGCAGGATGACGTGTTCATCGAGTCTTGCAGGAGGTTGGAAGTGGATGAATACAGGCAGCTATCCGATGTGGGAGAAGTATCGTTTGAAGCAGGAGCATCTGGTCATCGGACTAATGTCAGGAACGTCACTTGATGGAACAGATGCGGCACTAGTGCGTATTCAAACCGATATGAGCGGGGCATTACAGCAGATCGAGCTGGTTGATTTTGTCTGTGTGCCTTATTCGAATGGATTGAGAGACGTACTGATCCGGTTATGTTCACCGGGGACGGCGCGTGTCGACGAGCTGACAGCCGCGCATTTTGGTATATCGGAGTGGTATGCGCATAGTGTTACGGAACTGATGCAGTCTGCCGGTATTTCAACGCAGCAGGTGGATGTGATCAGCATGCATGGACAGACGGTATGGCATGCTCCTGTAGCATCTGCATTTCCAGGGCCAACGGGAGCAAGTATTGATGTGGTATCGACATTGCAGATCGGTGAATGTGCTGTCGTTCGAGAACGGACTGGACTGCCAGTGATTGGAAACTTGCGAGCAAGGGATATGGCGGCTGGTGGGGAAGGTGCCCCGCTTACGCCTTATGCGGATGCTCTGATGTTCCGAAGCCCGACGGAAGGGCGGCTGGTGCAGAATATCGGTGGCATTGGCAATGTGACGGTGCTTCCCTCCGAGTCATCTACCGAAGGTATTTCGGCATTTGATACGGGACCGGGTAATATGGTGATGGACGCCATTGTGCGTCAGGCAACGGATGGGCGGCAGCATTATGATCCGAATGGAAGTATTGCCGCACAGGGGAAGGTCGATCAGGGTCTGGTAGACCTGTGTTTGGAGGATGAGTATTTCAAAAGACTTCCACCGAAAAGTACCGGGCGAGAAGTATATGGAGCCGCGTATGCAGTGAGACTGATGGAGATGGCCGCAAAGCGTTCCTTATCTCTTGAAGATACGCTGGCTACTGCCACCTGTCTGACCGCGGAAACTATCGTGCGTGCAGTGAAGGATTTTATCCTGCCCAAGGTGCAAATATCGGCCATGCTCGCGTGCGGTGGTGGCACTTCCAATGCCACGTTAATGGAGATGATCCGTCAGAGACTACCTGAGGATATCCGTTTAGAACGAACAGCAGATTATGGCATACCCGATGATGCTCGGGAAGCCATTGGATTTGCTCTACTTGGCCATGAGGCACTTATGGGAAGAACCAATACACTCCCGGCAGTAACCGGCGCGAAACACGCCGTAATCTCAGGCAATCTCACACTCTAGTGAGTTATGACTTTAATTGGAGTTCAGTTATGGAAGGGCGAGGAATTCGATTAGACGCGAGTGGAATTATAAGATAAAATGCTTGTACATGAATGCAGTACGGAAAGGAGGAGCGAATGGAAGGCATGAAAGGTGGACTTGTACGTTTACGCGCATTAATGGATGACTTGACCCCGTCCGAACGGAAGATCGGAGCTTATATTCTCGATCACCCGCAAGAAACTGTTCAATCCTCGGTGGCCCAGTTGTCTGAACGGAGTGGAGGCAGCCCAGCTGCCATTATCCGTCTCTGCAAATCACTGGGTGTAACGGGTTTTCAGGAGCTGAAGCTGAAGATTGCCGGAGATTTGCAGACGAGTGAGCCATATCAATATACGGAGATTCGTCCCCAGGACTCCATGGAGAGCATTATTCAGCATGTGTCCGCAAACAATATTCAGTCGGTGAAGGATACGGTTCATATTCTGGACCCACGTCTGGTGGAAAAAGCCGTGGACGTGCTTCATCAGGCAAACCGGATCTTTTTCTATGGAGTAGGGGCCTCCAATCTGATTGCGCTGGATGCACATTACAAGTTCATGCGAATCAATCGCACAAGCTTTTCGTTCGCCGATCCGCATATGCAGATTTCGTCCGCAACGACGCTTCGTGAAGATGATGCGGTGGTATGTATCTCGTATTCAGGGGAGACGTCGAACGTAATCTCCTGTCTCAAGCATGCTCATGATGGTGGTGCAGCGACAATCAGCATTACCAAGTGGGGCAGCAATACACTCAGTAGTATGGCAGATGTGCCCCTGATGATTACTTCCACCGAAAGTGATATTCGAAGCGGAGCAACTTCGTCACGGATTGCACAACTGAACGTGATCGATATTTTGTATCTGGCGATTGCCAGTCGGGATTACAACCAGTCGGTGGAGTATTTGGAGAAGAGCCGACAGGCTATTCTGGAGCACAAGTGAAGTAGAACCATATGAATCCCTTTCTGTTTATGCAGGAGGGGATTTTTTGACGGATTATATCCGCTTTTAGTATAAAAAAATAAAAAAAAGAGCCCAGACTAATGGACTAATGTCGGGCTCCTCCCTTTCAACCTCTAATAATACCCCTGTACGGCTCAGGAAGGCCCCGCAATGGCGCTGCGGACAAATCCGTCAGCCAGATCAAGCCTGTGTTGGGCTTCCGTTGCGTCCACACCTGCCATCAGCATGACGATTGCCGTTTTTACATGACCGTCTGCACCGGTAAAAGCCTCTTCAATATCCGCTTCATTTGCTCCGGTTGCCAGATGGATCATGCGTTTGGCCCGATGGACAAGCTTCTCATTCGAAGGGTTCAGATCAACCATGAAATTACGGTAAACCTTGCCCAGACGAATCATGGCGGTAGTGGTGAGCATGTTCAAAATCATTTTCTGTGCGCTGCCTGCCTTCATACGTGTTGAACCCATGACAACCTCTGGGCCGACAACAGCCTCAATGCTCACATCAGCCAACAGGGTCATCGGCGTGCCTGCATTATTGCTCAGGCTGATCACCGTAGCCCCGATCTCCTTGGCGTGCCTCATCGCACCCAGCACATACGGCGTTCGTCCACTGGCTGCAATGCCAACCACAACATCGTTTTTGTCTAAGCCATGTTCATCAAGGTCCGCAGCTCCCAACTCCTCATTATCTTCAGCACCTTCAACCGGGTCCTTCACTGCCCGGAATCCCCCTGCAATTATACCCTGCACCATGGATGGCGGGGTTCCGTAGGTAGGCGGGCATTCCGAAGCGTCAAGTATTCCTAATCGTCCACTGGTACCTGCGCCTACATAAAATAGCCTCCCACCAGACTGAAACGCCTTCAAGATCCGATCCGCAGCTTGGGCAATGACCGGAATGAGGGGCTGAATGAGCTCCGCAATCCGTTGATCTTCCTTATTAATGAGCTCCATAATTTCTACCGAAGGCAATTCATCTATATGATCCGATAGTGGATTGGGTTGTTCTGTTAGTAGTGAATTCAGCATGTGATTCATCCGTATGGCCTCCTTCTCTATTTTAAAATGATTCATTCAAGGAACGGCGTTTTCTTGCCAGTTGTGCTGCGCCAACCGCTGGAGCGGGGGCATCTTCACGATATACAAAGTCCAACTCTCCATAATATCCTGATAACTTCTGAATAAATGTATTTCGGAAAAGTGCAGCGTATCGAAACAGTGATCCGGACAGGACAACCGGAGTGGATGCAAATTCGGGATGACGGGCAACCAGCGCCTTAGCGGTATCCGCCAATTGTGAGGCTTCGTCGATGATCAGTGCCCGGGCGGCCTCATCTCCGAGTTCAGCTGCTTCTATAGCTAAGCGGGCGATGGATGCGGTCTCGGTTTTGCCCCAATCCGTCTGATACACCCGCGTCTTTAGCTCTGATATATCCCGAAGGTTCAGATTCTTTAGAAGAAGCGGGGTTAAACGGGTGGGAGGAAGAATACCGTCATAACTCTGCATAACCACTTGGAGTGCACGCTGCCCAATACGATAGCCGCTCCCCTCATCTCCGAGCAGATGACCCCAGCCTCCTGCACGGTATCGCTCGCCTTCCCGCGTAAATCCGTACACGATGGACCCTGTTCCAGAGATACACAATACACCGTGAGTATGTCCGAGAGAGGCCATCAGAGCAATCTCTCCTTCGGATACAACCCAGACGGGACAAGCTTCTGATGCCTGTTGATTGCGGCTCTTCATATAGTTACTTACTGCTTTGGCTATAAGTTGCCGTTCTTGGATCGTATCTACACCTGACATCCCAAGGCATATACCCTCACAATTTGTCGATAAATCACTTATTAGATTAAATAGCTGTTCCAGCACTCGTTGCAGTTCGGAAAGGGCTTGTTCAGTTGATACGCTGTGAGGATTCGTGGGACCGCCGCTGAGTCGGGCAAGAATTTCACCAGATTCAGAAATGATTGCTGCATCAGTATTGGTACCGCCTCCATCTACGCCTACATATACTCGCAAAGTGGCTCACCTCGCTTGCTTGGGTTTTCTTTTTACATAGTATAGTGGCATGAAAAGAAAAAGTAAAATTAAATTTTATAATAAAAAATAATGTTGAATTTTTATTTTACAACTCATATAATGAATTCAATCTACAATTTTGGAAGGAATTAATACTGTTAATGTCAATTAAGTTGACGTTAATATTGCATTTAAGAGATTTAGCCTGCGACTGGCAGGCCCAATCTACAGGGGAGGTGCTTTTCCTTACTGCCGCGTGTATAGGTGGATTGCGTTTGAAGGCCGAATGATCACAAAGGGGTAGCATGGTTAGGCAATGAAAGAATCGGATGATGACATGCTAAGGAGATGAAGGGATGAAAAAGAAGGGTCTGGTATGGGCAATGTTGTTGATGATGGTCTGGGTTACAGCTTGTGGGAATAGCGGAGGTGCTGCTTCGGATGACCCGAATGCCGATGATACGGTAACGGTATGGACCTATCCTGTACATGGCACATATGAAGATGAACTGAAGGATCTAATCTCTGATTTCAATAAAGAACACCCGAACATTACCGTGAAGACGGAAATGCTCTCCTGGGCGGAAGGGCCCAAAAAATTCGATGTCGCTTTGAACGCGGGCAACCCGCCGGATCTTTACTTTCATAGTGTAGACGGCACATATGTGAATACGGGATTGGCACTTGAGCTGGACAACTACCTGACACCTGAGATCAAGGACGACTACCTGCCGGGTACGCTTGATTTAGGCCAGATTCAGGGGAAACAGTACGGACTGCCGTTGTATCAATTCCAATGGGCATGGGGTGGTAACAAACGCATTCTGGAGGAAGCAGGCATTGATTGGAAGTCCATTCAGCAAAATGGCTGGACCTGGTCCGAATTCAACGATGCTGCTGCCAAGCTAACCAAAACGCTGGATGGCGGGGCCAAGCAATATGCACTGGTTACCGACGGAACCTCGCTTGACTTCATTGAAATGCTGTCCCGGAACAATGGGATGATTGATGTTCTTGATAAAGACGGCACGTTCCAATGGAATGATGGGCGCATTCTGGATACTCTCTCTTTTATCAAAAACCTGATGGATCAAGGGTATATGCCGAAGGAAACGGCGGCTCTCGCTCCAGCGAAACGGACGGATATGTTCTACGCGGGGGAAACGGCGATTATCTCCAAAGCGATTCCTTATTATGATGTGATGATTCAGAACCGCAACAAGGACATCGATGATGGCAAGGTGCAGGGAGAGAAGATTGATTTTGTCCTGTTGCCTGTACCGCATAATGATGATCAACCTGCAGCAACAACGATGGGCGGCGAAGGGTATGTAGCCTTCAAACAGAAAAAGGACAAGGGCGAACAGCATGCCAAAAATACGTTCCTGGTGATGGAGGCGCTTAGTGGTGCCAAAGCAGGGAACTCGGCCAATGAACTGGCGCTTCCATTCGTAAGACAGTCCCAGGTCGAACTGTTTAAAGGAAAAGAACTTGGTCAACCGGATAATCTGGCTGCTGCAAAAGTCATGGCAGAGAATATTGCGATGCCGGTTGTACTGGAACTGGATATCGACAAAGCATCCCAGCAAAAACAATTCAAGGAACAGGTTGTGAAGCCAAACATCCAGGCGCTGTTCTCGGGAGAAAAATCACCAGAGCAGATCGCAGAAGACTTCAAGAGCAAAGGCCAGCAGATGTTTGGACAATAACTCGGACAATCAAACATAACGCAAAACCACACTGATTAGGAGAGGAGGATTCGCCATGCAGACCGCCCTTGCGCCAAAACCGTCAGTGCCCCGGACTTCCCGGGTTGCCCGGTTTTGGCGAGACTACGGGTGGGCGTATTTGTTTATTTTGGCGCCTGTCCTGCTGTTTCTCATTTTTACACTGTATCCTGTTCTGACGGCTCTTGTGATGAGCTTCCAGAAATACAACATTATGAACTCAACGTGGGTAGGGTTGGATAACTACGAGCGACTGGTGAAGGATGAGACGTTCTGGAAGTCGATTAAAAATACAGTCATCTTCACCGTAGGCACAGTCCCGGTCAATATTCTCATTACATTTGTACTGTCCTATTTCATCTATCAGATGAAAAGTAAATGGCAGACATTTTTCAAAGCTACCATGTATCTGCCTGCGGTAGCCTCCGGGGTGACCATCTCCATTGTATGGCTGGCGATCTTTGACCCGACGGATTCAGGACTGCTTAACCGCTTCATCGGCTTGTTCGGCTTGGATCCGGTGATCTGGCTGGGCCAGTCGGGAACGGCACTCTTTTCTCTCATTCTGATGAACTGGCTTGGATCGCACGGAGCGGGCATTATTCTGTATCTGGCAGCCATGGGTGGTATTCCGAAATCGCTGTACGAAGCGGCGGATATTGATCATGCCAGCGGCTGGACCCAGTTCAGCAAGATTACATGGCCGCTGCTCAAACCAACGACGCTGTATCTGCTCGTCACGGGTGTCATTACATCCTTCCAGGTGTTTATCTCGGTATATCTGATGACACAGGGTGGACCAAACTTTGCGACAACTACAATCGCTTATCTGATCTATGAGACGGCATTCAAGTTCTATGAGTTCGGATTGGCTTCGGCTCAGTCGTTTGTACTGGCGATTATCATCATTGTCATCTCCGTCATACAGTTCAAATATTTCTCCAGCGATATTGAGTATTAGAGGTAGTTCAAAACACGGACTATTAGGGCACGTTGCATTAAGCATCCGGGGGTGAATGAAATCCATGAAATCAACACAGAAAAAGATACTGCTCGTTGTTGCATCCATTCTGCTGGTGGTCTGGGCGCTGGTGACGGTCATTCCGATGTATTGGATGCTCGTTGGTTCGGTGCAGGATAGTGCGATGTCGGCTTCGTTTAAACCACAGATGATTCCGGAGCAGTTGTCGTTATCACCATATGAGCGCTTTTTTGCCAAAACCGATGCCTGGCGCTGGCTGTACAATTCGCTGCTCATCTCGATCATTCTGACCGTAACAAATGTATTCTTCGCCTCCCTGGCGGGATATGCGTTCGCCAAACTGAAGTTTCCGGGTAGTCAGGCGGTATTCTGGACGTTGCTTGGGACCATGATGATTCCGGCGCAGGTGACGCTGATTCCTTTGTACATTCTGATGGTCAACGTGTTTGACCTGGGAGATACGTATACGGCCATTATTCTGCCTGCTGCCGTAAGCGTAGGGAATATATTCCTGATGAAGCAGTTCATGTCTACGCTGCCCACATCGCTGATCCATGCGGCTCGTATTGATGCATGCAGTGAGTTCGGCATCTTCTGGAAAGTCATTCTGCCGATGGCAAAGCCGGGAATCGCGGTGCTGGCGATATTCACGTTTGTGGCTTCGTGGAACGAATTCTTCTGGCCGTTCCTCATTACCAATTCCAACGAGATGCGTACCATTCAGGTGGGGTTGGCCTCGTTTGTATTTGCCGAATCAACCGACTTCGGCGCAATGATGGCGGGGGCAACAATAGGTGCGCTGCCCATGATCATTCTGTTTTTCTCACTTCAGCGTTATTTCCTACAGGGCATTACGATCGGTGCAGTAAAAGGTTAATTCCAATATATGTTCAACTAAACATTTACACCATAACAGCGATCGGAAGGTTGTTCTGTCATCGGAGTGCCAGTGTAAGGATTCGTTAGTTGAACTTATATAGTTCAGGACAAGCGACAACGTAAAGGGGGATCTACCTATGGCACGCGTGGAGTTTCGCCAAGTGCGCAAAGAATTCAAAGACGATCATAAAGGAACGTTCACGGCTGTGGCCGGCTCGGACTTTGTTATAGAAGATAAGGAATTCGTAGTGTTTGTGGGTCCTTCGGGCTGTGGCAAGACAACGTCACTGCGGATGATTGCCGGACTTGAAAAGCAAACAAGCGGTGATATTGTGATCGGTGACCGGCTAGTTAACGATCTGCATCCGAAGGATCGGGATATCGCGATGGTGTTTCAGGATTATGCACTCTATCCGCATATGACCATCCGTGAGAATCTTTCCTTTGGCCTGAAAAACCTGAAAAAGCCAAAGTCCTATATTGATGAACAGGTGCAGAATGCGGCCTCCATTCTTGGACTGGAAGCGATGCTGGAGCGCAAACCACGCGAGCTGTCTGGTGGTCAGCGCCAGCGTGTTGCAGTGGGACGGGCGATCGTCCGTGATCCGCAGGTGTTTTTATTCGACGAACCACTGTCCAATCTGGATGCCAAGTTGCGGGTACAGATGCGGGTGGAGTTGGGTGAGCTGCATAAACGTCTCGGTGCCACGATTGTGTACGTGACGCATGATCAGGTAGAAGCCATGACACTTGGGGAACGCATCGTGGTCATGAATCATGGAGATATTCAGCAGGTGGCTTCACCGAAAGAACTGTATGCGAGTCCGCGGAATATGTTTGTTGCCGGATTTATCGGTTCTCCGGCGATGAACTTCATTGATGCCCGGATTGAAGGCACGCAGGTTGTCGTGGACGGTGCATCATTCACCTTGCCAGCAGATGTACTCGCTCGTCTTCAGAGTCATCAAGGTAAGCCGGTGATTATGGGTCTGCGTCCAGAGCATATTTTTGGTGACGATGTTGCTCCGAATATCCCGACAGACCACATGCTGCAGGCGCGAGTTCAGGTTGTAGAACATCTGGGCTCCGAAAATTTGGTGTATTTCCATTCCGGTGCTCGTACTGTTACGGCCAAGGTTCACCCGGAAACACATGCTTATGTAGGTATGGACAAAAATTTTGTACTGGACCTGCGTAAGGCACACTTTTTCGATCCAGAGACGGAGCTTGCGATTGGACGGGAGTAAAAGACGAGGCCTGGTGAAGAAGGAACGGTGAGAAAGGGGAGAATAAAAATGCGTAAGCTGAGTGAAGTATTGATCAAGTCGGGCGCGGAAATCTATAGGGATATTATTTCGGTGGCCTTGTACAGTTTCGTTAGCTCTACCGTATTGGTTCCCATTCTGATGTTTGCTCCGCTGCCGATCGCGGTGCTGCTTCTTGCCTTGATATATATGCCCATCCTGTTCGGGGTCTGTTATGCCATACATCACAGATTGGAACGTAAGGAACGACGCAATGGACTTAAGGATGTTTGGGTCGGAACATTGAAGGGGATAATCCCGGGAGGCTCGGTGGGTGTGCTTTTCGCGGTGCTTGGCTTCATTCTATGGTCAACCTGGTGGTATTACGGTGGACAGGGTGGAATTACAGGTACAGCAGTGGGTGTATTCCAGACTTTCTTTGTTCTCATGGCGCTGATGTCACAGTTCTATACTTGGCAGCTTGTTTTACAAAAAAACATGGGCATCGTTCAGGCGATGGGGGAAAGTGTAAAGCTGTTCTTCCGTCACCCGGGGTACACGATGGGCGCTTATTTTCAGGCCATGTGCTTAACTGCTTTGCTAATGCTGACTGTCGTTGGTTTCGGAGCGCTGTTTGGAGGTATGTTTGCCATCTATCAGCATAAGGTTGCTCTTAATGTGCTGGAGCCTGAAGAAGAGCCTGTCGTAACAGGCGGTAATGATCACCAGCATACAGGCTGGGTCAGCCAGGGGAATGTGTGATGGGTCAGTTGAATGGGACTGAGCAGATCCCGGCTGTAAAAACGGGAGTTGATCTTCTGTCCGGAGGGCTATCGCATCCGTGGATAACGGGTAATCGAATCGGTCTAATTACAAACCCGACTGGTATTACAGCGGATTTTGTATCGACAATAGATGTGTGCGTCGGACTGGCTAATACCGAGTTTACAGCGCTCTATGCCTGTGAGCACGGACTGAGTGGAGAGCTTCAGGCGGGTGTCAGATTCGGAGACATGCTTCATCCACGTCTGGACATTCCGGTGTTCAGCCTGTATGGAGATTACAAGAAACCTACGCCTGCAATGCTGGCTGGAGTGGATACGGTGCTGTTCGACATTCAGGATGTGGGTATCCGTTATTACACGTATGCCTCAACCTTGTTTCATATGATGGATGCCTGTGCTGGAGCAGGCAAACGGATGCTGATTCTGGACCGTCCCAATCCGCTGGGTGGAAACGTTGTGGAAGGCGGTGTGCTGAACGCGGGGTATGAATCACTCGTTGGCGCTTGGCGTGTACCTGTACGTACCGGATTGACGATAGGTGAACTCGCCCTGATGGTCAACAGCGAGATGGATGTACCTTGCGAATTGGACGTGGTTACCATGGAAGGATGGCAGCGCTCCATGGAGTTTGCGGATTGTGGTCTTCCCTGGATGTTACCCTCTCCCAATATGCCCACGCTGGACAGTGTGCGGGTATATGCGGGTACGTGCCTGTTCGAAGGCACTAATGTATCGGAGGGCAGGGGCACGACTCGCCCATTCGAGTGGATTGGAGCCCCCTGGATTGAGGGTGAGCGTTTGGCGGAACGATTTCGGGAATACAAGCTGGAAGGTGTGCATGTGCATCCAGTGTACATGTCGCCAACATTCTCCAAACATGCAGGTGAGCTGTGTGGTGGTGTAAGGATTTTTGTAACGGACAGCAGGAAATTTCGGGCGGTAGAGACAGGGTTGGTGCTTTTGCATGAACTGGTGTCACTCTATCCCGAGCAATTCTGCTGGCTGGAGCCGCCAGAGCCAGGTTCGAGGTACTTTATCGACCTGCTGGCAGGGGGGAAGGTAGTCAGGGAAACCATTCATGACCGTGTTGAATTCATTCGTTTAATCGAATCGTGGAATGTACAGGCAGCGGAATGGAAGGAGCGGCGAAAGCCGTTTTTGTTATATCAATGAATGGATGTTTGTTATCGGAGGGAGGTAAGAAATGAGTGGGCCAAAAGAGTTATACCAGTCGAAGCTGAAAAAGATGACCTTGCGTGAGAAAATCGGGCAAATGCTGCTTTGTGGCTTTCATGGCACCGAAGCTGCTGGCGATGTGGAACCCTTTCTCCGAAAGTATCCAATCGGTGGCGTGATCTATTTTGCGCGCAACGTTGAGTCGCCAGAGCAGGTAGAGCGGTTATCGTCAGGGCTACAGCAGATTGCCAAAAGCAGCGGTAATGTGCCGCTCTGGATATCCATTGATCAGGAGGGCGGCATGGTTGCTCGAATTACCGAAGGGATAACCTTGATGCCTGGACCAATGGCAATTGCCGCTGCCGGTTCCATTGACGATGCATATCAGGCGGCATATATCAGTGGGTTGGAGCTGAAGTCCATGGGCATTAACATGAACTTTGCTCCGGTATTGGATGTGAACAATAACGCGGCCAATCCGGTCATCGGTGTACGCTCATTCGGCGAATCTCCACAATCCGTTGCAGAATATGGAGCCAGAACCATTGCGGGAATACAGGACGCTGGGATTGCAGCGACAGCCAAGCACTTCCCGGGGCATGGGGATACGGATACCGATTCCCATCTGGACCTCCCAATCATCACTCATGATCGTGAACGGGTAGAGCGCCTGGAGTTGATTCCATTCCGAGCCGCTATCGCCGAAGGTGTCGATGCCATGATGTCGGCGCATATTTATTTTCCTGCACTGGAGCCAGAGCGTCTGCCCGTAACGCTATCACAAACCGTATTAAGCGGTCTGCTTCGCCAGGAACTGGGTTATCAGGGCATGATCGTGACAGATTGCATGGAGATGGATGCTATTGCCGTGAACTATGGCACTGTCGATGCTGCCGTAATGGCGGTAGAGGCCGGGGCAGATCTGGTGTTAATTAGCCATACGGCTAAGCTTCAAGCAGAAGCATTTGAAGCATTGTTAGCAGCTGTGAGGAGTGGGCGGATTAGCGAGAGACGTATCGATGAGTCGGTGAATCGCTTGCTGATGTACAAGGCGAAGCGTGGTTTGTTGGAGAGTGGAATGGGCGGTGCAGATGAGGATGAAGTGTATGGTGTAGTATTGAATGCATCATTGCCAAAGGCATCAAACGCTCCTGCTCTATCCAATGGGTTGGAGCGCAACAGTTCATTACACCAAGAGGTTGCCCGCCGTATTAGCGAGAACAGTATCACACTGGTGCGCGATCAGCTGAATATGCTGCCATTGAAGCCGGAACGCACGCTGGTCATAACGGTTGCCACGTCCGTGACAACAATTGCTGACGAACAGCTGACTCAGACGTTCACCTTGGGCTCAGCTTTATCCGACTATGGTCTGGATGTTGTCGATCTGACGGTCACGCCCGAGGAAGTTGCCATTCGTTCCGCCCGTCTGCTTCAGGCAGCGGAAGCAGATGACATTCGGCAGATTGTGGTGGGAACCTACAATGCGGGAAGTCCCTCCGGCGATCCGCAGTGCAGGCTGATTGGTTGGATACAGCAATTGGGTAAACCACTGGCTGTTGTGGCATTGCGAAGCCCCTATGATCTGCTGGCGCTCCCGGATGCCGAGGTCTATGTAGCGGCTTACGAGAGCCGGCCACTTGCCATGGATAGCGTCGCTCAGGCGCTGATGGGGCGCATTCCTTTTGCGGGGAAACTTCCTGTAACATTAAAGCAGACAGATGATGAAAGAGCGGATGTCTCCTAGGCAGTGATAAGAATATGAGTAAATCTGCCTTTTGCAGGATGGAGAAGAGATGGATTGTGGGTTGAGCGAAACGGAAGTGTGAGTCGTTAAAATGAAAACATATATAGAGCAAAGAGACGATCCTTTAAAGGACCGTCTCTTTGCTCATTATAAGCTATTAATTATAGATTATTGCAATTGCAGGGCTTTGGCTGTCTGTGCCTCAACTTCATCCAAAAGTGAAGTCATGTCCATACCTGCGTGGTTGCCGAGCAGGATAATCGTGATATCATCGGACAGATTACGTGAAAAGGCTGTGGCAAACCCGCCGCCACTACCGTTATGAAAGACGGTACGCTTTGCGCCATTCTCTTTGAGAATCCAGGCGTAGCCATAGTTTTTATCAGAATAAGGCTCATACATCTGTTCAATCGTATCCTGGCTTAGAATCTGGTCTGTATAGAGCGCACGATCCCATTTCAGCATATCGTCCACCGTGGAATAGATGGTTCCTGATCCGGATTGAGACACATAGTAAGGCGCAGTTACCCATGCGTTATCTTCTTGAACAAAACCACTAATCGTGTGTACTTTACGGGAAGCCTCTCCCGAATTCTTCATACCAAGTGGCTTCAGTATCGTCTGCTGCACGTAGTCGGCATAACTCATGCCAGATACCTGTTCAACGACGTATGCAAGCAAAACATAACCGCTGTTGCTGTACAGATAGGCACTCCCCGGTTCAAACTTCAGCGTTTTGTGACGAATCTCTTCTACAGTCTCTTCCATAGAAGTTCCTTCACCCCGACCAAATGCGGATGGCAGACCTGAAGTCTGGGATAACAGCATATGCAGCGTGATCTGATCTCCTTTCGGTATACCGGAGATATACTTGGAGATTGGATCTTGCACATTAATCTTACCATCCTCAACCAGGCTCAGAATGGACGCGGCCGTGAAGGATTTGCTCAGCGATGCGATTCGGGTCTTCTGATCCGGGCGATTCAGCGTCTGTTCATCGGCAAGTCCGTAGCCTTGCTTTAGAAGTACTTCACCATCGCGGGCGATCAGAGCCATACCTGGATAGTTGATCTCGCGCAGATACGTATCCACGCTGGCAACCTCGCTGTTCAGTAGGCTGACTTGATCGGTTACCATATTTACGCTCATCTGACCTGTAGCTGTGCGCTGGACCTTGATGTCTGCCTTGATTGCATTAGCCATGGCCCGGACAGGTACCATCAACGTACCGTTAACGGTACGTGAATTCACACCTGTAGCTAGATCGACCTTGTTTACTTTAATGGAATTGCTGCCAGCCTGATGGACCAGCTTGTCTCTGCCAACGGTAATGGTAGCCGTCTTGGTGCGATTATCCCATTTCAACGTGCCTTTAACCGATGTGACCACATCCCGCAGTGGAACAAAGGTTGAACCTTTGATGATAAGTGGTGCGTTCTTCCAGGATTGTTGCTCACCATTCACTTCAATGTGAACTGCTTGCGTCGCCTGTGCTGCGGATGCCGTGATACCGGTTTGTCCCAGAATCGGGCCTGCGCACAGGATGAGCGCTAACAGAATGCGGAACATGGATGAATATACCGTGGAAATACGTTGTCTTTCATGTGACTTGCGTAAGATTTGAATCCTCTCCTTCCAATCGTTTCATGAATAGCCAGCTTATGAGCATTGTAAACGATCTCGCGTAGAGGGTCAAAACGATGAAGCGGATATAATCCATATCATCTGATCAGATCATTTAAATTAAATTTGTACTAATTTAGTATCTATACATAATATTTTTACAGCGATTGTCCGATAAAAGGATGGGTGAAGATTATGATGGGGGATAGTTAAAATGAAGAAAAGGATTCGAAATTGGTTTTCTTTAACCGTAAAAAAACGCCTGATTGCTGCATTGCTCCTGTTCCTGATAGTACCGAGCATTACCGTGGGATGGTTGTCTTATCAAAAAGCTGCTGACCAGGTTAAAATGGAAATTATTCGTTCCGCACAGGCCAAAACAGAAATGCTTAGTCTGCAGATAAATCAAATGCTCGATATGGAGAAGGATAACGCAGCGCAGATGGCTGCGGGTATTACTTCAAACGATATTATTACTAAATCCCCTGCACTGCAAAGGCAGATGGATCGGATGTCTCAGAATCATAAGGAACTGGGTGTACTTACCGCAGGTTCCGAAGATGGTAGCTGGATGAAGTCCCCTGAATCCGAGGAACAGAATTATGATCCTCGAGAACGTTCATGGTATAAGATGGGCATGTCCCAGGATGAACCGGTAATCTCGGATACGTTCCAGTCGGCTTCGACGGGCGAATGGGTTGTGACCGCAGCGGTCAAGCTGGCTGACGGCAAAGGGGTATTCGGAGCCAATGTCAGTCTCAATCATCTGAAAGAATCCGTTGATCAGATTCGCATCGGTAAAGAGGGAAAACTGTACATGCTGGATAACGGGGGTAAATTCCTGTTCCACTACAATATTGATTCCGGCACACAGTCGGATGAAAGCTACATTAATGAGATGTATACGAAGGAAAGTGGAACGGTGAAGTATACATATGATGGTCGCGAAGTGGAAGCTGTGTATTTCACTAATCCGGTGACGGGTTGGAAAATTGTTGGTGAGATGGTTCCTTCGGAAGCAACGGAAGCTGTAATGCCAATTTTGATCCGTTCAATTACGATTGTGGCATCTGCATTGGTTATTGGGTTGATTTTGCTTGTATTCATTATCCGCAGCATTCACCGTCCATTGCTGCAATTAACGCAGGCAGCATCCCAAGTTAGCGCAGGGGATCTAACAGTACGTGTAGGTTTGCAGCGTAAGGATGAGTTCGGACAGCTTGGAGAAAGCTTCGATATGATGACGACTTCACTACGTAGTGTGCTTGGAGAAGTACATGATACGTCCAGCCAGCTGGCGGCATCTTCTGAAGAACTGATGGCAAGTTCCGAGCAGACATCCAAAGCCACAGAACAGGTGGCCGAACTGATGCAGGATGCAGCTGCGGGAACAACTTTGCAGAACAATAGTCTTGCTGCTACAGGTCAACTCGTGGGCGAAATGTCCATTGGAGTTAAAGAGATCTCATCAAGTGCTGAAGACACCGCTCGTATCGCTCTGGATGCTTCCACCAAGTCGGAAGCGGGTATGGTTACCGTGGAAGAAGCGGTTACCCATATTCAACAGGTGAATGATGAGAGCAAAGCCATGTCTGTGGTCATTGAGGATTTGCGCGCGAAAAATGAAGAGATTCTTGTGATTGTGGCCGAGATTACGGCCATTGCCAAGCAGACGAACATTCTTGCTTTGAATGCATCCATTGAAGCTTCAAGAGCTGGAGAGCAAGGGCGCGGATTCGCGGTTGTAGCCAACGAAGTGAAGACACTGGCTCACAGTTCAGGCGCCTCAGCTGAGCGGATTAATGAGCTTATGCATGAGATGCAGGAGAAAACCAATGCGGTGCAATCCACCTTTGCCCGTACGGGAGAAGGTATGGTGAAGAGTTCGCAGATGGTTACAGAAGCGGGCGAAGCATTCCACAACATTCGGACTGCGGTACAGTTGGTGGCTGCACAAGCTGGAGAAGTATCCACGGCTTCCCGTCAAATTGATGGTGGCATGAGTCATGTCAACAAGGCAGTAAGTGATACAATGGTTCTGTCGGACAGAATTGCCTCTGGAACGGAAGATGGATCAGCGGCGGCTCAAGAGCAGTTGGCTACAATGGAAGAGGTTGCAGCTTCTTCGGCAGCATTGTCACGTATGGCTGAAGATCTGCAAAGCATGATTGAACGGTTTAAGTTGTAACAGAGATTGAAATGAGAGACAATGATTGAGGATAAATGCTTATGGAAGGTGCTGAAATGCCCTTTCTGCGATGAGACTGCAGGGTTGCGACCCTGCGGTCTTTTTTCTGTTGAACAAGGGGCATCCTTTATGTCTTTAAACACAGCATTCTTTTCCGTTATATTGACATATAACAAACAAAACTATATTATATCTATAAATTAACAAACAAAAATATTATTTGTTTTATTAATATACAATTGGAATGACCATGACAATGATAAAAAGGAGCTTTTACATGAAATCATCGGAATCCTGGTTGCAAACAGCTTCATTGGAAGAGATCAAGCGTGGTTATATGGAGGAGGGTCCCGCCTATATATGTGTCTGCTGCGGATACAGGACGGAAGCGGGGATTATCTACCCTGAAGAAGGAGTGCTCTATGAGGCAGCCCGTTATATGCGAGTGCACATTGAGAAGGTTCATGGATCGGTATTTGAATATTTGCTGGAGCTGGATAAAAGCGTAACCGGATTGTCCGATGTCCAGCGTGGATTACTGGCCCAGTTTCATGAAGGAAAGAAGGATGCTGAAGTACAGAAGGCCCTTGGTATCGGGAGTGCTTCCACGATCCGGAATCATCGATTTGTATTGAAGGAGAAGGAACGGCAGGCCAAGATATTCCTGGCATTAATGGAACTTCTCAAAAGTAAGGATACACAGGCTCCAGCCGAATGGGTGTCGCCGGTGACAAGGCATGAACATACGATCCATCCGAACTCATTTGATATTACAGAACAGGATCGGGAGAAGGTGCTAAACAAGTATTTTCCAGAGGGTACCGGTGGTCGGCTGACGACGTTTCATATGCAGCAAAAGCATAAATATATTGTGCTCATCGAAATTGCCAAACGATTCGAGACAGTGCGCAAATATTCCGAGAAACAGGTCAATGAGCTGCTGAAGGAAGTTCATGATGATTACGTAGAAATACGGAGGTATCTCGTCGACTATGGTTTGCTGGAACGTGAGCCAGACGGCAGTCAGTATTGGCTGGGAAGCCGCGGAGATCAACAGAGCACCGAAGTTGGAAAACCGGAGCGCAAAGAAAAGGGGGAGCAGGAGAAGATGAATCGTCGCAAAGAATTGCAGGAACAGGCCAAAGAAGTTAAAACGGAAGCGGGCGTCTACCAGATTCGGAATGAACGTAACGGCAAAGTTTATATCGACAGCACACTTAACCTGAAAACCATTAACGGACAACGGTTTATGTTACAGATGGGTAGCCATCTGAATCGAAGATTGCAGGCTGAATGGAATGAATATGGAGAGAATGCGTTTGTGATCGAGGTGTTGGAGACATTGAAACAAGACGATAACCCGTATTACGATTCCAAAGATGCACTCGCCAAATGTCTGAATCGCTGGTTTGAACAGTTAGAGCCCTACGGAGATCAAGGGTACCACGGAGATAAAAAGCAATCTGCTGAATAGGAGAGTCATTTCCCTTCTAAAATGCCTGACCTTTTATAACCCAAAGCCCCTTTGCCAATATGATGGCAAAGGGGCTTTTGGTGTGTACAGATTACTTGTTATATAAGATTACAGCTTGAATTGTTCCACCAGCTTCTGCAGCTTGTGAGCCAGATGGGCAAGGGAATCAGCAGAGGATGATATCTCCTGCATGGAAGCCACTTGCTCCTCCGTAGCAGCAGAGATGTTCTCCGTTCCATCTGCATTGGTTTCCGATATGGCATGGATCTGATCAATGGATTGCACCACTTCAGCTGTACTGGCAGACATCTGTTGTGAGGCAGCTGCAATGTTCTCAAGCTGATGATTGACGACCCCAACAGCCTCACTAATCTGGGCAAAAGCTTCATCTGCAAACTGAACGGCACGAATGCCGTTGCTTACATCCTGTTGCCCGATCTGTACATTGTGATTGGCCATTGAAATCTCCTGTTGAATCGCTCCAACCATCTCTACAATCTTCTGGCCGGACAGGCTCGATTGTTCCGCCAGCTTGCGGACTTCGCTGGCAACAACGGAGAAGCCGCGTCCATGCTCACCTGCACGTGCTGCTTCTATAGAAGCATTGAGAGCAAGCAAATTGGTCTGTGCAGCGATATCTGTAATGACAGATACCATCTCACCAATGGATGTGGAATGCTGTTCAAGTCGTCCGGCAGTATCTGCCATACCTTGCACAAAGCGACTGACGCAACTCATCTCGGATACGGCCGTCTGCATGGTCGCATTCCCTTTATCCGCGAGCTCACTTGCTTGCATGGCAGCTTCGGATACTTGCTGTGTGCTGTTCGTTACCTGTCCCACACCTCCAGCAAGCTCATTCATCTGTAGTGCCGTATGTTTCAGGCTGCTTGTTTGTTTCTCAAGTCCAGCTGCGGACTCTTCCGTGATCAGGGCGACTTGCTCAGTTGCTTTGGTTGTCTCCGATGAGTTGACTGCCAATTGTGTGGATGAGGCGGTTAACTCGTCAGCCGTGTGTCGCACGTCCTGAATAACGGTTCGCAGGGATTCGCTCATCTTATTGAAGCTGGTGCTCAGCTTGCCGAATTCATCCTGTCCTAATACAGCAACCTCGATGGTCAGATTACCATTACTAATTTCGTCAGATGCCTTCACTAAGCGATTCAGTGGTTTGGTGATTGATTGCACAATCCAGAAAATAATGACGGAGCTTACCGCAATTGCAATCGCTACAACGATAAGTGTGGTGTATAGGATCGGACGGACAGATGCCGTCACTTCCCCACTGTCGATGACACCAACCACGGTCCAGCCCGTCGTTTCATTGGTGGAGAAAAAGGCGTGTTCCTGGTTTCCATTTAGTGTATAGGTCAGACTTCCATTTTTCTGTGCAAAAATATCTTTATAGGGTGCCATGGTTCCTTCGGTCCCCGGTTTCTCGGTAGGATGTACAATGATTTTGTTGGCATTATCAATGATATAGACATAACCCTTCTCGCCGATCTTCGTGGAATTAACGGTCTGGGAAAGGGCTTCAAGCGACAGGCTGACAGAGACGACACCATGGCCATCCGCTGAGGTCTGAGCTACCGAAGCAACAACATTGCCGGTATTGCTTGATATGTAGGGGGTGATTACGGTAGGGACATCTTTGTTCTGTGTAGCAGCCTGATACCACGGGCGTTCGCGCGGGTCATATCCTTCTTTGTTCACCGCAGTTACAGGGGAGTTAATATACACGCCCTGATCGGTACCGATGGAGGCAAGTTCCACGTCATCATGGGTTTCCTTATACGCGTCGAGCAAGGTACGGATGGTCTCCGTTTCATCACCCTGATTGGGTCCGACATTGCCTGCATCCAGCTGACTTGCCAGGAAATCAACATTTTTGCGTGTTGCACCAATAATCTGGTCAATGGTCTGGTTGAGTACAGTAACACTGCTGATCGCGTTCTCATACATTTTCTCTTCAACCTTGGCATCGGCTGTTTGGAACGAGATAATGCCCAGACTGATTGTTGGAATGAGTAGCACGATGGCAAATGACAAAATCAGTTTCTCTCTCATCTGCATCGTTCTTTTGGCCCCTTGTTTACGAATTTTTTTCATACACATTCCCCCTCTGTGTAACCCATCCCCATGTCTAGTGGACAAGTCCATCTGGTAAAAGATATTTCATTCCATCCTTTCCAGAAGTTTCTGGTGCTATCGTATGACAAATTTCGCGTTTATTCAACATAATTTATGAGTTTCGCGAAAATATTTTTCGATTTTGTAGGTATTTAGGATTAGATCTGTTCTATAAAAAGTAATCTGTCTCTCCCTTAGTGCACATCTTGTGGTATATTTCTGAATTAATGTGAAGTGAATTTTGCAAAATGTGAAATCCATAAGGCATGTACCTGGTCATGTTGAATACACAAAGAAGTTGTTTTCATGAAGAGTGGACCTGGATGGATCTACATCCATATATATCGGTTTATGGGGACTGAAATTGGAGAGGGGTTGTAAGGAAGTTGGACCAAAGTACACTACAGATATCTGGACAGGAGAACATGGAAGAGGTCCAGGATCAGGCTACATTCATGCAGGGGGTCAAAGATTGTATCCCAACCCTGCTTGGTTATTTAAGTATTGGCTTTGCGGCGGGTGTCATTGAAATGACCGCAGGTCTGAGTCTGGCGGAAACAGCACTGCTCAGCCTGATTTTATATGCAGGATCGGCTCAGTTCATTGCAGCAGGCATGCTCGCATCGAATGGATCAGCAGTAGCCATCATGTTCACCATATTTTTTGTGAATCTTCGCCATTTGCTGCTCAGTGCGGCTGTATCACCGTATTTTCGGCATCTGACCCCGCTTAAAAATATGTGGATTGGTTCACTGCTTACCGATGAGTCTTTCGGCGTGGCGATGACACGTGCGATTGGCAGGGAAAGGCTTAGTGAACGCTGGATGCACGGTCTGAATATTACCGCGTACCTGAACTGGTTCGTAGCCAATATGGCGGGAGCGTACTTTGGACGCTGGATCACCAACCCGGAACGACTGGGTCTGGATTATGCCCTGCCAGCGATGTTTATTGGACTGGTTGTACTCCAGTTGGTGCATCGCAAAAACAAAAAAAAACACATTAATGTGGCTATTATCGCCGTGGTCTGTGTAATCTTCGCCAGCATGGCTTCACTTGGCAGCATGAGTGTCATTGTGGCTGCGGTCATTGCGGCAACGATGGGAGTGTTCATGGAACGATGGAAGTAAGATGGGATGTATTCTGGATTATTATGGGTTCGGCGCTGTTAACTTTTATCCCGCGTGTACTGCCACTGATGCTGTTCAGCAAGATACAGATTCCGATGTGGTTATTACGCTGGCTGGAGTATGTACCCGTAGCAGTCATGGCAGCGCTGATTGGTCAGGAACTGTTCATGTCGGGCAACCAGTTAGTTCCAATTACGCACAATGCAGCTCTGTGGGCCTCCCTGCCTACGATTGCAGTAGCTATCTGGACACGCAGTCTGCTTGGAACCGTATTGGTCGGTATTGTGGCTATGATGATACTGCGATATTGGATCGGATAATTGCTAGGAGAGTCATAAGATGGCGAAACTCAGTGATGAAAACGCTATTTTCTATTGTGACCGAAAGGGATAAAATGGAGACTGAGGTGTTCAGTGTTTCCATTTTGCACAAGAGGAAGGAACGATTTCAATCATGAGTACAAGTCCATCCGTTATATTGTTTCAGGGAGACTCGATTACAGATGGGGGAAGATCACGTAATGATGATCCAAATCATTTTCTCGGACACGGGTATGCGTATCTGATCTCCAGCAAACTGGGTATGGAACTGGCGGGCAAGCAAAAGACCTTCTATAACAGAGGCATCAGCGGGGATCGGGCATCGGACCTGTACGCACGCTGGAATGAGGATACCATTAGTCTAAAACCGGACCTGATCAGCATCCTGATTGGGGTTAATGATGCCTGGCGCACGATGAATGGTGAACCTAGCGGGGTAACGGATCGTTTCGGACGGGCGTATCGCCATTTGCTCGAAGAAACTCGGGAAGTAATGCCGGATACGGGGCTGATTTTGATGGAGCCGTTTATTCTGAGAACTGGAGCGACTGCGGAGAAATGGGAAGCCTGGGAAGAGTATATCGGTCAATATCAGAAACTGGCCCAAGGTCTTGCTGAAGAATTCGGAGCGGTGTGGGTGCCATTGCAGCAAACGTTCAATGATGCTCTGAAGCAGGCGGATGCAGCCTACTGGTTGTGGGATGGCGTACATCCAACCGCAGCAGGTCATGAGCTGATTGCACGCCAATGGTTGTCTGTTGTACAGAATTCTTCGCTTGCGATTGTGTAACGACAACAACAGCGGACAGTTGCGGTATGGGCAGCAGCATTAAAGATATTCAGGATTAGTTGAGGACATAAGATAGTTAAGAAGATGAGATAGCCATAAAAAGCCTGTGGTGACAGGCCGAATACAACGGAGGACCTGACGAAGGTTCTTCGTTTTTTTTGGTTAGGAAGGAGAAGACGTAACGTCGTGGAAAGGATTCTAATGGATAATTCTTCAAAAGTGCTATTATATCCGGTAAAATGAAATCGATTACATTATAATGTGAGTATGACAATCCATTAACGAAGAGTGGTGAATCCAGTGGAAGATTCCATTCACGAAGTCGAAAATGAAAATATAAACCAACGGAGAACTGAGAGCAGAGCATTGAGATCCTTAAGTGCCGACAGACTCTTGGAGAAGTTATCCCGGCCTGAATTGGCTACGTTATACACAGACTTGAAGGCTTACGGTGAACGTGCCTTGAATGAACCACCCATGCCTTCCTTGTCGTTCCGTCTATATCGACAGTTCAGCGATAGGGGTGAGCGAAAAGCCTATGAAGAGGCTTATTTCGATCGAAGGGGCAGACTTGCTGCTACGGCGATGCTCGCCTTGGACAAGGCTAGGCCGGATGCACTGCAAGCGCTGGAAGAAATGTTGTGGGACGTGTGTGGTGAGTATACGTGGTGTTTGCCCGCGCATTTGGGTACGGGAGAGGTCAACCAGGTGAATGGGAACATCGATCTGTTCGCTGCAGAGACGGTACATATGCTGGCCGAGATTGTGACCATTCACGCCGAGCGGCTGGATCGCCTTGTCATAGAACGGATCAGCTCTGAAGCAGAACGGCGAATCTTCACTCTGCTTTACCGGGAGCAACGGAAGTTCCACTGGCAGACAGCGGATCACAACTGGTCGGCGGTCTGTGGTGGGTGCTGTGGCATGGCCGCATTGTTGCTGCTCGAGGATGAGTCCACACTACAGGAATCGATCTCCCATACGGTCAGCTGTATGAACGCATTCCTGAGCGGTTATGGAGAGGATGGCGGCTGTGCCGAAGGCATTGGATATTGGGTATATGGATTTGGTTATTTCACCTATTATGCCGAGATGCTTCGTGAGTACAGTGAGGGCGAACTAGATCTGCTGACGGGTTCCAAAATAACAGCTATCTCAGCCTTCCCGCTGCGAGTTCATCTGTCTGGCGGCACATATGTGAATTATTCGGACAGTTCCGAACAGGAAGAGATCCCTTCCGGATTAATCTCCCTGCTTGCATCCCGGGTTGGGTTGCAGATAGATCTTCCGCTTCATATTCCACTGTTTACCGATGATCCCTGTCATCGTTGGGCTCATATGCTGCGGAACGTGATGTGGAGCGATCCGGCAGTGTACGGTGATGAAGGTGCCCCTGGGCAGGCTGAACGAGGATTTATTTTTCAAAATCTGGGCTGGATGATTGCAAAAGGACCGTTCGATTCTCCGGATACAAAACATGCGAACGGCGCACCCCTTCATGTGGCTATTTCCGTTAAAGGCGGACATAACGATGAACCTCACAACCATAATGATCTGGGGCAGTTCATTATCCATTGCGGTGGTGAGAATATTCTGTGTGATCCAGGAGCAGGGTTGTATACCCAAGCGTATTTTGCACCAGGTAGAGAGCAGTTGTTACACATCTCGTCATCCGGGCATAACGTTCCGCTCATTGAAGGCCAGGAGCAAAGTTCGGGCCGACAAGCGCAAGCCCATGTGTTAGAGGCAAAGCTGGCAGAGGGTGGCGGTGAGCTGAATACAACATTGGATCTGACATCCGCATACTCTGGGGCAGCTTCACTGGCTCGTTATACGCGCCAACTTCATTGGAAGATGGCTTCTGGTGGTAGCAGGAAGGGATCGGAATTGCGTCTGATTGATCGGTTTCAATGGAAGAGCAGCATGGTGTCTTCGGCAGAAAGATTCTCTTCGGTGGATGATTCAGATGCAGGATGTTCGAGCGTAGTGGAGCGCTGGATGAGCAGAGTACAACCTGAAGTGGTGAAGAGCGGTAATCTTCGCTGGCAAGGTGTACATGGAACCGTCCATATGACGTATGATGCGAACCAGTGGCAAGTCTTTACGGAGGCAGTGGACACAGTTGATCATGACAATGTTCCAGTCACATTCTATCGGACGTCACTATCATGGACAGGTGTGATTGATGAGACGGATGTTCGGATAGAACGCTCTGATCCGCTTGAAACGGTATGTGAGGTGCGCTTCATTATTGAACCGAAAATGGGAGAAACCGAGGTGAGCATGCGTGAGTAAATATACATCTGCGTCCACGTATCCATGGAAAGATGAACTCGAACGTTACCGTACATTGGCAGAACAAGCGGGCCCTGCTCCGGCAGACGGCTGGAATAGGGAGCGCAAGTTGGCACTTGTTGAAAGTGTTGTTCGCGCTTACACACCATATCAGGACAGCCAGGGTGCAATTATCGACCCGTTCTCGGGTGTGGAAAGATATTATTCTACACCGGCCTATGCGATGGCTGCAGCAGTTCTGGTTGACTCGGGGCGTACAGGTCTGCTTGATTCCGCAGCGGCAGCTCTGTCACAGAGCATTGATGCCGTGGTGAAAGGTAGCGTACCTGACAATCATCCTGATTTTTATCCAGTGCTCATGATGAGAGCTTACATGGTGTTAAAGTCACACCTGCCTGAACAAGCGAAGATTTGGGCTGAGGCGCTCAAGACGATCGATCCTGAACAAGATTATGTATTTACGATGAGCAAGATGAACAATCCCAATCGCATGATTAACTGGAACGCCATCATGATCTCTGGCGAATACCTGCGGTGGCGTGAACAGCTGGCAAGTGAGGATACAACGTGGATGGATCGTTATCTGGAAGCCTATCATCTACCCCGGTTTACGGCACTTGGGTTGTATCAGGATGGACCGCTGGACCGTCCAAATTGTCCATTTTCCTATGATATTGCCACCCGTTATCACCTTGGGGTGATGCTTGAAGCTGGTTACGAGGGAACCACTGCCGATACGTTACGTGAGCAGTTGCGCCATGGTGCCTTCAGCTCGTTACTGACACTCTCGCCGCTAGGTGAGATTCCGCCGCGTGGTCGCAGCTCCCAGCATCAGTGGAATGAAGCGGCGGCGGCTTATGTATGTTCTACACATGCAACGCAGGCTCTGGAGGTGGGAGATCCGGTGATGGCGGGTGCTTTTGCACGTGCGGCCAATCGGTGTTTTGCTGCTGTTGAGCGCTGGAAGATGGATGATGGACGCTTGAAAATTGTGCGCAATGAATACAAGCCAGAAGATCGGCACGGGTATGAAATCTATACCAACCATACCTGTTACAACCTGTGGACGGCAGCAGCGCTGGCCCACGCTTGTCTCAGTGATCCGGGAGACGATGTGGGCGAAGTGTACCTTCCTTCCGAGGTGGGCAGCAGGGTTTTGCAGACGGATGGGTGGTTCGAAACCGTGATTGCCTCCGTACCTGATCAGCAACTGGTATTACACACGGCGATGAATGACCCGTATACGATCCCTGGTTTGGTACGGATTCAGCAGACGGGGTTACCTGGTCTGATTGGTCCGTCCGCCGCCAGCCATGTGCAGGCCGGATTCACGGAATTTGCTGAAGGGGCGGTTCGTCCGCTCAGCTACTGTCCTGCCTGGAAGACACCAGATGGAGTATGGCATAGCCTTGCAGAGGGCATTCCATCTGTTGGGGCATATGATCGGGATGTTGGATTGGACCCTGCACAGGGAGGAGGTTCCATTGTGTACGAGAAGGTGGACCATGACACCCGGAATCAAGTGGAGCAGCATCTGGCGGAAAAAGTGTCAGAAGATGGTGTGAATTCTTTGGAGAATTCTTTTGCCGTGACATGGGTCGGTCCATTACCCGGAATTGAAACATTGCGTACTCATTATGTGCAACAGGCAGACTTGCTGACTATAACGTATGAATTCGAAGGTGAGATTGCGGCAGCAGGTGCACTCATTCCGTTGATTTTCCATGATGGCCGTGAACAGGCTGTGATTACCCACACGGATCAAAACGTGCGAACGGAGTATCGGGGGGCCTATGTAGAATCTACAGCGCTGGATCAGGGAGCCATAATTCATCTGGAGGAACAGGCTGTGGCTTCACGTAATGGGTTGCTGAAGGAAGCGCGGATTGAAGTGAATGGAGCACGTAGTCTGGCATTTACGATCCGCTTGGGCGAGGTTAACTGAAGGTGTTCAGGTTGAGGATCATTAGATCTCCAAACATCTCAAAACAGCTCGAAGCATAGTTAAAAGTGTTATTCGTGGATGATTAGTGATATTTAACGGATAGCTATTGCAGTTGCGGCATACGACGCTATAGATAAGTTGGGGATGAGCTGGAGCATCAAGCATAGATGTCTGGTATTGAATCGAGGAGGGATATGTTCATGAACACATCAACGTCGGTAAAATGGCTCGAGGAAGCGTGGCAACAGGGAGCTGCCAAAACGATTCGGAATGCAAAGCGGATCAAGGATACATTTCCACACATTGCCCCGCAGGGGACGTATGATCGGAATGATCCGGAATGGTGGACAGCAGGTTTCTGGCCTGGATTGTTATGGCTTGTCTATGGGGATGCTCCTGAAAGTGAAGCGGCGGCTTCGCTACATCGCATTGCCGAAAGCTGTGAGCGGCAACTGGAAGGTTGTCTGCGTGATCCCGAATCGGTGGATCACGATCTGGGGTTCATCTGGCTGCTTAGTGGCGTAGCCAACTACCGCCAGACGGGCAGCATGGATGGACGGCGGCGTGGCATGCTTGCCGCCAACCTGCTCGCTGCCCGCTTCCACGTGCGCGGTGAGTTCATCCGCGCCTGGAATTTCAGCTCGTCAGCAATGGATACGCGCGGCGTAGCCATCATTGACAGCATGATGAACCTGCCGCTGCTCTACTGGGCATCCGAGCAGAGCGGCGACCCTCGCTTCCGCTGGCTGGCGGAAGCACATGCGGACACCGTGGCGCGCGAATTCATCCGCGCTGACGGGTCCATCTGCCACGTGGTGGAGTTTGATCCACACACGGGGCAGAAGTTGCGAGAGCATGGCGGACAGGGCCATGCTCCAGGTTCCGCCTGGGCGCGGGGTACCGCCTGGGCGCTGCACGGGTTTGCGCTGTCTTTCCGGTATACGGGCGAAGCCCGATATCTGGAGACAGCGGAGCGTGCGGCCGATTTCTTCCTCGCCATGCTTGGCGAAGAGATCGTGCCGGTGTGGGATTTCCGCGCACCTGCGGAACATCAGGTGGCGTGGGACTCGTCCGCTGCGGCGATTGCCGCGAGCGGGTTGCTTGAGCTGGCGAAGCTGTCGCCACGCGGGGAAACCTATGCTGCCGCGGGAGAGCGTATTGTCCGCGGCTTGCATGAGCACTATAGCTCCGGCGATTCGGCAGCGGAAGAAGGTCTGATCATGCAGGGAACGGTGCATTACCCGGAAGGGCGAGGGTTGAATGTGCCGATTATATACGGCGATTATTTCTATATGGAAGCGCTGGCGAAGCTGCGTGGACATGCGGGGTTATTTTAAAAGAAGAATTGAGAACTATGCACAAGAGGAACTGAGGTTGAGAACGGATTAGTAAGGTCTAGTGTTATGAGCCTTTGAGTTGTTAGCAAACCATCATCACCTGTCCGCGTGCGGCTGTCTCCAGTATTAGGAACAATATCCCTTCTATTGGAGGCAGAGCACACCTAAGGGTAATCTTGAAATAGACGAGTCAAGTGCGGCGGACAGGCAGATGATGTACATAAGTAAAGGAAGACGAATGAAGAACCTAACATATGAATATCTCATTCCTTACGGTTGAATATTCATTCTTATGGGTCCAGTTGGGGTGCAGACTTAGCTATGCTTTACTGAAAGAATCGATTTTCACTTCGAAGGCGTGCGTCTCAGGATGACAAAGTCGGCAGAAGATTGATCTGGATAGCGCTGCGGAATAATCTCATGAACTTTGAAATCAGGGTAGTCGAAGAGATATTCGAACAGATTACGGTCCTGGATTGTATCAATCCCCGGGTTGCCGTTTTCTTTCAAACGGGTGTAAAGCACCACCCATGCTGTTGAGGAGTGCAGAATATCATAGAGGGTGTTCCGAAAATCTGTTTCATCGGTGATGTGATATAACACATCCAGACAGACCGTCAGATCGGCTTGCAGGAAACCTCGGTTAATCCATAGGCCTGGTGTATACAGCATGAAACTCTTGGAAGAATCCTTGGCAAATTGGGATGCACAACGTTTTACTGAAGAAGCCGCTACATCCACGCCGAGGTAGTCCTCATAATTCATGTATTGCAACTGGTTGCCATCCCCACATCCAAACTCAATGACACGATGAATCCCTTCACGTTGAATCAGTCCGTTCACGACCTCGGCCTTGAATTCAGCCAAAACCCCGTATGAACCCCTGCCAGAAGTTTCACCCGAACGATATGTTTCCTCCCAATACCCGATGTAATCAAAAGGCTGATGCATTATGTTTCCTCCAATCCTGTTAAAAGAAGTTCAAGACAGTCAATATACATAGGTATGCGCAATATTCGCGGGTATGATCGGTTGAAACAGGAATAGAAGATAAATTAATTTCCATAGAATTCCCTGAAAATTTCCTGAAAGTCTAAACATCTGGAAAGAACTTGCCGACATAAAACATAAGGAAAAAAATGATGATAATCGGGGGGAAATGATGTTAAAGCCAAGATTGACCAAGTACATGGTGATGATGCTGGTGTTGATGCTGAGTATTTCCAACGTAGGCTTGGCCGCTGCGGCAGACAAAGAACTGTCCAAAATTGTGGTTTCCAAGAATGAAATGTCGCTCGAAGTTGGTGATTCCAGTTCCGTTACAGTGACAGGTGTATATTCTGATAATACATCGACAAACGTAACGATCAGTTCATCCTGGAGTACCAGTGATACTTCGATAGCAACTGTATATAATGGCGCAATTACAGCCAAAAAGGAAGGTACAGCAACGATTACCGCAGCGTATCAGGGCCAAACTCAGACCGTTCAAGTGAAAGTAACGAAGAAGGTCAAAGCCCTTTCGAAAAACGTGCAAAGTCTGGATTTGCGCACGGGAGATACGAAAGATATCGTTTTGACAGCAACATATAGTGACAATACCACAAGTGAAAAGGCATCCGAGACTGCAGAATGGTCTACCAGTGATGAGAAGGTTGCTACCGTTGTGAATGGTAAAGTAACTGGACAAAGCGCGGGTACGGCAGTTATTACTGCGAAAGTTGGCAGCCAAAGCGTGACGGTGGATGTTAACGTTGAAGTGGTTAAACGTGTAGATGTAGATAAACAGCAAGTTAATCTGTTGTTGAATAAAAGTGAAAGTGTGAAAGTGACGGCTACGTACCCAGATGGCACAACCAAAGATGTAACCGATCTGGCGGAGTGGACATCCAGCAATGAGAAGGTCGCAGACGTGCTCAAAGGCGAAATTACAGGTTACTCTGCAGGTTCTGCCAAGATCACAGCCAAATACGGTACGAAATCAGTTTCCGTTGACGTGGATGTAGATCTGACCAGCAAGCTGAGTGTGGAGAAACAAAGTATTTTCTTCCGTTTGAGCGAGACATCCAAAACGGCTAATGTCGTTGTAACGGCTTCTTATCCAAACAGTAGCGATGTGAATGTAACGGATCAAGCAACATGGACATCCAGCAACGAGAAGGTTGCAACGGTATTCAAGGGACAGATCACAGCCATTAGCGCAGGTTCAACAACGATCAAAGCCACTTACAGTGGCAAAACCGTAGAAGTTGCTGTGGATGTAGATACGGCAAGATATTTGGATATCAAAGATGTAAATGACAAACTCGCCATGAGTGTTACGGGTGATAACAAGTCCAAGACATTGGTAGCTAATGCCGAATATATCGATGCGAGTACGGAGAATGTAACTTCCAAAGCAACATGGACTTCAAGCAATGCAGATGTTGTATATGTATCCAACGGCGATCTGATCGCATACAAATCCGGTACGGCTACGATCACTGTAGCTTATGGTGGTAAAACGGTTAAATTCACAGTGAATGTAGACGTAGCAGACAAGTATGAGATGGATAAGAAAAAAGCATCGGTAGCCGTTGGTGGAACGACTTCGGCCAAAGTGCTGGCGTTGTATGGTGAAACATCCAAAGATGTATCCGAAGATGCAACCTGGAGCAGCAGTAGCGACAAAATCGCTGAGGTAGATAGCAACGGGGTTATCACAGGTGTTGCCACAGGTAAGGCAACCATCACAGCGAAGATTGAAGGCAAAACACTGACTCTACCTGTTGAAGTAGGTATGGCTAGTGGACTGGAAGCAGATGTGAATTTTGTTGTTCTGTCTGCCAAAGAAACTCAGACGATCCTTCTAACAGGTACGGATGAGGACGGCAACACGTTGGATGTAACATCCGAAGCAACCTGGAAATCCAGCAATGCACGTGTAGCGGATGTGAAAAAAGGTGTGATCACAGGTAACAGCAGTGGTAAAGCCAACATCACAGCCGAATACGGCTCCAAAAAAGTGACCATTCAGGTTGAAGTGGATGTCATCTCACGTATTGAAGCTTCCGAGCCAGCTATTTCCCTGAAATCAGGCGATACAGCTGATCTGACGGTAACGGCTATCTTGAGCGACGGTAGCGAGCGTGATGTTTCTGACAAAGCTGAATGGAAAACGAACAGCTACAAAGTAGCTCAAGTGACCAAAGGTAAAGTCAAAGCTACAGGTTCAGGTAAAGCCAAAATCACAGCCAAATACGGTAGCAAGTCTGTAACGATTGCTGTAGAGGTGGATACACTGAAATATTTGCAGACGGATAAAGTAACGTTGACCATGAAACCTGGTGAAAAGGTAACCGTGGCTGCAACTGCAACGTATGCCGATGGCAGTGAAGCTAATGTATCCAAACCGGCTCTCTGGAAATCTTCCCGTATTGCAACAGCATCGGTGAAAGATGGTATTATTCAGGCGAACGGCAAAGGTAAGGCAACAATTACGGTGACATTTGCAGGTGTGAAAACCAAAGTAACGGTAGTGGTTGAAGCGAAGTAATTGCTTTTCCAAATGTGAGTGTGAAATGCGTAAATAAAAACGGTGATGCCCAGCTTAATAGCGGGTATCACCGTTTTTTTTGTATATAACCTAATCTAAAAAAAGAAACGTCCAGAACCCTTGCATACACCACTTTATTACAGATGTATATCCAAGAGATTCTGTGACGTTCCCTGTATGTTTGTATAACTACATCGTGTGAGACAATACCAGCGCACCATAGGCAAAAGCGATCACGATCAGAATGGCCGGATGCAGCTTGGTCTTGGTCATGACCCAGAGCGAGATGCCTGCTATGATCAACGTCTGCCAGATGCCGATGGAATCAGTGGATAGCTGCCCAAATTCCCATGTAAGCAGAATCATGAGTACGGCGATAACAGGCTGCACGAGTAGGGTCATGCCTTTGACTTTTGGTGACGTGCGATGTTTGTTCAACAGACGAAGTAATATAATTAGTGCGGTTGCGGAAGGTACGATTGTGGCAAAACTTGCGATAAATGCCCCAAACCAGCCTGCCACGTGATACCCGACAAATGCAGCAATTTTGGTTGCAATCGGGCCGGGAAGGGCGTTACCAATCGCCAGTACATCACCGAATTGCTCTGTGGTCATCCATTGGTAATGGTTCACAATCTCTTCCTGCATAAGCGGAATGGAAGCCGGACCGCCCCCATATCCCAAGATGTTCGCTACGAAAAATCCCCAAAATAATTCCCACCAGGTCTGGAGCATCCTTAGGACACCCCCTTATCGGACTCGCCTTTGGACTTGAAGCGCTGAACCAGATCCAGATGGAAGACACCATATCCCAGGAAAACCGCGATCACAATCCCTGGATGGATATCCAGCAGCTGCAATAGTACAAAGGCAATTACGCCGAATAGGGCGGCAAAAACTTTACCGAGTCCCTTCCAGGCTTTCATGGCAAATTCATAAGCCATCATGCCCAGCATGACAAAAATGACCGGCCGCACGGCGGCTACCATGCCTGCTACCACTTTCGACTCGCGTAGCGCATACATGGAACCGAGCAGAGCAATAATGGCAATACTTGTCGGCAAAATATGAGCGAGTACGGACACAATCGCGCCCAGCACACCTTTCGTTTTATAACCGAGATATGCAGCCATCTTGGTCGCGATGGGACCCGGCAGGGCATTGGCGATAGCCAAAATCTCGCCGAACTCCTCATCACTCACCCACTTGTAACGTGTAACGGCTTCGTAACGGATCAACGGGATAACCGAAGGACCACCGCCGTATCCGAGAATTCCGGTTCGTACCATTCCGATCACGAGACCTTTGTAATCTTTCCAACCCATGCTGATTTCCTCCTAGAGTCTCATGCCCATCCGGCTTTTATAGCGTTTCAACAACAGCTGTGATTCGACTTTGACGATACCCGGCATCTTATAGAGCTTCTCCAGCAAGAACTGCTCCATCTCTTCCATATCCGCAAAAATACCGTGCATGTGCAGGGTACTTGGGCCTGTCATATGATAAAGGCTGGTGACGGCTGGCTCTTCATCCAGTTTCTCAGCGACTTCATCCAGGAAGGGCGGTTCAACATCGACATTGAAAAAAGCCGAGACCTGAAGCCCAACTTTGCCAGGGTTGATCACAACGGTGAAGCGTTCGATGATTCCTTTTTCGGATAACGCATTAATGCGCGCCTGAACGGCCACACGTGACAACCCGATCTGTGTACCCAGGTCCGTATAGGATATCCGGCTGTTGTGGTGAAGCGCGGCGATGATTTTGCGATCCATCTCGTCCAGATTGTACATTTGCGGAATTTCTCCTCCTTTGGAGGAGCGTTTCTCTGACATGTTGACCATCCTTTTCCTTCGCTATATGAAATGAACAATAAAATTTTACTAAATATACAATGTGTATGTGGCATTCATAGTTTAATGACGAATCGTAACTGGAGTCAATCTATTTATCATGATTATTGAATTTAACCGATTTTGAGCCTTCATTTTGTCATTTTGACCAATTGGAAATAAAAAGACCACTCGCACAGTCCAATAGCGAGCAGCCGTTAAATAATAGATAAGCTGGAGTAAAGCGCAAAGTGTGATACGAAGCATGTCCGGTTATCCCTGTGCTGTCTTGGGCAGTAAAAGGGTAACGGTTGTCCCTTCGCCAGGCTCGGAAGACACTCTTAACGTTCCCCCTGCGCCACGAGCACGCTCTTCCATACTGAACAATCCAACACCATTACCAGCGGTTGCTTCGCTAAATCCGGCACCCTGGTCTTCAATAATAACCATCGTCATGTCCTCAGCGTCTTCTATAGTAACACGTGCCTCGGCAACATCGGCATACTTTGCGACATTGGTTAAGGCTTCCTGAATAATCCGGTAGATGGCTATCTCCCGGTTCATTTCCAATCGTTTGCGCAAATTACATTCCAGATCAACTTCGATCCCGTAGTGACGGGTGTAATTCTCGATATACGTACGAATCGCCGGAACAACACCCAGGTCATCCAGAACGGATGGCCTCAGCTCCCATGCCATACCACGTACATCTTCCATGATGCCCGTGACCTGTTTCCGGAGTGCTTCGACGCCCGGTTGAGGCTGATCTGCCAGTAGCCGGTCCATCTGGATCACCAGAGAGAAGAGACTCTGTCCAATCCCGTCATGCAGTTCACGCGAGATCCGGCGTCGTTCCTCTTCCTGAATGTTCATCACTTGGGACATCATCTTTTGCAATTCGCCTTCGACAGATTTCAGCTTGGTTACCTCACTACGTACAGCCAGATATTGATATGGCTCGCCGTCGTTATCAAGGAAAGGCACGATGGTGGTGTTGACCCAATAATAACTGCCGTCTCTGGCCCGATTACGAATCTCCCCGTTCCATACCTTACCTGAAGATATCGTGTCCCACAGGTTTTTCATAAAGTTTTTGCCATGGTATCCAGAATTAATGATTCGGTGATCCTTACCAATCAGTTCCTCGCGCTCATACTGCGAGATTTCACAGAATTTATCATTCACATATTGGATTTTCCCTTTGCGGTCCGTGAGGGCAACAATAGAGGACTCATCCAGAGCAAACTTCAGATCACTTAGTTGATGCAGGGAACCCTTCAACCTGCTGCGGAATTCATCATCTGTAATGTGATTATCGATTTCGTTCAGCAGGAGGCGTACAGGCTGGTCTGCGAGTCCACTTAATCTGTTCTTGCGTGCACTACTCAAAGTTCAGCAACCCCTTTTTCATGGCAAACTTCACCAGTTCCGGTCGTGTACGCAGGCCAAGTTTCTCCATCAGATTGCTTTTGTGGGATTCGACCGTTTTGACACTGATGATCAGATGTTCGGCGATTTCCTTGTTGGCGTATCCTTTGGCGATCCAGGACAAAATCTCTTTCTCCCGCTCGGATAACGTGTCATACGGTCCAGCGTTTTCCTGTTTGGCTTTGTCCAGGTATTCACTCATCAGCCGCTTGGTTGCACTGGGGTACAGATAGGCGCTACCCTCTGCTACGGAACGAATCGCAGCAAGCAATTCTTCATGCGGCGCACTTTTGAGGATATACCCGGATGCTCCTGCATGGATGGCGCGGAACAGATATTCTTCATCGTCATGCATGGTTAGTATCAAAATGGAGACATCCGGCATCAATTTCTTCAATTCAGCGGTAGCGGTCAGACCGTCTTTGCCTGGCGGCATGCTGAAATCCATCAAGACCACATCTGGTTTCAACTCTTGAGCCTTGGCAATGGCTTCATCGCCATCTGCGGCATCTCCAACGATATGTATATCATTCTTTCCTTCAAGTAAGGCGATCAGCCCGGAACGTACGACAACATGGTCGTCTACAACTAATAGTTGAATCACATGATTTCCCCCTGTCCGCTTCCTTAGTTCTATCTATATCATAACAAAAAAAGAAGCCATTCAGAGCTTTAATCTCCGAATAGCTTCTCTCACGCTAGTTCAAACTTTTATCCAAACACCTTCGGCCGAAGATGTAGAGCGATTTGCTCCGTCTGCCGGATCATATCCGGTGAGAAGGTGCAAGGCAGTCTGCTGCCAACGAGCAGCACGGCACCAGGCACGCTTCCTTCCTGGAACACAGGTACCGCTATGGCACTTACCAGCCGCTCAGCAAGCATTAACGGGCAGCGACCGGGGGTGTGCTCCCCGGTGGATTGTGCACCAGATCGGGCTGTACGCCCGGTCCGAAGGGCTGTGCCTACCAGATCTTGTCCGGGGCGCATTTCCATGCGTTTCACCCGTTCATTACTAGCCCCAGAGGTATACTTCCAACGTAGCATCGTACCGTTCAGACAGGCAAGTCCACAGAAGTCGCTGAATGTGTTCAGGCGCAGGCCGTCGATCATCTCCTGAATGCCAGATGGCAGTTCATCATGCATGAGAGGACACTTCCTTTTTCGAAATTATAACGTACGTAACGTTTAATTATTATCATTAACCTTTCAGGATCATCTTAAAGTAAGGGTATTACAATGTTAATTCTATTGTAGACCCATTCACGTACGTTGTAATTCAGGGAAAACCCCTATTTCCGTTCCGTAATCTACTGAACTTGGGCAGTGGAGGACTCCTGAGTCAGGTACACCAAGGGATTGAAGAAATACGAAGGATGAGGCATATCGGTGAAATGTGACTTTTCTCACAGCAAATTCAGGGAGTTTCTTGTCAATGATCAGGTAATCCCCCGATAACCCTGAAGCTACTTTCGCGGTATGATGGATACATAAGGAATCACCGAGGGGGACGAAGGTTATGGGTACAGTATTTGTAGAAAGAACAACCCAAAGAGCAGAGCAGAAACAAACGGAGGCGGGCAAAATGACACGAGAAACAGGCGGAATCCTTTCGTTCGTTACATCTGAGCAATGGGGCCTGATTGAAGCGAAAATGCAACCCAAACGGGTAAAGTCGGGGTATAGTCTCTTTCTCGAAGGCGATGAAGCCGGATATCTGTACTACATTCGTTCGGGACGAGTGAAAATGACCAAGTCGACGGAGGATGGCAAGGAAATTATTTTATCCATTCAGCAAAGCGGCGATCTCATCGGTGAATTCGGCGGCATCGGCGGAATGAATCATAGCTACAGTGCAGAGATGGCGGAAAAAGGGGAGCTGGCCATTATCTCGCTTAGCGATCTGGAAAGTATACTCAGCAAACATGGCGACCTTGCCCTGAAATTCTTGCAATGGATGGCGCTGTCGCAGCGGATTACCCAGTCGAGATTCCGTGATTTGTTGCTCTATGGCAAGGCGGGTGCGCTCGCTTCGACACTGATCCGTGCCAGCAATTCGTATGGTAGGGTTACACCGGATGGTATTGTGCTGGACATGAAGCTGAACCATACCGATCTTGCCGAGATGATTGGAGCTACCCGGGAGAGCGTAACGCGGATGCTGGGGGCATGGAAGGAACAAGGTACGCTGGATATGATGGACGGCAAACTGATGATTCGTGACCTGGCAGCCCTGCGTTGTATGTGTGGATGTCCTACATTCCCGAGCTGTCCGGTAGAGCTGTGCCGGTTGTAACATAGCTTGTTCCGGGGGGGATATCTCCATTAGCGATTGGGGTCGTTACGGAGAATAATAAAAAGAGCTGGCATCCGTATAATCGGTGTCAGCTTTTTTGATGTATGCGGAAAATCACATATGTAGCATTGGGTCTCCATTGGCCGTGCCATATTCCCTGGCGAGAATCGAATAGATCACAGAGTCATGAAAGGAACCTTTGTAGAACCAGTGCTCGCGCAATAGCCCTTCTCGCTGCATGCCAATCTTCTTCATGACGTTCTCCGAAGCTGTGTTGTGCGGACGACATTTGGCGTAAATCCGGTGAATGCCCAGTTCGTTGAAGCCAAAGCCTAGTAGAGCACTGGTTGCTTCGGCGGCATAACCTTTTCCTTGATAGGCGGGGTTAAGGACGTAACCGATCTCTGCATTGGTTTTCTCCATCACGTGAATACCTACTCCGCCGAGGAGTCTTCCATCACTTTTCAAACATATCGCCAGTTCATAGCCTTCTCGTGGTTGTGTCTGCTGCATGTCCAACACAAACTGCACGTATGCTCGTGTATCTTCTTCGGTATTCGGCCCCCACGCTGTATGCTGTGTAACTTCCGGTATGGAAGTATAGGCATGAATCCTCTCCCAATCGGTCTCCCGAATCTCCCGGATGATCAGTCTGTCAGTCTCCAGTTGCATCGTTGTTCACTCCTTCACGTTTTGAATAACTTTACTGTTCATTGTACAACAAAAAAAGCCCATAACAGATTCAACGAATGAATCGGTCATGAGCCATAATGTAGATCTATGATGTATGTGAATGCTATTGTGGTTGTTTACATTGAACTGCGGGATAAGTATAAGCCAGCTTACGGATAATTTCCTTTTGCCATCTCGTATCACCCAGGTTGGTTGCCAGGTTCAGAAGATCCAAATAATCGTCAAGCTGCAGATCAGCCTTTTGCAGAGTTGTATTCATTCGATGTTCGTTCCCCTTTATCTATAAAATCGTAAAATCATATGCAGTAGAAAGTTACAAAGAGACAAGTTCAATAATGATAATCATTATCACGTTTATATATTCATTATGCAATGAACGCTGGTAAAATGCAATCCCAAGTCCGCAACGAATTCAACTTTTTTCTGAAAATAGGCTCATTAAAATGGAATTCTAATGATCATCAGTATGGGCCAATAGACTCAACTTCTAAACTTTTTCATAAACTTTACAAAAAGAAAGAGGAATTCAGCATATGAACCATTAAATTAAAGGAGGATAACCCATTATCAGGTAATTTGGAGGAGGAGAAAGGGAATATGAAGAAGGCGTTATGGCAGCACTGGATCGGGGCATTCCTGGTCTTTATCATGATGGCAACCGCACTGCTGGGGCCGGGTTCGCAAAGTCCGGTACAAGCTGCAGCACCACTTACGGTATCTCAGGCCATCGCTGCCCAGAGCGGTGGAGGAACAGCAACGGTTGAAGGAATCATTGTTGGACATGCTACCGGGTCACTTACCGCGAAGTTTACATCTCCGTATGCCAATGATTTTAATGTTCTGATTGCAGATTCAGCGTCAGAGCGAACCAACGCCAGATTATTGGATGTACAGATTTCCTCATCTTTCCGTTCGCAATATGGATTGGCGTCCAATCCCAGTCTTGTAGGCAAAAAGATTATCGTAACCGGAACCCTCGGTGCCTACAACAGCTATGCAGGAGTCAAAAACCCAACGTCCATCACACTTTCCTCCGGAACAACCAATCCTGATCCAGAACCGAACCCGGGTACAACACTACCGGACGGTACCGGCAAGAAAGTATTATTTGATAATACCCACGCCCAGACAGCAGGTGCTGCCGACTGGATTATTGACGGGGCATTTTCGGATTTTGCCAATGGTTTGCGAAACGCAGGCTTTGCCGTGGATCAGCTGGAACGCAGCATCCCCTATACATTTGGTGAGCAAGCCATCACCTATAATAAATTGAAAGATTACCACGTCTTTGTCATCGGCGAAGCCAACGTGCCGTTCAAAGCGACTGAGCAGGCTGCGCTGGTGCAGTACGTGCAGAACGGAGGAAGTATCTTCTTCATCTCCGACCACTATAATGCAGACCGCAACAAAAACCGCTGGGATTCTTCCGAAGTATTTAACGGCTATCGCCGCGGTGCCTTCCTGAATCCGGCCAAAGGCATGTCCTCAGCTGAAGCCGAATCACCAGCGATGCAGAGTGTGACGAGTTCAGACTGGCTCGCGACGAACTTTGGTGTCCGTTTCCGCTACAATGCCCTTGGAGATGTAAATGCATCGGATATTGTTGCACCTGCACAATCCTTCGGCATTACGGCTGGTGTTAATTCTGTAGCCATGCATGCAGGATCGACCGTTGCGATTATAGACCCGAACAAGGCCAAAGGATTGGTGTATGTACCAAGTGGTGTGTCCAAGTGGGGCAATGCCGTGGATCAGGGCGTATATAATGGTGGTGGACGAGCTGAAGGAGCCTATGCTGCCATTGCAAAGGTTGGTGCAGGCAAAGCCGCATTTATCGGCGACTCTTCACCTGTGGAAGATGCGACTCCGAAATATTTGCGTGAAGAGACTGGTGCTACCAAGAAGACCTATGATGGATTCAAAGAAGTGGATGATGCAACGTTCCTCGTGAATACCGTGAAATGGCTCGCGGTCAAAGAGAGCTACACCAGTCTGGCACAAGTGCCAGGACTGACATTGGATACGGCCACAAGCCTGCTTCCTATCGAAGCTCCGGCTGCATCAACCGAGCCGCAACTTGAGCCGTGGGCTGCACCTGCGGCAGGGTACAAATGGTATGACCCGACTACATTTAAGACAGGTTCATATGGCAAAGCTCAATAAGTAAGTAAAATAGACAGGACATCAAATAATGCGAGTAGGGTCTGACCGTGGAGTTTTGCGGACAGGCCCTTTTTTTCTTGCTTTACCAGTTACATCATGACCATGATTAGCTCCTACAGCCCTGCTATTGCATAAATAACTGCTCCGGAGGGGAAGGTATGGGTACTAATGATGCGGCGTGAAGCTCAACCCAACCAGAGGAGGCGGTGAATGATGACTCGGCAAGCAGACTGTGACAGTTCCTCGATGAGGCAGAAGCTTAAGGCAGACCTCCATCGTGTAGCAGAACGTATGAATCTGACGTTATCCCGATTTGACAATGACAGTGCCTGTCTGCTGGGTCAATTTGCAGAGATTCGAGCGGAGATTAAGCAGATCGAGGTGCTTGCCTCTTCGTTTTATCTGGATTGTTATCTGTCACCCTTTACCGAGAAGTTTGCTGAATTAACATCGAGCGTACAGCATCTGTCTGACCGGAGATATGGGGCGTTAATTGTGATTGAACGGGAGATACCGTTGGAGTCGATCATTCACTCAGGCGTGACTGTGGATGCACGAGTGACACATGCGTTGCTGGAATCGCTGTTTATTCCCGGTGCACCTCTGCATGACGGGGCTGTGTTGATTCGTGGCAATCAGATTGTATCCGCTGGTAATGTGCTGCCGTTGTCGCAAGCGGAAGTGCATGAACGAAAAATAGGCACCCGTCATCGGGCTGCGCTGGGACTCAGTGAATTGACGGACGCCGTTGTACTGGTTGTCTCCGAAGAGACGGGACAGGCTTCATTTGCTGTGGATGGCGATTTGCATCCAATCAATGTGGTTGAAACGCTCCCTTAAATGAGAAGGATTAAGTGGCCTAATTGGGGCGATTATGTTGAGGCTGTTGAGGGAAGTGTACCTTTCTCCTGTAAGGGAGAGAGGTTTTTCTATGGATAGACGATAAAATTATATTCTGAAATTCGACAGCTTTGCTCCCGTCATATGAGAAACATCGATCGATGCTTCTCTGACATTGCGATGTGATTTTGCACAAACTGGGTATTCATGGGTACAATAGAGGATGGTCAATGAATAGAGAACAATGCGATTGGATCGCAAAAATGGTTGGAGGAGACGGTTAGCACATGAGTTGGTTTGAAGCAATGGAGCATCACGATTATGAGGAACTGGTTCTGTGCCAGGATCGAAATTCAGGGTTAAAAGCAATTATCGCCATACACGACACAACACTCGGCCCTGCGCTGGGAGGCACGCGGATGTGGACTTACGCTTCAGAAGAAGCAGCCATTGAAGATGCCCTGCGCCTTGCCCGTGGTATGACATATAAGAATGCGGTATCCGGCCTCAATCTGGGCGGTGGCAAAACCGTTATCATCGGAGATCCGCGGCGCGACAAAAACGAAGCGATGTTTCGGGCTTTTGGCCGATACATTCAAGGCTTAAACGGACGTTACATCACGGCCGAAGATGTGGGAACAACGGAAGAGGATATGAACCTGATCTATCAAGAAACCGATTATGTAACAGGCATCTCGGCGAGTTATGGTTCATCCGGTAATCCATCACCTGCAACGGCTTGGGGTGTATATCGTGGGATCAAGGCAGCAGCCAAAGAAGCATTTGGTACCGATCTGCTGGAGGGTAAAACGATAGCGGTCCAAGGTGTCGGCAATGTGGCGATGCATCTGTGCAAATATCTGTATGAGGAAGGTGCACATCTGATCGTTACGGATATCCATAAGGACTCGGTGAAACAGGCTGTGGACCGCTTCGGCGCGACAGCTGTTGATCCCGCAGACATCACTGGTGTGGAGTGTGATATCTATGCACCATGTGCACTGGGCGGCACGATTAATGACGATACACTCAAAACGCTCAAGGCGAAGGTCGTAGCGGGATGTGCCAATAATCAGCTGCTGGAGACACGTCATGGGGATCAGCTGTATGATATGGGCATCGTATATGCGCCTGACTATGTTATCAATGCAGGTGGCGTAATTAACATTGCGGATGAGTTGAACGGTTACAACGCGGATCGGGCGTGGAGCAAGATCGGAGAGATCTATTCCACTCTGGAGAAAATATTCGAAAGCTCACGTACCGAGGGCATCGCTACCTATGTTGCCGCAGATCGTCTGGCTGAGCGACGGATTGAACAGATGAAGAATACGCGCAGTACATTCTTGCAGAATGGTCATCACGCATTGAGTTCCCGGAGATTGCGCAAGTAATCGTAATAGAACCATTACCAAATTTAAAACGGTCTGTTAGGTAACGGCAACATCCATTTCAAAGATGGATAGTCGATCTGACAGGCCATTTTTTTATGTTGCTATCAGAATTTCGAAAAAAAGAAAACAGTGGCAATATCTGCCTAAACGATCAATTTCACTATGGATTTTTCCGATAATGTATTTACATCGTTTAGATGGAGATGGTTCAGGGAAGCGGGGAGAAGTGGGAATGGGAAAAACGGGGGAAAAGCAAGGGATAGGGTATAAGATCAAAAATATGTCACTTAAGATCAAGCTGCCAATCATGATCAGTGTACTGGTTGTTTTGGTTCTGCTCGGTGCAACGGCCACAAGTTATATGATTTCATCTGATGTTGTGGTCAAGAAAAGCAAGGATGAAATGAATGTGATGGCTGACCGCCTTGGGGAAGGGCTTTGGACAGCGATGCAGCTTCAGCAACAGATGAGTCACGCGATATCTGTACATAACACGTTCAAAGAACTCTTGCAGTTGCGTGATACAAACGAAATGACAGACGAAACTTTTTTTACGGATGAGAATCCATATTTCAACAGAGCAAATACGATTCTCACCGACAGTATATCCGACACGGTAGGCACCAAGCCGGACTTGTTCGTGTTTGACAAGGAAGGAACGATGGTGGCGGGAACCATGCCAGAAGTCATTGGGCAGTCACGGGGAGATCGGGAATATTTTAAGGAGTCCATACAGGGGAAATCCTTTATCAGTGACGCGGTTGTCTCTAAGACTGGCAAGAAGCTCATTATTGTATTCTCGGAGCCTATCACCGATGTACAGGGGAATATACTGGGTGTGTTCGCCATGTCGGTGGACAGCAGCTTTTTCCTGGGGCAACTGGGAGACATTAAAATCAATGCCCAAGGCAGAGTTGAAGTGCTGAGCCGGAGCGGTATCATCATGTATGATTCATTGGACCCTTCCATTGTGGGACAAACGCTGGAAGCGGACAAGGAAGCGATGGGAATCATCGAGGCTAGAGCCACTGACAAAGTGAAAATTACTTCGATGGATCGAGATAACATCTATTATCGCGTTAATCAGATTCCTGATGCAGATCTCTCCGTGGTCATTATTGACGATTATGATGATATCAAACGTCCATTAGAGGATATGCAGCGCCAGATGGTTATCGTGACATTGATCGGAATTGCTCTGGCTATTGGCGTAGGACTATTGATCTCTCGTAGTATTACGAGACCTATTGTTCGTCTGATCGGGCTGTTCCAACAGCTTGCTCAAGGGAATCTGACCGTCAAGGCCAATGGTAGATATAACAGTGAATTCAAGGATCTGGCGGAGAGCTTCAATGGCATGGTGGAGCAGAACAGAAACCTGATTACCGATATGAATAGTTCGATCCATGTTCTTCAAGCTAGCACTCAAGAATTGGAGGAGACATCCAGACAGACGGCAAGATCCATTGATGAGACGTCGGCGACGTCCATGGGCATCGCGAAGGCGATGGAGGCCCAATCGGAAGATACCGAGCAGATTGCAGGCAAATTCAACAGCTTTGGCGATAAAGTGGCTGCCATGAACAGCAGTGCACAGGATGTCAAGGCAAGAGCGGATGAGATCGAGACTGTATTCCACAACGGGAATGAAGTCGTGAATGAACTGATGCGTATTAATGAGGTGAACGAACGGGAAGTAGAGAAAATCTCGGAGATTACGGTCAAACTTCAAACGAGTTCGGGCAGTATTAGTCAGATCACGGAAGCCATCAGCCAGATCGCCAAGCAGACCAATCTGCTTGCATTGAATGCTTCCATCGAAGCATCCCGGGCTGGAGAACATGGCAGAGGATTTTCAGTTGTAGCCGAAGAAATTCGCAATCTGGCAGAGCAGAGTTCCCGCCAGTCCAAGGAAATCTCCAGCATCATCGAACAGAATCTGGCCGATGTAGCCGAGAACAACCAAAGTGTTGCGGAAATTCACACCATCTCGTCCAGACAGGATGAGCTTGTCTTGCAGACTCGTCAGGCGTTCGATATGATTCTGGAGAAAGTAACGGTAATCAATCAACAAATCGCCACGATGGCAGGACAGATGCAAGAGATGTTGCAGAACAAGGATGACGTACTGGAGTCAGCCCACAGTTTGTCCGCTTCAGGGGAGCAGGTATCTGCTTCGGTTGAAGAGGTAACGGCAACCATGATGGAGCAATCTTCGACAGTACAGCAGTTGGCCAACATGGTCGATACGATCGATCAATTGACGCAAAAACTGGCCGAATCGGCTGCGCGATTCAAGGTGGAGTAAGCGTTAGTTGAATAGGTATAGAGGGAAGGAAGGCAAAAGGCACTCTGTATGAGTGCCTTTTGCTTTGTTTTTTATGATCTCGATCAATGTGCTCTAGTCCATTTAGTAATCAAGAAGATCAGCGGTTGAAAGAGGGGGACTGAGTTACCTATATCAAAACGTAATGCACTTCTGATTCAGCAGCTTCATGAATTGATCCAGCGCACTGCTGACATACCGATCCTCACCGCGGACAAAGGTAGTCGTGGTATGGGTAAAACGATCTGCCAGATCAAATACGGAGAAACCATCCGGTTTCTTGTGAATAACGTTGCACGGCATAATGGTAAAAGCAATTCCAGACTCCACACAGCTAAGTAGGTTTTCCATCGTACTCACTTCGATGATATTACGAGCGGACAGCCCCTCTTCCTGCAAAAATTCTTCGGTCATTTCACGATAAGGGCAGCCCTCGGGGAAAACAACCCATGATACTTGGCACAGACTTTCAGGTGATGTATCCATCTTCTTGGAGATGATATGAACCGTGTCCTGCATCTCATATTCCACCTTCAGACCCTCCTTCACACAAGCCCCGCTGATAAAAGCGCCATCAATCTCATCGTCCTGTATTTTCTTGCGCAGTACTTTGGGTGAAGTGGCGTTGACGAGTGAGATGGACACCTTCGGGTAGGTTATCTGATATTCATTCAGAATCTCCATAAAGCGGCTGGATGCCGCCGTTTCCACAATGCCGATTTTCAGCGTGCCGGAAGGCTCACCGGGATCGGTCATATCCTGCTTCAGATCGTGCAAAAGGTTGTGAATCTGTGTGGCGTACTGGACGAACTGTTCTCCTTTGGAGGTCAGTACAACACCTTTGGGAAATCGGTTGAACAACTGGATTTGATATTCCTGCTCCAGTTTTTTGATGCGCGTAGTGACATTGGATTGCGCGTAATTCAGTTCTTTGGCGGCCTGTGAGATTTTGCCTGAACGTGCCACCGCGAGAACAATATCGATATCGGAAAGCTCCATTTGTATCCTCCTGAACGTGGATTACCTTCAATTAATTCGGCAGATGGTGATGTTAGGTATCTCTCTGAGAGATACAACTATATATTTCAATCATTTTACGATATATCGGAGCCGCCGTACAATATCCTTAATGACAAAGAGAGTAGGGATATGACATGGATAACATGAATACACGTTCAACAACATTATTAAGCCCGGTAACGATTCATCAGTGGCAATTAAGGAACCGAATTGTGATGGCACCGTTGACCCGGGGATTTGCTGATGATCAGGATGGGACCGTGACGGATGAGATGGTGGCATATTATGAGCAGCGTGCGCGGGATGGCGTGGGACTGATCATCACCGAAGGCATTATTCCGAATTTGGCAGGCAAAGGCACGTATGGCATCCCCGGCTTATATACAGATGAACAGACGGCTTCTTGGAAAAGGGTCACAGATGCTGTTCACAGACATGGCGGCACCATTATTGCTCAGCTGTGGCATGTCGGCAGGTTGTCCCACTCCGATCTGATCGGAACTGCTCCATTGGCACCTTCCAGCCTTGCGGCAGAGGGACGAGTGCATAAGCTGCATAAGCCGTATCAGGTTCCCCAAGCGATGAGTGCACAGGATATAGCGGATACCATTCAGCATTTTCAGACGGCCGCCCGCAATGCGGTTCTGGCAGGGTTCGACGGGATCGAGCTGCATGCTGCGCATGGGTATCTGATCGACCAGTTTATTAATGAGAAGACTAACCACAGAACAGATGAATACGGAGGAGATACTGAGGGTAGATTGCGGTTCCTGCGGGATATTATTGTGGCTGTGAAAAAAGAGATCCCTGTGGATCGCATATCGGTACGATTCTCTGAGAAAAAGGATGATAATGCATCCTATGCTTGGGCAGACAAAGCTGGAATGATCGATGCATATCTGAACTTGTTCCGCGAGACGGGAATTACGATCTTGCATCCCTCAACAGACCATTATGTGAAAGCATGGGAAGGGGAGCAGACCTTTCACGAGCGGATTCGAAGTCGGTGGGATGGAATCATCATTGGTGTGGGGGATTTGGATGTTCAGACCGCGGAGCTGGCGATTGGTAAGGGAAGCATAGATCTGGCTGCGTTCGGGAGACCGTTTATCGCCAATCCAGATCTGGTACAGAGATTGCATACGGGTCAGCAATTGATTGAGTATGATGCTGCTACGCATCTGCCCGTGTTGGTGTGAAAATAAAGTGAAAAAAGGGCAGAATAGGCTGCCCTGCCCTGAGTTTCAGATACTTTTGGAGTGATCCAGTGGTTTCATTTCGTTTCCTCTTGTTGAGCTTTTTTCGATATACCAGAGAATGATCATAGACAACGCATAGAACAGACTGACAGCCAGAATAATGATCCATACACTTTCCATGTCCATGCTTTTGATGAAAATGCCTGTCAAATATGGGCTAAGTGTATAACCCAGGCAACCTACGAATAACAGCAAGCCATTAAACCGCCCCTGATGTGTATCGGGTACACGCGAAGCAATATACAGGTTGATATTGGTCTGCACGAGAATCTCTCCAATGGTCCACAGCACCGTGGATAAGGCGACGATGGAAAAATGGGGGAAGGTTCCGAGCAGGTTCAAGGCTCCAAATCCAATTCCATAGAAGAGTGCGCCTGTAGCTATGGAGTTTAGGGCAGTTAATTTGCGTGTAGCGGACAGGATCACGGTGGTAAGAATAATGACGCTAATGGCATTGATAGTCATGACAGAGCCGTAATAGGCTGCCCCGTTCTCGCCAAACGAGTGATTCATCTGGAGTGGGAGGCTAAATGAGTATTGCATATAGATAAAATAGTTAAGAAATGACACAACGATGAAAAAGGCAACGAGTGGGTTTTTCAGCAGTAGTCTGAATAACGGCGAAGGCGGTTGGCTCGATCGTTGTTGTTCTTGTTGTCCAGCATGTTCGCTGTTTGTTGATGCCAATTCCTTGCGCGTGCCGATCTTAACCTGGTTGATGATGATAAAGGTAGATATCAGAAACACGGTACCGATACTTATAAAGACAATGTTGACATGATCCTTGATGAAAAAACCAGCGATCAGTGGTCCGATGGCTATACCCAGATTGGCCCCCAGATACATGAGGGAAAAGGCGGACTTTCGCTCTTTCTCCTCCGTGCACAGTTGAATAATCAGTGCATTATAAGCAGGCCGGGTAATGCTGATGAAAAACATGACTGCAATCAGAAGATAACCAACGGTAATGGTGCCTGACCAAAAAGAGCAGCTTATAATCAGGATGGCAGACAACAGTTGTCCGATGACAATAATCGTTTTTTTGCCCATAAGATCGCTTAAATAGCCGCCGAGAAGTACACCGGGTCCGCTAATCAGGGCTGCCATGGACACAAAGATCCCTGCACTGACCACATTCATGCCCATCTGCAACGTAAGCACCAAGGTAATTAGGGAAAATACAAAATCTCCCGTGCTGTTAATCGTTCTGGCTAAACAGAGATAATAGATATCGCGGCTCAGACCCGCGTAGGTTTTGAATAACGACAATAATTCCAGCCCTCCCCAAGATAACCGTCACTCCAGACCAAAAACAGTGAGGATGATCCGTACATCTTATACGGTTTCAGCAATCGTCACTTCAATCTTGAAACGATCGTACATATCCAGCAGGGTTTGACGCAATTCCTCGAACGAATCACCCTCAACGATAGCATAGCCTGATCGGGTCATGGTATCGTTGACGTCCCCGGCGCGCTGCCCGACTTGATAGGATACATTGAACTCAATGATGCCAGGGATATCGGCATAATCCTCTATCCCGGATATGTGTTGAATTACCCCTGCGTGTGAAGGGAAGCAGATCATGCCTGTGAATTTATGGCGCGTCTCCTGTTGCTTAAATTCATATATTCCAACTTCTAGATCAGTGACGGCTTCGAAGAAATCAACGCCATGGGTGTTCTTGATACAAGGAGGCATAACATGTGATCCCCCGATTCTTGCACCAATTTCTCCAAACACCACTTCTCCTTCCGGAGTCAGAAAAAGTTCGGCATGTGTTACGGAATGATTGATACCCAAGGCAGCAATGACCTGTTCATTGAGTTCTTTGATGTGATGGATAAAATCAGCTTCCGTGCCTTCAGGGAACGTAATACTGGCCGGAGGTTTCTGCTTCGTCGCAATATCCAGGCAGTTATACAGGTATTGGGAAACAGATGCAAATACAACTTTGCCCTTGGACACAATGGAATCACAATGAAACTCCGTACCGTGGATGAATTCCTCCAGCAAATCCCTTTGCTGTGCTTGTCTTGTATGGTGAAGATAATGTACCAGTTCCTCCATGCTGGACAATTTGAACGTATTGATACTTCCATATCCGCTGAGTGGCTTCACAATAATCGGGAAGCCGTGTACAGCAGTGAAACGAATATAGTCCTGTTCATGGAGAGCAATGGCAATTTCGGATGTACGAATTCCGCGTTGATGCAGCATTTGTTTCATGATCCATTTGTTGCGAACAGCCTCAGCCTGATTGCGCTGCATACCGGGGATCCCGAACTCGGAACGGAGCTGACCACCGATCTCAATCGCATTCTCACCCGGCGTTAACAAAGCAGAGATGGAATGGGATTCTCGGATCTGCACCATATGCTCGCGTATGGCATCTACGGACTCCAGATGATCAACATATCTAATCTCGTCGAAGAAATTCTGAAGCCGCTCGGCATGATGCAGATTGTACCGTTCAATAATCAGAATTTTCTTGTGATCCGCCAATTTCTGCAAAGGTTTAACGAAGTTTAATCCAGTAGGTAGCCTGAAATCAGATATGTATACAATCGTTTTCATACGCTCTTGTAAATCCCCTTTCAGTAAAATGCTAAAAATAGTAAAAATTCATTTCATAACATTATAACTCAACATTTTCCATTTTCAATACACTTTTTGGCGGGAAATATGAACGGAAATACATATTTGTGTTACGTTAAAGTGTTAATTGACAATAGGGATTTTTTGGTATACGATCTTTAGCGGATTAGAAATAAAAAGGAGGAAATAGAAATAAATGGAGATCGTTAAAGAGAAATATGCCATACTGGGAACGCTGGGAGACGATGAAGGATTCCTGACTTGCAGCATGCATATCGCGAAGAAGCTAGGCAACTCGGAACGAATCAAGCCATACCCCGAATTTGAAGCGGCTGCGGAAGACTTGAGATCAGGGATCATTTCCTGCCTGCTGGTCCCCGGGGCGTATCCCAAGCTCAACAGCTTCATCATGGATTCTGAACTAGCGGTGTCTGAGAGCTTTGTGGAGAAAATTCCTGCGCTGGTTCTATCCGGCTGCCATGCGGTATGTCCGGATCAGATCGACATTATCTATCATCATCCAGCAACCACATACTTGTTATCTGAACTTGATACAACCTATAGAGAGAACAGCACCGTGTCGTCCAACCCCGAAGCCTGTAGAAAGGTTCTGCACAACACGGAGAATTCCATTGCGCTCACGAATCAGCTATGCGCTGATCATTACGGGCTTGTGACCTACAAGGTGTTGCGCGAGGGAATCAACATGCCATGGGTATGTTTTACACAAAATACACAGAGGGTGAATGCAGTCATATGAAGAGAATTGCTATTATACTGGATAAAAATCTGGAACCTGGCGCCGCCGCCAATGTGGCTGCCCTGTTAATGGGACAAGCAGCCCTGAATGAGCCGGCGTTATATTCTGATCAACCTGTGCTGGATCATAGCGGCGTTCAGCATGCGGGCATCCGACACAGCACTGTCATTCTGAAGGCCGGGGAGAATCAACTGATCAATCTGGCCAAACTCTGCTCAGATGACAGCGGGGGACTGAGCCATGTTGTTTTTTCACAGACAGGCCAGTCGCTCAACAATGCCTTTGAACAATATGCAGTTGAGATTGCTTCGATGGAATTGGAAGCTACCAAAGTGGTAGGTGTCATTGTATGGGGCGAGGATGATCAAGTTAGGGCAGCGACCAAAAAATTCAGTGTCATGAAATAAGGGAAAAGGGCAGAAGCGGATCTTTAGAGATCACTCTGCCCTTCTTTACATATGAAAGAATCGTTATAGAGATTGTTCAAGGTACTGAAAACCGCCCTTTTTGAACACGCACTTATAGATGATTGCTGATAACGGCAGCTTTCTTTTCGGTTAAGTAATACACCAAAGCGAGCAGCGGCATAATCAGGCCAATCAGCGTTGTGAGACTCCAGCCTCCGTTAGCATAAGACCAGCTTCCAAGGGATGAACCTATCGCACCGCCGACAAAAAAGATCGACATGAATATGCCATTCACACGTCCTCTCGCTTCACTTCCTAACGAATAGATGATGCGTTGACCCAGCACCAGATTTCCCGAGACAGCCATATCCAGTGTGATCGCCACGATCACAAGCAGGATCAATGCAAATGTGGAGTGGCTCTGGAACACATAAGCAAGACCAAACGAAGCAGCAGCGATCACCATGGCAGCACCTGTCAGAATACGTGTTAATCCGCGATCAGCCAGTCTCCCGGCAATAGGAGCCGCAATAGCACCTCCGACACCAGCCAGTGCGAACCAGGCAATGCCTTGCTGTGACATGTCAAAATCGTTAGCGAGTCTGAGCGGAACCGTGGTCCAGAACAAGCTGAAAGCACCAAAGAGACTGGCCTGATAGAACGCCCGGCGGCGCAGCAGCGGCATCGTTCTGAACAGTGTGCCCAAGGACACGATTAATTGCCCGTATTTCAAGGTGGGTTCAGGCTGGCGAGCAGGAAGAGCACGTGATAGGAGCAGCATTAGAAGTGTTATGACAATGGCGGAGAATACAAAGACCGTCTGCCATCCGAAGAGGCTGGTGATAAAGCTTGCGACAGGACGAGCCAGCATAATGCCCAGCAACAGACCACTCATTACATTGCCAACAACCCGTCCGCGTTGTTCCTCGGAAGTAAGATATGTTGCATAGGGCACCAGAATTTGAGCGACAACAGAACCTATACCAATGAATAGAGAGGCAGTCAGAAATACAACAGCGGTGGGCAAGAAAGCTGCAGCAATCAGGGCAACAACCAGTACGATGAGGAAAAGAACAACCAGGCGTCGATTCTCGGTAATGTCACTGAGTGGCACGATGAACAACAAACCAATGACATAGCCAATCTGTGTTAACGTCACAATTAATCCGGCAGCGGCAGAAGACAGCCCCGTTGTGATGCTGATCGGTCCGATAACGGTCTGAGCATAATACAGGTTTGCCACGATCAATCCACAAGCTGATGCCAGCAAAAAAATAATCCAGGTGGGTACAGGTGCCTTCTTCACTTGTTGTCTCATATCCATCATAATCATCCTCCACAGTTATAAATTTGTATTCACAATAAACAGCTAATATTAAAAACGTTAATTACTAAACGGCGTGTACACTAATTACAAATATATAATAAACTAAACGTATAGTATTGTAAATAGGCTCTACATATTTTAATGAGAAAGTTAATGAGGATGAAAAGGTGAGCGTAGGATGGAATTGTGTGTACTCATGGCAGTTTAGTATAATGAACGTATCGTTTTTATGAAAAATACTGATGATTAAATATATTTTATACATCCAGGAGGGTTCAAGATGACTGCCAAAAGAGGACGTCCGCGTAACATGGAAACCCAGAATGCCATTCTTACAGCATCGTATGAGTTGTTGTTGGAGCACGGATTCGGGGCAGTTACAATCGAGAAGATTGCTGAACGTGCACAGGTGAGCAAAGCCACTATCTACAAATGGTGGCCGAATAAAGGCGCTGTCATCATGGACGGATATATGTCTGCTGCAACGGCAAGATTACCTGTACCGGATACAGGCTCGGTATTGGAAGATATACGCATACATGCGAGTAATCTGGTTCGTTTTTTGACCAGTCGGGAAGGAAAAGTGATTACACAGATTATTGGGGAAGGGCAGTCGGATGCAGGGCTTGCCGAAGAATACCGTACAAGGTACATCCAACCACGTCGGCGTGAAGCTCGGGGGATTCTGGAGAAGGGCGTGGAGCGCGGCGAATTGAAGGAAGGGGTGGACATTGGATTATACATTGATCTGATCTATGGGCCGGTGTTCTATCGTATGTTAGTGACGGGGGAAGCGATGGATGATGCGTTTGTAGATGTGATGCTCCGTTCATTGTTGGAAGGCATTCAGTCCAAGTAGATATAGGGATAGTCGCGATACAAGTGGGAGGAAGAGAGAAGAGGGCGATTCGTAGGAATCACCCTGGAAGGAGCACATGTATGTTGTACGTGGGAGATTGTTAGACCTGGAATATAGGTGAGATGGCTGTGGGCCACGAATCTGTAGCATTAGAGGAAAGGAAGGATGAGTGCTGGGTTAACACCGGGGGTTCATTCCATACCGAACTGGGCAGTTCGCGGCGTAATACAGGGGCAACTTCCTTGGCAAAACGCTCTACTTGCTCCAACTGCTCGCTATGGGTCAGTCCATCTACGCTGATACTCAGCACCTGATGTCCGTAAGCGGCATGATAGTCCAGAATTTTCTCAATGACCTGCTCCGAACTGCCGATTAAAGCGGGACCTCGTGCAATGTTATCTTCCAGATTGGTGAAGGGCGACTGGTTATGCTGTGCGGCGGCAGTGGCATGGAACGCTTCATAATATGGCTTATAGCGGCGAATGGCTTCTCCACCCGTATCCGCAAGATAGAGACTGCCAGCACCAGAGCCAATCACTGCTTGCTGCGGATCATGACCATAATAATCGAGGCGCTCCCGATAATGATCAATCAACGCTTTGTATTTGGCTTGCGGGTGAAAAGAATTCGACGTAAAGAGCGGCTCGCCATATTTGGCAGCGAGTTCGGTCGAGACCGTGCTCGACGCGCTACCATGCCAGATGGGGATGGATTGCTGAAGCGGCCTGGGCCACGTGGTCACTCCATCAAGCGGAGGGCGATATGTTCCCTGCCAGGTTACATTCTCTTCAGACCACAGCCGTTTTAGCAGATGGTAGCGTTCATCGAGTGAGTCCCACTGTTCCTCTTCGCGTATGCCGAACAGCGGATAGTGCCGAGGGTCATTGCCTTTCCCGATGATCATCTCCAGCCGTCCGCCCGATAATTGATCCAACGTGGCATAATCCTCGGCAACCCGGACTGGATCAAGTATACTAAGCACAGTGACGGTGGTTAGTAACCGAATGCGTGTGGTTGCTGCGGCTATTGCGGTTAATACGACAGGTGGCGAGGAAGATAGAAAAGGCGCACCGTGTCGTTCACCGATTCCATAGGCATCGAATCCCAGTCGTTCAGCCAGCTTTGCCTGCTCTAATATATTGTGGAATTTCTGCTGAGTTGTCAGAGCTTCCCCGGTTACGGCGTTAGGCAGATTCATCATGAGACTAAACAAGGCAAATTTCATCTGACCTTCTCCTCGAACTGAATTGATAGTACCTGTGTCGTATAATCCTATTGAAATAGTAGGATATGTAAGTTGGATTAAATGTATCACGTTCTCACGGATTCTTCTAATGGATTTTTTCTATAAGCAGGAACAGCGAGGCCTCCTTGCATAAATGTGAAGGAAATTGCCACGATTTTTATTGACCGCTGTAAAATTTAGGATTAAAATTGTGCTTATCATATAAATTCAAAATTATGGATTTTCATTGTGGAGGTGGGATACATGGAACCTACAACTACGATACGCTCATATATTGAGGACTACATCAGGAAACAGGGGTACACCCTGCAGTATTTTGCCGATATATCGGGAGTTAACGCTGGAACGCTTAGCGCAATTATTAAGGGGACTCGGCCCATCGCTATGGCGCAACTGGATCTGATTACCCAAGGCATGAAGCTGGAAGAGGGGTATTTCTACGAGATTTATGGGGCTGAATGTTTCGTGGAATCGGCACCTCATTGGAGGAGACTGGAACCTTTCCTGCAACGCTGTGCTGAATTGGACAAGCTGGAATGTATTCATAAGGTTATCCAGGAAGTGACGGATGATCGCTCGTATATCTCGGAGTTGTTCGAGATGGCGGAAGGCATGCTTGAACGTGGACAGACGAAGGCTGCACGGATGTTGTACGAATGTGTGGCGGAGTGTGAGAAATACCAACACTCGGAACGTCTGGCTCTGTGCCAGTATCGCATCTTCACGTTATCTCTCGGTCAGGACCAGCATGAGAATCTTCGTGCAGCCGTTCATTTTGAACCATATATTAATCGGCTGGATGAGGAACGGCAACTGGATGCGATTAAGGATTTGGCGAATACGTATGCGTCTCTTCGATATTGGGAAAAGGTATTTAATTTGGCTGAAGAATTAGATCAGAAAACGAAAATTTTGCAGTCATATACAAAGAAAAAAATAGACAAAAGTGATAGACTTACCGCCTATCCTTTGTTTGTATATAGAGCTTATTCAAATTTACTTAAATCATCGGTATGTGAGAAGCAGGGGCGGTATGAAGAGGCTTTAGTCTATACAGAGCTCTATGCCAAACTTTCTAAAGTCTCTGGACTGGATGAAGAAGATCAATTATTTATTGATAAATTTGCTGGATGGGCGGAAGCCAATACTTATTTATATAAATTAATGATGGGTGACCACACTGTTTTACCTGCTTATATAGAATTTATTGAAAAGAATGAAGAGGAAATTTTACCTGCAATCATTAATATTTTGGAGGCAGCTAATAAATTTGATCAAAATATTGATGATATTTTGTATAAGTTCAGCGATAGAATTAATTCGGAAATTAACTGTTTAGAAGGATACACTGAACAGATGAAAAATGAAGTTTATGCTGCATTTTTGTTAGAACGTTCTCTCTATCACTTAAATCGTTATGAATATCAAGAGGGTTTGAAGCAACTTATACACTGTCTGAGAGAGTCTGTACGATTTAACAATCAAACAGATATCATTCACTGTATTTCCTTGTATGAGAAGTACAAAAACATGGGCACCACTGAAATCGAGCATCAGTACAAAATTATAATGATGGAGGTTCAGAAAGCTTATGAGAAAAAGGAAAATATACTATATAATCTTGCTTAGTATTATGATTATTAATGTAATTGATTTAGCTAATTTTAATAGTAATGAAATCATACAAATAATGGGTACTTCTCATGGTGTTGGGAGAATATAACAGCTAAGATATATTAAATTCTTTCATTAACATGCGTCTTATTTCCGGGATATGGAGATGGGGCGCTTATTTGTACTATCCATTAGATCATCCATAACGAAAAGAGGATTTATCATTGCAGATTGATATTCAGAAGCTTTACGACAAATATATAACGTTAAACATCCCTAATCCATTCACTTTAGAGCAAATTCATGATCGACTAACCAAGAAATACTACGCTGAGAAGGTAGATTTAGAAGAGTTTTCCGACTTGCGCAACGACCCTCATGCGGGATTTGATCAGGCGGTTGCAGCTTATGTATTTAAGGATGAGAGGGGAACCAAGCAATTAATTAGCCTGAACAAGGATGAAGATATCCATGAGCCGCTGGAATTTGCATGGATAATCAATTCCACTGTGCGAGGATTTTCTCTTCTATTAACTCTTGAAATCGATGTATTTTATGGGATGGTAGAGAGTGAGATGATTCTTGGCAATCAATGTTTTGAGGAATATCTGATCCTACTCTATTTAACAGGTTACATTGAGTTTGAGAATGACTCTTTCATTAATCTATTGCGTGCTCGTTATCGAGAGGGCTACAGACTTCGTTATTTTGGTATGCAGAACGGTGATGAAAATTATCTATACAAATAGATTACTTTTCGATAAATTTATTAATTTCTCGCGAGAGAAAGGTCCAAGAGATACTTAGGGTAAAATGGATAATATGTCCATAACGCACTTTAACGGTAAAGGATTCGCGTATTCTCGAATACGATATGTAGACATGTTATAATTTTCTTTGCCCACATCTTGTAGAAAAGAAGAGACGTCAACTCTCTATGCAAATTGCTTGATGTTGAAAGTATCTCTATGTAAATAAATATTTTATTCTGCAAAGGAATATAATATGAATTTTTTGGCAATGTATCCTAAAATGTTATACAAAGAGGGGGTGCATGCTGTGAGTGAACCGGTACAGATCACAGATAAAATCGAACGGAACAGGCAAGAGTTGAGTCGTTTGGCGGAGAATCATGGCATGCAGGACAACAAAGTCCTCCGACAGTCCATGGTACTGGACGAGCTTATTAATGAATATAATCGATTCAAATATAAAAGCCATCTCAGGAACAGACAACCGATTGCATAATGCAGTCGGTTTTTTTGTCTAATTAGTGTTCTATAGAAATAGCGTAGTCGACTGTAGCGATACAGTCGGCTTTTTTGCGTTCACCCTGAAACCTATGCGGATAACTTGAAATTCCGTACCAATTCCAGGATTGGCAGGATAGCGGATGATCATTAAAACTGGATATGATGACCCCAGTTATATCCAGATTGATCTGTGAAGGGGCTCATACAATGATCGGGAGAGGGAGGGATGAACGGAAATGATAGACAAGGTACGCATTTTTTTTGGAAAAAATGTAAACCTGCGCACCAAGTTGCTCCTGTTGTTCCTGGCGCTGACGTTGCTGCCGCTAAGTTTGCAGGGATTGATGAACTACAAGCATTTCTCGAAGACGATGGATCGCAAGACCGAGCAGTTCACCATTGAACTGGTTCGCCAGATTAACGCCAATCTGAATCGGCTGCTGAAGGACTATGAGCGGTTGTCGCTCTTGCCGCTTTACGATCAGATGGTGCTTGGCATTCTGGGCAAATACAACGCTTCAATGGGGTCGGGAACATGGGCGAGGTCTGAGGATTATCTGAAAATGAATCTTTACACATCGGGTCAAGCTTATGACCGGCCCGAGATTCGGGGAATTCATCTGATCAGCAACAGCGGTATTTTGTTCTCCAATCTCGATTCACTGGCGGTCAAGCCGGTATGGGACAGCAGGCAGGATGATTGGTTTGCAGAGCTTGAAGATTCGGAAGGGACATGGCGCCTGCTTCCTCCGCATCATCCCAGCTATTACACGGGTGGTCAGCAAGAATCGTATATATCGGTGGGCAGAGTGCTTCGAGATCCGGGTACGCTCCAGCGACTGGGTTACATTCTGATTGATATCCGGCTGGAGGCCTTCGGTCAACTGTTATCCAATCTGAATTATGAGCAAGATGCAAGCCTGATGATTGTAGACAGCAAACAGCGTCTGCTGTTCGAACGGACCTCAACCGGAGGAATGTCTGCGTACGACCAGTTGCTAATGCAGGGACAGCTTCAAAGCTATGCAGGAAACCAAAAAGTTGTTCTGGATGGGCAGCCCTATCTCTATGTACAACACCATTCCAGCTATTCTGGGCTTTCGGTGATCAGTCTTACACCTATTGCTGTGATTCAAAAGGAGTCGGGTGAGATGCTCACCTTTACAATATGGTTCGCAGTGTTATGTATGGCGGGTATAGCGATTCTGGCGGTTCTGTTATCCTATCGTATTACCCGGCCGCTGATTCGACTGAAGCACCACATGATTCGGGTGGAGCAGGGAGATTTTAGCCAGCGTGTATCACACTTCAGCAGTGATGAATTCGGACAGATTAGCCGGGGCTTTAACCGAATGATGGAAGAGATTCATCGACTGTTCAATGAGGTGTTTCTGCTGGGCATTCAAGAGCGGGAGGCAGAGTTGTCAGCGTTACAAAGCCAGATGAATCCCCATTTTATATACAACACGCTGGAGTCCATTAACATGATGGCCATTCGCCAGAAGCATGCTGAGGTGTCGGACATGGTGACGGCGCTTGGCAAGCTGCTGCGCTATACGATTGATAAGGTGGACCGGATGGTTCCACTTGGAGAAGAACTTGCTTTTGTACAATCCTATGTACGCATTCAGCAGGTACGTTACGACGGCAAGTTAGAGATTATCTATGACATCGAAGAAGCAATAACGGAGTATTTGATTCCCAAGCTGGTACTGCAACCGCTGGTGGAGAATGCAGTCTACCACGGCATTGAAGGGCAGGAAAATGGAGGAGTAATCTGGGTATCTGCCTTGAAATTCGACCATGAGCTGCTGATTAGTGTGCGAGACAACGGTAAGGGTATGGCTCAGATAAAGATTGACGAGTTAAATGAGTCCATATCAAAACAGCCTTCCAATGAGGCATTACGTTGCCATGCCGGGGACAGTCTGGGGCTTAACAATATCGCCCAGAGGATTCGCCTCATGTATGGAGAAGGCGGCAGCCTAAGCATTGATGGAAGTCCCGGGCAGGGCCTGGTGGTCACGATATCCATTCAACTTCTACCGAAAGGGGATTGAAGCGCATGTATAAAGTATTGCTTGTAGAGGATGAGACGGTCATCCGTCAGGGACTGAGGGAGCTGATCGTACAAGTGTCTTCTCAGTTTCAGGTAACGGGCGAAGCGTCGAGCGGTACCGAGGCACTCGATTTTCTGAGATGTGAGGTGCCGGACGTGTTAATCACGGATATCCGCATGCGTGAAATGGACGGACTAACTTTGGTAAGCAAAGCAAGAGACATGTACCCTGAATTGTTAATACTCATCATTAGCGGCTACGGCGAATTTGAATATGCACGCAGAGCAATGGAGTTTGGGGTGTTGAACTACCTGTTGAAGCCAATCGATCGTTATGAACTGGCATTATGCATACAAAAGATTCAGTTGCTGCTGGATCGCAGATACGGTATTTCAACCCTTTCTATCCCGGAGCCATCTGGGAGAGCAGAACACGCTGGTGGAGATACACGGAAGATTATTCGAGATGTGAAGGAGCACATCAAGCAACATCCTGATGGAGATCTGCGACTTCAGACGATAGCAGACCTCGTTAACTTGAACCCTACTTATTTAAGCCAGTTGTTCAAGAACGAAATAGGCATCAATTATTCCGAATACATCACGGAGGCACGTATGGAGCGGGCCAAGTGGTTGCTGATCAACACGGGTCTCAAAATCTATGATGTGGCACGGTTATCCGGGCATCAGAGCCCGAAACACTTCATGCTGGTGTTCAAGCAGCAGGTGGGATGGACCGCAGGAGAATATCGAGACCGATTCAGTATCTCTTGAAAAACCATACCATTTCTGTAGTTGACGTGATTTAAGGGGGAACGATGCTTTCGTTATACTTTGGTTGCACCTGTATACCACGATGTCCATAAGGGGGATTTCCATGAAAAAAGCAGGACTGATTCTGATGCTTGTACTTATGATGATGGCTTCAATCGCGTGCACAAACTCCAATTCCGGCAGTGAATCTGGCAGTTCAAGCGGAGAGAATGGGGAGGTCGAGCTGAAGTTCATGATGTGGGGCAATCAGGCGCATATGGATGTATACAACAAGCTGATCGCTGACTTCACGAAGGAAAATCCAGGCATCAAAGTAACAATGGAATCCGTACCTTTCGCAGAATACCAGCAAAAAATTTCGGTGCTTGCCGCCGGAGGCTCTCTTCCCGATCTCGCCTGGGTATCGGAGCGAATGGTGCCACAATTCAAGTCCAACCACATTCTGGCCGATGTATCCGAGTTCAAGGATGATGCACAGTTTAAGCTGGATGATTATATTCCAAGTACATTGGATTTGTTCCGTGATGGCGACCAACTACTGGGGCTACCTTTTTCTACACCTCCGGTGGTCATGTTTTACAATAAAACGCTGTTTGACCAAGCCGGTCTGACTGATCCAAACTCACTTGCCACCCAAGGAAAATGGACATGGGAACAGTTCGAAGAGTCCGCCAAAGCCATTACCAGCAAGGATGTGACCAACCGAGTCTATGGTGCCAACTTTTTTCGCGACTGGAAGACCTGGGCGGTGCTATCCTCCTACTCCTGGTCGAATGGAAGCGGTCCATTCGACGAAGGCATGACAACGTTCACCTGGAACGATGCCTATGGTGTACAGACCTTTGAATTGCTGGAACGCATGATGTTCACCGATGAATCACACCCGAAGGCGGGCGAACAGGTCAGCTTTGATGCGGGTAATGTGGGCATGTTCTTTGATAATTACAGCTATGTTTCCAAAGCAAGGGAGATTACGGATTTTGAATGGAGCATCGCTCCTATGCCTTCCGGTTCTCAAGGCAGTGTGCCGATGCTGGGGCAGGCCGGATATGCCATGTTCAACGACAGCAAACATCCAGAGGAAACGAAGAAGCTGTTGAAGTATTTTGCCAGTGAGCAGGGGATTCAGGCGACAGCCACCTACTTTGTGCCTCCGCGTACCTCTGTTCTGAACTCAGATGCATTCATTCTTCAGCCGAATAATCCGAGCAAAGAGCATATCGTGCAGGCGGTCATTGATGAAATGCCAAAAGCGCGCTTAATCCCCGGTCATATCCGTTGGCAGGATATCGACAATGCGGTATTGCAGGGATTTGACCGACTGTTTGCAAAGACAGCGACAGCTGAGGATAACCTGAAACAAATGCAGGAAGAGATCCAAAGTGTGTTACAACCCTAAATCATTTGATCGAAACCGGAGGTGAGAACAATGGGGAAATTCAAAGAATTACTTGAACAGAAACCGCTGTCGCTGGTGGTCAGCCTGCCTGAGAATGATATTGCTTTGGCTCGGGCAGCCATGGAAGAGGGCGCTGATGCACTGAAGGTACATTATAATGTCGGTCATCGCGCCAGCGGGAATCATTTTGGTCCATTGGACATGTATGCCGAGGTGTTTCGGGCGATCCGCAGTGAGTTTGGTGGTCCGTTTGGGGTCGTACCTTCTGGCAGTATAGATGGAGCACAAAGGGAGGATGTGGAGGGGCTTTCCGGGCTGGGTTTTGACTTCTATTCCATCTATGCACATCACTTGCCATCCTTCATGTTGAATGACTTAGGGCTGGACCCAACGTTTGCGATCAATGAGGAATATGATGCTTCCCTCGTAACATCGGCATCTTACTTCGGCTTCACCGCTCTGGAGGCATCCATTGTACCTGGAAAAGAATATGGTACACCGCTAAGCTTCGCGGATGTGCTTAAGTATCGCCGTCTGGTTTTGCAGGCCCAGGTACCGGTATTGGTTCCTTCCCAGCGAAAGCTGGTACCGGAGGATGTTCGGGTGTTGTGCGATACCGGGGTCAAGGCGATCATGCTTGGGGCGGTCGTGACAGGCAACACGGAAGAACAGCTGCGAAGGGCTGTGAACGGGTTCCGCAATGCGGTGGACAGTCTGAACCGTTCGGACTATATAAGTTGAACTAAAGAATATTTACACTTGCCACTCCGATGCCAGAACAACCTTCCGATCGCTGTTATCCCCAGATTTTTTTTGAATCCCATATATAAAGGGGAAATCCGGGGATAAGCATATGCTTCCGATGCAGCTTTCTTCCAGAAAGCTTTTAGGCGACCACTTCGCTTCTTCAGGTTTTTTCTGTCATCTACGTTCTTGTGTAAATGTATAGTTCACCTTATATAGAATCGTCACAGAGTTCAGCTTCGGAGGAAATTTTATTAAAAGGGGGAGGCCTGATTGACCCATTCACGCAAACGCAAAAGAGGGGGGCCGCTCGCCAGAGAGGCCCAGATCGCAGGTTGGCTGTTTGTATCGCCGATGGTGCTTGGGTTTACCCTGTTGCTGTTGTTTCCCATGGGTCTCGCGTTATACATGAGCCTGACCGATTGGCCGCTGCTGGGGGATCATCATTTTATTGGATTGGAGAATTACCGGAATATTATGACAGACGCGATGTTCTGGAAAGTGCTTGCCAATACGATCTATTTCACAGTGGGGCTGGTGCCGCTTAATATTGTGCTCGCTCTGCTGCTCGCGTTGCTGCTATCCAGAAATCTGCGGGGCATCGGAATTTTCCGAACAGCGATCTTTGTTCCGGTCATGACCTCGTTGATCGTATGGGCCATCGTGTGGAAGCTGATGTATGCGACAGAGTCTGGATTGATTAATCAGCTTCTGTTGATGCTGGGCATTAAGGGTCCGGCCTGGCTTTACAATCAGGATCTGGCGATGCCTGCGGTGATTGTGACAAGTGTGCTGAAAAATGTCGGTCTGAATATGGTGCTGTTCATTGCAGCCATTCAGCAGGTACCGCGTTCACTGTATGAAGCGGCAACATTAGACGGGGCGGGCAAGAGGGGAACCTTCTTTCACGTCACGCTGCCCATGATCACGCCAACCGTATTTTTGACTGTAGTCATGACCGTGATTGGTTCACTCAAAGTATTCGGGCAGATCTATGTGATGACACAGGGCGGGCCGAGCAACAGCACCAAGGTATTGGTTTATTATATCTGGGAAAAAGCATTCAAATTATTTCAGTTTGGCTATGCTTCTGCTCTCGCATATGTACTGTTCTTTATCGTGCTAATTCTGACGCTGCTGCAATGGCAGCTCCGAAAGAGGTGGGTATTCAATGAAGGCGATGCCTAGTCCTTCGGGGCGGAAGATAGGAAGTACTCTGGGGACGTATTTGTTGCTGACCCTGATTTCGCTCATTATGATTGTGCCATTTATCTGGATGATATCGACATCATTCAAGGAACCCCAGAGCATATTCACCTATCCACCGCAGTGGATACCGGAACCATTCCGATTTCAGAACTACATCGATGTCTTTCGATTGATTCCGTTTCACCGTTTTTATTGGAACAGTATCTACATTTCTGCGTTGGTTGTGCTGGGAACAGTATTTTTTGCCTCTCTCGCCGGCTATGCATTCGCCAAAATTCCGTTTAAGGGACGTAATGTGGTATTTCTCATCCTGCTGAGTGCGATGATGATTCCCCATGAGGTGACAGCGATTCCGATGTTTCTGTTCATGCGGCAGCTGGGGTGGATTGATACCCATCTTCCGCTGATATTATTGCCGATCTTTGGCGCGGGTGGTGTGTTTGGCATCTTTGTGATGCGGCAGTTCTTCATTACGGTGCCAACGGAACTGGAGGAAGCGGCGATGATTGATGGTTGCAACCGATTCCGGATATATGCGCGAATTATGCTGCCCATTGCCAAGCCGGGTATGGCTACGCTGACGATCTTTACGTTTGTGACGATCTGGAATGAGTTTTTTGATCCGTTGATATTCATTAACTCGCGTGAGCTGATGACACTGCCATTGGGTTTGTCTTTGTTTACAGATGAAGTAGGTACAGCATGGCAATATCTGATGAGTGCCACCGTCATGGCAACCTTGCCACTGTTAATTGTTTTTTTCCTGGCACAACGGCGCTTCATTGAGGGGGTTGCCATGACGGGACTGAAAGAGTAAGCCGTGTAATACGTGCAATAGAACGAAGGAGGGACAACATTTGCGTGAACGGATGAGCATGAAAAAGGAAGAAGCAGATGTCGTTATTGTGGGAGGGGGCCCTGCGGGTATAGCGGCAGCCATTGCGGCTGGACGACAGGGTATACGAACAGTGTTGGTGGAGCGATATGGATTCGTTGGCGGGATGTCAACTGCTGCTATGGTTTATCCCTGGATGACTTTCCATACGGAGCGCGGTGAGCAGGTTATTAAAGGTATTGCGCAGGAGATTGTGGATCGATTGCAGGCACGTGGCGGCTCCCCGGGGCATCTGCGTGATACGGTTGGGTTTGTGCATACCGTCACGCCGTACCATCCAGCCATCTTTCAGGTGATTGCAGCAGAGATGTTGCAGGAGGTTGGTGTCCGGCTGTTATTGCACAGCTTTGTGGACGAGGTGGTCGTTGTAGAGGATCGGGTGGAAGCGGTGCGAGTGACCAACAAATCTGGAAGAATGGAATTCCAGGCGAATGTATTTGTGGATTCAAGCGGGGATGCGGACCTGGCTTATCTTGCGGGTGCTTCTGTGGCAAAAGGACGAGACGGGGATCATCAGTCACAGCCGATGACCATGAAATTCCGCATGCGTGGTGTCGATCTTGGACGAGTGAAACAATACATGCTGGAGCACCCGGAGGATTTCTATGTGAAAACTCCTTTTGCTGAACTGGACAGCATTCCGTTAACCGGGGTGAGTGGTTTCTATTCCCAGTGGAAAAAAGCAGGTGTGCCGATTAATCGCGATCAGGTGTTGTTTTTTACCGGACCGGCAGAGGATGAAGTGCTGATTAATTGTACCCGAGTGCAGGGGCTCGATGCGACAGATGCCGAGGATCTGACCTCTGCGGAACAGGAAGGCCGGAAGCAGGTGCTGATGATTGCTGAGTTTTTGCAGCGTGATGTGCCTGGATTCGAACGGGCTTCGATCTCGGCGGTAGCGCCGCAGATTGGTATCCGTGAATCCAGGCGGATTATAGGTCATTACGCTTTGACCCAGGTGGATGTGGTTGCAGGACGGAAATTTGACGATGTAATTGCCAGAAGTGGTTATCCGATTGATATTCATGACCCTTCGGGTCAAGGCGTTGTGGCTGCCTTTATAGAAGGAGATGGGGCGTACGATATTCCGTATCGCTGTCTGATCTCTCGCAATATCCGCAATCTGCTGGCGGCAGGACGCTGCATCTCCACCACACATGAGGCGCATGCAACGACAAGGTTGACTCCAAGCTGTATGGCTACCGGGGAGGCGGCAGGGACAGCGGCTGCACTAACAGTGAAGATGATGCTGGACCCGGTGGAACTGCCGATCGCGCTGTTACAGGCGGAATTACGTCACAACGGAGCGGCGATCTAGCGGATGAGTTGATTGTGGACGAATTGGGCGAATCGGGTGAATCATTAATAGTGGGAGTGGGTGTTTTATCTAATTCGCGGTAGCGTAAGGTTTAACGAACCTGAGACGTCTAATTCAGGGATATAAGCTGAAATGAAAAATGTAACGAATCTCAGTGAAGCTATTCTGCTCAAAACCCTCTAATAGGGGTTAAAAGTGGGGTGAATCGGAAGAATAGAGCGTCTACGATTCGTTAGATTAGGAAATGTCCCGAAAAAGGCTAAATAAGCTTCCCTCAGTTCGTTAGAAATTGGTGGGAAGCTCGTGAATTGATGAGCGTAACTGTAGCCCCAAAGACTCCATATCCACTGCATAGGTGGGTTTAGAGTCTTTGGGGCGCTTTCATTCTTTTCATCTATTAGATTATTTCCTTCATGTTTCGTGTTCTTTCATGCCTTATTCCCTCCAATTATCAATTCATCCGTGCCTCAAGTCGCCTTGCGACAATGGACAGCGCGTAGTTGATGGCAAAATACAGTACGGCTGCGAGCAGCAGGGCCGGGATAATGTAATCGAAACTTTGACCGCCAAGGATCTGCACGTTGTGCATCAACTCCGGCAGAGAGATGATGATCGCCAGTGAAGTATCCTTCAGGAGTGAGATGAACTGGCTGACCATCGGCGGGGACATGCGACGTAGCGCCTGTGGCATGATGATGCCACCGAGTGTCTGCATGTAGCTGAGGCCCGAGGAGCGGGCGGCTTCTACTTGACCGCGCTCAACGGACTTCAGACCGCTACGGACGATCTCGGCGATCATCGCGCCTTCAAACAGACTCAGTCCAACGACCGTGGACCAGAAGACGGACATTTTAATCCCGAGCTGTGGAAGTACCATGTGGATGAAGAAAATGATGAGCAGCAGCGGCAGATTCCGGATCGTATCCACGATCACTGCCACGATCTGTGACAGAACAGGGATACGGGTAAACCGGATTGTACCCAACAAGGTGCCGAGCACAAAGCTGAGTATAATGGATAGCCCTGCTACCTGCAGGGTGATCAGGAATCCGTGGAGCAGGAAACGAAGGTTGGGCCACGCATAGGCCCCGCTAAAGTCCATATTTTATTAGCCTCCTTCTGTATGCAGGAATGGAATATCGAAGATCAATAGATGGGGCATGGACTGTGTATAAAGCAACTCAAGCACTGTAGCAGTGAATTACAATATGCACTGTGACATGATCACCAATGCCAGTAAAACACAGACGATCCAGTACTCATTTAAACCACTTGGACAAGCTGATATATCTCCCTAAAAATCTGTGCAGGTACAAGTCGATCTGTTACATGGTGACCTGACCTGCCGGTTTGTTCTTTTTCGGTTTGCCCTTCGTGTTGCGCTCCTCTGCATCGCTCTGTCCAAACCTGCGCTCCATATAATGCACCAGGAAGCTGAGTGGTAGTGTCAGCACCAGATAGAACAGCGCAACAATGGTGTACACACTTAGCGGCTGGAATGTATCCGAGTTAACCAAGTCGGCAAAATACATAAGATCCATACCGGCGACAACGGCAAGAATGGATGAGTTTTTGACCAAATTGATGAACTGGTTGCCAATGGACGGCAGTACAATCTTGATGGCCTGGGGCAGAATGATCAGGTTCATGGCCTGTACATAGGACAAGCCGGAGGATCTTGCTGCTTCCAGTTGTCCACGCGGCACGGTCTGAATGCCCGCTCGGATCGCTTCGGCAATGAAAGCGGCGGTGTAGATGGTCAGACCCAGAGTACCGGAGACAAATCCATCCAGCGAGATGCCTAGTGCAGGCAGTCCAAGATAGAAGAAAAACACAACCAACAGCAATGGGATGTTTCGGATAAATTCCACAAAAGCCGTGCCAATCCAGTTCAGCGGTTTCACAGGGGATATCCGAAAGATAGCCAGGATCGCGCCAAGGATAAAGCTGCCAATGAGAGCCATAATGCTCACTTGAATGGTATTCAGGAACCCTTCCAGAAAACGATCCGAGTGTCGCATTAGTACGCTGAAATCCAATGTGCCCATATAGGCGAAGCCTCCGTTCTCCAGATGTAGAAACGGCGATTACGTCTGCTCATGCTTCGCATCTAACAGACGAATTCGCCGTTTATCTATCTTAATTCGGGTTACTCGGGCTTCGCGCCCAGCCATTTCTCATGTAATGTGTCATATTCCCCGCTGTCTTTCATGCTTTTGAGCAGCGTGTTGACTTCCTCCACGAAGGCAGTGTCGCCTTTGCGAATGGCCATACCATAAGGTTCGCTTGTGAAATTACCACCAACCAATTGGAAGCTGTTATCCGTCTGTTGCATACCGATGAGGATGATGTTATCTGTGGTCAGCGCTTCGCCTTTACCTGCTTTGAGAGCAGTGAATGCATCCTGATAGTTATCGAATTCAAGCACCTCAGCATCCGGGGCTTTCTCGCGAATATTCTGAGCGGATGTGGAGCCTTTCACCGCGAGCACTTTCACCCCACTGAGGCTTTCCAAGCCGGTAATTGCACTGTCGTTTTTCACCAGCAGGGACTGACCTGCCTCGAAATAAACATCACTGAAATCCACCTGTTCCTTACGCTCATCCGTAATTGTCATCGTGGCGATGATGATGTCGATATCTCCATTTTGCAGCATGGGAATACGTGTCTTGGAAGTGACCTCTTTCAGTTCGACCTTGGTCTCATCTCCAAGGATCTGTTTGGCGAGTGCCTTTGCGATATCAATATCGAATCCTTCAACGTTGCCACTTGCGGGATCTTTCAAGCCAAACAGTTTCGTATCGTATTTCACACCGGCAATAAGCTTGCCGCGTTCCTTAATCCGCTCAATTGTGCCTTTCGCCTCGGCGTCACCACCACCACCGCTCGCTGAAGGTGTATCTGTACCTGTGCTACAACCTGACAATACAAGGGAGAGAATGAGGACGAGCATAAATGATGGCCATTTCAATAATTTCTTCATGAATAAAGACCCCTTTCAAAATGGAATATTGGATTATTCTCAATGATGAATCAGACGGCTCAGGAATTGCTGTGCTCGTTCTTCTCTGGGGTTGTCAAAAAATTCGGCAGCGTTGGCCTCTTCTACAATTCGGCCTTCGTCCATGAAGATGACCCGGTCCGCAACTTCGCGGGCGAATCCCATCTCATGGGTAACAACGACCATGGTCATGCCATTATGGGCAAGGGAACGCATAACATCGAGGACTTCCCCGATCATCTCTGGATCAAGAGCAGAGGTAGGTTCGTCAAAAAGCATGATTTTGGGCTCCATGGCGAGTCCTCTGGCGATGGCTACCCGTTGTTGCTGTCCACCGGACAACTGGGAGGGATAACTGTCTGCTTTGTCGGCAATGCCCACCCGGGTCAGATACTTCATTGCCGTTGCGGCTGCCTGTTCTTTGGGTTGTTTGCGCACCTTCATGGGTGCAAGGGTAATGTTATCGATGACTTTTTTGTGAGGATAGAGATTGAAGTGTTGAAATACCATGCCGATGTCACGGCGGAAGAGGTTAATGTCCACCTTTTTCTGATGTAGAGGAATCCCACTGACGACAAGTTCACCTTCGGTAATGGTCTCCAGGCGGTTAATACAGCGGAGTAATGTGCTTTTGCCGGAGCCGGAAGGTCCGATAATGACGACGACCTCTCCTTCTTCAATGTGAAGATGGATATCCTTGAGGACATGAAAATGACCGAAATGCTTCTGGACACCCCTAAATTCAATCAAGAGTACACCCCATCCTTTCTGCAACGTCTGTGTGTAAAAGGGATAATAAGGAATAAATTGAAACTAGTTATTTAATCATACATAGTCATCCTGCTTATGGCAATTGGTTTGTGATAAAACATGACATAAGTAATGGGTTCTCTAGGGCTATAGCCAGAAAATGTGTTATATATCTGTCATGTTATTAAATCCCTTGTGACGAATCCTGACAGAAAAATGAATCTATTCTCCTAGTTGTTTTCCAACCTTTGGAATAGTTGTATAGAGTATACTGAAAGTGATGTCTGATTTATGACTCTGATTAACAAAACAAATAGCATCAAGTTCCACGTGTACATGGCAAGAAAGATCAACCCTACACGTCATGCCATTGATAAGATGGAGCAAGAGAGCATCCGTCTGATCCCATAACCATTCCATTACATGTAGAGAGGATGATTCTGAACGATGAATACATATCACTCCCCAATGTCGACAGGAGCAAGTGCCCAGTCCGATGTTCGAGCTTATGAAGCCAATTTGCCTGTCATTCCTGCTCAGGATTTTCAGCTTACAGACTATGGAGCTGTTGGAGACGGAGTAACAGATAATACGGAGATGTTCCGACTTGCCATCGCTTCATGTGCTGAAGCAGGAGGTGGTAGAATCGTTATTCCTGCCGGGGTATGGCTCACAGGTCCGATTGTAATGCGCAGCCGGATCGAGCTACATGTGGAAGCAGGGGCACTGGTTACATTTAGCCGAGATTTTGATCAATACCCATTAATTGCATCAAGCTTCGAAGGCTGGCAGGTGGTACGTTGCCAATCCCCGATCGATGGTGATCAATTGGAGGATATTGCGATTACCGGTAAGGGGATATGGGATGGTGGCGGTGAAGCTTGGCGACCAGTGAAACGTTCGAAAATGACCACTTCACAATGGAACCGATTAGTCGCTTCCGGTGGTGTTGTAGAGCAATCCGGCGGAGATGAAGAAATCTGGTGGCCTAGCACGGCTGCACTTGAAGGCGGCACCATTGCGAATCAATTGCATCAAGAACAGGTACGTGATATTGCTGCTTATGAAAAAGTCAGAGACTTTTTACGTCCCAACATGGTTAGTTTACGGAGATGCAAACGGGTATTGCTGGACGGTCCAACGTTCCAGAACTCGCCTGCATGGAATCTGCACCCTTGGGCATCTGAGCATGTCACCATTCGTAACGTGAGTGTGCGGAATCCGTGGTTCTCACAGAATGGAGATGGGCTGGACATTGAATCCTGTCGTCATGTGGTGGTGGAGAAGAGTGTATTCGATGTCGGTGATGATGCGATCTGTCTGAAATCAGGCAAAGACGCCGAAGGCCGTGAACTTGGCCTGCCATCGGAGTACGTCACCATTCGGGATTGCACGGTGTATCACGGTCATGGCGGGTTTGTCATTGGCAGTGAAATGTCCGGTGGTGTGCGGCATGTGCGAGTATCGGATTGTACGTTTATCGGAACGGACATTGGACTTCGCTTCAAAAGCGCACGTGGGCGCGGCGGAGTGGTCGAGGACATTCAGATTGAGCGCATATATATGAAAGATATCATTATGGAAGCCATCTCGTTTTCCTTTTTCTATGCAAATCAGGAAGGGTCTGCCCGGGGCAGTGATCTATCTCAGGAGGTTAGCGAAGAGACGCCAGTGTTCCGGGATATTCGAATATCGGATGTAGTCTGTGCCGGTGCCGACACTGCGTTGCTTGTGAGTGGATTGCCGGAACTGCCTTTGGATGGGGTGATCATCCAGCGTTACAACGTGCAAGCTCGCAGTGGTATCCAATGTGCTCATGCGAAACATCTGCATATCGCTGAATTGCAGGCGCAGATCACCGAAGGTCCGCTGGTTCATTTGCACCAGTGTAAAGGGGCAGAATTAGAGAGCATTCAGGGCAAAGGTGCGGATGGCCGACTTCTGATGGTGACAGGACACGAATCCGCAGGCATTGTCTGCCGAGAAGGTGATGCCGACACAGAAGGTCGCCAGATCTCTGTTGGTCCCGAGGTACGAAGTGGTGTGATCATTCGCAGGTAAAAGTTATGTAATAAGGTTTATACAAGTGGGTCAAACTCAGCCGCAGTGGCGTAGCCATAGATCCAGTAATCGTGATGCCTTTTGATATAAGGAGTACGTAATCTCTGGAGCGAGGCTACCCACTAGGCTTTTTTATATGAAGTTATCTGATGATTTACCGGTGTTCCTTGCGATAGCGCAGCGGTGTTGTACCGGTAACCTGTTTGAATGTTTTGTTAAAATGAGCCGTATGCTCAAATCCTACCTTCTCTGCGATCATTTGTACACGCTCTTGTGTGGAAAGCAGTCTTCGCTGTGCCTCTCGGACCCGGACAACACGCAAGTATTCGCTGAATCGAAATCCGGTAAATCGGCTGAACATTCGGCTCAGATAGGATGGACTGATATAAAAACGATTGGCTGCACCCTCCAGCGTAAGTGGTTCGGTATAGTTTTTATTCACATAAGTGACAATTTCACTGATTTTGTCCTGCATCGGATGCAAGGGAACGGGGCATGACTGCCGGATGTTCTCCTCTACCCGATGAATTCGGATCAAAAGTTGGGCAAGCAGACTTCTTACGGCGATTTCATAGTGAGGGCGTCGCTCTTTGCATTCTTGCAGCATCTGCCACAATATACGCTCCATCTCGGGCTGTTCCGCTTCAGGCAGGCGAAGGAGTCTTGAACAATTAAAAGGCAGCAGACCACATATGCCAAGTTCCATCCCCGTTGCAAAAGCAGGAGAAAAACCGATTAATATCCGTTCGAAGCCGGGAATACTTCCTTTGGAGGTGGTATGTACATCGTGTGGATTAATCAGAATGAAATCACCCTTGCGTGCGGACAGAATCTGACCATTCATGGAATAGACTCGTTCACCTTCAAGCAAGTAATACAGTTCGTAGAATGGATGAGCGTGAGGTTGTGGCATACCATTCCCATCATGTCTTCGCATATGTTCAATGGTAAATGAATGTTCACCGATTCGGTATTTGGGTCCAATCCGATCCTCTATGAGACTCATGGTACAGCTCCCCTCTGCTTCACGGATTAACAACGATATCCATATCATAACGGAAAATCCATCTTTTTGTAAACGCTATCATTGGAAATCGTGTGCTGTCAAGGTGACAAAACTTGAATGATGTTTTAGAGTAGGGGGAGAGAGGCGAAACTCTGGTTAAGGAGTGTCTCCAATATGATTTGGAAGGAAGGAAACAGGTTATGACGACACATGAATTATCGCCATTGGTTGCTGCGCTCAATATGCAGCCTCACGTTGAAGGCGGTTGGTATAAGGAAGAATGGAAGGCATCTTATCAGATTCCACAGTCCGTTCTGCCGGATACATACTCCGGCCCAAGATTCTCGGCAAGTTCCACATATTTCCTGCTGCATGCACATGAAATCTCCGAGTGGCATACGGTTCTGTCCGATGAACTTTGGTTGTGGCACAGCGGTAGTCCGGTTGAACTGAAGCTGGGCGGCAACGGGGAGAACCCGGAGAACGAGGAAGTTCTTGTTCTGGGGATGGATATTGCTGCGGGGCAATCACCACAGGTGCTCGTTCCTGCCGGCGTATGGCAGACAGCGCGTCCACTGGGCGATGAGCCTGTACTGGTAACTTGCGTAGTAGCACCAGGTTTCCACTTTGATGATTTCAAGCTGGTATCCAAAGGTTAAGTATAACTTTTATCACGAAATCCCGATCCAGGTGCATAGGCATCCGAATCGGGATTTTTTTGGATTGAGCGTATAAAGTATGCTGAGGTCTATGCCTAGTTCAGGGATAGATCATTCCCTTTTGAATAAGCATCACTTTTGGCAATGACTAATCACTTCGGATTCTCGTTACTCATCCAGCTGTCCACATAAAACTCCTCATGATAATCCGGTTGCTGAGCGAGTTCTTTGAGCTTCTGTTCAGCTTCTTCAGCGGTAAGATATTCTCCAATAACTGCTGTAAACTCACCAGTGGACGTTTTGAGGAAAGAGATATCCTCATCTGGATAGGATTCTTTAATTATACCCATCGATTCTCCAAAAGGCATTGATTCTGTGCGGAGAGAGTATACCTTCCAAGGTGTGACCGGTTTGCCGTCGGAAGTCAGTTTCACTTCCAGGTATCCAGGGTTCTTGAATTCCGTTACGGCATACTGTACCCCTTCTTTTAAAACAACTACGAATCCGACGGAAGAGTCGTCTAAAATCATGGATGCATAAACATCTTTCACTAAAGGCTGGGTCATGAAGTCGGCTTTGACTTTTTCTATATCCATGTAACGTGCACCGCTAAAAGTGAAGAGGATACGATTCGGTGCTTCTTTGTGTACCACATTATAATGGGGTGCATCATTAGTCTGAGCTTGCTCGTCGGTGCTAAAATTGATTTTAAGCGTATTTTCGGTTGCTTCCGATCCGACAGTTACTCCATCGGTAATCTTGCCGCCACCGCCAAATTGAAGTACCTGAACAATCGTTCCGACCACAGGTATTTTGGACATGGCGTTTGCTACGGAAGGGATGTTCACCACGAAGAGAAAAGCAGCACATGCCGCTATGACTGAGGCATAACGAATCATTCGAGATGAACTCTTGCGAGCAGCGGCTCTTTTCTGTGCATGATGAATAACATCATTAAGTTGAGCAGGGATTTCAATATTTTCGTAACGATCTTTTCCTGTCATACGTTCTCAACCTCTCCTTCAATCAAATAAAATTTTAATTTTTTGATAATACGATAGAATTTGGACTTAACTGTATTTTCCGGTATGGAGAGCACTTCAGCCATCTCTCGAAAAGGCAGATTCACAAAGAATTTTAATATAATATAGGCTCTTTCCTCGGGGATAAGCCGGTCCAGTGCATCATATAGATCCATTTTCTCTTCCAGCGACGCCCCTCGCTCTGGAGCCACAAACTCCTGCACATGATCCTCCATATAGGTCACTCGCTGGTTACGTCGAATATGATCTATCGCTGTATTAATCACAATTCGTGACATCCAGGAATCAAAATAAGTCATGGACTCCATCTTTCCATAAGCGATGAACCCTTTATAGACCGCTTCGGATACGATATCCAGCGCTTCTTGTTCATTTTTAACATAGCAGTATGCCAGTCGATATAATTTATTTTGAATCTCTGTTATTTTTTCGCTGAACTGTTCTTCTTTTGTCTTTCTATGGTTCAGTCTAATCACTCCTGATCCCCCCTGATCAACCTAAATATTCAAGTCACCGCTCGTTCCAGGCCTGGATTCTATATAAGTACTTGAGTTCGCTTGACACTCGTTAGACTGGTGAGGAGAAGAAATAGTTCTAAACGGTCAAAAAAATTTTTTTCTTTCGACCCTGAATAGCATAAAGAGCCTCGCCTCCATTCTTAACAACGAATAGTTGGCCTATAACATTACATACCAAAACACCCGCTCTTCCAAGATCGAAGGCGGGTGTAATCGAATTCATCTGCTTATATTAGAAGTTAAAGTTATCTGGATCGGAACCAAAGCGTTTGTTCTCGTTCAGGCCGTTAATCTGCTCTATTTCTTCCGAAGTTAACTCAAAATCGTAGAGATTGGCGTTCGCGCGAATACGCTCAGGGGTGACGGATTTCGGTATAGTCACGATGCCATTCTGCAGATCCCAGCGCAGAATCACTTGTGCGGGGGATTTGCTGTATTTGGAGGCGATATCTTGGAGCAACGGATGATCCATCAGATGACCTTGTCCGAGCGGAGACCAGGCTTCGATCTGAATCTGATGTTTGTTGCAGTACTCACGAAGCTCTGACTGAATCAATAGTGGGTGAAGCTCTACCTGGTTAACTGCCGGTTTGATCGTGGCATCAATCATCAAGTCTTCCAGATGGTGAATCTGGAAGTTGCTCACACCGATCGCCCGGATGCGTCCTTCTTTATGGAGTTTCTCCAGCGCTCGCCATGTATCTTTGTACTTGCCCTTAACCGGCCAGTGGATGAGATAGAGATCCAGGTACTCCAGTTCAAGTCGTTCCATGCTGGCTTCAAAGGCAGCTAGCGTGGATTCATATCCCTGATCGCTATTCCATACTTTCGTGGTAATGAACAGATCCTCACGAGCTACTCCAGATTCACGAATACCCTGAGCGACACCTGTTTCGTTGTTATACGCTTTGGCTGTATCGATGCTGCGATAACCAGCTTGAATGGCTGTTTTGACAGCATGAACGACTTCGTCTCCGTCTTTAACTTTGAATACCCCAAAACCCAGCCATGGCATTTTGACTCCGTTATAGAGCGTGGTTGTGTCCTGCACGTGTTTCATGGTCCGAAATTCCTCCTCTTATTGATTCATTGTTCCACTATGTAATTACCCTGCTGTTCAGCAGCCAATCGATATCGAAGGGCCGTCTTGAATGATTATACTAAACTCTGCCTGGTCTTGGAAAAGGGATTGATCCATATTACGAAGTAAACGCTGCTATTATCCTTTTTCTTCAACCAGAGGTTTGGTTTTGACGCTTGTGGGTGATAAGATGAAGTATACGAAATATGGAAGTCAAGACTTTGTAATTGGAGAGTTTACATAAGAACAGACGAAGTACGGAATCGGGTACAGACCAGACCGTACGACTAACGATAAAGGAGCAAGAATACAATGGCTAAACCTAAACAAACCAAAAAAGCAGCTGCCTGGTCTCTCGTAGTGATGGGAGCAGGATTTGCTGCATCCTTGCCGTTCCAGGGCGCTCCTGTGGGCAAGTTGCTGGTAGGATCATTTGAAGCGGGACTCGTGGGTGGACTTGCGGACTGGTTCGCCGTTACCGCATTATTCCGTCACCCGCTCGGCATTCCCATTCCACACACGGCATTGCTGCCGAAAAATCGTGATAAAATGACGGAAGGTCTGGTCTCCGCAGTAGAGAATAACTTGCTCAACAAAGACAGCATTACCGAGAAAATTGCAGATTTCAAAGCAGCAGAGACGGTGCTCGATACGTTGACACGTGAGCTTCACAGTGACGGGATCAAGATCATGATTGATACGCTCTGCAAACGAATTCTGGCGGGTCTGCCGTTAGAGCAGATTGCTCCGCTCGTAGCACGTGAGATCAAGTTACAAGCGGGCGCCTTTGATCTGGGTCCGATTCTGGAACGGGCTGCCCACCAGATGACAGAGCGGGGTTATGACGCCAAAGCGCTGGACTACGGACTGAAGCAAGCCGAGGAGTGGCTGGTTAAACCCGAGACGATCATGTTTTTGGGTGAAAGCGGGATGAAAGCCATCAGCGGCATTCAGATGAACGGATTGATGCAGTTTGCGATGAATGCGTTCCTGGGTTATATGAACGAGGAGCGTCTGGGTGGCATTTTACAAGGATATCTCTTCGATCGGGTAGAGGATATGAAACGTGAAGGCAGCGCTCTAAGGTACAAGGTGCTTGATATGGTACGTACCCAGACGGTGCGTTTGGCAATGAGCGAGGCTATGCAAGATGGAATCAACAATTGGAAGAACAATATGCTGGAGGGTTGGAACGCAGAGGAAACGGTGCTGAACAAACTCACCGAACTGAGAGACAAGGCGCTCGCCGCGATGGAAGATGGACAGTATGTAGATACGTATGCACTGCCTGCCATTGAGCGGGTATTGGTTGATCTGCGGGCAGATGACGAGTTGATGACAGGCATGAATGCCAAGATTATAAATGGCGTCACAACACTGCTGGAGAAAAACCATTCCAAAATCGGTAAACTGGTACGCGAAAATGTGGACAAAATGGACAATGCCACTTTGGTTTCGATGATTGAGGATAAGGTTGGACAGGATCTGCAATGGATTCGGATCAACGGAGCCGTTACCGGATTTGTTATCGGGATTGCGCTGACTGCGCTGCAGATGGCATTGGCATAACAGTAAATCATGTAAAAGGAGGGCCGCTCTTTCGAAGAGCAGGCTCTTTTTGTCGTGGATGGGAAAATTATCATGTACTTGATACAAGAATTAGGAAAGTGGGTAATGTACACCAAAGTGTCCTATATGAATCATATAGGAAGAAAGTTACATGAAAACGATCCTGTTAGCCGATATGGCTCATGTTGATTTTGTACTATGATGCAGGTAACAGATGAATAGGGTGTACTTCACATATAGTGAATGCCTCGATTCTACCATGAGGGGGGATCCGTATTAAACGTGCAGGATGGTTGAAGGGTTTATTCACACTAATGATGGTGTTTACTATATTTTTGGGAGGTTGTCAGAACATGAACGCAAGTGAGAAGGAAGCTCTATACCAAGAAGCTGAAGCAACCGTAATTCAGCACTTCAAGCAGAAATTTGAACTGGATGTTGTAATTACAAGCAAAGAGTTGTTGCCGGAAATGGCAGTGTCCCAGATTGGGCTGAAAGGGCATGTGAAAGAACATGAAGATCAGAGCTTTGGCATTTCGTACGACTACAAAAAGAAGGTAACCAAGAACCTGGTCATTAGCCCTGAGATTGAGGAAGCGATGATGGCCAAGGGACATAATCCATACGACAAATAAAGGGAGGTGTAGTTATTGAGTAACGGGTCCAATATTGATGATGAAACGTATAAAACGATGTCTGATCTAGCCTACCAGGATCAAAAGGCTGGAGACAAATTAACGGAACTTCCCGGATGGGAGGTCCTTGAGGGGACGGAAAGTAATAAATTTTCCGGTTTTGATGCTGTAACATTTTATAATCCCGAGACCAAGGAAGCTGTCATTGCTTATCGCGGTACAGAAGGAAGTGCATCCTTGGATCGCTCTGTACCTGACTTTGTCATGGATGGTCGCATTGGGGGCGGAGAGTTGATTCGTAAGGGCCAGCAGGAGGCCGGGAATTTTGTCAATAATCTTACGCCGGATTGGCTCGACAAAGGGGTCGAAGGTGTCAAGGACTTCACGGGGATATCCAAAGTGGAGGATTGGGCTGGTGACAGGGTAAGAGATGTGGAGAACTGGACGGGTGATCGCGTAAAAGATATCGAGAAAACCGTTTCCCCTACAGGCTGGGCCAATCAGATGTATCAATCCGAAGACTACGCAAATCACATGCAGAACAAGCATAAGGATCTGAATTTCTCGATGACCGGACATTCCTTGGGCGGGGGAAATGCACAATATGCTTCTGCTTATACAGGAATTCCAGCCGTGACGTTTAGTGCACCATCTGTAATGGGGAATTTGACGCCAGAAATGCGACGCCGAGCTGAATCGGGTGCATTTGACGGGCAGGTTGTGAACTATGCAAATCCCAGTGATCTGGTAGCCAGCGGAACGCTGGGAGGATATGACCGGCATGTAGGATCGACCTATTACATCAACTCCGATTATGACTCGGCGAATGACGGCGTGAGTATTATCGATAAAGCCAAGAACTCATTTGGCGGGGAGAACTATCACAGTCTGGATCAATATGATTTCAAAAATGGTTACATATCCAATGACCTGTACGATCCGATTACTGGAGAGAGAATCCGCTATTCACCACGCCTTATGGATCACATGGGACCGTTCAGCAAGAACTTAGGTCCGTTACGTTCCAAGTCTGGTGGCGGTGGAGGTATGGCTTCGGCTGCTGCGGCTTCAGGTCTGATTCAGGTAACGCCGGAAGAACTGAAAAGTGTCGCTTCGCGGTGGAAGCAAAATGCACAACAATGCAATGCTGAGCTAAACCAGGTACGAAGCCGCATGGCTCAATACCTGCATACAAGTCGCAGTCGCAGGCTGGAGCCGATTGTCACCCAACTGGACGCGTCGATTCAAGAACTTAGCACATGGCATATGAAACATACCAGTCAGTTCCTGAACTTTATTGATGAGAAAGCAGATGCCTTCCGGCAGGCTGACGAGAGCCCGGTTCATTTTAATTAGGAACCAGGTTGGTTAATATCGATATCACGTACATGGGGGAGGGGAACGCAAGTGGGTGGACAATTGCTGGTGGAATTGGATGATCTTCGAATTGCGGAAAAAGAACTGACACAGCTGCTTGCCCGTCTGCAAGCCGATGAACAGGAAGCGCGGGCGTTATACAGTCGCCTGAACGATTGGAAAGGCCAGTCCGCAGATCATACAAGACAGCAGATTGAAGAGTTTTTTGCGGGCCTGTCCAGACGCATTCAATCCATTGAACAGCAGAAGAAAAGCTTGCTGCAATACATTGAGATCATGATCCAGACGGATCAGGGACGCTAAAGAGTGGTAAGGCTGATGCCATATTGCGGATGGCAATCAGCGCGGATAAGAGTGTGACCGTGGAACAGCATGTTTAGTGCCTAAACCACGGATTGTAAAGAACATGGGTAGCCAATCAAAATGATGATAGCTAAAAAGCCTACGGCACATCGGGTTTGAACCCGTATGCCATAGGCTTTTTGTTATCTGAATTTTTCTCAGGGTTTCGTAAAACTGTAAGTTAGTTCTTAACGTTTTTTGCGACGTGTAGCCAACGCAATCCCCAAGAAGGACAGGATCAGGGCCAGAATGGATACGATCAATGTTGCTTGTTGAAGTTTCAGTGTACCTGGGTCTGAATCCGTGTTGTTTGGTTCACCTGTAACGGTGTCATTGAGTGCATCGCCCAGCGTGGTATCATCGTTTGCTTTGCTATCGTCGGTAGCTGCATTATCCCCAGTTGCGCCTTCTGTACCTGCGCTATCATGTCCATCGTTGGCATGACCTCCACCTGCCGCAGCATTACCAGCAGCAGCCGGATCTTCGCTGATCGTTGTGATACTGTGCGGGTTAGCGTCACTTGGTTGGCCTGTCCATTCTACGATGCTGCCATCACTGTAATATTGGAACGCATCCCAAGCTACTTCAGCTTCCGCCTTAGGGTTCTGTGCAACGAAGTTGAACTGCTGGAATTGTCCTGCCAGAATGCCTTCGTTATCGCCGTCAATTTCCCATGTGATCGAGGTTACTTCATTGGAATCGTTTTTCTCTGTAGTGATTTTCCAGCCTGCCAGTGGTTGATACTGCTTGAATGCAACACCTTCTGGAACTTTCATGGTGATTTTGGTTGTAGGCAGTTCTTTCTCGGATGGAATCTTAATCGTGTACGTCTGCCATGCACTTGTCTGTGCAACGGATGGGCTAACGGTAACATGAGCGCTCGCGAATCCGGCGAATAACATGAATGCTGCGGTACCTGTTGCGATAGTGGATGTTAGTTTGGAAATCCATGATGTTTTCTTCAAAATAAATAACCCCTTTCAGTTCTTATCATATATGATGCGGCCCATTTTCTTAAATGAGTGTCTACGTTCTGCAAAGGCCGTTTCGGTTACGAATTGTTCTTTCGATCACCGTTATTCCCGGAATTTATTGATCCAACTATATAAATTGAACTAAAGATGGTTTACACATACACTCCGATGACAGAATAACCTTCCAATAGCTGTTATCCCCAGATTTTTTGATTCTCTTTTCTCAAAGGGGAAAATCTGGTGATAAAGGCGAACGCTTCGCTTTTTCAGGTTTTTTCTGCCCTCTCCGTTTCAGTGTAAATAATAGTTCAATTTAAATAGTAATAAGTTGAAATCCGGGAATAAAGGCGAGTGCTTCGCTTCTCAGAATCATTTCGTTCCCTTCACTACATTTGCAGTTTGTAGAAACACTCATTTTAGATTGGGTCACTTTTCAATATAAACGTTGTGTAACTATGGCTTGGTGGTATCAATCTCAAATTCGGCATCCAGTGCATCCAGCGTTTTGGTCAGGAGATGTACCTTGATATTCCAACGTCCAGGCATGGAGATGTAATCTTCAGCCTTGTACACACCAGTATCATTTTTCGGAATGGTGATCTCATAGATTCCCATATCCATGTCCAGATGTGTGAGTGAAAGGGTGATCTGTTCCAGATCATTAACGATACTGCCATCTGCACGTTTCACATCGACTTCAAATTGGTTCTCTCCCGTTACATTGGGACTCACCTGAAGTGTGATCGACGAGCCGTCTTCTGTAGTCTTTGTCTCCTGATACGGACCGACCGCTGCTGGTTGTCCCGGAGACAGGTGTGTTAGTACGGCAGCAAGAGCGAGAATCACAGCACCAGTAGCAAGCTCGGCTTTCAGGCTGCCGGATAATCTGCTTCCCGTTGCTGCTCTTGCCAATCTGGCATGACGCCATGCAAAGAGAACCATCACAATAAGCAGGACGATCTTGCCAATCAGGACAAGGCCATAGGCTGTAGTGAACAAGGAAGTCAGCACAGGTGCTGGTAGAATAATCAGACTGCTGTATATTCCTGTAGCAACCAGAGCGGCTACGGCGCCAATCCCCCAGGCGGTAAACCTGCGAATAGCAACCCAGTAAACTTCTCCTCGTACCTTCGATGGCAGCTTATCGGCCAGTGGAGGCAGACATATCGCCATGGCGGTTAGTGCGCCAATCCAGAAAGCGGCACCGATCAGATGTATGAAATCCATGGCAATCGCGAGAGCACGTTGATCCGCCGCAGCCGGATGTCCCGTCATAGCATGCGTGAACAGCCATCCAAGCACGAGCACAAGTGAGCCGTAAGAAGACCAGATGCGAGCACGGATGGATCGATCGCGATCATATCCGGAGAGAATCGTGACGGCCAGCAGCATTACAATGAGTATTTGTAACATCCAGATCTGACCAAAGGATGTCAGCTTGAGCGCACTTCCGATCAGTCCCCAGCTTAGTTCGTTCAGAGCCACACCAGATTCATACAATGTATTCAGTGGCAGGCTGACCAAGGCGGCAAAGGAAGCAGCAGCATAGCTGATCCATAACAATCTGTAGCTGCCCGGAACGTCCATAGGTTCTCTTGTCATGGATGTCGGTGCAATTCGCAGCAGCAAGAATGCAAGTGTCCCCAGAATAACAGACAATCCGAGATACTGAATCCAGTCTGTCAGGGAAACGATCCATTTCAGCGGCCCGCCTGTTGAACCGGAACCGGATGTAAGATCACTCAGTCCGGCAGGAGAACCGGACGGTTCACCGATATGGAAAACATATGCCCCTTGAATCGGGTGTCCATCGGCAGATACAGCTTTCCAGTTAACGGCATAAGTCCCGTTCCCGAGTCCAGCCTGCAGGCCAGTCTCCAGAATATGAGGGCGATCCACATCGATCTTTACATTTCCATCGTCTGCCTGATTGCCGTCAGGGCTGGTAATTTTGATATCATAAAAGGCCGTCTGCAAGGATTCGTTGAACTCCAGCGTCAGCCGCTCCGGAGCAGCTACGAGGGTCTCATTTTCTCCTGGCGAAGCCTTAACAATATAAGCATGGGCAGATGCCCACTGTGGCATAACAAGGCAGCACACGAGCAACAGACAGGTGACCAATGCCCAGTGCCGTTTGCCCCATTTCAGGGTAAAGCGTGTAAAAATCAAAAAATCATCACCCTCAGGTTATAGATTTGTAGTCATTCATGGCCTTTAAACACAATCTAACCCATTATAACTTTGTCCAAAATGACTGCGTATGACTACATTGGGCTATAAAAAAACGATTTGGTCTACATAAATGTGACAAAAGCATGAATGTGTATGTTGTAGAACAACATCTCGTCTCATGTTACAAATCTCATATAGGTATGTGATGCGTTTGTGCTACCATTCACATATCACTACGAAACTGCGCTATTTGCGAAGTTTACGTCCTGCAAGCCCGCTCTCTAGCGCATAGCGGGTGAGTTGTACCCGGTTTTCAAGCTGGAGCTTCTGCAAAATGTTTTTGAGATGATTCTTCACCGTCTGGTCTGAAATACCGAGTTGATCGGCAATCTCCCGATTGGTATATCCCGCGGATACCCATTGCAGGATCTCAAGTTCCCGCGCCGTTAGCGGGTTATCTTGCACATCTTCACTGCGTGGTGCGGGAAACTCCTGCAAAATCCGGTAGGCCAGTTCCTTACTGAGCGGTGCATCGTCACTGACGATGGCGCGCAGGTATTCAAGCCAGGTGGAAGGTGTTAGATTTTTGAGCAAATAGCCTTGGGCGCCTTGTTTCAATGCTTCGAACAGAAACGTCACATCATCCGATACCGTGACCATAACAACAATAACATAAGGGAATCGCAGCTTGATCTGACGGGTCGCTTCCAGCCCATCCATGCCCGGCATCTGCACGTCCATCAAGATCAGGTCGGGCATCCATTGCCCGGTGAGCTCCAGCGCTTCCTGTCCATTCGAAGCTGTACCAATCACTTCAAACAGGCTGTCCTCGGATAAAATGCTACAGATCGCTTCACGCGCATGCGCATGATCATCAACAACCAATACACGTACATGTTCCATATTAAGTATGCTCCTTTCCTATCGTCATTCGTGTATGCCCTGATCTTGAATCGAGGGTAAAAGACCACCCCATCTCGGCAGCACGCTCTTTCGTAATTCGCAGTCCGTACCGATCCTTCAGATGAAGAGGATCTCCACGTAGTCCATTCCCATTATCCTGAATATAAATGAACCAGGCAATTGGGTTACCTTCCGCGTGAACCTGAACGCGGGTAGCCTGCGCATGTTTGCGTACATTCAGTAAACCCTCCCGGATACAGGCGAGCAGTTCCACTTGCTCCTTGGCAGAGAACGTTACACCACTGAGGTCCCAATGAATCTGTGCACCAGGTACCGTTTCTTTGACGAGAACTTCGACCTGCGCATGCAGTGAAATAATCTCGGGTGCCACGGTAGAGGAGGGAACATAACGCAACTGGGCAATGGCTTGCCTTACATATGTATTGACTTCATGCACGGTTTTTTGAATCTCCTGGATCTCATGCTCATGCCCGCTCCCTGCCAGACTACGGCCTGCTTTATCGGTCTTTACTGACAGTAGGAAAAGAGACTGAGATATGCCGTCGTGAAGTTCCCGTGCCAATTGGTCACGAGCTTCCAGAGCTGCTTTCGCGGCACGTTCCTGCTCCAGAGCAGCCCTGGCACCTTCGAGCATGTGGAACAATCGGCTGAGCAGGGTCACGCTGACGAGGTAAACGATGACGGGTGTTAACCAGTTTCCAGCATCCATCGAAAGGTACGGCATCAGAAACTGATGGCGAATATATTCCCAGATGCCAACCGTGAAAGTGGGGATCAGCAGAATCATCCATTTAATTTGTTTATAGGACATGAATGCAGAACTCCTTTGATCTAGGATTAGCTTAATGAGGTACTTTATTTATACAGGGATGGGACCATTATAACGCAAGCTTGTCCAAGACCCTAGTCTGTGTCTTTGGAGAAAGCTGGGGAGGATCTGGGAGTATTTAAAAGGATATCTAAGAATGACAAGGGGTGAAATGTTGTCACGCTAGGTGAGGGTTGGTGTGACCAGCTGAGGAAGGCTGAGTCCGTTTTCCCTATCGGAGAAGGTCCTCTATACTTATATAGAACGTGAATTCATTACAAAACATGTTAAGGAGTGAAGCAACAACATGAGTCAAGAAGTATTGGAACGTCGCAGTGAATTGCTCAAAAAGAACATTCACCAGATGCTTGTTCAAGACAATCAGCACGGTATCAGTCGCCAAGACAACATGTTTTTGCAGCAGATGATTAAAGAGCTGCATCAGACCTCACATGAACTGAATACCAAATCTTAATGTAGAATCTGCACGAGAATGAAGTTGTCTGGTGTACGATTCATTCCATGAAAATGAAAATGGCGCTATCTCCGATCAGACCGGGGATAGCGCTTTTACTTTTTCTGGGCTTATAGAAGAAGCTCTTTTTATTTTACTGCAACTGTTGCTGAGCGGTTCTTTTCTCAATATATTGAATGAACAACTCGGCAAGCTCCGGATCGAACTGTGAACCCGAACATGAGCGTAGCTCCCGAATCGCTTCTTCCACGTTCTTGGTTTCCTGATACGGCCGCTCTGTCGTCATGGCATCAAAGGAGTCAATCACGGTCAGCATCCGGCAGAGCCGGGGAATCTCGTTACCCTTCAGGCCGTAAGGATAGCCTTTGCCATCATAGCGCTCGTGGTGAAGTTCAATATACGGAATCAGATCCGCGAAGCGATCGTTCGTGATCACCATTTTTTTGCCCCAGGTGACATGTCCTTTGATCGTTTCCCATTCTTCTGCGGTGAGCTTGTCCTTTTTGTTCAGAATGGACCATGGAATCTCCAGTTTGCCGATGTCATGAATCAGTGCTCCCAGCACAAAACGACGTTTCTCCGCATTGTCCAGTGTGAGCAATTCACTGATATCGAGTGCATATTTGTAGACCCGTTTGGAATGTTTAAACGTATCCATATCCTTGTATCTGAACAAATTAAGCTGCTGCTCGATGTCACGAACGTCCTGTACCAGATCAATCTCGTGTTCCATGCCATCATTGCTGCCGTGGCGGTGTACGTTGTTCTTGCCCTGTTTCTTCGCATAATACAGTGCTTTATCCGCCTGATCCACAAGCTGGGATTTGTTATACATATCCACCTGATAGGGCGCGACGCCAGCAGAGAAGGAGAGACAACCGTGTGGAAACACTTCAACGCCTTCAAACGGCGTGTCGTTCAGTTGTTTACGCAGCTTGTTCATGAACCTGTAGGATTCGTCCAACTCCATGCCTGGCATGAGCAAAGTGAACTCTTCCCCTCCATAACGAAAGGCGGTAACAGGTGTGCCTTCCGTCTTTCGCATCAGAAAATCCCCCAGCAGGGCCAGCAGACTGTCACCTTGAAGGTGGCCAAACCGATCGTTATACTTTTTGAAATCATCGATATCAATAAGTCCCAGACAGAGCGGGGTTCCCTGCGTTCGAGCGGTAGTCAGTTCATTTTCCAACATACTCTCAAAATAGCTATGGTTGAACAGACCCGTACGTTGATCCGTGTTAGCTTTCTCCTCAATGGTCTGATACATCACAAACAACTGCCTGAATGCGTGGGACAGAAGAATGCTGAGACTCAGATACAACAACAGGCCAAGTACGCCATTGTGCACAACCAGAATTGTCAGGACCAGCGCCAGAATCAGCGTACATAAATAAACCAGCAGCGATTCCGTAACGAATGCCCGCTTCATCTGCTGTAATGCATCCTTTGTTGAGAAATGAAAGAATAAGCCAAGTGTGATCGTGTTGATGATGAAGTAGGCTGCGAGCGCTGCAAAATAAGGAATCAGGTTATAGCCGTCCAGAGTTCCCGATTGCCCGCCAGTCCACTCAAACACGGCAGCTGCTCCCGTAATCATGATACTGTAGATGCTGAAATTGACAATGTGTTTCCACCAGGTGAGCTTGCGCTCTTTGATTAACAAGATGATGGAGACAGGTAGCAGTACAGACAGACTGAAAGCTCCGCCAAACATGAATATACAGGCAAGGTATACCGATGAATCCATGGATTGCTGATTGCCTTTGGGTGGAATCTGGAACGTGAAATAATCCAGAATTAACGCCGCACCCAGCATGGTGTAGACCATGACCCAATCCGCCGTGGTTAGATGAAGGTAAGACCATTTATTCATGTACAGAAAAACACCGATCCCGGTACAACTAAGCAAAATAACATACAGACTGCTTCGATCTGCCTTATGGATAAGGTTACGAATAAAGTTCATAAAAAATCTCCTGCTTGAGTTTAGTCTAATCTTGATGTGTATATAGTTGGTGTTCTTCTATAGGGATATACTATATAGATGTATAACATACCAAGTTGCCTGCCAAAAATCCAGACAGAAAAAACAGGCCGCTGGCAGCCTGTTTGTCTTGTTTGGCGGTATGGATACTAGCCGCCCAGCTTGTATCCCGAAGTTAATGCTACAACGACAGAAGCCACGATGATTGCGTTGATGACAATGCGGGAATATTTCACACCTTCAAATTTTTTCATGGAGAAGACCTCCCTTCCTTGGAGTCTACCTGGTTCTCATTAAGCCTGATGAGTTTTAGCAGGTTGCACAGCCTTTTTGTCCCGATTCACCATCATGTATTGGATAAAAAGGAATATGCCAACGTTCATGACCACATCACCGATACTGATCACCTGAGTCCGTGGATAAGGACTGGAGAGTGGGATGATATCACCGAGAAAAGGCAGATTTGTAGATGCATCCATCATAAAATGCTTTGATACGGCGCCGCCTTCCCTGAGCATGTCTACATAATAGGGACCCAGTACAGCGGAGGCTTCCACAGAAACAGGCATGCGCCCACCATTTACAGCCATAACGGCAAAATTGAGAAATACCCCAATCCAGATGAGCATGAAACCGGTATGGTGTCTGTTGAGCCACAGGAAAGCAAGCCCTGTAATGTAGACGGCAGCAAAGAGATATCCATTAATGGATGCCACCCATTCGAATCGTTCCTGGAGATAGAAAATAAAGAACTGGATTAGTAACAATACAGGGAAAATCCAGCCGCTTCGCAGCTTGAGTGCTGCAAACTGGTTGAGCCCATGCCGCAACCCGCCCCGAAAAAATCCAACGATCAAGCCTAGTAGAATACCGTCATATACCATGGAGTAACTCCTGTTCGTGCGGAGATATGCAATATGATTGCGTGTTTGTGTACATAAAGGATTCGACCTTATATTGGTAAATCCTGCATGAGAAAAATGATTTTGTAGAAGAAATTTGCAAAATGCTGAACAAAAACCAGCTAATGTTTGTCAAGCATTTCAGGTTGGATGAGTTTTCTTTTCATGTTATACTTTTTTCGACCAATGCAAATAACCTCCACTGCAATGGAGGTTTTGGTTAAATATGGATTAAACTTGGTAGGGCTGGCCCTTCTGCAAGATGGCGAAAATGTGATGCAACAGCTTGTTTGCGCAGGCGATCACAGCCACCTTGTAGGGCTTGCCCTCGTTTCTTTTTTTCTCGTAGTACGAACGGATTCTTGCATTCGCATTCTTTCGCATTCCACATTGCACCGCTAAATATAGCGAACGTCTGAGCCTTTTAGAACCTCGTTTCGTGATTCGTGTACTTGTCGCTGTGAACTTTCCTGAACTGAAAATCCCGGGGTCAAGGCCCGCAAACGCCACAAGTTGCTTCGCATCACTAAACTGTTTCACATCACCTAGTTCAGCTACAATGGCTGCGGCCAGTTTCGTTCCAATTCCCGGGATACTTCTCACCAGTTCGACTTCGGGCAGATTTTCTGCGAGTTCCTCCATTTGTTTTTCGAGTTCCTCCAGTTGCTGAATCATCGTCAACAATAAAGAGACCATTCCGAGCAGTGCCTTGCTTTGAGCGGGGCTACGCCGAATTCCTCTCCATTCATCCAGTACTTCCTCCAGTTTTCTCGCTTTTTCATGGGCCCATCGCTTGGAATGGGATCGTCCCGAATTACCCTGAATGACTTCATTCCAATTCGCCACACTTCCCTCCAAACAATGAGACAGCACCGTCAATGATGTGGTTGAAAACACATTGTAAAATATCTGCTCATACGCCGGAAACACTTGCTCCAGCAAGGCTCTGCTGTTCAGCTTCGCCTGCACAAAGATTCCCGTGACAAACTCATGCTGCCGAGTCAAATGCTGTAGCTCTGTAAACGTCTCATCCCAATTTCGATGTGGCTTCACGTCGCCGCGATAGTACATCTCTGCCAGATGCCAAGCATCTGCAGCATCTGTTTTAACTTTGCGTAACTGCGTTCCCTTGGCTCGCTTGGATTGCAAGGGATTCACAATGTAGTAGGTGTAGCCACTCCGATTCAGACAGGACACCAAGGCACGATGGTAATGCCCAGTCGCTTCCAAAACAACCACAGGAGCAACACCCGTTTCGGCTTGAAGGGCCCCTAACATCTCCGTGAATTGTTCGAATCCACTCGCAGCATGCTCAATGACGATAGCTTTGCCAACGGGTTCATTTCGTTTTTGAAACGCCTGTATCACACTTGAACCTTTAGCGACATCTACACCAACAACAGGTTCCATATGCTCACTCCTTATCTTTTGTTTCGCCGGTCCTTTCCACGATGGTTCCAAACCCATAGCTTCGCTTGTTATACGGGGTCAACTGCCCCTACCAGCCCAAACATGGTCTTTTGGAGGTCGTGGGAGAACTGTTTTTGTTACGAGGTCCTAGCCCCTAAAACCGCCACGTTCTCCCGGCTTCCCCCATCGTAAAACGACCACAAAAAAAGGCCAACCAGTAATTACTGGCTAACCTGATAATACGAAAACCGCCTTTACGAATCTAGGGGTCGAAACCCCTGTAAAATTCGGTAAAGGACGGCTGCTTATGGTGCCAAAATACGAGCTTTAATTCGGTTGGAGACGGCATTTATTTTATTCGGATCCACCGTTCAGATAGTTGAAGAAAGGCTGATCCACCCAGAAGTCATACGTCGTAATGTCCGCATCAGGTGCCAACTTCAGGAAACCTTCCCGAATGGATTTGGCATTCTCTTTCAGAGAGAAGGACTGAGCATAGTAATTGCCAAGCGCGATCTTATTATTGGAAATGACAGGGTAGTTCGCCAATGCAGTTGGTGAATAATACAGCGGTTGCCACCAGGAACTGAGAATCAGTGGAGATGTACTGTCACTGTTCTTCTTGGCGTATTTCAGCACAATGTCGTTGAAGTGGACTTTGTCTGCCACATTGTTGAACTCGAACTGAATATCATATTCCTTCGCAGAGGCAATATAGTTACCGTTATCGATCTGTGTCACTTTATAATCAGGTGTTTCCTTCGGCTCGCCCCATTCCTTCAAATAAATGAAGGCAGATGTCTTCGGCTGGAATTGTACATCGGCGTCAATACCTTCGCTACGCAGCAAACCAACCAACTGTACAGCATGCTGAATATTATCGTGGCCGTAGGTAAGTGTCAGTTCATCGATAAAGTTGGAATCAAAGCGGCTATCCTTCAGGTTATAACCTGTTACGAGATCATCTCGCAGCGCCTGATCCACAATCTTTCTCAGCTCAGGTGATTCGATCAGATCCGCTGTGCGATATGCAGCATACAGTTTGGAATAGATGTCCGCATCGCCGGAACGCCCAATCTCATGTTTGTATTTCCCTTGACTGACCAGTACGCGTCCAAGCAAAGTATTAGCGAAATCTTTACTTGCTACGCCACCTTTAAGGAGAGCGGGGTATAGGCTTTCGGGAATCAGGCCTGTATCGATCGCTGCAGCCAGTTCCTGTGCGGCTTGTCCCTGAACACGGTTCGGGTTAATGCCAACTTTGGCAAGCGCTTTGGCTGTTTTCTCTGCAGGATATGTATAAGCCAGTTCCTTGAATCCGGCTGTTTTCACCGCGATGAAGACCGCTGCATAAGTGCTCAGTTGATCCTTGGCACGTACTTCTGTACCCGTAAGAACCCCATTATTGTACAAGGATACGGCAGCATCATATGAAGAATCACCAGAAGACAGATCGGTAAAGACAGGAGCTTTGGCTTCACTGTCACTTGCTTGAGTTGCTTCCGTGATGGCTGCAATGGCTTGAATGAAATCACCTTTGGTAATCTGTTGCGGCAATTGAATGTTATATTTCGCTTGCAAGAATTGAGCAAAATCCGCTGCGCTCTCCGTATAGGCAACTGGCGCCTGAGCCACCGGTCCTTTGACACTTTGTGATGTGGTTGGTTTAGCCGGAGTTGCAGATGCTGCAGAAGCGGAAGCAGGCAAGCTTAGGCTGCCGAGTGTTACCGGAGCGGCGAGTAGGGCCGCCAACGTGATCTGGGTGATTTTTTTCAAATGAATAGCCTCCTTAAAATGGGTTGGAAATTAATTAGCTTTGGGTTATAATTCTGACAATTCCTATCAGAATAGAATAATTGGATTGACTTTAGCACGGAGACGCGCTGGATGTCAACGAAAAAAAGCTTGATACAGAACGGTTTCCAAAGCTTGGTAGAAAGTGAATTGTCAATTATATTCTATTTGAGTGTATACGCTCAAAGATTTATTGACAAGGATCGACAGTATCCGCTAGGATAAGAAAAAAGAATGTTGAAAAGGGGTATTTTCAAAATGAAAAGAGGTTTATCGTTCGTCTTATCGATCATCATGTTGGCTATTTTGTTAGCAGCTTGTGGAAATTCGGCTTCCAAAGACGAACAATCCGCCCAAGGCAGTGATTCGGAGAAATCTCTTCGGATGGCCCTCGTACTTCCCGAAAAAATAGGGGTTAACCCTTTCTTTGTACAGATGGATGAAGGCTTCAAAAAAGCAGGTGAAGAATTCAAAGTAGATACCAAGACGATTGAATCGACAGACCCGGCAGCATTTGAACAAAATCTGCGTGCTGCGGTTGCCGAGAATTATGATCTGATTATTACAGCAACTTTCCAGGCAGAAGATGCATTGAAGAAAGTCGCAGCAGAGAATCCGGACAAGTCTTTTGCAATTGTAGATACAACCGTTGATCTTCCTAACGTTCGTAGCGTTGGTTTCCGTGAATATGAAGGGGCGTACCTGCTCGGTGCAGCTGCTGGATTGTCCACCAAAACAGACAAAGTCGGCATGATCGCAGCAATGGATGTACCATTGATCAAGAAATATACGGAAGGGTTCAAAGCTGGATTGGAATCCGTTAATCCGGATGCAGAATTCCTCGTGAACTATGTAGGTGGATTTAATGACCCGGCCAAAGCAAAAGAATTGGCGCTGGTACAATTCGGCAAAGGCGCTGATTTCATCGCTGGCGCATCCGCTGTAGGTGATCTCGGCGTGTTCGAAGCAGCGAAAGAAAAAGGATTCTACACTTCCGGTCAGGATACGGACCGTACTGTTGAAGACCCGGAACATATCGTATTGTCTCAATTGAAGTCAACCGATACGGTTGCTTATGAGACCGTGAAAGATTTTGTTGAAGGCAACTTCAAAGCAGGTGCAGTAAACTATGGTTTGAAAGAAGACGGTGTAGGCCTGACTTACGTTACACGTGATAGCGAATCCCCATTGAATGCTTTTGTTGGACAAGAAGTGATCGACAAGGTTAAAGCAATCAAGGATGATATTGTATCCGGCAAAATCGTAGTTAAAGATCCATTGCAACAATAGTTTTGAATGTTCTTTTCAATGAATGAGTGATGGAAATGATCAGCCGGCTGCCCGATCAGGCAGCCGGTTTTGCTGCTATTAAATGACCGAGTCCGAGGGGAGCGAACGCGAGATATGCTGTTGGAGATGGAGCAGATTACGAAGAAGTACGGCGGCTTCACCGCTAACCGTGACATCCGTTTTAATTTGCGTGAGGGAGAGATTCATGCCCTGGTAGGTGAGAATGGAGCCGGTAAAACAACCTTGATGCGTATGCTGTACGGTATGGAACAGCCCACGTCAGGCACAATCAAAGTCCGCGGACGTGAGGTGAGCTTTGCCACGCCATCCCAGGCGATGGCAAGTGGCATCGGCATGGTGCATCAGCATTTCATGCTGTTCCCTTCCTTTACGGTGGCGGAGAACATCGTGATCGGACGCGAACCGGCTAAGGCAGGCGCATTTGACCGCAAAAAAGCAGCGGCTCAAGTAAACGAGCTTGGCAGAAAATATGGTATGCCGGTCGACCCGTGGAAAAAAGTGTCCGAGTGCCCGCTTGGCATGCAGCAGCGTGTTGAAATTCTCAAGGTGCTGCATCAGGGCGCAGACATCATTATATTGGACGAACCTTCGGCGGTATTGACACCACTTGAAGTGAAGGAATTGCTGGCGAATATGAAATCTCTCGCCAAGCTGGGCAAAACCTTTGTACTGATCACGCACAAGCTGCAAGAAGTCATGGATGTAGCCGACCGGATCACGGTGCTTCGGGATGGTCAGGTGACAGGTACGTTGGAAGCGAAGGATACACATGTGGAAGAATTGTCCCGTCTGATGGTTGGTCGTGAACTTGTGCGTATGGACAAGCAGCCATCGGTTCCAGCGGAAGCGGTGCTTCAGGTGGAAGGGATCAATCTGTCCGGAGCGAAGGATCGTTCGGCGCTCAAGGAGATCCATATGGAGGTTCGAAAAGGTGAGGTCGTTGGTATAGCGGGTATCTCGGGTAACGGCCAGTCGGAACTGATTCAGGTCATTGCCGGACTGCGTAAGGCGGATAGTGGTCGCGTCTTGCTCTCCGGGCAGGATACAACCAACTGGCCGGTACGGCGTATCCGCGAGCATGGACTTGCTCATATTCCGGAAGATCGTTATATGTGGGGAGCGGCCAAGGATGCGAGTGTTCGCGAGAACGGGCTAATGGGACACCATCATCGCTTGCAGTCACGCGGCATTATCAAAGCCAAAGCAGCAAGAACAATGGTAGAGAGCTGGATCCAACAGTTCAGCATCAAGACAGGTTCTGCGGAGACCAAGGCACAGTTTCTGTCTGGAGGAAACTTGCAGAAGCTGATTGCTGCCCGTGAATTTGCACAGGATACACCGTTTCTGATTGCAGCCGAACCAACACGTGGTGTGGATATCGGAGCGATGGAGACAATCCATGCTGAATTGCTGCGCAAACGTAGCGAGGGCGCGGGTATTCTGCTCATTTCATCGGAGTTGTCCGAAATTTTGCAATTATCTGATCGGATTATTGTCATGTATGAAGGCGAAATTGCCGGAGAACTGAGAGCAGAGGAAGCAACTGAGGAACAGATCAGCTTGTTAATGGCAGGAGGGAAAGAGCGGATATGAATCGGGTAAAAGAAACACTTCGCGGACTCGTGCAGCCGCTGCTTGCCGTATTCATCGGTCTGATTGCAGGGGCTGTAGCGATTCTGATCGTTGGCGGTGATGTGGTAGATACGTATGCGGAGATGTGGAAAGGAGCCTTTGGCAACTTCTACTTCTTCACCAATACGTTGGCTCGTTCCACACCAATCATCTTGGCGGGGCTTGGCGTAGCATTGGCATTCCGTGCCGGATTTTTCAATATGGGAGCCGAAGGCCAGATGATTCTTGGAGGGCTCAGTGCCGCGCTCACGGCGCTCTATCTGCCAGGGCCAGGCTGGTTTGTGTGTATTGCTGCGATTGTGGCTGGTATTGTTGCCGGAGGAATCTGGTCCCTGTTTGCTGGTTGGCTGGATGCTCGTTTCGGCATGAATCTGTTGATTACAACCTTACTACTTAACTATATTGCCATTTATTTTGGTGGATACATGGTCTCCTATCCATTCAAGGATCGGACTGGATCTGCAGCGATGGCTCAGACACCCATGATTGATCAGAGTATCTGGTTGCCGAAGTTGTTCCAGGGCATGGGGCTACATGCAGGCTTCATCATTGCCATTGTAGCGGCCATTCTGATCTATTGGTTCACGCATAAAACGGTGACCGGTTACGAGATCCGCATGCTCGGCAGCAACCCGTCCTTTGCAACCTACGGTGGTGTTCGCCGCATTCGCATGATGATGCTGTCCATGGTCATCAGTGGTGGACTTGCTGGACTCGCGGGTGCGGGGGAAGTGCTCGGTACACAGTACCGTTTCCTTGATGGCTCATTGTCATCGGCAAGTTACGCATGGAGCGGCATTATGGCCACGTTGCTTGCCCGCTCGCATCCACTCGGTACAGCTGTAGCAGCTATTTTGCTGGCTGCGCTACAGACGGGTGCCATGGGGATGGAACGGAACACGGATGTACCGCTGGAAGTTGGCAGTGTCATCCAAGCTGTATTGACGTTATTTGTATCAGCTCAGATCGGTTATTCATTCCTGAAGCGGAGAAAGGAGAAAAAGTCCAATGCAACAACTGTTTGATGCAGCCATGTTTGGCTCAACCTTGCGGATTATGACTCCAATCCTGCTTGCAGCGCTCGGTGGGGCTTTATGTTCTCGTGTAGGTCTGTTTAACGTGGGTCTTGAAGGACTGGTTCTGATCGGTGCGTTCTCCGCTATTGTCGGTAATTATCTGTTTGGCAATGTGCTGCTGGCGGTACTCTTTTCCATTATAATTGTGATGTTATTCTCGGCGCTCTTTGCCTTTATAAGCATTAATCTGAAGGCCAATGCCATCGTGGTCGGGATCTCGCTCAACTTCCTGGCTGCGGGGGTGACGACCTTTGCATTGCGTGCGATTTTTGATGTAAAAGGTGCATACTACGACAAAGACATGGTTGGACTTCCCAAGTGGGATATTCCGCTGATTAAGGACATTCCGTGGGTCGGCGATGTAATATCGGGACATAGTCCTCTGGTCTACCTCGGCATTGTGCTCGTGATTGCACTGCAATTTTATCTGTTCAAAAGTGTATCCGGCTTCCGCCTGCGCTCCGTCGGGGAGAACCCGATTGCAGCGCAGAGCATCGGGATCAAGGTACGCGGTATTCAGTATGGTGCCGTTCTGATGTGCGGTGTGTTGTGTGCTCTGGCTGGAGCACAGTTGTCGCTCGGTCAGGTAACGATGTTTACCGAAGGCATGACTGCTGGTCGTGGTTTTATCGCGCTGGTAGCAACGATGCTGGGGCAAGCGAATCCGCTTGGCGTGATGGGCTCCAGTGTACTGTTTGGTTTCATGGAAGCATTAAGTATTCGTCTGCAAGGATTCTCCCTGCCAACGCATTTCACATTGATGCTGCCGTATATTGTGACGCTGGTCGCGATGTTCTTTTTCAAAGACCGTACCTATGCACAGGATGCACTGAAAGCGGGCGGAAGCTCGCGTTAATTCTGAATGTCTATGTTAGAGACAGTAAAAGAAGGAGGAATTCCACTTGCATAACAAGGCTGAACGTTTGAAAAAAAGTAAAACCCCGGCACCCAAAACAGGTAACGATCACGGAGATCGGCTGCCGCCAGGACAGATGCTGACGGAGAAATTCCCGATTCTGCATGAAGGGGAAGTGCCGGAATATGACCTGTCCACCTGGGACTTGAAGGTATTCGGCGAAGTGGAGGAAGAGAAGGTGTTCTCTCTAGCTGAGTTACAGGCGATGCCTCAGGTGAACACGGTGAGTGATATTCATTGTGTTACCCGCTGGTCGAAATTCGATACGCCGTGGGAAGGTATACGCTTTTCCGATTTTGTGAAACTTCTGGGGGTTAAGCCAGAGGCAAAATACGTCATGATCCATGCAGATCATGATTATGAGACAAATGTACCGCTCGAAGAATTGATGCATGATGATGTATTGCTTGCATTCAAATATAACGGTGAGCCACTAACACCCAAACATGGTTTTCCACTGCGTATGGTTGTGCCACAACTTTACTTCTGGAAGAGTGCGAAGTGGATACGTGGTCTGGAGTTTATGACAGAAGACCGTAACGGATTCTGGGAAGTGAATGGCTTCCACCATTTTGCCGATCCGTTCAAGGAACAACGCTTCTCGGGTGAAGATCTGCCGATTCCGGAAGACGAGTGGACGAAGAAGGAGTTTGATTAAAGATAGTTTGATTATAGAGGTTGTTCAAAAAGTCCGCTTTTGATTACGAATCATGCCTAGTAGCATCATCAGCATCGAAGATGAAATTCAGCCGAAATGTCCGTTGCTCACGTAGTTTCCCTACGCTCCGCTACTCCATTTCTAGCTTCATTCCATCTTCTCGGTACTGAAAAACAGAATTTTTGAACATGTACTTATAGAAAGTTTGATTAAAAGGAGTGGATGAACATGTTGCTGCCCATTTTGCAAATTCATTCGGAAGACATGCCGGCGTATGCTATCGTGTGTGGTGACCCGGCACGTGCGGAGAAGATTTCCCACAAGCTGGATGGGGCGAAGGAACTCGCATTTAGCCGCGAATATCGTACCTTTGTAGGAGAATTCGAAGGTGTGCAGATGGCTGTGGTCAGCCATGGCGTAGGTTCACCGGGAGCGGCTGTCTGCTTCGAGGAGCTGATTCGGGCAGGTGTAACGACGCTGATTCGTGTAGGTACGGCAGGCTCGTATACCGCCGATTATCCGGCGGGCAGTGTCATTGTCAGCACGGCAGCTGTTCGTTCGGACGGGCTGACACGCCAACTGGTACCGGATGGTTTTCCTGCGGTTGCCGATATCAGCGTTACGAGCGCATTGATCGCTGCGGCCCGTGGGGTGGATAGCGGCGCAAGCAACGCAGCAACCGTTAGCGAAGCGGGAACGCCAGCCCTGAGCGATGGTAAAGTCGGCGTGGGAATTACGGTGACGCTGGATGCCTTCTTCGCCGGGGTGGAGGAGATTCCGCATCGCAAATACAAGCAGGCGGGTGCACTTGCCGCCGAGATGGAGATTGCGGCGCTTTACATTGTCAGCACCCTTCGCGGTGCGCGTGCCGGGGCAATTGTTGCCATCGACGGCTTCGCAGACAGCGATCTGGCCGCCGAGTATGATCCGCATACAGATGCGGTAACCCACGCGGTGGAACACGAGATTGAAGCTGCGCTGCGTGCGCTGGCTGCACTGGCTCGCCAGGATTCGTAATAAGGGGAATGACTCGACTTTCGTTTGTTGGTTGATCAATGGAGTATGGAATGTGTAAGAGGAATAGACTAACGAAAAATCCGGATTTCCTTCTAAGGAGTCCGGATTTTTCGTTAGTCTATCGAAGTATAAATAATATAAGGTGCATGATCTGTTTTAATGTGAGCTCTCATGAAATCCTGTGATTAACAGATGTGATAGAACCCCACAGTTTTTTCACAAAAGACAATTAACCAATAACTGCAACTTTGAATCGATTATGTTTGCACTGCTGGAACTGAGTTTTATTAGTTATAGTCTCCTCTCACCTTGTAATGGGCGGGAACAACAGGATTCACACGAATTGGAATCTGGGAGGAAGTAAATATTCGACAAGAGAAGACACATGTGAACTTATGTATGTTTTTTTTTATTTTTTTAGGATGAACATTCATGCTACTTCATTTCAAAGTATGGTTTAAAGAAAATCTAATATCTGTATTACGCTTAGAAAATCCTGAGATTGCTAATGAATTATTAATCAGAAATGGATGAATTCCTACTCTTTAATGTTGTGTGACTGCTGGTAAAATAGTAATATAGTGATAATATATTCTATATTTTGTATCGATAAAATTGTGAATTGATAAGTCTGAAGTGTTTTAAGAAGATTAAAGGAGGAGAATAATCATATGATTCAACTGATTGACGTTACTAAATCCTATTCAAACGGAAATGTTATAACTCATGCTCTTCATGATATTAATTTAACGTTTCACAGAAATGAGTTTACAGCGATTATAGGAGGTTCTGGGTCGGGTAAATCTACCTTGCTGAGTCTAATAAGTACTCTAGATTTACCTTCATCAGGAACAATAGCATACGAGAATACGGATATCTCCATACTAAAAAAAAATAAACTAGCGGATTTCAGGTTTGCCAATATCGGTTTAGTATTTCAACACTTCCACTTACTACCTACACTAACAGTAATTGAAAATGTGATGTCTCCGTTCTTTGGTCGTAAAACAAAGGTTAATTATAAAGAAAGAGCAGCGGAGTTACTTAAACAACTGGGGCTAGAAAATAAAGTGTCATCTCTCCCATCACACCTCTCTGGGGGAGAACAACAACGAGTTGCGATTGCACGGTCTTTGATTAACCAGCCGGAGTGGCTACTTGCTGATGAGCCAACAGGCAACTTGGACTCTCATAATGCAGAGAATTTTTACAATATACTTCTTGATCTAAAGCAGAGACTTGGGTGTGGAGTTATTGTAGTTACACATGATGGGAAGCTTGCGGAAAAGGCAGATCGAATTATCGAAATAAAAGATGGCCGGGTACAAGCCGAGACTATTTCTTCTTGTGGAGTTGTAAGATGTTAAGTTTAATTTGGTCTTTTTGGTGGCGGTACAAGGAACGATTCATAATTATGCTGGTAGGCATATTGATTGTCTCTTCAGGGCTTAGCTTCTTATTAGGGTTAGGTGAATCAAACAAAGGAACAGTGATGGAAACGTTACAGAATAAGTGGGAGGTATCTTATCATATCCTCGTACGTCCTCCTGGGACAAATTTTACTGATGAAAAAAATGGTCTATTCGAACCTAATATACAAGGTGGGATATCTGGGGGCATATCTCAGCAACAACTAAAGACAATAAAAAAAATAACAGATGTGGAAGTTGCTGCTCCTCTTGCGGTCATAGGCTATCACAGAATAGGTGTCAAATTTAATGAAGAGGCCCACTTAAAAAGTTACGGTATTTATAAAGCAAAATTGAATATTACAGCTAACAATGGAATACAGGATCAGACAACAAATACATTCACTAATTACATAACCTATGGGCCATGGTATAACAGTTCTGAAACCTACCAAAAATATGGTATATCATATTTCAGTGAAGGTACTATGAACCAATATGCATATGAGAATGCATTTCTAGTCGGTATTGACCCCGTGGAAGAGAATAAGCTTATTGGGTTGGAGAAGGCGGTGATTCCCCTTTCAAACGGAGACAGTCGTTATTTCGAGTCCTCAGATTATAGCCAGATGGATCAACAAGATTCTAATAAATTGATCAATTTGCCTATTCTTGTGAGTGATAAGCTTTTTGGTAATAAAACATATGCATACACATACGAGCGTTTGGATCTTCCATTTAACACCGCAGAAGAAACGGAAGCTACGATGACAGAAGTGGAGGAAAATGGAGGATTAAATTATTTAAAACAAATAAAAACGGATGAAAGTCAATCCTACACGTTTCATTCAGATCAGGCTGCACAACAAATGATAGCTAGCCTTTCTGATACCAGACTACAAGATCAAGGCTTTCAGCAACTTCAAAAAGCCACGCCTTTGGCCTTTAAATCTGTTCCAAGTCCTTTTCCAGAGCGGTGGCCATATACTTATAGGCTTCAGACATTTGATGATAATGATCCATCTTTGAAACTTCAATTTCCCGAATTTTATCGTCCATATGAAGTGTTCAGTAATCCGGATAATCCTGAAGAGTCTAATCATTTTTTTCTCAGGCCACATTATGTCGGAATGTATGACCCGGATAAGCTTCAGGTAAGTAAGCAAGTCGACACTCGATTTCCAATGGACACTTATACGACTCCTGTAGCAAAGTATATTTTCGATGATAATGGACGCACGGTTAATCCTCCGGTATCTATCTCAACGATTAATAATCCTTTAGGGTTTATGACAAGTCCGCCTACCATGCTGACCACACTGGATGCAGCATCTTATATAATGGGAGAAAAGCCGATTTCTGTCGTTCGCATCAAGGTGAATGGAGTCAACGAGATATCGCAGGCGAGTAAACTTAAGCTTGAGCAGGTGGCAGCAGATATTCGTGAACAGACCGGCTTATTAACTGATATCACTTTTGCTTCATCGCCTCAGCCTGTTTTAATACAAGTCCCAGCAAGCGGTTCACAAACAAAGTTGGGATGGATTGAACAACAGTGGATTAAGCTTGGGGCCACATATACATTAGTAAATGAAGTGAAGGTCGGATTTTCGGGTATGCTCTTATTAGTTGTTTTAGTAGCTATTATATATGTCATTGCGACCAATCTAGTTTCCTTTCTAGCTCGAAAAAAACAATTTGCTATCCTGCTTACTTTGGGTTGGAGACATGCTCAACTCAGGAAATTAATCGTAATAGAAGCTGTACTGATCTCTGTGTTCGTTGCTTTAGTCACTTGGTCCATTGGTGGTTACTTCGTATTTCACGGCAACCAGAAAATTTCGTTAATGAATTTTCTGTTCATAGGTGTATCCAGTTTATTCATCTACATCATTGGTGCTGTCATACCTATTATCTTAATTCAAAAAATTAATCCTATAGATGCTATAAAATCAGGAGAATCTTCGACTAATGCCTGGCGAATAATTCCTATTATTGGAATTTCACAGCTGGCAATAGCTCATTTTTTTGGTAAAATAAGGAGGAATGTATTATCCGTCATTTCTATGGCGTTTCCGGCAGTATTACTGATGTTCTTTGTTTTCGTTACGATCCGTTTACAGGGAACCTTTTATACGTCTTGGTTAGGCCAGTATGCTGCTGCTGAGATTGGTCCTCTGCACTATATTGCGGTTGGAGTATGTCTTGTTATTTCAGTTCTGACAGTAGCTGAGTTGATGTGGCAAAATATATTGGAGCGAAAGCAGGAATTGTCTTTATTAAAGGCTATTGGTTGGAGAAACCGTTCTATCAGCCAGCTCATCGTATGGGAGGCTGTGATAAGTGGCTGCATTGCCGGTATGCTTACCCTTTTACTTGGATTAATTGCTATTACAATACTATATCAGAAGTTCCCTATACTTGAATTGTGGTATCTATCATTGGTTTCCCTCGTTCCTATTGCTGCATCTGTTGCCGCTTCTTTGATTCCGGCATTTTTGGCAGTAAGAGATACACCTCAACAGGGATTAGTTGGTTTCGCACAAGATTCATTCTTAATGAAGGCTTTGACAAAAATAATCTTTCCGATCACTGTCATTCTAGTTGTGTGTGTTACTTTGGCTTCGTTTATGCATATCCTGACCCAGAATTCTGAAGTCGAACCAGAAGTGGACAGTGAGTCATCCCTAAGTGCATCTTCAAGTGCGTATGAAAATCAAGTATCGTCACGACTTGGTGATCTGACGGGTTATACAGCTAAATCAGTACCCAATGGGAGTCATGCAGTATATGATTTGCACTTACAAATGAGTGATGAAGAAACCTTTACTGCTAAAGCATCCGTAAACATTACTAATGTTTCAAATGACAAGTGGGATGAGTTGGTTTTTTATATGATACCCAATGTGTTTACGATAGAGGGACATTCGCTAACCTACCGAAAAGATGCACGATTCGTTCTGAAAGAAGTACTTATCAATGGAGAGAAGGCTTCATATTCACTTGAGTGGGATACTCTTTCCATTCCTCTGTTAGATGATTTACATCCATCTGATCAAATTCAGGTTGAAGTGAATTATGAATTTACGGTGCCTGAGAATGGAATTCGTTTGTCTAAAACAGGAAAAAGCTATGACTTGGCAGAATGGTATCCGATGATTGCTACCTATAGCAATGGAGGCTGGAATAAGCAACCTTACACGCCCTCTATAGAATCTTTTCATACTGGGTTTAGCGATTTTTCCTTACAATATGAACTTCCGGAAGGTTACAGGTTAATCAGTTCAGCAGATAATGATCCTAATGAAGCGCTTAGTACTGGAAAAGTAGATATTCGAAACATAAAAGAATTGACGGTTATTGTATCTAAGGATTTAAAACCGCTCATGAAGAAAATAGAGGGAATTGAAGTAAGAGTATGGGGCACTAAGGATCAGAGGGTACAGATGGAGCAATCACTCCTTACTGCGACTGCTGCTATTACCTACTTTAATGAAAAGATAGCTCCTTACCCACATAAACAGCTTGATGTTGTTCTTGGCGAGCGTCTATCCATGGAATACCCGGGATTAGTCACCGTATATTTTAAAGAGGATATGAAGCATACTATTGTTCATGAGATTGCACATCAATGGTTTTATGCAATCGTCAGCAGTGATCCTTACCACGATGGCTGGTTGGATGAAGGGATTACAGAACTTAGCACATCTATATTTCTTATGGATTATTCATTTGCGGAATATCATAATGCAAATACCAAAGTATCCAATCTGCCTTTATCTGAGCTTGAGTCTGGAGATGTCGCAGCTTACTTATATGCTCAGCCTGTGATCAAATTGAGACAACTGTTTGAGGCTTATGATGTTGAAGGTACTGATTTTTTAAAAAACTATTATAATACCTTTCGTTATAAACAAGTGAATACGGAAGGCTTCGTAGAATTTGTGAAAGCATACTTTCAGATGACAGATAATAAGTTTTTTGAAGGATGGATCAAATAGGTTAGAACAGTAAGTGATAGAAATCAAGCTTACGACAGATAAGCTGACCGAGTAATATAAAGGTCAGCTTTTTTGATTCTCTTTTTTGGAGGAAAATAGTTAAAATGCTTTAATACGACAAAAAAAGACAAAAAAACTTAATTAAACTTATATTATTAGTTCATTAGTCATATTTACCTATAAGGGAAACTTTGTTAATATTTGATTAATAAGTTTGTTAAAACTTATACTGAGTTTAATAATAGTAGATTTTGATTAAGCATAGAGGTGGATACTTTGAATGAATAATTATTTACTGATTCTCATTGTTTTGCTGTTGCTTATTACAGTAATAACGTTAAGTGTAGTTGTTTTCAAAAAACTTAATCATTTATGGGGCGAACTCAAACAAATCCAAACTAATAACCAGATTCATCTGAATTCATCCATTGGAGTAAACATTCATGAGCATCTCGTCGTTCCTGATCATTTGACTAGCAGGTCCTTCGTTTGTTTAGTTGCAAGCACGGGTTGTTCTCATTGCCACGAAGCCATTGAGGAGTTGTTACAGGAAAGAGATAAACTAACAGTACCAATTTTGTGCTTATTAATGGTTACTGAAGAAACTAATGCAATGGATGATTTTCACTCTAAATTTGGAAACGAAATGGAAATTGTGGAAATGAGCATGGAGACGATGTGGAAATTAAAAATCTATTCTGTACCTTACTACATACTGGTTGATAATGTTGGGGAGATCAAAATTCAGAAACTCACACTTAAAGCTACTTTAAAAAGTATGCATAATGTTGAAGCTTTATTTGTCTAAGTCTAATCTATATTCAGGAGTGGGATATGAAAAATAATCGTCTATTGTGGGGGATTAAGTACATATGGATACATAATAAACAATTATTGATAACTTCTGTATTGTTCAGTGTACTCTTAGGAATTGAGCCTTACTTCACATTGTTGGTTACAAAAGAACTGTTGAATGAGATATCTAATTTTATAGGTAATGGTACTACAAGCTATTCAATTATCATTTTGTTATTATGCGCTCAAATCCTCTTACAGATTTATACTTCTTATATGAACTATCTTCAAGAATATTATGAGAAGAAGAACCTTGCTCTACTTGAACACTGTTTGAAACTTGGATTGTTTGAAAAAACTAGTACTATTCCCTTACTTGTTTACGATGATCCTGAATTTCATAATCAATTCAGTCGAATAAACAGCAATATTGCAACGAGATTTTGGACGCCCATAAAAAATATTGTTAGTATGTTCAGAACCATTATTAGCTTAACGTCTTATTTCCTAATATTACTTTCAATACATTGGATACTAGTACTAATCTGTTTGGCAGCTACAGTACCCTTATGTATTATTTTCACTCGCCTTGAAAAGGGGAAGTACCAATTCAATTATACAAATACTTTGTTGAATAGAGAAATTGGGTTTCTTTCTTTTATTCTTACAGATCGACAAAATATAAAGGAATTAAGGATTTTTTCTTTGAATAATTATTTTAAATTATTATGGAGCCGAAAATTCAAAGAACATGCACAAAAAACACTACAGCTTGAAATGAAACAAAACAAGATAAAAGTGGCTCTAGAAGGTATCAATTCAATTTTTTACGTAATATGTTCGCTTTTAATTCTATTTCTAATGAAGAATACACGCAGTTCTATATTAATTGGTGATTTTGTAGTTATTAATCAAGCATTGATGAGCACTCAAAGTTCGTTGAGACAGTTATCATATTCATACTCTCAGATTAGAGGGAATATTTTATATTTAGATGAGTTCTATAGTTTTATGAATGACCACTTTCTCAAGATAGATCAAAGTTTGGATGAATTATATGAGAAGGGGAAAGGGGACTTAAGTGATGAGCACATAGCTTTTCGTGACGTTTCTTTTAAATACCCAAGCGGAACGAAGGACGCCCTGCATGGAATAAGTTTTTCTGTTAATAAAGGTGAGAAGATAGCGATTCTTGGAGAAAATGGATCTGGAAAAAGTACGTTGCTTAAATGCTTAGTAGGGCTTTATATGGAGTATAGTGGTGAAATTAGAATTCAAGGAATAAGTAGCCGGAAATACGAAGAAAATCAGCTTCGAAATAAATTTTCGGTGGTTTTCCAGGATTTTATTAAATACCCCTACTCCATTAAAGAGAATATTACTTATGGAAACATAGAAGATGCAGATAACAACGAAAAAATGATAGAATCTAGCAAAAAAGCAGGCTTTCATAATATAGTATCGCGACTTGCTGATGGTTATGATACACCATTAAGTAATTTCTTGAATCCAGGAGTAGATATCTCTGGAGGGCAATGGCAAAAGCTGGCTATATCTAGAGCGTTATTCAAAGATTCTGAGATCATGGTGTTTGACGAGCCTACATCATCCTTAGATCCAACATCAGAAATTGGAATTTATAATCAATTATTCAGTCATACTGAAGATAAGACAATTATTTTTGTTTCTCATCGAATAGCTGCTGCAAGATTTGCTGACAAAATAATAATGATGAAAGAAGGTAAGGTTGCTGAACAAGGAAGTCATGATGAGTTAATCACTTTAAAAGGTGAGTACTATAAATTATTTGATATGCAGTCTAGATGGCTGGTCAGCAAGAATGATTTTGGAAAAGTAGGTGTTTGAGTTGGTAGAATTAATACTTGTTTTGAAATTGTTCTTGGCTCTCATCTTTCTAAGTTCTAGCATAGAGAAAATGCTGGATATGAACAAGCATAAGGGGAATGTAAGGAATTATAACATAGTTCCTAAGCAATTTTTGCATATTGCTGGAGTGCTGGATGTATCTCTTGAATTTCTAACCGGGATAGGTTTAATACTTGGCTTATATCATCCTGTTTTTTTCTCGATAGGATCATTATTGCTGTTAGTTTACACGATTGCTATTACTATAAACTTACTACGTGGTAAGACGGATCTAAGTTGTGGGTGTAATGGAATGGTTGGAAATCACAACATTTCCTGGGTGTTAGTGATGAGGAACATAGTTTTGGTTGGATTGTGTCTTTTAGGGATTTACTTCGGTAGTTACATTGTAGAACAAAGGATAAACAACGCAAGTTATCTGTTAAAACTACTTGCTTTCTTTTCTCTTGTTTTTATATTCTTGATCACCCAGAATGTGCGAAAGGTTATTAAGTTTTATACTTTTTACAAAATTACACGATGAGGAGCTAGTTATGGAACGATTTTTTATTATCTCTAATATATCCCTATGGATTATTGTTCTAATTCAATTGGTATTTATGTATCTGTTAACGAAGTCGATGGTCTCATTTATAAATAAGTTTCAAGAGACAGCTCCTGTTGATTCCACAGCTGTAGATGTAATTTTAGGCGAACAGGTTCCTGTTTTTAAAGGTAAAGACCAGAGAGGGAATATTTTTGATTCTTTAAAAATTCAAAATTCCTCCATTACAAAATTGTTATTCTTAAGTGATGAATGCGGTACTTGCAATGAAGTACTTGATAGATTGTCCAACATTCCAGATCCAAATAAATATCTGGTTATCAAGAGAGACATTAATAAAGATATTCCTTTAACTTTGAGTGACAAGGAACAAAGGCATCCCATTATTCGATCTACTAAAGTAATGAATATATTTGGAGTAAAAAAGGTTCCGTTATTTATTACCTTGGATAAAAACGGAGTGATTCAGGGGATTGATGAATTAAAGGATGCTAACAACCTTGATAACCTTTTAGAGGCTTGATTAATTAAAATTCATCCAAATTCGAAAGGAGGTGAGATAAATGAACTTTTTCGCTAAATCTATAGGGGTTTCTGCAAGAATAGAAATATGCTCGTGTACTTATAAAAAAAATATTTGTACTCACTCACCATGGATTTGTAATATTAATGCTACGGGACATGGATCATCAGTCCTTGTTGACTGTACTACTGGAGAAGAGTGCAGTTCAGTGGTTCTTGAAGAATGCTGTAGGAGATAGGATTATTAAGAACTTTGGAAATTAATTTATCAATAGAGGAATATAACAAAATGCTTTCTCATTATTTTTGAGGGAGCATTTTGTTATTCAACTATATATGTACTGGCAGATAATTGTCAAACCAAGTGTGTGACAGTTCGTTTGTAAAAGATTCGGCCGTCTTCCAGCCTAAGCAATTTCGTGGTCTGTATTTCGAGTGGCTACTGATTAATAGAGATCAGTGGTGGGCAAATTGCTCGAATGTAAAAAAACTTGCTGGCAAGGTGAAGTCCTTTTCCAGCTGGATCAAGCAAAATCTGAATGTGTCTAACTTATTTGGAATGACGAAAAATGAAGTTCAGGGTCAGCATACGGCGGGAGTCGGCAAAAATGACCGAACCTAAGCAAGTAGAACTTTCACATACTCGTTTGTTGCGTTTGTTTCTTACGAACAATTGCCCATAGAATGATGAATGGTGATGCAACAGAATTATTTTTTAATTTGGTTTTTCACCAAAAATTATATGATTAGGATATTCAACAGGCTCGGCTCCAAGTAACACATAACTTGGGACGGCCTGATCCTCGAAGAGAATGATAATGCAGAAAGTGGGCACGTTATATAAAGGAACATCATATTGAAGATAAACACATAAGGGAGGATTCTACGATGACACAGAACAATCAACCTCAGGACGAGGCGGAAATTCGCAACAAGCTGGATGAAGACGGGGATTCCTTGATGGAGAAAAAGAAGATTTTGAGCGGAGTAGACATTGAACCGCAGGCGGACGAATGGGCGGCGAAGCCATCACCTGTTGCTTTTAATGAAGGAAATACTTCTTCGAAAAAATAAACAACATGAGCATCCTACGGGCTTGATGGAATGAAGATAAATTTAGCGAAGCAGGTACCCTTATGGTATCTGCTTTTTGGTTGTATAATAATGTAAAATTAAGTAGACGAAAGAGTGATGGGGATGAGTACAGGTACGATTAACATCCGAAAGGCAGAAATGAGGGACTACTCTGGCGTGTCATTGTTGATGGATGACCTGCACCAGATGCATGTCGAGGCGCGGCCGGACCTATACAGAGCGTTAGAGACCAGAATGGAGGAAAAGGAGTTCACCGAACTGCTGGAAACGGACAAGCGTTACCTGTATGTTGCCGAGTCTTCCGAAACGGGGTTGATTCTGGGTTACGGGAGTGCACAGTTAAGTGTTATTCAAGATAACTCATTGATGGTGGATCGCAAGATGTTGTACATCCATGAACTTGTAGTGGATACCAAACATCGGGGCCAAGGAACAGGTAAACAGTTACTACAAGCATTCATCGAGCTAGGGAGAGAGCTTCAGGCAGATAGCGTGGAATTGTCCGTGTCAACGTTTAACTCTGGGGCACAGGCTTTCTATGAACAGATGGGTCTGGTTGTTCGTAGTAGCAGGATGGAGTATATCTTGTAAGATGCATCGCTCTATTTAATTCCGAATAAGCCTATCCATTTTTAATAAAATATCAGAACACTCTTGAATACCCCCATGGGGTATGTTACTCTTAGAAAAGAACGAAAGAAAAGGGGTGTTCATGATGGATCATCAGAGCCATCCCGAGGAACCTTTGCAATCCTCCAAGTCAGATTCAACGGAAGCTTTGGCTACAGTCCAAGAAGCGGCAACCTGTCATGCCGAGGGCAGTGATGGGAAGCATGTGCGCAAGAGTCACCATTCGCAGGAGATGAAGGGTAACCTGGTCTCTCGTTTGAACCGTGTGGAAGGTCAGATTCGCGGGATCAAAGGATTGATCGAAAAGGATACGTACTGTGATGATGTGCTGACGCAGATTGCGGCGGCTCAGTCTGCTCTTAATTCGGTAGGCAAGCTTCTGCTTGAAGGTCATATGAAGAGTTGTATCGTTGAGCGTATTCAGGCTGGTGAACATGAGGTTGTGGATGAACTGCTGGTTACGATGCGGAAGTTAATGAAGTAAGCTGAATCAATTTACCTAATTAATTTATCATTTTAATATACCCCAAGGAGGAATTTACAATGTCTAATGTTACGTTGAACGTTACTGGAATGTCCTGCAATCACTGCGTGAAATCAGTTGAAGAAGCTGTGAAGAATACCGGTGCGAGTGGTAAGGTTGATCTGGCAGCGGGAACAGTAGCGGTGGAATATGATGAGCAGAAAGTGAACGTGGATCAGATCAAAGCTGCCATTGAAGATCAGGGATACGATGTAGTCTAACGGGATCACAGGCTTAAACCGAACATGCTCATGGGCACAAAGAGGGCAAACCCCTTTTCCCATGAGTCAGGTTTAAGCCTAATTTTCTGTCTGATATATACCCCTAAGGGGTATGTCGGATGCAAAATACAATAAATTGAATCGACATGAAAGGAGCTGACATGATGGATAACTCAACGAATAAACCAATGGATAGATCATCCGAACCAACCCCAATGCCACCTATGGCAGACGCACCAGGACTAAAGACAACACTGCACATCACGGGGATGACCTGTGCTGCATGTTCGACACGAGTGGAGAAGGGATTGTCCCGCATGGAAGGGGTTCAGCAGGCCAATGTGAATCTGGCCATCGAACAGGCAACCGTTTCTTATGATCCAAAGACAACCAACGTGAATGCGTTGCGAGATAAGGTGGAAGCATTGGGCTACGGTACGTTGTCCGAATCGGTTGATCTGAACATCACCGGTATGACGTGTGCTGCCTGTTCTGCCCGGATTGAAAAAGGGCTTTCCCGACTACCGGGGGTATCTCAGGCGAATGTGAATCTGGCGCTGGAAACAGGGCATATCGAATATGCGGCTGGCACATTGAAACCTTCGGATATTACCGCCAAGATCAAGCAGATGGGCTATGGTGCCGAACTGCAATTGACGCAAGAAGAGACCACATCGGTTCGTGAACGTGAGCTGCAACGCAAAAAGTGGAAATGGATGATATCTGCGTTGTTATCGATTCCTTTACTGTGGGCAATGGTGGGGCATTTCTCGTTCACATCCGGAATCTATGTCCCAGATCTGTTCATGAACCCTTGGTTCCAGCTGATTCTGGCAACGCCAGTACAGTTCGTGATTGGGTGGCAGTTCTATGTGGGAGCATACAAAGCGCTACGTAACCGCAGTGCCAATATGGACGTTCTCGTTGCATTGGGTACCAGTGCAGCGTTTTTCTACAGTCTCTATCTGACGTTATCCAGTGGGTACTTACCTTCTACAACCATGGATCATGGGGCAATGGGAACGAGCACAGCCGCCATGCCTTCGGTAGAACTTTATTATGAGACAAGTGCAATTCTGATTACGTTAATTTTACTGGGAAAATGGTTCGAAGCTGTGGCGAAAGGTCGCTCTTCACAGGCGATCAAAAGCTTGATTGAACTGGCTCCACGTGAAGCACGTGTCATCCGGGACGGACAGGAAGTGATGGTTCCTGCCGCATATGTTGCGGTGGGTGATCTGATCCTGGTGAAGCCGGGGGACAGCATCCCGGTGGATGGTATTGTTGAAGAAGGGCAATCCTCTGTGGATGAATCCATGCTAAGTGGAGAGAGCCTTCCCGTGGATAAAAAACCAGGAGATCCCGTTACAGGTGCTACGCTGAACAAAAACGGGGTATTACGGCTACGTGCGACCCGAGTGGGCTCGGACACGGCTTTGTCTCAAATCATCAAAGTAGTCGAGCAAGCTCAGGGTTCCAAAGCACCAATTCAGCGGATTGCAGATGTCATTTCAGGCATATTTGTTCCCATTGTCGTGGGTATTGCCGCGCTGACATTCCTGATCTGGTATTTGTTTGCAAGTCCGGGTGACTTCGCTGGTTCTCTTGAAAAAGCGATTGCTGTGCTCGTTATTGCCTGTCCATGTGCACTGGGGCTGGCAACGCCGACCTCCGTCATGGCTGGATCAGGACGTGCGGCTGAATATGGCATTCTGTTCAAGGGCGGCGAACATCTGGAGTCGGCACAACAGATTCAGACCGTGGTGCTCGACAAAACAGGTACAGTAACCCAAGGTAAACCGGTGCTTACGGATGTTATCACGGCTCCGAACTGGACGGAATCTGATCTGCTTGAGCGAGTGGGAGCGGCCGAACAGAGTTCCGAGCATCCGCTGGCAGAGGCGATTGTTGCAGGAATTCGTGCCAAGGGTCTGGAGCTAACCCCAACAGAGAAGTTTGAGAACATACCGGGATATGGTGTTCGAGCTTCAATAAAAGGGCAGGAGATTCTGGTCGGCACACGTCGTTTGCTTGCAGATGCACAGGTGAATGTCTCTGAGGAAACCGTTCAGCAGATGAACCGTCTGGAGGAACAAGGACGTACAGCAATGCTGGTTGCGGTAGATGGTCAGTGGGCAGGCATCGTGGCTGTGGCTGACACCATCAAGGATACCTCTCGTGAAGCCATCGGTCGTCTTCAGGCGATGGGGATCGATGTCATCATGATCACGGGAGACAATGAGCGAACAGCTCGTGCTGTAGCAGAACAGGCAGGGATCGGTAAAGTTCTGGCTGAGGTTCTGCCGGAAGGCAAGGCTGCGGAAGTGAAGAAACTTCAGGAGAGTGGTCTGAAAGTTGCCATGGTAGGTGATGGCATTAATGATGCTCCGGCACTCGCTACTGCTGATATTGGGATGGCCATCGGAACAGGAACGGATGTAGCGATGGAAGCGGCGGATATTACGTTGATGCGTGGTGATCTGAACAGCATTGCAGATGCCATTGAGATGAGCCGGCGCACGATGGGTAACATCAAACAAAACCTGTTCTGGGCACTCGGATACAACGTTATTGGTATTCCCATTGCGGCAGTTGGCTTCTTGGCTCCATGGCTGGCAGGGGCGGCGATGGCGTTCAGCTCCGTGTCGGTTGTACTGAATTCGCTGCGTCTGCAACGCATGAAGCTGAAGAGAAATGACTGACCGACCTTTGTTTGGAGATATATTCAACGCGTCATTGTCAATGAAGTGAGGATGAATAAATACGCGGTTCGCTGCGGCGGACCGTGTTTTTTGTTGAGAAAAATACAGTTGCGTCGCCAGAAAGTAGCCTGAATCGGTGGTATTAGATGTTCTTTTCTACGGAGAAAGGAAGCATAATGCACTTTTGTGAAAATGGATCAATTGTATTCATGAATAAAGCTTACGTTTTCTGAATTTTTCAAAAAATGAGTTGACAATATGGACATATTCACATAAAATTTAAACGATCGTTTGATTCAAACAACTGTTTAAATCAAATTAGAACTATTTGAGTAATGGAGGACACCTTTTATGTTACAGGCTTTACGTACATTGTTTAAAAAACCGCCAGTGATTGTAGGGATCGTAACAGCACTTATGTTCCAAGTGATCTTTAGCGTGATCTGGATGACCGCATATTCTGGAGTAAATGACCGTACGAAAGAGTTGACGGTTGCGATTGTGAATGAGGACGGCGAAATGTCCAAAGGAATCGCAGACTCACTCGCAGGAACACTGCCTTTCCATACCGTATCCAATCTAAGCGCGGCTGAAGCGTTGGATCAGCTGAATCATCACCAAGTCCACATGGTGCTGGATATCCCGGCTGGATTTAACGAATTGCTTCAGACGGCTGGCTCAACCGCCGAGATTAAATACACCATTAATGAAGCAAACCCGGTTACGATTAAAAGCATGATGCAAGGTGTATCCCAAAGTGTGACAAACACGATTAACAAACAAGCTACAGCACAAGGAGTACAGACGGTGTTAACCGCTTCAGGTGCGCCTGCCGATCAGGCTGCTGAAGCCGCGACAAACCTGGCTACCCGAGTGGAAGGAACGACAACGTCCATTAACCCGGTTAACGGGATGAATAATCAGATGGTGCCGATGATGATGGTACTGGCTTCCTATGTAGGTGCCATGATCATGGGGATGAATCTCCAGACAGCGATGGGCATGTTGTCATCTACCTATTCCCGTTTGACTTTGTTTGGCGCGAGAGTAGTCATCAACGTGGGTTCTGCATTGGTCGTTTCCTTGCTGGGATCATCGCTGATCGTGGCATTGGGAGGACAGATTGCACAAGGATTCGTTGCATTCTGGTTGTTCCAGGCGCTCTTCCTGTGCACGTTCATGTTCTTCTCCCAGTTCTTCCTGATCTGCTTCGGACCTGCAGGAAGTCTGTTCAATATCATCTCACTGTCCTTGCAACTGGTATCCTCCGGTGCAATGGTACCGCGTGAATTGCTGAACAGCTTCTATAGCGGCATTGGGCAGTACCTGCCTGCAACATACGCCGTTCAGGGTATTCTGAGCGTGCAGTTGGGAGGCCCAGGAGTACAATCCGCTGCAGGTTCCATCGTGATTGTACTGTTGGTTGCCGTTGCTTTATCATTGGTCGTGACATTGTTGAAAAAACAACGCATGCCAGCTATGGCTCCAAGCCCTGCTCAAGCAAACAACTAATACAGCAGATGTATACCATTGCATCATAGGATAGGACAAGCACCCCGATGATTTTCATCGGGGTGCTTGGTGTAATATAATAGACAGATGAGTCGCTGGCTACAGTTCTTGAGCTGGAGCGAATGAGATGAACGGACAAGAGGGAGCGGGACGGAATGACGGAACCGGAGTTGGATATCAAAACGAGGATATTGCTTGCAGCCAAGAAGCTTTTTGCACAGCAAGGGTATGACGGGACGAGTGTTCGTCAAATCTGTGATGAGGCGGGTGCGAACGTGTCACTGGTCTCATACCATTTTGGCGGCAAAGAAAAGGTGTTCGAAGCCTTATTTGAGCATTTTTTCCCTGGGCATATGATGAACTCGCTGGCGGAAGAATCCATGTCCTCGCCTGTCGAAGGCATCCGACGAATTATTGGTGAAGTTGTGAAGTTCACGATGACGGATCGGGAGATGAGCGATATTGTGCAGCTAGAAATTACACTTCGTACACATCGCACAGCTACCGTATTTCGTTTTCTGGACCCCGTCTGGACTCGAGTTAAGGAACTTCTGCAAGAAGGAAAAGACCAGGGATTGTTTCAGATTGAGTCCGTAACTTATGCGATGCTTCAGGTGATGGGTGTGGCCTTGGCACACAAACGGGCCAAGAATTCACGGTTTGGCTTTGAATATCAGGATATGAATACAGACGAACTCGCTGAGCAGACAATTGAGTTCGTACTTCGAGGATTGGGAGTGAACAGCCATGAATGAAACCATTGAGTTAATGATGAAACACCGCTCTGTACGCAAATTCAAGCCAGACCCGGTGAGTGATGAGCAGCTTGCAGCCATCGTAGCAGCGGGTCAGATGGCTTCTTCTTCAAGTAGTGTACAAGCCTATACCGTCATTGCTGTGACTGACATAGAGCAGAAATCCAAGCTGGCTGAATTGGCAGGCAATCAGGCCTACGTCAATGAATGTCCGGTGTTTCTCGTATGGTGTGCTGATCTGTATCGGCTGAGTGATGCTGCGAAACGTCATCTTCCTGAAAAGGAATCGTATGCTGATTCAACAGAGAATTTCATGGTAGCCACGATTGATGCTGCTCTGGCTTCCCAGAATGCCGCTCTTGCAGCGGAGTCACTAGGATTCGGAATCGTATATATTGGGGGGCTTCGTACCCGGATTGAGGAAGTAGCTGAGTTGCTGGATTTGCCGGAAGGAGTATATCCGGTGTATGGCATGTGCATTGGTGTTGCAGATCAGGAAACGGGAATTCGGCCGCGTCTGCCGCTGGATGCAGTCCTGCATCATAATCGTTATAATGCCGAGCAGAGCATCAAAGGTGTTGAGCAGTATGATGAGACAACGACGGCGTACATGAAAGAACGGACTAACGGTGAACGAACGACCCCATGGTCCGAACTGATGGCGAAGCGCCTGACTGAGCCGACAAGGTTGCAAGTGAGACCGTTCCTGGAAGGCAAAGGATTCTTGAAGCGTTAAGTTGAACTGAAGGTAGTTACACTTGCCACTCCGATGACAGAACAACCTTCCGATCGCTGTTATCCCCAGATTTTTTGATCCAATTTTTGTGAAGGTGAAAATCTAGTGATAGCGTATGCTTCCGAAGTAGCTTTCTTGCAGAAAGCTTTTAGGCGAACGCTGCTTCCTCAGGTTATTTCTGTCCTCTACGTTCCTGTGTAAAAATTTAGTTCAACTGATATATAATAGTAGACTAGAAGTCAGTCGGTGGCGAAGCCGACTGGCTTCTTTGTGCTGTGCTGGCAGGGCAAGCGAGAGTACTTGCTGTTACCTGATTGTACTTAAGTTAAGCCATAGAAACGCTTTGTGTTCTGATAAAAGAGCCGGGCGGCCCGCTCGGTTCCCATACCGGTGATCTCACTCCATGCCTGGATAACCTGTCTGGTCATGGCCGGGTGTGTCATTCGTCCCTGAAACGGCCCTTCGAAGGGCCAAGGTCCATCGGTCTCGGCCATCACTTGCTCCGATGGATATTGCCGGGCGAGTTCACGAATCTCTTCTTCGTAATGAATATCTGGCGTGAAAGAGATGAAATAGCCATTATCAGCCATGCGTCTAATGGTTTCGCGAGAACCCTTGAACCAGTGGAAATGGGCGCGTCGGAACTGATTTTGCTCCAGCAAATCACAGACGATATCCGCATCTTCGTATACCGCATGAAGGACAAGTGGTTTGTTGTGCTTTTTGGCGAGCTGGATGAAACGTTCAAGCAACTCGATATACCCGCTCTGATCGAAGCGCTGCCCTGCCTTCTCCGCTTCCTGACGGTTGTAATAGGGAAGACCGATCTCTCCGATGGCTATAGCTTGTCCGATATGCTCTTCGATCCATTGGAAGAACAGATTCATTTCTGCAACGGACGGCAGTTCCTGTTCTGGATGGAAACCGAAGGCTGGATAGATGTTACGTGGATGTTGTTTTGCAAGCTCCAGATTGGCCTGGGCAGAAGCGAGATTCATGGACACGGCGATGACTGCCTCGACTTGTTGAGACGGGAAAGATAACAGCATCTCGCGTTGTTCGTCAGGGGTATACTGATCGAAGTGAATATGAGCATCAATTAATGGTGCAAAAGCTTGAGAATGCACGAGGGAATTCCTCCTTGTGGTCATTTATATTCTAACTATGTTACGCAGAATTCCTTGTGGTGGATCACCCATTAAAGGAAAATAATAACTTAAAAACCCGCACTATCAAGATAGGCGGGCTTTCTGCTGTTCTTCTCTCATCCACTGTGCAATCTGCCGTTTACGCTCCAGAAAAGCGGATTGCTCCGTAATTTCTTCTCGTCTTGGGCGATCAAAAGGAACATGTACCTCGTGCAACACCGTTGCAGGTCGGTTGGATAACACATAGACCCGATCCGCTAGCAGCAATGCTTCTTCGATATTATGGGTGATGAACAGCACCGAGCGGCGGTTCTGTTCCCAGATATCGAGCAGCCAGCGCTGCATGTCACTACGTGTCAGTGCATCCAGCGCGCTGAAAGGTTCGTCCAGCAGCATGAGTTCCTGCGGACTGAGCAGGGCGCGCAAAAATGCCGCACGCTGCTGCATTCCGCCCGACAGCATATGAGGGTATGCCTGCTCGAATCCGGCAAGACCCACGCTACTTAACCACTTACGAGCTTCTGCAAGTGCTTCGGCCCGAGGGGGAGCGCTTGAAGCTACTTCACCAGCAAGCAGTACATTGTCTTCAATGGTACGCCACGGGAAAAGAGCAGGCTGTTGTGGCATATAACTAATCTTGCCACGCTGTCCCGTTACATTCTGACCGTTCATAAGTACTTGGCCTTCCTGTGGCTTAAGCAGACCACCGATGATATGGAAAAGGGTGCTTTTACCACAGCCGGATGGCCCAACGATAGCGACAAACTCGCCTTGCTCCACGGTCAGGGACAGGCCGTTCAGAACCGGTAACCTGCTTCGCCGTTCGCGGAATGAAGCATGAACGTCAACGACGTCCAATGCAGGCGGAACCGGAGCAGTATTGGCAGGTCGATCAGGGGTAGCCGGGTGAAGCTTTTCACCGTGCTTTGGCTCCATTGCGCGTGCTCCTCGTTCAGGCTGGTCGTGTTCGTCCTGTTGCCAATTCATATGGTCATCACTTCCTAATATACAGATTACTTCTTTACTATCGCTTCTGTGGCCGCCAGCGCACGAGAAGCTTCTCCAGCAGGGCAATGAACAGGAAGAGCAGCAAGCTGAGCGCGACAATAATCATAATCGCCACGAATAAACGATCGGTGCGATAAGCTGACTTTTGCAGCATCATATAATAACCAATACCCTTGTCTGCGCCAATCCATTCGGCGATGATGGCTCCCATCACACTATAGGTAGCGGCGATTTTGACACCGGAGAACACGGATGGCAACGCATGGGGGAGCTCCAGCTTCCAGAAGATATGATGACGTTTCGCACCAGCCATGCGCATATAGTTCATCATGGCCGCGTCAGTACGGGTCAAGCCGTCCATAGCCGCCACCGCAACGGGGAAGAAACAGACCAGGATGATCGTAATCAGCTTGGGCAGCAGCCCGAATCCGAACCAGATTAACAGGAGCGGTGCGAGCGCGATGGTCGGGATATTTTGACTAAGAATAAGTAAAGGATACAGGGCTGACTTGAGAAAAGGGACCAAATGCAGCACCATCGCAATCAGCAATCCGACCGCCGTGCCAGCCGCGAATCCGATCAGCGTTAACTGAATGGTTGCGGAGGCGTGCATGCCAAGTCGCTCGGCCTGAGTTGCCGCTTCGCGGGCGATGTCGGACGGTGCAGGCAGCATCCATTTCTCAATATGGAAGAGGGAGACGGCTCCCTGCCATATCGCTATAAAGAGAATAACCGCCACAATGGGCGGCCATACACTTTTGAAATAGGCATGCATTAGCGATACTTCTCCGTCAGGGTATCCATGCTGAAGCCAGTAGGGCTATGGGCAATTTTGATCTGGGAGATGATGCTTGGGCTGCCAGCCTCCACAAGTACCTCGTGCATTTTACGGACAACCTCCAGCAGTTCCTCCAGTTCCCCCTCGATCGTGGTGTCGAGTGCGTTCACCTGATATTTCAGGCCGGATTGCTGAATAACTTCAATGGCGCGATCTACGTAAGGATAAGAGTTCTCGCCATTTGGCGTTTTCGGGATAACCTGAATGCTAAGTAATGTGCTTGCCATGAGAGATCACGGCTCCTTTCGTGATAAATTGCATGAATTGAACCAGGTTTACACTTATCACTCCGATTGCAGTACCCTCTTCCGATCACTGTTATCCCCGGATTTCTTTAATGAATTCTAATGGAGGAAATCCGGGGATAAAGGTGAGCGCTTCGCTTCTTCAGATGGGTTCTGCACTCTTCGTTCTTGTGTAAAAAAGTTAAACTTAAGCAATTTTTATTGGGGTAAAAACGCGTTCGTATATGCCTTGCTCACATCGATCTGTTCATCCAGCAGTTTTTTGCTAAACATCCAGTCAGTGTAGTTTTGCCACACTTCCTGTTTTTGTTCTCCCCAGCGCGGGGCGTCATCTGTGTACTTTGGACTAAGCCATTTCTGGCTTGCCAGTACCAATTCCTTATCCAGATCCGGTACGGCCTTGATCAGAATGTTTGCTGCGTCTTCGGGATGATCAATTGCGTATTGATACCCTTCGGAGGTGGCTTTCAGGAATGCTTTCACCAACTCGGGGTCGTTTTGGATCGTCTGCTCGTTGGTTACGAGGACAGGCGTGTAGTAATCCAATGCATCTGAATAATCCTTCACATATAACATGTCGATTGGTTCCCCGCGCAGTTCGGCTTCAATACCCGTCCAGGCGTAGAAAATCCACGCAAAATCAATATCCCGTTTCACTGCGGTGAAAAAGTCAGCGTCACCCATGTTAATATTTTTCACTTTCGATACATCAGCTCCGTCGCCTTCCATAATGGATTGCATCACGGCTTCTTCCACAGGGGAACCCCAACCGCCATAGGTTTTACCTTCAAAGTCTTTCGGTGACTTGATATTCCGATCCGCCGGAGCAGCGAAACCAGATGTATTATGCTGAATAACTGCTGCGATGGAGACCAATGGAACACCCTGTGTGCGGGCTTGAGTTACACTCTCCTGATAACTTACGCCAAAAGGCACTTCATTGGAGGCAACCATCGTATCTGCGCCACCGGCACCTGGTTGTACAATCTCCACGTTCAAGCCTTCGGCCTTGTAAAAACCTTGATCTACAGCCGCATACAGGCCGGTATGATTCGTATTTGGTGTCCAGTCGAGCACCACTTTAATATCTTTCAGGGCGGCAGTGTCACCTTCGTTGCTGCTTTCCGTATTTGTGTTGCCGTTCTGCCCAGCTGGGGCAGCTTCTTTGCCACCACATGCGGCTACAGTCACCATAAGCACGCATAAGAGCAACAATCCCATCGTTTTACGCCATTTCATCTGTGGTTCTCTCCTTCGGTATGTCCGGCCGATTGGCCCGGGGTACTCCTTGGCTTCATATCCAATCATCTTGCATAAATCGACAGATTTATACCAGTTGAGATCTGGATAACGTCACTTTTTTTAGCTCTCTGGCTATATAAAAGAACATTAAAAAAGCGTCCCGTATTCCGGGACGCGTGCAGGCGTTAGAGAGGTGGCGTTCAGCCATAGGGCTGTGCCATTTCGATATACTCCGATTCCTACGCTGGCATAATCCAGATCAGGTCTAAGGGTTAGTATCTTGGTGGGATACACTCTCAGCCGGCCAATTCCGACTCCCCTGGGAAACTATGAAGTTACGGGCATTACTAGGTGTAATTATAGGCCAGCAGGTGGAACGTGTCCAGTCAGGAACTGGATGGGGACACGTATGAAATTATCAAACAGGCCGTTATACATATGTATATCAGCCTGTTTAGATGTGTTATTTTCAATAATTATCGTGGCGAATCATATAAGGAAATCTGGCTGATTGCAAAAGCATCGAGTGGGCCATAGCCTCAGTGCTGAGGATCTGGAAGGTTTCCAACAAAAACTTGGATCAAATCCGATGTTTGATATCTCATCGCATCAGGGCTGCTTTCCCTATTTCAGTGATCAGCTTTTGATCGTTTGACCTTGACCGGAGACGCTTGCTTCATTTAAACAACATAATTTAGATACAAAAGGAGATAGTACTGCTATATAAATAATTATTTTTTACATATGGGGGCGTACTGAATGATCCTTAAAACCATATTCGCAATTATTCTGTCCTATTGTGTCTACGTTTTTTTCACAGCTTACCTTTTATTTTTGGTTCCGTCTCCATCTACTATTGAAAATACGGATATGCAAAAATTGTTAACAGCAGGAAGTACGACAGATCGCGTACTGCTCTTGGAGGACGGCTTTCAATCCGGTCAGGTGAGAATCCAGACCATTCGAGAGGCGAAAACAAGCATCGACCTGGCTTATTACTCCATCCAAAAAGGAAAAACATCTCAACTCTTTTTTGCTGCTTTATTCGATGCGGCTGATCGGGGTGTTCATGTTCGAATCATTTTAGACGGGATTTTTCACAACATGCGCGGAGAATTGCGTGATATTCCAGATGCCATTGCAGCTCACCCCAATGTGGAGTTAAGGTATTATGAACCACTCAACATAGTTATGCCATGGACATGGCATAACCGTCTGCATGACAAGATCTTTCTTGTCGACAACACATATGGCATCATTGGCGGCCAAAATATTGGTGATAGATACATGGCATTGCAACCCAAAAAAGACTATGTATTCGATCGGGATGTCCTTGTTTACAATCCAAACCATAATAAAAACAGCACGGTTGTTGAAATGAAAAAATATATAGATCGGTTATGGGAACATCCATTCACCAAACCAGAAAAACATGCCAAACGTCAGCATCATACAAAGGGGTTACAAGAGCTGGATCAGCTGGCTGAGTTATATAAAAAAGCTCAGGCTGAGAGCGATCCTTTTGTTAAAGTGTTGCCGAAGGAATGGGCTCAAGGGGCTCTTCGTTCCGACCACGTCGCTTTCATTCACAATCCAATCCAGAGGCTGTATAAAGACCCGACCATGTGGAGAGCATTTGTTCATTTCGCCAATCAAGCAAAGTCGAAAGTGTACCTTCAGACGCCATATGCCATTCCTACCAAGAAAATGAAGAAAGCCGTACATCTGTCGATGAATCCAAAAGCAGAATGGGTCATGTTAACCAATTCAATCCAGCAGACCCCTAACCCTTTGGCTTTCGCGGGATACTTAAGCTCTAAGAAACGGTTGCTTGATACCAATCTGGCCATTTATGAATACCAAGGCCCTTATTCCATACACGGCAAATCATTTGTCATGGATGATTACCTCAGCATGGTTGGTTCGTATAACCTTGATCCCAGATCCGCCTTTCTAAATACCGAATCTGCTGTGGTCATTTCTGGTTCTGCATTCGCCAACGAACTAACAGAAGCTATGGATATCAAACGTACACTTAGTACACGTGTGAATAAAGGTGAGCAACTAGCAGAATCTACGAATCAGAAAGGCTCTGTTTTCAAACGAATGGCAATCACAGCTTTATCCAAACTGTCTTTTCTCTGGAGATTTCTGTTGTAGGAAAGAACCAGCTATTAGATATAGCTACTTCCATAAATTTTAATTTGGAAAAATCAGATTTGTTCACAGAATGTTCACTTATGTGGAGGGTTTCCTCATCTCTATAATTACGAAGGTAAACAGAGAGGATGAGAGAATTGCCAACAAGCAAGAAGGAACAAATTATTTTCGGATTAATGATGTGTACAGGAATGGTTGTCGTCATGATGACATTCAATTTATGGCATAGTGGGTTACTCGGTAAGATGTCCCCGCTTGAGATACTGCTTCAATTCATATTATGTTTTGTCATCGCGTTTGTGGTAGAGTCCTTCATTGTCGGACCTATAGCGAGAAAGATTGCTTTTTCCTTACCCTTTGACAAGTCCAACAAAATTCTGGGTGTACTCGCCATGTCATTTTTTATGGTGATTGGCATGGTTCTGATCATGTCCTTGTATGGGATGGTTTCAGCATATCTCGCTGATCAATTAAGTGGGTCATCCGTACTCCGTACGTATCTCCATACCATTGCTCGTAACTTCAGCCTTGCGCTTCCATATCAGTTAATCATTCTGGGACCGCTCGTCCGATATGTATTCGGTAAATTCATCAAGGATAACGGGCCCGTAATGCCTGTCGTTAACAAAAGTGTGTGATTCGGCTGGCCCTAAGTATTTCCTGGGCAATCGTGTGCAAATGAATAGATCGTATTCTTACCTGTAATGAAAGGTGATCTGAGGCAAAGATAGGATACTTTCCACCACGATTACAGCGCTAACGAATCGAGAACATCTTATTAGGCCAATTTTTAGGGAATAAAAAATCTAACGAATCTCAGCGGGTTATTATGATAAAAAACTGCAACGAGACCTTGAATTTGAGATAATTATCTATAATAACGTCTCTAGGATTCGTTAGATTTCAAATATCCTAAAATGCAGATAAATAACGTGTGCTAGGTTCTTTATACAAAGTAACGCTACAAAAAAATGTCCACCGTCAGGTCATGACAGTAGACATTACAATTTCTTTAATAGGTATTTCTAATCCTCAGGACTGGATCAACACAGAACTGTTAAGTCGCAGAATTGGCTATATGTTTGTTCTGCCATTGATACGTGATTACGCTAATGACAAGCAGGCCAACTGCAAAGATCGCAAGCATCCATGCAGACTGATTAACCGCCAGATGATCAAGACTCCATCCCGTAGTCAAAGGCAGAATGGCACCGCCAACCCCACCTGAGGCAATCAAAATGCTGGGTGTGGATTCTTCTGTTCCGGGCAGCAGTTTACTGGCAAAGACAAGGGCAATGGAGAATATCCCTGACATCGCCAGTCCAAGCAGTAAGATGATGAGAAATGAAGACCAGATTTGGTTTGTAAATGGAAATACCATTAACAAAAGAACAGATGCAAGACAACTGTACAGAACATAGACGCGGTATTGGAATTTCTCTGCGATATACCCGGCGAAGAGTCGTCCCACGGACATGGCAATCCAGAAACAGGTGACACTAAGGGCTGCTCCGGCTTCCTTCATGTTCATTTTCTCAATCAGGATCGCCGGCATGAAGTTCGCAAGACTCATCTCTGTGCCAACATAGAGGAAGAAGAACAGAACGAATAATACCAGAAGAGTCCTGTTACGGCCACGATAGGTTGGACTGGATGTACTTGCAGATGCGGGATGCATCTCACCCGATGTCCCAGCAGAGTGCGTATTTACGGAAGCATGATTTGAACTCTGTCGCTCCAGAAACTTATCGAGTTCACCGAATGATCCTTTCGCCCAGAAAACAAAGGTCAGCGCTGCGCAGATCGCAACAACGAGAAAGGAGAGACGCCAGTATCCGGCAGCAATCAGACCGCTTGCAATGAGCGGCATGACCATCGCCCCAATCCCGAATAACACTTCCAGTCGACTCATGGCAACGGCTGTATTGTCTTTGATTGCAGCGATGATAATGGTGCCAATAACAGCTTCAACCATTCCGAATCCAAAGCCGGCCGCGGGTGCAATGACGAACATCCAGCCCCATGGTGGCAGCAGCATGTAGGATAATTCTGCAATACAGAGCAACGCTGTGGCGATTAACAGGCCTCCCCGTTTACCAAAGCGTCTGTTCAGCCATGGAGATAACAATACACCACCCAGGAATCCGGCAAATTGAGCAAAGATCAGCGTTCCGCCTTGGCTATAATCTTTGCCGTAATGTTCAAGTGCAACCGGTAGAATGGAACCGAGCACAACGTGGGCAAGTCCAATCAGGAAATAGGACAGACATCCGATCCAAAGTAATTTTTTCATAAAGAACTCCTTCTACTTATATACATAAATTGAGGATCACAATAAAGCGCAATCTTGAAGACAAAGTCTATCATAACAGGACATGTTAAGTTGTGCCATGAATTCCTGATCAATACAGAAGGTTGCAATTAGGTCCGGCGTTCGTATATACTGAGACACAACAATTACAGATCGGAACATGCCGTTGAAGAGCATCCAACTCGGAGGCGTTTTCGCCAGGGGAGCGATATTTCCCCAAGTTAACCGGAACCGCCCGTTATCGCGGACCAAGAGGCTGGAAGCAGGATATCCTGATTCAGCAAGTTGGGTGGCACCGCGAGCAGAGCGCTCCTCGTCCCAAGGGATGAGGGCGCTCTTTGTATTTTTACAGCCAAAGGAGACGGTGACCATGTTAGAAATGAAGTGGATTCGTGCACATGCAGAAGAGGTTCAGGCCGCAGCAGACGGGAAAAAAATCAAGATCAACATTCGCACATTGTTAGAGCGGGATGAAGAACGTAGAACACTTTTGCGGGAAATTGAAGAAGGTCGCAGGTTGCGCAATACGTTATCTGCTGATATTGGCAGACTCATGCAAGCCGGGAATCGGGAACAGGCCGAGGGTTTGCGGGCTCAGGTTAAACAGATCAATGAACAGTTGGAACATGTGGAAGCGAGGCTCGCCCCTGTGCAGGAGGAAGTAACCAAGCTGCAATGGCTGGTACCCAATATCGTATCCCCGGATACCCCCAATGGCTCGTCGGACGCAGACAATGTAGAGCTGCGACGTGTGGGAGAGGTGCCAACGTTCGAGTATAACATCAAAGATCACGTGGAACTTGGGGAGTTGCATGATCTCATCGATATTCCCCGTGGAGTTAAGATTGGCGGGACGCGAAGTTATGTATTAAAAGGTGCTGGCCTGTTATTACATCGGGCAGTACAGCAACTTGCGCTGGATCTGTTGCTGAAGCACGGGTTTACACCGATGGAGGTACCGCTGATGGTCAGGGAGGATGCGTTGGTGAACACCGGATTCTTCCCAACCGGACTAGATCAGGTCTATGAACTCGAAGGGGAGAACAAGTGGCTGGTGGGAACTTCTGAAGTGCCGCTGGTCTCGTATTATGCGGATGAGATTGTCGATGTTCAAGAGCCTGTGAAGCTGGCCGCGGTATCGACGTGTTTCCGCAGTGAAGTTGGCTCCGGCGGACGGGATGTACGCGGATTATACCGTGTGCACCAATTTGCCAAAGTTGAGCAGGTCATTCTCTGTGCTCCTGATGCGGAAGAATCGGAGCGCATGTTGCAAGAGATTACAGGACACGCCGAAGAATTGCTGCAATTACTGGAACTGCCGTATCGTGTTGTCGCTGTATGTACCGGGGATATGTCGCAGAAAACGTACAAACAGTATGACATCGAGACGTGGATGCCAAGCCGCGGTGCATATGGAGAAACGCATTCGTCGTCGAATCTGCATGATTTTCAGGCGCGGCGTTCGAATATTCGTTGCTTGGATGCCGAAGGCAAGTTGGCGTATTGTCACACACTGAATAATACGGCGGTGGCATCGCCGCGTATCCTGATACCGTTGCTTGAGAATCATCAGCAGGAGGATGGAAGCATTCACATTCCGGTAGCCCTGCGGCCCTATATGGGCGGGGCCGAGAGCTTGATTTTGCCAGAGCAGGATGCAGTGAAGTAGAGAGGTTAGGTAACGCTTTAGTAATTCAAAAAGGGGATGTTCCACACGTCATGTTGTATGTGACGATGGAACATCCCCTTTTAAACTGAAATAGTATTTACATAAACCAAGCTCCTACTATGTTGGGCGAGATTCAAAGGTTTTTATAACGATTACACGCTGATCTTATGAATTGTTCCAAGACTCTCACTTATGACATTCAACTTTATGCAATTCGTATCCGATATAATATAATAGAAGTAAAATATTGGATTATGGGAGATGGATATTGAAATGAATAGAATCAAACTGGCGCTTCGAGGCACACTTGCTCTAATGATTGCATTGACCGTACTGGTCCCTTCGTTGGCTTTGGCGGCTACCGGTGACGTGACATCGATTGAAATTACCAATAGCAGCCCGCAGAAGATGAGCGTTTCCGAGACAGCTAAGCTTCAGGTGATGGCAACCGTAGAAGGTTTTGATAACAAACAGGATGTTACCGAAGGTGTCACATGGTCCACCAGCAATGCAACAGTTGCGACGATGGTGAAAGGTAAAGTCAAGGCCGTGGCCGCGGGCGAAGCAACCATTTTTGCACAGGTAGACGGGGCTAAAGCTCAGTTGGTTGTCCAAGTTCAGGAGAAGATCAAAAGCATCAAAGCTTCACCGAAATCCTACAGTTTTGTTAAAGGCAGTGAAAGCACCCTTCCGAAAGTAAGCATTACCCGTGCGAATGGTAAGGAAGAGGATGTGACGTCTGAGATTGTATGGTCCGTATCCACTTCTTCGGCTGTCCTGGAAAACGGTAAAATCAAAGGCATTACACCCGGTAGAGTATTGCTGCAAGGCAAATACGGAACAACGATTGTGAAAGTCCCCGTTGCAGTAACGGACGAGATTACCAAAGTCGAGGTTACCCCTGCAACTATGCAGCTGAACATCAAGAAGTCCAAAGCGTTGAAGGTGATCGGCACCTACGCAAACGGCAAAACGATCAACCTTTCGAAACAAGTGATATGGACCTCTTCCAATACAAATGTAGCTATCGTGAAAAATGGAGCAGTCAAGACGCTGACTGAGGGACAAGCCACCTTGACAGGAACTTATCAAAATCAGACAATAAAGGCAGAGGTTACCGTTGTACCTTTGCTCAAAAAGTTGATTACAGGCCAGAAAAAACTGGTTTTGTCCCCACAGGGAAGCACAACGCTGAGTGTGATGGCCCAGTATGATACGGGTAAAACCACTGTTGTGACGAACAGCGCGGTGTGGAGAAGCACAAAGCCGGGCGTAGCGACAGTTACAAATGGCAAGATCGTGGCTGTAGGCAAAGGGAAAACGTCCATCACGGCCAAGTGGGGCAACAAAAAAGTGACGATCCCTGTTACGGTAAAATAAATCTTCATATAATGAAGTGCTTTTCATCAATTCAAACATAAAGTTAAATAGCATTATATGATCAAGGGTATCAGACAATTAGGGGCGTAGACATACGCTCCTTTTTGGATATATAGAAATCAATATAAATTGAACTAAACATTTACACAAAACGGAGAGGACAGAAAGGACCAGAAGAAGCGGAGCGTTCGCCTTTATCCCCGGATTTCCCCTTTATAAAAGGAATCAAAAAAATCTGGGGATAACAGCGATCGGAAGGTTGTTCTGTCATCGGAGTGTGCAGTGTAAATATTCTTTAGTTCAATTTATATCGGGAGATCAAGGAGGGAGCATGCTAATGAAAGATCCAATACAACCGGAAAACTGGCCTGCCTGGGCGACAGAGTCAGTAGAGATTGCTCCGGCCAACCCCAACTGGGACGCACAGGCTCAGGATGAAATCCGGCAACTCAAACGTCTTCTAGAGCAGTTTAATATCCATCAATTCGAACATATCGGAAGCACGTCCATTCCAGGGTTACCCGCCAAACCCATTATTGATCTGATGGCAGAGGTACAGTCATGGGATGACATGGATCTGATTGCGGATCAGCTGAATCCGTTGGGCTGGAACTACGTTCCGCCTGAACTGGATGGACGGGAGTACAGACGATTCTGGGTCAGGGTTAAGGATGGCAAGAGAGCTGTACACCTTCATCTGATGCGCCCGGGAGAAGAACGCTGGGATCGTCAAATTCGGTTTCGGGATGTGCTGAGAAAACGCCCAGATCTGGTGGAAGCTTACGCCGTCCTGAAGGCAAAGCTTGCTGATGAGAATAAGGAAGATAGGGAATCGTATACCGCTGCCAAAACGCAATTTATTTTACAAGTGCTTGATGAAGGCGTGTGATTGATTGAAAAGCGTACTTATCAAAGACAGGCTAATCTATATTTTCGCAGTCATGATGACCATGGCGGCAGGACTCGGATCCAGACACTTTGGTGAACGATTGCCGGGTTGGGTGCATGAACATTTCGGGGATGCATGTTGGGCGGGCATGATTTATTTCGGAGTACGCATGGTGTGGCCTCATCGCAGCTTGGTATGGGCGATGTGTTTGAGTTGTGTATTCAGCTGGATGATTGAGTTCTCGCAGTTGATTCAGACGCCTTGGCTGATTGAGATACGTTCAACCGTATTAGGTGCTCTTATTTTGGGACATGGTTTTCTGGTGATCGATCTGATTCGATATACGGTCGGTATTATGTGCATGGTTATGATAGATCGTTATTTCCTGAGAAATAAGATGGCTGGATCATGAACTCAAGTGAATCATGGAGGTGTGCTGCATGAATGTAGAAAAACTTTTTGTCGAATTGCCCGAATTCGAAACACAGCGGTTAAAACTGAGGCGGCTTGCCATGGATGATCTCGATGAATATTATGCATTTGCCTCTGATCCGCTAGTGAGTCAGCAAAGCTTGTGGAACTGCCATGAGACGGTGGAGGATTCAATTCAATATATTCAGCGGGTACTGGATAATTATGAACGGAAAACGGTACATATCTGGGCTTTTGTTTTAAAGGAAACAGGGACCTTGATCGGGAGGGGTGGCGTTTTTCATCTCAACGAACCCATGCAGAGTGCTGAACTAGGGTACGCGATAGCCAGCAGTCACTGGGGTAAGGGGCTCGCAGCAGAAGCGATGCAACCCATCGTGGATTATTGCTTTCAGGAATTGGACTGCAATCGGTTGGATGGGAAATGTAATGCAGGCAACATAGGCTCTGCACGCGTAATGGAGAAGCTGGGCATGTCGTACGAAGGTTTGTTACGCAAACAGTTGAAGATCAAAGGTGTATTTACGGATCAAAAATTGTACTCCCGTATCCGGGATGATCTATAATACTTCCAATGACACATAGGATACATCGCAGAAATTGAAGGAGGCGGAACCATGATCTATAGTATTATTTCCCGTTCGTTGTGGGAGCAAGTGTCAAAGGGGAGTGAGTATGCACCAGATAGCCTGAAGACGGACGGATTCATTCATTGTTCCACCAAGGAACAGATTCCATGGGTAGCCGGGGAATATTATGCAGGCCGTACAGATCTGTTATTACTTAGTATTGATGAGAAGGCGTTGAAGCCGGAACTGGTGTATGAGGATCTCTACGAATTGAATGAACTCTATCCACATATCTATGGAGAGCTCAATCTGGATGCGGTTCGCAAAGTCATTCCATTTGAACCGAATGCAGACGGGACATTCTCATTTCCTGAATAAATAACATGTGACGCTTCTTTTTGAACATGATCTGGGGACAACATACTTTTCCGAAGGGTGGTTAACGGATGGATATGAATCAGGTTTTTCTGGAGACAGCGGAGAAGCAATTCCTGTATTATAAGCAGCTCGGGGAAAAAGCTATGGCACAACTGGAGTCCGAGCAATTGTTTCAATCCTGGAATGAAGACGCGAACAGCATTGCGGTAATCGTAAAACATCTATGGGGCAATATGCTGTCCCGTTGGACGGACGTACTGACAACAGATGGTGAGAAACCGTGGCGTGAACGGGATGCCGAATTCGTGAATGATATTTCTTCCCGGGAAGATTTGCTCTCCAAATGGGAGGAAGGCTGGAATTGTCTACTCGAATCCATTCGTTCATTTACCCCGGAACAATTGTCTCATATCATATACATTCGGAATGAAGGTCATACCGTGATGGAGGCCATTATTCGGCAATTAGCACATTATCCGTATCATGTCGGGCAGATTGTATTTGCCGCAAAAATGCTTAAAGAAACAGCTTGGGACAGTCTCTCTATTCCGAGAAACGGGTCAGATCAATATAATGGCGGCAAATTTTCCAAGCCGAAGGTACGCAAACATTTTACAGAAGATGAACTTCATATAGAAAAAGGTGAGGAACAACAATGACTCAAATTGCATTGATTCGCCATGGAAGTACAGCGTGGAATAAGGAAAAACGTTCACAGGGACAGACGGATAATCCGCTGGATCAGGATGGCAGGGAACAGGCGGTATTACTTGCCGCGAGACTGGCCGAAGAATCCTGGGATGCCATCTATGCAAGTGACTTGGAACGTGCAAGTGAGACAGCTCGCATCATCGGTGACCGTTTGGGTATTCAGGAGATTCATCTGGACCCTAGACTTCGTGAGATGGGCGGAGGACAGGTCGAAGGAACGACGGAAGAGGAACGGTTAGCCAAGTGGGGAGCGGACTGGAGTACTCTGGATCTGGGACGTGAGCTTGCAGATGCAGGGACTGTTCGAGGCAGTGCGGTACTTGAAGATATTGTACAGCAGCACCCCGATGGAAGAGTGATCGTTGTCAGTCACGGAGCCATTCTACGGAATACACTGCGAGGTCTGGTGCCTGAACTGGATATCAGCGTGAAGCTGTCCAACACATCCATTACCCGGATCGCCAAGAATGAGAATGTGTGGCAATGCGAACTGTACAATTGCAGCGTGCATTTGGATTCGTCCAGGGAGTCTTAATAGATGGATGCTCTGACGTTAAAACGCTAGCAAACTTTGTGGAAAAAGGGGGAGATGGCGCATGACCAAACAGACGTATGCATGGATAGAGGAGATTTTATCTCCGCTGGGTGAGACAGCAGTTATCATCCAGTGCGGAGATCATTTGTCTGACGCTGTGCAGCGCAGAGTGATGTCTGTATGTGCTTTGCTGGAAAAAAGCACTCTGCCAGCCATGATCGAATGGGTACCTTCATATACGTCCGTCACGCTATTTTATGATCCGTTCATCTCCCCGTACCCCGAGTTATGCCGGATTCTGCTTCAGCAGTTGAATCAAATGAAGGAATCCATACAAGACAAACCCAGAACGGTCACGATTCCCGTATGTTACGGTGGCGAGTGGGGCCCTGATCTGGACTACGTTGCCAATGAACATGGACTGACCCCAGAAGACGTTATTGCGATTCATACATCCGGGGATTATCTCGTACATATGATTGGATTTGCACCAGGCTTTCCGTATCTCGGCGGGTTGTCTGAACAGATTGCTACGTCCAGACGGGCAACGCCGAGGCTTCGGGTTGAGGCTGGTACAGTAGGTATTGGTGGCAAACAGACGGGAATCTATCCGGTGGATACACCGGGTGGATGGCAATGTATTGGTCGAACGCCACTCCGGTTGTTTCGGCCGGAAGAGAATGTACCGAGTTTGCTGGCAGCAGGTGATCGGGTTCGATTCAAACAGATTACGATGCAGGACTATCTGGCGTTGAAGCGGAAGGAGGGCGAACGATGAGTATTGAAGTGATTCGCCCTGGTCTGTTATCTACCGTTCAGGATGAAGGCAGAACCGGCTATCGCCGGTATGGTATTCATCCTGGCGGGGTCATGGACACCTTTGCAGCCAGAGCAGCCAATATGCTTGTGGGCAACTCCCGACATGCGGCAGTACTGGAGATGACGATGACGGGGCCAGAGCTTCGATTTCAGGAGAGCCAGCTAGTCTCATTATGTGGAGCCGATCTGACAGCAACGGTGGATCATCTGCCTGTACCTTTGTGGCGTCCTGTGCTGGTGCGGGCTGGAAGTGTACTGAAGTTTGGTCAATGTCGTCATGGCTTGCGTGGATATCTGGCGATTGCGGGTGGAATAGCTGTGCCTGAAGTGATGGGCAGTCGAAGTACAGATCTCAAGACAGGTCTTGGCGGTATGGAGGGCCGAGCCTTGCGCGTGGGGGATCTGTTATCCAATGGTGCACCTTCTGCCGAAGCGCGAGGTTGGATGCAGCGTATGGAGCAGCAGGTAAAGGAGAGTGAGCGGGACCACCAAATATTGGCGCCTGCGTGGCTTTTATCTGAACGTGAAAGACCTGACTATTATGGGCAACCTGTTATTCGTGTGATGGAGAGCAAGGATAGTTCGCTGTTCAGCCAAGAGAGTCTTGCACAATTCTATGCTTCTCCACAATCCGATCGGATGGGCTATCGCTTGCAAGGCTCCATACTGGAGCTGGATCAGCCCCTGGATCGGCTGTCTGAAGCCGTTACCTATGGCACGGTGCAGGTGCCACCGGATGGTCAGCCCATCATCTTGATGGCAGACCATCAGACGATTGGAGGTTATCCTGTCATTGCACAGGTAGCCCGGGTGGATATGCCAATCCTGGCTCAGGCTAGGCCAGGAACCCAAATTTCTTTTAAAAAGATTACGCATGATCAAGCCGGACAGTTGTATATGGAACAGGAAATCAATATGCAACTCATAGATAAGCTGATACGCAGAAGAATGGCTGGAATGGGGGGCGCTTAATGAATACCTCGAAAACCTTGGATATCAATTGTGATCTGGGCGAAAGTTATGGTATATATCGCACGCTATCGGACGAGGCCATTCTACCCTTGATTACATCAGCCAATATTGCCTGTGGATTTCATGCAGGAGACCCGGCTACAATGCGGCTGACGGTGGAGAGGGCATTGGAGCATCAGGTTGCGATAGGAGCCCACCCCGGGTTGCCGGATTTGCAAGGGTTTGGCAGAAGACGTATGGACATTACGCCACGGGAAGCATATGACATGGTGGTGTATCAGATCGGTGCGCTGGATGCATTTGTCCGGGCAAGTGGAGGGCGAATGCATCACGTAAAACCGCATGGAGCTTTATACAATATGGCCGCAGAAGATATGAAGCTTGCTGAAGCCATTGTGGAGGCAATCTTTCAAGTACAGCCTGAACTGTATCTGTATGGTCTGGCGGGCAGTGAGTTGATTCACGCCGCGGATCGCATCGGTATGCGCAGTGTGAGCGAGGTGTTTGCAGATCGAACCTATGGGGCGGATGGTAAGCTAACCCCTCGCAGCCAAGCTGGGGCCCTCATTGAAGAATCGGGACAAGCGATTGCTCAAGTGCTTCGGATGGTGAAAGACGAAGTCGTTGTATCCACGGATGGTACGTTGGTTCCCATTAAGGCAGAGACGGTCTGTATCCATGGTGACGGAGCATATGCTCTCGCATTTGCTCAAGAGATTCGTCGTGTGTTGGAATCGGAAGGCATTAAGTTATCCGCGCATACCACTGGATGATATTAATGTTCAGCAGAACAATAGTAGTACCAGGTTGTTTGGATTGAACTTTGAAATTTTGGAATGACAAGGAGTGAATGAACAGAATGAAACCCATACGCAACTCGGCAAAGGCTGTCATTGTGCAGGATGGACGATTGCTGGTCATCCGGCTGGAAGACCAATATGGTACCGCTTATGTGTTCCCAGGTGGAGGACAGGAGAAAGGTGAAGAACTCAAGGATGCGGTCGCACGCGAATGTCTGGAGGAGATTGGTCAGGCCGTGAACGTGGGAGAGCTGTTACATATCCGGGAGTATATCGGTAAAAATCATGAATTCGCCGAGTGGGATGCAGACATCCACCAGGTTGAATTTTATTTTGCGTGCAGCCTGATAGATCCGGCTGCAACTATTTTTGAAGGCTCCAATCCAGACGACCACCAAGTCGCCGTGGAATGGATTGCACTTGAAGAGCTGTCCAACATTCGTTTATATCCAAAAACAATTGGCGAATTGCTTCTTAAATCAGGCTCTTCTTCAATCTATCTTGGAGATCTGAATTAAATCAGCCAAGAAGAAATATCGTGCTAACCCCTTTATGTAAACATTTTTATAAAGAACTTTTCCAATTTTGTCACGTTAGCGTATCGGTTCATGGATTCACCATAGGTGAGGTGGGTACACTATAAGTACAGGCTTATTACACCTAACGTAAGTTGACTGTACTTATACACAGCAACGGAGCGGATAAAACCTAAAGAAGCGAAACCTGCTAAGTTAAGTACAGGTTTCTGTTTGAACTTTAGCTTACCCACTCCTCAAATTGGAAGAACGGTAGAAGTAGTGGAGGGGACGGAATCGATTCTGAGGAAGCGAAGTGTCTGCTGGTATCCTGGATTTTCACTTGTATATCCATTGAATTAAACATTTACACGATAACGGAGAGGACAGAAGAAACCTGAAAAAGCGAAGCGGTCGCCTTTATCACCGGATTTTTCCCTTGAGAAAAGGGAATCAAAAAAATCTGGGGCTAACAGCGATTGGAAGGTTATTCTGTCATCGTAGTGTCAGTGTAAATCGTCTTTAATCCAATGTATACGATGAAGAGATCAGGATTATTGCGAGATAACAGCGATCCAAAGAACGATCCGTACCCGCAACGGCCTTCTACATAGTCCTTCCAATATTCCCCCAAACCGAAAGGAGCACTTCCCATGAACCAGACTGAATTGGAACAAAACATTGTAAAAGCATTGGAAAACAACCCTTTTTGCAGCTTCTCCACTGTGGAGAATGGTAAACCGAAATCCCGCTATATGGCGCTTTTCAACGATGGACTGAACATTCATCTGGCAACGAACCGCCGTACACACAAAGTAGAGGAACTGGAGAATAATCCGAATGTTAGCCTGCTACTTGGTTATGAGGCTGGTGGTTCCAAGGAAGTAGTTGAGATTGAAGGAACCTGTGAAGTGACAAAGAACGAAGGCTTGCGTGAGCAAGTGTGGAACGACGAACTGAAGGCGTGGTTCGATGGACCTAATGATCCGAACTATGTCATTCTGGACATCACCCCGACTCGTATTGAATACACAGGGAAAGATCATGAACATCATGTGTGGGAACAATAATCCGAATATGAACATAACCTCTGCAAAGTAGCGTCCTTATGCGAAAATACGCGCAGAGTTTAATCCAACCGTGAAAGCCATTAAGGTTTCACGGTTTTTGGTGTGGATGAATAACGCTGAATTGGATATACATGTAAGACACATGTAATATACGTATTTTAAAGATAATAAGCACTATATACCTACTAAAATGTTGAAAAAATTGTCGAATTCACGCATGATAATGTAAACTTGCCTAGGTATGTGCGGGTAATGTAAAAAATAATGCTTTTCAATGACTGAACATTGCGTTATGATTTGGAATGTAAACGACAAGCACAGACATAAATAGATGTTCATGTGAGATAAACTTACCTGAAATTCCGATGCATGTCATCAGAGCGTCAGTACGCACAACCCATGAAATCTATCTTTTTTCTGCGCTCTTCGTTTGCCCATTAATGCATGATTCAATGTACATAACCGGGAGGGGTTATTTTGAAAATGAGAAAAAAAGTATTATCAAGCCTGACTGCCGCTTTGGTTGCATTAAACGTGCTTGCGGTATTTCCGGTACCTGTGTCGGCTGCGGATGCTGCCAAAGTTAAACTGCGGATCATGGAGACCACAGACATTCATACCAATCTGGTTAACTATGATTATTATTCCGACAAAGAGACAGACCAATATGGACTCGCCAAAACAGCAACACTGATTAAGAAAGCCCGTGACGAAGCGAAGAACAGCCTGCTGTTTGATAACGGGGATCTAATTCAGGGGAATCCGCTGGGAGACTACACTGCCAAAATTGATCCATTGAAAAAGGGTGAGACTCACCCTGTATATAAAGCGATGAATCTGCTCGATTATGATGCAGGTAACATCGGTAACCATGAGTTCAACTATGGTCTGGACTTCCTGGACATGACGCTGGAGGGAGCGAACTTCCCTTACATTAATGCCAATGTCTATGTAGACGATGGTGATGATGATGAGACAAATGACAAGAACTATTTCACACCGTATGAGATTTTGGATAAAAAGGTAACGGACGAAACTGGTAAGGAACATACGATTAAAGTGGGTGTGATCGGATTTGTACCGCCTCAAATCATGCAGTGGGACAGCGCTAACCTTGAAGGCAAAGTAATCGCCAAGGATATTATTGCTACCGCGAAAAAATTCATTCCAAAAATGAAGGCTGAAGGTGCCGACATTATTGTAGCCATCCCTCACTCCGGATTTGAGGAGATCCCTCAAACGGATCTGATGGAGAACTCCGTACTGTATCTGAGCCAGGTAGAAGGCATTAATGCCATTCTGTTTGGACATGCTCACAAAGTATTCCCAAGTGCTGATTTTGCCGGCAAAAAAGGGGTAGACCTTGAGAAAGGTACAATTAACGGCGTTCCTGCTGTAGAGCCAGGGTTCTGGGGTGATCATCTTGGTATTATCGACCTGGATCTGGAGCTGGTTGATGGCAAATGGAAAGTGGTAGATTCCAAAACGGAAGCACGCCCAATCTATGACACAGCGGGCAAAAAGCCACTGGTAGATGCGGATCAGGACATCATTGATGCGGTTCATGAAGAGCATGAAGGTACATTGGAGTATGTTCGTGGTCCGGTGGGCGAAACGACTGCACCTATCAACAGCTTCTTCGCTCTGGTTCAGGATGATCCATCCATTCAGATCGTAACGAATGCACAGAAATGGTATGTCGAAAAACATATGCAAGGTACGGAATATGAAAAAATCCCTGTGTTGTCCGCAGGTGCACCATTCAAAGCCGGTGGACGTTCAGGCGCTTCGTATTACACGAATATTCCTAAAGGCACCATTGCGATCAAAAACGTTGCTGACCTGTACGTATATCCAAATACGGTACATGCTGTAATGGTTAACGGCGCAGAACTGAAAGAATGGCTGGAATGGTCTGCAGGCCAGTTCAACCAGATCGACCCGGCTAAAGGTGGACAACAACAACTGATCAATATGGACTTCCCAACGTATAACTTTGATGTTATCGATGGTGTGACGTATCAGATCGATGTGACACAACCAGCCAAGTATGACGGCAAAGCAACCGTTGTAAATGCATCCGCAAGCCGGATCAAGGACCTGAGCTTTAACGGCAAACCGGTTGACCCAGCACAAAAATTCATTGTAGCGACAAATAACTACCGTGCTTCTTCATCCAAACTGGCTAACCCGGACGGCAAACGGATCGTTCTGGCTGCACCGGATGAGAACCGTCAAGTGATCATCGACTACATCCGTGAGAATAAAACGATTAATCCGGCAGCGGACGGGAACTGGTCCCTGGCACCAATCAAACCATCTGCTGGGTTAACCGCAGCAGCACTTAACGACCTTGAAGTGGTATTCGCATCTTCCCCGGATGCCAAAAATCTGGTAGAAGCGAACCCGGCGATGTCTTTCATTGGTACAAATGATGATGGTTTTGCTGAATACGGCATGAAATTGACTGGAGAAGCAACAACAACTCCGAAACCAGGTACGGAGCCTGCTCCTACGCCTACAAAGCCAACTAAACCTACGGAGCCGACTACTCCAACCAAACCAACGACCAAGCCACAGCCTGAGAAACCAGCGGGCGGCAAAGTGGTATATGTGGTGAAAAAAGGGGATAACTTGTACCGTATCGGCTTAAAATATGGTGTGGACTGGCGCAAGATTGTCACATTTAACGTAATCCCAGATGTACACAACCTGAAAGTTGGACAGAAAATCGTAATTCCCACTTCTTAAAGTTTTATAAGTTGAGGGAGACCGACAGTCATCAGACTGTCGGTCTTTTTTCTGCAAATTTGAATATATTTGTTCCAAGAACCGTCATACAGGAAGTCATCAAAACAGTAGAGATTAATTTTAAGACCCATGATATAATATTTACAAACTTTGGGTATATACAAGTGAACATTAATGGACATGGAATCTAAATTGGCAAGGGGGGTCCTACATGAATTGCAGTGGCTGCAGTCCAATCTATCCTATAGAGGGCCAAGGTACCTTATACTTGCGTCCCATTTCCCCCGCTTTGCTGGAAGCGCTACAAACGCCGGGAAGACTTATCGAGACGTCGGATGACATGATGTGGATGCATTTTTCGAATCTGGAGACGGTGCAGAGCTTAATAGAAAAGATCGGCGAAATGGATCCGACATTACGTGATTCCCTAACTGTTCAGATTATGCCTATATACGAACAGGCTAATGAAGAAAGCTGGATTAGTCTAACCATGCAGGAGTCCCGTTTCAAGCATGCGGAGCTTGTTTCCATTATTCTGGAGCACCAATTCAGCAGTCATATGCAACCCATCGTTGATGCATCAGAGCAGATTATCGGATATGAGTTTTTGCTTCGTCCTGCTGAGAATGGAAAATCCTTCAGTTCCTATGAATTATTTGAAGTTGCGCGTGAGACTGGACTGCATTCTTTTCTGGATCGATTGGCGCGTATTACTGCTATTGAGACCAGTGCCCTTTTTCTACCGCATGGTGTCAAACGCTTCGTAAATTTCCTGCCTTCCTCCATATACAATCCCGAATATTGTCTGACACATACGTTTGAAGCGATTGAACGCCTTTCGCTGGACCCTAAAGATTTTGTGTTTGAAGTCGTGGAAACAGAGCAGATTCAGCATATGCCCATCTTACAGCAAATATTTGAGGTGTATCGCTCCCGTGGAATGTCGGTTGCACTGGATGATGTGGGTGCCGGATATTCAACAATAGAGTTGATGAACCGGTTAGAACCAGATTTTGTCAAAATAGATCGAAGTCTTATCGACCGTTGTGATCAGGATTCGACCAAACAACAGCAAATTCTTCATATTGTTGAGATGTCGAGTCGATTTGGAGGGCAAGTCCTTGCCGAGGGGATCGAACGAATGGAAGAGTTTGAATTCTGTCGTTCCATAGGTATTGAGCTTGCACAGGGCTACTATTTTGGGAAACCCTCGGCACAACCCCCAGGCGGTCCGTACTGCAATACTTCATCTAATTCATGTAATAATTAGTAGCCTGTACCTTGTACAAGTCGCTTCTGATCAGAGGTGGCTTGTTTGGCGTGCCTGCACATTTTTCTCTCAAATAAAAACCTTCATTTAGCCGATATATAAGATAAGCCTTTTAGATTGATCCATACATACAAAGAAAGAGGGCATTTTTACATTTTGAGGGGGAGAAAGACATGAGTGAAACTCAGGATAATAAACCAATGAAAGCAGCTAAACCTGCCAAACCAAAACATAATCAAAATAAAAAGAAGAAAAAGAAAGGTTTTGTTTGGAATATAAGGAACAAACTATTGGTCTCCTTCCTGGCCGTTCTGCTTCTGCCAAGCTTGGCGATCGGCTTGATCACACTAACGATAGCCGAAGATAGCGTACAAGGACAATTAGTGGATAGTGCCATGCAAAGTGTGAGCACTGCCAATACCATTGTAGAAAGCCAAGTGAAATATAAGATTCATGACATTAACTATTTCGCGGATGCCCTTGATCCGAGCCTGGTCAAAGGGGAGAACGATAGTCCCGAGCTTCAGGTGAAGCTGGAGCAATACCTGGGTTTGCATCCCGATGCCATGAATATTTTTGTAGGAACAACAGACGGAGTCATGGTTCGAGGTAAACCAACAGCGAGCAGCACACGGGGAGATGCATACGATCCTAGGGAGCGGGAGTGGTACAAACTAGCGATGGAAAAGCCAGGTACAGCTGTTGTATCCGCTGTGTCTGTTAATACGGATGGTGTTGCAGTTGTGTTTATCTCCAAAACATTAAAGGACCAATCCGGTGTTGTCGGTTTGTCTCTCGACCTGACAGACCTGCAAGAACAGGCATCCATTAAGGTGGGCAAAGAAGGCTACGTCATTATTATGGATGCAAACAAAAACTATGTTGTATCCCCTGTAGCAGATGCAGGTACGCCGGAAACGAGTGGCTTGCTGGATGAGATGTATGAAGGTACAGAAGGTCAATTCGATTACGTGTACAACGATCAGCCGAAGATGATGATTTTCTCAACAAATGAAGCAACAGGCTGGAAAATTGCCGGCACGATGTTTAAGAGTGAAATAACCAATGCGAGTAAGGATATTCGTATGGCCACATTTATTGTTATTCTGGCGGCTACGTTCCTTACGCTCCTCTTTATTATCTGGTTTACACGCTCCATGCTGCGCCCAATCAAGCGTCTGCAGGAATCAGCCAGAGCTGTAAGTAAAGGTGATCTGACCGTGAAAATGGAAACAGGGCGTAAAGATGAAGTCGGAGAACTTGCGAAGTATTTTGAACGAATGGTCGATAACCTGCGGATGATGATTCTGGGCGTACAGGAAACGACAGAGCAGGTATCTGCTTCTTCTCAAGAGTTGTCTGCGAGTGCAGAACAAACCACCAAAGCGATTGAACATTCAACACAGGCCATTCAGGAACTGGCTGAAGGTGCAGAGCAGCAGGTAAACAGCGTGAAAGACGGATCTGGACAGATGAGCCGAATGGCAGAAGATGTTCGAATGATGTCGGAGCGTGTGCAATCGATTACGGCGAATATGCGGAATACGTCCGGAGCAGCTTCTTCTGGTAATGAGGCAGCAGGACAGGCTGTGGAGCAGATGAACAGTATCCAGGAAACAGTGGAGCAGCTGGGGACGGTGGTTCAATCTCTGAATGCCCGTTCGGTTGAGATTGGTAGCATGGTTGATGTCATTGCATCCATCTCCAAACAAACGAACTTGCTCGCATTAAATGCTTCTATTGAAGCGGCAAGAGCGGGGGATGCGGGTCGTGGGTTTGCAGTTGTAGCCGGTGAGGTACGCAAACTGGCAGAAGAATCCGGAAGTTCGGCAGCGCAGATCGGTGAGGTGGTTCATAATATCCGTCAGGACATGGATGCCGCTCTAATCGCCATGAATGCAGCACAGACTCGGGTGGGAGAAGGAATTCAGGCTGTAAATACGTCAGGACAATCCTTTGCTCAGATTCGGGAGGCGGTGGAAGATGCTGTTCATACATTGGATGACTTGTCCGCAACAACGAAACAACTGGAGAGTGGTGCATCCCACGTTGCCAAGGCGATGAGTGATATTTCGAATGTGACCCAGGAATCGGCTGCAAATACAGAATCTGTATCTGCATCTTCGCAAGAACAACTGGCATCGGTAGAAGAGATCGCATCATCGTCGGCACATCTGAACAGCATGGCGGAACAATTACAAGGACTGCTTGGCATGTTCAAGATGGTGGAGGATACACCGAAGGATAAGGGCAAAGTATAAAATCTAACATTGTAAACACTATAATTTACCACATCTTTTATAATAGAAGAAAATAAAGATAGACAATGTTCCTGTTGCCCTGTATAAATATATCGTCTGGTCATTCCGCGCATATAAATAATATATTGATACAGGGTACAGCAGGAGGCTCTATGGTATACGTAGCAATACTGATTTTTGTAGTGACAATCACCTTGGTGATCTGGCAACCTCGTGGGTTGGGTATCGGTTGGACTGCCTCTGGCGGGGCATTGCTTGCCCTGTTATGTGGAGTTGTTAGCTTAAATGATGCCTCGGATGTAGCATCCATTGTATGGAATGCAACGCTGGCCTTTGTCGGCATTATTATGATTTCTCTCATTCTCGACGAGACGGGTTTCTTCGAATGGGCTGCGCTTCATATGGCAAGGCTGGCTGGAGGAGACGGTCGCAGATTGTTCTTCTACTCCATTCTGCTGGGAGGCGCGGTGTCTGCTCTGTTCGCGAATGATGGTGCCGCGCTCATTCTGACGCCAATTGTGCTGGCAATGGTGCGTGCATTGAAGTTTGATGAGCGAATGGTGCTGGCTTTTGTGATGGCGAGTGGGTTTATCGCCGATACCACATCGTTACCGCTGGTCGTCAGCAATCTGGTTAACATTGTATCGGCCGATTTCTTTGGTATTACCTTTGTGGAGTATGCGGTACGCATGGTTGTACCCAATTTGTTCTCCATCGTAGCGAGTACGGGGATGTTGTTTTTGTTCTATCGCAAAAGCATACCCCTTCGCTACGACATCTCCGCTGCACGTGACCCGAAGGAAGCGATACGTGATCCACGGATGTTCCGAATCGCCTGGTTCATGCTTGGGCTGTTGTTGGTTGCCTATGCATCCAGTGAGTTTCTGCCGATTCCCGTGTCGGTTATCGTTGGCTCCGTTGCGTTGCTGTTCGCTTTATTGGCACGCAAGAGCGAGGCTGTTGATCTGAAACGGGTAATCAAGGAAGCGCCATGGTCGATTGTGGTGTTCTCGGTGGGCATGTATATCGTCGTATATGGACTGCGTAATGCAGGGTTAACGGATCATCTGAGCCGCTGGCTGGATGCCATAGCAGAGCATGGTCTGCTGGCTGCTTCGCTTGGGATGGGCATCATCGCTGCTGTATTATCATCGGTGATGAACAACCTGCCGACCGTGTTGATTAACCTGCTAGCCATCCGGGGCGCACATACCGAAGGTATCATTCAGGAAGCATTGATCTATGCCAATGTCATTGGTTCCGACCTGGGTCCCAAAATGACCCCGATTGGATCACTCGCCACATTGTTGTGGCTGCATGTGTTATCCCGTAAAGGTGTGAAGATCACATGGGGGTATTATTTCAAAGCAGGCATCATCCTGACGATTCCGACATTGTTAATTACGTTGGCCGGTTTGGCGTTGTGGCTCTGGATTTTAGGTTAGTAAAATTAGATTTTACATTAAGTATCAATACGATAATCTGTTGTAATGTAAAAGGCTGCTCTCACAGCTGGTGCTACGCACTGGCAGCGAGGCAGTTTTTTTATTTCCTGCTTTTGTACCTTCTATAGAAGAAATGAATTCTGTTTCTCTACTAAGTACTTAAGCATTTACATCAGGTCAGCCTATTATAGGGCTGGCCATCTTTGCCTAATTCCCAGGCAGGAGATTGAGATGCCTGAGATTCAACGAGCGCTGACACAGCGAAGGGAACGGAACGATTGTGGAAAAGCGAAGCGTTCGCCTTTATCCACGGATGTATTCCTTGGGAATAGTAAATCATATAGATCCGGGGATAACAGCGATTGAAACAACGTCCGTTACCGGAGCGGCCACTTCAGCGCCAGATTGAATCCCAGAAATTTCAAAATGATGCCGATATTTTTAACATTGCGTTTACAAAACACTGATTTTAAGATGACATACCGAAACTACAATGAGTAAAGAGTTGATGGTGAACAAACAAATTCACAAAACGCCATCACTACATTGGGGGAGGAAAACAAAACATGTTTAAAAAGTTGCCGTTTATTTTGATGACCTTAACGTTCGTACTGGTACTCGCAGCATGCGGATCGAAAAATGACGCTGGTACAGAGGGTGCCGCAAGCAATGGATCAGGAGAAGCTGCTACTGAGCTTAGTGGTAACATTCTGGCAGTCGGATCGACAGCATTGCTACCTCTGGTAGAACAAGCTGGACAGAAATTTATGGCAGTTGATGAATATAAGAACGTAACGGTTCAAGTTCAAGGTGGCGGTAGTGGTACTGGTTTGACACAAGTATCTGACGGACAAGCTACAATCGGTAACTCTGATGTATTTGCAGAAGAGAAACTGGAGGACGAAGCCAAAGTAAAAGAATTGGTTGACCATCAAGTAGCAGTAGTAGCTATGGCACCAGTTAGTAACAAAGATGCAGGTGTAGAAGATTTGACGAAGCAACAATTGATCGACATCTTCTCCGGTAAAGTAACGAACTGGAAAGACGTTGGCGGCGCGGATAAAGCAATTGTTATTGTAAACCGTCCGAGCAGTTCCGGTACTCGTGCAACTTTTGAGAAGTATGCATTGGGTGCAAAAATGGGTGATATCCAAGGTTCGATTCAAGAAGATTCTTCTGGTAACGTAAAAAAATTGGTATCTGAAACGCCAGGTGCTATTGGTTACCTTGCCTTGTCTTACTTGGATGACAGCTTGCAAGTGTTGAAATACGAAGGTGTAGAAGCAACAGTTGAGAACGTAGAAGCAGGAACTTATCCAGTGTGGGCTTACGAGCACATGTACACAAAAGGTAAGCCAGATGCAGCAACACAAGCATTCCTGGACTACATCTTGAGTGACGAAATTCAACAAAATGACGTGACAGAACTTGGATACATTCCAATGTCAGGTATGAAAGTAAAACGCGATGCAGCAGGTAATGTGGTTGAGTAATCTTTGAACTTGCGCATACAGCGAAAGAGGCGGACTTAGGTCCCGCCTCTTTACGCGGTTTGCTCTAAAATAATCCCATATTTTGCATTAATTCTACTATAGAAGGATGGTTGTTATGGAACAGACCGAAGGGGGAACGGTAATGAATAACAAGTTGAAACCGCGCCGGCCCTTAAAAGAGAAACATTATTGGGAAGAGTGGACGGGACGGATCTATACGTCGATTTGTGTCGTTTTCCTGATCGTTGTCATGTTTTCCATTGTTTATTTTGTAGCGTCCAAGGGACTATCCACATTTTTCCAAAATGGAATAAGCATCAGTGAATTCCTTGGTGGAAAAACGTGGAATCCGACCGGAGAACCCGCGTTCTACGGGGCATTACCGTTCATCACAGGTTCTTTCATTACAACCTTGCTTGCAGCATTGATCGCAAGTCCGCTTGGCCTGTGTGCAGCGCTCTTCATGACAGAGATTGTCCCGGGTAAAGGCAAAAAGATCTTGCAGCCTGCGATTGAGCTCTTGTCCGGAATTCCATCCGTTGTATACGGATTTATCGGTCTGAGTGTCATCGTACCTTTGCTTCGCAGTATCTTTGGTGGAACAGGCGTCGGGATTGCAGCCGGATGTCTTGTTCTCGCGGTAATGATTCTTCCTACGGTAACAAGTATTATGGCAGATGCATTGTCCGCGTTGCCAAAAGGATTGCGTGAATCCTCCTACGCACTGGGTGCCACTCGCTGGCAAACCATCTACCGTGTCATTATCCCAACGACTTTGCCAGCTTTGTTGACAGGTGTCGTTTTGGGTATGGCCCGTGCATTTGGTGAGGCTCTTGCTGTGCAGATGGTTATCGGTAATGCTCCGCATGTTCCAACATCCTTGCTCGAATCGGCTTCAACATTAACAAGTGTAATTACACTCAGCATGGGTAACACCACGATGGGTTCTGTTCATAACAATGCACTGTGGAGTATGGCGCTTGTCCTGTTGGTGATGACATTTGTCTTCGTCATTCTGGTTCGCCTGCTTGAAAGGAGAAACCGGGTATGAAAATGAAGGCAAAGACGGTAGATAAAATTGCAACATCCGTTATTGTTGTACTGGCCCTGTTCATTGTTATTCTATTGCTCGGTCTGCTTGGCTTCATCATGTATAGAGGCATTGGGCATATTAGCTGGAACTTCCTGACAAGCGCACCACAGTTGCTTAAGGGTGGCGGCGGGATTGGTCCACAGCTCTTCAACTCCGTATTCTTGCTTGTCCTGACCTTGATTGTTACCATTCCACTCGGATGGGGTGGCGGGATTTACATGGCGGAATACGCCAAGCCAGGCAAGATTACCAGCTTCATTCGTCTGGTCGTTGAAGTATTGTCATCATTCCCGTCCATCGTTATCGGTTTGTTTGGTCTCTTGCTGTTAGTAAATCAATTTGGTCTTGGTTTCTCCCTGATCTCGGGTGCCTTGGCTCTGGCGATCTTTAACTTGCCACTGATGGTACGGACAACGGAGCAGGCCTTCCGGGCCGTTCCGAAGGAACAGAAGGAAGCAGGTCTGGCGCTTGGACTGTCCAAGTGGAAGATTATCACTTCGATTCTGTTGCCTGTGGCATTGCCAAGCTTGATTACGGGTACGATCCTGGCATCGGGCCGGATCTTCGGTGAAGCAGCCGCGCTGATGTTCACCGCAGGTATGAGTAGTCCACCATTGGACTTTACAGATTGGAATCCGACGAGTCCAAGATCACCGCTTAATCCTTTCCGTCCGGCAGAGACACTAGCTGTCCATATCTGGAAAGTGAATAGTGAAGGTATTGGGCCAGATTCCAAAGAAGTGGCAGCAGGGGCATCCGCCGTGCTTGTCATTCTCGTGCTGGCGTTCAATCTAAGTGCACGCTGGATCGGTCGGGTTGTATTCCGCCGCATGACAGCTTCGAAATAAGGAGGAACCAACATGGCCATACCTTTTGGTACGGAACAGTTAAGCATATATTATGGACATTTTCAGGCGGTCAAGCAGATTAGCCTGACGTTTCCTGAAGCAAGCGTAACGGCTCTTATTGGGCCGTCTGGTTGCGGTAAATCCACGTTCCTCCGGTCACTCAACCGGATGAATGACGAGATTGCCGGTTCCCGTACAGAGGGACATATCTGGATGGACGGGAACGATCTGAATGAGCCTGGAACCGATGTAATCAAGCTTCGCCAGAAGATTGGCATGGTGTGGCAGAAGCCAAATCCTTTTCATAAGTCCATCTACAACAATATCGCGTTTGGCCCCCGCTACCGCGGTACGAAGAGTAAGAAGGCACTGGATGAAATTGTGGAAAAAAGCTTGCGCCGTGCTGCGCTCTGGGACGAAGTGAAAGACAGACTGCATGAGTCAGCTCTGTCTCTCTCTGGCGGACAACAGCAGCGCCTGTGTATCGCTCGCGCTTTGTCTGTTGAACCGCAGATTCTGCTGCTCGACGAGCCAGCATCTGCCCTTGATCCAGTATCTACGGGTAAAGTTGAAGAGTTGATTACCGAGCTCAAGAAGGAGCTGCGGATTGTTATTGTTACCCATAACATGCAGCAGGCGGCACGCATCTCGGATTATACAGCTTATTTCTATCTGGGAAGCATGATTGAGCACGGGGATACAGAGCATATTTTCACGAACCCGGACAATCGTCTGACGCAAGAATACATTATGGGTCGTTTCGGTTAATTGGATCATGGAGTGTCACATAGAGCAACAGACAGAGAGATTAAGAGATAAATAGAGACAAAAGAAAGCACAATGCCTGAACGGTTGTTCGGGGGTTGTGCTTTTTTAATTCCATTTTGGAAGAATTTGCTGTATGTAAAACAATCATGCTACGATATTTAGTGTGAAGAGAACGTTTACATTATTTTGAAGGAGATGTTGATCATCACTACGGATCTGATGTATTACGACCATATGGCAGCTCAGATTATACAGAACTACACTATTGAGAAACCTGTCGTTTCATATATTCGTCATAATGAGAATCTGACATATCATGTCGTCGATGAAGCAAGCGGGCAGAAGTATCTGCTACGTATCCATCAAGCCGCATATGCAAGTATGACAGGCATTCAGCATACGCTTCCTGCGCTGGAGGCAGAGATGAACCTGCTTCATGAGTTAAATGCAACGACGGCATTGCGCGTGCAGCATCCGGTACGGAATGTATCGGGAGACTGGGTCACGGTATGGAAAAGTGAAGTGGGTAAAGAAATCTGCTGTACAGTACTGGAGTGGATTGAGGGAAGGGACATCCAGCAGGGAGAACGCCTGACAACGGAGCAGATCTATGATCTTGGGGCACAACTGCAGATGCTTCATCAATATGGGCGTGAGCAGAATCAGACAGATCGAACAAAGGTGCGGCCGGCATATGGCAACATCCATGAGAACTTGGTCATGCTAGGGCAGCTAGAGGAAGGCGTCCGACTGGGGATTTTTACAACGGAAGACTTTGATCTGCTTCGTGAGACGTTTGAGAACATTAATGAACAGTTAGAAACATACCCGCAGCACGCAGGGACATGGGGGATCATTCATGGGGATATTACTCGCAACAATCTGCTGATAACGGATCAGGGGATATCCATGATTGATTTTTGTCTACACGGTTATGGTTATTATCTTTTTGATGCCGGAGGGGCAGCACTTATGTTCAATCGGGAGGAACGTGACATATTCTTATCCGGTTATACCAAACAGATCGCGCCACTGACGGATCGTGATATCCGATTAATGGAAGGGTTCATGTTGATCTTTACACTGGGTTATTATGCCTTTCAGATGGCGAATGAGTCGAGGCACGAATGGATGAAAGACCGCATGCCGAAGCTGTGCAGCAAGTATTGCAGACCCTATGTACAGAACGAGAGCATCTTCTATGAGTTATGAGGTGTTTCCTTTTCTAGGAGCTATAACTTAGGATTAAGATTGTGAATATTACCTGGGCGTCCTGAACAATCGGGGTGCTCTTTTTGCATGTATTAGATAACGATCGTAATGGACATTTATGAAGAAAGTATAAACTCTGAGGAGAGTCAACTTTTCTTAGCTACAATATAGTCATGGGAGGATGAAGCAGCGATGAGAGACAGCGAGAATATATTGCTGGTGGAGGATGATCCGGAGATTGCCCGTATTTTGAGAGATCATCTACGTCATGAGGGTTATGGGGTAACTTGGGCATCAAGCGGTTTGGAGAGCTGGGAAGACTTCAGGGAAGGGACTTATCAATTAGTCCTGCTGGATCTGATGCTGCCGGAAATGGATGGGTTCACGGTATGCAAAAACATTAGACTGATCAGCGATGTTCCGCTGCTCATGATGAGTGCTCGAATCGAGGAAGAGAGCAAAGTCAGGGGGCTTGGGCTGGGAGCTGACGATTATATTACGAAACCCTTCAGTCTAGCGGAACTTACTGCCCGCATTAAATCTCATCTGAACAGGTACCGCAGATATCAGGGCGTAGAGCCGGATTCGACAGATCGGCAGTATAACGATGGGTTATCGATTGATTATTTGAATCAGCGCGCACAGGTTCATGGAGAACATGTGGCACTAACCAACAAGGAATGGGCTTTGCTCATACTGCTTGCTTCTCATCCAGGCCGGGTGTTTACCAAGGCGGAGCTGTATGAACATGTCTGGAGTCAGCCAGAGGCGGGGAACTCGAGTACAGTCACAGTTCATGTGAAGAGCCTTCGGGCCAAGCTTGGTGACGAGCCCCATCATCCACGCTGGATTCAGACGGTATGGGGCAGTGGTTACCGGTTTGTGGGGGAGCCTGAGGAATGAAGTTGAAGTACTGGTTAATGCTTGCCTTCCTCATTGTAATGCTGCTGCCTGTCGTCGCTGGGTGGGCGCTGTACTCCCTGTATAACTATTACAATGATCAGCGTGCCGTAACGGAATATGTAGAGTTGTCCGGACAATTGGCTCCTATTGAACTGGCTTTATCTGACCCGGGACTGTACCAGCTGCACTCGCCTGATGCTTTCGCTGCACTCGCCGAATTGGAGAATGGTCGGGTGAACTTTGATCTGTATTTACCAACAGGGATTCGGGTGTACACATCAGGGGGGAGTACATGGTCTGCTGGAGCTTACACCGTTGGGGGGGCGGAGCTGTATCGTAATTTGTACAACTTACAGATTCGTCATCGTACATTCTCGTTGAAGAAACCCGTATGGGAAAAAGGCGAATTGGTGGGTATTTACGAAATCGTCATGCTGCGTGGAGATTGGCTGGAAGGCATATCCTTGCGGACTACCTGGGTCATGAGTCTCGCTGCTACTTTCTTTATCCTGTTATACGGAACAGTGCTGTGGCTGCTATCCCGAAAGCTCTTTCGGCCGATGAAATATCTCATAGAACGAATGGATGCTTTTGCACGGGGAGAGGCTGCTACGGATGTGGTACCTGTTCGTCATGATGAAATGGGCATCTTGCTCCAACAGTTTGATGCAATGCAAGACAAGATCAGACATACTCAGGCCGATGTGGAGAGGGAGCAAAAAGAAAAAGAGCTCATGATCGCCTCGTTATCCCATGATCTGAAAACACCGTTGATGTCCATTAGTGCCTATACGGAAGTACTTAACGGTGATCGTCAACTGAAACGACTTGAAAGGCAGGAATATCAGGATGTGCTGCTCGGAAATGTGGAGCGGATGAAACAGATGATTAGTGAACTTGAGATGTATACGGCGCTGGGTTCCAGTGAATCGGAGATGGCCATGGTTAAGGTGGAAGGTGAAGAGTTTTTTGATATGCTGCTTGGGAGCTATGAGGGACTTGCAGAGCGTGGTCAGATTGACGTGAAGATGGATGTCCGCACAGATCAACTGTACCGAGTTCATCCCGAACAACTGATGCGCCTGACAGATAATCTGATAAATAATGCACTACGCCACACAAGGACGAACGGTGTAATGGGACTAGGGGTTATTGCTTCAGATTGGGAGCTTCCTGAATGGATTATTCCTTCGCTTGGAGCTGAATTGGATAACTACAGGGCGGGAGCAACATTGATTATAGTACAAAATGAAGGTCCTGCTATTCCTGAGGAACAGCTCATTCGTATCTTCGAACCCTATGTTCAACACCAGAATCAGGAGGAGAAGACGTATGCAGGTGGTTCGGGATTGGGATTGAGTATAGCCAAACGGGTTGCAATAAAGCACGGAGGGGATATGCGCATGTGGTCATACGAAGGATATGGAACGCTGGCAGCATGCCGATTGCCTGAACATGGAGAATGTAAACGCAGAGAGGGTGGATAAGATGATGAAAAAAGGATGGATGATGCTGGGTACTGCTATGTTGGCAGGCGCCTTGCTTGGAGGTTGCGCGGAGAAGGATATGCTGGCTATGTCAGGAGATGAGATGATTGAGAAGGTTGTCTCAGCAGAAACAGAACCCGCCTCGTATTATGCGGAAGGTGTGATGAAGATATGGGCGGATGACAAGCTGACTAACACGATGCAAATTAAGGAATGGGTAGATGGTGAAACCGGACGAAAGCGCACGGAAACATCAGAGAATGGCAATGTCAGTTACGCAGTTAATGATGGAAAGAAGATCATCATATATGAAAAAGAAACAGGGGCAGCATATTCCATGGATGCATCATCCGTGTCACAACAACCTAATCAAACCCAGAAGCAAATATTGCTCGATCAACTAGAGCGGTTACGTACTACGCATGATGTGAATATGATGGGACAGGAGAAACTTCACGGACAGGACGTCATTCATATTGAATTGACACCAAAAGAAGAAGGCGCATTCTCCATATCTTCAGAGTATTGGGTAGATCCCAAAACGTGGATGATTGTCAAAGCAAACAGCGCGTATGGGGATGGAAAATCAGAAATGGTCTATGATCCGATTCAGTATGACCCTGAATTCACAAACGATACTTTCGTAATTGACATCCCTAAGGAGGTCGATGTGAAGGATTTGAACGATATGATGCAGAATTCCGAAGTGACCCTAGAGGAAGCGGAAAAAGCGTTGGAACAGCCGTTCCTACAGGACATGAGTGGAGAATTCGAACTATCACGGATCGAAATGTCTACATCGCGCGGTGAGCTGAGCAGAGATGAAGTAACCTTGTATTATGTAAGTAACGACAAGGTAGAAGTCAGCCTGACGGTATTCAAGATGCCGGAAGAAAATGTGGACGATACACTAATACCGGATGAAGCCGAGATTAAGGTTCGTAACACCGAGGGTTCATATATGAAGAGCATTCGGAACATATCATGGAGTGAGAATGGCTTGCGGTACTCCATCATGGGTGAAAACGAAGGATGGACAAAGGCAAAGCTGCAAGCTTGGGCGGAAGAACTGATGACCCTTCCCAATCCGTCTAGATGAGCTAAAGAATAATAATAAGGTTGCCGCAGAAACGAAGCGGCAGCTTTTTTGTATATTCTCCTTTTGATGTGGTGGATATCTGGCAAGAGGGCAACTTCACGTTTACAGTTCAATAAGCATATTTATAGAAGACACAATCTTGATTTGGTGATGCAGGCAGGAGAAGGGGGCATCGCAGGATGGCTGTTATTTCAACAGGGCCAATAGAAAATAACATTGTTGCGGGAAATGGGCATCCTACCCAGAGAATTACGGTAAGGCTGGATAATCGGAATACGATTAGTATTTATACAGTTCTTGTTCAAGGATATTATTTGGTAGGTGTACGCACATTATACGTTGAGGAATTGTTTAATGTTTTGCCTAACCAGGTTATAACAAAAGACTATTATGCAGGTTTAGATGCATTTGAGTTTATATTTATCACAGGTGATGATACGGAGGATGAAGTTCAGATTTCCGTATGGAGGAAAAACGAGAACGGTCAACTGGTAACGGCACATCGTTTGGTGTCTGAGGAATTGTTAGGAGCGGACCCCGGTCTAGTCGGGTAACGGGTGCGACTGGAGCTACGGGGACAGCAGGGGTTGCGGGAACAACTGGTCCTACAGGGGTTACAGGCGTTACAGGTGCGACAGGCGTAACGGGAACGACTGGAATCACTGGTGCAACAGGAGCGACCGGATCGACAGCAGCTTCTGCTCCTGCGGATTCTAGCCTGTTTGCTGACAGTCAGACAACGGCATTGCCTCTTCCATTGACCGGTGAAACGACCATTCAGACACTTAATGTACCTGTAGTAGCAGGCCAGCGGGTGAAAATAGACAATATTACGCAAGTGGCTGTAGTTGTAACAGCAAATTGGAGTGTTGTGTATAATATTAACCTGAGGCGAAACGGAGTGTTGATTAACCAGCTAACGCTTGCCAGATCAGCGAGCCCTGCGGGTACAGTCAGATTTCTTTCCTCCAACACTTATGTGGATACTGCCCCTGTTACAACGACTAACGCATATACGGTAAGTGTCCAATTTACGACATCTAGCAACGTCACGAGTGCCTCAGCAGAAGTGAGAAATATTAATGCTATTCGCTTCAGCTAGAATAGACATCGAACTTATGATAATTACACGTTACTTTTGTTGACATAAATGATATTGTACATTACTCTATGGGTATACTTGATCAAAAATTTAGAAATATACCAATTCGAATCAAATTAAGATAATACAGCGGATGATAACGAGCGGGAGAGACCTGGATTAGCCGAGCACAATGGCTAGTGCTCAGGCACCGAAGGAGCAAGCTGCTGCGCACCCGATGCAGTCGTTAATCTCTCAGGTAAATGTACCATCGTTGGACGCAACTCTGGAGAGTGCGCGAACTGCGCCACCCAAGGGGTATATGATCAGTCAGTCCGGTGACCTTGTCTGTAATTGCAGACAATGCACCTTGTCGTGAGACACTGCTGATCGTGAAACTCTCAGGTATCGAGGACAGAGAGAGGGCCTAAGGCCTTCTTCTGTCCTTTTTTGATGTCATCATATCCTAAAAAAGCAACATTGTGGATGAAACTCTTGGATCAAAATGACGAATACATTTTACAAATATGAATCATGATTAATAATGGAGGGTTACAAGTGCGATTTAAAGATGTTTTCTCAATTATTGGTCCATCGATGACGGGGCCTTCAAGTTCACATACAGCTGGTGCGGCAAGGTTAGGGAGAATTGCTCGTCAGTGGCTGGGTTGTACCCCGGATCGTGCACGGCTGACGTTATACGGTTCATTCGCTGATACGTATCAGGGGCACGGAACAGATCTGGCACTGATCGGCGGTCTGCTGGATTATGTCACAGACGATCCGCGTATCCCGGATGCAGAGCAATACGCAGAGGAAGCGGGTATGGAGGTTGAGTTTTATACAAGCGGTCTGCCTGCTCCTCATCCTAATACGGTCAAAATTGAGTTGTGGCATGGAGAACGTACCTGCTCCTTAATCGGTGCATCCATTGGTGGTGGCAGTGTATCGGTTCATTTGATGAATGATTTTCGTGTTCAGATTAGTGGTGAGTTCCCAACACTCGTTCTGCGGCATGCGGATAAAGCGGGCGTACTCGCGTCAGTGACGTCCACGATCAGTTCATCCGGGGTTAACATCGGGTATATGCAGGTGGACCGGAAAGCCCGTGATGGCGAAGCGCTTACCGCAATGGAAATGGATGGTGTGCCTAATCCTGATATGCTCAAGCGTCTAAAGGAGCTCGACCATGTGCTGGACATTCGTGTTATCGATTTGAAGAGAGGAGTTGATTCGGATGCGATTTAAACATTTACACGAACTGAATACGATCTGTACAGCGGAATCCAAAACCATTGCTCAGCTGATGATCGAGGAGCAGGTTCAGGAGACCAATACACCGGAAGCGGATGTTGTGAAGCAGATGTCTGAATATTATCAGGTGATGAAGGAAGCGGTACGCAAAGGGTTAACGGAAGATACAACATCACGCAGTGGGTTAACAGGTGGAGACGGTAAAAAAATGGCCGAGTACATTCGCAAGGGTGAGACTTGCTCAGGAGATGCTTCCGCACTTGCCATGGCGTATGCCCTGTGTGTATCTGAAGTGAATGCCTCCATGGGCCGGATTGTGGCAACACCAACAGCCGGTTCCTGCGGCATCATCCCGGGTGTGTTTATCAGCTCACAGGAGCGATTTGGCTGGACGGACGAACATTTGGTGAACGGGTTGTTCTGTGCGGGAGCGATTGGTTATGTTATTGCCAACAATTCATTTATCTCCGGTGCCGAAGGTGGCTGTCAGGCGGAAGTGGGTTCCGCTATTGGCATGGCTGCGGGTGCCATGGTTGAACTGCGTGGAGGTACACCGGAACAGGTCGTTCATGCCGTTGGTTTGGCGTTAAAAAATACACTGGGCCTTATCTGCGATCCGGTCGCAGGCCTCGTTGAAATCCCGTGCATCGTCCGTAATGGACTGGGTGCAGTTACGGCGCTGGCTGCAGCTGACATGGCCTTGGCCGGAGTGCGTAGTGCCATTCCATCAGACGAAGTCATCGATGTCATGCTGGAAGTTGGCAGTGCGATGCCGAGCCGACATCGGGAGACAGCCCAAGGTGGACTGGCCCAGACACCAACCGGCCGCAAAATGATGCAGAAGTTGGCTAAACCAAAGGCAAAGCGTGCCGAGCCTGAGCAGGAGTCGAAGCCAGCGGATTCTGACACAACTACAAGTGGGGCGGACAATGCTCAAGTGGACAAGGATACACAGGTTTAAGCTGAACCGGGACCACCGATATATAAATCAGTGACATTATGGTGTATAACGGCGAATACAAAATTACAAAACAAGCGTCCGCGAACCCGAATCCGGGTTATGCAGGACGCTTGTTTTATGCTGCCAGATGAAGCGAAGACAGGCTACTTAGATGTGACTTCAGATGAATGTGTATTATGACTCTAGTTCTGACTCACAGCCGTACTCAGTACGGCATATCCATACGCGGGCAGTTCAATGGCGAGTACGCCATCTTCCTTGGCGGTACGATGGTTTCCGCCGAATAACTCGGTCCATTCCTCGTCACCAGCCTCCAGCTCGACAATAGCTGTCTCTTCTGATCGATTGAACAGAACCAGAATGCGTTCCTCCTCATTTTGTCGCTCCAATACCAGTTGGCTACCATCGGGACGAGCCTGCAAGAAACGAACGGTGCCTTCTGCACGCAGGGCAGGATGAGCATGACGCAGGGAGATCAGTTTCTGATAAAACTCGAACAACTCTCGGTCCTGCTTCGCTTCATCCCATTCCATGCATTTACGGCAGCCCGGATCATGCTCACCGTCCATGCCAATCTCGTCTCCGTAATAGATGCATGGCGCACCCATGTAACTGAACTGGAATAACGCAGCCAGCTTCATCTTGCGCTGGTCGCCTTCACACAGCGTGAGCAGCCGCGGGGTATCGTGGCTGTCCAGCAAGTTAAACGCCACTTCGCTGGCCTGAAGGGGATAACGGGATAACTGTCGCCCGATGGAGTTTGCGAACTGTTCGGCGTGCATTGTATTTTTTACAAAAAAAGCATTCACGGCATCGGTAAACGGATAGTTCATGGACGCATCGAACTGGTCACCTTGCAGCCAGGAAGAAGACTCGTTCCATACTTCGCCCAGAATGTAGGCATCCGGATTAGCGGCTTTTACTACACGGCGGAAGTCACGCCAGAATGCATCGTCCACTTCGTCTGCCACATCCAGCCGCCATCCGTCCGCACCCACTTCCTTGATCCAATACTCGGCAACCTCCAGCAGATAGGCCTTAACCTCGGCATTCTCCGTATTCAGCTTTGGCATGTGCGCTTCGAATCCGAAGGTCTCATATGTAGGCATGCCATCCTTCACGTCCAGCGGGTATTCATGTACATGGAACCAGTCCTTGTATTTGGATTGTTCTCCGTTCTTCTGCACATCCACAAACGGCGCAAATGTCTTCCCGGAATGGTTGAACACAGCATCCAGAAGTACGCGAATTCCACGTGCATGGCACAGCTCGACCAGTCGTTTCACGGTATCTGCGTCACCAAAGTGCCGGTCTACCCGCAGGTAGTCCTCGGTATCGTATTTGTGATTGGTGGTGGCTTCGAAGATGGGTGTGAAGTAGATCGCATTAATGCCAAGATCGCTGAGGTAATCCAGATGGTCGATCACGCCCTGAAGGTCACCGCCGAAGAAATTGAAAGGTGTTGGCTCACCGCCCCACGGCTCTACCTTTTCCGGACTAATATCCGGGTTGCCGTTGGCGAATCGTTCGGGAAAAATCTGATAGAACACCGCATCCTTAACCCACGCAGGGGTTGTGAATACAGCTCCGGCATGAATATAAGGGAACTGGAACATACGACCCGGATCGTCCGGTTCTTCTTCCTGGAAGCCCGTCTCGGTCATCCAGATCTGTTCGTCTCCGTTTCTGAGCAGAAAAGAGTATTTCAGTCGGTGGTAGGGAGGTTTCACCTCACCCTCGTAATAATCGAACATGGAGTCAGAGGTGAACTTTGTTAAAGGAACCAGCGCTTTGGTTGCATCCCACGAATATTTATCCCCGGTCAGGGCATGTACCTCGGTCAGATCATTCTTTTTGGCACGCAGGCGCAGATGGATTGTATCTTGGTCATAGGCATAGGCCCAGTTTCGTTTCGGTTGATGATAGATGGCTTCCAGCAGCATAATGAATTTCCTCCCGTCAGGTGTGGATATAGTATGTACTTGGTAGACTTGATTAATATGACATTCCCCACGTTAATGAATACGCTATAATTAGAATGTGTGGTAACGTAAAGGACTTCAACATTGTTTCAACAAGACATGAATCCATATGTTATAGACAACTTTTATCATGATGATGCTCAGATATATCATTAACCCAATGAGGGCAGAAAGGAAACGAATATTCGGATGAAAACCAAACTGTTATATATTGAAGATGATACGGAAATTGCGACTTGGGTCAGAGCCGATCTGGAGGAGCGCGGTTATGAGGTGGTATGGCTCGGCAGTGGTGAAGGTGCAGCGGAGGCTGCTATCGGTTGCTCACTCATTATTCTGGATGTCATGCTGCCCGGGCTGGATGGATTTACGGTGGGTCAGCGACTGAAAAAAGAGCATCCTGCGGTGCCGATTGTCATGCTCTCGGCCAGAACGTCCATTGACGACAAGTTGCACGGTCTTGATTTTGCCGATGACTATGTGACCAAACCATTTCACCCCGATGAACTGGCTGCCCGTATTGAAGTACAACTGCGGAAGGCGGGAACTGCGGTCTCATCGGATACAGCCCTGAAGCTGGATCATCTCTCCATCTATGAGAAAGACCACCGGATCGTTAATGAGGAGACGGGAAATGAGATTATTTTATCGGGAAAACAGTTCCACATCTTCGCCTACCTGCTACGACATATGGGCATGATTCGAACGAAAGAGCAGATCTATGAAGCCGTCTGGAATGAGCCCTATCTGGATGGGGACAAAACTTTAATGGTACATATTCGACATCTACGCGAAAAGCTGGAGCTTGATCCGGCCAATCCTGTAGTTATTCAGACGGTCCGCGGTGTGGGATATCGTGTGAAGAAGCCATGATCCGCTGGTTCAGCAAACGGAAGATCATGAAGGGAGAACGAAGCATGGATCAAAAGCAATCTGGGGGGCGCAAGCTTCGCTTTGGGCGCTCCTTGATGTCCAGATACATCCTCCTGATCTTGGCGGCTGTATTATTTGTGCCCGTTGTGCTTCCGATCATATCCGTTATATATATTGTTGTAGTGAATAACACGGACACGAATAAGAACCGAGCTGCACCTTACGGTGATGTTACCCGGATCAGTAACCTCTGGTCACGTGAAGCGAAGAACCTGGATGGTGCTTCGGATGAAGAGATTAAGGCCCGGTTGGAGCAATTACATGGCTCCTATCCCAAATCTTCCATGTATCGTGTGAATGTGAGTGGTGAGACCCTCTTTATTCTTGGGGGTGAAGATGTAACGCTTCTGAAATCCACGTCGCCGGATGGCAGGACAGACACGACATTGAGATGGTCACTGGATTCCGGGCAAACGACAGAGACTCATATTCCAGCCTTATGGAATGTAAACAATACAGTGCAATTCATGAAAGAAGCTTCCTTTCGCGATCCACTGACCGTAGTTGCATATATTGGCGGAGATGAGCAGGACAAAGGACAGGGATTCATCATCATTGAAGTGCCGCGGTCACTTCTGCAAATGAATCAGAGTAACTGGCCGATGGAACTTTTGTATCTTGGTATCGTAATGACCCTCATCTTTCTGATCTTCATCATTATGTCGATTCTCTTCTTCGCACGTATTCGCAAACGACTTATTCGTTTGCAGACGGCCATGATGACCACAGGCAAGGAAGGCCTCCCGCTTCCGGTAGATATCCGACGGTCGGACGAGATCGGTCAACTGGAGGAATCCTTCAATCAGATGGTTCATCAGCTATCCGACAGCCGCCACCGTGAACGCGAGGAAGAACAATTGCGCAAACGTCTCATTGCGGGGCTTTCCCACGATCTGCGTACCCCGTTAACGGTGATTCGTGGACATATGCATGCTTTGCACAAGGAAGAGCTGAGCGAGCAAGGGGACCGTTCACTACATCGCATGGAAGCAAAGATGGAGGACCTCGGCGGGCTCATTGACAACATGTTATCCTACAATTTGCTCACAAGTGGGAAATATACACTGAAGCTGGAAGAGAAAGATATACTGCGGATCGTCAGGGAAACGGCGGCTGCCTGGTACCCGGTCTGGGAGAAAGAACAATTTGAGATTGATATTGACCTGCCAGAGGAACCGCTGATCTGGCAAATGGATGAACAGGGCATGCGCCGTATTCTTGATAATTTGTTCCAAAACGTGATCCGTCATGCCGCCAGCGGGAAATATATTGGTATATCAACTCAGGAGATTCAGGGTGAGACGGCCATCGTTATTCAGGATCGGGGTCCGGGAATGCAACCGAATTCCGACACCAAAGGCACAGGTCTGGGTTTATCCATTGTAGACCTGTTGATTCGTGAGATGGGTCTGCGCAAGCGGGTAGACAGTTCCGATACGGGTGTCCAGACATATATCTACAGTGGTAAGGGAAACCGGGAAACAACAAACCGCTGAAATTGCTTTTTTAAACTAAACTTAAACTGGAGACTACTTTGGCTTTAACCTTGGAAGGTTATGATAGTTCCGAGGTGATCATACAGTGAGTGAAAATATTATTCAAACGGCGAATTTATGGAAAACATACCGGGACCGTGCAGCGGTCCGTGAACTTGATCTGCATATTAAAAAGGGAGATATCTACGGCTTCCTCGGTCCCAACGGCGCCGGCAAAACAACAACGATTCGCATGCTTCTCGGCTTGATTAAACCAACCAAAGGCGTGATCCGTGTCTTCGACAAGGATATCCGCAAGGATCGCATGGATATTTTGCGCCGTGTGGGTTCCTTGGTCGAATACCCATCCTATTACGGACATCTGAACGCAGTAGAGAATCTGGAAACTTTGCGCCGCATCATCAATGTACCCAAATCAAGAATTGCTGAAGTGCTGTCCATTGTAGATCTGACCAAGGATGCCAAACGTTCAGTGAAGGGGTATTCCCTTGGGATGAAGCAACGTCTGGGTATTGCCAGCGCTTTGCTGGGTGAACCGGAGTTACTGATTCTGGACGAACCAACGAATGGACTTGATCCTGCCGGTATTCAGGAGATTCGGGAACTGATCAAACGCATGCCTCTGGAACATGGCATTACCGTTCTGGTTTCCAGCCACTTGCTGAGTGAAGTTGAACAGATGGCAAGTCGTGTTGGTATCATCCGTGAAGGCAAGATGGTGCTTCAGGATACTATCGCAAGTCTGCATAGTCAGACGGGCAGCTCTATCCGGTTAACGGTTTCCGAGCCGGAAGAGGCTATGAAGCTGGCGAGAGAACAGGGACAATTTGGTCAGCAGCAAGGTTCTGCGTTAACGTTCCCTTATATGGATAACAGTTCAGTGGCACTGCTTGTGCGCCGATTAATTGAGCAGGATCATGATGTGTATCGTGTGGAGGAACAGCGTCAGTCGCTGGAAGATCTGTTCATGCGGGTCATTGGCGAGGGGGCTTCCATATGACCGGGCGTGCATTATCGTCAGACTGGCTCAAGATTCGGGGGAAAGGGATCTGGTTTCTTGTTTTTCTGGCCCCTCTTGGATTGACAGCGATGCAGGCGCTTAATTTTGGCTTACGGCTGGACTATCTGAAAGAGCAGTATGCAGATAACCTGTGGGGCGGATTGCTCGGCAATGTGGTTGTCTTTGTGCCCTTGTCTCTGATGCTGGGAGCAACCATTCTCAGCTCCATGATCGCCAATGTTGAGCATGAACAGGGATCGTGGAAACAGTTGCTCGCGATGCCGATTCCCAGACCAGCCGTGTATTTAGCCAAGTTCCTGCTTGCTTGTGTGCTGCTGGTGATCTCCTGCCTGCTGTTAACCGCAGGCATTGTTGGTCTGGGTCTGATCCTCGGATTCCATGCCAGCGAAATACCTTGGACACATGCGATCAAGCTGGGGCTATTGCCTTTGGCTGGTGCACTTCCGGTGTTGTCACTGGAGTTGTGGCTCACAATGGTTAACAAGAATCAGGCGCTTCCCGTCACCTTGGGCATCGTTCTCGCGATAACGGGTATGTTCTCACTCAGTATCTCACCGATCTTTCCGCTCGCATGGGCACAGATGGCCTGGAATGGGCCTAATCCATACCTGTATGCAGGCATGGGGGCAGGTCTAGGGTTATTAATCCTGTTGCTGGGTATGATGCATTTTAGCCGGAAGGATGTGGCCTGATATGAGCTTTGCGACAACGTACTTCCGAATCTTGTCCGCTGAACGATTGAAAATGAGTAAATCGCCCATATGGCTCCTGATTCTGCTGAGTCCACTCATTGCGCTGCTCATCGGACTGTTGTCCACGCCATCGGGAAATTGGCAGGTATTGATGACCACGATGGTTTTCCTGCACGGATTGTTATTGTTACCGATGCTGACTGGCGTGTTTACATCCTTTGTCTGCCGTTTTGAACATGCGGGTGGAGGGTGGAAGCAGATGTTGGTTTTACCGCTCACACGTTCAGGTGTATATGCAGGCAAATTGACGATTGTACTCATGCTTCTGGCGGGTACGCAAGTATTATTGCTGATGTCCATTCTGCTGGCAGGTATGATTCACGGCATTACGATGCCAGTACCTTGGGGATTCTTGGTAGGAAAACTGCTGCTTGGGTTGCTGGCCTGCGTACCCCTGGCTGCCCTGCAGATGTTCGTTTCATTGGTATGGAGCAGCTTTGCCGCACCGCTCGCACTGAATTTTGCATTGACCATACCAAATCTTCTCATTGTAAACTCGGCGACATATGGGCCGTATTATCCATGGGCACAACCGATGATTCTGATGACACCCGTGGACGGCGCAGGTTTCGGAGCCTACAACGTGCCACTGATGACGATGCTGGAGGTTGTTGGAGGCAGTGCTGTTATTTTTATTGGAATCGGCATGATGTATTTTGCAAAAAAAGAAATCTGAATAATCCCATACACACTTGGTTATCGTAGATCCAAATCCTCTTTAAGCAAAACATGCAAGCTCTATTGTATGTATGCTTCAGGAGGATTTTTTCTAATGTCTGACCCACCCATCATGAATGGTCAGCTCCCGAATGATTTTGGCTGGTGCGCCGGCTACAAGTGTATTCTCGGGTACATCTTTGGTTACCGTACTTCCTGCAGCTACAACTGCATTTCTGCCAATGGTCACTCCGGGCAAAATAAGCGCGCCTGTACCAATCCAGGCATTATCCTGAATCACAATCCGCTTGGCAGTCTGGCTCCCGTCATCCAGCGAGTCAATCCGGTGGTAGGCACTGTCGAATATGCTTGTTCGAGGACCAATCATGACGTTATTGCCGATGGTCACTTCAACGTTAGCGGCAATCCCGACTCCTGCATTAATCATGACGTCATCGCCAATCGTTAATCGCGCGCCTTTGACCACCGTTAACTGGGTTCCCCAAGGTTTGCCTATAATGTTAAGCCGCTTTCCCACCTGCAAGTCACCCAATCTATTCAGATAAACCTTACCCCTGATTCGTGGCAGCAGGCCCATAGAGGGCTGAATTTTACCAAAGATGGCCAGGCCTCTTAGTTTACCGTAAGCAATTTTAAATCTGTTGGGCAGCATGATTCATCCGTCCTCTCCGTAGTCAAAAAACGTTTTTTAACGATTATAGCCTTTTTGATACAAATTGTATCGTTAATTTTATATCAAGGCATCGTAAGAGGGATGATCTCTCTTTCTTTGGGAAGCTTTGATTCAGGCGGGATATCCAATGAAACAACCGTTTGCAGCGTTTATGACAGGAGATTATGGGGATTAAGGTGTCTGATGTTCTTTAAAATTTACAAAGGGCGCATGGACGCCAAATAAGATGTCCTGAGTTCTTGAGAAAATCGTATAGCCATTTGCCATAATCAGCTGACTTGTATAACTTGTCTTTCCTTGAAGACACCTCCTGAGTAATATCAAAATTCCAAGTATTACCTCACACATCATGTGAATTGAATCATAGATTGTAATTAAAATGAGACGAGAATCTGGTAAAATAAAAAAAGCTGTTTCTAGGCAGGCTTACATGGTTATTCGAGGGTAGGGCCATTTTAGTAAGGGGTAATTAATCCCTGCTGTTAGATGAAGATATTGGCTGAGAAAAGAGGGGTAAGCCTTGGATGTTAATAAAACGGAAACCCTGAAGCGCATTATTTCTGAGGGAAGTTCTTACCAATCACTGTTTTTTAATCATCCGGATGCCATTTATGTAATGGACATCCATGGAAACTATATTGATGCTAATCCCTCGGTAGAGCGGATATCGGGGTATACACTGGATGACTTGATTCGTATGAATCAGAGTGAGATCTGTCCTCCGGACAGTGAAAATTCACGCAAAGAATATATTAAAGAGGTACTGGCTGGACGTTCAGTCAGTAATCCCATTACTTTTTATCATAAAGATGGTTCCCTGAAACAGGCAGAGATAACGTATGTGCCTATCACAGAGAGTGATGAAATTGTTGGCATATACGGCATTGCCAAAGATGTTACCGATATCCTGAAAGTGCAACGTGAGCTTAAGGAGGCACAGGAGAAATATCAGGTGCTGGCTGACCATGCGCAAGATCTGATTACAACTTGTGCTAAGGATGGCGAGTTGTTATATGTCTCCCCTTCCGTGTACACCTTACTGGGTTATAAGCCGGAGGAAGTCATAGGAAAGTCCTTCAAGGATTATTGTTATCCAGGAGATTATCCGGACCCTATGGATCTTTCCAAGATCGGCAATGGCTGCAAGATGCGTGTATTGCACAAGAAGGGACATTATATCTGGATGGAGACATTGGCGAAACCTGTCGCTGGACAGCCTGGAAAGAGTGTCCAGATTGTAAGCATCAGCAGGGATATTACCCAGCATAAGGATGCGGACCGACGTCTTCGGGAAAGCCGTCAGCGATACAGATCGTTGTTCGAACATAACCCGGCAGCTGTGTACTCATTGAATCTGGAAGGCGAATATAGTGCGGTGAACAGCAAGCTGGTCCAAATGCTGGATGTTCCACGCAATAAGCTTATTGGCAAATCGTTTTTGTCCAATCTGGATAAATGTGAAGTTCAACACGGTCAAACGAACTTTGACAAGGTTAAGCAAGGCGATCCGCAATATTATGAGACCCGAATCGTCAATTCAAGGGGTCGGAAGATTGAAGTGTCGGTTACAAATGTGCCCATTATTGTGGATAAAGAAGTGGTAGGTGTCTATGGAATCGTGTCCGATATTACCGAGCGCAAGGAATATACGGAACGGATTCAGGAGCTTAGCAAGCAACATGAGCTGATCCTCAACACGGTTACGGAAGGAATATATGGTTTGGATGCGGATGGCATCACCATGTTTATGAATCCTGCAGCAGCTTCGATGTTCGGTTATGAGGCGAAAGAATTCATTGGCAAAAACTCACATCCCATCATCCATCACACCCGTGCAGACGGAAGTCATTTGCCACAAGAAGAGTGTCCGATCCACATGACTGTGTTGGATGGACAGAGACGTTCAATCAAGGAAGATATATTCTGGCGTAAAGATGGCAGCAGCTTTCTGGTGCAGTATCAGGTAACGCCGATTATTGAACAGGGACAGATTCAGGGCGCGGTGGTTGTGTTTAATGATGTGACTGGCGAACGTGAAATTGTACGTGCTAAAGAAACAGCTGAGCTGGCAGCTCAGGCCAAGTCAGAATTTCTGTCGATGGTTAGCCATGAGATCCGTACACCGATGAACGGGATCGTGGGGATGACAGAATTGTTGATCGGTACCGATTTATCGGAAGAACAGCGTGAATATGCCGAGATTATTCGAGACAGCGGTGATGCTTTGCTGAACATCCTTAATGATATTTTGGACTTCAGTAAGCTGGAGTCCGGAAAAATGGCACTGGCTTATGAACCATTTGCATTACGCAAGATGCTGGAACAGGTCGCCGAACTGTTTAAACCGCGTGCAGATGAGAAACATCTGGAGATCAGATATCGCCTCAATCCGAGCATCCCTGAGTTCATGGTCGGTGACGCCATACGTATCCGGCAGATTCTGGTGAACTTGGTTGGCAATGCGCTCAAGTTCACAGATCAGGGAAGCATTGATGTTAACGTGGATATTATCAAGGGCAGAAAGCCTGAAGACAGCGTTCTTGATTTTGCGGTGCAAGACACGGGAATTGGTATCCCCGCTGACAAGCTGGATCAGTTGTTTCAGTCCTTCTCTCAACTACATCCGGTGATTAACCGGAAGTATGGTGGTACCGGATTGGGACTGGTCATCTCCAAGCGGCTCGTGGAGATCATGGGAGGCAGTATCAGTGTCGAAAGTATAGAAGGGGAAGGCTCAACCTTCCGGTTTGCTGTTCCTGCGGCGAGTGTAGATGCTTCAGCAGAACAGACAGCAAGTCAGTTCCATCATGATCGTACACGTCAGAGTGATAAGGTCGCCATGCGTATTCTGGTGGCGGAGGATCATCCGGTGAACCGGAAGATTTTGCGAGAATATCTGGAGAAGCTCGGATACCAGGCAGATGTGTGTACTAATGGTGTGGAGGCAATTGATGCCATCTCTCAGAATGCTTATGATATTGTCTTGATGGATATTCATATGCCTGTGATGGATGGACTAAAGGCGACAGACCTGTTACACCGCTTAATTCCACAAGATCGCATACCTCCAATCATCGCAGTTACAGGCAATGCCAAACGGGAAGATAAGGAAGCTTGTCTGGAGATTGGTATGCGTGATTTTATTAGCAAACCGGTTATGCTGAGTGAGTTGAAGCGGGTGTTACAGCAATGGGGGCCAAGGGACGAACCTCAACTTGCACCGAATTGAACAACTACTCGATTGTGAAAATAATAAACGCAAACATGCCAATAAGACTCCTCGCATGGAGTGTTATTGGCATGTTTGCGTTGGCAGGCTTTTGAAGTTGAGCCTAAGCATACAGCGTGGAGTTGTACACGAATGGCTTATACCAATGTCAGGCGATTAATGTTACCAGATAAGATTTCACAGGAATTGTTGAATTTCTCACGTTCTGTTGCATCCAGATTCAATTCGATAATCTCTTGAATACCATTGCCACCGATGATTGCAGGAACACCGACGCAAACGTTGTGTTGCTCGTACTCTCCGTCCAGAATAGCCGATACGGCGATGATCTTGTGTTCGTCATTGAGGATGGAACGAGTGATGTGCGCGAGGGCATTTCCGATTCCGAATTGGGTAGAACCTTTACGGGTAAAGATCTCCCAGCCGGCATCTTTCGTTTTGCGTGCGATATCGTCCAGATCCAGATGTTTGAAGCGCTCCTTGTGCTGATCCATGATGTGCATAATTGGTTTGCCACCGATGGTCACATGCGACCAGGCCACGAACTGGGATTCTCCATGCTCCCCGAGAGCATAACCGTGCACACTGCGTGGATCGATGGAGAAGACTTCAGACAGTAGTGTTTTGAGCCTTGAAGAGTCAATGGACGTTCCTGTGCCGATGACATGCTCCCTCGGAAGACCAGATAATTTCCATACCATATAAGTTACTATGTCAACCGGATTGGCAGCGACGACAAAAATCCCGTTAAATCCACTGTTCATGATCGGGACCACGATGTCTTTGGTAATCGATTCCGCTTCCTCCAGAATATCCAGCCGTGTCTGTCCTGGCTTGGGATTCGCCCCGGCAGTTAAGACAATAACATCCATATTGCCACAATCGGCATACGTGCCTGCATATACCTTGGTGCGGTTATGTGTGAAGTCCATACAATGGGAAAAATCCAGTGCCTGTGCTACAGCACGGTCATACGTCCGGTCCACCATCATAATTTCCCTGCATATCGATTGATTAATCATGGAATACGCACAACTCGAACCGACAAGACCCGCCCCGATCACCGCTACTTTGCCTGATTTGCCTAACACTGCCGTTCAGCCCCCATTTAGATTGATATTTATCCGTTACTAATGCGTTCTATGTTAAGTATAGTCCTTCATTTTATGCTGGAATCCACTTCTACGTTACATAAGATAACACATGGAAAAGCTGTGCAGCAATGATATCCGCTATCGCGGGAGCGTATTGGAGTAACGGAGTTAACAAAATTGACATGAATAATTCATAATCATAAGATTTGACGGCGTTTGCACCTGTGTCATTCGACATGACAGCATTCATGCTTGTTGTCGGATTGGGGGTTATTTGTGCGGATCATATACCTGACAAAACTTCTTAGGAATCCGCAGAAACAGAACAAAACCGCCAAAGGGATCCGCTGAGGAGCTGACGAATACATACGGACAAGCAAAAGATAAGCATACTTGATCCATGAGACAGGTTGCCCCGATCCGATGACGGTTCCAAAAAGGAACGCTGAAGCCATAATGTTTTTATCCAAGAATCCATTTCATAACTCACTAAAGGTATTATGAAATGGATTCCCAAAAGACTTCATTCCGGGAGGGAATTAATCATGATTGAAGAAGCAGGAGCAACGACGGAAACGGCCAAGAGCCTGGGCATAGGTGCCAGTACTCTTCGTAAATATGCGGCGGCACTGGAAGAACAGGGATACCGGTTCGAACGGTCCGCCAACAAATCCAGACTATTCAAGTCCGACGACATCGAGTGCATTGAACGCCTGATGACTGAACTCAGAGAGCATAATCTACCCCTGGCTGATGCTGTGGTGACTGTATTGGCTCCAGAAGTACCTGTAGCTGTAGTAGAAGTAGATGTCCCGGTGGTGGGAATTGAAGGTCTGTCAGAGACGGAATGTGCAGCGACAGTCATGTCATCTGTACTCCCTGAAGAACCTGAAATAATGGGTAATCTGAGATCCTATGAAGGTCTGGGGCAACTTGTAAGTGAGGTGACTTACGGTGCTGTGGAACAACAGCAGGATGATCGGGTACAGCTGCTGCAACAGCGGGTCGATGAACTGGAACTGACCCTTCAGCATCTGGCGGAGACACATATGGCGCTCCAGGAACAGATGGAGAAACAGCGCCTGTGGATGAATGAGAAGCTGGAAGAGGAGCGGGATCGTGAACTCGTAACCAATCTACGCAGTTTCCAGGGAAGAAAACGCAAACCAAAAGGAGTATCCCTGCGTATGTTGTTCGGGTTCCTGCCCAAGAAGCATAAGGAAGCTTGAATGACAGGCTCTTGCTCATCGTGATTTTGCATTATGGGCCTGATATAATAAGCTCCATACAACATGAAGACTGGCAACGGACTGCTCAGTATAGATAAAGACTGAGTGGGTCAGGAAGCTGGCGTGGGAGGATCTGTGGAGCTGCGACGAAGTTGGCAAAGATTGCTCGGATTATGGATGGATCGTCCTCGGCGGGAAGGCATGACCATTGCTGAGCGTTATACAATACAGGAATTGCTGGGTATGGGGAGCTATGGGCTGACATACCTGTGTACAGATGACCAGAACGGCAGGGAAGTGGCGCTGAAGGAGTCCAAGCCTAGCAAGGGGAGACTCTCTGCGCACCTGTTGGAGCGGGAGGCGGACGTGATGAGACGTCTGCATCATCCGGCGATCCCTGATCTATTGGATGTGTTCACATCCGGGAGACGAAGTTATATCGTTACCGAGTATATTCGTGGACAGACGCTGGAAGATTGCATATTTGAGCAAGGTCTTCAATATACGGAGCGGGAATGTCTGGAATTGGCAGGTCAACTGCTGGCTCCGGTGGCTCATGTGCATGAGCAGGGATATATTCATGGAGATGTGCGGATTCCCAATGTTATTTTACGTGAAGGGACGGTGCATCTGATTGACTTTGGCCTGGCGAGACGCTTGGGGGAGCCGTTGTTGCCGGAGCTAAAGCGACGTATGCGTGAAGTCCCTGAGCCTGAAGATGAACCGGCTACACCGGATCATGATTTGCAGGATATCGGCCACTTTCTTCTCTTTATGCTGTATTCGGCTTATGAGCCGGAGAAGGGCCGTGAACCCGCCAGCTGGCAGGAGGAACTTAAGCTTACGCCGGAATTGCACCAGATGTTGGAGCGACTCCTTGGACTCCGTCCAGGTTATGAGGGTGGGGCGACAGAGTTACAGGCTGAGATTGAGAAAGTGTTGCTGAGATTACAATGAAATAGCTCTGTAGGCGGACCTATACTAGTTATCCGTGACCTCTTCGTATGATACCTGTAGGGGTCTTTTTCTTTTTTGCTATATAGAAACAATAAAGGGGTGTTCTGCTGGCCGTAAGTACGGCTGGCGAACACCCCTTTATTACATATTCATTTATTGTAGCGTCTAATAAGCTGGTGTGATCATTGCTCTTTAAAAGCAGTCGTGTTAGCAGTTTAGCTGGAGCTGTATTTTCTGCTTTTGTAATACCCGGAGCCACTGCGGCTGTCCCGGTATTTCACATCTGAAGAAGAATAGCGCTTGTAGGAACGCTTGCCTGAGGAACTGCTGTGACGTTTATATGAGCGCCTGTCCGAGGAGCTGTAACGTTTGCGGTGAGATGAAGATTTGGAATCGAGAAGTTTGCCGATAATCTTTTTGAACATGAGCTTTCACCCTTTCGACTTCAACTGTTTTAAGCATATACGTGGCTAGATCGGAAGGAGTTTCGATTTTTTCATGGATAATTGTATTCATTGGACAGGAGCTTGGCGTATAATAGGATGTTGCTGATTGCACGGAATTTTTTATTTTGAGTGTTTAGCGTTACAATAGAGGACAGGATAAGATTTTAACGGACAGGAGTAGTTATTATGATTACATTGAAGACCAAAGAACAGATTGAATATATGAAAAAAGCCGGAGAAATTCTCGCCGCATGCCATAGAGAAATTGCAAAGATGATTCGTCCAGGCATTACGACACAGGAGATCGACCAGTTTGCTGAAGCTTTTATGAAGAAAAATGGCGCTACGCCGGAACAAAAGGGATATAACGGATACCAATATGCGACATGTGCGTCGGTTAATGATGTGATCTGTCACGGGTTTCCGGGAAAATATGCACTGAAAGACGGCGATATCGTTACAATCGACATGGTGGTTAATCTAAATGGCTGGCTGGCGGATTCGGCTTGGTCATATGCCGTAGGTGAAGTGACTCCGGAAGCACAACATCTGCTGGATGTAACCAAAAACTCTCTGTACAAAGGCATTGAACTTGCCGTGGTGGGCAACCGGATCGGAGATATCTCCAATGCGATTCAAGTGTATGCAGAAGGTGAGGGCCTATCGGTGGTGCGTGAGTTTATCGGACACGGCATTGGTGAGAAGATGCATGAGGAACCACAAGTCCCTCACTACGGTCCGCCTCATCGGGGTCCGCGTCTCAAGGAAGGTATGGTTATTACGATCGAACCGATGCTGAATATTGGTACGTTCCGAAGTAAGCTGGATTCAGATGGATGGACTGCTCGTACTATGGATGGAAGTCTGTCTGCCCAGTATGAACATACGATTGCGATTACGGCGGATGGTCCAGTGATTTTGACAGCACAATAATAGCCAAAAGCAGCTACAATGTGACGATATTTGCATATTTCAAGGCGGCGCACGTTTGTGATCCGCCTGTTTCGGTTTAAACTATTAAGAAGTGATAACACAGAGCCAGTGGTAAGTGATCTCAGCTGACAAGGGTTAACCTTGCGTCCACTTGGCAACAAGGAGGTAATTTTGGTGTCTTTAAATAAACAAATCGTACTTGCGTCTCGTCCCGAAGGTGCCCCTTCCAGAGAGAATTTTAACTTCATTGATGCACCTCTTCCTGAACCGGAAGCTGGGCAAGTTCTGGTACGTACACTATATTTGTCGGTCGATCCGTATATGCGGGGCCGCATGAAAGATACAAAATCCTATGCTGCACCGTACGCGTTAAATGAAGTGATCAAGGGTGGAGCCATTGGACAGGTTGTGGAATCTTCGGAACCCAATCTGCGCAAAGGAGATCTCGTATCCGGTATGTGGGGCTGGCAGCAATATGCCGCAGTGAATACGGCTGATCTGTCGCTGATTGATACGGAAGAAGCACCAATCACGGCTTACCTGGGTGCGCTGGGCCTGACGGGTCTGACGGCTTATTTTGGTATGGAGGACATCGGCAAACCGAAGGACGGCGAAACAGTCGTTGTATCGGGAGCAGCCGGAGCGGTAGGCATGATTGCAGGTCAGATTGGTAAAATTGTAGGAGCACGCGTGGTTGGTATTGCAGGCTCTGATGAGAAATGCGCTTATTTGAAAGAAAAGCTGGGCTTCGACGTGGTGTTGAATTACAAGAAGGAACAGGATATGTCAGCGGCCATTGAACGGGCTTGCCCGGATGGCGTAGATGTCTACTTTGACAATGTGGGCGGTGACATCTCGGATGCAGTCTTGCGCCACATCAATCGGAATGCACGTATTCCGTTATGCGGTCAGATCTCGTCCTATAATCTGGAGAAACCGGATATCGGGATGCGGCCACAGACGTTGCTGTTAACAAATACAGCATTAATGAAAGGTTTCCTGCTGGGTGACTATACGAAATCCTTCAAAGAAGGCCGTGCCAAGTTGGCGAAATGGATCAAGGAAGGTCATATCCAGTATGAAGAAAACATTGTGGACGGGTTCGAACAGACGCCGGAAGCATTCATGGGCCTCTTCTCGGGAGATAATCTGGGCAAGCAACTGGTTAAGGTTGCAGATCCTGAATAGATATCGAATGGTTTACATGTACAAATTAGGTTGAAAACGAAAAGACACGTTCTGCACACCGAGGGTGCAGCAGAACGTGTCTTTTTTATCTGTAAATCTGTGCGTGGTCTGCGTATGATGACTAGTGTTCGGCGACCAGCACTTCTTTGTAGTGTTTGTACATATATACACGCCAGCGTACAATCATGCCAAAAGCCAGCAGGAAGAACAATCCGCCCGTTTGCGGAATACTTACATATCGCTGGATGACTTCATGCAGGATCAAGCGTACGGCCAACAGTCCAAGCAAGATAAAAGCAAAGCTGCGAGAACGTGTGGCAAAAATTTCTTCACCTACTCGTTCAAACCGTGTACTGCGAATGAGGGGATAGGAGAAAAGGAACCAGCCCACCAGAAACGCAATGAATGCCCAGAGTAGAGGAACATGAGTTGCCGGTACAACAAACATGAGAAATCCTGTGCTCATGCCGAGCGGAGGAATAAGGATTTTGCGAATGGTCACCGGTCTGTGACTGGCTTTCATGCGGATGAAGATGGCAAGCAGTGCCATGACGAGCATGCCCACGGTTGCTCCGATTTGCAGGTAGTACGGACTGATTTGAGCCACGTAGAACTCCCTCTTTCTGGAATAATATGTTATCCGGTGATCCGGAACCCAGTACGAATTGCCGGAATTTTCAGTTCCTATTATATCACAAACGCAGAAAGCCGATAGAAAGCTTAGTGTATCATATACCCGATATGTATTCACAGGGTGTATTTGAAAATTTTGTATTATTGTGCCCGTTGTAAGGCCGTTTATTCGATTAAGGGGAAATCATGCAATGATTGGACAACAATGGATGTATATCAAGCTTATCGGCTCACATCATAGTGGGTGGCTTGCAGGTAATACAGATTGGTTGGTACATGTGGTCAGCCTTGTATGTGCAAGTGTACTAGCTTTTTTGTTGGTTATCTACGGTTTTAACGCATAAAGCGTACTCGGGAACGTGGTCGTATTATATACATTCCCGATCCGATCTGCAGGGTAGAAGTGCCCGGTACATGGCGTCAGCTGTGCAGACAGCGTATCGGTTGGCACATGCAGCTTGCAAGCAGTCTATGGACTCAGCGGAGCATGATCTTCAATCCGGCCTATGGCTGGATGGGAATGGTATCCATCCCGTATTTTATTTTGATCGAATTGTTGGGGCCTGTGATGGAACTGGGAGTGATTTTGCTGTTCATCTCAGGCATAGGGCTACAGTTGGTGGATATTAACCTATGCATCATTCTCGTTCTGCTACTGACCCTCTATGGTTCCTTGTTGTCCGCAAGTGTGGTGATGTTCGAAATATGGTGTTCACGCAAGGCATATACGTCCCGAGAGGTGACACGTCTGCTGTTGTATGCATGTACGGAGACGTTCTGGTTCAGACCGCTGAATAACATATCCCGTATATATGGCATATTGCAGGCTATGGGCTTGCGGAAGGCAGAGGAAAAGGACAGCAGACATGGATTAGAGTAATCTAACGACCGATCCTGACAATACCTTGGAACAGAGCAAGGAGGAATACGCTTCATGAAAAAAAGTTACAGGCCAGCCACGATGTGGACCCTGGCTTGTTTTACAGTGGTATCGGTGGTGCTGGTTGTCCCCTGGATTATGTGGCAATCTCAGGCCCCTGTTCCACTGAACATCATGATTATTGACAAGAGCAGGCCGGACTTGTCCTATCAGGGGCACAAGGGATTGGTCTGGCTGCTGAATCAGCAGAAGATCGTACAGCAAACAGGGGAACACTACTCGTATGAAGAGGATTATTACGGCTATGATCTTCAGGACGGGCTTCCTCGGATGAAGCAATTGTTGCCTGATGAGGTGACGGACACGGATCTGATCTATCTGACGGCGAATCGGAGTAGTCTGTCTGCACACAAGAATGAACGGAAGCAAGACGAAATTTATGAAGGATTAACAATATATGATGTGCAGAAGATTCGCGAGGCTGCGTATAAAGGCGTGACGATTGTTGCCGAATACAGTGCATTGGCGAATACGGCTTCCAAGATGACAAGAGAGCAGCTATACCCCATCTTGGGTGTGGACAGCAGTGGATGGCAGGGGAAATCGGTATCTAATCTGCAAAGTATAGAAGAAGTACCCCGCTGGGTTAGGGCGCACTATGAGCAGCAGGAGAAGAAGAAATGGCATTATCGCGGAGCAGGTATGCTGCTGATACATATGGATGGACAGGTCATGGTACTGGAGAAAGGTCCGGATGTGAAGACAGGCAATATACAGATTGCATTTACACCGGAAGGTAGCGATTGGAGCGGTATAACCCAGGATATACATTACAATGGCTGGTTCGATATCATTGTGCCGCAACAGAATAATTCCATACTGGCCTGGTATAAGACGGATCTTACGGAGACAGGCGAGCAGAAGCTGGTGGATGCAGGAATTCCCGCGGAATTTGCTGCACTTGTCCGCTACGACGACTATAATCGGTCGTATTACATGGCAGGGTCATTCGGTGAGATGAAGCATTATTCCTTCTGGCGCCGAATCCGGGGATGGGAGGTCGTCCGGTCCAAGCTTACGCCAGATCAGAAAGATATTCCGGACATGTTCTACTGGAAGGTGTACGTGCCCGTGATGAAGCATATTTTGAATGAAGTGCAGGATGGACGGCAGCAATGGCCATAGATAGGCTATCGAGAACCGTTTCGATGGAAAGAGGGAAACCAAAGTCCATTCCACCTTTCGAGAGGAACGGGAGATGTACATAATAGAGAAGTGCGTCGTTGTGAGTGGCAAAAGTGTGGTTGAGAGACAGGGCGGATCAAGTAAGGATCAGATTGCCAGGTGAAATGGGACTGGGTAGATTGAATACGTTTCAGACTCTTACCACCCTGAACAATGGGGTATGTAGCTAGATCTGAAGCACCGTACGTAGCGCGTTTTAACGAACTCAGCACATCTTATATGTCCTAATTTGGTACGTTGGTAAATGTAACGAATCACATACGCGTTAAATGAACACAAGCCGATGAAAGATGAATTCAAAGTGGATGTTAATTTGCTAAAAGTCATCGGCGTAACTATAACATTATTACTGTCAAATCTATGGGATGTACCAGTACACCGCAATGCAAAAAGGACTGCAGATTTTTTGCAGTCCTTTTTCATGATGCAATGCGTGGCTTAACTAGTCCTGGTGAAGATGCCGGAGTCCGTGCAGGAAGGCGGATACGGTCATACGCAGACTTTCGTCTGGATCAAAGTCCATGCCGAAGCCGCCCTGTGCCTCAATGGAGGCAAATCCATGGCAGAGGCTGCGCAAACCACGAACGGTGTGCAATGCTTCCGCTTCGGTTAGCGGGTAGGGCTGCAAGCTGTGCAGCAGCAACTCCAGCGTGGCTGTGCTGGCCGCGGCGAGCTGTGGCTCCTCGCGGTCCGGGGCATGGAATGAGGCTTCGTAGAGCCCGGGGTGCTCGCGGACGAAGCCAATGTATGCCGCAGCGATGGCCTGAATGGCATCATCGCCAGTGCGGTCAGCGATAGCCGCGGTTAATGCGCGGCTAAGCTGTTGTACGGACATCAGCGCCATTTCCTGGCGAAGCCCGGGAAGTCCGCTGATGTGGTTGTAGAGCGACGGCGAGCGCACATCCAGCCGCTGTGCCAACGCGGCGAGTGTCAGCGCCTGAAAGCCGTCGCTGTCAGCAAGCTGGGCGGCGGCGCTGAGCAGAGCGCCGCGATCCAGCCCTTGCCGGGGGCTCATAGTTGCCCCCCGGCAAGATCAAACCGCTGCTGTGCATCAGCGGTTGCCGCGCGCATGGCGGCCGCGGGCTGGTGCAGCATCCGTCCGTGGCCTACCGCCAGCACGGACGGTTCCAGCTCCGCCAGGCGCTTCGCGCTGGCCAGAGCCGCTTCGCGGTTCCACGTCGCCAGCGCGGGGAACGGGAAGAGCGGGCGCATGCGGCCGGATACGGCAAGGCCGCCTTGCAGCTGGTACGCGTCGCCAGCGATGAGCACGCGGCTGCGCGTATCGATGAAGGACATATGCCCCGGCGTATGTCCTGGTGAGGCAATGGCGACCAGTGACCCAATCTGGTCACCGTCATCCAGCAATTGGTTTGGCTGGGTGCGCACCGCTTTGGGCTTAGGCACGCCGCCGCGTACCGGGGTTTGTGGCTCACCGGGAAGAAGGGAAGTATCACCCGCCAATAGACGAGCATCCCGTCTGGAGATGAAGATCTCGGCTTGGGGCAGTGTCTCTTTGAGACGATCCAATGCACCAATATGGTCGCTATGCGCGTGAGTCAGAATGATCTTGGTCATGGGTTTTCCAAGGGACTGGGCAGTTGCCAAAATCCCCTTAAGACTGAACGGTATTCCGGCATCAATCAGGGTTAATCCATCTTCCTCTTCAACCAAGTATACGTTCACAGGGAAGAGTCTTGGGAAAAACGTAACTTGAACGACATCAAATTCTCGGGTAATACGCATCGTTAACCCCTCCTTAAAACTAATGGTATTAGTATAATAACTAATGGGATTAGTTTTAGCAATACCTGTTGTTCATTCTATTCAAATAAAAAAAATTTTAAATAATGATGCACTTTACAAAAAAAGCGTTTTCAAATTGAGGATTACCGATTATAATAGTCACGTAAGCCCTTTCATATGTCTATCTTATTGGAGCCCTTCGCGTAGCGAAAGGCTCACTTTTTTGTCTTTTTTAGATTAAAATGAAGACAGGATGTTCATCCTAGCTTAATTGTGTTGATGAGCTGTAAGTATTGGTATAACAGGAAAAATCACGTTTGATCTCCATGCTAGATGAAAGTTGACAAACATAACTGTTATTCATATAATGACAGTTATACTTACCTTGGGTTGGAGTTCATCGGTGTTGTAAGCCGGGAAGGAGTAAGTTATGAACAGCGAATTTACCATAGCGGTGCATTGTCTTGTTTTTCTGTCGATGAGAAATGAGTGTATGGCCAATAGTGAAGATTTGTCCCAGAGTGTGGGTACACACCCGGCCAGAGTCCGTAAGGTACTTAGTGTTCTGCGCAAACATGGTTACCTGACGACAAAGGAAGGTGCTCATGGTGGGTACTTGCTTAGCCGTCCAAGTGAAGAGATCAAGCTGGGAGAATTGTACAGACTGGTAGCTGGTGGTTCACTTGGTCCCAACTGGTGCTCAGGGGAGTCTGGTTCATCTTGCGTAGTATCTTCCAATATGCAGGATGTGATGGGGAACATATATAACGGAGGCGAAGAGGCGCTCAGCGCTTATTTTGACCGTATATCCATTCAGGATGTGAAAGAGCGCATAGGTCATGGGGAAGCGATAACCCTGTCGCTGAATGGATTGCCTGCAAAGGAGAAGTCCTGACGGAGTCCACAACGAATGGTCCTTCCTGACATGGCCTTGGTTTAGTCAGGCATGGTGGACAAGTTATGGCATTGGCGTGTGCTCCGGTGAAAGATCCATTGATGTTCTCAGGCGATTCCGGGCATAACGTGAACACAGATGGGGAGAGATTATCTGCGCTGATGTTATTTTCGGAAGGCAAATCCTTGGTAGAGTAGTATTCTTCAAGATCACCTTGCGAAAGTAAAGAAGTATAAACAAACTAGATTCTGGGGAGTGGAACACATGTCAGGCATTGAAAAAAATGAAACACTTCGCGTTATTAGCGAACGCCATGCTGTCAAAAAGTACGAAAAAGGTTTTGAATTGCCTGAAGCTGATCTCAATGCGATTCTGACAGCAGCAGCGGAAGCACCATCTTCATGGAACCTGCAACACTGGAGATTCCTCGTGATTGAATCCGAAGCAGACAAAGCGAAATTGCTGCCAGTTGCTTACGGTCAAAGTCAGATCGTGGAAAGTTCGGTTACGATTGCTGTTCTCGGAGACTTGGAAGCAAACCGTAACACAGTAATCTACGACCAAGCTGTTGAAGCAGGCGCACTGACTGCTGAGGTTCGTGACGCATTGGTTGGACAGATCAACGGTGCTTACCAAAGCCCGCAAATCGCTCGCGATGAAGCGATCCGCAATGCATCTTTTGCTTCCCAAAATATTATGCTTGCTGCACGCTCCCTGGGTTACGATACATGTCCAATCGGTGGATATAATCCACAAAAACTGATCGAAACATTCAACATTCCTGCACGATTTGTGCCAACGTTGTTGATTACTGTAGGTAAAGCTGCACAGCCAGCTCGCCCGTCAGGACGTTTACCGTTGTCTGAGGTTGTTGTTAAAGGTTCTTTCTAAGTTAGAAAGTTAAATCTGATGATTGCATCAGTGATATAGGTATAAATAACGGTATAATACAAAAGCCGCACTTTCCTGTTAAGGGAAAGTGCGGCTGTTTGGCATACTGCTTCCATCATGAAATGATTACTTCTCAGGTGTTTCAGGGATTTGTGGTGCATGGAACGATTCCATGTACTCGATTGCGTTATACATCATCACTGCTGCTTCGGCACGAGTAATCGTTTGTTTGGGATTGAAGTTGCCGTCGGCATCCAGCTCATTGATTTTGAGAACGAGTGAACGCTGAATGGCACCTTGATACTCTGGCGTAAGTTCCTGTTCGTCGGTAATGTCCACAGGTTTGATATTAATCATCGGCAGACCGCCTTTGGCCTCGATGCCTTGCATCAGGAACAGTGTGAATTGTTCACGAGTAAGCGGTTTGGACGGATCGATATCCTGTGACATCTGAATGCCATTATATTGGGCACGGATAAATGCATCACTGTACCATACGCCATCTTTTACAGTAGAGAAGTAGTCACTTGGTACCGGCATTTTGATAAAACGAATCGTGTCCAGATTCAGATTCAGGCCGTCCGCAATCAGTTGAATGCCCTGAGCAGTATTTAACTCCAGTTCAGGTTTGAACAAGCTGTCGCTCACACCTTTGATGAATCCATCCTGATGGAGAGATTCGATTTTGTCTGCTCCTGCGATACCTTGAATATCCGTGAATTGGACCTGCGCCGCCTTGATCGGTCCTGCACTTAGAGACAGCGTGAGCAGAGCTCCCGCAGTTAATGTAGCAATTATATTTTTTTTCATGATAGGTGCGCCTCACTTTTCCAGGGATGATCCCTTTATATAAAAGTTATTTGCCCCTATAGACGACCCTTCTGTTCAAAAGGTTGCTGGAATTTTCCAACTGAATTCATAATCATTCAGAAGGGGCTAAGTGAAGACACTACCTTAACCTTTGGATTTATTTCGATAATCCGTGGGTGAACGCCCCATCATTTTGCTGAACAGACGGGAGAAGTAGTACGGGTCCTTGAATCCAAGCTCGGAACTGATCTGCTTCACGGTCCAATCGGTAAAATCCAGATAGCGGCAGGAATGCTGAATCTTAAGCCGCAGGAAATAATCGATGGGCGAATGCCCTGTAGCTTGCTTGAATAACTGAGAGTAATGAGGGACAGACAGCCGCGCGTGTACCGCCAGTTCCTTAAGCGTGATTCCATTCTCCAGGTGCTCCAACATATATTGAACGGATTGTTCAGCCGCCCGTTTGCTACTAATGACCCCGCCATCTGTTCCTGTCGTCTCTGGTCCATAAGCGAGCATACCAAGCATATAACCGATAATCTGGGAGGCATACGTCATCGTCTGCATGGAGTAACCCGTCTCTAACGCGCCGTAACATTCATGGAACAGCTCAAGCCATTTTTGAGCCTTGGCCGGGGGCATGGTAGTAATATGATGAGTTAACAAGGGTTCTATGTAGGATAAAGCGTGTTCCCCGCGCAGATGAATCCAGAAGATGCTCCATGGTTCAGCTGCGTTTGCTCCGTACACATGAGGGACATGTGCAGGTAATATAACTAGGTTTCCCGGGCTGACATCATATGTCTTGCTGCCATCCAACGTATACCAGCCTGTGCCTTGGACACAGTACATCAGAATGTGTGATTCACAACCATCGGGACGATCACGGTAATGATGCTCCGCTTCGTGAAAGTAACCGATATCGGTTACGTATAATCCGCACGTGACCGGATAAGCTGCGGTTTCTTGCAGCAGGGCGTCCGGAAGCACAATGAGTTTTTGCATACGAAATCCATCAGATTTACGCTGTAGGGGTGGTCTGTTGTTAGGTCTCATACTTTGTATTATGGTGAGAGGGGATAAGGGAGTCAATGACAGATATGAGAGCGCACACCGGGGTTGTTATCGATTTAGAAAGCCACGTTATAGGACAGGAAGTGAAGCAGTTGCCCGTGAATTGGGTAAGTACATACCAGTGGGAAGAATCAGAACAGTGAATATATAGGATAAGGGAGAGATTTAGATATGGAACCAGTCAAAACACAGGAAACGTTTTTCTATACAGGTACGTATGCTTCAGCGGATGAACCCGGAATATTCCTATGTGCGTTGAATGCGGATACAGGAGAGATGCGAATCGTCAATCACATGGATGGTGTGGATAATCCGTCTTATCTGGCGCTATGCCCGGATGGAAACTGTCTGTATGTGGCGAGTGAGAAGGACGAGGGAGAGGTACTGGTCTATCGGAGAGATGCGGCAACGAGTGAGCTGCACCTGATGGATCGAAAACAGACCAGAGGGGCTTCTCCATGTTATGTGTCTGTCTCCACGGATGGTCAGTGGGTGTTTTCATCCAACTATAGCAGCGGCAGTGTCAATGTATTCCCGGTTGGCGATCAGGGGACGCTTGGTGAGATGAGTGCATGGGTGGAGCACACGGGAAGTGGAATCAACGAAGAACGCCAGGAAGGGCCGCATGCACACTCCATTCAACCAGATCCGTCCGGGCAGTATGCTGTCGTATGTGACCTCGGTCTGGATCAAATCATTGTGTACCGGTTGGAAGAGGGACGTCTGGTTACCCATCGTGAGATGGATCAACCACCAGGCGCAGGGCCAAGGCATCTTGTGTTCCATCCCAACTCGAAGTGGGCATATGTAATCAACGAATTGAACAACACGGTAACGGCATTCCTGTACGATGAGCGTAGAGGGGAGTTCACTACAGTGCAGCACATCTCGACACTTCCAGAAGGGCATAAAGGAGAGGGGACGGCTGCAGACATCCGCGTATCTCCATGTGGACGTTTCCTGTATGCATCCAATCGGGGAGATGACAGCATAGTACTCTATCATATTGACCAGGAGAGCGGTGAGTTGGAAGCCGTAGAGTGGACGTCCACGATTGGGCAGACACCACGTAACTTTAATATTTTGCCTGGTGGGATTCTGGTCGTGGCCAATCAGGACAGCAATAACCTCGTAGGTTTCCAGATCAGTGAAGAAGACGGCCGTCTGACGCATAACGGGTTCAAGCTGGAACTGCCTCGTCCGGTATGTATTGCGCCTGTGGTATAAGGTGTAATACGGTGAAGTAAACGTGGAATATTACATCTGAAAAGTGGTCTATAAGCTGTGAAATCATGGAGAAACACATGGTTTTACAGCTTTTTTTAGTCTTTTAATGCGATTAACTTGAAAATAGTGGCAATTATCACATTTTTTTATTGACCATCGTTCGAACGTTCATTATGATCAGAATATATAGGGATAAAACCTAAAATCTGGATGTTGCACGAAGGGTGGTGCTTTCCTTGGAACCTGCAAATTCAATTCGGGAGCAATTAACCCAGTTTATCGATAAGAACAGCATGACGCTCTCCCGATTCTCGGAAGTCTCTGGCATTAATACAGGCACAATTAGTCGTATTCTACATGGGAATCGTCCCATATCCGTGAGTCAGTTGATTGCGATATCATCAGGAATGGGCGTGGCAGCGGATCATTTTTTTGCCGACTATGTGGAAGAATGTTTTGCTTATTCCGTATCCATGCGGCGGATCAGACCGTTTATTCTCCGAAGTGCGGAGTTGAATCGGCTGGACTGCATTGAACAGATTCTTTATCGGCTACTGGACGACCTGGATTATGCGACAGAACTATTTGAGATGGCTGAACAATTATTTGAACAAAATCAGCGGTCTGCGGCGGCATTGTTATATAAGAGTGTGAGTGAAGTTGAGAAATATCAGCATTCCGAACGGCTTGCGATGTGTCAGTATCGATTGTTTCTAATTGGACAAGGAGAGAACCTGGAGGAAAATCTAAGGTTGGCTATCTTGTTCGAGCCCTATGTTGACCGGTTGGATGAGGGGTACCAACTTGAAGCCTTCAAAGATCTAATCCATGCTTTTGGCTCGGTAAATAAATGGAGCGAAGTTAAAAATTTCGCTGACAAGATGTTACAGTTAGCCAAAATTCAATATAATACAATTAACATTTCGGAACGACAAAATCAGGAGTGGAAACTAACAGTACGGCCACTTTACTTTTATATACTATATGCTTGGTTGATTCAGTCTACGGTATTTGAGGAGCAGGGAGACTATGACAAAGCATTAGAACTTGTGGGGCTTTATGCAAGTGGACAGAGCTGGGTGCGGGAGGACGATGATGAGTCTCGACGTGTGCTGAAGCAATTCGAAGAATGGGCAACGGCTAATAAGTATCTCTATCAGATGTTATCTGGGGATATAAATGTTGTTAAAAAATATGCAAATTACATCACACAATACCCGGATGAGATATTTTTGGCATTACGTTACATCATCCAGGCAGCGAATAAGTTTAACTGGAATATTGATGATATTTTAGAGCGTTTCTCGGATTACATTCCTTTACGTACATACAAGACAGAATTTGGACAATACAATTCTTCAATGATGGATCAAAATTATGCAAAACTTCTAGGGGAATTGGCGATATACTATTTAAACCACAATCGCGATGTTGCAATAAGTCGAATTTTAGAAGGATTGAACTTCTCTATCCAAAAAAATAATGATCTCAATTTCATTAAATATGTAATGGCTTTTCTTGAAAAAAGCTTTAGTAGTGAAAATTTTGAAGACAAGGAAAAACTTAAATTACTAATTAATGAAATGCAGCGAATTAATGCTTAATAGAAGTACTTCAGTTCTGAATCTATTTAGCATATTTAGCATTATGATTAAACTGTAATATGCTTAACGCAGTCGAAGGAGAAATCCTTTGGCTTTTTCATGTACCACCATCCAATTACTAAATTAGACCTATAGATGGAATTATATGTTTAATTTAAAATGAATATATTAAAAGCGCTTACATAAAAAGATAGCGCTACAAGGGCATCGGGCTTACCAAACCAATTGGGGAGGCAATTGTTTATGGGAAATCGATCATCATTGTGGAAGCGCACATTACGTACAGTAGGAGTATCACTGCTAAGTTCCGCGTTACTGGTTACTTCGCTTAGCCTTGGCAACACGCCGATAACACATGCAGCGAGTCCGAGGCAGATGGAATATCTGGATCGCGGTGTGGTAGCTGTGAAGACTGGGACAGGTGTGTTTGTCAGCTGGCGGCTTCTGGGAACGGAAGGATCGAATGTATCGTTTAACGTCTATCGGGATGGAACCAAGGTGAACGCTTCGCCCATAACAAACAGCACCAACCTTCAGGATGCAAGCGGGACAAGCAGTTCCAAATATACGGTTCGCGCTGTCGTCAGTGGAACGGAGCAGGCAGCTTCAGCGGCAGCAAGCGTATGGGGCAATAACTATCTATCTGTACCGCTCAGTGTGCCCGCAGGCGGGACAACGCCCGATGGAGTAGCCTACACCTACAGTGCCAACGATGCCAGTGCAGGTGACCTGGATGGTGATGGTGAGTATGAATTGATTGTGAAGTGGGACCCTTCCAACGCCAAGGATAACTCCCAGAGTGGTTATACCGGGGAAGTGTTTATCGATGCCTACAAATTAAACGGAACACGCCTCTGGCGTATTAGTCTGGGCAAAAATATCCGTGCCGGCGCTCACTACACCCAGTTCATGGTCTATGATCTCGACGGTGATGGCAAAGCCGAAGTTGCGATGAAAACAGCCGATGGCACCAAGGATGGCACTGGCGTGGTCCTCGGGGATGCAAGCAAGGATTACCGCAATTCTAGCGGTTATGTGTTGTCTGGTCCCGAATTCCTCACGGTCTTCAATGGACAGACTGGCAAAGCGCTCTCCACAGTGAACTACGAACCGGCGCGTGGCAATGTATCCAGTTGGGGAGATAACTATGGCAACCGGGTGGACCGATTCCTTGCTGCAATTGCTTATCTGGATGGAGAGCGCCCAAGTCTGGTCATGGCGCGTGGGTACTACACCCGCACAGTGCTCGTGGCTTATAACTGGCGTAACGGACAGCTGACCAAACAATGGACATTTGATTCCAATACCTCCGGTAACTCGGGTTATGCCGGGCAGGGCAATCATAATCTGAGTGTGGCGGACGTAGACGGAGATGGGAAAGACGAGATCGTTTATGGTGCCATGGCGGTGGATGATAACGGCAAAGGATTCTACACAACAGGGCTTCATCATGGCGATGCCATGCATTTGAGTGACCTCGACCCGGACCGCCCTGGACTTGAGGTATTTCAGGTCCATGAGACGCCATCCAATGCCGGAGTGGAGTTCCGGGATGCAGGTACAGGCCAGTTAATCTGGGGAGTCAAAACAACAAAGGATATTGGACGTGGCATGGCGGCAGATATTGATCCAAGATATAAAGGCGCTGAAGTATGGGCAGACGGCAGTCTGTATACAGCCAAAGGGCAGAAACTCGGGACAACCCTGCCGTCCTCCACGAATTTTGGCATCTGGTGGGATGGGGATCTGCTCCGCGAACTGTTGGACAGCAACCGAATCGATAAGTGGAATTATGCCAACAGCACAACGATGAACCTGCTCACCGCTTCCGGCGTAACTTCCAATAACGGAACCAAGTCTACGCCGAATCTGCAAGCCGATCTGTTCGGGGACTGGAGAGAGGAAGTTGTGTGGCGGACGAATGACAGCTCAGCACTGCGGATCTATACCACAACAGCAGTTACGGACAAACGCATCTACACGCTGATGCATGATCCGGTGTACCGTCTTGGCGTCGCTTGGCAAAATGTAGCCTACAATCAACCGCCGCACACCGGTTTTTATCTGGGAGAAGGCATGAGCACACCACCGGTACCCAATATCCGGTATGCGGGCAGATGAGGAATGGACAAGGTGTGGCCGTCCAATTCCGTTTATGTTTACAATAGCCAGCGAAGCATGGGATTCGCTGAAGGGAACAACGGACAATGGTTCGTTGTTCTTCTTTTTTTGCCAATAGGCCAGAAATACGGTAAAAATCGGAAAAAACGTTTGACAGGTATATAGACTGCCTTTATTATACGTATATAACTTACTAAACAGGTAGGAATAATAAAAATGATGACCTGAACAGAATAACGTTCTCACCGTATAGACGGAGGAACACCGCAGCGCATCCTTTCCAGATGGAGCATGCACGGCCTTAAGCCGGCATGACTTTATGGGGAGAAGTGCGAGGGGGTTCCTCCGTCTTCTTGTTTTTTTACGGGGCGTTTGATCCTGTTCAGCCGGCCTGAGGTAGTCATGCAGATCTATATCGGGGGAGTGTTATTTATGAAAAAGAGAATTCACAAGGGTATTTTGGTTGGTCTGGCACTGGTATTAACAGGAGTTCTGGCAGCATGCGGATCGGATAGCGGCGGGTCCAGTGCGGCAGGAACATCGGGGGGAGCGGAAGGCGGCACAGAAGGGGCCAAGGCCATCGAACTGCTGAATGTTTCCTACGATCCAACGCGGGAACTCTATGAGCAATATAACAAAGCGTTTGCGGCGCATTGGTTGAAAGAGAAGGGCCAGGAGGTGACCATCAAGCAGTCCCATGGGGGCTCGGGCAAACAGAGTCGTTCTGTTATTGACGGACTGGATGCAGACGTGGTGACGCTGGCATTGGGATACGATATTGATGCAATTGAAGATAAAGGTCTGATTAACGAAGGTTGGCAGGACAAATACGAGCATAACAGCGCTCCGTATACCTCTACGATTGTATTCCTTGTACGTAAAGGCAATCCAAAAGGCATCAAGGACTGGGATGATCTGATCAAAGGGGATACCCAAGTCATCACCCCGAATCCCAAAACGTCCGGCGGGGCACGTTGGAACTATTTGGCGGCATGGGGATATGCCCTTAAGCATAATAACAATGATGAAGAGAAAGCGAAGGCTTTCGTTGGAGAATTGTTCAAACATGCGCCTGTACTGGATTCGGGGGCTCGCGGATCTACGACAACGTTTGTTGAACGTGGCATCGGTGATGTGCTACTTGCTTGGGAAAATGAAGCTTTCCTATCGGTAAAAGAGTTGGGCCCGGACAAATTTGATATTGTCGTGCCTTCAGTTAGCATCTTGGCCGAACCACCGGTAGCGATTGTGGACAAAAATGCAGACAAAAAAGGAAGCCGCGACGTGGCGGATGCCTATCTGAAATATTTGTACAGTGAAGAAGGACAGACGATTGCCGCTGAAAATTATTACCGCCCAACGCTGGACAGCGTGGAGGAAAAATTCAAAGATCAGTTCCCAGCACTTGAGCTGTTCACGTTGAAAGATGTATTCGGTACATGGCGGGATACTCAGGCCAAACATTTCAATGACGGTGGTATCTTCGACCAGATCTATGTTCCAGGCAGCTAAGGTTGCCCTGTTCAATGAACACCCGATCAATCGCGCTGTGAGCGGCCAACCAGCCTTACCGGCTGAAGGCAGAGAGGATGAACGTGCATGAGCAAGGTGATGGTGGCGCGGAGACGCACATTGCCGGGATTCGGATTAACGATGGGTTACAGTGTGTTCTACCTGAGCCTGGTTGTACTTATTCCACTGGCTGCGCTGTTATTTAACTCAACAGGGCTGACGTGGGCAACCATGATTGAGGTTGCGACCAATCCCAGGGTGCTGGCTTCATTCCAGGTCAGCTTCCTGACCGCAGGTGCAGCGGCGCTGATTGATCTCGTGCTGGGGTTACTCCTGGCATGGGTGCTTGTTCGGTATGAATTCCCGGGCAAAAGGCTGTTTGATGCGGTCATTGATCTGCCCTTTGCCTTGCCAACGGCAGTAGCAGGGGTTGCTCTTACGGCGATCTATGCCGGCAATGGCTGGATTGGGCAGTTTGTAGAGCCTTTGGGCATCAAGCTCGCCTATTCACAGGCCGGGATTACGCTTGCGCTGATGTTTATCGGAATTCCGTTCGTAGTTCGCACGGTGCAACCGGTGTTGGAGGAGCTGGAGGCTGAGGTTGAAGAGGCGGCTGCCACACTGGGGGCAGGAAGATGGCGGATATTCCGCACGATTCTGCTGCCGGATCTGATTCCACCGCTGCTGACGGGTTTTGCTCTGGCTTTTGCCCGGGGCATTGGCGAATATGGCTCGGTTGTATTTATCTCAGGCAATATGCCGATGAAAACGGAGATTGCCCCCTTGCTGATCATGGCCAAGCTGGAGCAGTTCGATTATGCAGGGGCTACAGCTGTAGCTTTGCTGCTGCTTCTTGTTTCTTTTATCCTGCTGTTGATCATTAATTCTTTGCAGCGCTGGAGCCGGAAGGCGGGCAGAGCATGACGATGAAACATGATGGAGTATGGATACAATCAGATGTCACTCACCCAAACCAAAGGAGGTGCAGCATATGGCGGGTTCCGTCCCACTGAGCCCTGTTCCACCCGTAAAGACCGGGCGTGGAACTAACCGTGCAACAACGGAAGCTCCATGGGTCAAATGGTTGTTGATTGGACTGGCAAGCCTGGTACTCATCTGGCTGCTTATTTTGCCACTGGCCATTGTGCTCATGGAGGCGTTGAAGCAGGGTTGGGGTGTGTACATCGCGGCTCTTACCGAGCCGCTGAATACGATATTTGGTGTGGCCGCCGCATGGGTCATTACCAAGTTCCAGTTCAAGGGCAAAGGACTCATGATTACCCTGATTGATCTTCCCTTTTCCATTTCGCCTGTGGTGGGCGGGTTGATCTTTGTATTGGTCTTTGGTTCGAATGGGTGGTTAGGGCCGTGGCTGTCCGAACATGATATCAAAATCATTTTTGCGCTGCCAGGCATTGTGATTGCAACGTTGTTTATTACCTTCCCCTTCGTAGCGAGGGAGCTCATTCCACTCATGGAGGACCAGGGAACCCGGGAAGAGGAAGCGGCGGTTACGCTAGGGGCTTCCGGGTGGCGAATCTTCTGGAGTGTAACCTTGCCCAACATTAAATGGGGGCTGCTGTACGGCATTATTCTGTGTAATGCCCGTGCTATGGGCGAGTTCGGAGCCGTATCTGTGGTGTCCGGGCATATCCGCGGGGAGACCAATACGTTACCACTTCATGTCGAGATTTTGTATAACGAATATCAATTCTCGGCTTCGTTTGCCGTAGCTTCCCTGCTCCTGATTCTGGCTCTCGCCACGTTGCTGCTCAAGAGCTGGCTTGGACACAAAGCCGTCTCAGAAAAGTGATTTTGAGAAGAAGAAAATACAGATTGACAGCTACTGGAAGCCCTGATAATGTATAAACCAAGTATATAGGTTGGATAAGAATGATTTATAAATCCGTTGGATGACAGCGTACTTAGGAATATGGCGGGCAATAGCCCGAGAAGAGGAGGCAGCTCTATGGCTAAGCCGTTAAAAGTGGATGAGGTATGGTTGGACCGAATTGCCGGACAGCTGAATGACATGGAGTTTGGTTCATTGCACATCGTAGTGCACGAAGGTCAGATTGTGCAGATGGAGCGGACCGAACGCAAGCGTTTTGAGAACACGCCCTCAGGCAGCGCCTCCAAATCCGGAAGCACGGCACGAAGCAGTTCAGCCCGTTCACTACGCGGGTCCAATGCGAGTGCAAAGGGATAGCGAGTGACACGGCGTCAGGAAACGAGAATGGGTGCATAGGAACACAAATGTATACTTTTCAGAAACTCATGGGAAATGCATGTTCCAAATCATCCTATTTATTGTGCGCGACTTGTCTCCATATGCTCCTTATACCAATGATTCGCTTCAAGCAGCAACTGTTGTCCACCTGCATCCATGAATTCTTCCACAAAGGTATCGAAATACCCCACAGGCTGATCGCCAGTGATGATGGAGATGTACGCTCTGTCTCTCATGCGAATCAATTCAGATGAATATTGAATCAGGGCAGGGGTTGCAACTTCCAGGCGATTATAGATACCATTCTCCGTCAACCCTGCAGATGCAGCCCACTGTTCACGTTTATCCAAGGGTGTACCTGGAACCGTCATGCCGATACTTGAGCCGATCCTATTAATATAATTCTCCATTCTGTTGTATGGGTAAAGTAAATGGAACGAGCTTGAATCTTCAGCGCTCCAATTCCAGTGTTTTCCTGGAAGGCCATACTCCATTTTGATCTGCTCCTCCGGATCGGGGTTGGCACTTACATAATCGAGTATCTCCAGAATTTTCTCCAGTTTTCCTGGCTCCTTCGCAGCCTCAGCACCTATAGCCATAAAATTCATCAGCAGATTGTTCCCTTTTGAACCGCTATGTCCATCAGGACCAATAACAGGAGAACCAAATACAACTTCTGCAGTTGTGTTCTTCTGTAACAGCTCATTAACATTGAACGAGGCTCCCACTGGAGTTTCTTGGCCATTTTCATTAAGGACACTGTAGTCTCCCTCTTGATTCCAATGATAATAGTTGCCCATTGAGGTCATCCCAATTTTTCCATTAATAAAAGTATGGGATAGATGTTTATAGCCGCCTTTGTTTTCGCCGGTTATGAACTCAGGATCGATAATCCCGTCCCGATACCACTTTTGCATATAAGTCAGGGCTTTTTTCATCTCAGGCTGCAAAGCGCCGATCACGAGTTGGTTGTTTTTTTTATTAAAATATAGCTGCTCGGTAAAAACGGATTGTCCAAAAGCGCCAAACACGACATTTAAGCCCTCTCTGGATAGGCCATACGTATCTTGTATACCATTTCCGTCCGGATCATCTTTGGCAAAAGCATACATAACCGTTTCAAATTCATCTAATGTCTTCGGAATCTCCAGACCAAGCTGCTTAAGCCAGTCCTCTCGGTATACAACAGGGGTTCGATAGATGTTGGTCTGATTAATGGCCGGAATTCCATATAAGGAGCCGTTTATTTTTCCATACTCTAGGTAACGTGAATCATAATCGCGAATTCGCTGCACGATATTTGGCGCATATTGTTCAAGGACTTCCGGGGAGATTTCCGCTAAGACCCCTTGCATTTGATACTTAAGCAGATCATGCGGTTGTCTGATTCGGAACAGATCGGGTATTTTACCTTGAGCAAGCTCCAGGTCCAGCAGTTCCTCGTACCGCTTGTTCTCAAGGTTCCACACCTCCAGATCGACATCAAACTGATCCTCAATATATGCAATCATCTCCGCGTCCTCAGGAACAGCAATATTTTGATGCATGGTCCAGGATATCGTGTATTGTGGTGCTGTCTCCTTCTCAGCGCTTGCTAGATGGTCTTGCTGTTGTACTTGTGCTGTTTCTCTGTTTAGAACGGTACAACCGCTCATCAATCCTATAAGAATAGATGTAGCAATCAATAGACATAGCTTTCTTGAAAGGTTAAGGTTCATAGCAGCTCCTTTACTAATTTTAAATTCTATATAGGTTCAATTTAACATTTACACAAAAACGGAGAGGACAGAAAGAACCTGAAGAAGCGAAGCGTTCGCCTTTATTCCCGGATTTCCCCTTTTAGAAAAGGGATCGAAGAAATCTGGGAATAACAGCGATCGGAAGGTTGTTCTGTCATCGGAGTGTCCGTGTAAATATTCCTAATTGGCCCTATATAGATCCCTGCTCCATTAGACTGCGCATGAAGTTTTTTGGTGTACAGCCGTGAATTTCTTTGAACTTCTTAATGAAATAAGCAGGGGTACGGTAACCAACCGTACTTGCAACCTGCTCAACCGTAATTTCGCGTTGTGTCATGAGTTCCCGTGCGCGTTCCATTCTCTGATTCGTAACATATTCGGAATAAACAATCCCGGTTTCTTCCTTGAAAAGTTTACTCAGATATTTAGGGCTGATGAATACTTGCTCTGAGACATGATCCAGCGTGAGATCGCCTGATAAGTGCTCGTGAATATAAGCTTTGACAGCCGAGATGGTATCCACACTTCGTACCTCGCTTCGCTTCTCCATCTGTATCACAAATTCGGTCACGAGATGAATCATCCATTCCGAATATCGGTTGATATTGTAGAACAATGAAAATTGCTTGTACATATTCAATGAACTCGCTTCGGTGGGTTGCAGGCGCACCTGATTAATACACTCAGCGTAAATAGATACCGTTTTTAATAAAATGATCCGACTGTATTCGGCTGAATAGGGGCCTTTCTTTATTAGCGCGACCAATTCCTGAATGGCCTCAACCGTACCTTGCACATCCCGAGTCTGCAATTTCTTTTCAAAGTTGACGAGGTATGACTCCGGAATTTCCAAGCTGCTGGCTTCCCTGTTCAGGAGATCAAGATCCTGAATGGCAGATTGCTCGGGGAAGAAGTAACTGTATCGAATCAGGGTATTCGCCTGATGATAGCTTGTGTGAATCTTTGTGAAGTGCTCTACCCATCCGCCTAATGATAGTACAAATTCCAGACCGAATCTGCTGCTCGCCTCAGCGTGAATAAAGTCAACAATGTGTTCAGAGAGCGGTTCTTCGGGTTGGTTGGTACAGATGATTACTGCTATTTTGTGATCCTGCAATTCCTCTGCCAGCAGTTGAGTTCCATCCATTTCTGCGATCTCCAGTTGCTGGATCATCGTATACAACGTATGCTGCAACTGACGTGGCTGCAGATCCTTCCACTTCTCATTGACGGGGTCAATGACGATGCAACGGAAGCGAGAGTAAGCCATTGAAATGTGAACAGACTGGAGCTGTTCCGTAAGTTCCTCGGGTGTAAATCGATTATTTAACATATTAAGCATGATACTATGCTTAATCATTCTGTGATTGGCCTGTAAGGTTTCTTCAAGACTATCAACTTTATTGGACAGACTGTTAAACGTTGTATCGATAAACCGATATTCGTCCTGCTTTAAGCTGGTTGGGCTATCCATCCGGCTCTTGATGTTATTCATGATTCGCTTAAGAGGACTATAGTTGGCCCTGGTAAAGATGGACGACATCACGATCCCAACGGCGACAGCCAACAAGCCAAGAAGAACCGAAATCTCCTTCAAGCTATCCAGTTTATAATAGAAGCTTTCATTAGGTGTGGTTGTGTAAATCCGCCATGCATTTCCTTTAAATTGATCTTGGGTAACGACATGAGAGTCATAGTTAAATACAGGCGTGAAGCTCTCATCTGAAGAATGAAAGGTGAGGAGCGACTGCGTTAGATTCTCCTCCGTGGAGCTGCCTATCAACGTTTTGTCCGCGGCAGATATGACGGTTCCGTCCTGATCGATGATTAATGTATTCGCATAGTCAGCAGGGAGCATATTTTTAATGATCTGACTGATCGCTGATTCTTTGATATCAATCGCAATCATGGCCTTACTGTCTTGTCCTGTTGATTGAAACGGGTAACTATGGACATAGGAAATTAGAGGACTCATGTTTCCCTGTTCCCGTGATTCGATATAAGCATCCTGAGGCACCATGCGAGTTTTCATCCATAAGGAGCTTTCTGGAGTCTCTTTCATCGCAGCAATCCAATCCGTCGTATGATCCACACTCGAAGGCGTGTCCTCATAGAGCAATAGCCCATATACAGATGAGACGATGAAGTGGTTCTTCGTATCGTACACATGAATAGCTTCAATGAGATCGGAATAATTTTGCACCATATTTTTAAGGGACTGTTCGATGTCCAGGATTTTGCTATGGTTTCCTTTTAAGCTATCTAAATCGATACTAGCAGCGTTACCGAGTGCCAGAGACAGATAGACCTGATTCACCTTCTGGATCACAGAGCTTTCAATATAATTGACAGTACTTTTCAGCGAAAGTTGATTATTGATTCGAATCTCTTTGCTGTATTGATGGGAGAAAAAGAGGTATAGAATGGAGCCGAAAAGAAGCGCAATGACAAGAACGACAGCAAGGTAGGAAAGAACCATCTTGGATCTCACAGACTGAAATGGCTTATGCATTCTTTTTCCCCCTTCGTTTTCTCGTGTCTAAACAACTTCATCATTATATAGCAGGCTGAGGACTAGAAATCATGTTGATCGAAATTTAACAAACTCCATCTCCACATTTTACACTAATTTAATAAAGCGTTTACATAAAAGGATATCATAATTAACGGAAGTAGTATCTCCTCTATTTTTTGAGGGCAGAAATCATCGGAACGTACGATTTTGATATAAAACGGAATTTGTTCTATAGATGCGAAACGCTCCCTAATGCTACAGTAACGGCAGATCAGACATCTGGATAGAGACTTTCTTCCTCATATGCTGACGCAGAAGTAAAAAATGATTTTACGATTAGGGGAGCGTGTATTAGTAAGCCATGAGAAAACCACTTAAAAAGTCACTGGCACTACTTCTAATGTTGTCTATGGTAGGTCCGACATTTGCAGAGAAGAGTTTTGCAGCCGATCAGAAGATTCAGTTCTCTGATATTAAGGGACACTGGGCGGAAGCGAATATTCAAGCATGGGGTGATGAAGGATTAATTCGAGGTTACCTGGATCATTCATTCAAACCGAACACGTATATTACCAGAGCAGAATTTATGAATTTGGTAAACGGTGCTTTTGGATATTCCGGACAAGCTAAAATTACCTTTAACGATGTGTCTGAGAGTGCATGGTATTATGAAGCCATTTCTATTGCAAATGCGAATGGATATATAGATGGATACACCGATGGAACCATGAAGCCGCAAGATCCGATCACCCGTCAAGAAGCAGCTAAAGTGATCGCTGGCATTTTGAATTTGGAATTGAATGAAACAGCAGCGAATGTATTTAGCGATTCATCGTCTATTGCAGCTTGGAGCAAGGGAGCTGTAGGTGGAGCGGCAGCAGCGAAAATTATTGCTGGTTATGCAGATGGAAGCTTCAAACCGCTTAATTCCATTACTCGTGCCGAAGCCGTGTCTGCGCTCGTTAAGGCTGTGGAAACAGATGCTACTACAGCTGCCAAACCAGCTAAGCCAAAAGGAACGGCAACCGTACTGAATGTTAATCCCCCAGCAGATGAAGCTCGGTTGTCCGCTGTGAAGCACGGAGCCAATGCTGGAGACGACACCTTGAAAAATATTGCGGAAACCAATCCGTTTATTGATATTTTGGACGGTTTTGATCAAGTATGGTCCATGAACCAAGCGGATTGGAGAGATGGAACAGCGGCAACCAAAATTGGAGCTGACGGAAAAAATGCAAAGTATGGAGATGGACCGTCCCCTTATTATGACGGATTTAAAAATGACCCAACCGTAGCCGTCGCTGATCAGAAAACATATGCAAATGAAGAGATCCGAAACAAAGCGACTTGGGAAGCCAATATCAAATATGTCGAAAAGGTCACGCAAAACCGCACGGGTGAAGAGGCTTTGGCAGCCTACTATGATGACCAAAGAGATAAGATCTATAGCGTGATGGAGGGCTTTGGTCCGTTAGCTAACACGTATGTAGATATCATCAAGCCAAAGACAAACGTTGAACGAACGGTGGACGAGATGAATGTGGTATTGACCGAAGAAACAGTGGAAGATGAAAGCCAAGGTATTGGAGATTGGGATGAAAAAACGGAGCTTTCAGACTTGGTTAATTTGGTTGATCTGGTTCGATTCAAAATTCCTGCCTCATCTAATCCCTCTAAATATTTCTACTCTTCCCCAAGACCGTGGAGAATGAATTCCAATGGAGAAGTGAAAGAAGTTGTTGACAGCAAAGGACTGCCTGTATGGGAAACCATGGGCGAAGGTGAGAAAAAAGAAGTACCTTTGGCTTCAGGTGGCACCAAATCAACAGGAGAAAAACACTACCAGCAATACGAAACAAACGTTAAGCTTATTCCTGCCTTAAGTTATGTCAAACGAATCGCTGAGGATGGAAGAGGAAAAGATGGCGGATTTCCGAGCGGACATACCAGTGCAGCTTATTTATCCGTATTTCCTTTGGCATACGCTACACCGGAACGATTCGCTGAATTGTTAACGAGAGCAGCTCAGTTGGGAGAGAATCGAGTCGTAACGGGGATGCACTCACCGCTTGATGTTATAGGAGGAAGAATACAATCCACAGCCATGGCTGCATATGCACTTAATAAGACTGAGAACAAAGATGTGTTAGAGAAAGGTTATGAGAATGCCGGAGAAGTATTTGGAGCTGCAGCCAAGGAAAAAAATATGAGTCTGTATGAGTATGCACACACCGTAACTGAGGATTACACGTTCAAGAGTGCTTATGATGAACACAAATGGGAAGATCATGATGCCAATAAAGCCTTCTATAGAGAAAAGATGACTTACGGTCTACCACAAACCGGAACCAAAGGTTTGGCTCCAGTTGTACCGCAAGGAGCTGAAGTCCTGTTGGAAACACGTCAACCGTATTTAACAGATGAGCAACGCAGACAAGTGTTGTATACAACATCCATTGACTCTGGATATCCTGTACTGGATGAATCCAAGGGCTGGGGTAGAATTGATCTGGTCACGGCTGCGGATGGATACGGTGCATTCTTGAACAATGTAACTGTGGATATGGACGCTTCCAAAGGGCGCTTCAATGCAGAAGATTGGTGGAGAAATGATATTACCGGTAGTGGAATGCTTACGAAAAAAGGAACAGGAACCCTTACATTGACAGGGAAAAATAGCTACACAGGCGGAACATTGCTGCAAGCAGGAACGCTGGTAGCTGAATCTGCAACTGCTTTTGGTACAGGTGATCTGTATGTAGAAAATGGAACAGTTGTCGTTGATGTCGACGGCGCACTCAACTTAAATAGAAACTTTACCATGGATAACGGTACGTTGGAATTGGTAGTGACTGATAACAACAGTCAGCTGAATGTCGGCAGAAAGCTCTATATTGATGGAGGAAGTCTCAAACTCGACTTGTCCAAGCATAAGATTGAAGGTTCCAAAGATATTACGTTAATCACGGCTAATGGAATTACAGGTGAATTCGACAGTGTAACGGCAGATGGTTATGACGTGACTGTCACGTACGAAAAGGGCCGCGTCATTGCACATGTTGTAGCCAAATAACTGAAGTAATGATGCATGATACAAAGTGAACTAATAAATGTTACACATACCACTTCGATGACAGAATAACTTTCCGATCATTCTTCGCAAGACAAAATTAGTACTATAGAAAAGGACTGAAGCTACAATGTAGTTTCAGCCCTTTTTGCGTACAGATACGTTGGATATAGGGGATATGTTCAACACGTCCTGAAAGCCGAAGTGTATCTGAACGTGTCCGGAGTAGGCAAGCACTAAATACTGAATGTACGAGCTAGCGATCAGGATGTCGCAAAGGCGATTCTCCTATTTTCCTCTACCAATGAAAATTTTCGCTTTGTACGAGAGGGACACGGGGGTGTCCTCTCAGTCGCGCTTGGAACAGAGCATGAGCAGGGATTGAGCGTTAACGAATCTGAGACACGTTATATCGAAAAGTACGGCGTGTTGGAACGTTTTATCGAGCGATTTTGGGACACTGACATCCATCATCGTATAACATGCCGAGTAAGGAGACACGACCTGATCGGTGAAAATGCAGTCGTGAGAAGGCCGAGTCTTGTATCATCGAGGTGGGTATCTAAGTTTAATCATGCGGAAGCGGCTGAATCGTAGGTTATTCGTCGGTGCTGGTACCAGATGTACGACGTGTATTTCCTTCCATCTCCGTAGAGACTTGCTTCGTTGGTTCCAGATCCGTATGTCCTGCGTAGGGGCGGTCACTGCGAGAGCGCGTTCCAGTCAACCCGAAACCCGAAGTGAATATAATCAGCTGTAATCCCAGTGCATAGGGAGCAGCAACAGGTCCAATCAGATGGAGCAAGGAACATAACGCGATCAGCAAGGAGAGCATTTTGGTTAATGTACGTGGCCTATCCCGGCGTGGGCTGGCCCAGAGCAGATAACCATATATTATGGTGATCATTAGGGAAATCGCGCGAATCCATGGCAAGATGCTGTCCCATGAGTCTACATGGACGTCCAACATCCGCTGACGAAATACCAGATCTGTAACCAGAAACCCTGTGGCCGCCAGTGCGGCTGGTTCGGCTATGGGCCGAAGGATGGTCCAGACCGCTGTGCCCCAATGATCTGCATGTGTATCCTGGCTGAGTTCATCCGATAATACGGTGCATTCCCGTTCCAGTGCTCTGTGCATCAGTCCGAGTCTGGCAGGGTCATGATCCTTAATACAGTCACGGATCTGGTCCTGTAGCTGAGGGGACAGGTAAGATGCAGCTTTGCAGGCTAACATGGCTGTTATCAGATCGTTATGTTCGTGTTCCGATCGTTCATAATTCCGATTTTCCTGGATGGTAAGTTGTCCCAAGAGGGCTGTACTTATGTATAATGTATCTCGTATCCTTTGCATTCGCCTTTCGTGGCTGCGGCGAACTTCAGTGGCAGACCATATGTATATCCCCAGAAGCAAAGCCATGACTCCAAACAGCACAGCCACAGCGCCTGGGCGCGATGTTAGATCTTCAATCCAACGTTGAAACACACTTGTTCCTCCTTTGCACCAACTTCACGTATCATGCAACACGCTTCACGTAAGCTTTCTCTCACTATTACACAGGAAGTAGATGAATTCAAGCAGAAAGGGGCACAATTCATGGATCATGTGAGTATTGAACACACACCACCCGCAGCAGTGGAGTATCTTGCCTTACGGCAGATTGCCGGCCTTAGCCCGATGAGCAGGGAAGGGGCGGAGATTGGACTACCGAATAGCCTGTTTGCCGTATGTGTGCGTGAAGAAGATGTGCTGGTAGGAATGGGGCGAGTGATTGGAGATGGGGGTTGTTTCTTTCAGGTCGTCGATATTGCTGTACATCCGGATGTTCAGGGAATGGGGTATGGAAGACTGATCATGAGCGAGATTATGAATTATCTGCGTGAAGCAGTACCTGCCCGTGGTTTGGTCAGTCTGCTGGCGGATGTTCCTGCTGATCGGCTGTATGCTCAATTTGGATTTGAATACACCAGCCCAAAATCGGAGGGTATGTGGTGGAGGCAGGGAGAAGAAGGGCCGACTACCTAGCGGAACGAAAACTGAAATTTTAAGATAAGAATAGACTTATGTCGTATGAAATTATCTTAGTATAGCCGCATTTAGCGGCTTTTTTCATGATTCATGTTGAGTGCTGGCGGAGAGAGGGGATACTTAAGAGTGTCGGTGCTTCTTCCGCTAGTTGAAGTAAAGATTATTTTTCTACATATAAGCTGTAAGAGATAGGTTTACAAGTTGTTCACATCCGGTTTAAGATGGCGTGAGCCGTTTAAGGTATATAACAATAGGATTAAGTATTAAAATAACGGTAAGTTGATGAGATGATATCTACAGAAAAGAGGGATTGAATATGAAAGTTGCCATTTTTGGAGCAACCGGAGCGATTGGCAAGACAATACTGTGGGAGCTGATGGATCGTGGGCATGAAGTGACAGCGGTGGTGCGTGACCCTTCGAAGGTTGAGATGGTTCATGAGCGTTTGCGTGTAGAACAGGGAGATCTGCTTAACCCGGATCAGGTGGCTGATTTTGCAGCGGGTCAAGAAGTGGTTGTGAGTGCATATGGACCGAAGTTTGGTGGAGAAGAAGAGATGCTGGAAGTGACACGTTCGTTGATCGAGGGTGTGCGCCGGGCAAAAGCAGGACGTCTGGTTGTAGTTGGTGGAGCGGGAAGTTTGCTAACCGAATCCGGTGATATGCTGATGGATACGCCGGGATTCCCGGAAGAAGTCAAACCACTGGCAAAAGCACATGCAGAAGCCTATGACCTGATTGAAGCATCAGGTATTCACTGGACCTACATGAGCCCTGCTGCGACAATCACAACAGGACGTCGGACAGGCCAGTTCCGGGTTGGCATGAACCGTGTGATTACGGATGATATCGGGGAAAGCTCGATTTCCGTTGGCGATTTTGCAGCGGCTTTGGTGGACGAACTGGACGATCCGCAGTTTATCCAAGCACGGTTTACGGTAGGTTATTAAGTGTAAACAGGCTTTGGAATGGATGATTTAATCTGAAGGTCTCGTACACGGGATCGATAGAGTTTTCGATGATGTATCGAGTGGATCGTGGTAACTGGATGAGGTAAGAGGAAAGATAGCGATACACTTATAAGATGCAGAGTTTAGGTGCAAAGTTGCTACTTTTAAGTATGAGATGAGCTTGTCACGGGGAGGGATGAATGTTGTTTGTCGTAACCGCTGAACAGATGAGAGCTGTGGACGAGTATACCATTCATCAGCTCGGTATTCCGGCAGCAAGTCTAATGGAGAATGCAGGCCGCGCCATAGCCGAGGAAGTGATCAAGCTGTGCCGGGAAGGGCAGGCAGAAGGTCGGCTTGAGGATTCAGGGCAGCTTGGCTATAGCAGCAAGACCGATGCGAGGCGGGCACACACCGGGCCCGGCGATCGGCAAGGTTATGGTGGCGACATCATCGCCGATCCGGCGCTGGTGATGGAGCGCCCGGGAGATCAGCAGTGGTACATGCTGATCGGCAAGGGCAATAATGGCGGCGATGGGCTGGTGGCCGCGCGCCATTTGGTTGAAGCTGGGCTTGGCGTGACATTGGTCTACGCCGATGCCCCTGATGCACTGCGGGGCGAAGCCGCAGTGCAACGGGATGCCGCCGCGAAGCTTGGCATCCCTGCTCTTGTCCACGGGCGCGAAGCCGTGGACTTCAGACGGTGCACAGGCATCGTGGATGCGCTGCTGGGCACCGGCTCGCGGGGGGCGCCGCGTGGAGCTTACGCGGCGCTGATCGAGGCGGCGAACGACAGCGGCAAGCCGGTCGTGTCCGCCGATGTGCCGAGCGGGCTGGACGCCGACACCGGAGAGGTGTACGAGCCCTGCATTCAAGCCCGGGTGACCGTATGCCTCGCGCTGCTTAAGCGCGGGCTGGTGCAGTACCCGGGCGCTTCTGCCGCGGGGCGCATTGTGGTGCGCGCCATCGGCATTCCCGCGCGGCTTGCGCCAGAGCATGGCCCCTCGGTCCGTCTGCTGACGGACGAGGTGCTGCGCGGTGCGCTGCGCGTGGATACAGGCCGTCTACGGGCACCGGACGGCCACAAGGGCACCTACGGCCACGTGTTGCTGGCCGCAGGAAGTCTGCCGATGAGCGGCGCTGGCCTGCTCTCGGCCAAAGCCGCGCTGCGCGCAGGCTGCGGGCTCGCCACATGGGCGCTGCCCGCGGCACTGCTGCCGCATGTCATCGGCACCGTGCCCGAGCTCATGCTCGCTGCCGCCGCCGATGGCGACAGCGGCGAATGGAACGCGGCTTCCGCCGACGCCGTGCTGCGTCTCGCGGAGAGCCGCGACGTGCTCGCGACCGGCCCCGGCCTTGGCCGCTTCCAGGGCGACACAGACTGGCTGCGCCGTCTGTGGCAACATACGGATCGTCCGCTCGTCATCGACGCGGACGCCCTCAACATGCTGGCAGACGCTGGCCCACATGGGCCTCGCGACTGGGGCCAGCGAAGTGCGGCGACAATCCTGACGCCGCACCCTGGCGAGATGGGCCGACTGCTGGGCATGTCGACCCCAGAGGTGCAGCGTGACCGCATAGGACACGCTGCAAAATACGCCCGCGAGCAGGGCATGACCCTTGTGCTCAAGGGAGCACGAACGGTCATCGCAACGCCATCCGGCGAGGCGTACATCAACACCACCGGGCACGCCGGCATGGCAACTGGCGGTGCCGGGGACGTATTGACCGGCATCATCGCCGGTCTGCTTGCCCAAGGGCTCAGCGCGGAGCAAGCCGCCACGTTCGGCGTATATCTCCACGGACAGGCCGCCGAACGCGCAGCCCTGCTGCGCGGTGACCCGTCGTCCCTACTGGCCGGAGATATCATCGACGCACTGTGAGGATGGGGCAGGTGTGGGACAAGCTCGTCAGTGCTCTAACGAATCTTACACACCTTATGCCACGGTATACATGGAGGAGCAAAAGCTAGCTATGATGAACGTAACCGCAAAAAAATAGCCCTCCATATTGCTGCACATCGTAGGTTAAAATGGACAGTAAGAAGACCACCATTTCAGAGCTACACAGCAAAGGAGAGCTATCCCTATGAAGTCTACCACAAAATTCATCGGTTTAGATGTATCCAAAGAAAAAATTTCTGTCGCTATTGCTGACGAGGGTCACGACAAGCCCCGGTATTACGGTACCATTGCTCATACGGCTGCTGCCTTACGCAAACTCATCAAAGAACTGGGCCCGGCAAGCACCCTGTCGTTTTGTTATGAGGCCGGTCCTACAGGTTACGAAACCTACCGCTGGATCGAATCGATGGGAGCTGCCTGTGTCGTCATTGCCCCTTCACTCATTCCGAAACGCTCCGGCGATCATGTGAAAACAGATCGACGGGATGCCGAGCAACTGGCACGTCTGTTCCGTGCAGGCGAGCTTACACCGATTTACGTTCCAGCACGTGAAGATGAGGCGCTTCGTGAATTGGTTCGGGCACGCGAATCGGCAAAAGAAGATGCTCACCGGGCTCGTCAACGCGTACTCAAATTTTTATTGCGCCACCAGATCCATCCGCCGGAACATATCAAACGTCGCTGGACGAAAAAATATCGCGTATGGCTTGGACAACTGACCTTCCCGAATGTGCCCATGCAGATTGCGTTTACGGAGTACCTTCATGCCATGGACGAGATCGAGCAACGCATCGGTCGACTGGAAAAAGCCTTGATTGAAGAGGCGGCGACCAGTTCCAAAGCCGATTTGATTCAAATTTTACAGTCTTTGCGTGGCATTGGATTTCTTACGGCCGTCACGCTTGCTGCGGAGATCGGTTCCTTTGCCCGGTTCCGTTCTCCTGCCCAGCTCATGGCTTACTTGGGCCTGGTTCCACGCGAGCATTCGTCTGGAATCCGTACCCAACGAGGCTCGCTCACCAAAGCGGGAAATGGACGATTGCGTCGAACCTTGATTGAATCGGCATGGAGTTACCGTCATCGGCCTGCGATTAAAGGGGACTTGGCCCGCCGTTTGGAAGGTCTGCCTGCGGACATACAGCTTATTTCATGGAAAGCCCAGGAAAGGCTGCATCGAAAATTCCGCCGTTTAGTTTATGGATTAAACAAACATAAAAATGTCGCAGTTACCGCCGTAGCCAGGGAACTGACCGGGTTCATTTGGGCGGTCGCCCGAACGTTGGAGCTACCGAACGCTCAGTGATCTGTTTTTCATCTTGAAGAGACGGATGGTTTAAAAGGAAAAAGGGAAAACCCGGAGCCTTAGGCCCGGGAGTTCATGGAAGGTTCAGGAGAGAATATACGAGGTTCGTTTGCACTAGGCTTTTATTGGGCTGAACGTGCGTGGCTAGCTTGTAACAGCTCTCCTTGACGAAGGCATACCATGTGGTAACCAACCCACGGATAGCAGCGTGCCAACCGTCGCTCGCATATGGACTCCCGCGCTTAGGGCTTCGGAGAAAAGCAGCATGTGGTGCTGGGTTTGACAAAAACGTTCATAGCAACGAACCTTATCCACGTTATTTCTGTGTATTTCAGAGAATATACCTGTAAAACCAGGCTGAATTAGGGAATAGAATGCCTGAAATTCGTTAGTTTTTAGAATCTGCAATTAGTGGCCTAATAAGGTTTGCTCAGTTTGTTAAACGTTTGGATCTGAAACGCTGATACCTTGTTATCAACTTTCGTGTCTGCTTACCGTCTTGCGCGTGCCATGGGAACGATGATTAGATGAAACAATGATTAGTTACTGAAAAGGGGAGCCCTGTCATGATTCATGACGGAGACTCCCCTTTATTTGTTTGTATGTTAACGCTACCTGATCCTGGCTCGCCTATAACCTGCCCATAACTTGCCTATAATCTGCATCTAACCTGCATCTCAACGACATCCGAACTACGCCCGGTCCGAATTCTCCCGATATCTTGATTACAACCGGAAACGCAGCAGTTCCTGATGCATCTCTGCACTGATATCACGCAATGACTTCACCTTGATACTTGCATCAGCGAAGGAACGTTGTTGTTCCGACGTGGAGGCGGTAATCTCTTCACTGCTGGCAGCCGACTGCTCGGTGATGGCACTGATATTTTCGATGGCCTGTTGCACCTGTGTACTGAGTTCATTGGATTGTTGCATGTCCTCAGCAAGCTGATGGATACCCGTACTAATGCGCTCCACACTTTCACGAATAGCAGAGAAGGATTCGCGAGTCTGGCCAGTGGCTTGTTCCTGTTCGCCGAATAGCTGCATGCTCTGTGCTACAGAGTTCTTCACCTTGTCCATGGAGGTGGTGATCTCGCCCACAGCCGCATAGATATGTTTGACCGATTGCGCAGATTGTTCGGCGAGTTTGTTCACCTCGCCGGCAACAACAGCGAAGCCACGTCCGGCTTCTCCAGCGCGAGCAGCCTCTATGGAGGCATTTAACGAGAGCATGGTCGTTTGTTTGGCAATCTCCGATACGTATGCCGTCATCGTAGTGATTCGAACCGCACTTTCTTCCAGTTCCCGCACCGTTTGTTCCACCTCGGACATCGCCAGACGATTCACTTCGGCCAGGCGGAGTTGCTCTGCTACAGCCTTATTACCTTCCTCAACGGTAGTTAATACTTCACGTCCATCGATCACCGATTGGGAAGTGGCCTCCAGATTGCTATTGAAGGTAGACTGCATTTTGTCCACAACCATCACCGTTTCACTCAGATCCTCGGCAATCTTTTGACTGCCAATCGACAGTTCCTCCGTGGTGCGGGATACTTGCTGTACGATCGCTTGGGCTGTATCATTGCCACGGTCAATATCTTGTGCCATCAGATCGACACGATGACCCGCCGCACCAATCGATTGAATAATGCCGCGGATATTATGAGTCATGATACCGAAGGAGCGACTCAGGTCATCGAGTTCATCTTTGCCCCGAGCTTCCGGTAATTGTCCGGTCAGGTCCCCGTCCGCAATTTGTCCAGCGGCGTCTTTGAGTGTTCGAATACGTTTGGCGATCTGACGTGAAGTATACATATTAAACAGCATTACGGCGACAAGCAATACGATGGCTCCTACCAGAGCGGTTTGCCACGTTTGCTGAATGTCATGTTCCAAATCGACGGTGTATTGATCATAACGATCCCGAGTCATCTCATCTAACGAATAGATATCATTCTGTATGCCCCGAACCCGAGTGCTGTAACGTTTCGCTTCCGCACTGTTCATCTCGCTCATCGCTTCGGTGGCTCCCTGGTTGAGAGCTTCTAATTTTGTCTCGATGGACTGAATGAGTTGTAACTGCTGATCTGTTTCGAGCAATCCGTCCGTAAGCTCCTGAATCATCGTTTGACCTTCATCCAGCAAGCGAAGTACGGCGTCCTGGTTTCCTGCTGTCATGGAGAATGAGTAGACATCCAGCGCTTGTTGGGTCTGAATCTGATTGGCATTCAGTTCACTCACCTTGAGCATGGCAGGTACCAGATTTTGATTTTTGGCATTCATACCGAGCAATTGCATGATAATATAAGCGACTAGCACAAGGCATAGAAGCAGTGAAATTAGAGCATTAAGTATCAGTTTTCCCTGTAGTTTCATGTGCGTACCTCCTTGTATCCGATGGGTTATTGATCAAGCGTAATTTTGATTTGACCGGAAGAGATCTTAGCCTTCAGATCTTCGAAGGTTTGCTGTTGTTCATCACTGAGCGTGATATTATGTAGAGCAGTCAGACCCACGGCGTTCTCCGCCAGCCCCTCCACGATTTCCTTTTGAGGGAAGGTATGATTGTTTTGAACAAACGTGTTAACGGCATTATAGATAGAGACATCCACATTTTTCAGCATGGACGTAAGAATGGATTTTTCCGCCAAAAAGAATTGATCGGTATCTACACCGATGGCGTATTTCCCTAATTTCTGAATCTCCGTCAGTGCGCCTACGCCTGTGAGACCAGCAGCAACGTAGATCACGTCAGCGCCCTTTTCCTGAATCATCTGTGTAGCCAATTGTTCACCGAGATCGGCATCACCGAAGTCCCCTGCGTAGACGACATCAACGCTTGCATTCGGCTTGACAGCCAGAACACCTTGTTTAAAACCCTGCTCGAAATTACGAAGGACTGGTATCTCTATTCCACCAAGGAAGCCGACATGATCTTCCGTTGAAGCCATAGCGGCAATAACACCTGCCAGATAACTTCCTTCTTCCGCCCGGAATGAAATGGAGGCGATGTTAGGCAGTTCGGACTGACTGTCAATCATGAGGAACTGCTGGTCAGGATACTTGGTTGCAACTTTCTCCATATCCGCTTGGACAGCATCACTCAGGCCGATAACCAGATCGAATTTGGCTTCCGCAAACTCTTCAAATGCAGCTTCGGCATTGTCGCCCGGTTCACGATAGTCAAAGACAATGCTTTTCTCATTTCTGGCCTGAACCAGTCCATCAAAAGCAGCATCATTAAAAGAACGGTCACCCAGACCGACTTCCGTAAGTACGATTCCAACCTTCGTTCTTGTGTCTGTTGCTGTTGTTGTATTATTGGCCGAACATGCCCCCAGGATCAGTACCGTCAGGATCATCATTAGGGTGAGACCTAGACCTGCGCGTCTGTTCTTGTTTGTTTTCATGTGTGTTACCCTCATTTCTGTAGTCGCATTTTTCTGTTTTGCATGGTTCCTTAGCTCCAGGGAATGACGTGTACATGATGACACGTATGGTGAGGATTTCCCTTTATCTATATCGGTCAGAACGGCACTGTGATTTATGGTATGTAGTGAAAATTTACGAAAAAATAAGTATTTTTCATGAATTACACATTATTTTTACATTTCTCTGGTTAAAAGGGTACATAAATATCTACAGTATGTTGTTTACTGATGTTAGAAGTCGAAAAAAAGGCACAAGAGAGATGACATGAATCATCTCTCTTGTGCCTTAAAATTTCACCCTATACGGATGATAAGGTGATCATCCTATTATAAAAATGACGTGAGTTTTACCAAGCCGCAATCGAGCCATCCGCTCGGGTTTCCGTACCCCCGCATAATACGCTAGTGTCCGGGTTGCGCCAGATGATCTGACCGCGTCCAAACTGGGATGGATCAACTGCCACTTGAATATCATGTCCTTTGCGGGCGAGTGCCTGAGCGATATGCTGCGGGAAACCCGGTTCCACGAGAATTGTTTTGCCCTTCGTCCACTGCCAGCGCGGAGAATCCAAGGCGGCCTGTGGGTTCAGATGATAATCGATCGTATTCATGACCACCTGCACATGACCCTGCGGTTGCATGAAACCACCCATGACACCGAATGGCCCCACCGCTTCGCTGCCGCGGGTGAGGAACCCCGGAATGATCGTGTGATACGTTCGTTTGCCTGGCACCAGGGCGTTGGCATGATTAGGGTCCAGTGAGAAGTTATGTCCACGATTCTGCAAAGCAATGCCTGTCCCCGGAACAACCAATCCAGAGCCGAAGCCCATATAGTTACTCTGGATAAACGAAACCATGTTGCCTTCACCATCCGCCGTAGCCAGATAGACCGTTCCACTTGCTCGTGGATCACCTGCCTCAGGTGCACGTGCGGTATCACCAATGAGTTTGCGCCGTTCATCCGCGTATGCTTCAGACAGCAGTTCCTTCACCGTTACACCCATTTTGCGTTCTTCGGTAATATATTTCTCCCCATCTGCAAATGCCAGCTTCATGGCTTCAAGTTGCTGATGATATGCCTGAACAGATTCTTTCTCGTCGAATGTGTAACCTTTCAACAGATTAAGCGCCGCGAGAGCAATCAGTCCTTGTCCATTCGGCGGAATCTCCCATACATCGTATCCGCGATAGGAGACGGAGATGGGATCAACCCACTCCGGCTGAAAAGCCTTCAGATCTTCGCGAGTCAGATAACCACCGTGTTCTGCCATAAAGGAATGAATACACTCTGCCAGTTCTCCTTCGTAAAAGTCTCGCGCTTCGCTCTCGCCAATCTGGCGCAAAGTCGCCGCATGATCCGGCGAGCGCCACATCTCTCCAGCTGCGGGAACACGCCCGCCTGGAGCAAATGTCTCAAACCACGCACGCCCTGCCTTCGCATCGCCCTGGCGTGCATAGATCTCGGCTGCCCTTGCCCAGTGGCGGGCCAGCCCAGGCGCAAGCGGATAACCTTCCTCCGCATAGCGGATGGCCGGTTCCAGCGCTTCCGCCAGCGTGAGCCGCCCGAAACGGCGGCTCAGCTCGGCCCAACCCGCCGGTGCGCCAGGCACCGTCACCGGAACAACTCCAAGCTTCGGCATCTCCGTATGGCCTGCCGCTTGAAGCGCCTCAATGGATATGCCCTGAGGCGCAGGGCCGCTGGCATTCAGGCCATGCAGTTTGCCCTCGGTCCAGACGAGGGCAAAAGCATCGCCACCAATGCCATTGGACGTGGGCTCCAGCACCGTCAGCGCTGCAGCAGTTGCAATGGCGGCGTCAATGGCATTGCCGCCTTTTTTCAATACATCCAGACCTGCTTGTGCAGCCAGTGGCTGTGACGTGGCGACCATGCCTTGTTTGGCATACACGGGCACGCGGTAAGAGGGGTACGGTTGGTAGAGTGGATCGAAGTTCATCAGGTTGTTCAGCTCCTTGTCGCAAGATGTCAGGCTCCGGCATAACCGGATCATACTCCTAACCTTCTTCGCAACCGAACAACCGATATCCTGTCACACTTCCCAAATCCAACCTGACATCAGCAGCACATCGTTCAGATATGTTTTTACCAAGCGGAGTAACATCAGTTAACGATATCACCCTAAGTTGTTACCATATCGCCGCCATTTACATGAATGCATTCACCTGTGACGTAGGACGAATCGCGGGAGGCGAGATAAACGTAAGCTGCCGCCAGTTCGTAAGGCTGACCAGCCCGACCCATAGGCGTATCTGTTCCAAATACCTGCACATCCTCCGCGGAGAAACTGGCAGGAATGAGCGGTGTCCAGATGGGTCCCGGGGCGACGGAATTTACACGAATCCCTTGCGCAGCGAGCGATTGGGCGAGTACACGAGTCAGCGATACGACAGCTCCTTTGGTGGAGGAATAATCGATTAACTGGATGTTACCTTTGTATGCCGTAATGGAAGCCGTATTAATAATGGAGGCACCTCTGCACAGATGGGGGAGAGCGGCCTGGATCAGAAAGAAATAGGCGAACACGTTCGTCTGGAAGGTGTGATACAGCTGCTCTTCCGTAATATCAACAATGCTTGGCTGCACATACTGTACGCCATGGTTGTTAACCAGAATATCGATCTTCCCGTACGTTTCCATCGTTGTGCGAATGACGGCTTCACAGTTTTTCTTTAAGCGGAGATCAATTTCAATTAACAGACAGCGCTGTCCCAGTTCTTCGATCCGTTCACGAGTCCTTTCGGCATCTGTCCGTTCATATAGATAAGCAATGACTATATCTGCCCCTTCTTTCGCAAAAGCGATAGCAGCCGCCCGGCCGATTCCACTGTCACCACCCGTAATAATGGCAACTTTACCTTGGAGTTTGCAGCTGCCGATATAGGCAGGATCTTCACTGATCGGTTCAGGCACCATCAGAGTTTCCAGACCGGGTTGCTGGTCCTGATGCTGGGGTGGAAAGGCCAGCTTTTGCGCCTTGCATACCGTTTTCTCACCATAAAAAGGATAGACAGGATTCATTCGCTTTACATCCTCCTCGAACGTTCATTGATACGGATAACCTATGCATTCGCCCAGAAGAAGGTGCGGGAGGGAACAGCAGAGCGGTTGTTTTTATTGCACAGAATATACCATAATAAGGATAGATCCTTAAATCGATGGAGGTGTCAGGAGCCACATGAATATTCAGGGAATTAATCATTTGTGCTTTTCCGTATCCAATCTGGAGCGGGCCATTACCTTTTATGAGCAGGCTCTCGGTGCCCGAATTCAGGTGAAAGGACGCAAACTGGCTTATTTTGAGCTGGCCGGTCTGTGGATTGCCCTGAATCAGGAGGATGTTATTCGCAACTATACGGAACGAACCTATACCCATATTGCATTTACCGTTACAGAAGAGGAGTTCGACGCGTCTGTGCAGCAGCTGCGAGCAGCGGGGGCAGACATTCTTCCCGGAAGGCCAAGAGATCCGCGGGATGCATTATCCGTTTATTTCACCGATCCGGATGGTCATTTGTTTGAACTGCATACAGGTACGATGAAGCAAAGGCTGGATTATTATCGCGAAGACAAAGATCATATGACCTTTTATACATGAGTTTCATGTGCAAGTAGAGGTAAATGGTAATTAACGTATTTAAAGTCATTGCAATTATCCGTACAATACATCTTAGGTTCGCTGAAGTGTACACGGTATGTTCGGCTGCCAAACCATATGCACAAGGAGAGATGGACGTGGATAATAAAAGATTCAAGCTTCGGATTGTTGCGAGCGGGTTGTCTATGGCCATTGTCATGTTGTTTTCATTGTACAATGGACATCTTCAAAATTCAGGGGAAGCTCTTCAGTCCCGTGTATCATTGGGCTATTCGTCAGATAAACAAATAACGGTGCACCCGCTTGATCTGAATGATCCTGTTCCTGAATAGTTGTTAGGAGAAGATGGGGGCCGTATTTATTTGATATAGGATTTATAGTCATCATAATTCATTTTCTGTTCTTGTCCGCTAAGAATTAAAAGTTTGTGGCTAATATCAGCCTCACGATCTGCATGGATGCGTTTAAGCAGATCGTAACTCATTCGAAGGAAGTAATAGCCTTCATTGGTGTTGTCTTTCTCATGAAATACAATGCCGAGAAGACGATATAGTTTTGCACGGAGCATGCCTTCATCTCGTTGATCCAGCAGTTGAAGAGCTTCCTTGATGGCTGTTTCAGCCAGTAAAGGTTGCCGTTCTTCGAGATAGATTTTGCTGATTTCCTCTAATATAGAAGCCTTCTTGTGAGGCAGATTGCGTTTGTCGTAGATATCGGCGCATTCTGACAGCAAGGGAAGGGCTTCTTTTTTTTGTCCCATATGAAGTTGAATGACAGCCAGATTGTGAAGAGCAAGTACATAGGATTTACTATTTGCCTGTTTATATGAATCTACCGATTTCTTGGTCCAGTCATAACTTAAGAGCAAGTGTCCGTCCTGTTCGGACATATAATAGGCCTTGCCCAAACCCAACGTAATTTCGCCATATAACTCCGGTTGCCCGATCATTTGGGCTTCTTTTTCGGCTTTGAGATAATAATCCAGTCCCTTATCCACGTTACCGAGCCGCAAATGGGTTGTTCCGAGAAAGGTTAACGAACGGATATGTTTATCTTGCAGATGTTTGAGTTTGCTGCTGTACGTATAAGACTGTTCGTAGTATTTTCGGGCAGCGTGAAACAGTTCTGCATGAAATGCAGCTCTTCCCATTTCCAGGTAATAGTCGACAATGCGCTCCCGGTCTCCTGTTCGGGTGACTGTAAAAGCCGCAGTTTCCCCATCATCCAGAGCTTGGCGGTAATCGCCAAGCCTATTGTGGCTTCGCATGATGAGCAGATAGGCTTCCGTTTGATCCAGTGAGTCTTCCGTCAGAGTCAGAACTTTGTGAGCCATACGGATACAGGCAGGATCATTCTGCTCAGCATAGTAGGCTTTGGCTTTGTCCAGGACAGCTTCACCAATATCGGTGTCCGTTGTTGCACTTCCTCCCAAGAAGTACTCCATTGGTGTATTGAGTCTGCGAGCAATGATTTTCAACATACGCTGAGAGGGAACGGCTCTGCCTTTTTCGATGAGGCTGATGTATGAGCGTGTCATATCCTCACCTGCCAGTTGTTTCTGAGACAGTCCAAGTTGTTCCCGGATTTCCCGAATTTTGGGTCCGATCATGATCATTCACCGTCCCTTGAATTAGTTTGTAATTACGTTGTGAAATGTGAGTTGTATATTGAATGCTGGGATTTGGTATGAGCAAGGGGTAAGGCGTGCGAGAAATCCATTTACCTCCTTTTACAGTTTAAATCCAAATTGGGAGATTATAGAATGATAGTATCCAAGACGAAAGGAGGAATAAATCAATGATCATTAAAGCGACTCCCATTACATTGGAACAATTGAAGAACAAAGAGTTGGAAGCAGTACAATCGGAAGTGAACGTGCTGGGCGAAACGCGTGAAGTTAGTGCTCGTGCAGTCTCTGCTCGTGCAGTCTCTGCCCGTGCAGTAGCAGCTCGCGCAGTATCGGCTCGCGCAGTAGCAGCTCGTGCGGTATCTGCTCGTGCAGTAGCGGCTCGTGCATAATCCCTTGTATCTACTCTATGGCATTATGGTTAGTCCAATAGATGAGAGCTTCGGATGAAGCTCTCTCCCTATATTGAGAGTGCTCCGTATGATGGGTATAACGAGGTGTCCTAAACCGATGCATATCAAGCAAATATGGTCATACATTCCCAAGTTCTTCGTTCCTGTCCGGGAGTTAAACGAACATCTGGGACTCAAACAAGCCCAGACCAAAGTGTTGGAGAAAATTCACGGTCTGAAACAGGTTCCGCAAGACAAAGACGGTGATCTGACTAAGCTGTTAGGACGTGTACTCGCCCAGGTGGTAAACAGTCCGACAGTTGTTCCATCTTCTATTAAGTATATCATTTATTGCCACACAATTCAGGAAAATTTCCCCTTTCCAATGAAGGTATTGCAAGGTCTGAAGCAGGCTTACGGTATGCATCATGCCATTGCGTTTTCACTGACACAGCAGAACTGTGCCTCCGGTCTGATTGCGCTAGATGTTGCTGCAACATTGCTGCCCTCTTTGGAAGAGGATGATCATATTTTAATCGTAACAGGTGAAAAAACATTCAGTCCCATTGTACAGCTCATCCCCAATACAACCGTTATGGGCGAAGCTGCGGCCGCCATACTGCTTGGTAAATCCGGCCCGGGAAGCAGGATGATGGGGCTTACGAACGTAACCCTTGGACAATTCTGCAACGTGCTGACAGGTGATCCCGAGACGCTCAAGGAATTTCAGGAAATCTATACACCCCAGCTCTGTGATGTCATTCACGAGGCAATCGATGGGGCGGGCCTGACGTTGGAGGATATCCGTTATATTGTCCCGCACAATGTGAATCTGTCTTCATGGAAAAAGGTTGCTGCACGATTGTCCTATCCATTGGAGCGGGTGTACACATCCAATGTGGGCGAAATCGGGCATTGCTTCTGTTCCGATCCCTATATCAATCTGAAAGAGATTTCAGATCAGGGGCTTTTGCAGAAGGACGACTACTATTTGCTTGTCACGGTTGGGCTGGGAGCAACATTCAGCGTGGCGGTGATGCAGTTCGCAGAAGAACGAGGTGATGAGATTGACCACACTGTTGACCGGATTTTCGAGAAAGCTGAAGCAGGCGCTTACAGGTCATGATGAAGCTGTTTTTATTTATATAAACAATTTTGAAGTCGAAGAATACTGGAATGAGCAGGGGGTACTGAAGTTGCCTTCCCTGAGTGTTGGTTCGGCTGCTGACGTTGTAAACCGGATGGAGGAGCTGGGGATTTTCCTGGCAGGTGAACAGGATGTCGTATTGCTCAAGGAACTGCCGGATTCCGGGTTTATAGCAGATGCACAGGCCATCGGTTTTGGTCGATCACGTTTAATTGCTACTGAATATAATGAACCGGGATTGAATATTACAGCTAACATCCTGCATTGTCAGCGTACGCTGGACAGGCTGCGTGAACTGGCAGATAGACAGGATATACAGGCTTATCTGGTTCCCTTCGGAGCCTCGGATCAGGAAGAAGAACTATCCCAACGCACAGGTATTCCCCTTGCGGTACCACCGGCTGACATTTTCCGCAAAGTCAATGATAAGGGCTACTCCCGAAGGCTTAATGCCGAACTGGGTATCCGCCAGATTCCTGGCTGTGAGTGTTACTCACTGGAGGAACTTACGTCCGGATTTGAACGTATGAAATCCGTGTTGGAACAGGGCGGGCGCATTGTCATGAAGGATTCGATGGGCGTCTCGGGCAAGGGAATCACCGTTATTGCAGATGAAGCCCGTTTCCACAAATGCATGAAATTACTGGAGAAACAGGCAAGCAAGAATGGGACAAGAGCTGTGAATTATGTGCTGGAGCAGTGGATGAACAAAACATGTGATCTGAATTACCAGATTTTAGTTTATAAAAGTGGAGAAATCGAATTTCTTGGTGTAAAGGAATCCTTGGTTGAACAGGGTGTTCATCAGGGGCATCTCATGCCACCACGTCTCAGCGTTGCGCAGATTGAGGTGATTCGGGATGCGGCATTGCAGATTGGGGCTGCGCTCCATCGGGACGGATATTACGGTGTAGCCGGTATCGATGCCATTCTGGATGAGGACGGAAGTGTGTGGCCTAATCTGGAGATCAATGCAAGGTTTAACATGTCGACGTATCAGACTGAGATCCAGAACCAGTGGATTCCTGAGGGGATGTTAGCTTTGGCCAAAAAATATACACTTCGTTTGAATCACCGCCTGGATTATGAAAAGTTAAGGTCAACACTTGGTCCTCTGTTATTTGATCCGCTGAAGGGCGAGGGCATACTTATCAACAATTTTGCAACGGTCAATGCGGCCTTCAAAGGTGAAGATCGTGTGTTCTCTGGTCGTCTCTATGGTGTCATTATTGCTCATTCGGCTGAGCAGCTACGGGCGACGGATGCTGCGGTTGAAGCCAAGTTATCATTCATAAACGAGGTGAAGTAGATGTCTGGAGATTATCAGATTCAAGGGCTTGCGATTTCGACCATCGCTGCACGATTCGGTACACCATTATACGTCTATGACGCTGAGGTATTAGAGCGAGTATATGAAGAACTTCGCAGCCTGCTGACTCCAAAGGTGGAATTGTTCTACTCATTAAAGGCTAATCCCAATATTTCAATTGTTCACCTGCTTCAGGGGCTTGGAGCCCAGGCAGAGGTCTGTTCCATGGCCGAATTACATACCGCACTACAGGCGGGTACAAATCCGGAGCGTATAATCTTCCTCGGACCAGGCAAGACCGACGCGGAGATAACCGCATGCATTCGTCATGGCATTTACGCAATCGTCTGTGAATCGTTTCAGGAGCTTAACCGTATTGAAGCCATTGCAGCTGAAGAGGGACGGATTGTCCCCGTGGCACTGAGAATCAATCCTTCTTTTACCGTGAAGGGCTCACGGCTCACGATGGGTGGCAAACCACGCCAGTTTGGCATGGATGAGGATACTGTGATGCAGGGGCGACAGCAATTGGAACGATGCTCACATGTGGATATTATCGGTCTGCATGTATACATGGGGACCCGTATGCTTGACGTGGAACCTATTGTGGAGAACACACGTCACATTCTGGAGCTTGCCGAACGGCTGGAGGAGCAACTGGGTATTCGGCTGCAGATGGTAGATGTGGGCGGTGGTCTTGGAGTTCCGTATTACGAGGGAGAACAGCCGCTGTCTGTGAGTGCCCTGTCTGCACAGTTGAACCCTTTGTTCGAACAATTCAAGGAAAAGCATCCTGACATCAGACTGTTCATGGAACTGGGAAGGTATCTGGTGGGAACCAGTGGGATGCTGGTTAGCCGAGCCTTATATGTCAAGGAGTCGTATGGAGAGACGTTTGTTGTGACCGATGGTGGTACCAATTGTCATATGGCTGCGGTCGGAATCGGTTCGTATGTGAAGCGCAATTTCCCGATTGCATCTTTGTCACGTTACGGAGAATCCCCGGTTGCAGAGTTTAATATTACTGGCCCTTTGTGTACCCCGAATGATGTTATTGGCAAAAAAGTAAACCTGCCTCCCGTTGAACAAGGGGATTTAATTGGTGTATTTCATTCCGGTGCCTACGGCCCTACTGCTTCACCGACCCATTTTCTCAGTCATGGAAGTCCAGCTGAAGTGATGATTAGTGGTGGAGAAGCCCATCTGATTCGGGAAAGGGATACTCCCGAAGATCTACTGGGCAAACAGCGTTTGATCCCTGTTTCACATTCCGCAGTAACCAACAGATGAGGAGAGATGATGATCATGACAACCGCAGTATTGCTTGAAGAAATCAAAGGTGCCCTTGCCGAAGTGCTGAATATGGAAGAGAACCACGCTGTTACATGGGACACATCCTTATTTGATGAACTTCATCTGGATTCAACGTCTGTTCTGGAACTATTGATGACGTTGGAAGACCGTATTGATGGGCTGGAGATCGACCCGGATGAACTGGAGCCAGATGTATTTAACACAGTGGGTTCGCTAGCTGTATATATCGAAAAGCAACTCGTTGCTGCCTGATGGCGGCGCCTGTTACCATCCGGGACATGAAGGTCAGGCTGTTTACGGACAAGCAGCCTCCGTTCGAACATCCGGAGTTGTTAAGATTTCACAGTGATTTGTTGGCGGGGTCCCCCGTGGTACCCCGGTTTCATCTGCTGGAGGGTCGTTATAACAATGCCTATCATGATATGAGTGTACTACTGCTCGAAGAGTCGGGGTTGGATCAGATCATGGGAGACGTGGATGTTCTCCTGCTGGCCTATCATTTTCCCAATATTCGTCCAGATATCTCCATTGTCAACTATCTGATGGACCGTTATCAGGCACGGTTCCTGAGTTTTGCCGTGAACGATATGGGGTTCGGGGCACCGTTCGCGGCACTTCATATGCTCCAGCATTATCTGAACAGCGGCAATTACGATCGGGGAATGTTGCTTGTGCTTGATCAGACGTCTCTTCCCTATGAGACGGAAGGAGTGGGCGAGATTGTAGAACCCGACACGGGAGCTGTTCTGGTTCTGGATCGGTTGGCAGAAGGCGGTTCATCCCTTGTCGGTGTGGAAATACAATATGCCGAGAGTTCGATTGCCGAGACAGCAGAATTGCTGCTGGATAGGCTTTGCGTTCAGGTATCCGTTAATCTGGCTCAGATCAGTCTTCTTGTCCATCCGCTGTTGGAGCAGGAAGTGTCCGGTACCGAATGGTTTCATGCTACAGGCTGGCAAGGGAGTTACGATCCTGCTCACTGGAGCGCTGCACCATTCTTTGGTCTGAAGCAACTTCTTGAAGATCGGTGCACAGATGAATACATATGTCTGATGCACCTGGAGCCAGATGACAAGTTTATCTATGCACTTCTCATTCATGCAGGTGGATACGAAGAGCTGTAATCAGGAGGAGGGAAACGTGATGGGACTGGGTATAGTGGATATCGGTGTGTATTTGCCTGATCAGATCGAAGAGCCCGAGGTTATCCTCGAATCCTTGGGACTGGGTAAAGGAGAGCTTCAATTACTGCGCAAATATCATCGTCTGAACGGTGTTCCCGTTACCCCTCCGGGTCAGCATCTGGATCATTCTATCGTTCGCGCGATTGGACAGCTTGTTGACAGACAACCCTTGCCTGCCATTGACCTTGTGCTCTATGCCCATTCTGCACATGTACAAGCACCAGGGGATTATAAGCCCTTGCAGCGGGCTCTGAGTGAATATGGGCTTGAGCATATCCCCTTTTATAGTATTTCACAGATGAACTGTGCGTCCTCGATAGCCGCTCTTCAATGGCTTGAACGAATCTCCCGTACACAGCCTGATATTCGTAATGTTTTATTGGTGTGTGCCGATCAGTTTAATTTCATGCCACCCGACTGGAGATATATTCGAAAGTCTACGATTCTGGGTGACTCGGCTGTTGCCATGCTTCTATCCAGAAACCATGGTCAGCACGTCTTACAGGCTGCTCATGTTCTTCTGGATACGAGGTTCCATACCGGATATTATGCTGAAGTGGAAGAGATGACGTCATTTAACAAGCTGTATGTGGATCATATCATTCGAGGCATGGAAGAGCTGCTGTCAGCAGAGGGCCTGACACTTCATGATGTAGATCATATCTTTCCCCACAACGTCAATTGGACTACATGGAAGGAGTTTTCAAAGCGTACAGGCGTGGATCAAAAACAAATTTACCTGGATAATATCCCGCGGATTGGACATACCTTCTCCACGGATGCGTTCATCAATCTAAGCTCCGGGCTAGAGAATGAATGGGTGCATAAGGGGGACAGGTCCGTACTGGTCAGCATTGGGCTGGGCAGTTTTTTTGGTTTTGCGTTAATTGAGCATGGAGATTGTTGATCATGAGTCAATAGGAGGAGTGCATATGTCAGTCTTGAATTCTGATGAGGTAGGCACTGTGCCGGTTGGTGCAGAGGCCGCAGGTCGTCCGGTACCCACTGTAACAGATCTGCTGGAAGCAGCAATGTTGCGTTTGGATACACGTCCCGTGTTGTTATGCCAAGGGGGGATAATACTGGCGACACCTGAACTCGTGAAAAGTGGGCCATGGATATGTCATGCAGAGACAGGCCATATCTACGAATGGAAACAGGTACGTGCGGATCGGGTGGAAGATCGGATGTTGGAGCCTTCAGGTCTTTTACTCTACCGAATATCGGAACTTCGGAATGAAGATGTGGCATTTTTTGAAAAACAAGATGATGTAACAGGTGATATAGCTGATCTCCGAAAACGGTTGCTTTATTTCCGTACTGAACTGTGCAGCGCAGGATTGGAGCAAGTGCGTAATCATCTATCCAGTCGCAACTCAGGGGGGCAATCCACACTTCAGCATCAACTGGTCAAGGGCATGATTGCTGATGTATTGACTGTACTATATATGGCTGAGACTATTCAGTCGGATGAATTCGTATTGGAGCAATCAGGCATTTCGGAGGCTCGTACACGCACATGGGTTCATCAAGAACTGGATGAGGCCTTCCGTCAATTACAGCGTCTTGGAGGAGGGTTTGGCTATTTGCGACATGCGATCTCGGCTTACGTGTATGCAGGTCAAATGGTCAAAAATATGCTGCTCATTCCGAAGGAGGCCTTCTGATGATTACACGATCTACCATTGCTGTTTTTGAGCAGGAAATGAAACAATATGCCACGGAATTACGTGATATTGGCCTGGTCATTGACCGTGAACCTGAGCGTATAGCTGAGTTCACACATCTGGCATCTCTGCGAACCATCAATCGCATGATGATCCCGCCGGAATATGGCGGTGAACCGATCGTCACTGTAGGTCAGGAACGATATTATGGTCTTTCCTGTCTGGAAAGAGTTATCGCGATTGAGGAACTGTCAGCAGGTGATGCCGGTGTATTTCTCGGGAGCCCGGGTCCATCAATGTCCAGTGTAATCATATCAGCTCTGGCTGACTCACAACAGAAGGAGCGGTACTATTCTCATTTTCTCAAGGGACCCGCGTGGTCATTCTTCGCTCTTACTGAACCGGAAAAGGGCTCGGATGCTACGGGTATTGGCACACGAATTTCGCGGAACAAGGAAGGCGGACTGAACCTTGACGGACAGAAGTTCTACATCGGTAATGGTAGTCGTGCCAGCATCGGACTGGTATTTGCTCAGACCAATCGTACGCCTCTCGGCATCCAGATCGCGCTGGTAGACACGTCTGTGCAGGGATTCAGCGCCACACCTCTGGATACGATGGGGGTTAGAGGTGTGCAATTGAGTCACCTTACGTTGGATGGTTTTCCGCTGGCTGAGGAAGATATTATCGGGCGTCATCTCAGTCCAACCAAGCGTGGATTATGGGGCGCGCTTCAGACCTTTCATCGTATGCGGCCTGGTGTCGCTGCACTTGCGCTTGGAGTCGCACGGGCAGCATATGATTATGTGAAGGAGCAGAGGTCTGTTTTCTCGGAGAGGGAGAAGGTGGAGTTAGAGCGACTGGAGATGCGCCTGCATTCAATCCGTAGCATGATTCGCAGCGCCGCGGCGGAGATTGATGCGGATGTGCAGAAAGGGTATCTGGCTTCCCTGAGCAAAATTCGTGCTGGAGCACTGGCTGAGGAGGCCACGGAACTGGCGCTTGACCTGATGGGACCTGGTTCCATGATTGACCATCCTTTATTGAATAAATGGTATCGGGATGCGCGTGCCTTCGAATTCATGGAAGGAACTACCTCCATTCAGAAGATCAACGTTTTCCAAGCCTATGCCAATGGAAAAATGAAGCATGCCTGATACGCTAAATAATCCTCCCGCGATGTCTGTCTATGTTAATCATATCTGTTGGGTTACGGCCGAAGATCACTTGTATACCACGGACATGCTCGATGTGGAAGATTACTATTACTTATCTCCACACATATATATGGAAGAGAACTATTATGACAGGTCTACTGTGCGAACCCGCTCTTTGCGATCCGATGATCAACGGGTAACTGCCGGTGATCTTGCGCTTGTTGTCATGGAACCTTTGGCTTCTGGTACAAGTGAGCGCTGGGATCTGCTGATTCTGGCCCAGACCTATCCTGAACGTTACGCCATGAATCCACCTTTGGCCCGAATTCTGGAGTCTACCTCCTGGAAGGTGGACTATCCACTGGCACTTTCCCATATGGGACCACTCGCTGCTACGGAAGGAGTGCAGGCTGCAGCATGGACACTAGGGAGAGAGGAACGGGGAATGTTTGTTCTGGCGGAACAACGTGTGATTGAAGAGCACGATTCTCCCGGAGATCTGTCTGATATGGCTGTTGCCTTGGAGTTAAACAGACAGTCCGGTGCTCTTGCCGTGAATTATATAGGAAAGAGAACGGTTGACGATATCGAAGGGAGTGTTATGGCTTCAGAGATTATATCCATTATAGATGAGTTCATGGATGCTGGTCAGACGGAGAATATTCTTCTTCAATCCCGTTTACGTAGACACATAATCCCTTATTCGAAGCCAGGCATATCCTTGATCAAGTCAGTCTACCACGTACCTGAAACTATTGATTACCAAAGTGGCGACGTGTGGATACAGCTCGCTGAACAATTACAGAACGGAAATATAAAGGTAGATGATCGTGTTCTATTGATATCCTGGGATGGCGAACGGCTGTTATCAGCCTGTTGTGTACATGTAGTACATATGCCTGTCCTGAGTCGTCTCACACTACATCAGGAAGTGAAGACATCATGAATGGAGGAGGGGATTAAATTTGAAAGGTCTGGATTACACTTCGGGATCGGTGAACCGGCTGTTAATCCGCACTGCAATACCGATGCTGCTTGCTTCTTTGGTTAACGTAACAACGCAGCTGGTCAATGTTTTTTTTATGGGTCATACCAGTCAGACCGTGTTATATGTGCTATCACTGTATATTCCCATTTCCTTTATCATGATTGCGCTTGTGGAAGCCATGCAATTGTCGGTTCAGGTTGCTGTCTCACGGAGCAGAGCGGAGGGTTCGCGGGCTTTTACATCGCTACTTGGGCATATGCTTGGCAGCGCAGCTATTTTTTCAATTGTTGCTGGCGGTGTGGTTATGCTGGTGTCGCCACTTCTCTCCTGGTTTTATGCCGTCCCTATGGATGTAAGGCCCATGTTTACCATTTATGTGGCGGGCATGATGGCAGCAGGTGTGCCCGCTGTGCTCGCAGCGGTGGGTGGTGCCGCATTGCGTGGGTTGGGCCGGGCTCAAGCGGCAGCGTGGAATTCCGTAGGTACGGCTTCGCTCAACATTATGCTGGTGTACTGGTTCGTTTCGGTGGCTGGAATGGAATTGAAGGGAATTGTATACGCCAATCTTATTTCTTCAACACTCTCTTTGCTCATAAGCCTTCTGATTCTGATATTGAGGAAGGAATTTGTGTATGAACGGATAACATTGGTGTGGAAACATCTCATTGCACTTCAGCAGGTAGGCATTCCCGTATTTATTTCGTACTGTCTTATCTTTTTGAGTACTTTCTTTTTCAACAAAATCGTCAGTCGATTTGGGGAAGGGGTAGTTGCTGGGTTCGGAGTTGGATACCGAATTCAGACGATGGCTATACTGCCCGGAATCGTTATTGGATCGGCTATCGGGATCATGATTAATCATAATCTCAAAGAGGCTCATCGACCACGTGCATACGAGAGCTATCGCAGAGGCCTGGTACAGTCATTCATTCTTTATGCCGTAATTGCCGTATCCATCTGGGTATGGCGGGAACCGTTGACAGCTTTTCTGATTGCGGACCCCGTATCCCGTGCAGAAGCGGCCCGATATCTGGCAGTGGTTTCCCTTTCCTATCTGACCATGGGTCCTATGATGACAACGCTGCTTACCATGGAACAGAGCGGACGCGGCTATCAGGCCTTGCTTATGAATGCTGCTTATTTTCTGCTTATTATTGTTGCAGGGTGGGGGCTGACACGAATCTTTGATCATGTGGGATACTTCTATGGCGTCATTGCTTTTGTTAATGCAGCGAGTTTATTATGCATCTTACCCGTGATCAGGCTGTTCAAAAAGGACTATACAGATTCATCCGGGCATAAACCAACTGACGCGGATGAGCAGGAGGGTCTAGCTGCTCAGAGTTATTCGACCTAGATATAACCAATATCAAATAAAGGAGGTCTCTTTATGAAAGCTCCGGAACCTGCATACCTGGTACGCCGCATCGGCGAAACGTTGATTGCAGCCGATGAGACGTTCAGCCAGTTCTATCAGATTGAACCCGCTGAAGAATTGGAGACACGTCCGATCCCCCAGCTAGATGGCATTGACCCTCCAGATGAGCCTTATTTTTCACTGGAACCTCTCGTAGGTCAAGATTCACCGCATCTCTATATGCTGGGTATTCCCTATTCGGGAGGTTCAGGTATGGAGGGATCAAAAGTCGCGGGATTTGAGCAATCTCTTCGGGCCGAATCTTGGAAAAAGGTAATGTATCCAGCTCTGACGCAATCCCGCATATCAGGACTATATGACATTGGCAGTGGCCAGAGATTACTTGAATCAGTAATAATGCAGGATTTGGGTACTTGCCAAACAGATGATACGGATTCTTCCTACTCGAAGGGGCTTAACTCAGCTCTGGTATATACCGAAAGGGAAGAGGCGCTACTGTGCTGCATTGGTGGAGATCATTCCATTACGTATTCCATCCTGAAATCCATATTGAGTCGATCCAATGCAAGAATCATACTCGTCCAGTTTGATGCCCACCATGATTGCGGGGTGGATGCTATTCATCAGAGTGAGATGCATCATGCCAATTTTGTGAGGCATCTACTGACGGAGGACGGCATCGCCGCAGTCGTGCAGATTGGTCTGCGCGGCCTTCGTTCTGTAGATCAGATGTACAAACATCCCAAATTGGTTCAGATTCCTGCAGAACAGATGACCCCGGAACGAGTGCGGACAACCCTGCTTGATATACAGCACAAGTTTCAGGCGGAGGCGGCCTATTTATCGTTTGACTTAGATTGTCTTGATCCTGGGAGTTTTCCTTATGTTGATTTTCCTATCAGTGGAGGCCCCTCATGGTTTAACACCCGAAACTGTGTGGTCGCAGCGCTGGAATCCTCCTTGCCCTACGTGGGCTTTGATATGGTGGAAGGACAGGAAGCGGAATCGGATGAATGCATTCCGGGGCAATATGAGATGGCCCTCAGAATGCTTACGTATATGATGGATGGCATGCATCGAAATTACCTGCGACATGGAAAAGTTGCTACTAGAGTTTCTCAAGCCTTGGAGGGGACACGTAGATGATGAACTTTAGATCTTTGTATGATATGTATCGTGAACAGGTCAGAGATGAACTTCATAAGGAGCGGCAGGATGGCATTCATTTGGGGTCCTTTTATGCACTGATGAACATTATCAAGGAGATGGCTCCGCTTAAGCCAAAACAGTCTGCGGAGTCCATCTGGATGGACTATCTCGCATTTCTTCGTACAATTAATGAACACAAAAAAAGCCCCTATTCGTTTATGGAGTGGGATGAGGTAGAGGGGCGGGAACATCTGCAGGCAACGTTGCGTGAAGGTGGGGCATTATTAACCTGGCATTATGGTTTTGTGAGGCACAATATGATTACGATTGGACAGGAAATACGTGCAGGCCATATGTCTGCCAAGCTTCCATTCTATCTGATCGCCGAGCAGGAAACAGTGGAACAGGAGAAGAAGCTGTCCGGTTGGGAGGCCATCCGCAAGTATGCAGGTGCGGAACTGCTCAATGCGGAGGATGAGATGATTGGTATCAGGCTGTATTCCCATTTGCGGAAAGGTGGATCATTCAGTCTTTTTGTAGATGGACAGACCGGATTCAATACGGATAACCATGCTGTTGAACTACCTTTTCTAAGTTCGAAAATTCGCACTCGAAGTGGTATTTTTCGTATTTTGGCCAAAACACAAAAGCCAGTATGTGTATACTTTATGACCCTTACAGAGGACTTTCGTTCCAAGATCGTTTTTCTGCCACCAGTTGTATTGGATCAGGATATTCAGGCTTCTGCTGATAGGATATACGAGCCATTTCGCGAGCAACTGTTAAGCCAACCAGCATTGTGGCGTTTCTGGGACAGGCATCACCAGCAGGTCATTCACTGGCGAGATGATGAAACGTCAATTACTGATGAAGCAGTCAGCCGTGTGGACTGGATTTCCAAGCCACTTGATGGTTTTGGACAGCTCGGTCTAAACACGGACAGTGGAGCAGTCTATAACATCAGTTCGTAGATGGAAGTGAGAGGAGGGGCGAAAGATGCAGTCTTTTACTACGGAGAGGCGTAACAATCTGTCGGTGCATGTGCTGCCAACTCAACAATATGCCAATGATTACGTGCAGATTAATCTGATCAATGCACAGCAAACCATACCCTCAGCAATATTTGTCATGATCGTCCGTTTGTTAATGAACAGCTGTCGTCGCTTTCCATCGAACCGGCTACTCCAGCAACAGTTATGGTCCCTGTATGGTGCAGACCTGACCTGTCGTTTTGATTACAAAGGCGATACTCAGATTGCCTCGATCACGATGCGCATACCTCGTATAACACAAAATAAGTTAATAACTGGAACACAGATGGAAGCCATACATAGCGCTGTGCAATTACTCGCAGGCTTGTTGTATGACCCGGCGGTTGATGATCATGGCATGTTCGATGAGATGCAGGTACAGGATGAAATGGCTTGGACCGAACATCATTTCGCGCATGATGGAACAGATTGGGACAAGGTGGTGCAGAGCCGTTGTCTGGAATGGATGGGGTATGAAGGGCAGAACCGTCAATTGGCTCTGGATGAATTACGGCATTGTGTCATATCTCATGAGTTGTGTCGGCACTATCAGGCATTGATCCACATTCCGATCCATGTTCATGTTCTTGGTGATATTCATCCTGGGCGAATTATGGATCTGATCTGGGAACAATTTGAATGTGGGAACAGGGAAGTGTTCAAACGCTGTTGTTCGGAAGTAGAGGGGAGACAAGGTAATCCTGCCGAGCAGCGGGAGGCTGAAGCCATGATGATGGAACTGTTGGACATCCAACAGTGCAAGATCAATGTTACTTATAGTACAGGTATTCGATATGGCTCTGCTTTATATCCGGCTTTGTTTGTATTCCATACCTTATTTGGAGCGACACCCGCGTCCCGGTTGCAGGTTGAATTACGTGAACGTTCCCAGTTGGTATATCAAGTTACCAGCACATTGGATGATTTTCGGGAAACGCTTCACATTACAACGGGCACCAGCAGTGCTAACGTGACGGCTGTTCTCGAAGGAATCGATATGGAATGGAAGAGAATCTGTGACGGAGATGTATCCGAGAGGGAGTTATATACCGCTGTGCAGAATGTGATGCATTATGTTCAGGTCGGATTCGATCTGCCACATCAGGTCATTACTAATCATATGGATCAGGTGTTGAGCGAAAGTCAGATGACGACTGTACAATTCCTTGAAGAAATAGCAGAAGTAACGCCTGAAAGGGTGGCTTCCGTTGCTACCGGGTTAAGGAAAGAAGTCACATGGATTCTGTACCCTGAGAGTGAATATTCCGCATAGTACAGGAGGGAAATCATGAGTAGTACCACATTAAATTCATGTGTCTGCAAGCGTTTATCCAACGGCCTGAACGTGAGTATACTGCCACAACCCAAATATAGTCATACATTTGTATCCTGTTCTGTACCCTATGGGTCCATTCACGATATTACGCTTGCGGGTACGGCACATTTCCTCGAACACATGATGTTTTATAATCCCGATGGTCAGTCCGTCAAATCACTTCTTCATGCCGAAGGGGCCTCAACGTCGGCGCTGACGCGTTATGATGTAACGACGTACCAACTTGCTTGTACAGGCAATCTAAGGAACAGCCTTCAACTTTTTATGAATATGATTGCAACCCCCTATTTCACGAAAGGAAACATTGAGCGTGAGCGGGCGGCGATTCATCAGGAACTGGAAATGTACAAGGATCAACCCTCCTGGCTGGCTCTTCAGCAATTGTTGCAGATGATGTATGGTAACGACCATCCAATCACACAGGATGTTGCGGGCACACCGGAGAGTATTGCCGACATTACCGTAGAATGGCTGAGCAATGCCTATACAAGTCATTATGCGGCTTCTCGAATGTCTGTGGCAGTAGTGGGACCTGTTGAACCGACGGAGATATTCGAATGGTTAGAGAACTTTTCGATGGATCAACCCAAGATCATGTCCCCTACTCCATTCATTCAGCCGTTGCAGGAACAGGACGAGACTTATAAGGAAATGAATGGTGGATCTTCGATACCTCTTGTCCGGTTTGGCTTTCAGGAAGAGAAGCCGGTTACGCAATTGGAGACTCAGGTTGCAACCATGATTGGTATCGAAGCCCTTTTAGGAGAGACTTCAACATTCTTTACAGAGAGTGTGAAGTCAGGTTTGCTCGGGAAGGGGAGTCATTGGGATCACTATTACAGGCAGGAATTTGCTTTCTCCAATGTCTGTGGGTATTCCGTTGATCCCGTTGAATTACATCAACGAGTTAAGGAAGAATGCAGTCGCATTCAGGACCGTATGCTCTCTTCCGAAGATATACACTATGCTCGGATGAAGTGGATCAGTAACCACTATGCAGATATGGATTCATTGAAAAAACGTTGCATGCACATCTCTGAATATGGCGTTATCGGGCTGGATTACATGCAAATGAGCGAATGTGCTATGAAACTGACGGATGAGGAGATCGGAATCCACCTAAGACGTATAGCGAAACCGAGTCATCTGAGGATGTCCGTTGTTCGTTGAGCAAGAAGAGTAGGGAGAGGGGGTGGCCTTGTGATACCTGCATTTACAGGATGGAAGGGATCCGCTGAGGTTCATTTTGTGGCAAATGAAGTACATATCTGGGCGCAGCCTCTTCCGCACAAGGGAGAGGTTTTTTTGTCTAGGTTGGATATAGACACCTGTGTACTGAGCGAGGATGAAATTGAACGTGTACAGAGAAAACAGAAACAATCCATGAATGATGCTCGGAAGCTGGTTATGTCGCGTACATTTCTGAGAGAAGTACTGGCAATGTACACGGGTCAATCAGCGTCAGATATTCATATTGAATATGGGGCTTCAGGCAAACCCTATGTTCAGAGCGGACCACAGTTTAACCTTTCTCATACCGAAGGATGTTGTGTACTGGCATTAGCGGCTCATACAGAGCTGGGAATTGATCTTGAGCATGTACGTCCGTTGCTGCAGATGAGCGCGGTGATCAGCCGATTTTTGACGGAAGAGGAGAAGTGTTATGTACTGGATCACAGGGAGGAAGAACAGGTAACGATCCGGCGTGTTTGGCAAGTTCTCACACAAAAAGAGGCTTGGATTAAGGCGTGTGGTCAATCTCTGTCCGGACAGTGGCGAAAACTGAATACGATGGTGATGGGAGAAGGGTTAGATGGGCATCACGTTGTGGAACGGGAAGGGCAACATTATAATTTGCAGTCTTTGAACGTAGGTCCGAATTATTCCGCCACCTTATGCACTACAGGGAAGACAAGACCACTTGTACGCTGGATGAATGTTGCTGATAATAAACAAAGCTAAGGATAATTTTAAATTATAACTCACATATCTATTGTCTAAACATTGACATTACCTATAATATGGACAAATGGTACCTTAATTTACCAATGTTAAATTCGTTGGTTCAATTCCAAGGAGGTTTGTCATGATTCAGTTCCCCAAACCGGATGTCGAGCAATATTTTCAGACGTACCGTATTTCGCATTTTGCCGTATCGGCAGACGAGAAACGTTTGTTCATGGACAGCAATCTGAACGGTCAGCCGAATATTTGGGCGATGGATTTGCCTGGAGGATACCCGTATCCTTTAACGTACTTGAATCAGAGCAGTCAATTTATCAAAGCAGACCCGCAAGGACGTCATCTGCTTACCGCGTTTGATCGGGATGGAGATGAGAACTATCATCTGTATGCACTTCCACCCGAGGGTGGTGTTCCACTGCCTGTGGTTCCGGCGGAAGCAAATGATCGCTGTTATTTCTCTGAGTTGTCCGAGGATGGACAGCGTCTCTATTATGTCACCAGCGCGGGTAATCCAAATTATCTTAATTCACGTCGCATCGATCTGGAGACAGGGGAAGATGAACTGTTATACAGTGGAGAAGAGGTTACGAGCAGCCTGGTTGCTGTAAGTCCTGACGAGAAGAGTTATGTCATTTTAAAAATGTACTCCAATACGTATCAGACGGCGCATCTGTATCGTAACAATGAAGAAATGGTGATTCTGCCAGCTTCAGAACGTTATAGTCAGGTATCTGATCTGATTTTTGCAGATGATAATCGTCTTCTGTTCATTACCAATGATGACTCCGCATACGCCTATGTGGCTGAATACCGTATTGATACCCGCGAATTCCGCTTATTGTGCAGAATCGAAGGGGAAGATGTGGAGTTCATCCGCTGGCATCAGGCTTCCGAGACCTTATATTTCTGGACACTTACAGGGCCAGAGAATCGTATGTACGTATTGGGCAAAAATGCCGATGAGCCTCGGCGCATAGAGATGCCGCTGGATACGATAGAGCAGGTGAACGTTACGAAGGCTGGCAATGTGTATATCCTCGGACGTGGAGCGATCCAACCGCATAACATTTATCGCAAAATAGCAGGTGCTGAGTCCTGGGAGCCGCTGACTGCCAATCGGGTAACCGGACTGGATCCAAGTGATCTCGTGTACCCTGACGTTATTCAGTATAACTCCTACGACGGACTGGAGATTGAAGCTCTCTTGTTCAAAGCAAAACCAGAGCAGGCCAATGGTTACACCGTATTTTGGCCTCATGGTGGGCCGCAAGCATCCGAAGCGAAGTTTTTTCGGCCGATGTTCCAGATGATGCTCGCTCAGGGCTATCATGTCTTTGCACCGAATTTCCGTGGCAGTACCGGATATGGTGCGGAATTCGTCAAGATGGTTGAGCGTGATTGGGGTGAGGGTCCAAGGCTGGACTGTGTTGCCGGGATCAACTGGTTGTTTGATCAGGGAATTACCTCGCCAGAGCGGTTGTTTGTGGTAGGTGGAAGTTACGGGGGATATATGACCCTGTTATTGGCAGGTCGCCATCCGGAGCTGTTCCGGGCTGCGGTGGATATTTTTGGGCCAAGTAACTTGTTCACATTCCTGGAATCCGTACCGGAAGACTGGAAGCCGATGATGGATAACTGGCTGGGTGATCCGGTCCGTGACCGCGAACGCTTAACGAAGGATTCACCGATTACGTATCTCGATCAGATGGTGAACCCAATGCTGGTCATTCAAGGTGCTAATGATCCAAGGGTCGTGAAGGCCGAATCCGATCAGATCGTGGCCGCGCTCCAGTCGAAGGGACTTGATGTGGAATACATCGTTTTGGATGATGAAGGTCATGGCTTCTCCAGGAAGACAAACGAGATTCTCGTGTACCGCCGGATGCTGGAGTTTTTGCAGAAACATCAGGAGAAACCGGCCTTGCACGTTTGATTGGTAGTTTATAGCTCTAATATACGTATAGTAAGTATCCGAGTCGTTAGATGTTAACGGCTCCTTTTTAATTCTTAAAAGAATAATAAGGAAACAATCGATTTTTGAGGATATCTTACCCAAACATCCCATCATTTTAGATTTCGTGTCTTATCATTTGTGCAATATGGCTGACGGGAACTTTTATTTTAAAATAAGTAAATTATTTACATTAAGAGAAGGTTTGTTTAACACTACGATGATGAAACTGTTTTATTCTATGTATATTACTTTTTATGGATAAAAAGTAATATACATAGAATAAAACGAACGGAGTGAGAAAATGAATAAATTATGGCTGGAAGATACTACTTTGCGTGAAGGTGAACAATCCCCAGGGGTTTCCTTCAATCTTGAAGAGAAAGTTCAAATTGCAAAATATCTCGATTCTGTTGGTGTTACTGCGATTGAAGTGGGAACTCCTGCAATGGGAGGACCAGAAACAGAAGCTATTTCTGCCATTCTCAATGCAGGCATTTCTGCGCGTTTGATAGGATGGAATCGTGGAAGAAAGTCTGACTTGGAAGCTTCGTTTGCATGTGGATTGAATTCTGTACATATCGGTCTCCCTGCTTCAGACCACCATTTACAAAACAAGTTTGAGAAATCTAGAGAATGGGTAGTCGAAACGATGCAAGAGTTGGTTCAGTATGCTAAAAGCCAAGGAGCATGGGTATCGGTCAGTGCAGAGGATAGTGGCAGAGCCGAAGAAGATTTTTTGGTTCATTATGCGAAGGCCGCCAAAGAGGCAGGAGCAGACCGAATGAGATGCTCAGACACCATCGGAATATTAACTCCCTTTAAGGCACATGATCTGTTTAGAAAAATTTCGATAGAGTCTGGATTGCCTATTATGGCACATATGCATAATGACTTCGGACTAGCTACTGCGAATACACTTGCTGCAGTCAAAGGCGGTGCTACCCATGTTCACTTTACAGTGAATGGTTTAGGCGAAAGGGCAGGGTTAGCTCCGATCGACGAGGTATTGTTAGGACTTATCAAACATAATCAGATTGATTTAAATGTGAATTTGTCCCTTTTAAAGGAACTCAGTGAATATGTTTCTGTTGCTTCTGGAAGACCTATTTCCAAAAATAAAGCTGTCACCGGGGATGCTATGTTTGCACATGAATCAGGCATTCACGTAGACGGTGTTCTTAAAATCCCGGAAGCGTTTGAGCCTTATCCACCGGAATTAGTCGGAGGTGAGAGGAAAATTGTAATAGGGAAACATAGTGGCAGTAATGCAATTCTTTATATCCTCCATAAACATAATGTGAATGCCCAAAGAGATGAGTTGGAGAAAGTTGTAGAACAGGTTAGATATAAAGCCGTTACTTCCAAGCAAGAAATAACAGATGAAGAAGTGATCTCAATCTATGAAGAGTACAAACAAGTCAGATTAACGTGAAGAGAGGCTTGAAGATGGGGAAAACGGTAATCGAGAAAATTTTATCAAACAAATCGAACACGGATGTGACTGCGGGAGATATCGTGATTGCCAATTTGGATTTGGTAATGGCACAGGATGGAAATGCACCCTTGGCAATCAAAATGCTGAAAGAGGAATTTAATACAAATAAAGTTTTTGATAATGAAAAAGTGGTAATGGTGATAGATCATTGTGGCCCAGCACCAAACCAAGGAGCTGCTAACTTGCAGCAGATTATGAGGAGTTTTGCATCAGAAGCGGATATTAAGTTGTTTGATTCTGGCGAAGGTGTGTCCCATGTATTGTTGCCAGAACAAGGGTGGGTTAAGCCTGGTGACTTTGTCATCGGGTCTGATTCTCATACCGTAACCTATGGGGCTCTAAATTGTTTAGGAACCGGAATGGGCTCAACTGACATAACAGTTGGGATGTATACAGGGCAAGCTTGGGTAAGGGTACCTGAAAGTATCAAAATCAATTTAATTGGTATATTACCTCATTCTGCAAGCGCCAAAGACCTTGCTTTAGAGCTGGTTAGACTAATTGGTGTAAGTGGGGCAACAAATATGTGTTTGGAAATAGCAGGTGAAGGGCTACAGAGCTTAAATATGGATCATCGTTTTACAATTTGTAATATGGCCATTGAGATGGGGGGCAAATGTGCAATTATGCCTCTTGATGAAGTGTGTCAAGATTATCTTCATAAAAGATTAGGCCACCAATTAAGTGGCATTTGGTCTGACAGTGATGCAGATTACGTCGCAGAACACACGATTGATCTGTCTACTTTGGAGCCATTGGTTGCACTTCCTCATAATCTGGAAAATATAGTGCCTCTAAAAGAGGTTGAAGGTAAACCGGTTAATATATGTTTTCTGGGAACTTGTACGAATGGGCGAATATCTGATATGGAAGCAGCTGCCAATATATTGAAGGGGCAGAAGGTACATTCTGATATTCGTCTCAATATCACTCCAGGGTCTAGAGAAGTTTATAAAAAATCCCTTGAATTGGGCTACATTGAAATTTTCATTGAAGCAGGTGCGGTTATCACTCCTCCAGGATGTGGTGCCTGTATAGGTACACATTTAGGTGTGCCGGGAGACGGGGAGTATGTACTCTCGACAGCCAATCGTAACTTTAAAGGGAGAATGGGGAATGCGAATTCTTTCATTATTTTAGGGTCTCCGGAAACTGTGGCTGCTACTGCCATTAAGGGCTATTTAACAGCAAGTTCGGATGTTGGGAAGGAGTCAGCGGCTTATTATGAATTTTAAAGGGAAGGCTCATTGGTTTGGAGATCATATTAATACCGATGATATTATTGCTGGAAAGTATAAACATGAATCCATTGATCCTGATGTACTTGTGAAACATATAATGGAAAACATTAGACCTCATTTCTATGATGAGATTACTTCTGGAGATTTTATTGTGGCTGGCGAAAATTTCGGTTGTGGCTCTTCCAGAGAACAAGCTCCCATTATTATCAAACATGCGGGGATTACGGCTGTGATTGCAAAGTCATTTGCCAGGATCTTTTACAGAAACGCAATCAATATCGGATTGCTTCTCATTACTTGTGATACTTCTAAAATCAGAGAACATGATCAAATTGTATACGATCCTGAAAACAGGACGCTAACTGTTGTGGAACGAGATTTACATATAAAAACCCCGGCGCTTCCTCGAGAGATTCTTGATATTTCAAAAAGTGGAGGGCTATTAAACTACATCAAAAAAAATGGAGGCTTTTATGCATAGATCAATTGATGGGGTTTTAATTAAAGGGGACGGAATTGGAACTGAACTAATAAATGCTACTACTGAAATATTATCTGCGTTAACTACGGTCTCATTCAACTGGGAGGAGCATCACGCTGGTCTGGAGTATTATGAAAAGCATAATGAAATTGTACCGGAAGAGACCTTGAGAGCAATTAAGAGTAAAGGTATTGCGCTCAAGGGTCCGTTCACAACCTATGCAGGGAAAGGGCAAAGAAGCGCAAATTGGGTCATACGCAGGGAACTTGATTTGTATGTATGCATGAGACCTATCGTTTCTCATCATAGAGAGATTGATATTTTATTAATTCGTGAAAATACAGAAGATTTATATGGTGCTATAGAATGGGAGGCAGGTGATGCAGCCTATGCTGTTAAAGTTGCAACTGCGGCTGGCTGTAAGCGAATAGCCTCCTATGCATTTAAAAAAGCTTATGAAAAAAAGCGAAATAAAGTAACAATAGCTCATAAAGCAAATAATCTAAAAAAAACGGAAGGCATGTTTCTGGAAACAGCACAACGTATAGGGGAACAGTATTCTTTATTGCAGACGGAGGATCAATTAATTGACAGTCTGACAGCAGATTTGGTGATGCATCCTGAAAATTATGACGTTATCCTGACAACAAATACGTTCGGAGATATACTTTCGAGTTTAGGAGCCGGGTTGTTGGGGAGTCATGCATTAGTACCAAGTGCAAGTATTAATCGTGATATTGTTTTAGTTGAAGCCGCACATGGAAGTGCACCGGAACTAAAGGGGAAGAACATAGCCAATCCAACAGGTTTAATTCTTGCAAGTGCTCTTTTGTTAGAAGAAATTGAACTGCATGAGGAAGCCAAAATGATAAGGCTAGCTATTGAAAATGTTTCAAAAAAAAACATCACGACATTTGATAGTGGGGGACAAGCTTCCACAATGGAATTTGCACAAGAAATCAAAAAAGAAATTAAGGAAATGAGTCTTTATGCATGAGTCGAATATGATTGGACTTCCAGGTCAGCATATGGAAGGTATGTTTTCTGATTTTAGTCGTGACCCTGACTTTAGAAATGCAGTTATTACCCGCTTTATCTCTACCTTTTTTAACACATTTGATGATGTAAAGGGAGCTGTATGTACTCTTTGTGTTGCAGCAGGAGACTATTTGAACTCCAATGTTGGTCCAGTCGACGCCATGAAATTTTTGGAAGTGCACGAAGTGATTCATAAAGGACATGTTATATGTGTAAATACATGTGTTGTTCCACACACCAGAACGAATATTATGAACGTTGTAGTAAGTTTCAAAAAGAATATGCCAGCGGAGTACATCGTTGATTTGTTTCAAGAAAAGTTAAATTCAGTTATCGTACCTGAACCTTTTAGTCTGGATGATACTGCGAAATTCTTCGAGTTTTTTAGGGATAACTCCGAGTATGGCTATACTTCAAATTATATTTTTTTGTTCACAAGCACGATTACCACCCTTTCTGATCATACAGTCAGTTTCTGGATTGCTATTGATAATCAATACTTATTAATTAATCGTAAATGAGGCAACAGTATAATGAAAAAAACTAAAGTCGGGATTGTTGGTTATGGCACGATTGGAAAAAGAGTTGCGGAGGCTGTCAGACTTCAAGATGACATGGAACTGGTAGGTGTCGTGTTTAGAAGATTAAATACTAATGCTCTTACTGCTCAAATTCAAGGCATTCCTATATATTTAAGTGATATTAATTTAAATGATGATTTCCTTCAAGTGGATATTGAACCACTGGGAGATATTAAAGATCTCTTAGAAAATGTAAGTATTATTGTGGATTGTACACCCAGAGGACAAGCCGAGAAGAACTTACTTTTATACCGCGAGTACAACGTTTCCGTTATTCTTCAAGGAGGAGAGAGTGAAAGGCTGGGTGTGACCTACAATTCTTTTATCAACACCACTGATGTTAAAAATGAAACATTGATCAGAGTTGCGAGCTGCAACACTACAGGTATAGTGAGGATTTTACATGCGTTATTACAAGTGTTTGATATAAAACATGTATTTGTCACCCTGGTGAGATGCGGCACAGATCCGGATAAAAGCTCAAAAGGGATAGTTAATGGATTGTCCATAACTACAGACAAGTCTCACCATGCTAATGATGTAAATCTCTTGCTTCCTGATATAGAGATATATACGAAGGCGGTTGCTGCACCCATGACGCATGGACATCTTCTTATATTCTCTATTGATATCGATAGAGAATATCATTCAGAAGGTGTAAAAAAGAGATTTGCAGAGCATCCCAGAATTCAACTGCTGCCTCAAAAATATAGTCAGAGTACTTCGAGCATTGAACAATCTTATTCTCATAGAAAGAGAGGGGATCGACCATTTGTAATTATACTTGAAGACTCTATTGAAGTTGTAGGTCAGAAATTATACTTTATGGCCTCTATTCATATGGAATCCATTGTGGTCCCGGAAACGATCGACTCCATTAGGGCGAAATTTTCAAATTTGATGGCAGAAGAAATCATCTATAAGACAGATAAGGCCCTGGGCATTAATAAAGGAATGGAATCCTACCAAGTGAAATAAGGGAGAGGTGCTTCATATGTACAATAAACAAAAAAAATTGCGAGACGCTTTGTATTCCCGGAATATTGTGAAAGTTGTCGGAGCTCATGATGCTTTGTCCGCTATCATTGGTGAACAAGTTGGTTTTGATGCTATTTGGGCTAGTGGACTGGGAATTTCAGCAACTCATGGCGTACCTGATGCGAGCATTCTTAATATGACAGAATTTTTAGAGGCAGCTGAAGTTATGGATAAAGCAACCAGTATACCGGTAATAGCTGATTGTGATACTGGTTTTGGTGAAGTGAATAATGTTAAAAGGATGATTACCGAGTACGAGAGAAGAGGGATTGCTGCCGTTTGTATAGAAGACAAGCTTTTCCCTAAGAGAAACAGTTTTTTAGCGGGCGGCCAACATCTTGCGGATATTGACGAGTTTTCTACCAAAATTGAGGTTGCTAAACGCACACAACGTACAGAAGATTTTATGGTCATTGCCCGACTTGAATCGTTTATTGCAGGAACTGGTTTGGAAGATGCGTTGAGAAGGGCAAGATCGTATACAGATGCTGGGGCGGACGCTCTTTTAGTACATTCCAAATCCAAGGATACAGAAGAGGTTTTCTCATTTTCTTCTCGATGGCAACAAGAAAACAGAAACGTTCCTCTAATCGTTGTACCGACTACCTATTGTAGTGTTGAGATAGAGGAACTCGTTCGGCATCACTACAGTATGGTGATTTATGCTAATCAGGCATTAAGGGCTTCCGTGAGCTCTATACAAAATGTATTGAGTAATATCATTGAATCGGGTACGAGTAGGTACATCGAGGATGAAGTGGCGGAAGTGAAAAAGGTTTTTAACCTTATAGGTACAGATGACTTAAATCAAACTCAGCAATGGTATGAAGGGCGTCTTGTAGAATACAGGGAAAGTGGTGTGGAAATACCAAGATGATTAAAAAATATGACTGGGATGCGTTCGAACAAGACATGGATCGTATTTGTCACAAGATGGGTGATACGGAATGGGATTTGATCATAGGGATTGCAAGAGGGGGATTGCCATTAGCTGTAGCGTTATCTCACAGATTCAATTGCAAAAATTTTGGAGTTGTTGTTGCGAGAAAAACGAATAGTGAGGATGCTTTTGATTTGGATTCAACTATGAAAGTGATTGCTGAGCCTGCTCTTCCTGAATTGAAGCAAGTTTACAATGTGCTTATCGTTGATGATATTGTTGCACTTGGCGATGGATTTTCTATAGTTGAGAACCTTATCATTAATAAGTATGGGGACAATATTAATGTTCAGTTTGTGTCATTGTTTGCAGATTTCGAACAAATTAAACAAGATAAATACAGCGGAATTATAAGTCGCATGTTTTCTCCTAATCCTATTAACAATAAATTAGTTTGGGTGGAATTTCCTTGGGAGAGAGAAGGTGTGACTCATGTTTAAAGTGTGGCTAGGCCCGGCGTCTACTCATCTCGCAGATAAATTGAACCAATATCCAAATATTCATCAATTAAAAAGCAGCATCCGTTTTTTCCCTGATGGGGAATCCTGCATCAAACTTGAAGAAGATATAACAAATGAAGATGTCATTATCATTCAAAATACCAGTCCACCTCAAGATGAGAATCTTCGCCACTTGTTTCAGATGGTTGATGTTCTAAGGTTTAATAGAGCAAGGACTATAACTTGCATTGTTCCTTATCTGGCCTACTCTAGACAAGACAGAAGAACACATCCGGGCGAGCCTTTCTCTTTGGAAATAGTAGTAAAGATATTGGAATTATTAGGAGTAAACACATTGGTCACTTTTGAGCTTCATAATTCGAATATTAATGTTGAAACGCATGTAGAAATTATAAATATAAGTACAGACGATTTATTCGTCGATTGGATTCGTGGAATAGAGATCGAACGACCGATTTTGATTTGCCCGGATAAAGGAAGCCGAAATCGTATTCAGAAAATTGCAGGTATTCTAGATATTCCATTTCTTGCTTTAAACAAATATAAGAACCTGAATGGGGAGACATGGTATGAAAACGAGGTGGAGGTAGAAGGAACCACAGCAATCATAATAGACGATCTATGTTCCTCTGGCTCAACTCTCATTCCCTTATGTCAGCATTTAATGAGCAATGGTGCTTCTCGTATTAAGTATGGTGTCACTCATTTCTTTGCAGACTCTTCTTATATTCAAGAGAAAGTGGATGCAGATTTAGAGATTTATTGTACAGATACTATTCCTTCCTGTCAGAGTTCTGTTAGTATAGAAAAATTAATTTATTCATTTATAACACTTGAAAGAAGTGATGTGCTGTGAAAATTGGTCCTTCTATAATGTGTGCGAACCCGCTAAAACTTCAAGACGAATTAGATGCTGTAGCAGCAGCAGACTGGTTGCATATCGATATTATGGACGGCCATCTTGTTCCTAATTTCACCTTCGGAATAGAAGCAACTCAAAGAATTATAAACTATACCCCTCTGAAATGTGAAATTCATCTAATGAGTGATAAGCCGTTTGAACATTTAGATCTCTTTATTAGTTTAGCACCCGACATAATTACTATTCACCCCGAGGTCATCCATGACCCTCTAAGAGTTATTTATAAAATAAAGAGTGCTGGAATAAAGGCCGGTATCGCCATTAATCCTAGCATATCTCTAAATAATTTGAGTGAACTCCTTAGAGAAGTGGACCAATTTATTATTATGGGCGTAAATCCAGGCTTTATTGGTCAAAAATTATTAAAGCCTTCATTGACAAAAGCATTACATTTAGCAAACATTCTTAAACATCAGAATTTAAACCAAGATATTATACTGGATGGTGGAGTGAAGTTGGATAATCTCCATGTAATTTACGAGAGTCAGGTCGACGGGATTGTAGTTGGAACAGGTATTTTTCATCATAGTGGCGGAACAGAAGAGGCTGTTAAACAATTCAAACAAACAACTAGAAATCTACATAAGACCTTAACTTAAAAAGGAGAAGGGAAATGAAAATCGTATTAGCAACATGGAACAAGTCGAAAAAGCAGTGGTTAAGTAAGGGGCTGAAATCATTAAATTTCCCAGTATTCACCTTAGAGAATTATCATCATACGGATATTAGTGATGTTGAGGAAACCGGGGATACGTGTGAGGACAATGCTTTATTGAAAGTACAAGCGATCCCTAACGATGGTGAATCAATCATTATTGGTGAAGACTCGGGGCTCTTTGTGAATGCGTTGAATGGTTTTCCAGGTGTTAAAACTGCAAGATGGATGGAAGGTACGGATGATGACAGAGCGGAGCAAATCGTAACGAAAATGAATAATGAAAGCAATAGAGAGGCGTATTTTCAAAGTGCAATTGCGGCGATTTTTCCCAACGGTCAATCTGTTGTAGTGGAGGCTAAACTGCATGGAGAGATAACAACTGAAAAAAGAGGAGATAAAGATTCAGGATATTCTCAAATTTTCGAGCTCTCCAGCGGGAAAACCATAGCCGAAATGGAAGCTGGTGAATTTGAACAAAATGACCACAGGCGAATGGCTATTGAGAAGCTAAAAGCAATGATAGAAGGGAATGCGTATGCAGCCAAATCTGAATATTAGTAACAAAGTAAGAGGAATTGCGATCCTGACCGGAGTCGCCGTGTTGGGAGATGCGATGCTCTTTGTTGTTCTTCCTATTTATTGGAAGGAATTTGGATTAAGTGCTGTATGGCAGATTGGTCTTCTACTTTCAATTAACCGTCTAATTCGACTTCCCGTTAATCCTCTTGTTGGGTTGTTTTATAAGCACTTTCAGTTGAGGACTGGAGTGCTGTTGGCTTTAGGTATTGCTATAGTTACAACAGCGTCCTATGGCTTGCTACAGGAGTTTTGGAGCCTGTTGATTATGCGTGCTTGCTGGGGAGTTGGATGGTCACTCCTTCGACTTGGAGGTTTCCTGAGTATTGTAAATATAACGGATGATACGAACAGAGGCAAGTATATCGGCCTTTATAATGGTTTGTGGGGGCTTGGTTCTCTTGCAGGTATGTTAAGTGGGGGGATACTTGTAGACCAGACATCCGTTTTATTTGTAACTACGTTATTCTCAGTCATTGGTTTGTGCTTTTTTCCATTTATCTGGTTATTCATTCCTCAACAGGACAACCATCAGGAACAGGCTAACGCTCATTTAACAGGTACTCGCATACGATCTCCTTATTTTGTTCTCGTCTTGATAACTGGAGGAAGTGTAGGCTTGGTTATTTTCGGCCTGTTTTCTTCCACTTTAAGCCCGTTGATTGGACGGATTTATGCAGGTGACTGGAGCTTCCTTACACTGGTTATTGGGGCAGCAACCCTTACTGGGATGATTCAAGCGATAAGATGGGGATGGGAGCCTTTTGTGGCACCATTCTTCGGGAAGAAAATCGATTCCAGTCGTTCCAAACATCCCTTGCTACTGATTCCTTTATTTCTAGCGGGGTGTCTATTTATTGTTTTAGGGAATCTCCAATCCATCGGTCTTCTTCTTATGTTTTTATTGATTTTCCAAATAAGTTCTACTTTATTGGTAACTGCCACAGATACCTTTGCTGCTAATAATGCAGCGGCACAGACAGATCGAGTAAAGGCAATGACATTATATACTATTTTTGTTGATGTTGGCGCAGCTTTGGGACCATTACTATCCTATATAATTATGAGTGTGTATGAGGTTTCAATTGTTTATTTTATTGCAGGAGGCCTTTTACTTGTCATTTCACTTGTATGGCTTATATTTATGAGATCAAATCCATTCTCACATCATTCCTCTGCTGTTTCAACTGCTTATACGGCTAAAAAAGAGTGATGTATTCACATAAGTTCTAGTTGTAGCAAATATCAGGAGGTCAAATACATGAATGGGAAATCAGGATCGTGTACACCAAAAGGCATTTGGGTACATGATCCTTTTTTTGTAACCTACGGACACTCTACTAATCCAGCAATGCGACAATCGAATTAATGGACTGCTGAGCCCACTTTGCAAAAGGCAGGTCGGCTGCCCATGTCACTTGTCCTGTCGCTTTGGCTTCCCCCCACCACAAGATACGTTGATAGAGCAGATGCATGCTGAGACGTGTGCGGAAGTGTTGGCATTTCTCCTCATCTGCTGCACAGACCAGATCCCGGTAGCAGCGAAGGAACTGTGCGGCCAGTTCTGGTTGCCCCTCACGAACATACCTGGTGGATATTTTGGTTAGGTCGGCTGTGCCGTCTCCGAAATAGGCGGTTGTAAAATCGAACAAACCACTAATCTGCCACCCTGAAGAACGGTCGTCCAGATGTTGAATCAGAATATTCTCGACCTTGAAGTCTCCCATGACAAAACACGGAACAGCTCTGGACCGAAATGCCGGTTCAGCATTCTTGAATTGCTCGTCCACCCACTGAACATCTTCATCCGTAATCACCGAGTACTGTTCAGCATCATGTAACCAGTGACGAATGGTTCCGTACAACCAGTCCAGATAATCGCCTGCAAAGGAAACAATCTGCTGCGCTACAGGGTCATACTCCCCGGCATCAGGCACCTTCCAGCGGTGCAGTTCAGCCAAAGTATGGGCAAACATACTGGCGATCTCTTCCTGATCTTGCTGTGACAGTGAAGCCTGGAATGCTGGATCATACAGGTGATTCCCGGGCAGGCGTGGCATTATGGCATAACTCCAGCCTAGCAGATGGGTATCTTCATGTAATAAATATGGATCAGGGACAGGAATGGACGTATGTTTTGCCAGTTGTTCTACAAAGAACTTTTCTTCCTGTAACTGTCCTGCATATAAAGGATTGCCTTTCAGAATATACTCTCCACGGGAAGAGCGAATGAGCAGTGTCTGACCCATAACACCTTTATCCGTTCGTCGATAATCTTCAAGGGTTCCCAGGTCAAGCTCATTCAGCGCATCCTGCAATGAAACTGCGGCCACTTCGCCAAGTTGATTGGAACCAAAATATATACGTGTTGTCATATGGCCGGACCCTCCTGGGTTTTAGTCCTCATTCTCTTCGTCAGACAGGTCATACGTATCCTCATCGACCAATCCACGGATGAAAGCTTCAAAATTCGGCGCAAGATATGTAATCTCATAATCATTTTCCTGATCTACATGAACTACACAGGGTTCACCTTCAGGGCCGCAGAAGCGATAATCCAGCATAACAACATCATGACCAGCGGATGGACAATCACAGATCACAATCCCCAGATCGGGGTATCCCCAATCCTCGATCATGAACCGACTTCCCAGCTCACCAGCGAGTGCGTATATTTTATCGTGTCCAATTCCCATAATGCTTGAAATGGCAATGTGATCCTCAGCCCAGGAAGTCGCTTCTTGGGTGGGAAATACAGTGAGCGCAGGGATACCGCCGTTTTGCGTATTCATCAGTTGTATATAGGAAGCGGGCAGTTTGTAACCTAGTTCTTGCTCAATAGACACAATTTCTTCTTCATCAAAAGGTTCTGATACATGATTGTCCTGCGCATAATCACTCTGTACCCAGAACGTTGCGGGATCATAAGTCCCTGAAGCGGCTCTTAGATGGTTCTGTATACCGCTCTGTTCGAATGCGGCAAGCTCCTCTTCATGACGCTGGCGATCTTGACGCATCTTGTCCGCTTCGGGACGAATCTCGCGAAGGAATTCAAGGGTAGATTCATCATGGGGCAGAAGTTCATCAGCTCTCTCAAAAGCCAGTAGTGCCTGTTCATAGCTCGCGATGTGACAGTATGCGTAACCCAAGCGATATTGCCAGAGCGGGTCGCTTACCCCTTGCTCCTGGACAGACAACAAATGTTGAATGGCTTCGCGGTAACGTGCGTCATTGTTATAGGCTCTGGCGAGTTGACCAATCAGATCATAATCCCACTCTGCGACGGGGATACGTTCAATATGTTCAATAATGAGACTGAATTGGTCCTGCTCATGCCATAAGTTGATTTGTTCCAGCAGTTCTCTTTCCATGAATAGGCCTCACTTCCGTAGGAGGGGTATGAATCTCTTTCATTATATAATAAGTATGTGTTGGTTGGAGAATGTATAAATCAAGCTCTTCGTCGCATACTGTTTAAGTATACTTTAAGTTCAAAATTTAAAGTTTAATTTATGTTTAACTTTGTTTAAGTATTGTGTTTAAAGTTAAACTTTACTATCCTATACTAGGAGTGTGAGGTGAGATGGATATGGGAATCACAAGAGTTGAAAAGAATATATTTAGTCAGAACACGGATGAGATTGCTTCTGAGTTAGTTCAGAGCTTAAGTAATTCGGATAATAGTATTTTACTGTTCAAGGTGCTGGCACTTGCAGTCAAAAATAATGCTGAATTTGTTCGTAGCCTGGATGAATCTATCTTTGAAGATGCTGATATTTTTAGAGAAAAGTATGTTACTCTTCTCAAACATGCGTTAAGTCAAGCAGTGGATGTACCGACAGGAATTACAGACAGTGGGGTTCCTTCTATTGAAGCTGTACGTTCTTATACTCCTAAAGAATTATCTGTATTTTTTGGAGTAAGTATTACGACGATTTTCAACTGGATTGATCAAGGCCGTTTTATGGGGATTCAAAGAGCCGGGTCCAACAAACATAATCTCATCCCAGACGATACTACATATGTGTATGGATCAGGTAAGAGAACGACGATTAAAGACATTGTGACTATGTGGAAAAAAGAAGAGGCAGAACACCAATCCACAATAGAAGTCAGTGACCTGGATTACCACACAGGGCAAATTGCCTTATATGAAGATAAATACAAAGGGGAATTCGAACGGACACTCGGAACTAAATTGAACTTAACACCTGAAGAAGAAACCGATGCACAAGTTTGGAAACACCATTTGGGGAGGCAACGTCTTGGCTTTAAAGATACCGAAAAGTAATTTTCGTTTTATTGAGAATGATTTTTCATATATTATTATGAAAAGAAATATCTCTATTAAATTATAATAGTTCAACGCTGATATGAAGTTGTACATACGAATTAAACAACACTCCCTGAACTTAGGCGTTATAGCCACAGTTCAGGGAGTGTTGTTTTTTTATAGTCTATGTGATTAAAACGATATGAATTGAACTAATCATTTACACAATAACGGAGAGGACAGAAAGAACTTGAAAAAGCGTAGCGTTCGCCTTTATCACCGGATTTTCCCTTGAGAAAGGGAATCAAAAAATCTGGGGATAACAGCGATTGGAAAGTTGTTCTGTCATCGTAGTGTCTGTGTAGATAATTTTCAGTTTAATTCAATATGGAGAATCTTTATTACAAATCGTCAAATCCGTTATCGTCGCCAACTTTACCGTAGTTACGGGATTTAGCTTCAAAGAAGTCGGTTTTGGTTGCATTCAGTGCTTCATCGGAGAATGGTTTGATCCAAGGCATGCAGTTTACATCCACACCTTCATATGCTTTTTCCATACCCATCAGACGCAGACGTTTGTTGGCGATGTACTTGATGTAATCTTCCAACTCGTTCAGGTCAATACCGCGCACGTTGCTGAGTGTGTAATGTGCCCAGTTGGTTTCAAGCTCAACAGCACGATGGATGGTTGTGTATACGTAGTCCATGTTCTCAGGTGTATTCAGTTCAGGGAAGTCCACCAGCAACTGTTTGTACACTTCAGCGAAGAAGTAACAGTGTTGATTTTCGTCACGCTGGATATACGAGATCATCTGGCTGGTTGCCATCATTTTCTGGTCACGGGCCAGATTGTAGAAGAAGGCAAACGTACTATAGAAGAAGATACCTTCGAGTACCAGATCGGCTACCATAGCCTGGAAGAACGTCTGTGGAGACGGCTCGTCCCGGAAAGTTTGGTAGATGTCTGCGATGAAACGGTTGCGGTCAAGCAGGACTGGATCATGTTTCCAGTATTCAAAAATTTCCTTTTGCTCCCGATCAGATACGATCGAAGACAGGACGTAGGAGTAGGATTGGTTATGAACAACTTCCTGTTGTCCGATAATGGCCGAGATCGCTTCGAGTGAAGAATCGGTAAAGTAACGTTTTACATCACCAACAAACATCGTCTGCATGGAATCAAGTACAGCGAGCAGGGAGATGTTGATTTTGAATGTACGTTGTTCTTCCTCGTCCAGTTGAGCAAACTGGGAAGCATCTTTGGACATTGGAATCTCGTCTGCGATCCAGTGGTTAAGCAGCAGTACTTTGTACAATTTGTACATATGAGGCATGCGAATGTCGTTCCAGTTCAGGATACCGGAGCATTCACCTTCAATAATACGGGTTGATTGGTTAGGGGCTTCGGTGTTGAAAATTTTCTGTACTTGCATTGTTCCGTTCACTCCTTGAATGTGGCATCTATATCAACATCTTGCGATGCTGTGATCGTGTTTTAGGCAAAAAAGAACCAGGACAACGCCATTTTGCAATCAAAACAGGATGCCCTGGTGGTCACCTCGAATCTAGTAAATCTTCTCTATCATGGATAAAGCGTAAATTGCGCAAAAATCAAGATTCTTCAATCGTTAATGCACGGCTACGAACATAATAAGTTGATTTCATGCCGGCTCTCCAGGCGTGCAGATGCAATTCCAGGAATTCTGTTGCTTTAATATCTGGTCGAACGTAGAAGTTGAAACTTTGTCCCTGATCGACGTGGCGCTGACGGGCAGCCGCCATATTAATGGAAGCATGTTGATCCACCTGGAACGCCGTTTGGTAATAAGGGCTTGTTTTTTCGGACAGATCCGGAGCCGGATTGGCAATTTTGTAAGTTGTTTTCTCTTCATAAGATAACAGCTCATAGAGCGGATCAATACTAGCCGTTGAACCAGCAATAATGGACGTGGAACCGTTAGGTGCAATGGCGAACAACCAGGCATTACGTACACCGTTTTGTCGTACTTCGGCTTGTAGTTCTTTCCACTGTTCGGTTGTCACGAACTCGCCTACGCGCTCACCTGATGTGTACTCGCGTTGATCGAAGTAATGACCACTTTCCCAATCGGAACCTTTGAATTTCGGATAATGTCCTTTTTCTTTGGACAGCTCCATACTGGATTTCACAAGCAGGTAGTTAATTTTTTCATACAGATTATCGTTATACGCTACAGCTTCGTCAGACTCCCAATGAATGCCTTCGAGAGCAAGCAGGTGGTGAAGTCCAAACGTTCCCAGACCGACTGCGCGATATTGGCTGTTGGTATATTGAGCTTGCAGCACTTCAATATTGTTAATGTCGATAACGTTGTCCAGCATGCGCACCTGAATTGGAATGAGACGTTCCAATACATTATGAGGTATAGCACGTGCCAGATGGATGGAGTTCAGGTTACAGACAACAAAGTCGCCAGGCACTTTGGAAATCACGATGCGAGTTTGTCCATCCTTGGTTACGAGTTCTTCCTTTTCAATCACAGTGGCAGACTGGTTCTGCATAATTTCGGTACACAGGTTGGAGGAGTATACCATACCGTGTGCACGGTTAGGATTCGAGCGGTTAACCGTATCCCGGTAGAACATGTATGGCGTACCTGTCTCCAGTTGGGATTTCAGTACGCGCTTCATGATGTCAATCGCCTGTACTGTAATCCGGGACAGCAGTGGGTGATTCACTGCTTCTTCGTATTTATCACGGAACGCACCTTCGCCAAAGGACTCATCATAGAAATCTTCCAGTCCGAGTGCACGACCATTCTCGTCCTTCCAGCCCATCACTTTCTTTGTTTCGTGCGGACAGAACAGGCTCCATTCGCCACGAGTGGATACCCGCTCCATGAACAAGTCAGGCAGACAGATGCCGTGGAATACGTCATGCGCACGCATACGCTCGTCGCCGTTGTTCAGCTTCAGATCGAGGAAGGCCAGAATGTCTTTGTGGAAGACGTCCAAGTACACGGCAATAGCACCTTTACGCGTACCGAGCTGGTCTACGCTGACCGCTGTATTATTCAGTTGGCGAATCCAAGGGATTACACCGGAACTTGTATTTTGGTGACCACGGATATCCGATCCACGAGCTCTGACTTTGCCGAGGTAAACGCCGATGCCGCCACCCATTTTGCTCAGACGAGCTACATCCGTGTTGGAATCGAAGATACCTTCGAGTGAGTCGTCCACCGTATCAATGAAGCAGCTGGAGAGCTGACCGGCTACTTTTTTACCTGCATTGGACATCGTAGGAGTAGCTGCGGTCATATACATGTTGCTCATTGCCCAGTATGCTTCCTTGACGAGATCCATACGTTTCTCGGCAGGCTCTTGGTGCATTAGGAACATGGCGATAACCATATAACGCTCTTGCGGCAATTCCATTACTTTTCCATCAAAATCGTGTGCGAGGTAACGTTCTGCCAGTGTGAGCAAGCCGATGTAATCGAAGAGCAGGTCGTTGCGGTAGTCAATGCACTCAGCAAGTTCGTCGATCTGTTCTTTGGTGTAACATTCCAGCAGTTCTTCACGGTAGATGCCTTTTTTCACGAGATCTACAAGAAGGGGGTGGAATGCGCCATAAGGCTCGTCCGGGTAAGACTTGTATCTGCGGTTGGTAGCCGCTTTTTTGTACAGGGAAGTGAGCAGGGAGCGTGCCGCTGCAAATTTCCAATTAGGCTCCTCTTTAGTTACCAATTCCAGTGCGCTCATGATAAAAGCGTTGCTGATTTCGTCTCCGGTAACTTCATCACGGCGGAGCTTGCTGTTTACCCCACGTACCAGACGTTCCTTATCCAGCATTTCCAGTCCTTCCAGAATACGGTCGGCATATACCGAGATGCGCATATCATCAAAGGCAAGCTGGCGGTTGTTCGGCTTGGTCACAACTTGTGGCATGAATATTCCTCGCTTTCGCATGTTTAAGAGATAAATTGGAGAAATTCTTTATATAAAGAATTGAGTGTCTTCTTACGGTGAGAAAAAGAAAATAGGTTACGTTTTGCGGACTGAAACGGCGGTGACAAGTTCATGTCTTAAATCGCTCAACTTGAGGAGCACAAAGCAGCACAATGCAGAACATGCTCATATAAAAAGCATTCTCCCGCCTCGCGGCTGAAAATGCCCATGGATGCTCTGGCTTCCTTACTGTCTTGGAGTTTCGGGATATCGACAGAAAAGAGTGCTTATGTAAGCTTTTGTCTATATGCAGATGTGCCTGTAGTTTAAGGATACCGGATGCAGTCCAAACAGCCCCGTTAACCTCCGTGTCAACTCTGTTTCGAGAAAGCGATTTACACCTACAGGGACGTGCCTTTGGAGGTGATTTCATCCTGTTTTTCGCGAGATTGCAGAAGGTGACTATTAGAAGCGGAGAAATCTAGTGTTACTACATTTTGTAGCTGTCAACATACTGTAACCCAACATATTGTGTTTGTAAAGTGGGCAGAACCAGTAAAACGTAATTCCGAGTATACCATTTAAGCCAGGAATCCGCAAAGGAAAAGGACTGGAAGATTTGAAGATTTATCAAAAAAAATTTTGAACAATTTGAATGACGTCTTCACGTCAGTTTGAATTGTAACACATTCAACTGGTAGAATAATAATAGTCAAAAATCGACTAAAATCAGCGGCAGCGGTTGTTCACGGGGCCCAGAGGAGGCGGAGCAAAATGGCAATAGCAGAAGTGACTGTAATTCCAATCGGAACGGGTACAACCAGTCTAAGCAGTTATGTGGCGGAGATGCAAAAGGTATTGGAACATCAACGGGGCATTACATATCAGTTAACTTCCATGAGCACCATTATTGAGGGACCACTTAACGATATCTTTACAGCAATTGCGGCTCTACATGAAGCGCCGTTTTTGTCAGGAGCTCAGCGTGTTTCCACATCCGTCAAAATTGACGACCGTCGTGATAAACCGGATGCCTCAAGTATACAGAAGTTACAATCGGTTCAGGATAAACTGACGTCACATCAGGCGAGACCTAACTAATGGATTAGTGTAAACATCCGTATATTCGGTTATTCAGTATGTTATAAGTCATTAATTAAAGCTTAGATTGTGTATATTGTGTAGCTAACGTGAATTTCTGACATTTATAAACTGAAAGACAAAAAAGGACCAGCTTAGCGTTCATAAGCTGGTCCTTTGTGTACACACATTTATCATCAATTAATCTGCAACTACCAATGAGGCTCCAATCAAAGTGGCGTTGGTGTAACCACCGCCAACATTTTCAAAAGAGAAGTTGGTAATTGGTGCACCGATAACCGTGGCATAATCACCATCAAGCAAATCTCCGGTCGTTGCAGGATATAACGCTATAATATCGTTTCCGTTCTCATCCATGACATGAACGATAGAGAAGGTTGCTCCGAGCGAGCTATCTTCCTCAACTGAAATGACTTCACCGCTAACTTGCACGAATTGATCATAATAGTTAGCCACATTTTTATTCAGATGGCGGGTCGTCACATTGGTGTCAACGAGATCCTTCGCCTTTTTGCGGAGTTCTGCTGTGCTGGCAGGGAATACATCGCTATGCTTGCCAAAGAAATCATAGGAAGCCTGCTCCATGAAGGCTGTATCTTCCGTAATGTACGGAGTTAACTCATTAAAGAAATCGGCAGCTGATGCTGTGGCAGATGAATTTCCAGTCGTTGCAGTTGGCGCTGTTTGCTCCAGAGAAGCAGTAATGCTTAGGGAATCAAGGATATCTTTGATCTCATCCTGATTATAAGTATCCTTGGCGTAGGTTAACGTCATGGTATAGAGTTCTGTATTGGTCGGAATCAGATACTGCACAAGGATAACATCTGTACCCGAGGAATGCTTATAGGCTCCTTCCAAGACACCAGCGCTATATTCTTTATAAGGTTTGTTTGTGTAGCTGGTTTTTTTATAATCGGAAATGCCGATGCTTGAACCGCTTTGTGTGTAATAATCCACTATATTATTGGCGTATTCTTCAGGATTAATTGAACCGGTTGAGCTGGCCTCAATCGTCAGATTCATATTATCTGCAAATGTGACTGATGAAGATTGGTCTGAAAAAGCAGCTTTAATGGATGGAGCATTCATTTGACTTGTATCTACGCTTTTCCAGGATTCAGGATATGCAAAAGAAAATCCTTCTCCACTATATGTAGTGTATTTCGTAGCCTGTGCTTCTGTTGAGACAATAAAGATTTCAGTATTCATAATTACTAAAAAGGTAATTTATCTGTATTTAACAAGTTAAAAGCTAATAATATACCGTATGGGTATCCATTTTGAGCGATAGTACATACATTTGGTTGATATAACCGTAGGATTTATGTATGACTTAAACATATTTGAACATAACATTCCGACTTAAGAACTAACCCTTTATGTAGGTGCAATTAGCGAATAGTCGGTGAAAAAAAACAGCCCATTTTCGACCTGAGCCCGGTCCCATGTGTGATTGGTGCATATAGTGAACTGTACCTCAAATCAAAGGAGGGGTTTACATGAGTGGAGTAGTAGGTGGATACGGCGGCGCATGGACATCGACTGGCGCGATCTTGGTTCTCTTTATCTTGTTGGTCATCATCTCTAAAGCATTCTTGATCTAATAAACCACTTGGACCCTAATATATTCGTAAAGGAGGGTTCTGCATGAGCAAAGTAGTTGAAGGCGTAGGATACGGCGGCTGGACATCGACTGGAGCAATCCTGGTTCTGTTCATTCTTCTCGTAATCATCACTAAATCATTCTGGGTATAATATGACGAGCTCTGCCGGGCAACCGGTGGGGTTTTTTTACTAGAGGACAAGCATGGTGTAGAGCCAGGAAGATAAGATAGCGCGTGGTTGAACGGAAGAAATGGTGCAATTCAAGAAATGGAATGACTGAGTATGTTTCGAAAATGGGGAAGGTACCTAATGGCTAAACGCCCATTTTGTCAAAATGAGGGCGATAGCCCGGTCCAGAGGTAGGCTGAATACATAGCTTAGGGGTGTAGGCAAATGTTAAGGAGGAATGAACAATGAGCGAAGTAAAACCGAATTCACCGAACGGACAGGGACACGTATACGGACATACGGGAGGTTATGAGCATATGCAAGGATACCAATACACAGGTCATGAAATGCATGGGTATGGATATGGTTGTGGAACAATGCCAATGGGATATGGCTATGGATACGGACACCATGCCAATCAGGCTCCAATGATGCATGGTTATCACCAGGGTTGTGGGGTATCCTATGGTCATGGCGGCGGAAGCTGGGGTTCCATGGGCACGATCCTTGTACTGTTCATCTTGCTGGTTATCATCTCCAAAACGATGTTTATCTAAGGATTTGTGAATGCAAGGAGACTTTGCTGATCATGGATCGTTGCGATAGTTGCTCTAAATAAACTCCGATTGAGTTCCATGTTGAGGCAGAACGTACCTATGATTCAGAAAGGGACGGCGTAGGATTTCATCCTGCGGTGTCCCTTTCTTATTAGAAGTGAAGGAACGTTGGGATTACTTTCTTTAACGAACTCCACAGACGCTATTCCATGAATTTTTGCCATTTCACAAAGTTTAACGAATCGTAGACGTCTTATTATCTGAACCTGGGCATGTTTGGAGCCTATATTCATGAAGTGACATGGATTAACGTGGCTGAGATTCGTTAGATTTTACATAGCACAGAAATCCTTAATATAAAGTGTGCAGGATTCGTTAACGTCTGGTGAGTGGAAGGAAGACTTTTCTCAATTGTGGGGGGCGATTGTCTGTAGATGTTGCTGAATTGAATATGTAGACATAGATAAACACCCGGAACCCAATTCCGGGTGCTTTGTGTATGTTTTCAATCTTCTCAAGAATAAGTGATATCCAAAACAACAAAAGCCCTACCTCTCTTTTGTCCTTGCGGCTCCGATGACCGCGCCAGTGTGAATGGGAACATCTTGTGAAACTCTGTACTACCGGGTTATTGTGATTCAGGTTCTTCAATCTTCATAGGTTAGTTGTGCTTAAAAATTCGCTGCGGTCGCAGCATGAAGAAAATATTCCGGGGTTTAAAGAAGACAGAAATCATATGAGGTTGTTTAATACAACTTTTATAGTATACCACAGGCTGTAATTATTTGCAATAAAAAGGAAAGCGCGACCAGAGCAGCATGTTTTCGGACTGTTTTTAAGTTGGAAAGTGAAAGGTTAGTTTGAAAGATACAGAAAATTTTTCAAACTATTTCTTCATAGGGGTAATCCTCTTCAAAAGTTTCTGCGTAGGTTATAATAAGAGGGAAGAAACAGAAAGGGGCCCTCGCATGACTGAATCGATGGAGGACAGCAGGTTAATGCGACAGATCGCGGAACGTGATGCCTCCGCACTGGAGCTTTTATATGACCGTTATGAGCGAGCGGTGTATTCTTTTGCCTACCGGATCGTTGGTGATCCCATGACGGCAGAAGAGACCGTTCAGGAACTTTTTATGCGGGTCTGGAATAATGCTGAACGTTACGATGCCTCACAGGGGAAGCTGACCACATGGATGTTTGCGATTACGCGTAACATTGCAGTGGACATGCTGAGGCGGAAATCAAAAGGGGCAGCGGCTACTTCAGTTGAACACGAGACACTGGCGGCCTATGCCGATGAACATACGAACACGGAAGAAGAAGTGCAGCGTAAATGGGAAGGTACCCGGATTAAAGAGGCGTTGTCCCAATTGAACGGTGATCAGCAACAAGTTATAGAATCGATTTATTATGCGGGATTAACCCAGCAGGAAGTATCCAGCCGATTCGGGATTCCGCTGGGTACAGTAAAGAGCCGTGTCAGGCTTGCCATGCGACAGCTCCAAAAGTTGCTGGCCGATGCTGAATTGCATCCGGACGCGGGAAGGGAGGGCATACATCCATGATAGAACGACATGAGGAGTGGTCTGATCTGGCACCGATGTATGTGCTGGGCGGACTGGAAGCAGAGGAAGTGGCGGCGTTTGAAGCGCATATGGCAACTTGCGAACCTTGCCGCCAGGAGGTAAGGGAATTGCAGGAAGTGACTGGCTTCCTGCCACTTGCGGCGGAACCTGTAGCACCGCCGCAAGGCATGCGAGCACGTGTGCTGGGCAACGTGCTCGGACACGTGCAGGAGAGCGCCGAGGCGAAGCCAGCGGCTGCTCCTGCAGAGCCTGAAGCACCCGTGGTGCTTCAGGCGGATCTTGCGCCGCAGCACAAACGTGCGGCGCAGCCCGGTCCAGGCTTGCCGCCGGTAACGGCGGTGCCTGCGGCCCGGGTGGAAGAGGCTGCCCAGGCACAGCCATGGCAGCCACAAGCGCGCGCGCGTGCGCGCAGCAGCAGCGCCTGGCGCATAGCCAGTGCCGGCCTTGCGGCCGTGGCACTGTTGCTGGGCGTGTACACGGCGCAGCTGCAGAGCCAGATCGACTCGCTGACGCAGCAAGCGGCGGGCTCGTCGGCTACGCAAGAGCAACTGGTGCAGGCACAGGCGCAGAATGCACAGCTGCAAGAGCAGCTGGCATCAGCTCTGAAGCCCGCACAGGGCATGCAGACTGGCGAGGCAGTGAAGCTGAATCCTGCAACGCAGGACATTGTAGCTCAGGGTCTCGCAACCATCGTTATTGACAGCAAAGGCACTCACCTGGTTGTGCAGGCTGAGAACCTGCCGGACCTGGAAGGCAACGAGGCTTTTCAGGTCTGGTTGATCAAAGGAGATACCCCTCAGAATGCGGGTACTTTCCTTAGTCGTGACGGAACGGGAGCAGTATACTACACATTGGATTCGGCCAACGACTATGATACGGTTGCCATCACGCTTGAACCGGATGCAATGGGAGATGAGCCACGCGGTACAATGATTCTGGCTGCCAAGATTAAAGGATAAATATAGGATATATCACCAAAGGCTGCTCCGTCGTAGAGCAGCCTTTTTGTGTTTTCCAGTTCTGATACCCACCCATTGGATTTTATTAATTTTTTTAGTCGGAGCAACCGATAAACAAATAGAAGGCAATACCCTTAATCTCCCTGTGTCTCAAGGGAGAACTGGTTGCACATAGAGAGTGAGGGGTTCAGTTGGAAGCATACCGTTCATTTATCTTTCGCCTAATACGCAATTATCTGATCGGTTCACTGGCAGCTGTTTTTGTTGTCGGTACAGTAGTTATGGTATCTACTCTGCAAATACCCAATATTCAATTTGTTCGACTCATCTTCATTGTACTGATTTCACTCTTGTTCATGCTGGTTGCAGAATTAATTACGCTGTGGGTACAGCTTGGCCCCATAAGACAATTTTTCACTTCCGAGCATCACGAGAGAGACGAATTGAACCACATGTATGAGAAAATTCATCGTTTCCCGGGACAGACCATATATCGGATCATGGGTCCGCACATGCTTGGCTTCTCACTTCCGGCAGCCGGATTAACATTATGGATGATATCCACAGGGTGGCTTGAATTTCCTTACTTCTATACTGTCGTGGCCGCTGCGTGTGCCTTTCTGATTGCCATCATGCATGCGCTGATTGAGTATTACCTAACGGTGCGGGCGATTAGACCCCTGTTACTTGAGATTCGTCATCGAGGCAAAGTCCAATACGGGATGGAACCTTCACTGGGAGGGCGCATCCTGGTATCGATCCAGCGTAAATTTCAGCTAAGTACGGCACTGATTGGCTTATTTCCTTTATTTCTATTTTTCCTTGCTACATATATCCGACTTCAGTATATGGACAGTGAATTTGCGAAAGAGTACATACTGTGGGGAATTCTCATCGTTGTTCTGGGCGCGGGGTTTGCGCTGGTGGGAAGCTGGCTGTTGATTCGTGATGTTCGTGATCCAGTTGCTGAACTGACACATGAGATGAACCGAATTCAGGGGGGAGATCTTGGCCGACGAGCTCCGGATCTATATGCGGATGAGTTTTCGGCACTGATCTCCGGCTTTAATATGATGATTAATCGGCTGGAGATGAGACAGGAGCGCAATCGACAGTTATTGCAAAGTTATTTTTCTACACTGGCTGCTGCTTTAGACGCCCGAGATAAGTACACGGCAGGGCATTCCATGCGTGTGGCAGAGTATTCGCTGATGATTGGTAAGCTGAGCGGAATGAATGAGGAACAGGCGGATTTATTGTACAAATCAGCCCTGCTTCATGATATCGGGAAAATCGGCATACCTGATGAGGTGCTGCTGAAGGATGGAAAACTAAGCGATGAGGAATTTGCGATTATTCGTACACATCCCGTGCAGGGAGAAAGTATTTTGTTACAGATAGAGCCTATTGATGCCATGGCCGACTTTCTGCCAGGTGTACGATCTCACCATGAGAGATATGATGGCAAAGGATACCCGGATGGGATGGCTGGTGAAGATATTCCCCTTTTTGGCCGCATCATTGCGGTAGCGGATGCCTTTGATGCCATGACGTCCGATCGACCATATCGGAATGGGATGAGTCACGAGAAAGCGCTAACGATTTTGGAAGAAGGAAAAGGGACCCAATGGGACCCCTATTTTGCAGGTTTGTTTATTGATGAATGGAGACGACAACAGCATCTTCAGAAACCATCGAAGTGAGGGATCAGTTGATTCCCTCGGTCCACTTCGATTCTTTTCTGCGTCTCCGGTGTAGAGCGAGGCCTGTTATGATGGTGAGAACACATTCGCCGAGTATGACTGCACCCAAGGCGTCATAGATCACATGTTGTTTGATCATTAGCGTGGATACTATAATGGTTGCTGCCCCGGCAGCCACCAAAATCTTGATGGGTTTGCGGATGCTTGGAACCGAGAGAACGGCACGCATAACCAAATAAGAGTGAAGAGAATGAATACTTGGAAAACAATTATAAGGACGATCCTGGCTATAGAGCCATCCGAGAACAGAAGCTCCCAGGCCTGTACCCGTCAGTTCCGGGCGCGGTACCATGGTCTGAAAGTTGAAGTAGATCAGATAACATATCCAGACACAGATATTCATGGATAACAAGACACGGTAATACGTCAGGCGATCCTTGGCACACAGGTAAGCGAGCACACCGAATACAAACGGGTACCAGCCCAAATATGGAATAGACATGCCAGGCACGTAAGGAATGATCCGGTCAAGCGGCGAATCAAGCACTACGAACCCGCGTTCTGGACTATTAAGAATATCATAGAAGAGCCCCATGACGGCCAAAGACAGCATTAAACTCAATGACAGCCAATAGGATTTGCTTTTTAACAATTGCACAACACCTTACTCCTTTCATTCATGCTCCCTAGGAGCATGACCCCAGCAAATAACTAATTCAAATTTAAACAACAATATATTCTACTACGACCAGCGCACAAATTGAATCCTGATTTGTGTATTTTTGTGTATTTTTTTGACGAAGAAGGAATGCGGAAGTTTCAATGGGCATGATATGATAGAGACACATACGGACGAAGGCACTTTGGCCAGTAAAGTCGGTACAACAGGAGTGAGTGAATGCAATTTTCAAAAATGTTCGTATTGAATATGGGGATGCTTATTACCATTGCATATCTTGCTAGTGTGTTCTATAAATATGTCGTAATACGTACCTCTTCCCGAGTGAAGCAGATCAGCTCCGTGCTTGTCCTTATATTTGCAGGTTGGATCAGTACGGTTTTTGGGTTTCAACTCACCGATGAAGTGGTCTTTGATCTTCGATATGTTCCTTTAATTGTAGCCGTTCTAACGTATAGACAACCCTATAGCGTAATCATCGTGGGTATTGGAATTGGGCTGTCGAGGCTGACTTTTGGCATCACGGATGCTACATTGGCGGCAGTACTTAACATGTCTGTTTTGGGCGTGATATGTGCAGGTCTGAATATATGGATGAGACGCAGCAACTACAGGCTGATTATTAAAGGAATCCTTGTTACAGTTATCGTCAATGTGGTCAATAGTGTAAACATTGCTATCGTTGGTGTGATCCCGGCTACATACTTCTTTTCACATATTATGCCTTATACACTCCCTACAGGCATTTTTCTGAGCCTTATTTTTGCATTTATTTTACGTGATTTTCAGAATGAACAGAATCGTATTTTGCTGATCCAGAGTACAAACCGGCTATTGTCTGTGCAAAAGGAAGAGTTACAGAAAGCCCAGATTGTACTGGAGGATCGAGCGAAACAATTGATGATTGCCTCACAGTATAAATCCGAATTTCTCGCCAATATGTCCCATGAACTGCGTACACCACTGAACAGTGTCATTAACTTTGCCCAGATGATCAGCGAGAATGCCGACACGATGGATCAGGAGGATATTGTACGTTTTGCCAATATGATCGACCAGTCCGGGCAGGAACTGCTCACGCTCATTAACGATATTCTGGATCTTTCCAAAGTAGAAGCGGGGCGGCTGGATATTGTACTGGAGGATATCAGTGTCGCACAACTTACAGAATATGCCATGAGCCACTTTCAACTCGTTGCCGAGAAAAAGGGAATTCAGTTGGTTCTGGACAAAAAACAGGGGTTGCCCGAGACGCTCTGGTCTGATCCCCAGCGGGTTCAACAGATTTTGCGGAATCTGATGTCCAATGCCATCAAGTTCACTCACCGGGGGAAAGTCACGTTGACCGTAAGCACCAAGCAGATTAAGAATGCAGGTATTCAGAATCGATGGCTTATTTTCTCCGTTCAGGACACAGGCATTGGTATTTCGGAGGACAAGCATCATTCCATATTTGAAGCATTTCAGCAGGCAGACGGGTCGATTAGTCGAAAATTTGGCGGTACCGGACTAGGTCTGTCGATCAGTAGGGATTTAGCGAGATTACTGGGGGGATCGATTGAACTGGAGAGCACTGAAGGTAAAGGAAGCACCTTCCATCTCTATCTTCCGTTGGACCGTGAAAAAATGAGTTGACAACCTTCGCGCTGTGAGTAGAATTTGGGATGACAACTAGCATCGACCGGCTTTTGAGACCCGGTCTAAGGAGTGTATCCCCATACAGAAGACGGTCAACGTTAACCCTCCCCCGTCAGCAAGCAAACCACGGCGCAAGGGTTCGACACAACGCATGAATTTATCGATTGCAACATGGGAGGGTGTACCGGCAATTATTTTACAGACCTTGCTGGGAGGCCCGTTTTTAACCGGATTTCTGCTGTACCTTGGGGCCGGGTCGAGACATATCGGCTTTGTGCTCGCGATTACAACGTTCGTAAACATTGCCCAGATCGGAGCAGCTTACTGGATGCAGCGTATTCGCAGCCGAAAACGCATGTTGCTACTATTTGTGGGCACACATCGTATCTTGTGGAGTGCGACGGGACTGATCCCGTTTATATTTCCCAAAGAGTGGTGGGTAAGCGTATATATTGGCGTGTATACGGTTGCTTTTATATCAAATACCATCGGCGGCATGATCTGGACTTCACTGATTGGCGATATCGTACCTGCCAAGGTGAGAGGGCGTTATTTTGGAATTCGAAATACGATTCTGAATGCTCTTGGAAGCGTATGCTTATTCGCTGGTGGTATTGTTTTGGACCGTTACCCCGGAGAAATGGGCTTTCTGATCCTGTTTATTCCGGTGTGGATCTGTGCCATTGCCAATACAGTCATCTATTTCTTTTATCCGGATGTGCCCTTTGAACGTTCTACCGAAAAGGTTTTCTGGCGCATGTTCATCAAGCCGTTCCAGGATCGTTCTTTCCTGAAAGCAACGCTGTTCCTGGCTGTCTGGTTATTGATCCAGACCTTGATTGTTCCGCTCTATTCCTATGTGATGTTGGATCTATTGAATATTAATTATCAGACCGTATCCCTGATCACGGTAGTCCAGACGCTGGTTATGATGGCCGGTTTCTATGTCTGGGGCAATCTGAATGCCAGATTCAGCAACAAAACGCTCCTATTTTGGACATTGCCAGTCATTGCACTCTCCTGTTTGTCGTGGGGGTTAATGTCGTTCATGCCCGTATTGATCGCATTATTTTTATCTCATATCTTCCTTGGGATCGGTGTAGGTGGATTCAATCAGCTGGCATTTAACTTTACGATTGGAGACACACCCAAAAGTGAAAGACCGATGTTTGTCGCGGTGTATTCGGCTCTGACCGGAGTAACTTCGTTTCTCGGGCCGTTGTTGGGTGGCTGGTTGTATGAAAAGATGGGGACTTGGTCCGATGCGCTGGCCTGGATCTCAGCCTATGGATTTCAGGTGGGGGTTGGTGTCGTGATGCTGATTCTGACATTTACCCTTGGACGTCGTGTACTGTTAAAATAGAAACGATATAATTTCAACTAATGAATATTTACACTGGCACTTCGATGACAGAACAACCTTGTAAATGTTTAGATTGATCATATGTATCTGGTATGACTTCAAAAAAAGATGGCGAAGTGGAGGGATGTAATTGAATCGTCTCGAACGGAAAGCCATGGTGATTGGAGCCACGGGGCTTGTAGGCGAATTACTGGTTCATCATCTGCTGGAACACTCGGCATACAGCCTGGTTCGGGTTCTGGTTAGACGTCCGCTTGAGCTGCAACATCCCAAACTGGAACAGCATGTGGTGGACTGGGAACAGCTGGAGAGCCAAGACCACTTATTCGATGGAATCGATGACCTGTATTGTTGTTTGGGTACAACGATCAAAAAAGCAGGCAGTCAGGACAGTTTCCGTCAGGTGGATTATCATTACCCGGTTCGTGCAGCTACGATTGCGAAGCGACATGGTGTATCACAGATGCTGGTGATCTCCTCCATGGGAGCGAGTGCAGGTTCCAGAGTCTTTTACAGTCGGACCAAAGGGGAAATGGAGGAGGCATTGTCCGATATCGGTTTACCGTCATTGCATATCTTCCGCCCTTCCTTAATTCTGGGAGATCGAAACGAGAAGCGGTTCGGTGAGCAGATGGCTGCCCATGCCATGAAGTTTCTGGATCGCTGGATGAAAGGCAGAGCGGACAAATACCGGGCGGTCCACGCCGCAACCATTGCACAGGCCATGACCAATATTGCACTGGTGCAAGCCAAGGGAAACCATGTGTATGCGAATGAAGTCATTCATGTCCTTGGCGCGGACGGAGGTTAAGAAACCTTTGAACGAGCTGTTTGCTTCATCTGTATAGGCAGGAGCGTTTCTCGCTTGTGGTAGATCGTGGTATAATAGGCAACAAAAATGAGTTCGAACCCTGACTCCATGCGGCAGCAGGATAACGAACACAAAGGAGAACTCGTCCCATGAAAAAACCAATCTCTACCGATCAGGCGCCAGGCACCATTGGTCCATACAGTCAAGCCGTTGATGCAGGCGATTTCATCTACACTTCCGGGCAACTTGGCCTGAATCCTCAAACGGGAGAATTCGGTGCAGATGTACAGGAGCAGACACGTCTGTCCTTGAGCAATGTGAAGGCTATTCTTGAAGCAGCAGGTACAAGTATGGATAAAATCGTGAAAACGACGGTGTTCCTGAAGGATATGAACGATTTTGTTCCTGTGAATGAAGTCTATAGCACGTTCTTCGAACAGCCTTATCCTGCACGCAGTGCAGTGGAAGTTGCTCGTTTGCCAAAAGATGCACTGGTGGAGATTGAAGTTATTGCCCTGAAATAGGACAACTTTCATTCACTACGGTATACATAAAAGCCGATTTCAGGTCGAATGACCAGAATCGGCTGTTTGCGTTACGTTTTTGTATTAATATTGAAGTTGAGTCGCTCAATCGCGATCCTGATTACGGGCGAAGAACAACCATACTGCATAGATGGCCAGTACGATCGCAATGATGATTGCCGTATAATATACGGAAGTGACATCCTTTTGTTTAAGTGCAATGGCGATATACGCCCATGTGAATACAAGTGGGTATATGCTATCGCGATAACGGAAACTAACGAGTACAGCCAGCACCATACCCACAATCAGCATGATGATCGTCCAGGTCGGTTCGCTGAGACCAAAACCATCCCAGCCAATTTTATATAACAGAACAGCTGCATTGACAATTGTTGCCACGCTAACCCATCCGAGATAGATGCTGAATGGCAGCTTCACAAGCCAGATCTCAGCAGTGGTTGGCACAGTGATAGTACGTGTTTTTACATACAGCACGATCAAGGACAATAGAAGCAGTACAATAATCAGTAAGGCGAGACCAGTTTGCAAGTTTTGAAAAGCAAAAATCCATGCGACGTTAAAGGCACAACTTGCTAGGAACCAATACCCGAGACGGGTAATCGAGTCCCTTTTCCAGGAAGCAGGCACGAACTGATAGATCACAAACCCTGCCAATAGCAAGTAGATCAAACCCCATATAGAGAAGGCATAGCCAGAAGGTGTGAGCAGCACAGGATACATATCCGATACTTCTTTATTGGTCTTGCCCCCGATCGGCAGAGCGTTGGAGAGGTAATTCACGATAATTACAGCGATAAAACCAATGGCGTTTAACCACTTGTACGGATTGTTACGTGACATTGTGTTTCCTCCTTGGTTTAACGAATGAATGAACCACGGGTCAGTCTACAATGAATATACCCAGTTCTTGCACATTCTAATAACAGCCGCAAAAAATTCACAAGTTGTTCTTTCAGATTCTTGTGCTCTGCCACTACGTTGGAACGGTACTCTGTCCCAATGTACGCGAAACGAAGCGGAAATATGTCCATGCCCACGATGTCCCACCAGAAGAGGAGGAAGAGAATGCTCACAAGAGAAACGATGGAGCGACAGCAAACCTGGTTCTATGTAGTTGCATTGTTCTTAGGAGTAGCGATAGGGCTGAGTAATCCGGTATGGGGGAATGTTTTACACTACACCGTGTCCCCGGTTCTTGCCATTTTGTTATACAGCATGTTTGTACAGATTCCCTTTTTACAGTTAAAAGAGTCCTGGTCCAATTTTCGATTTATGGGGGCGCTACTGGTGGCTAATTTTATTGCAGTACCTGTAGTTGTATGGTTGCTCACACTTGTCTTTCCGCAATCACCAGGCGTTCTAATCGGAGTCTATCTGGTACTGTTAACGCCCTGTATTGATTACGTCATTGTGTTCACACAATTCGGCAGGGGCAATGAGAAGCTGATGCTCGCCGCAACACCTCTTTTATTCGTTATACAAATGATCTTGTTGCCGTTTTATTTATGGCTATTGATGGGTAACGAGGTGGCGCAGATCATGCAGGTAGGGCCGTTTGTGGAGGCTTTTCTGTTTCTGATCGTTATTCCACTGCTGCTTGCTGTTGTTACACAAGTTCTCTCAAGAGGTAAAGTGAGCGGGGAGCAGGTCATGAATGCAACGGCATGGCTCCCGGTTCCGATGATGGCACTTGCGCTGATCGTGGTTGTCGCTTCCCAGATTGGCAAAGTCTACAATGATATGGCAATTATCGTGAACGTGATCCCGATCTACGTTGCTTTTCTGATCATTATGCCTTGGATATCTCGGATCATTGCTAATGGGTTTCGATTGAATCCAGCCACCGGGCGGGCGTTGATTTTCAGTTCAGCCACACGGAATTCGCTGGTTGTTCTGCCGTTGGCGCTGGCACTCCCACCAGAATGGGCAACCATTGCTGCGGCTGTTATTGTTACACAGACGATGGTGGAGCTTGTAGGGGAGCTAATCTACATTCGACTTGTACCTGCGGTGATTTTGCGGGATCGGTGAGCGGACTAGGACGTATCTATGTTATGATCTATTATAATTAATAAAACCATTTATGGTAAATAAAAGGGGGAGGTGAGAATCCCTATTTATCGAAAGATTATGTTCTACCTGGATATTGTCCTATTACTGTTCAGCCTCATCTATTTCCCCGTAGTAGCTCATAAGACAGGAAATAATATGGCTTATGGATTTATGGCTGTAATTTTAATAGGTACAATCTCTCGGATCGTATCCTATCTTAGAAAAGGAAGAGTCAACAAGTCGTCATGATCTATGCTATTTTCTGTAAAAGTAAAATAAAAAGAGTACTTCCGATGGGCCATGCCGGGAGTACTCTTTTTGATTCGAATCAGGTACTCGTTACGTACCCGCCTCCAATAATGTTTTACGATATTCTGCTGGCGTGATGCCCTCCATTTTTTTGAACACTTTGCTGAAATACTTTTCATCCTGAAATCCAACCATCTCCGAGATTTTGGCGACTCGCAGGGAAGGATTTTGCAGTAACAGCTTGGCGTTATTGATTCGCAGTTTGCCCAGATATTCCGACCAGTTCAGACCAAATTGCTGTTTGAATTTGCGTGAGATATACTCCCGGCTCAGATAGAAACGTGCGGCAATCTGCTGTAAGGACAGGTCCTCCTGATAATGGGCGTCCATATAACGTGCAATCTCACTCATGGGATCAGGATTGGCGTGGTGATGAGCGGTGAGCGCCTTTCCTGCGGCAAGCAGCCGTTGTTCCAATAATGAACGAAGCAGGGGGAAGGATAACAGTCCTTCAGCGTCCAAAGGTAACTCGGCAAAGGGAATAGACTGTTCCTCCGTCACTTCTTCCTCTTGGAATGACGAACCTGCCGTATCATCAAGCCAGCGGCTCAGCATCCATTCCAGCTCGTCGATCCATTGCTGGATCTGCTCAGCACTGACAACCTCAAGATCAGTAATCGGGTCAATCCACTCGGCGACCGCAGCAGATACACTGGAAGCCCGGCAGCTCATGGCTGCCATACGCAGGGGCTCTTCATGGGCGGTTAAACGCCTGATTTTATTCCCATTTGATGATTCCACTGAAGCATGGATTCGCTGTTTAATTTGCAAAGCATTACGTCTCCACAGCCTTGAACTTGCTTCCAGATAGGCTGCTGAGATTCCGCCAGGATAAGACTCACAGCTGGAGATCCCAAAATGAAGCCGGCGCTGAATCGTCTGTTCCAATCCATGATTGACCTTCTCCAGAATATGTTCCAATGAAGTGGATGGACCCCAATGCAGCAGAACAATCTCGTCCGGTTGATCCAACTGACGAAACATTACGCCTTCGTCTGGTGTGGATAACATCTCGGCACCGATATTGAGGACCGAGAACACTAGCAGGTCCGGTTGACTGCGGTATTTTGCCAGACAATCTGCATCCAGATGGGACAGGCTGGTGACAGCGACACTACAGACAGGGATTAGATAGGGGAGATTTAACTCATCCTGCAATCGCTGCATGTGTGATGGGCTGCTGCCTCTTCCAACGGCAAGTTCGGTGAGCAGACGATCCTGGTAGTGTGGGCGCATTCGATTAACAACAATGGATTGCCTGGTGGATTGTATCCGAATGGCGTCTTCCTCTTCCCAAGCTGTAACGGCCTTTAATAGAGATGCATTCAGCTCATCTGCTTCCACAGGTTTCAGGAGGTAGTCCATGCCACCATGCCTGATTGCATGCCTCACAAGTTCAAAATCATCATATCCGCTGATAACCAGCACCTTGCTGTGCGGGGTGTGAGCCGATATCCATTCAAGCAATGCCATACCGTCCTTGCCCGGCATACGCATGTCACTGAGTATGATTTGAGGTTGATGTGCCGTGATGGCGGCGATGGCTTCATCCCCGTCTGCTGCTTCAAGTAATGTATCAATGCCAAAGTCTTTCCAATGACCAAGCAACCTTATGGCATCGCGGACATGTTTTTCATCATCTACAAGCAGTACCTTCATGTTGTTCACTCTCCCGCGTATAGTTTAACCGTGATCTTCACACCATTGGGTTCCTGATTGTTGATCTCCAGCCTGGCTGAGTGACCGGGATGTGAGTTCAATTGAAGTCGGCGTATTACATTTCGTAGACCGATGGATTCAGACTCGTTGGATTCTTGTGTGGATAACCCGGTTGTTGTATGACTCTGATGCAGCCATCCGCGGATCTCCAGTAATTTATCTTCAGGTATGGAGGGGCCGTTATTATTCAGTTCTATTTCAATCCAATGATCATTGATCCGGCGGCTGGATAGGGATATGTGACCTTTGCCAGGCTGAATATCTGCTCCATGTTTGAAATAGTTCTCAATTAAAGGTTGTAACGTCATTCTTGGCATTTCGACAGACAGGGTATCTTCGGCAAAATCCAAATCCACCTCAAGGCGGTCACCAAACCGCTCCTGCTGTAGTTCCAGATATAATCGGGCATGCTCCGCCTCTTCGCGTAAGGTCACGCAGGTCTGATCCCGCATGCTGTAGCGCAGCATTTTGGACAGGGAAGATAGTAGGGTATACGCCCGTTGTCCTTGCTGTTGAAGGGCAAGTGTACCGATCGATTGCAGTGTGTTATATAGAAAATGCGGATGAATCTGCGCTTGCAACGCTTTGAGCTGATTTGTCTTATTGGCGATCTCGAGTCGATATTCACGCAAAATAAGATTATTTACCGTATCCATCATATCCCGGAAATGACGAGCGAGCACCCCGAATTCATCTCGACTGGATAGATGGATATCCACATGCAGACGCCCGGCTTGAATTTGGTTCATATACCGCATAAGTTGCTTGAGCGGACCGGTGATTCGGATGGAGATGAACAAGGTTGCAACAATGACCAACACTAGTGCTGCAATGGCAATCATCGCGTTATTCCACGTAAGTGTGGTCGCTCTGGCATATAACGTCTCATTCGGAATCTGTTTGACGATGGTCCAGTCAGCGTACGTGCTGCCAAGTTGCTGGTATACATACATGGAACGATCCTGTTCAAAATGTCCTGCGACATTCTGGGCTGTACCTGCGCTAGATCGCGCGATATTCAGTTCACTAGCCGTTTCCTCTCGTAGTGCATCCGTATGATTGACCTCGGAACGCCCCTGGTAAATGATCTGATTCTGACCATCCACAACATAGATCTGTTCCTTAGCCGGATCATACAGCCTGCCACAGATTGCTGCAATGGTATTCATATTCAGATCAATGGCGAGTACACCCAGACGCTCGGTGGACGGAATATCTTTGATCACCCGATGCAAGGTAATGACTGTTCTTGCAGGATCATCGGGGGAGGCAGCCTTGAATCCGTACGTGTGACTCATGTGGGCCGATTCCACCCAGATATCCGGGCTGTCACCACTTGTTTTTCCATGAAGCGAGCCGGAATAGGCCTGTTTGCGTTCCTCCCGCTTCGGAAAGGGATTGGTAATTAAGGTGGATTGATTGGCGGCAAAAGAGTGCAAATACAGCTGGAATACATCCGGCACTGCCGCGCGGATCGTCTGCAAAGTGGTGTACACCTCGGCAACCGCACGATAATCACCAGGAATCTTTGCCAAGTTACGCAGAAAGTTCGGGTCGTTATACACAGCGAGCGACGCTCTGGCCACGTTATCCACATAGTTGTTGAGATTGGTGGACGCTTGGTAGATCAGGCGTTTGTTCTCTTCAACAGCCTGTTCCCGCAAGGCCGTTTTGGTCTGAATAAACGTCATGCTGATCGATGCGAGCAGCGGAAGGGTGGTAGCAATGAGCATAAAGGCAATCAATTTGGTGCGTATACTGTAGTATTTGGACATCGGAACACCCCTTCTGGTTGCAGGTTAAGAGAGGACAATATTTTACCCCCAACTGTTCACAAGGGTCGGTGTTTCCCTCGGCGATAATGGGGTTTAATAGAAAAAGAGACCAATTTCATCCATCTATAGAAGGGGAGAACGATATGAAGCATCGCAAATCTTCACAGCTGTTACAGCAGCTTGTGTTCGTGGGTCCCTCCATCGTGTTTTTTATTCTCATCATCGTGGTCCCTTTCCTGCTTGGCATGGTGTATTCCTTCACGGATTGGAACGGGGTATCCGAGAACATTAATTGGGTAGGGTTTGATAACTTCGTGCATGTGTTTGCGAATGATCCCAAGTTCCAAACGGCGTTTTGGTTTACGGTGCGCTTCACCGTGGTTGGTGTAGTACTGACCAATGTGATCGGTTTTTTCCTGGCGTATTTCCTGACCAAACCGCTTAAGACGAGAAACATTCTGCGTACGATCTTTTTTATGCCTAACGTGATCGGTGGGTTGTTGCTCGGCTTTATCTGGCAGTTCATATTTGTGAAAGGGTTTTCAGCAGTAGGCGATGTAACCGGCTGGTCCTTCTTCAACCTTCCTTGGCTGGGAGATGAACCAACTGCCTTCTGGGGAATCGTGATTGTGTTTGTATGGCAGACCGCAGGATATCTGATGGTCATCTACATCTCATCTCTGACAAATGTATCCCCTGATTTGCTGGAAGCCGCCGAGATTGATGGCGCAAGTCGCTGGCAGGTACTGCGGAGCATCATTCTTCCGCTCATTATGCCGGGTGTAACGATCTGTCTGTTCCTGGCGATCTCCTGGTCGTTCAAAATGTTCGATCTCAATCTGTCGCTAACCAAAGGTGGACCGTTCGGATCGACAGAGTCGGTTGCACTTAATATTTACAATGAAGCTTTTGTGAATAACAGATATGGCATCGGAACCGCCAAAGCGCTCGTGTTCTTCGTAATCGTTGCCATTATCACCATGATTCAGGTACGTCTGACGAAGAGCAAGGAGGTAGAAGCCTAATGGAGACGACAAAAAATTACCGCTTCAGTACCATTCTAACTGAGATTGTCATGGTACTCATTGGACTTTTATTCCTGGTTCCGTTCTACTTCCTGTTTGTGAATTCGGTCAAAACCTTCGGTGATCTGCTCACCAATTCGGCTGCATGGCCGGAAGTATTCCAGTGGGGCAACTATGCGAACGCTTGGGAGAAAATTAACTTCCCGTCCGCGCTGATGAACTCGCTTATCGTTACGGTGGTCAGCAATCTGTTGCTTGTGCTGATCAGTTCCATGGCCGCGTATCGAATGGTTCGCAGCAATACCCGGTTCAACCGGATTTTGTTCGGCATGTTCATTGCAGCCATGGTGATTCCGTTCCAGTCTATCATGATTCCACTTGTTACTGTAACCAGTAATCTGGGATTGATCGACAGCCTTGGTGGCCTCATTATCTGTTATCTCGGTTTCGGGGCACCGATGTCGGTCTTCCTGTTCCACGGATTCGTAAAATCCGTCCCGCTGGAGATTGAGGAAGCGGCCCGTGTGGATGGAAGCTCGGTCTACGGAGTGTTCTTCCGGATCGTATTTCCACTCATGAAACCGATGTATGTAACCGTCATCATTCTGAACACACTCTGGATCTGGAATGATTATCTGCTTCCATCCCTGATCCTGCAAAGCTCCAACCTGCGTACGATCCCAATTGCGACCTTTGCACTCTTCGGTCAATATACGAAGCAATGGGATCTGGCTTTGCCGGCACTTGTGCTCGGTATCATGCCGATCATTATCTTCTTCCTGCTGATGCAGAAGTATATCATTCAGGGGATTACGGCTGGATCAGTTAAAGGGTGAGGGTGCGAGTGCAGGTCGCTAGCGGGATCAAGTTGCGCTTTCGGTCGCTGTTGCTCCTCGGTGGCCTGAATGGATTAGGGCAAGGAAGCCACCGAGTATCAAAGGCGAACGCTCCGCTCCTGCATCGCATCCTTGATCCCTTTGCTCCCACCTCGCACGGAGGTGTGCAAAGGGGAGTCATGCCCGCATAGCTTGGGCATGACTCCTGGGGAAGAGAAAGCATCGATAAAGAGAAAAGAGCAATAAAGGGAAAAGACCAAGAAAAAAAGATTTAAAGATCAGATCGGTGAGGTAGAAGGGGAGTGTGCGAGGGAAGGGGCGCTGTGGCGGAGTGCGAGGCAGGGTCGCTACCGGGATCAAGTTGCGCTTTCGGTCGCTGTTGCTCCTCGGTGGCCTGAATGTATTGGGGCAAGGAAGCTACCGAGTATCAAAGGCGAACGCTCCGCTCCTGCATCGCATCCTGATCCCTTTGCTCCCACCTCGCACGGAGGTGTGCAAAGGGGAGAAGGAGGCCCAGATAGATTGGGCTCCTTCCTTGATAAAGGCTTGATGAGTTCAACTAAACATTTACAACGATAACGGAGAGGACAGAAATAACTTGAAGAAGCGAAGCGTTCGCCTTTATCCCCGTATTTGTCCCATTAATAATGGATCAAAAAAAATCTGGGGATAACAGCGATCGGAAGGTTATTCTGTCATCGGAGTGCCAGTGTAAATATTCATTAGTGGAACGGTTATACTGAAACTACTATAGGGAGAGTGTATGTATGAAAAGAATGACAAAGTTGACGTTGCTTATGCTGATTGCTTTTTCGGTAATGCTCGCGGGTTGTGGCAATGGAGACAAGAGTGGCAGTCCGGTCAACACGGATGCTCAAGGTGGTGGCGAGGCTGCTGCTGGAGATAAAACCATTAAAATCTTCCAATTCAAAGTCGAAATTGCGGAAGCACTCAATCGTCTCAAAGCGGAATATGAATCCTCCCATCCAGGTGTCAAACTGGACATTCAAACCGTAGGTGGCGGTAGTGACTACGGTGCTGCATTAAAAGCCAAGTTTGCCGCTGGCGAACAACCGGACATATTCAACGTAGGTGGTTATCGTGAATTGGATACATGGCTTGAATATCTGGAAGATCTGTCTGGAGAATCATGGGCCAAGGATGCACTCGAAGTAGCCAAAGAGCCAATGACCAAAGACGGCAAGCTCTATGGACAGCCGCTCGCGCTGGAGGGTTATGGTTTCATCTATAACAAAGACCTCTTCCAAAAAGCAGGTATTACCGAAATTCCAACGACACTGGAACAATTGGATCAAGCGGCACAGAAACTTCAAGCCGCAGGCATTACCCCATTCTCTAACGGGTATCAGGAGTGGTGGGTGCTGGGCAATCATAACGTAAACGTCGCATTTGCAAATCAGGCAGATCCGGTGAAATTCATCCAAGGACTCAACGAAAGTACGGAGAAGATTCCTGGCAACCAAGTGTTCGCCGACTGGATCAACTTGCTCGACTTAACGCTGAAATACAGCAACAAAAACCCGCTCACAACCGACTACAATACGCAAGTTACGTTGTTTGCGAGTGGAGAAGCGGCGATGATGCAACAAGGGAACTGGACTCAAGTACAGATCGATGGAATTGATCCAGATCTGAATCTGGGTATCCTGCCAATGCCAATTAACAATGAACCAAATGACAAATTGTTTGTCGGCGTGCCGAACTATTGGGTTGTGAACAAGAATTCCCAAGTGAAACCGGAAGCAAAAGAGTTTTTGGAATGGCTCGTAACTTCGGATATCGGGAAACAATACATGACAAAAGAATTCAAATTCATTCCGGCGTTCAGTTCCATCACGGCATCCGAAGAGGATCTGGGTGACCTCGCCACAGAGATCATGAAGTATAGCCAGGAAAATAAAACACTCAGCTGGAACTTCAACCGTTTCCCTGAAGGGGTTCCACAAGAGTATGGCAGCACAATTCAGGCTTACGTTGCAGGCAAATCGGATAAAGCCGGATTGCTCGACGCATTGCAACAGAACTGGGATAGTCTGAAAAAATAATCCGGATCATGGACGGTATACTATCTGGTCATATTGATTAAAAAGGATGATCCGACCGAAGCTTCAATTTAGGGTAGTTATCCAAATTAACTAGTATCCACAGGTTACCAAAGAAAAAGTTAGCCTATTGAAACAGGTTAGCCAGAAATCTTATTCTGGTTGGCCTGTTTTTGTTTTTCCGAGGAGCCAATGACGCTCTCTGAAAAGTTCAAAGTCAGCTATATTCCTGAAATGTGGATAACCTCAAAGCGGTTTAACGATCTAATGACTTATTTAACACAGAGTTAATACTATATGTGGATATCCTGTGTGTATAACACTCTAAATGTGGACAAGTATGGAGTAGCTGGAGTGGGAGGTCCTCTTTTGTTAACAGAAATACTTGTTTTCAACTGTTTAGTACTGTATAGTTCTAAATATGACAAATCCAAAAATGAACACGGGACCCGCCAAATCCAAAAGTACCAATCCGGTGAACCGGACCAAGGCAGTTGAAGTGGCGGCACAATTATTTCTGCGTCAGGGGTACAGCTACGTCAGCATGGATGAGGTCGTGCGAGTGAGTGGGGTATCCAAGTCGAATATTTATTATCATTTTAAAAACAAGGAGGAACTGCTCCAGGCCGTGGTACAATACTGGATTGCCCAGTATGAGTCGGAGCTGTATCTGCTGCTCAGTCAGCGTGAGCGAGGAGTGGAGGAGCGTATCTACTCATTCATGGCATTACTGTCGGCAGGCATTGAGGGCCGAAATTACGAAGGGAGCTGTCCTTTTGTCACGTTATATATGCAGACACCGGACAGTGCACCCCAAGTGAAGGAAAGCATATCCAGATTCTTTCGTGAACTTAGACCGATGGTGGAGAAGTTGTTTCAGCAAGGTTTGGATCGCGGTGAATTTCGCAAAGAGATCGAGCCGGGACCGGCTGCGTTGTTGTTTATTGCCGCACTGGAGGGTTCACTAATCCTAGCAGGAACTGCCCGTGATGTTGGGATTATAGAACAATCGGCACGTACGTTTTGTCAGATGCTTCGTTAATCGAAGCTCTTTTTTTGAATATAACTAGTACTATATAGTACTAAAAGGAGCCGTAACACAATGATTTTACATACAACAAACATGAATCAGGTAATAAGCAAGTCTGATATTGCAGACACGACCATTTTTATGACAGGAAGTACAGGTTTTATCGGCAAAGAGACGGTCAAACAACTCACGCAGGGAGACGTACAATTGCTCTTGTTGGTTCGTTCGGAACAGCGAGCCAGAACGGTGCTCAAGGCTTATGGAGTGAAGGATTTCGACCGGATTACCTTTATTAAAGGTGATTTGTCTATGTCGGGTCTTGGCCTTACCGCAGCAGATCGGGAGCGTGCTCTTGAAGCAAATGTGATCATGCATGCGGGAGGAACGATGGACGTCACTTTGGGACGAACAGTAGCCGAGCAGATATTTATGAACGGGGCCAGAGAAGTGGCGCAGCTTGCACAGGAAATCCACCGTACTCATGGATTGAGACACTTTATCCACGTTGTTGGTTATATGAGTCCTTATGGAGAGCGAAATGAACAGGGGAATTATCTACAGGTTGAGCATGTGGATAACAATGAAAGTGCATATGAAGAGATGAAGTTTCATGCCGATCTGCTTATTCGCGAGCATGCAGAACAGCATCACTATCCCTTATCCGTTGTAAATCCGAGCACAGTGGTTGGACCACGTCCCACCGGTGAAACCGAGCAAACGGGTGGGATTGGGCTGCTCATTCAGGCGATTCAGAAAGGACTTATGCCAGTAGTGCCGGGAGGTTCATCCTATTGGTTACCGCTTGTGGAGAATGACATTGTTGCACAGACGCTTGTTTTTCTATCCAGGGAAGCCGCTCCAGTCGGAGGAACTTATCCACTGTTGGCGCGGAGGGAAGACAGTCCCAATATGAAGGAACTGCTGCAACTCTTGGCGCAGCAATTGGACGTACCCAAGCCCAAAGGGGCTGTGCCATTACCATGGATTCAATGGATCATGAAATCAGGTGGTTCACGCATCAGTGGTGTTCCAGCGGAGTCGGTTGCTTTTATTACCAACAGGTCATTCCCGGTTGAAGAGACGGAGGCTCTGTTCACACGTATGGGGCAATCCTGGCCGGACATCCGGGAACAGCTTCCGCTGGTTACAGCCGATCTGGACTATCGTTTTCGGTATACGCCGTTACCTGAGGGTTTTCCGACAGATTATATTCGGTCTCGAAGTGGAAATATGGCTATGCTTGGTTGGGAGGGTGAGGGAGAGCCTTGGATTATTGTACATGGTTTGCTTCAATCTGCGGATGAGATGTTACCGTTAGGAAAACAGCTTAGGGACCGGACGGGGAACCCGGTATGGTTAATCGATCTCGCTGGATTCGGACGGTCCCCGGTGCATCAGGGAGATGAAGCATTTGAAGGTCAGGTGGATGCACTGCTTACGGCTCTTGATGAGTTTGAGGGTCCGGTGAAGCTGGTTGGTCATTCAATAGGGGCTGCTATTGCAGCTGCGGCACAGATGCGTAGCGGGCGGACAGACATTCGGCTAGGTTTGCTTCAGCCAGTAGCTAACAATTCGAATCCGAATGTGCTGAAATGGGTTTCCCGTTTGCCAAGAGGGGTGATGCGCTCCCTGCTGCGTGGCAGATCGGAGAAAAGTTGGAATCAAATGTTCAGTTCACATAGCGGCGTAGGCGACAGAAGTGTTATGGCCGATACCATGGGCAAGAGAATACGCTCCAGTCTCCAGTCCCCTCGCATTGCAGGAGCACATGCAGACTTGTTGCGCTGGATCCATTCGGGTCAGAGGAAAGGCGCCAGATCAACGTTGTGGGCGAAAATGGAAAGTCAGCATTATGCCAAGAATGTATTAGTTGTATGGGCCAATCAAGATCAGGAATATCACTATCCCCAGGATATGAACTCACAGGTCAAACGGATAGATGTATCCTATGGACATTACTTTCCGACGTTTCAGTATAAGGAAACAGCTGCAATCCTCGCCGAATGGGCCGATACCTTAAGGTGAGTTCAGGTTTGGACATGCAGGAATCCCGTGCCAATTGTCGAAAGGGTCAAGTCGACTTTTGAGAGCTGAACCAAAGACAGGAGAGATGAATGTATGAGCAAGCAACGTGTGGAAATCAGTAAAAATGTGCTAACCGAATGTCTCGGACTGCGCAGTGGAGAGAATCTGGTAGTTGTCGCAGATGATATGAAACGGGATCTGGCTGAATCCATCTATGAGGCAGGCAAAGCACTTGGTGCAGAGTCGGTCCTGTTAATCATGAAGGAACGCAGCAGATCTGGAGAAGAGCCGCCTGCGCCGATTGCAGAGGCCATGATTCGAGCAGATGTAGCCGTGTGTGTAACGCGATATTCATTAACACATACCCAGGCACGCAAAAAAGCCGCTGCTTCAGGGACCCGAGTGGCAACCATGCCCGGCATGACAGAGGATATGTTTGTGAACGGAGCCATTACAGCTGAATATTCGCAAGTAAAGGCGTTGACCGAGAAGGTAACGGCTCTATTAACCGCAGGTCGCCATGTGCGAATAGAGAAGCAGGGCCATAGCCTTTCCTTTTCCATTGAAGATCGTAACGGTGTACCAAGCACAGGTATGTATTTGAACCCCGGTGAATCGGGCAACTTGCCGTCAGGAGAAGCTTATATTGCTCCCGTTGAGGGCAAGGGCGAGGGCAGTATTGTTGTAGATGGTTCCGTTGCTGGAATTGGGGCACTCCGTGAACCGATGTTATTAACCGTTAGTGAAGGACGGTTGGTGTCAGCCGAAGGACCAGATGGGGCTCAATTACTGGAAACGCTTGGTGAGGGCGATGGTCGTTTTCTCGGCGAATTCGGGATCGGTACCAATAACAAGGCACGAATCACAGGTGTGGTGCTGGAAGATGAGAAGGTGTACGGGACAATTCATGTGGCCTTTGGCAGCAATAACACATTTGGTGGAACGATTGCCGCGGGTGTTCATATTGATGCAGTTGTACAAAAGCCGGACGTGTACATCGATGACAAGCTGATCATGCGTCAGGGTGAATTGGTCGAATAACTACAGCGAAGGAAATTGGGCGTGTCCACAACGTGTCCACAGTAATGGATAACTGAAGCGGAAATTCAGATTTTACGTCAGATTTACAAACAAATACACAACATGTCCACATTAAATTAATGAATATCCACATGAAACGCCAAAGATATCAACAGCATGTGTGCAATATGTGCACAACTTATCCACAAATCAGGTATAACTCGCGTTTTCATGCGATAAAACAGTCGTTTTGGGGTAATTAAACAAGTTATCCACAGGAATAACGCTTTTTTGTTCCAAGTATTTGAAAACATAGAAACAGATCCATAATATATGGGGATAAAAAAGACCAAAAATCGGTATAAAGCTGATCTTTGGTCTTTTTTTTGAATATAATTTTTCAATCCAATGTCAGGTTACTTACGCTCAATTCTAAAACGACTAACTTCCACCACCCTCCACAGCAGGGCAAATGAGCAGAGCAGAGACAGCAACCGTAATGCAACGTCTGTTGAAGTTGGCAAAATTGATCTGAAGCCTAAACATTTGGTCAAAAATAACCGATACACCAAAGTAACATCTAATGGGACGAAAGTAGTCTGATTATACGGAATGAGAGGATATGGGGATAACTATGGACGAGGGAATGCAATATATTAATTTTTCGGTAGGAGACCAGATCTTTGCACTACGAATCGATGAAGTTCATGAGATCATCAGAATGGTGCAGGTGACAACAGTTCCATTTGGAAGCCCGGAGATCCGAGGTTTTGCTTCGCTGTACGGTAAGGTCGTTTCGGTGGTGAGTCTTCGTGTATTGTTAGGCATGCCAGACCAGGAGGATACCACTTCTACACGTATTATTGTGGTGCCTTACAAAGGTGGATTTGTACCGCTGATCGTAGATATGGTCGATTCTGTCGTAAGTTATGATCGTTTCGAGGAACCCGCTGAGGAACACCGCCGTTTCATGCTTGGCGTTTTTGACAAAATCGGGTTCTGTGAAGATCATCGTGCGGGCATTTTGAACCTGGATGTGTTACTGGGCAGTTTGATCAGATCATAGTAGTATAACAATCCGTAATTCTTTCAATATTCAGTATTATCCTTCGGTTTACCCAAATGTTCCTCATCCGCTTTTCGGGAGAAGGGACATTTTTTTGTGCCGCTAAGCATTGAAATAACCACTTTTTATGGGCAAAGGTTTTTAAATCCGGTCATTTTCGTATATGATGGAGAGTAACAATGCGAAGGGATGACGGGAGACTTTAATGATGCAATCGCTGTATGGAGTATGGCTTGGTGACGTATTTTTTTGTTTTTCCGGTGAAACATCGGAACCACGTGTGGATGCATGGAGCCACGTGGTAAGAAGGTTGAATTTTGGCGACGGGGGTCGTCTGTTTCAGCCTGCCGCTCTGCGTCTTGCGGAGCTGCGCTGGCCGAATCCGCTAAGGAACACGGCTGAAGCGAAGAACACGAAGCGGCGTCAACTGCTGGGACGCACATTGGAAGGATTGGCAGTCTCGCCCAAGGATGCCTTCAGGCTGCTGTTGCAATGGGATGACCGTTTGTTAAATGCAGCCGGAATTCAGGTTGGAGAAGAGATGCGTTACTGGATCAAGGCAGCGCAGTTCACACAGGAGCTGCTGTTGCGGGGAGCAATTGCTCCATCGGCTGAATTCGCAGCAAAAACCGGAGCACGGCGACGGACCGGGCAAGAGACATTAACAGGTGTATGGCGGCCACGCTTGCAGCAGGAGGAGGACATCGAACGCTTCCGCGATCTTGCAGAAGCGATGCCTCCGATTGGATTGGCTGCTCCTGGAGCTTATGCTTCATTGGAACCGGAAACGCGTGAAGAAGCAGGGGCTGCGGTATTATTTTCATTCATGAGTGGCATGATTCATGCTGTAGTGACAAGTGAACTGGAGGGTATGGACAGTGAACTGTCCCGTTATCGTACCCCATATCGACGCGGATCTTCGCCAGTAGCCGAACTCTGGTGGAACAGTCTGATCTCGATGTTCCGTCCTGTGACGGTGCAAGGGCCGACGGACGATATGACAGCGTTTATTCATACGTTGCAAGAAGTTGGTGGAACGTCAATGCCAATCGTGGGAGCAGAAGAGATGGCACCTGCTGAAGGCCAATTGAAGCTGGTGCTCCGCTTGGAGCCTCCACTGGGCGAACATGAAACGATCTGGGGAATAAGCTTTTGGGTGGACAGTGAGCAGGAACCAAGCCTGAGGTTGCCTGCACGGACCATCTGGGCACATCCGGAGCGAGATCTGGACCGAGGTAAGGTGTTGTATACCTCGGCGGCAGAGCAATTGTTGATGGCACTCGGGCAAGCAGCAGAATTGGCACCTGAACTGGAGACAGCGTTGCTTACTGCTCGTCCGGAAGAAATTAAGCTGGAGCAGCAGGGTTTCTTTGAATTTCTCACGCATGCGGTTCCACGTTTGCAGAAGGCCGGGATAACCGTTCTCATGCCTTCAAGGTGGAGTCGTGCCGGGAAACGTCGTGCGGGACTGCGTCTGCAGATGTTGAATCGGGGAACAGAGCGGTTGCCTGGAGCGACATCGGCACTGGGCATGGAACAATTGGTTGCTTTCAAGGCGGAGCCTATGCTGGATGGGAAACCGGTCACGGCGGAGGAACTGGCAGCACTGGCTGAATCCACAGTACCTTATGTCATGTTCCGTGGTGAATGGATTGAAGTGGATACAAAAGAGATTCGTCAAGTTCTGCGTTACATGAAAAAAGAAGAAGAACAATATATGCCTCTCTCCGAATGGCTGCATCTGGCAGCGGATGAAGGGGAGGATTCCGCATGGAAGGGCCTTTCCGTCTTTGGTGCCGAATCTGATGGGATGCTTGCTTTCCTGCTCGATGGACAGGTGCTTCGCAGCATTGAGCCTCGTCAGGTTCCGGCAGAATTGCATGGTGAACTCAGACCTTATCAGGAACGAGGCTACCAATGGTTATCCGCGATGCGTGAGCTGGGCTTTGGCGTATGTCTTGCGGACGATATGGGACTTGGGAAGACCATTCAGGTAATTACCTGTCTGCTGGACCGCAAACACGAGGAACGCCAGGCGGCTGAAGAGGAAGCACGTGAGAATGAGCTGCTGAATGGATCAGATGATTCTTTCTCGGCGGATCAGCACACGAATGAGCAGCCTGTTCATCTGCCTGCACTTATTGTGTGTCCTACCTCGCTGCTCGGAAACTGGCAGCGTGAGCTGAAGCGATTTGCCCCGGATCTGTCGCTGTACATTCATCATGGCGGACAACGGTTGCACGGGAATGATTTTCAGGCAGAAGCGCAGACACATGACATTGTACTGACGACCTATCATCTGGCAGGCAGAGATGGCCCGGATCTGGCTTCGCTGCACTGGTCCACCATTGTGCTGGATGAGGCTCAATATATTAAGAACTACCGTACCAAACAAGCGCAAAGTGTAATGCGCCTGTCTACACTTCATCGTATTGCGATGACGGGAACACCTGTAGAGAACCGATTGAGCGAACTTTGGTCGATTTTCCAGTTTCTCAATCCGGGGTATCTGGGCACAGCTTCATCGTTCCGTCAGCGGTATACGGGACTGGGGCCATCCGAAGAAAATGCAGCATCCTTGCGTGAGCTTCATCGACTGGTATCTCCATTCATGCTGCGCAGGCTGAAAAGTGATCCGGATATTCGCAAGGATCTGCCAGAGAAGCTTGAACTGAAATCCTACTGTTCCCTGACGCCGGAGCAGACGGTGTTGTACCAACGTGTAGTGGATGATCTGATGGGTGGTCTGGACGGCAGAAATGGCATTGCCCGGAAGGGGATTGTTCTTTCCTCCTTGACCAAGCTCAAGCAGATCTGTGATCATCCAGTGCTGGCGGACAGTAATCGGAAAGACCACGGCAAGGCTGAGGCATCTGGTAAGATGGAACGATTGCTTGAACTGCTGGACGCCATCCGTGATAACGGGGAATCGGCCCTGATCTTCACGCAGTATGTTGCTATGGGAGATCTGCTGGTATCGAGGTTGAAACAGCGATATGAGGAAGAACCTTATTTCCTGCATGGTGGTGTGTCGAAGGCGCAAAGGGATGATATGGTGGAGACTTTCCAAAAAGGAGAGGGGCCGTCCATGTTTGTTCTATCTCTTCGTGCCGGAGGTGTGGGTCTGAATCTGACACGTGCGAGTCATGTCGTTCACTATGATCGGTGGTGGAATCCCGCGGTTGAGAATCAGGCGACGGACCGTGTATTCCGAATAGGACAGAATCGCAACGTGCAGGTGCATAAGTTGATCTGTCAGGGAACGCTGGAGGAACGGATTGATGAGCTGATCGAAAGCAAGAAGGCACTGTCCGAGCAGGTCGTTGGTTCGGGTGAGAATTGGCTGACCGAGATGTCGGATGATGAGCTGCGTGGCCTAATCTCACTTCAGGGTGAGACGTGGCTGTGACCTTGAACATTCAGAGGAATATAGATGTTGAGAAAGGGGGATTATTGTGAGCGAAAAATGGAAGATTGAGCTGCATATGTCCCCCGGTGGATGGACAGCAGAAGTAAATATAGCAGCGGATGCGGACCAGGAGGTTTCCGTTTCTGCTTCCGCTGCTGAGGGCAAGACCGGATCAGCCGCAGGCATGTTCACGGTCACGGGAACGCCGGTGCGACTGAGCGAAGCCCAGCGCGAGGCTGTACTAGCTCAGCTGCGCAAGCGCCCGCTGACGCTGTACGCCCTGCTGCGCGGTGGCCCGGCGTCCGAGGAGCTCGCCGGGCTGCTGCCGGCTGCGCAAGCGCCCGAGGGCTCGCCAGGTGCAGCCACGGCCAGCGCGGCCGTGGCGTGCACCTGCGGCCGCACTGGCTGCGCGCATGCCACGGCCGCTGAGCGCGCCGTAGCCGCGCGCCTCGCGGCCGAGCCGCTGCTGCAGCTGGCGCACGCCGGCCTGCCGCGCGAAGCGCTGCTCGCCGGCGTGCTGGGGGCATGGGCGGAGGAACTCGCCCATGATCCCAGCGGCCCCGGCCGCGCAGCGGAAACGGCTGGCCGCCCGCAAGTGCGGGGCGGCGAAGGCGGCGCGGCCGCCGGCGAGTGGATCGCCGAGGCCGCCGCGGACGGCGCCATGCACCAGCCGGGGCCGGGCTTTGGCGCCGTTGAGGTGCGCCTCGCGCAGCCGGGCAAGCCGCCGGCCTTGCCGGAGCTGACGGCGCTGCTGCCGGGCGTACCGGCCACCGCAGGGCTGGATTTGATCCGCGAGCGTGTAGCCGCGCGGATGTGGCAGGCTGTCCAGAAGAAGACGGACAGCCCGGCAACCAAATGATGCACCCATCAGAGCGGGGGAGATCTCAGATCACCCCTGCTTGTTTTTATTGCAGCATGTTGCTCTAAAAGTCCAAAAAACGATCATACAGGCTGTACAGTCCGTATATGTTCATTCGGATCTCTTCTAAAGGAGGTCTTTACCGGTGGAGCTTCGCTCCCAATTAAGGTATACTGTCGCAGGGAACACTGCACGTAGACAACTATATAATTGAACTAAACATTTACACAAAACGGAGAGGACAGAAATAACCTGAGGAAGCGGAGCGTTCGCCTTTATCCACGGATTTTCCCTTTATAAAAAGGAATCAAAGAAATCTGGGGATAACAGCGATCAGAAGGTTGTTCTGTCATCGGAGTGACTAGTGTAAATATTCTTTAGTCATTTATTAGACAGCATTTATATTATTGCGATAGGAGTTTTTACATGAAATCAACTACAGGAAGACAGCGCCGCATGGTGGTTATGCTGTCCTCATTGATGATATGCGGAGCATTGCTTGCCGCGTGCCAGAACGGTTCAGGCACAGAGGAGAGCCAGAATCCGAATGGAACAGGTAACACACAACAGGAGACGGACGGCACAACGGTTCATTTTACGGAGGATAAAGGAACGGATGGCGACAATACTGGCGGGGATGACACATCATCTTCTGGCAACAGCGGTGAAGGCACGGATAGCGAGTCTGGGAATGCTTCAGCGGGCGAAGGGCAAGGTTCTTCGGACAATGGGAATGGCGCGACAGTGGAAGATCCATTGCTGGAGAAACGCAGTATCAGCGCACTGCAAACAACGATTGATGCACAATCCGTGGTAACCAATGCGGAGTCTATGACCGTCATTGTGAACAAGCAACGGAGTCTGCCTGACGGGTACGAGCCGGACGATCTGGTAGAGCCGGATGTACCGTTCTCCTTCGACGAACCACACGAGAAGCGGCATATGCGCAAGGAAGCTGCGGAGGCACTGGAGAAGTTGTTTGCAGGTGCAAAAGCAGATGGTATTGAGCTTCGTGCGGTGTCCGGTTACCGTTCATATCAGCGTCAGGTATCCATCTATAACAATAATGTCAAAACCAAAGGTCAAGAATACACAGATCGCGTGAGCTCTGTGCCAGGCCGAAGCGAACATCAGACCGGTCTTGCCATTGATGTATCCAGCCCGAGTGTGGGCAATGTGCTGGAAGAGGTATTTGGCACATCGAAGGAAGGCCAGTGGCTGGCTGAACACGCTGCAGAATACGGATATGTCATCCGTTATCTGCAAGGTGAAGAAGATACCACAGGGTACGTCTATGAGCCTTGGCATATCCGGTACATCGGTACAGATTTGGCACCGGATGTGGCGAAGAGTGGGTTAACTCTGGAAGAATACTTCGATGAGGCTAATATCAAGTTGTAATGCGGATGTTTCATCCTTAAAGAAAAGATACTAATACTAATTCTCATAAATCCCCGAATGAACCGTCCTTGATCTAACCAATGGGCAGTCATTCAGGGGATTTTTTTCTGTGCAAAAATGTTAATGGAGTTAAGATAGAATTAAAATTGATTCCATTGTCTGAGATGATGGGGGACTGATATAATTCATGTTTAATTTGAAGAGACAAATACAACCAAAGCGAGGGACGAGAGAATGAGCAGACAGCAGGTATTTACGGGTTCCCCATGGGAACCATTGGTTGGATATTGCCGTGCCATCCGTGTAGGAAACCGAATTGAAGTGGCGGGTACAACCGCGATGCAAGATGGTGTAGTTGTTGGGGCGGGTGATCCGTATGCACAGACAAGGTTCGTTTTGCAGACGATTGAAAATGCATTAAAAGAGTTGGGTGCTGACATGTCGCATGTGGTGAGAACCCGGATGTATGTGACCGATATCTCCAGATGGGAGGAAGTTGGCAAGGCGCACGGTGAATTTTTTGGACAGATCCAGCCTGTAGCCACCATGGTTGAAGTTAGCGCACTCATTGATCCCTTGTTGATGGTTGAGATTGAAGTGGAAGCGATCGTTGAAGATGAAATCCAAGCCGGTTGATTCTGGCGAATGGTCTGAGGATTTCCTAAGGAACACAGGACGTCTTATTTGGCCCTCAGGTCCTCTTCTTAAAATGTAAAGAACACCAGACACGTTATTTCTCGAATTCCTCTGATAAAAACACTGTAAACAGCTGTTTATTCTAAGATAGCGTGTCTCAGATTCCTTAGATTTTGCGGGTGCTTCAAATCCTTGAATAAGACGCCTCAGATTCATTAGCGTTAACGCCGCTTGCTCTTACATTCAGTATGCAACCACATGTCGTATGTAACTCATTTCGCGCATGTCTGCTCCGAAAAAATTCAGATACGCTTCTCTTTGGAGCAAGTTTGAAGACACGCTCTAACAAACCAAAACCAAAAAACAACCTTACCCGTGCCTGTCAGAAGACAAGCGGATAAGGTTGTTTTGAATTAACTTCGTCTCCTAGCCGCACGGCTGAGCTCTTGATGCGCCAAACTCATTACACCGCGCGCCAGGAGCTACATGCGAATGGCTGTTCATTATGATGCTCCACACTCATGACCCCATGCTAAGCGATGCAAACGGTCGTCTGCAACAACATATAACATGTGTTTCAGCCAGACGTTTTTCCAACCGTATTATTTCGCTTCCAGCTCTGCTGCAGGTGTTTCAACAACCACTTTCCAAGCCGTTCCGATTGGAGGCAGGCTGCGTGTCAACACAGGGCTGTAGAACCCAATGACTTTAGCGCCTTTGGTCAGTTCTTCAGCTTTCACCGTTTCACCTTCGTGGTTCACGATCAGCGTGTCTTTAGCAATGTTCAGCACGACATGGTCAGGAGCTGTTTCTGTTAACCGTGTACCTGTGATCTCAATCTGTGTGATGCTGCCTTCAGCTGTTGTTACATTTTCAATTGTACCCGCTGTGCCCAGAAGCTCTTTAGGTTGTGCCTCAGATGCTGTAGCCGCATCCAGTACAGTGACTGTATAGGTCGGCGTTTGTGGTGGCAGGCTGCGGGTGGTGATCAGGGAATGCTCAGCTTCCACGTTCATGCCAATGGCCAGATCAGTCAGTGCAATCTCTTTCCCCTCAACTGAGATGAATTTTGTCTCATCGCTTAGATTAAGCACAATACCATCCGTACCTGCACCGCCAATTTGGATGGACTTATATTTATCTTGGTTCGAGATTCTGGTAATTACACCACGTTCAGTAACCGTCTTCACGTCCTCTTCACTGGAGATCGTCACCTGATTTCCTGTTGTGTTCACTTGTCCATGCAGTGCTTTCTCAGCAAAAGAAACCGGTACATACAATTTGCCGCCTGTGATTTCGGGCGCTGTACCCAGCGTGAGCGACATTTTATTCACGGAATATTGATCCTTGCCTGTGATTACCTGTGTCCACAGAGCACCACGAGTCAGCTCTGCAGTTTTAGTTTCTTTATTCCATTCCAGTTCAATACCCAGTGCGTCGGTAAGATCACGCAGCGGGATCATGGCTACTTTGCCATCTTTGTTCCAATAACCATCAGAGATGGATGCACCATTCACGGATACGTTTACTACACTCGCTGCGGTACTATCTGCTGAAACGGATGTTTGATGGACTGGTTGTGTGTTGTCCAGTGTTGCTGCATAAGCGGCTCCACCACCCAATGCCATGGATAGGGCCATCAGTGCACTTACTTTTTTCATGTTGTTGTTCATCAATATTCATCCCTTCTAATCTGTGTACTGACGCGGTAAAATCTTCCTTAGGGCCGCGCTTCAAGTTAATAGACGGGACAAATCGTCTAAGTGTTGCAGTTGAAATGTAATGAATGTAAGCGGTAGGTTAGTTTAAATTAGAAATATCGCTTGTATTGCAGGTTATCTGCAGCAGGATCAGGTTAATTTCAGGTAAGTGGCCAAACCATTGTCCTATTTCACATTCAAGTACGAGGAGGAACGGATTAGATGAGTGATATGTTGGTAGCGCTCTATCGTTTGCCGGAGCAAGAGAGTGGACTGAGAACGCTGGAGGAATCCTCTATTGTGATTCGTAGAGCCATTGCCCCAGAAAAACAGCTTGTACTGGATTGGGTGAGGTCACATTTTAGTCAGGCTTGGGTGGATGAATGTGAGGTCGCTTTTGCGCGTCAGCCGGTGTCCTGTTATATTGCGGTTGAGCATGGGAAAATGATTGGATTTGCCTGTTACGAAGCGACATGTCGCAACTTCTTCGGACCGACAGGTGTGAGCCAGGATGCAAGGGGCAAAGGTGTAGGCACAGCCTTGTTACTGGCCTGTATGCATGCGATGAAGGCGGACGGTTACGGGTATGCGATTATCGGATCAGCGGGACCTGTGGATTTCTATGCCCGGACGCTGGGTGCCGTGAAGATTGAAAATTCAACGCCGGGTATTTACGAAGGCATGCTGCGGGCAGACTAGACGATAATGATGTTGTGGAAGTTGTGCAAAAGGAAGGGAGGACGATGATGAGCACAAAACAAATGTTGCACATCGGAATGATTGGTACAGGATCAATCTCGGATCTTCATATGAGGTGTTATGCCAAAAACGAGGATGCCGTCATCTATGCCATCTGCGATCTGAACGAAGAACGGGCTAAGGCTGCTGCGCAGAAGTATGATGCCCAATCCGTATACACCGATTATCGGGAGATGCTGGAGGACCCGCATGTGGATGCTGTCAGTATCTGTACCTGGAATAATACACACGCCGAATTTGCCATTGCTGCACTGGAGGCAGGCAAGCATGTGTTGCTGGAGAAACCGGTCGCAACCAATGTGGAAGATGCACTGCGGATTGAAGAAGCGGTGAAGAAGAGCGGACGTACGTTTATCGTTGGATTTGTGCGGCGGTATGATAACAATATGCAGATGATGCGCAGATTCATTGATGCCGGAGAGTTTGGTGAACTGTATTATGCCAAGGCTTCCATTCTGCGACGTCACGGCAATCCAGGCGGTTGGTTTGCTGATAAAAGCCGTTCCGGCGGTGGTCCCCTGATTGATCTCGGCGTACATATTATTGACCAGTGTTGGTACCTTATGGGCAAGCCGAAACCTGTTTCGGTCAGTGGTAATACGTATCGGAAGTTGGGCAATCGTGCCCACATCGAACATCTTTCTTTTTACAAAGCAGCCGACTACAGCGCAGCTGTGAATGACGTGGAAGATATGGCGAATGCGCTCATACGGTTTGAAAACGGGGCTTCGCTGGCGGTGGATGTGAGCTTTACCCTGCATGCACGCGGAGATGAATCTTCGGTGAAATTATACGGCGAGCGTGGTGGGTTCGAACTGGAACCGGAGACACTGATCGTCACGGAGAAAAATAATACCATCCTGAATATTGAACCCCAGACGGACAATACGGGTCTCCATATTCATAGTGCATTCCAGAACCAGATTGACCACTTTGTGGATTGTTGTCTGAACGGTACAGAGCCGATCAGCCCAATTGCGGACGGGGTGGCTTCCACGCGCATGTTGTGCGGAATCTACGAATCCGCTGAGAAAGGGCAGGAGATTCGTCTAGATTGAGTCCATTTTACATGGCAGTTGTCCTTCATCATATTAAAAAGCATGCGTCTTCCGCGTGATCTGCGGTTACGCATGCTTTTTGGCATCAGGTCATTTATTCAGTGGTGAATTCTCGTACCCAGGGTCATCATAATCCGTATCCTGCAGCCTTGGGAGCACATTCATGCTCTCAATTGCCTGCCGGGTTTCCGGCGTGCCATGGTCATACAGAAAGGTATACAGCAAGGTCATGCCATCCGAAAATTGCTCTGTTGCCTCATCGTGGTCTGCTGATTTGTAGGGTACTGGTGCCCGTTGCAATGTATAGGCATCGTCATCCTCCAGCACCTTCATCAGATCTTTTAATCGGCCCAACTGTTCGTCATCCACCAACACCTCAAAAGGTGTAGATTCGTTCTTGGTTTGCTCAATAAGATTATGTGTTACCGATACATACAGATGTTGTTTGCCGTCCTGCATAATCCAACCCCCATTCTGAAATGGAAAAAAGACGCTTCTACTGTTAATAAACAGCAAAAAGCGCCCTGAAACGAGCTACTATGCTCGTGTGTTATTTACTCATCCACATGTTCAGTCACATATGACCAGCCATTACCTCTTCCTTTGAGTTATTTCCCAAATCTCCCCGTTACGGGAACCTGGCGGGTACCGGCCTCCATCGATCCTGAACACAGGGGACAGGCGGGAGGACCCGATGATGCTTTCTTGGTTGCTTTAGAAGGTACAGCTGGCTTCTGTCTTAACCACGCTTTACAGGTGGATGAACTGCACTTCCAGACCGCAACAGTCTCTGTACGCTCAGCATTACCTGAACCTGAAGTGTGCGACTGTGAACTGGAGGAACTCGCAGCTGTTGGTCTCACACCAGTGGTACTGAACGCCTTATGGTTGCGAATTTCACCACTGCCACGCCGTTCACCGAAGCGATCCTCATCACGTTCGTTGTGAACCTCGTAGTCACGACGGTCACTGTGGCTGATGGCTCGGCGCTGTGCCACATCCCGACCTTCGGAACGGGCACCCGAGCCGGACGAGCGAGCATACTGTCCATTACCTTTCCCATATGAAGTCTGGCCGCTCGTCCTGCTCTCCTCACGCGGTTTGCGTTTGTCCGGAACTTCCATGCCGAAGGCTTCAAGCAGGAAGCGGGACACATCTGCTGGCTTTCCGTGATGGCTCGCTGGCGAGGTGACATACAAGTACTGCTTGGCCCGTGTGATGGCAACATAGGCGAGCCTGCGTTCTTCCTCCAGCGCCATGTCCAGCTCCGCGTCTGTCTGCTGCACAGCGAGCGCAGCTTTCTGATCCTCGGGGATATCCTGGCGTAGTGCGGTACTGTGGGGCACAATGCCTTCACTGGCTCCGATCCAGTATACACAAGGGAACTCCAGTCCTTTGGCCCGGTGAATGGTCATCAGCTGCACTGCGTCACTGTCCTGTGCACGGCGCAAAGATTCCATCTCACGGTGTCTGCGGGAGAGCTCATCCGCGAATTGGATGAACTCTTCTACCGTTTCGAATTTTTTGACGGCAGCTTCGAATTCATCCAGGGTTTCCAGCATCGTTTCCTTATAATGGGTGAAGATGCTAGGATCACCACTTTCCATATACTTGTCGTAGAACTGCCTGCGCATCTCCTGAATGGCGATGATGGGCTTTAGTTTGTGCAGTGATTTGATCAGCTTGATGCGTTCCTTGACCTGTTCCTGCTGGAACGGTTTCAGCTTGTCCCATTTCACCAGATGGATGAGCGGATATTTCTTCGCCTGTTGTTGTTCACAGCGCTGAATCCACTCCAGCCCTGCATCACGTGATACATAGAGCGGTCCCAATGCACTGGGGAGAGCATCCATGGCACGTGGATCAAGGGACAGACGCAGATGATCCATCAGGGGTCTGATGAGAGACTGGTCATAGAACACCGGGGAAGCACCATGCTGTACAAAAGGCACATCTTTCAACACAAGCTGCTCAAATACAGCCCGGCTGCTGCTGGCTGTCCGGTGAAGAATCGCAATATCGCGATAGGTGTGTTGTCCTTCTTCAACCTGCTGGCACAGCTGGTTTACAACCCACGCCGCTTCTTCCTCTGCATTGGAAGGTGTAGCGAAGCGAGGCGCATCTCCGCGGTTTCCAGCGGCACGTAGCCGTTTGTCACGTCTGCGTTTATTGCGGGCGACCAGTTCACTTCCGAGTCCCAGAATGCGTGCATCACTACGATAATTGATATCCAGCGTCACAATGCGTGCGCCGGGGTATACTTTATCGAATTCCAATATCGATTCCTGGCGTGCGCCATTAAAGGTATAGATCGTCTGGTCGTCGTCTCCCACAACCATCAGGTTGCGGTGGGCGGAAGCCAGTTTTTGCACAATTTCATACTGCAGATGATTGGTATCCTGGAACTCATCCACCATAATGTACTGGAAACGCTTCTGAAGCGGCCCCAGAACAGCAGGATCACGAAGCAGCGCGGCTGCCCGTAGTAAAATATCATCAAAATCCATTTTGCCGCGATCCTGCTTCCAGGCTTCGTAACCAAGAAGAACGCGCTTGGCATCGCGTTCTTCCTGCGATTTCTCAGGCAGATCGGTTGTTTCCGATCCTTGCATCTTCCATGCGGACAGCATGGCCAGCAGACTTTCGGGCTGGAAGGCTTCACTCATGCCATTTTGGCGAAGAAGCATCTTCAGCACCGTATGCTGGGCTCGCGACTCGCCAAAGATCTCTTCCTGCACACCGTAATGACGCAATAATGTCAGCGCAAAAGAGTGGAAGGTACGAGCCTGTACGGCTCTCGCGGCTGCTGGGCGTATACCTGGCAATGCGGCGATCCGGTCTTTCATCTCGGTGGCGGCTTTGTTCGTGAACGTCACCAGCAGGATACTGCCTGCATGTACGCCACTGACCTCTATGAGGTAACCGGCTCTTGCAGCCAGTACAGTTGTTTTGCCACAACCGGCTCCGGCGAGCGTCAGAATGGGTCCTCTGCCGTGACGGACTGCCGAGATTTGTGGTGCGTTTAACTTGATGCCTGCCTCTTCCAAAGAACGAAAATAAAAGGCATCCTGTTGATCATTGCCCACGAGTTGCCGACTGGTCTCCAGCGGAGCAGAAGGGGACTGGGGCAGGGACGCCGCCGGGGTAACCCCGAGCGGACGGGGGTAGAACGTTGAGTTCGGACTTAACATGTTTCATCCACCTCTGTATGCATTCAGGGATAGGACTATCCCGGCTAAAAGTAAACCATTTGCCCTTTTCACAATCGCATTGTAAATTGGTATGATAGAGTTAGTCGCCTAATCAGGCGGTTAAGTATGGTCAAAGCTTCATTATACCCGAACATATGGTCTTGACGAAAGCCCCCGATTTCATCCAGTATCGGTATAAAACGGGCACCTGCACGAGATTACGCAACTTTTTGGCATGATATCGTATAAGTTATATGCCTGAGCATTTTGCATGAAGGATGTAATATGCTAATTTACCACAAGTATGTGTTCAAAAAGTCTGGTTTTCAGTCTTTCTGAATAACCTCTAAAATTTGAAATGATAATATTGGTTTTGACGGGACAGAGGAGGAATGGTCATGAAACTGCTTCAGCGCATCAAAGACGGAGCGAACAAAGCAACAGAGCGTGCCCAGCACGCCGTTGAGATTGGGAAACTGAACAACCAGATTGTGGGCTTGCAACAGGAACAGGAAGTCCATTTTACAGATATGGGTCGCATCTTCTATGAGGGTTATCGGGCACAGGATATGACGCGTGCGGAAAAAGAAATGGTGGATCTGTCGCAGCTCTGCGACGAATTGCAGGACGAGATTGATAGTCTGCGCAACAAGATTGCACAACTTAAGAACGAACGGTTGTGCGAGTGTGGACACGTCGCTTCCCTGGATGCCAACTTCTGCCCTAAATGCGGACGCAAGTTGGGTGAACTCAAGACAGCAGCGCCCAAAGTAGGAGCAGCAGGAGTCGCAGGAGCCACCACAGCCGCAAGACAGGAGGCAGCTGTAGCTCAGACCCCAACTGAAGAGCCGGACTTCTACGATGCGCCACCTGAGTTGGAACTGGAGGAAGACGAGCCGTATCATACGGTCATTCCGTCCATAGCGGATCTGGAAACGGAATCGGAATATAACAGTACGGAATTTACCCAGGAAGAAAAGGAAGCGTTTGATGCGGAGTGGGAACGTCGCAGAGACGAAGAGATGCAACGGGAACGTGAGCGTCAGCAGGAACTGGACGAACGCATTCGCTACTGGAAAGAAAACAACCCGATCGTGAACACGGTGGACGTACAGACCGAAGTATCACGTGAAATGGTGAATTGTCAGATTTGTGCAGCCGAGCTGCCCAAAGGGTCGAAGTGGTGCCCGCGATGTGGTGCCGAACAGATCTGATCTGATGCAGTAGTAGCACTGCCGCATCGCATCAGTGTGAGGCAGTGCGGGTTGCTGACAGCATGGGGGGACGGGAATATGGACCAACTGCTGCATCATTTGCGTCATCTCGGGTTTACCGAGATGGAATCTAAAATTATGGTGGAACTCGCTCGTCAGGGATCAGCCTCAGGATATGAGGTTGCGAAGCGGCTTGGCGTGTCCCGTTCCAATGTATATGCGACCCTGCAACGGCTGGAACAGCGTGGATTCTTGCGGTGTAGTCCGGGGGAACCGGCGAAGTATAGTGTGCTGAAGCCGGAGGAGATGACACGTATGATCTCCGATCAAATGCGTACCTCGCTGGATTATGTCCAGAGCAGCATGCCCAAAAGTGAACCGGAGAAACCTGTCTTCTATAACGTCGAAGGTGACAAGAATGTGTTTGAGAATCTGAGCCGTGAATTGGCCGAGGCTCAGCATGAGATTGTCGTAGACGTTTGGCGTGAAGAGGCAGAGTTGCTACGTAATGACTTACAGCAGGCTGAAGCTCGGGGTGTGCGGCTGTTATGGTCGTGTGATGGTGGCGAAGGCATGCTCGATCAGCCTGTCCCTTTACCGGGATTACCTTTGTACGGCACAGGTAATGGTCGGAAATTCTCTCTGGTGGTGGACCGCCGCTGGTGCATGCTGGGCATGCGCGGGGAATCATGTGCCACACAGGCAGTAGTGACGGAGCATCCGGTAATGACCGGACTGCTGCTGAATCATTTTGCTCAAGAGCTGGTGTTGTACGAACTGGAACAGGATATGGGGGAGGAACTGGAGTCCCGCTATGGGCACCGGTACGAAGAACTCTCTGCGCGTTATTGGTCTTCTCCTTCAGGAGAAGGTGACCAGAGCTAGACAGATCGGCGACTAATTCACCTCTGATGGAGAGAACATGCCAGCACAAAGGTATCTATCTTGATGAAACGAATACGTGTGTACATAAAGCAGGCGCTGCCGGAAGGCAGACGCCTGTTTGTGCTGGTTTGAGAGATGACAGTGATGTTCGTCACAGCATCTGTTTCCAGTCAAGTCGATAGTAAAGGTATGAAGTTATGCTATTTTTGAGAAAATGAAGCTATGAACATTCGATTGAACTGGATCGTACATGATCACTCTTTGGGCACGTGATACAGAGCTTCCAGCACATCCGTATAATAAGCTGTACCGTGAGGTACAAATTCCGTTGCCCAAATCTCGCGAACGATACGTGCCGGTGCATCAGCTGCATGATCACTTAATGGGTCCTTATGACCGATGGAATGTGGTGGTGATGTCAATGGCTGGGTCTGAACTCCGGTAGCTTGAATGACGTCGATCTCATTACGAAACAAAGCGAGTAGATCATCCAGCGGCACTTCATACAGGCTATCCACCTCGCTGGGCTGCAGAACGTAGGCTTCAAGCGGCTGGTTCAGACATAATCCATAGACGGCGCTGAATTCCCGATCTATGAATGGGACACCACGCACTTCTCCTTGGAGCTGCTGTGTAGCCGTGAGTAGATAGGTTAGTGCCTCGAATGGAGTATAAACACCCAGTTCTTCCTCCAGCTCACGACTGGCGTCTTGCAGTTGTTCACCTGCGGTAAGATGACCTGCTGCTGTAATGTCGTAACATCCGGGGAAGGTATCCTTAATATCACGTCGCCGCTGAAAAAGAACCCGTCGTTGCTCGCCTTCGTCACGCACGATCCAGCAGTGGAATGAACGGTGCCAATATCCTTTGGCATGGACCTCACTGCGCAGTGCTGTACCGATCCAATGTTGCTGATCGTCATAAATGTCGAAACGTTCTGGGGTCATGAAACGTATCTCCTTATATAGCAGATTTTAAAGTTCAAAATTTCACAAAGTATGTTTTAAACGAAAGGGGAACCATCGTATGGAATGCATTGTACACTTTCAGGTGATTTATCCGCAACCTCAGGAACGTAAAAGTCTTAGAGGACTTATATTTGTAGGGCAAGGTCAGGAACCGGCTAACAGTCAGTTAAGCAGCATGTTTAAGGATATGGGATTTAATGTGCGTTTGGAAGATGAGGCCCAATTGTTGTTCAAGCCAGTGAATGCTTCGGCAAACTTTGAATATATTCGTGTGACAGAGCTTGATACTGGGGAAGAAGTTTACAAAGAAGATAAAGATCTGAAGTCGATCCTGGAGCATTTGCTGCCACGCCGTTTCTAATTCATGAGCATGGCCGCGAATGAAATTCATGGGGGAGCATATGTAATACATGTATGATAGGCACAAAAAAGGCCCCACCTTTACGGTGGAACCTTCAAATCTTTAACCTACGCAACCATTGTTAATGAAGCCCATATGGCTAGCTTTTCATACATAAACCCTAGCAAGTAAGAGGTTGTCCCTTGCATCAGGATTTATATCCGTAATTCAACTCGGCGCGTCTTTAAAACGTTTATCGTGATTATGCCGGAGCGCCGGTGCCTTCAGCTTCAAGCTCTGAAGTACAGTGCGAGCAGCGGGTAGCTGCGGCTGGAATTTCCGATAGGCAATACTTGCAAGCCTTGGTCGTTTTTTGCGGCTCGGGCTTTTTGTGTTCTTTGCTTTTCAGATAGTTGATGCCCTTCACAAGCATGAAGATACAGAAGGCAACGATAAGAAAATCAATCATAACGTTGATGAACTGACCATAAGCAATCACGGTAGCCCCAGCTTCGTTGGCTTGAGCGAGGGTGGTGATGTCCTGTCCGTTTGCTGTTTTGATATCCCGGTCCAGGTTGATGATTTTTTGACTGAAGTCGATTCCACCCATCAGTTTACCCACCGGTGGCATGATGATATCATTCACGAGGGACGTGACGATTTTACCAAAAGCAGCCCCGATAATGACACCGACCGCCAGATCGATGACGTTGCCGCGGACGGCAAATTCCTTGAATTCGTTAAGTACGCCTTTCATGTTTGCATATCTCCTTTGATCATTCGATTCAAAATATAGGTCGCGTTTCCATCCATTCTCCGTTCAGATCCGCGCTTCCGTTCTCATATTGTACATAAAAAACACGCTGCAATCACCCCCTGTTTGCAAATTAAGACAAGTTTCCGCAACTTCCATGAAAATACTTCTTTATTTCACGCCGCCGATTCGGTATACTTCTAACATTGTCAGTTATGTTTAACCATTTATATTCAGGTTCGCGATCATACATTGTAACGAATCATGGAGCCAAAAATTAAATATGCCGTTACTCGTATATGTGCAGGAATAGGCCTGCATGTCTCTACCCGATCACCGGAATGATCGGACTACGGGAAAGATATTGCAATGTTTGTATGGTTGGCATGAGATTATTCTCAGGCAGTTTGACTGAAGAGCAGGTTCAAGTGGCTTTAATCTGTTTCTGATTACACTGTTTGAGGTTTCTCACAACAGGAATGAACTCCTGTCATTCTGTCCATCCAGCACACTTTGCAGCATCCATACGGCTTGTCCATATACGTACAAGTCCGTCTTTCCCGTCTCCGGTTATTCCGCAGCGTGTGAAAAGGCGGGCTTTTTGCTTTTTTACCATGCGATTGGAAGAGCATGTGAGCTTCTGTGCGGAGGGCATTCAGGGGGAAGAATTACAATGCAATTGTTAAAAGACAAGGTAAGACAGGAAGGTATCGTCCTGTCCGAGCAAGTACTCAAAGTGGATTCATTCCTGAACCACCAGATGGACCCGGTTTTGATGAAGGAAGTGGGCAAGGAATTCATTCGGCGCTTTGAAGGTGAGAATATCACACGTGTGCTGACTATTGAGTCGTCAGGGATTGCACCAGGCATCATGACTGCGTTGGAGCTGAACGTGCCGTTGATCTTTGCACGGAAGCAGAAGTCGCTCACACTGACAGAAGATATTCTGGTAGAGAAGGTCTACTCCTTCACGAAGCAGGAGACGAATGAAATTACCGTTGCCAAGAAGTTCATGAAGCCTGGTGATCGCGTGCTGATCATTGATGATTTTCTGGCGAATGGTGAAGCAGCATTTGGTCTGGCTCGCATTGTGGAGCAGGTTGGAGCCGAAGTGGTGGGTATCGGTATTGTGATTGAAAAAGCATTCCAGCCGGGAGGTCGCTTGCTGAAAGAAGCAGGATACCGTGTGGAATCATTGGTTCGCATCGGGGCACTGTCGGATGGACAGGTTACATTTGCGGACGAGGAGGGCACGAACTAATATGGCACGCGAACGTATTTTTCAGCGTCATCGGCATCCAATCAAAACGTTCTCCCTCGGACTACAGCACGTGCTTGCGATGTATGCAGGAGCTGTTGTTGTCCCATTGATCGTTAGTAATGCATTGGGTTTTACACAGGAACAACTAACCTATCTCATTGCCATTGACCTACTCGCATGTGGTGTGGCTACACTGCTTCAGGTATGGGGAAATAAATATTTCGGCGTAGGGCTGCCTGTCATGCTCGGTTGTGCATTTCAGGCCGTGTCTCCGATGATCCTAATCGGGATGAATAGTGGGGTATCTGCCATTTACGGAGCGATTATTGCCTCAGGGCTGTTCGTATTGATCTTCTCCGGAATCTTTGGGAAGCTTATTCGGCTCTTTCCACCCGTGGTTACGGGGTCGGTGGTTACGATCATCGGTTTAACCTTGATTCCCGTTGCTTTCCACGATCTGGGCGGCGGTCAGGGATCAGAAGATTTTGGCAGCGGAGTTAATCTCATGCTCGGTTTCGGCGTGCTGCTCTTTATCATTCTAATGACTCGATTCACTACAGGTTTTATTCGTTCCATCTCGGTACTGATTGGTCTGCTGGCAGGTACGGTGGCAGCAGGGTTCATGGGTGAGGTTAATTTTGCACCTATTCGCGATGCAAGTTGGTTCCATGTTGTTCAGCCGTTTTACTTCGGCAGACCGACGTTTGAGATTGTACCGATTCTGACGATGATCCTGGTGGCGATTGTCAGCGTGGCGGAGTCCACAGGTGTATTTATGGCTCTGGGCAAAATTCTGGACAAGGACCTGTCGTCCAAGGATCTGGCGCGCGGTTATCGCGCAGAGGGTCTAGCCATTGTGTTAGGTGGTATTTTCAACTCTTTCCCGTATACAACGTATTCGCAAAATGTAGGGCTGGTACAGATGACACGTGTGAAGACGCGTGATGTCATTGTGGTGGCTGGTGGAATCCTGGTGGTCATTGGATTTGTACCCAAAATTGCAGCCCTCGCACAGCTCGTTCCAGGGGCAGTACTTGGCGGAGCCATGGTGGCCTTGTTTGGCATGGTGGTATCATCAGGCATTCGGATTATCGGCAGTCAGGTCGATCTGAACCGACATGAGAATCTGTTTGTCATCGCTTGTTCTGTAGGTATGGGGCTTGGGGTTACCGTTGTGCCTGAGTTGTTCGCAGGTGCACCGGCTTGGGCTCAGATTATGCTCGGTAATGGTATCATTGCAGGCAGTTTCACAGCGATCTTCATGAACCTGCTGTTCAACGGTCTGGGTACCAAGGAAACAGCCGCCCAAATGGCTGAACAACAGGCAGATGCCATCCTTGGAGAGACGGGCAAGTCAGCTTAATTAGCCGAATTAGGCCAGGCTTATCATCCAGCAGGATTGTTATGTTAACTGTTATGAATAGACGATTCACAAGATGAATAATGAATCAGGTTAATCATGATGATATACAGCATGAATGGTTTATGATATACATCGTTTATGCTATGAATGTTCAAGCGCATGAACGAATGAAAGAAAGAGACACTTTTAGATGCGAAACACCGAAGATACAGGCTCAACAGAGTTGTGTCTTCGGTGTTTTTTGTTTTATTTAACTATGATGAGCAGGGACTACAGATGACGCAACTGCTTCTCTGCAAAATCGCCAACCCACGGCAGTTTTAGCCATTTCCCCTGCAGGCTGGTAACGACCATAATCAGCCAGACCACTACACCAAGCAGGGATAACAGCGATGCCACCAGTGGTTCGAACAACGGAAGGAAAGCTGATAATACATGCCCGACCATAATGATGCCAAAGACCGTTACAGATTGCAGCGCATGGAATAGCACAAACCGGCTCCGCTTCTCCACAGCGAGAAAGACAATTCCTCCTACAAAGGTAAACAGATAACAAAGCATGCCAGCAATATTTTCATCCAGACCGCTAGATGATTTCATGGGGGACATCCGGTCCAGCCTCCTTTGACCTTTTTAACTAGGTTATGAGGGAGGTGGACAGAACTGAACCGGAGATTTATTTGCCTATAATAGGATGGAGTGAAAGAACAGTCAAAAACATGAAACAGGGACAGGATCAGCTTAGTTACAGCATGATCTGCCCCTGTCCGGATGAAGAATTCGGTACTTCTAACAAAAATAATCACTACCCACCCTGAAACTGTCTGCGTGGGCTGTCGATCTTGCCTTTTTTATCGGTGTCGTTTTCTTTGGGAACCAAACGTTCATCGGTTCTTCCTTCATGATGATTATCAAATGCATATTCGGTCAGTTTCCATTCCGACTTGCCTAGAACGGGGTCAGCCGGGAAGTGTTGCCCCCGGTGCAGATGTTCCTCACGTCCGGCTTCGTTAATGTAAACTCCGTCTACTTCCACCTTTTCATGCGAAAGGGGCAGCATATCCTGTTCTTTGCGGTCCATGAGACGACGCCTCCTTTGGATACCAGTAATTTAACTGTATGGGTTGTCCGTGATAATATCCCCCGAATAGTTCAGTGTTATGCTGGATATATTAATTCCGTATAGAATGGCGGCATTCATAACATATGATTCGGAATTAAACTTTTTGGGCATGAAAACCGTTATATTTATTAGAGGAAATCGTCAAGTCGTAAGATACTTCCGAATATGCTACAATAAGATTATGATTCATTCCGAATCATATCGGGTATTTATAGTGTCAGGTACTTGCTTTCTAGCGAGGTTCCCGACCTAAAGCTTGCTTTAAGCCGCGCACACAACTTCATGGATGGCATTTAAGACTTATTCGGCATTCTCTAAACGGAGCATTCACTTTCAACGTTTTGGGAGGGAATTACAATGGCAACGAAAGGTCACAATGAGGTCAAAGAAAGTTTGAGGGAAATGACTCGGATTTTCCGTCCTAAAGATCCAAAAAAATTCGTGAAGGAGTACGTGAGAAAATACCGGATTACGGGTGGATACGAGGAAGAATTGACTTCTGTGGTTGAGCATGAGCTTGTCAAGATGGATTCTTCCGTGTCCTGAAACAACACACAACTCTGATTATACTGTTCCGATAATGAATAGAACCGTCTCCCGGGCGATAAGCTCCGGCAGGCGGTTTTTTTTGCGTTCCTGCTGCATATATATGGGAGTACACCTACAGCGGGAAGGATGAATGCATGTGGACCCTATTTTGAAAACCAAAGAAGAGATTGGCTACATGCGGGAAGCTGGACGAATTTTGCGAAGTTGTCACCAGCATATTGAGCAGTGGATGATCCCCGGTATCACGACAGCAGAGATTAATGAGCGGGTGGAAGAGTTTCTGGCAGTACGAGGAGCCACACCGGAGCAAAAAGGGTATAAAGGATATCCGTACGCGACGTGTGCCTCTGTTAATGAAGTGGTCTGCCACGGATTTCCTGGGGAAGAGGAGTTGGCGAGCGGGGATGTAGTGACCATCGATATGGTGGTGAACAAAGACGGCTGGCTTGCTGACTCGGCCTGGACATATGGAATTGGCGAAACAAGCAGATCCATTCGCAAGCTGATGAGACGAACGGAGAAGGCCCTTGAGCGGGCGATTGCCCAGGCAGTTCCAGGTAATACACTCGGAGATATTGGAAGTGCCATTGAACGAACAGCCAGACTGTATCGGTACGGAATTGTGAAGCCGCTCATTGGTCATGGGATTGGTCAATATATTCATGAACCCCCAAATGTTCTGCCTTATGGCAAACGCAGAACGGGCACGATGCTGACAGAAGGCATGGTTATTACGATTGAACCAATCTTTACAAAAGGCAGTTCCGGGGCCGTTGTGTGGGATGAAGATGGATGGACGGTAAGGACGGTAGATGGCAGCTGGGGGGTCCAGTATGAGCATACGGTTGCGATTACTGGGAATGGCCCCTTGATTCTGACCGATGGCACGTGAGATGAAGTCAGTGAAGATGAGGACTTGAGTTGAACTTTCTCCGACATGCTCCATGCTGTTTTGAGCTTGAAGATAGCGGTATGGAGCGATAGGCATGTCTTCTGAATGGATATGGAAGAGGTTTTCCATAAATTATGATCTTTTTTTTGCATAATAGCACATGTTTTCAATGTGAGAAAAATCACCAATAAATCGAGTTTTATCACCGAAATTTGGCAAAAATTTTCAAATGTAGAGTGTAATACTTTTAACTGAAATCGTTTGCAAATCAAGTTGCAGAGCGGTTTTTTACATAAAGTGAACAATTTGTGAACATGTGTCCAAAGATTGACAAAATCATACCCTCAACTTATATTTAATAAGTGATTGAAGCATATAGAATGAATTGGAAGAATGCGCAGACATGCCCTGAGCAGGAAATCACGGGAGTACTGGAAGCGTTATTTTTGTAAGCGTTCTGTATGATGAAGAGGATTATGCGTATCGTGCTGAAACGTACCTTTTGTTGCCTTTCTACCGAACGACAACGGTAATCTACGAAAACGTAAAAAAGTGGGGTAGATCAATGATGAAACAGTGGCAGGTTGCAAAGCGAATTCTCCCCTTGCTGGCGGTGTTCTCTTTGCTGCTATCCGCATGCGGGCGGGAAGACTTGTCGGTAATGAAACCTCAGGGTCCTGTAGCGCAAGGCCAATATGATCTGATGAAGTTATCCATCGCGATTATGATCGTGGTGCTCATCATTGTATTTGCCATAGCGGCCTATGTTCTGATCCGGTTTCGTAGACGAGCCGGGCAGACTGAGATGCCCGAACAGGTTGAAGGTAATTTCAAGCTGGAAGTAATATGGACAGCCATTCCGTTATTGCTGGTTATTGTTCTGGCAGTACCGACGGTCCAAACGATTTTTGCCCAAGGCGAAGATCTGTCCAATGACAAAAACGCACTTAAGGTCCAAGTCACCTCGCATCAGTACTGGTGGGAATTCACTTATCCTCAATATGACGTAACCACCGCTCAAGATCTCATCATCCCGACCGGAACCAAAATCGCATTCGAATTAAAAACCGCTGACGTGCTTCACTCCTTCTGGGTGCCGTCACTTGCGGGCAAAATGGACACAAACCCGGATGGAACACTTAACAAGTTCAGTTTCTCTGCACCGAATGAAGGCGTTTACCGCGGTAAATGTGCCGAGTTATGTGGCAGATCACATGCTTTCATGGAGTTTAAGGTAAAAGCAGTGAGTCAGGAATCCTTTGACAGATGGGTGAACCAGATGAAAGCACCCGCAGTCCTTCCTGAAGATACTCAATTGGCCGAAAAGTTCAAAACAAACTGCCTTTCTTGCCACGCTGTTGGTGATCAAGGTGGACCGGTTGCACCTAACCTGACGGGAATCGGCGGCAAGGAATCTGTCGCAGGCATTTTGCTGAATTCTCGCGAGGGACAGGAAGAAGGTAGTCCGGTACTGGATAACATGAAAGAATGGCTCCATGATCCACAATCCGTGAAGCCGGGCAATACCATGCCGAATCCCAAAGATCTTGGGTTGACGGATGAAGAAATCGACGGAATTGCCGAATATCTGGCCAACTACAAATTGGACTATGAATAGAACAGCAAGGACGAAGAAGGGGGTACACAACCTTGGCTCATGCGCATAGCGTCAAGAGGTACAGGGGCTTGATGGATTGGATCACCACCGTCGATCACAAAAAAATCGCCATTCTCTATTTGGTTGCGGGTGGATTTTTCTTTGGAATCGGCGGCATTGAAGCCATTTTGATTCGGATTCAACTGATGAAGCCTATGAATAATTTTGTATCAGCACAGGTCTTCAACGAATTGATTACAATGCATGGAACAACGATGATTTTCCTTGGTGTCATGCCACTTATTTTTGCCATTATGAATGCTGTAGTGCCTTTGCAGATCGGGGCACGGGACGTTGCTTTCCCGTTTCTTAACGCGCTGGGTTTCTGGACGTTCCTGTTTGGTGGATTGTTGCTGAACCTGAGCTGGGTTATGGGCGGAGCGCCGGATGCGGGCTGGACCTCATATACGCCGCTATCGGGCAGTGAGTACAGTGGAACGCATGGTGTGGATTTCTACACCATCGGCCTTCAGATCGCGGGTCTGGGAACGCTCATCGGGGGCATTAACTTTCTCGCAACGATTATTACAATGCGTGCTCCAGGCATGTCCTACATGCGGATGCCGATGTTTACATGGACGACATTTATTACATCTGCCATTATCCTTTTTGCGTTTCCTGCCATCACGGTAGGGCTTGTACTTTTGACGTTTGACCGTATACTGGGAGCGAATTTCTTCGATGTCGCAGGTGGCGGTAACCCCGTACTCTGGCAGCACATCTTCTGGATCTTCGGGCACCCGGAAGTATACATTCTTATTTTGCCGGCATTTGGTATTATCTCGGAGGTTATTCCGACCTTCTCGCGTAAACGGTTGTTCGGATACAGCTCCATGGTATTTGCCACCATCCTGATTGCCTTCCTGGGCTTCATGGTATGGGCGCATCACATGTTTACAACAGGTCTGGGTAATGTAGCCAACGCGCTTTTCTCCATCTCCACGATGTTGATTGCCGTACCTACCGGGATCAAAATCTTTAACTGGCTCTTTACGATGTGGGGTGGACAGATCCGCTTTACCGCGGCAAACCTGTTTGCCGTTGGATTCGTCCCAACCTTCGTTATGGGTGGTGTTACAGGCGTTATGCTGGCATCTGCTCCGGCAGACTTCCAGTTCCATGATACGTACTTTGTTGTAGCCCACTTCCACTACGTTATTGTAGGGGGACTCGTACTTGGATTGTTCTCGGGACTGCATTACTGGTGGCCGAAGATGTTCGGACGTATTCTCAGCGAAACACTGGGCAAATGGACGTTCTGGACATTTATGATCGGTTTCCAATTAACGTTCTTTGTACAGCATTTCCTCGGTCTGATGGGGATGCAGCGCCGGATCGTTACATACTTGCCGAATCAGGACTTTGACCTGCTCAATCTGGTCAGCTCCGTCGGTGCGTTTTTAATGGGTGTTGGGGTTATCATGTTCCTCGTGAACATCGTGATCACAATGAGAAAACCGGCTGGCGCGCCAAACGATCCGTGGGAAGACGGCCGTACACTGGAATGGTCTATTCCATCTCCGCCGCCGGAATATAACTTCAAGCAGACGCCGCTGGTACGCGGAATTGATGCATATTGGAAGGAAAAAATGGCAGGACATACGGAGATGACACCGGCAGAACCTGTAGGTTCGATTCATATGCCTTCAGCAACGCCGTTGCCGTTTGTAATGTCAGTAGGTATCTTTATCGCCGGACTTGGCTTGATGTTCAGCAAGGATGAATTTGGTAATGCATTTATGAATGTCATTTTTAACAATTATATTGTAGTTATTATCGGTCTCGTAATCACATTTGGCGCAATGGCACTTCGTTCACTTTATGATGATCATGGCTGGCATATTGAACCGGAGGATCAGGATGAGAAGGGGGCTAGAACATGACAACCTCACATGCCGAACCGGTGAACGACAAATTGCCGCATGAACCGGAGAAAGCAACGCTAGAAGGCCGTAACAAGCTTATCGCCTTCTGGTTGTTCCTTGGCGGCGAGACGGTACTGTTCGGTACACTCTTTGCTACCTTCCTGGCTCTTCGTGGCCAAACCAATGATGGACCTACGGCGAATGAACTGTTCCACCTGCCACTTGTGGCCGCTGCAACGTTCATTCTCCTGGTCAGTAGTTTGACAAGTGTATTTGCGATTCAGGCCATGCATAAGGGCAAGCGAGACGCACTGGCGTTGTGGCTTGGCATCACGGTAGTACTGGGTATTGGATTTCTCGCACTGGAAATTTACGAGTTCTACGAGTATGTGAAACATAAAGAGTTTGGCATGACCACGAGTGCATTCAGTTCAGCATTCTATACACTGGTCGGGTTCCACGGAGCCCACGTTGCTTTTGGTATTGTGTGGATCGGAATCATTATCGGTCAGCTGTTCAAAAAAGGATTGACGGTCGTAACCGCACCTAAAGTATACGTCTCCGCAATGTACTGGCACTTTATTGACGTGGTATGGGTGTTCATCTTTACGGTCGTGTACCTGCTCGGAAAGGTGGGGTAGCACATGTCGGCACAGGATAAGACAGATCAACAGCCTGTGAAACACCGTCACCGGACGGAAGGGCCACAGAAACACGTCGTGGTGTTTATCTTCTCCATTATTCTTACGCTGATTGCGTTTGCGGCTGCTTCTGCCGGAGGGGTCAACACAACCTTTATCATTATTATTTTGCTCGTCATGGCTATTCTTCAAGTATTCGTTCAATTGGGATATTGGATGCACTTGAAGGACAAAGGGCACTTGATGCCAATTCTGTTCATGGCCTTTGGCTTTTTCGTAGCCTTTACGTGCATCATTATGGCACTCTATTGGGTCTGGTGGTAAAAGAGATGGCGGCGGCGCATTGCCGCCGTCTTTTCCCCTTTTTGGCGAATGAATCTTCTCAAAGTAATGAAGGCAACAACCAAATCAGGTCACGGGGAGGTTTCCCGTATGCTCGGGTTGCAATATTTTAGCTTCAACGACTTATGGAGTCCGCTTATATTGGCTTTATTTCTGATTATTGCCGCGGCTTATCTGGTGCTTGTGGGACCGTTAAGCGAGCAAATAAAGGATGCAGTACCTGCGACTGCTGCACAGAAAATCATGTTTATTACAGGGCTGTTTGTCCTGTATCTGGCTCAAGCTGGACCATTTAATCTGCTTGGTCACGTGATGTTTAGCTTCCACATGGTGAGCATGGCGTTCTCCTACCTGGTAGCTCCGCCGCTGATGATGAAAGGTTTGCCGATCTGGGTATGGCGCAGAGTCGTACGCTGGTTGCCTACACGACAGCTATCGTTCCTGGCTCATCCAATCGTTGCGGCCGTGCTCTTTAACGGGCTGTTCTCGCTGTATCACCTACCGATTGTACATGATTATGTCATGCTGAATTTTACCGTTCACCGGTTGTATTATATTGCTTTGTTCATCACCTCGATGCTCATGTGGTGGACATTGCTGAATCCGTTGCCAGAAGGCAGACAAGCATCGGGGTTATCCAAGATCGGTTTTATTTTTCTGAATATGGTGCTGCTTACGCCTGCGTGCGGATTGATTATCTTTGCGTCCGAGCCATTGTATCAGACGTACAGCAACCCGGCAGTATGGGCTGAAGCAATGCGTTATTGTGTGTCTGGAGATTCTACGGCGTTACTTCGCTCATTCGGTGGGCCTGCGTTCTTCAACTTCCTGTCTTCCGCGAAGGAAGATCAGCAGGTCGGTGGCATTGTAATGAAGTTTATTCAGGAAGGAATCTTTGCCTCCATGCTGGCTTATGTCTTTTTCCAATGGTATCGGAAAGAGAAGCAGGAAGATGATGATGATTCGTATCCTGCAGGGGGCGCAGGGGGGCCGCTCAATCCGGCTGCCAAATAATGAAGTAATGTTCTGACAAGAGGGGGAACACACGATGGATATGTATTTTTGGCTACCAACGATCAGTACTTCTTTCATTGTGATTAGTGCAGTACTGGTGGGAATTGGATGGGTACTGATTATTCGTGGTAAACGTGAGGCTCATCAGTCCGCGATGGTAGCAGGTGCGATTGCAGCTCTAATCTTCTTTGTGATCTATATGTCTCGTACAGTGTTCGTGGGCAATACAGCTTGGGGCGGGGACCCGGATCTGGAGATCTTTTATCGGATATTTCTGATCTTTCATATTATCCTCGCTACCGTGGCAGCGATATTCGGCATCTCCACACTGGTGCTGGGGTTCAAAAAGAAGTTCGGAACACATCGCCGCTGGGGCAAGTTCACGTCCATGATCTGGTTCGGGTCAGCGCTAACAGGTGTTGTTGTGTATGTTCTTTTATACCTCTTATATCCTGGTGGTCATACACGTCCGGTATGGGAAGTTATCCTCGGCGTATAAAAGTATAGATATAACCTCTGGTTACTCGGGCGTGCGTCACTACTCTCTTCTGAAAATATGAAAATGGACGAATCTAGTAGACGCTTCGTCCACGCTTCCTCTCTCATTCGTTCATAGAATGAGTTCGAGAGGGGGAAACAAAATGAAAAAAACAGTCAACGTCAGTCAAACGTATCCACGTCTTACCGTGTATTCAGAAGAGAGCTACAGAGGGAGAAGCCGCATCTATCGTGGCAACACGGGGCTCCGCAACCTGGACAATATTTTGGATGGGGTGGAGAGCCTGCGCTTTTTCTCAACAAGTTCCAATGCAACACTGGTTGTGTTTACACGTCCTAACTTCCAAGGTGGATTCCGGGTCTTCCGAGGCAACACCAACTTGAGAGATTTGGATGATCTGATCCGTGGCAACGATGTGGAATCCCTGATCTCCACCAATCAACGGTTAACGCTGGCTCAGATTCGCGCAATCCGCAGGGATCGCAGTCTGCCTAGTGGTTATAACCTCGTATAATCCCAAGGTCTCTTCTTCTAACAGGTGCTAGAGAACGGCAAAGGGCTGTACCCGAATTGTGTTTACACAATAATGGGTACAGCCCTTCTTTTGTGATTGGGGAATGATGTTTAATCCCCGCCACCCCCACTGTCTCCGCCGCCACTATCCCCGCTGCTGTCGTTGCTGCTACCACTATCGCTGTTGTGATGAGAATGTGTGCCTGATGAAGAATCTGAATCATGATGTTTGTGATCCGCTGTGTGTCTGGCATGTCGATCATAGGAGTCATCTCCTGTAATGACCGGATATCCCGAAGCAGAGTCCGTATAACCGTTGTTACGGCGAATGCGGTGTCTGCCTTTTTTGGCAGAATGACGATGAGGCTCATCCCGGAGGACCAACCAGATAACGACAATAAGGAAAAGGAGAACAAATCCGATCTCTACCAGCCAATCCATAGCTGTAACCTTCCTTTCTTTGATTCGTTAATATAGTTTATTTTAACGTAAATTTGAAAAGTGTCCCATCCCGTCTTCCTGATTCAGGAAAATTAGGGGTTGACGGGATGAGAATTTGGTCTGTATACTGTGTATATTAATATATACAGTAAACACAGTGAACACAGTAAGCAAGATGAGTGAGTGAAAGGTGAAAGGCAGGCATGCATATGAACGAATGGAAGCAGGCGTGGTGGTTGACCCGTAGCCAGACGAGTAAGGATAAGCTCCAATGGCTATGGTCTGCAATATTCATGATATACACTGGCGGCATGAGCGGTGTGATGTTAGTAGGACAACAACAGACAGATTTCATTAATCCAGTAGTGGATTCCTTCTTTTTGATTATGTTGCCATTTCAAGGGTTTATGTTCTGCAGGCGCTCCTTCCGTTACATACACGAAGATTCTTATACGCAGATGCTGGCCTACTATCGCAGAATCCCCATCCCTGAACAAGTGGTGATGTGGTCCAGGCTACAGCAGTCTCTGATGGCGTTTACGTACAATGGAATCTTTTTCTACGGATCGTTATACGTGGTTAACCTTCATGCCGAAGGATTCCGATGGGATCAGTATCTGGCCTTTAGCCTTACCTGTACAGGTTATGGCCTATTGGTAACAGGATTCTATATTTACGGAGAGTTTCTGAACAGTGGCAAGAAATACTTGCTTCTCAGTACGCTTTTTATACCCATCGCCATTGGCATATCCATACTGATTCGAATGTCAGGCAGTTACGGCTTGCGGATTGTGATGGATGGAAGTAAATCATGGGGGCTGCTTTCCCCGATCATGTGGATTTCTCTGGTAGCTGGCGTAGCGGGATTATGGCTGTCTAGTCGTTTTACGCTGAAGAAGCTGGTTCATCGGGATTTGAATTAAAATGAGAATTGAGCTTATGTACGAATACAGGATGAAACCGGCACGGTCAGGTAACAGACTGGAGTGTACCGGAGGGCGAGGTGCAAGATGTGAAAATACCCATTCAAATTAATGAAAATAGCGCTGAACCTTTATACCACCAAATTGAAAATCAGTTAAGATCGTTAATTATTACGGGTCAGTTGGGGGAGGGAACACATTTGCCGTCCATTCGTGAGTTCGCCGGAGCACTGAATTGCAGTGTTATTACGGTTAGACGGGTCTATCAGGATCTGGAGAATGAAGGCTTGCTTCGTACGAAGCAGGGGACAGGTACATTTGTGGCCCAAGTAGAAGCCGGCGACAGAGAAAATTATAGATTAAAGGCCGCACAAGAAGCGATGCAGGCAGCGGTGCAGTCTGGGAAATCGGTAGGCTGTACGGAAGAAGAGATGGAGAGCCTGTTCCGGGAAGTCCTGAAGGCTATTTACGTGAAGTAGGGAGTGATTCATACGTGGAACCCATAGCAATCCAGTTGAATGGCGTATCCAAAATGCGAAAACGCAGAGTTATTGGCCCAATTGATCTGACCATCCCGGAAGGGTATATAGTGGCTATTCTCGGTCACAACGGTTCAGGCAAAAGCACTCTTCTTAACATGTTGCAGCAAGTGGTGCTGCCAGATGCTGGGCAGATTATATGGTTTGGTCAGGAACATGATGGGCCACTTCCCATTGAACTGAGACAACAGATTGGTTTTGTGGCAGATAACGCTGGTGTGGAAGAGAACCGGATAACAGCACAAGAAGCAGCCCATTTCCGGGCGTACTGGTACCCACGTTGGGATATGAAGTTGTTTGACCAACTGATTCAGGATATGGAAGTACCTGTTGATGTGAAGCTGAACAAGATGTCCAAGGGAGAACGGCGCAAATTTGAGATTGCAGCTGCAATTGCAGCTCGCCCAAGACTATTACTTTTGGATGAGCCTTCATCAGGACTGGACCCCTTTGCCTGGAAAGTGATGGTTGAGCAGTTCCGTACCTTCATGGCGGGGGGAGACACCACGATTCTGATTGCCACACATATTGCGGACGAAGTCAAAAGGCTTGCGGATTACATCGTATTGATGCACCGTGGTCAGTCACTGGGGATGGCTGAGAAAGATATGGTGCTCGATCAGTGGAAGGAAGTCTGGTATGAAGGAGACTTAAGGCCAGAGAGTATCCCCGGTGTTGTTGAATCTTCTTTGGAAGAGGGAGGTCTGGTTCGCGTAATTACAACCCGGGTCAGCGAAGCGCAGGAAAGGCTGGAGCTGTCGAATAACCGAGTATTGAAAATCCGTAACTTGGAATTGGATGAAGTGCTGGCATTCTGGATTGCCGGGTATGCACCCGTACAGTGGAAATAACCGAAGGGAGACGATAAATGATGAACCGATTGGAATTGAAGCAAGTCGTCAAGCAATATGCAGACAAAACAGCCGTTAATGGAGTCACGCTCAATGTAAAAGAGGGGGAGATTTACGGACTGCTCGGAGCCAATGGTGCAGGTAAAACAACAACAATGCGCATGGTGCTCGGACTGATTCACCCGGACGGAGGGAATATCCTGTACAACGGCAAGCCCTATAATACGGAGCTGCAACAGATTATGGGTTATCTTCCGGAAGAGCGCGGATTGTACCCGAAGGTGAAAGTCAGCGAACAGATTAATTACCTGGCACGACTTCGTGGCATGAATGGCAAGGACGCAGATCAGAGCCTCAAGTACTGGCTGAATCGGTTTGAGGTACCTGAGTATTACGATAAGAAGATTGAGGAGTTATCCAAAGGTAATCAGCAGAAAATGGGCTTTATCGCTGCTGTGGTGCATAGACCGCAGATTCTCATTCTGGATGAAGCGTTCAGTGGACTGGATCCTGTGAACGTGGAATTACTCAAGTCCACCGTCAAAGAATTGCGTGACGAAGGTACAGCAATCCTGTTCTCAACACACCGTATGGAGCACGTTGAAGAGTTGTGTCGTCAGATTACTATTCTGCATCGTTCCAACACGGTCGTACAAGGAGAGATCAAGGAGATCAAGAGTCGGTATCCGCGTGAACAGGTATTCCTGGGTACGATTGGTAGTGTGGAAGGACTCGAACAGTTGTCTGGTGTAAAGAAAGTCGAGCGGAATGAGCGCGGTTACCTGATACATATTAGTCAGGTGGAAGCGGCTCAAGAGATTCTGAGAACAGCCATGACCCAGACGACAGTGGAACACTTTGAACTGAAGGAACCAACGCTTAACCAAATCTTTATTCGTGAGGTAGGTGAGTCGAATGAATAAAATGGGAACGATTACGGGTTTTACATTTAAAAACAAAGTTAAAACGAAATCATTCATGGTGACGACCATTGTACTTGCACTTTTAATTTCAATCGGACTCAATGTCCCGTATTTCATTACCTTATTTAATGGGGGTTCCATTGGTGGAGCTTCAAGCAGTAATCCTGTAAATATTGGTCTTTTGAGTACAGGGCAGCCTGAAGTTTCCGAGAAACTGGAGAGCTTCTCTGCGGCTCAAGGAGATCAGGCCTATCGATTCATTGCCAGTGGTGACAAAGATGAAGTTGCTCTTGCGGCGGATGTGGAAGCAGGGCTTACCGATGGTTATCTGAAGTTTGAAGCTGTTTCCGGGCAAGAGTTCCCGCAGCCCATTCTATATTCAGCAGAAGACGTCTCACCTCAGATCATTGCATCCATCGAAGCTGCATTACAGAGTGTGAAGCTGGATGTGGTTGTGAAGGATGTACTCACAGCGGAGCAGAAGGAACTGATTACAACACCTGTGAAGCTCACCGAGCAAAGTTTGAGTACAGATGAGAGCGGAGCAGGTACTGAGTCTGAAGGTGCAATGAGCCCGATTAACTATATTGTAGTGTACTTGCTGATCATCCTGCTGTTTACCTCAACGATGATGACAGGTAACATGATTGCCTCCGAGATCACAGCTGAGAAGAGCTCACGTATTATGGAGATTTTGATTACGAGTGTATCACCGCTCAGTCAGATGTTTGGTAAAATCATCGGGATTTTCATGGTGGGGATGCTGCAAATCGGGATCTTCGGAGCGGTGGTTGCCGGAAATATCTTGCTGCCGCATAACCGTGCAGTATTAGGTGATTTCAATATGAGTGTAAGTGATGTGAATATTGCGGTTATTGTGTACGGACTCATATTCTACATTCTGGGTTACTTCCTATATGCCGTGTTGTTTGCTGCCATTGGTTCAATGGTAAGCCGTACTGAAGAACTCGGTCAGGCTGTTCTGCCGATTACGATGTTGTCGCTTGTTTCCTTCTATATTGCGATCTTCAGTATTTCTACGCCGAACATTCTCTTGTTGAAAATCGCAAGCTTCATTCCATTCACATCGCCTACCGCGATTCTGGTACGAATTGGCGCAGGAGTTGCGCCAACTTGGGAGATTCTAACGTCCTTAGCGATTCTTATTGTATCCATTATCATCTTCGGATGGCTTGCAGCCAAAATCTATCGCACAGGTGTGCTGATGTACGGCAAACGTCCGACCTTTAAGGAATTGTTCAAAGCCATGAAGGCTTATAAGATCTAGATTGAGTATTTTTTTTAAAAAGCGCATGTTTTTAGCAAGGAGCAGTTTGCCGGTTGGCAACTGCTCCTTTTTCGTTACGCTAACGGTAGATACTTTTTTAAGTGTTCTAAGAACGGTGCCATCACCTTGTGTTTGTAAAAATAACATAGAACCGCCAACCGAAAAAGCAGGAGGGGCTTCTAGTTTTTTTATGAGGCAGCTTTTTTTGCGTTTCACATAACCATTAAACAACAGTCATTTTTCCTTTGGCGTTGTTCCACGCTTATTGAAGGAAAGCACGAACCATTTTCTCCATTAGGGTTAAAATCCAGTTCAATGCTTCGCATGTCCTTCGGGACGCCGAAGTGAATCTGCCTGATTACGCTCTGAAAGAGAGGCTTCAGCGCTTCCAGGCCATTCGACGCTTGCAGGAGCTGGTAACCTTCGTTATTGAAATACATACTCATTAATTGGATAATTTCCGCTTCATCATCCACCATCAAAATCGTGCCTTCCGCCATAGATCCTCCCTTAATTCCTGTATCCTTTCTTACATTGAAGAGCAGCACGATAATTATATGTGATATTTCTTATGCATTGAATAACGTCAGCATTATTTAAGGAAATGATAAGAAGTCCAGTAGTTAGATGATAAGCTTTGACCTCTATACTTAATTCAACACAAGCGAATAATCGTTTGAACAATAAATGAGTGGAGGTTTTATTTTTGAAGCATAAGGTATTACAGAAGGCCATGCTTGTTAGCTTAAGTGTTATGTTAATCGGTATGTCAACAGTTTTTAGCACAGGTAAGCAAGTCTCTGCAAATTCGGACAACGGGGCAGATTCTACACGTACTTTAAAAGTATTGTACTGGAACGAAAATGATTTCAAAATGACATATGGAGATCTATTTAGTCAGAAGTACCCGAATGTGAATATCGAAGTAGTTACACCTGGAGGTATGGAAGCGATTAAGGATTACAACGGGGCAATCAATAAGTATTCACCCGATCTTGTGATGCTACCCCCTTACCAATACCAACAAATGTCTAAAGATAAAAAGCTGGTCGATTTAGAACCTTTAATTAAGCGAGATACGTATGACACGACAACGTTATACCCAGGCTTGCTTGATGAATTGAAGAAACAAGGCGGTGGTAAACTTTATGGCTTAAGCCCAAAAGCGGATTCGTACGCTCTTCTATATAATGCTGATTTATTTAAAAAGTACAATGTTAAAACACCAACGGATGGGATGACATGGGAAGAGATATTGAATCTTGCTAAGAAATTCCCAACCAAGGGAGATAAGAATTCCCGAATTTGGGGTCTAAGCTCCACTGGATCAAGCAATTTGGTAATGGAAATCGCCAAAACAGAAGGATTAACGTACATGAATCCAAGTACCCTAAAGGCTACTGCAAATACAACAGCGTGGAAAAATGCTTATCGTCTGTCGAGCGAGGCAACGAAGTCCGGGGTACTTGACGAGATGATCAGTCTATCCGGTAAAAGTTACTTGGAAAGTAGCTCGTTCATTATGGGACGATCAGCTATGAAAGTAGCCTCTATTAGTCAGATACAGTCCCTGCAAGCAGCAAAAAAAGGTGTGAAAAATTATAAACCTTTCACACTTGGTATTGCTGCCGGCCCTGCCGCTAAGGACCGGAAGTCAACAGGGAACGTGTATATTAATGAGATATTCGCGATTCCAGCAGGCGCAGCTCATGTTGATGCCGCTTGGGATTTCATCAAATATTTCAATGGAGATGACTACGCTAATGAATACTATAAACCCAAGAATTCGAACAATAGTATCGGTGCTCCTCTATCTCGCATGATTAAGGAGTACTCAGGATACAAGTTGGATGCATTCTATAAATTAAGACCTAATCTGGATTCATCGATAACAAGTTATGTTCTCATGAACAAGTCACCAAATTTTGAATTGAGATTTCGGTCAATTGTATTGAAAGAATTGACACAAGTAGTAAACGGGAAGAAAACATTAGACAAAGGAACTGCTGCTATTCAGTCCAGCACTCAAGCTGTTGCTGATAAATTGAAAAAGGATCAGGCGCCAAAGAAATAGAATGTGAAGACTCATTGAAGAGATGAAAAGAGTGGGGGAGTGAGAACGTTTGACCCGGTCTTGCGGCGAGTCGGATTCGATAGAGGTAAAACAATAAGGTGCGACCTACCCTTCTCGAAGGGTTGGGTCGCTTTTTTTATGCGAAATGGGCAAGCGGGTTAAAGAGGAGCTTGCAGTTATCGATGTCTACTACATTTTGGTTGAATTCTACAAGGGCGCGCTTTGACCGTTGTTTTTTTGCTCATAATTTTTCTTCACAGGAATTTCGAAGCTCCAGTCTCCAGTGAGCAGATCCTGCTGATCCGGGCCATTGGACAGAACTAACTGATTTACGTTGACTTTCAACAGGAACTGGTCTGGAGGTGGCGAATTCTCGATAAAATAAAAATGGAGGGTGCCATTTTTGGCGAACACTACTCCTGAATCTGTGGCGATGCCCGGAACTATCTTTATCGTTGAAGGATCTAACATAAAAGTCGGTTTGACCGATTGTTTCGCCCACTGCGTCTCCGATATCTGGTCAGAATGTTTCATGGAGTATTGGATAATTAGGTCATGCCCGTCGAAAAGGTAGTTATGAATGAGCAGTGTATAGTCTTTGTCTGTTTTACCGGTGATTAGAACCAATTCGTCCTTGCCGGTTGTTGGCATCAGCGTTGAATCTTCATTTTCAGAGAAGATGGAAGGTAACTTCACCACGAGATTAGAGGTAAATGAATTCTTCATACTGAATAGTACCACTGCGCAGACGATCAACAAGATCATGGGTACAGCAGCTATCCTGGAGAGAGACAGGTGTCGAAGCCAAGGAAATATTCTTTGTTTTGGTACAAGGTCTTGTTCCGGAAGCACGGTCGGTATCCGATTGATTTCGTTTTGGGCTTCTTCCGTAACAGCCACTTGCGTCTGATTGGGTCCGAACATTGATAACCGTGTTTCAAACCAGGTTGCCTTTTTGCTGCTGTGCGCAGTGATGCCGCCTCCGTGTACCTCGACAATACTTTTTGTTATGGCGAGACCGAGACCTGTACCTCCGGTCTGCTTCGACCTGGAGCTGTCTACCCGGTAGAAACGATCAAAAATAAAAGGTAAATCCCGCTCGGGAATAGGGACTCCATAGTTTTGAATCCGTACAACTAGCATATCTCCATCTTGTGCAATATCGATATCGATATATTTGCCCATACGCCCATACTGGATGGCATTGGCGAGTATATTCTCGTATGCCCGTACCAACAATGCTCCGTCAGCTTGAATTTTGAAGTCTCCCTCTTGGACATTTAGCCTGATTTTCATGCCTGCGCTCTTGGTAATCGGCACGAACTCCTCGGCAAGCTGACCTATTAACCCGGTCATATTAAGTTCGTTCAGTTCCAGAGGCATGCCGTTATTGACCCGTGTATATTCGAATAGTTCATCGATCAATCTCCGAAGTGCCAAAGATTTCTCATATGCAATGTTGACGTAATAACGCATCTCCACCTCATCTTGATACCGATCCTTCTCGATGACTTCGAGAAAGCCAAGAATCGAGGTCAGTGGAGTTCGCAGGTCATGAGATACACCGGTAATCAGATCATTTTTGGTCTTTTCCGCCTTGCGTTCCTCCGCAATCGAATGCTTCAACTGCATGCTCATCCGGTTGATGCTGAGCGCTACTTCTCCCAGTTGATGATCGGCAATTTCCGGGATTTGATGGTCGAACTGCCCGCTCGCAATCTCCTCCAGACCGTGTGTGATTTTCGCAAGATAATGGTCCCATTCGCTGCTCAATTGATTCATACTCTCGGCAATGATGCTTAACTCATCCTTGCCCTTAACCCTTACAAGCTGCCCGAAGCGCCCTGCCGATATTTCCTGCAATCCTGTGTTGATTTCACGTAAATCACGAATCAAACGGAAGCTGGCTAGGAAGAAAGTGATAGGGGACAAAACGATACCCGTTATGATCATCACACGAACGGACCCTGCATACTCAATGAGCCAATTGATCGGAACAGCTACGTATTCAATTTTTTGCAGCGCTCCCGCCATGACATACCCCAAAAAAATAGCTGTGCCTGTTAAAACTAGGCTTGTAACCGTGATTAGCATTAATCTCCACCGAATTGTATAGAGCCACTGTGGTTGGATCCTACTCACCCCTTGCTTTTAAATCGCTTTCGATTTTGTATCCAATCCCCCACACGGTTTTAATGATCCTCGGTTCACGTGGATTGGATTCTATCTTCTCACGGAGCTTACGGATATGAACCATGACGCTATTCTTCGACTCCATAAAAGGCTCATTCCAGACTTCTTGGTAGATGCGATCCATGCTCAGTACCATCCCTCTATTGACAGCCAGCATGTGTAGGAGCGCGAACTCACGGGGAGTCAATTTGATTTCCTGCTGATCGACCGTTACTGTGTGGGATGCATTATTAATCACGACGTTTTCGATATGTATTTCGTTCACATTTCCCAGAACGGAGTTGAACTGGTTCATTCTTCGAAGCTGCGACTTGATCCGTGCGATCAGCTCGAGCGGGTTGAATGGTTTGGTTACATAGTCATCAGCGCCGATACTGAGGCCTGATATTTTATCAATATCTTGGCTTTTAGCGGACAACATAATGATGGGAATTGGATTCGTCTCTCGTATTTTCATACACGCTTGCAAACCATCCATCTTGGGCATCATTAGATCCAGTACAATTAGATCAACTTGCTTGGTTTGCAGAATCCTCAGCGCCTCCATTCCATTCGATGCTTGCAGGAGCTTGTAACCTTCGTTATTGAAATAAATACTCATTAATTGGATAATTTCCGCTTCATCATCCACCATTAAAATTGTACTTTCCGCCATAGAGTCCTCCCTTGATTCCTGTATCTTCTTTTTTTTAAAATTTCTTTTTATATTGTCTACTTGACGGAGCTATGACCAGCAATCGCTGTCTTTTGCGTTGCTGGTCAGGCATCATATGTTCAATGAGAGCGTAACTGTTTTAAAACGTTCTCGGGAATCATTATCTCTTCAATCAAAATCCATTCTTTGGTATAGGCTCCCTTAGCAAGCACCCTTACATAACCTTCCGCTTTCTGTTCTTTGCTTGAAGAGAAAGTGATCTTTTTCTTTTCTCCCTCTCCTGTGTATCCTGTCAGATTATATCTGTGGCGAATCCATTCATTTTTACCTTCCTTCTTGGCTGGTTTATTGATTAACGCGTATACATATTGTTCCTCATAGAATGGGTTGAACTGATCAAACTCCTGTTTGAATGTTAAATATAGGGCAGAGCAAACAGTCAGTGCGATCAAAATAAAAATAACGGTTTTTTTCATGTTATATTACCTCCTCGTGGTAGTTGTTATAACATAGCGTTCTGAACGATTTTTTTGTAATACCCAAGTGTGAAGAAAGCGAACAGGAAGTAGATGGAGGCATAAGCTCCCATCGAAATCATTGCAGGGATGGTATCGTCCGAAAGAGTTATGAAGTAACTTGCCTTGACTGCATAGACCGAATGCAATATTCCAATGAACAGCGGCAGTAGAAACACCAGCATCTGCTTTCTCAAGATGCCTTTCATGATCATCTTTTCATCAAACCCAAGCTGACGCAAAGTTCTAAAGCTCTGTTTTTCCTGCTCGGCTTCGCTCATCTGTTTAAAGTAGAGAATGCTGCCGGTTGAAGCAAGAAAAGCAAGTCCTAGAAAGGCAGCTATAAAAATTAATAAACCGGATTGCTGGAGCAAACTTGTGTATCGGGAATAAAAGTCTGCCGAATAATAATCGTCCGTATTATATTTCTGATAGAGAGAGGAGGCCAGCGCAAGTTCCTTATTGTCCGGGACTAGAAATGTATCTATTTCAACCCGTTCGAAACCGTCCATATTGGACATTCTTCTCTCAATCTCTTCCAAGGTGGCTTCAGATACTAACATTTGTCTACCACCTGATATTCCGGCGTTCACGATATTCTCCAAAAATATTTCATTCAGGGTATAGCTCTTGGTCTGTGTTTCTGAGCGCAGTTCAATCATAGTTGGATAACGTTTGGTGAGATCAATGTCATCATATGCGCTTAGAGCAGAAGCGCTATATTCTATTGCCTCGTCAAAGTCAGGTACAGGGACATCTCTGCCGGATTTTTGCAACTGTTCAGCCGGAAGCCATAATAACATGCCTTCTCTAAACCCGGATTCAATCAACGGATCCAGAACAACACCGTTAGTCCGGAACGTATTGATGGTATAGTGGTTGTAATGAATCCCTTTGCTCTCCAGCTCGGCTGTAAAAGCATCTGCATCCCGCTGGTTATTCTCAATTGCGAAATCATATGGATAATCTTTGCGGGTGACTTGCTCTACGGAGTAGTAGATAGAATATGCCATGGTAACCAGTGTAAGGGTTAAAGCCGACAGCACAGTAATTAATGTAAGCGAGTTGGCATTGGCTTTCATACGGTGCATCAACGGAGCAAGCGACAGACTATTGTACAAGCTCAGATGTCCATTTTTACGTTTGCGGAACCAGTAGAGACACCATCTGATTGTCACCCTAAATAAGATATAGGTTCCTATTATTGTAGATGCCATTACCAGCAGCGCATTAAACACTAATTGTTCATCTACCATATGGCCCGATAACTGATACCCGTAGCCAATCAATATAACACCAAGTACAGCGATTATAGCCGTAAAAATAGAGGGCCGCTTGCTGATAAGGTCAGGCTGCTTATCTGCCTGGAATAAGCCCAACAGGGTTCTACGAGTGATCATTACTATCATCTGAATAGAAGTAATAACAATGACGAGAATAAACACTACGGCCGTTTCTAACGCTGCCAGTACAGAAAAGTCTATCGAAGGCAGACCGTTCAAGTTGAGCAGATTCATTAAAATCAGGACAAACATACGGGATACGATTGCTCCGCAGATGATCCCTGTTATCAAAGCGCCTAAACCTAGCAAGATATTCTCAAGGAGTAAATAACGGATAATCCAACCTTTGGAAAGCCCTATGAGCTGATATAATCCAATTTCTCGGCTGCGTCTTCGTAAGAATATGCTGTTAGATGAAACAGTGAAGATCCCTATGATTACCATAAGCAGGACTGCTGCAGACTGGAAGGCTGTAGTAAAGTTCACACTTGAATCCAGCATATTCTGTACCTGCTGATCATACTTGAGAGATGCAAAGATGAAGAACAGGCTCATGCTGAAAATTAGTGCGAAGAAATACAGATAGTAATGCTTCACATTTTGCCGCATACTGCGGATTGCCAGATCAAATACCGTCAATATTATCGCCCCCTAGTACAGCCTGCACATCAATGATTTCCTTAAAAAACGACTGTCTGGATTTCTCCCCCCGGTAGAGTTCGGAATAAATCTTCCCGTCTTTTAAAAAGATCACGCGGTTACAATAGCTGGATGCGACTGGATCGTGTGTGACCATGATGATAGTGACCTCTCTAGTCCGATTCACCTCATCCATTACGGACAACAGTGATGACGCTGACTTGGAATCTAGGGCCCCCGTCGGTTCGTCGGCAAAGATGATAGAAGGCTGATGGATTAAAGCCCGACCAGCTGCAGTGCGCTGTTTTTGCCCTCCTGATATTTCGAAGGGGTATTTCTCCGACAATTCCCGAATGCCCAGCACATCTGCAATTGCTGCAAATTCTATCTCCGCCTGCTTCTTACTTAGCTTGCTAAGTGATACCGGCAGAAGGATATTTTCCTTTACCGTCAACGTATCAAGAAGATTGTAATCCTGGAAGATAAATCCAAGCTTGTTGCGGCGGAACGCGGAAAGGGCGGAGTTAGTCATGGCGGAAATATCTTCATTATCAATTAATATTGTACCGTCAGTTGTTCGGTCAATTGTCGCAAGTACGTTTAGCAGGGTGGTTTTACCGGAACCAGAGGGACCCATGATACCGACGAACTCTCTACGCAGAACGCGTAAATTAATGCCTTTCAAAACATGTTGGGTGCTGCCTCTCGAGCCATACGCTTTTTGAACATTGCGGGCATGTAATACTGTTTGTTCATTTATTTCATTCATGATGAACCTCCCATATGTGGTTATAGATCAAGTTTATATGCAAATATCTCTGGTGTCGCACGCTTTGGGTGACGAGTTGAAACGGAAGGTGACGAATTTGTCAGGTTAACAAAAAAACAACCAAGTTAACCTTGGTTGTTCATAACGGGATATTTTCCGCATGCCCTCTTCTAACGATCTCGAATGCATTTAAATCAATAAAAGTCATTCGCATTGTTGTACCTTGCGACTGACTGGACTGGACTTGAAGTGTAATTCCTATCTTGGCTGCAACAGTTTGGGCAAGATAGAGGCCGAGCCCAGTAGCGGCATTATGAATCCTTCCATTCCCACCGGTAAAACCTTTATCAAATATACGCGGCAAGTCATGAGGCTGAATACCCGGACCTTCGTCAATTATGTCCAGATAGACATTCTCTTGTTCCGTAACAACTGTTCTGAACGTGAGTGACGTTTCGGAAGGACTATATTTGATGGCATTGGTCAGGATCTGTCTGATAATGAATCGACACCATTTACGGTCTGTAACAACAGCGGCATCATTGCCTTCAATATTGACTGCCAGATTCTTCTCCATACACCAAGGAGCCAGTTCCTGTACTTCTTCTACCGCGAGACGTTGTACAGACAGCCTTTCAAGGACATAGTCCGATTCCAGGGCAGGAAGGCGTGTCATGTACAGCTGCTGTTCAACAAGCAGATGAATCCGCAGCCACTCTGTTTCAATTTTACTTATATCCGGGTTACTTTGCGCGTCCATAATCAGTTTCATAGCAGTAAGAGGAGTCTTGATTTCATGAATCCAGGAGGCAGTAAAATCATTCTCAATCAGCTGGGCTTCTTTCATTTGAGAAAGCATTTGTTTGAAATGGGCTGAGGCCTCTCTTAATACGTTGTTCGTTATCTTATCTAATTCATTGTCAGGGTGAGGGAGACTCTCAAACCAGTTAGTTTGCATGTCTTTCTTTAGTTTAGCAACTGCTTCCAGATACCTGGTTTCTTTCCTGTACCGCCAAATGAAAAATACAACAAACAAAATAATATAAAGCCCATTTAAATATATGAAAGAGGTGGGTGTAACGCTTACTCCCTGATCGAAAATTATAAGCAGGTCAGTCACACCCAGCAAGGTGATAAACAGCAGAATCCAGCTTTTTTTTGAACTAACGTAACGTATTAACATATCATGTATTTCCTCCTATAAAGTCACTGCCATATAACCCATCCCTTTCTTTGTCACAATAGCGTCTGAAAGTCCAAGCGGGTCTAGCTTCTGTCGCAAACGGGTGATATTGGTTGTAAGTGTATTATCATTTACAAACTGTTCATCTTCCCATAGCTTACGAATCAGATCATGACGTGAAATGACGGAATTGTTGGACTTCACCAGCGAAATCAGCAAGAATAATTCGTTTTTGGTCAAATCTACTTCCTCGGCTGATTTTCGGATAACCCCTCGCTTTAAATCAATTAAGGCACCGTTCCATTCAAGTGTATCTGTCTGTGTTTCCCCATAAGCGTACGTCCGACGAAGAACCGCTTGAATTTTGGCATACAGTACATTCGTATGAAAGGGTTTTTGGACAAAATCATCCGCACCCATATTAAGCGCCATAACCATATCTAACGGGTGATCGCGGGAGGATAAAAAAATGATGGGTACTTCGGATACAGATCGAATTTCTCTACACCAATGAAAACCGTCAAATTTAGGCAACGTGATATCCATGATTACAAGATGAGGTTGCTGATCAAGAAACGAACGCATAACCTCATTAAAATCATCCGGTTTCGTAACCCGAAACGCCCAAGCTTCCAGCCCTGTTTGTAACGCGTCGAATAATGCCTGATCATCTTCAACTATAAATATATTAAATTCCATAGAGTAAACTTTCTCTCCCTTTTGTAATGTATATAGTTCATACTACTATATTATAAGAATAGAGTGGAGTAAGCGGGGGATTGTTGGTGCCTTGTATTCCTCTAAGGAATCATTAGCAGCTCTAGCCATAGAGTTAGGTCTTGATGGAGTTGGAATTAGCGCAGAAAAGAATAAAGTGAATGTCTACATCACAGAGGCTATAGTGTTCTTTTTCCTAGCACTGATCAGTATCTATTTATCTTGGAATAGCTCAGACTTTGCGAATATTACCTATATGATTGTTTCGTTTTATGGTTTCTTACTTTAATGAGAGTAATGAAGGGAGTGCTACTCCAGTTTTGTAGTGGCACCATTTCCCATCTTTAACCGTAGTATCTAAGTATGTCCATTCTATTAAAAATTGGATTGGCAACTATATTCAATAAAGGAGATTACATAACATGAAGAATTGGAAACGCATGCTCTTGTCTCTTACAATCTCGGTAGGATTGCTCGCGTCTGCAGTACCAGCCATGGCTGCTCCACAAGGAACTTCCGTCAAGGTTAATGACCAAGCTGTGAAATATGCTACAGGAGCACCAATCCTTGAGAAAGGTACAACATTAGTTCCACTGCGGACTACGCTGGATGCTATGGACGTGAAGCTAACAACTGCGACAGATGATACGATCACGGCTGTAGTAGATGGCAAAACGATTACACTCAAAAGCAAGCTTACACGTATCAACGGTGTAACGTATGCGCCAATCCGCATCGTTGGTGATGCAGCAGGTTACGAAGTTCGCTGGGATGCTGCAACGCGCACGGTGCTGTTGGTATCCAAAGGTGGAACAACCGAAACTGCTCAAACCGGTGGACGTGGATTCATGTGGGAAGTTGAAAGCAATGGCAACACGGTCTATCTGGTAGGGTCCATGCATATTGCTGATGAGAGCTTCTATCCATTGCGTCCGGAGTTTGAAGAAGCCTTTGCGGAAGCTGACTATCTCGGGGTAGAGATTGATATTAGCAAAGCCGCTGATGAAGAGCAGCAAAAGCTGGTTCTAAGTCTGGGTTCGTATCAAGATGGAACAACACTGAAAGACCACATTTCCAGTGAAACGTATACTAAGCTGGGTGATGTATTGAAGAAAAATGGTCTGGAGTCTAACGCCTTGGATGCATTTAAGCCTTGGGTAGTAGAGAGCACACTTGCAAGTTTGAAGTCCACAACGGCAGGATACGAAGCGTCAGCAGGAGTGGATCTGTATTTCATCCAGAAAGCGATCGAGCGCAAACTTCCAGTTATTGAGTTAGAGAGTTATCAATCTCAACTTGGCATGTTTAACGACTTTTCCAAAGAAACACAAGAGGAAACACTGAAAGCGACAATTGAAAACTTCGACGTGTTGGATAACAGTGTGAATGAAATGGCTGAAATGTGGAAAACGGGTAATGACGAGCAACTGCTTGAACTGACAAACAGCTTCTCCACTAACGAGGAATATAACAAAGCAATGCTGGTTGATCGTAACATTGGTATGGCGGACAAAATCGATGGTTACTTGAAAAACGGCAAAGGTGAGGAATATTTCATTGTTGTTGGCGCGGCACACTACTTGGGTGATCACGGCATCGTGAAACTGCTTGAGGATAAAGGATATAAAGTAGAACGTAAATAAATATAGACTACTATAGAAGGTAACCCTTTCGTCTCGAATATAAGAGTTGAGAGAGTTACCTTCTTATATATAGAAGAAAGACAGATTAAATAAAGAAGATCAAGCTGCAGGATAATACAATTGAACCTAAGAGTTCGTTGTAGATTGAAGGTCCTTAATATGGTTAGATCGTGGATTTGATATGTTTTGAAATTAACTCTTTACAAGTGTATGATCTACATGGTATATTCTATTTCCGGCCAAAAAAACACGAGATACACGGTGCGGCAAGCGAATAAAATAAGCTTCGAAAGAAACTTAAAAAAAGAGCTTGCAAAGTTGGTTCGGACATGATATTATATAAGAGTTGCTGAAGAGAACGACATTCGGTAACGAAACAAGTTTGATCTTTGAAAACTGAACAACGAGTGAGTAAACATTCTGCTTGCAGAATGAACGCAAAAGTTGAAACAAGCCTTGGCTTGAATCAGCTGGAGCACAAATGAGATTTTTAATCTCGTCAGATTCAAAATGAGCTTATCGCTCTTTTCAATACTTTATTGGAGAGTTTGATCCTGGCTCAGGACGAACGCTGGCGGCATGCCTAATACATGCAAGTCGAGCGGAGTTGATAGGAAGCTTGCTTCCTTGATACTTAGCGGCGGACGGGTGAGTAACACGTAGGCAACCTGCCCTCAAGTTTGGGACAACTACCGGAAACGGTAGCTAATACCGAATAGTTGTTTCCTTCGCCTGAAGGAAACTGGAAAGACGGAGCAATCTGTCACTTGGGGATGGGCCTGCGGCGCATTAGCTAGTTGGTGGGGTAACGGCTCACCAAGGCGACGATGCGTAGCCGACCTGAGAGGGTGATCGGCCACACTGGGACTGAGACACGGCCCAGACTCCTACGGGAGGCAGCAGTAGGGAATCTTCCGCAATGGGCGAAAGCCTGACGGAGCAATGCCGCGTGAGTGATGAAGGTTTTCGGATCGTAAAGCTCTGTTGCCAGGGAAGAACGCTTGGGAGAGTAACTGCTCTCAAGGTGACGGTACCTGAGAAGAAAGCCCCGGCTAACTACGTGCCAGCAGCCGCGGTAATACGTAGGGGGCAAGCGTTGTCCGGAATTATTGGGCGTAAAGCGCGCGCAGGCGGTCATTTAAGTCTGGTGTTTAATCCCGGGGCTCAACCCCGGATCGCACTGGAAACTGGGTGACTTGAGTGCAGAAGAGGAGAGTGGAATTCCACGTGTAGCGGTGAAATGCGTAGATATGTGGAGGAACACCAGTGGCGAAGGCGACTCTCTGGGCTGTAACTGACGCTGAGGCGCGAAAGCGTGGGGAGCAAACAGGATTAGATACCCTGGTAGTCCACGCCGTAAACGATGAGTGCTAGGTGTTAGGGGTTTCGATACCCTTGGTGCCGAAGTTAACACATTAAGCACTCCGCCTGGGGAGTACGGTCGCAAGACTGAAACTCAAAGGAATTGACGGGGACCCGCACAAGCAGTGGAGTATGTGGTTTAATTCGAAGCAACGCGAAGAACCTTACCAGGTCTTGACATCTGAATGACCGGTGCAGAGATGTACCTTTTCTTCGGAACATTCAAGACAGGTGGTGCATGGTTGTCGTCAGCTCGTGTCGTGAGATGTTGGGTTAAGTCCCGCAACGAGCGCAACCCTTATATTTAGTTGCCAGCACTTTGGGTGGGCACTCTAGATAGACTGCCGGTGACAAACCGGAGGAAGGTGGGGATGACGTCAAATCATCATGCCCCTTATGACCTGGGCTACACACGTACTACAATGGCCGGTACAACGGGCTGCGAAATCGCGAGATGGAGCCAATCCCAACAAAGCCGGTCTCAGTTCGGATTGCAGGCTGCAACTCGCCTGCATGAAGTCGGAATTGCTAGTAATCGCGGATCAGCATGCCGCGGTGAATACGTTCCCGGGTCTTGTACACACCGCCCGTCACACCACGAGAGTTTATAACACCCGAAGTCGGTGGGGTAACCGCAAGGAGCCAGCCGCCGAAGGTGGGATAGATGATTGGGGTGAAGTCGTAACAAGGTAGCCGTATCGGAAGGTGCGGCTGGATCACCTCCTTTCTATGGAGAATCGTTTCCCGAGTGGAAACATTCAAAACTGCAGCTTAGCTGCAAAACACTCACTCGTTGCTCAGTTTTGAGAGCTCAAACTCTCAAACAGCTTGCTTTTGCATGGAGCTTGTTCTTTGAAAACTAGATATCGAAACGAAACAAACGCGAATTAGAACATTCCTTTAAGCTGAACTTGTGCAAACAAGTGAAGTGTTTATAAGGTAGATTGCACGTACGATGGTATCGAATGGGAGTGACTTTTGGCTTTGCGCAAGCAAACCAAGGGAAGCGAGCAGTCGAAACCGGAGCACGAGGTTAAGCTACTAAGAGCACACGGAGGATGCCTAGGCGCTAGGAGCCGATGAAGGACGTGGCGAACAACGAAACTGCCTCGGGGAGCTGTAAGCAAGCTTTGATCCGGGGGTGTCCGAATGGGGAAACCCAGCTGGGGTAATTTCCAGTTACTCACAACTGAATACATAGGTTGTGTAGAGGCATACCAGGGGAACTGAAACATCTAAGTACCCTGAGGAAGAGAAAACAATAGTGATTCCGTCAGTAGCGGCGAGCGAACGCGGAGAAGCCCAAACCAGAGAGCTTGCTCTTTGGGGTTGTGGGACGTCTCACATGGAGTTACAAAGGAACCGGTTAAGCGAAGAGGTCTGGAAAGGCCCGCCAAAGAAGGTAAAAGCCCTGTAGTTGAAAGTCTGTTCCCTCCGAGACGGATCCCGAGTAGTGCGGGGCACGTGAAACCCCGTATGAATCCGGCAGGACCATCTGCCAAGGCTAAATACTTCCTAGCGACCGATAGTGAAGCAGTACCGTGAGGGAAAGGTGAAAAGCACCCCGGAAGGGGAGTGAAATAGAACCTGAAACCGTGTGCTTACAAAAAGTCAGAGCCCGTTTTAGGGGTGATGGCGTGCCTTTTGTAGAATGAACCGGCGAGTTACGTTCCCGTGCAAGGTTAAGGTGAAGAGCCGGAGCCGCAGCGAAAGCGAGTCTGAATAGGGCGACTTAGTACGTGGACGTAGACCCGAAACCGGGTGATCTACCCCTGTCCAGGGTGAAGGTGCGGTAACACGCACTGGAGGCCCGAACCCACGCATGTTGAAAAATGCGGGGATGAGGTGGGGGTAGCGGAGAAATTCCAATCGAACTCGGAGATAGCTGGTTCTCCCCGAAATAGCTTTAGGGCTAGCCTCGGAAAACAGAGTCGTGGAGGTAGAGCACTGATTGGGTGCGGGGCCCGCAAGGGTTACCAAGCTCAGTCAAACTCCGAATGCCATAGACTTACTTCCGGGAGTCAGACAGTGAGTGCTAAGATCCATTGTCAAAAGGGAAACAGCCCAGACCATCAGCTAAGGTCCCCAAGTGTGTGTTAAGTGGGAAAGGATGTGGAGTTGCACAGACAACCAGGATGTTGGCTTAGAAGCAGCCACCATTGAAAGAGTGCGTAATAGCTCACTGGTCGAGTGACTCTGCGCCGAAAATGTAACGGGGCTAAACACACCACCGAAGCTATGGCTTGGATCGACTTCACTGCTTCTTTGAGGCGGTGTTTACCACAAGGACATTTTTGTCTGACAAGAGATTCTATCTTGGATGACCAAATGCTTCCCAGGGGATAAACACAGGACTTCGAAGCTGGAGTGAAGTCGATCCAGGGGTAGGGGAGCGTTGTATAAGGGTTGAAGGTGTACCGTAAGGAGCGCTGGACATTATACAAGTGAGAATGCCGGTATGAGTAACGAAAAGATCAGTGAGAATCTGATCCGCCGAAAGCCTAAGGGTTCCTGAGGAAGGCTCGTCCGCTCAGGGTAAGTCGGGACCTAAGGCGAGGCCGAAAGGCGTAGTCGAAGGACAACAGGTCGAAATTCCTGTACCACCGTAAGCCGTTATGAGCAATGGGGGGACGCAGTAGGGTAGTGACGCGGACTGATGGATGTCCGTCTAAGCAGTAAGGCTGATGTGTAGGCAAATCCGCACATTGTAAGGCTGAGCTGTGATGGGGAGCGAAAATTATAGTAGCGAAGGTCATGATCTCACACTGCCAAGAAAAGCCTCTAGCCAGGTGATGGTGCCCGTACCGCAAACCGACACAGGTAGGCGAGAAGAGTATTCTAAGGCGCGCGGAAGAACTCTCGTTAAGGAACTCGGCAAAATGACCCCGTAACTTCGGGAGAAGGGGTGCCCCGGTAGTGTGAATAGCACGAGGGGGCCGCAGTGAAAAGGCCCAAGCGACTGTTTAGCAAAAACACAGGTCTGTGCGAAGCCGTAAGGCGAAGTATACGGGCTGACGCCTGCCCGGTGCTGGAAGGTTAAGGGGAGTGGTTAGGAGCAATCCGAAGCTGTGAACCGAAGCCCCAGTAAACGGCGGCCGTAACTATAACGGTCCTAAGGTAGCGAAATTCCTTGTCAGGTAAATTCTGACCCGCACGAATGGCGTAACGACTTGGGCGCTGTCTCAACGAGAGATCCGGTGAAATTTTAATACCTGTGAAGATGCAGGTTACCCGCGACAAGACGGAAAGACCCCATGGAGCTTTACTGCAGCTTGATATTGAATTTGGGTACGATCTGTACAGGATAGGTGGGAGCCTTTGAAACGTGAGCGCCAGCTTGCGTGGAGGCAACGTTGGGATACCACCCTGATCGTATCTAGGTTCTAACCTGGTACCGTAATCCGGTGCGGGGACAGTGTCAGGTGGGCAGTTTGACTGGGGCGGTCGCCTCCTAAAGAGTAACGGAGGCGCCCAAAGGTTCCCTCAGAATGGTTGGAAATCATTCGAAGAGTGCAAAGGCATAAGGGAGCTTGACTGCGAGACCTACAAGTCGAGCAGGGACGAAAGTCGGGCTTAGTGATCCGGTGGTACCGCATGGAAGGGCCATCGCTCAACGGATAAAAGCTACCCTGGGGATAACAGGCTTATCTCCCCCAAGAGTCCACATCGACGGGGAGGTTTGGCACCTCGATGTCGGCTCATCGCATCCTGGGGCTGAAGTAGGTCCCAAGGGTTGGGCTGTTCGCCCATTAAAGCGGTACGCGAGCTGGGTTCAGAACGTCGTGAGACAGTTCGGTCCCTATCTGTCGTGGGCGTAGGAAATTTGAGAGGAGCTGTCCTTAGTACGAGAGGACCGGGATGGACGTACCGCTGGTGTACCAGTTGTTCCGCCAGGAGCACCGCTGGGTAGCTATGTACGGACGGGATAAACGCTGAAAGCATCTAAGCGTGAAGCCCCCCTCAAGATGAGATTTCCCAGTATGTAAGACCCCTTGAAGACGACGAGGTAGATAGGCTGGGGGTGGAAGTGCAGCAATGCATGGAGCTGACCAGTACTAATCGGTCGAGGGCTTATCCAATAGCAAGTTCTAAATCGCATGTTTCGTTTCGAATCTAGTTTTCAGAGAACAACACTCTGAATGTAAGCTACGCGTTTGGTGGCGATGGCGGAGGGGTTCCACACGTACCCATCCCGAACACGACCGTTAAGCCCTCTAGCGCCGATGGTACTTGGACCGCAGGGTCCTGGGAGAGTAGGACGCCGCCAAGCAATAGGAAGACACACTTGATAATATCGAGTGTGTCTTTTTATTTTACTATTTTATACATTGCATATAAAGAATTGAGTGAAAGCCGATAGGTCTCCCCTGCGCTGTATGACATTCCGTAAGTAAACAAATACAGTGTGATTCCTACGACTTAGTATATTTTAATAGTGAATTTGGTAATCTCCTCCCCCACCATTAGGTGAGTATCCTACGATTTTATGGTAACCATACAGATTCCCTAAAGTGATGGTTTTTGTTCTCAAGTCTGATGCGATTACTCGTCCACTTCCCTTCAAATTTCCACTCATATCAACAACATTAAATACATATTCCCCAGTTGAACGAGGAAGAAAAGAAAACGTGACATTTCCACTCAAATATATATCCGTTGAGTAACCTCCATCAAAATACTCTACTAAAAGGTTTTGGGCAAAGATAGTAGCTTCTTGTTCCTGTTTTATCTGAGTATCTTGTGAAGGAGTTATAGGCATTGACGTTTCATCAGCAAATACTGCTGGAACAGATGCTAGGAGCAAAGCCATGGAAGAGAGAGCTGAAATTGCAGTTTTTTGATATTTCTTCACAATCGAACATCTCCTTTTCATATATATAAGTCGGGATTGATCATACTCGCAGTAGCTTTCCTCACAGTCATTTCCTAGGATAAAAGTGAGGGGAGGTCTGGCGCCGTATATAGTTTGACAAGACAACCATACTCCAATTAACAAATATATACAATTATATAAAGAGATTTTTATATCCTATTTTTGTTAAATATATACTTTATTCATATATCATTCACATTTTCTATAGCTATAGTTTTCAAGCAACCGTTAATAGCACAACGGACGATACGATATTTGGTTTTCATTACATTTGCTTCAAGCAAAACAAAGCCCTACCCGATCTATGTAGACCGAGCAGGGCTATATCTTTTCTCTATACGTTCATTTAATCCGTTATGGCTACTCAGGGCGCAACGCGTTTATTCGATCCGTAAGGGATCGTTTTCTATAGTATACGGCTATGGTTGCGAGAACCAGCATTTCGGACAGCGGTACGGCAAGCCACACACCCGTGACACCAAAGAATGAAGGCAGGACTGCAATCAACGCAATCATGATAATCATTTCACGCGCAGCTGTAATCCAGATGGCCATTTTGGCATTACCCACAGATTGGAAATAGGTGCTCATAACAAAGTTAACACCCATAAACACATAGGCAAATGTGAATATACGTAATCCGTAAACGGCATTATCCGTTACGCCGCTACTGAAGTTTCCAAAGATTTGCACGAAATAAGGTGCACCGATCTGAACAACAACCAGTAACAATAGACCGCATGCCAGAGCTGTTTTAGTGGCTAAACGTATCGTTTGTTGTACCCGTTTAATCTTATTGGCACCGTGATAATAGCTTATCAGAGGTTGGGCAGCGGATGCCAGACCCAGGAAAGCCAACAATACAACACCATGAATATAGTTCAACACGGTAAAGGATGCTACACCATCCGTGCCTGCAATGCGGTCCATGGAGATATTGTGAGAGACAGAGAAGACCGACATGCCAAGTTCAGCCAGAAAGCTGGGGAAACCAATGAGTAGAAGGGAAGCCAGCAGTTTGTTGTTCCATTTGAACCGGGTGAATGTGAGATTATTTGTTTTTTTGAAAAAATGAGTGAACAGGACAAGTAACGCAAGAGACGCCGATACAATTGTACCGAGGGCCACACCGCGTACACCCCATTCGAGTACATACAATGTTATATAATTGATGATGATATTGGCTACAGCAAACGTAATCTGAGCGTACATGGATGTGTTGGGATTCCCATCGTTTCGTACAAAGATAGAGAGTGCATTCTCAATGGTGAAAACAAACCCGAACAACAACATGATATTCATATAGTCCGAAGCAAACGGGAAGGTCTCGGCGTTTGCACCGAGGGAGTATACCAGCTTGTCTTTGAATGTAAATGCAACATATCCAATGGCTACCGTAACTAACATAATGAGCATAATGGATTTGGTGAAAATTTGTTTGGCTGATGGGATATCTTTTCTACCCATAGCGTTGGAGTACAAGGTTGCCCCGCCCATACCAATCCACAGTGACATGGCAACAAAAAGAGTGTAAACAGGTGAGGCAATGCCGATCCCGGCCATCGCGGTAGAGCCCAGTTTGTGTCCAACCATAATGCCGTCGATAATAAAATTAAAAGCAACTACCAGCATCCCCAATACAGAAGGCACGAGGTAACTTATAAAAGCTTTACCTACAGATTGCCCTTCCAATGGATGCGTCCAATTCGTATTCATAATGACCTCCGTTAGTAAACTGAATGTTCATTCTGTATTTAATAATACTGAACGTTCGTTCTGTATGATAACACGCCATGAATTCTCTTGGCAACTTTTGCGTTTAAATATCGTTTATGTGATAGAGTAGGTGGATATTTATAAAGCGGGAGGAATCTCTTGATGAAACAAAATAAATACGATGAAGCTGAATTTTTCGACAACTATAGTAAGATGGCTCGTTCCGTTCAAGGGCTGGATGCAGCCGGGGAGTGGCATGAATTGCAGACTCTTTTGCCTGATTTGAAGGACAAGCGTGTGCTGGATTTGGGATGTGGTTTTGGGTGGCACTGCCGGTATGCGCGAGAGCAGCAAGCGAGTTCAGTGATCGGTGTAGATCTGTCTGAAAATATGCTTCAGCGTGCTCGTGAAATGACGGACGACCCGCAGATCCAGTATAAGCAGCTGGCAATTGAAGATATTGATTTTGCACCAGGACAATTCGACGTTGTGATTAGTTCACTTGCCTTGCATTATATTGAACGGTTAGACACGGTGTACGCTAAAATCAATGATTGTCTTATTGAAGGGGGCACATTTGTACTATCTTCCGAACATCCCATCTTCACCGCTCGCGCTGCCCAGGATTGGCATTACGGACCCACAGGTGAGATTCTTCACTGGCCCGTGGATGATTACCACGATGAAGGCAAGCGTGTGGCGAACTTTTTGAATCAGGATGTGGTCAAATATCATCGCACACTGGCAACACATCTCAATGAACTGATTAAGGCGGGGTTTGCTATTCAAAAGGTGGCTGAATCCAAACCATCACCGGAGATGATTGAACAGGTTCCTGGCATGAGAGACGAGAATCGAAGACCGATGTTTCTGATGATTGCTGCGGTTAAAATATAACGATGAAAATGATGATACGTTAGACCAGAGGCCAGAAAGAAACCGAGGAAGTGGAGCGTTCGCCTAAAAGCTTTCTGATAGAGATTTCTAACTAAGCAAACTTGAAGGAATCAGTGTGTTCAGAGATGTTGAACATGCTGTTTTTTTATTTTGCTACAATAATAAGAAATAATGTCCAAAACAGGGAACCAAACCACATTAGACTCAGTCATATTAAGTGAGGTGAACAACAGTTGGATGATCAATTACTGGCACAGGCTCAGACCATAGACAATTACACACTAGGTAGCATAATGGATGACTACGGAAATGACGTCTGGAATTATGCTTATTTTCTGACCAAAAGTGCCGAACAGGCAGATGAATTGTCACAGGAGGTATTTATTCGGGCGTACTCGGGGATCGCTCATTATCGTGGAGATTGCTCACTGAAAACATGGCTGTTGACGATTACTAGGAACACCACTTTTACATATCGAAAATCCAGATTTTTTCGTAGCAGCCTGTGGGGAGAGACGTTACCCATTGAGACAGAGCGTGGGGATTCGAGCCAAAGAGTCATGATTGCAGAGCAGTCTGCACATCCTTCGGCCGAGATGGAAGTGATGCGTAAGGAGCATATCCATGAAATCTGGGATATTGTTCTGGCGTTGCCAAATAAGTTCCGGGAGATTCTTTTGCTGAATCTGAAATATGAGCTTACGACGAGTGAGATTGCTGAGATGTTGAAAATCAGCTTAGGCACAGTAAAATCCAGACTTTCCCGAGGTAAGGATAAGGTACGGAAACAATGGGAGGAGCGAAGCAAATGACACACAAGGATGAGCAATGGGAGAAGGAAATCCGGAAAGGACCGTTTGCATCGGCTCCTTTTACAGAGGATCACAAGCGAAAGGTGCTTCAACAGGTGGAGTGGATGAAGAAGTCGGAAGAGGAAAGCAAGGGAGATAGGTCAGAGGACAGTTCCAGGTCATCCAGGCCGTTTAGACCGCAAGTAGGTAACGTGTCACACAAGCGTCACCCTAGAAGAGGGACTCTTGTTGCCGGCATGGGTGCGTTGGTTATTGCTGCTGGATTGTTCCTATGGATCTGGGATGATGGACAGCTGGTAAAACCCATGATCGAGCAGGTCTATCCGACAGCAGCGTTACAGTTATCCGATGGTTTGAACACAAATCTGCTAACCGACAAAATGAAAAGAAATGTTGCGACTACGATGCGAGATGATCTGGGTAAACAGCTGAAGATTATGAAAGTGGAAGACCTGCCTGTGTCCGGCAGAATATATGTAGAGGCTGGAAATGAAAGCGAGAAGGAGTATGCGCAGATATGGCTCGATGCGACAACAGGAAATCTGCGTGAAGTACAGATGAGACGTGAGATGCAGCCAAGCGAGTTGGAGCACCGTTATCTGCGTCAAGTTCCAACGCTTTTGCAAAGTATAGGCAGCACTCCAACGCTTAAACCTGCATCAGTCCAACGTTTTGTGAGTATGAAGCAAGGGGAATTGGAGCCGATATCACATACGACATTATGGTTAGAAAATGAGACTGGCGATGGTTATGGTGAGATTGTATGGCAGCAGGACAAGTCTATATCGATAACAGGCGACCTTAGACCTGATCAAGTATCCCAGGCAGCGCTGGCGGATGCGGAGGATGCCGTTAATGCAGTATTCGGTGAAACATCTCTAAAACTTAGGGGTGTAAGTCGTTCCAAAGATGATGAAATTAGGAGAGATATAATTAATCTTAGTTTCAATGATCATTACTTGGTTCAAATGACTGTAGGAGAAGAAACTAAGGTTTACTCTATTATTGGGGAGAATTCTTATCGAGATGATTTTGCCAATTGGGATGAAGTAGAGGCGTACCATCAGAAGATTTATGATGTGAAGGAATCTCTCCTTAGGGACGAAGTAGGGCCGATGATTAAAAAAGTATTCAACGTCAACCTCGATGGATACAGTCTTCATAGGGAAGCTGATAATCCGGGGATTGCCATATTTGAACTAGAGTCGCCGAAAGATGTGATACGGGTTCGCTACAATGAAGATGTAAAAATTACGATGATTACCAGAGGTGAGTTATAGGGCTGATCTTATATGTTACAATTTACTTCATAGATGGAATGAGTATAAGGAGATAACGATGAAATATTTGGTGAGTTCATGTCTGGCGGGGGTAGCTTGCCGTTACAATGGAACAGCGAGCCTGGATGAGAAAATTCAGGAGCTTGTGGAGAAGGAGCAGGCTAAGATGGTATGTCCGGAGCTGCTTGGCGGATTCTCCACTCCACGGGAACCAGCTGAAATTATCGCTGGCACGGGCAAGGATGTACTGGCAGGCACTGCAAAAGTGATCGAGAAAAGTGGCAAGGATGTCACAGAGCTGTATATTAAGGGAGCCTATCAGACGCTTGAATGGGCGCGAGAATTGAATGTATCGTGTGTGGTACTGAAGGAGTTTAGTCCGTCCTGTGGTACACAGATGATCTATGATGGGAATTTTGCCAATCACAAGGTAACTGGTGAAGGTGTCACATCAGCATTGCTGCGACAAGAAGGATATACCGTCATTTCTGAAAATGAGTGGATGGAGCAACTATAGGTCGCACAGATATCGTTTCATATTCACAGAAAAGTCGCTGGATTATATCCTGGCGGCTTTTCTGTTGTCTCCCATTACTTTTCTCATTAAAAGAATAAAGTCAATTTTCCTGAAATGCTAACAAACAATATGGATACATACGATATAGATATAAGATATATAAGGCTATCTACTATTTAAAGTGGGGGAATAATCATGTCAATTCAGTCTAAGCCAAAATATAAGAAAGGAAATAAACTCAAAAATATGAAATTAACAACAACGATGGTCATCATGACTGTGATTAGTCTAATCGGCTTGTTTACTGTCTTTCTGATCGGAATTTTCGGAATGAACGAAGCAAAAACGGGACAAGGAATCCTCTACAATGACCGTTTCCAGCATCAAACCAATGTTCTTGAATTGAAAAGTAATTTCTATAATATGCGTGCCAATTATACAAAGGTTCTTGATAATGCAGAGTACACCGACAAACAGTACGATCAGGTTCAGAAGGGTAAGAAGAGTATCACGGATGGCTTGAATGAATTTTCAGCAAGAACATTGGATACCAAAGAAAAAGAGATATTTGCAGATTTGGTAGCAAAGATGGATACATATTATCAGGATATTGAGCAAATCATGGATACCAAAAAGATGTCAGGCACCTACGATAGTGAAGAGAGAGGAAGAATTAACAAAAGCAGTACAGCGATTGTGGAGACGATCACCCTTTTGAGTGCGTATAACGAAGAAGAGTCAGCCAAGCTCTATGCGGATACACAAGAAGTGATTCAGCAGCGAGCATTGGTGCTCGGTTCGGTTCTTTTGTTTTCACTTGCAGCACTCATTCTTATTTCATTTGTAATGATTCGCAGTATACGTCAACGAATGAAAGCAATTACCCGTTATTGTGAAGAAATAACGCAAGGCAACTTAACGGCATCCCTAGATCCACATCTAACACAGGGAAATAATGAGATAAGTGTCATCGCACGAGCTATTCGTACAATGACCGATTCCACAACCAATGTCATTCGTGGTGTAGTTCAGGAATCTCATCATATCAACCAGGTTAGTGATCTTACCAACCAGAACATGGCTGGTCTGAATGAACGGATTCGTGAAGTATCAGCTACAGTTGAAGAGCTCTCGGCTGCAATGGAAGAGGCTTCAGCCCATACGGAAAATATGAATCATTCGGCTGCTGAGATGCAACAGGGAGCTGAATATATATCGGAACAGACATCTAAACAAGCAGAGTCCGCCTATGTGACCAGCACGAAGGCTGAAAAGTTGAAGCAGGAAGCCCGCGAATCGAGCCGAGCAGCCATAGACATGTATGATCATACGAGTAAGAAGATGTCAGAAGCGCTGGAACGTGCAACAGCTGTAGATCAGATTGGTATATTATCTCAGTCTATTTTGGATGTTACAGCGCAGACTAATCTGCTTGCACTCAATGCATCCATTGAAGCTGCAAGGGCTGGAGAAGCAGGCAGAGGTTTTGCGGTTGTTGCAAGCGAGATTCGAAAGTTGGCTGATGATTCCAGACAGGCTGCCGATCAAATTCAGCAGGTCACGGAAGAAGTTATGCAGTCTGTAACCAATCTGTCCTCGAATGCCAAAGAGTTGCTATCCTTTATGTTCAATCAGGTTGGCAAAGATTATAAATTATTGGAGGATACAGCTGAACAGTATTATGTCGATTCCCTTGATCATGCCAATGCAGTTAAAGATCTCAATGCAACCTCACAACAAGTGACTGCGAATATCAAAATACTAGTGGGCTCCATTCACGAGATTGCATCAGCCAGTGAACAATCCGCTGCATCCAGTCAGGAAATCGCAGGACATATGGTCGCCTCTGCTGCGCAATCTGTGGAAGTAGTTAAACAATCTGATCAAGTCAAGGATAGTGCATTAAATCTGAATAAGCTGGTTCAAGATTTCAAGATTTAAAAGGAAAGAGTCGCAGATAATCCACTAGGGCCATGTAAGTGCCTAGTGGATTATTGCTGTCTTCATCCAATACTTACTTTTATAAACCAAGAAACAATAATGTGCGTACTTTTAATTTATACGCATAGGTCCTAAACTAATGCTTGAGATGAAATCACTGTAACATTATTGTTCAACATAAAAAAATATATTAAAGGACGTGGAGCTGCATGGAAGTTACAACAAAGTCAAAGACAAAGGAAGACATCTTAAAGGCGTATCATTTCCGGCATGCAACAAAGATATTTGATGCTACCCGCAAAATCTCGGAAGAGGATTTTCAATTTATATTGGAAACAGGCAGATTATCACCAAGTTCCATTGGTCTTGAACCGTGGAAGTTTCTGATTGTACAAAATCCGAACCTGCGTAAGCGTCTATCCGAATTCTCTTCCGGCGCTCAAAAGCAATTGGCTACAGCAAGCCATTTTGTTGTTATTTTGGCCCGGTCCGATGCCAGTTATAATTCTCCTTATGCGGAGTACATGTTGAAGGAAACAAAGGGAATGCCAAATAACGTATTTGAGCTAACAAGTGAGGCTTATGGAAAGTTCCAAAATAACCAGAAAATTCTGGATAATCCACGATCATTATTCGACTGGGCATCTAAACAAACTTATATTGCACTTGGCAACATGATGACGGCGGCAGCTCAGATCGAGATTGATTCTTGTCCAATCGAAGGTTTCAGCCGTGAGGACGTCCACCGTATTATGGAAGAAGAGGGCTTGCTGGAAAATGGCGCATGGGGCGTCTCTATGATGGCAGCCTTCGGTTATCGGGCAGAGGAGCCCCAGCGTGAGAAGTCCCGACAATCCGTTGAGAAAATCACGCAATGGATTAACTGAATTCAGCATGAATTTGACATGAATCCAAAAAAGATGATCTAAGATCTAACATTATAGAACAGGATCAAAGCATACTCGAAACAGCCCGATATTTTCCACATGCTAGAAGGGTGGAGAGGGCTGTTTTTCTTTTTATAAAAAAGAACTTGAAAATACATAGATGTCTATGTATAATGAGGTCATGCCTAAATACAACGCAATTGCACTGATTGCAAGAATCAGGGACCATGTCAACAAACGGATTGTACACGAATTGGAACATCATGAGGTAACAGGGATTGTTCCTTCTCATGGAGATGTGTTGATGTTCTTGTACCGGGAAGAGACGCTGTCGATCAAGATGTTGGCTGAACGTGTTCAACGCACGCAACCAACGGTAACGGTACTGGTCAACAAGCTGGAGAAGCTTGGCTATGTTGAACGCAACAAGAGTGCGGAAGATAGCCGGGTGACGATGATTCGCCTAACCGAACAGGGGAAGCGACTCGAACCGATCTTTCATCAGGTATCAGAGCAGATTAATGACATCATCTATAGTGGCCTGTCCGATGAACAGTCGGAGCAATTGGAGAGCTTGCTGTCCATTATTGTCCGAAAGTTATAATGAATGAACTCTTCTGTCTGCAACCCTTCCAGATTTGACTGGGATGGAGGCAGAGGAGCCCAAATATTTTTTTACCCATATACATAGATATCTATGTATGAGGCAGCGTATCAATGTAACCCCATTTTCGCAACCTAACTCAAACCAAACCTGGAGGGATTCACACTATGAAACATCTTATCATATATGCTCACCCGCACACAGACAGCTTGAATAACGCAATCCTCAATACTGCTGTAGAAGCTCTCGAAGCTCAAGGCCATGAAGTAGTCGTTCGTGACTTATATAAGCTTGGATTCCAACCCGTACTGACTGAAGCCGATACAGCTTCCATGCGCGCAGGACAGACACCACAGGATATCGCTACGGAACAAGAGTTTGTTACGAATGCAGAAGTTATCACATTCATCTATCCGATCTGGTGGACAGGTCTTCCTGCCATTCTGAAAGGGTACGTTGACCGTGTATTCGCCTATGGTTTTGCGTATGCAGCAGGTGAAGCAGGAATCGAGAAATTGCTGACAGGCAAAAAAGGCCTCATTATCAACACCCATGGTACACCAAGTGAAATTTATGATCAGATCGGCATGACTGCTGGACTGAAAATAACTTCAGATGTAGGTATCTTCGATTTTGTAGGTATTGAAACCGTAGATCATCTGCTCTTCGGTAGTATTGGATATCTGGATGCACCAGCATATCAAGCGATGTTGGATCAGGTTAAACAGACGGTAACGACCAAATTCTAATATAGATGTTGGTTCCCTATAAGGATTCCATATGATACCAGACCGACTCGATCAAGAGTCGGTTTGTTTGTTCATGTGTTTGCAAAATGGATGAAAGGGGGTATAATCGTACCCATGGAACCTATACTTATATTCAAAGCATTATCGAACGAGACACGTAGACAAATCTTGTTGTGGCTCAAAAACCCGGAGCAACACTTTCCACCGCTGGAACTATCACAGCATCCGGATGGTGGCAAGAACGGAATCTGTGTTGGTACGATTCAAGTGAAGGCTGGACTGGCTCAGTCGGTTATATCCAGTTATCTGCTGACTATGCTCAAGGCAGGATTGCTGCTCTCCGAGCGAAGAGGACAATGGACGTATTATCGGCGCAACGAGGAGACAATCCGTCAGTTTGCCGAGTACGTGCAGAACGAGTTATAAGCCGGATGCCGGAACGGAAGCTAGGATGCACATGCACGCAGGGATTCCGTCCGGATGTAAACGGCTAGTTTATCATCACATCACCATATCCATTTGCGATTTAATTAATCTATATATCTGGATATACAAAAATATAATCATCGAGGAGATTAAACGATAATGACTACAGAAAATACAGCTACATCCCATAAAGAACATATTCATGACGTTAAGCTTTCCATCCTGGATCTGGCTCCTGTTGTAGTGGGTGCAACACCTGCTGATGCACTGCGCAACAGCCTGGATCTGGCACAGCATGCAGAGCAGTGGGGATATCACCGTTACTGGGTAGCTGAACATCACAACATGCCGGGTATTGCTTCATCCGCAACTTCGGTTGTTATTGGATATCTGGCTGGTGGAACCAAAACGATTCGTCTGGGTTCAGGAGGCATCATGTTGCCCAACCATGCACCGCTTGTCATCGCTGAGCAGTTCGGCACACTGGAATCCTTGTATCCTGGCAGAATTGATCTGGGACTGGGTCGCGCACCAGGTAGTGACCGCCGTACATCGCTTGCACTACGCAAAGATCTGAACAGTGGGGAAGATTTCCCTGAGTTGTTGGCAGAACTTAGAGCATACTTTGATGCTTCGGCGACGTCTTATCATGCGCCTGTTCGCGCAGTTCCTGGAGAAGGATTGAATATTCCGATTTACCTCTTGGGGTCCAGTGATTTCAGTGCACGTCTGGCAGGTCAGCTAGGATTGCCGTTTGCTTTTGCCAGCCACTTCTCGCCCGATTACACCCGGATTGCATTAGAGACGTATCGAAACAACTTCCAACCATCTGAAAGCTTGAAGGAGCCGCATGTGATTGTTGGTGTTAACGCTGTTGTTGCAGATACAGACGAGGAAGCAGCATGGCTGGGTACAACGATGCAGCAGCAGTTCCTGAACATTATTCGTGGCACAACGGGATTGGTACAGCCTCCGGCAGAGATGGAAGGCAAATGGACGGATCGTGAGAAGGCTGGTGTTGAGCAGACGCTCAAGGCAGCTGTTAATGGTTCACCAGAAACGGTACGTGGACAGCTGGAATCCTTTATTCGGCAGACACAGGCAGATGAGCTGATTATTACGTCGATGATCTATGATCATAAGGCACGTCTGCACTCCTATGAGTTGATCGCACAATTGGCGGGAAAAGCTTAATCTTAATTTTAATTTTAATTTTTTAGCGTAAAAGCTGGCTTAATGGTAAGCTATAGCTTCTAATTTACGGTTCGTCTCCCAGTGAGGCGGGCCGTTTTTGAATAGGGAGAATTTGCAAATGATTCGTGTGGGGCAGAAGACTCATTTTGGGGTAAAATGACTTTAGCGGTTTAATTTGAAACGGTTAATCAGCACCATACGTATAAATCCAGAGTGTTATACATATGTTGGCTTGTACAAGATACTTTATTTTATTCGTGTGTAAGGGGCGTTTATCTAGAGTTACAGTTTGATTTTTAATTAAGGATACATAAGAGAGGACGACACGCCTATGGAGCAACCTGAGCAACCCCGCGTTTGGCCGGAGCGGTTCAAGCGATTTTTTCTTAACAACAAGTTTGTCCTATTCCTGCTGATTCTGCTGTTGGTGGGACTGAACGTGATGGTTCTGACCAAAGTATCCTTTGTTCTTCATCCGCTCGCAGTACTCATTAAAACCATCGTGCTACCTATTATTCTGTCAGGAATACTCTATTATCTGCTGAATCCGATTGTGGATGTGATGGAAAGGTGGAAAATTAAGCGAGGCTGGTCCATTCTGATCCTGTATCTTGCGATTGGAGGCATTCTGACCGTTGTAGTGTTGGCAGTCATTCCGGTTGTGCGGAACCAGATTATGGGGCTGATCGAAAATTTCCCAACATACAGCGAGACGGTAAAACAGCAGTTTGAGGAACTCACGGGCAGCCAACTGTTCGGTCAGTTCCAGGAGACGGTGAATCTGAATTCGCAGGACTGGTGGGGAACAATCTCCCAAAAGGCTACTGAAATTCTGAACTCGACCTGGACCAAATTGGGCGGATTCCTCGGAGCTTTCACTGAGACCGTGCTGTCCATCGTAACGGTTCCGTTCATTCTGTTCTATCTGCTGAAAGACGGCAAGAAGCTGCCAGCGAAAATTCTGTCTTTCCTGCCGATCAAGAGCCGTACGGGCGCAATGCATGTACTGGAAGACATCAATCACCAGATCAGTTCATTCATTCGTGGACAGATTATCGTCAGCTTCTGCATCGGTATTCTGCTCTATATCGGTTATATGGTCATTGGCCTGGATTATGCACTGATTCTTGCCATTATCGCCTCGTTCACGAGTGTTGTTCCTTATCTGGGACCAGCAATTGCAATTACACCTGCGTTGATCGTGGCCCTGGTTACTTCGCCGGTGATGCTGCTGAAGATGGTTGCTGTATGGACAATCGTGCAGTTAATCGAAGGTAAATTCATCTCACCACAGATCATGGGCAAAACGCTGAAGATTCATCCTATCACGATTATCTTTGTCATTCTGACTTCGGGTAATCTGTTTGGAGTCGTGGGCATTCTGCTCGCTGTTCCAGGATACGCGGTGCTCAAAGTATGTGTATCACATATCTTCAACTGGTTTAAGGACAGATCGGGCCTGTACGACCCGAACAAGAACAATCTTTTATAACCGAAGTGGCAAGCTCCAAGAGATAGTTAATCAGAAGATTTAGTCACTTTGTATCCTGTATAAAACGGTACCCTTACCAAGAAGAACCCCCGTCCATCGGCATATAGCCGAGAGGCGGGGGTTCTTCTGCATGAACAAGCTTGGCTGCTGCCTAGCTGTGTTTAATATGTTGGAGCGTTTGCAGGAAAATCTGCTCAATATGAGCATCATCCAGAGAGTAGTACACGGTCTTGCCTTCCTTACGCCGCTTGACGATCCGCATGTTGCGGAGTGAACGCAGCTGGTGTGAAATGGCCGACTGTCCCATGTCGAGCAGAACCGTCAGGTCATGAACACATAATTCCTTCTGTAACAGCGCATCAATAATACGTAGACGTGTGGGGTCGCTGAATGCCTTGAACCAATCTGCCATCTCGGAAGAGGTCTCCCGATCTATGAGTGAAGTGCGAATCGTCTGCACGTCGGCTTCAGTACCTGAGCAGGCTGCATCACATTCGCTTGGTGCTTTAACCGGTTGTTCCATTTCCTATCACCGCCTTGTTAACAACTATAGTTCTATTATATCCAAAACCCGCCTAAAGCGAAATGATTACTATTAGCATAATCTGTATGAAAAATCAACAACGATTGTTGACACTCATGTTTAGGCGTGCATATAATAGGGGTAACCAAACATATGAATGAGTGCTCATACATTGAATGCAATTGAAATATAACATCGTTTTTGTACTGCAAAGGGGAGAATTCACATGGGAACCGGACAGGAACAGGTGAAAAGGGAACTGCTGCTTGATGGACTGGATTGTGCGAACTGCGCATTGAAGATTGAGAATGGCGTCAAAAAAATTAAGGGCATTAACGAATGCTCTGTCAATTTTGTTACCAAAACACTATCGCTACACACCACTTCCGATATGGATGAACAGGTAGTGGAAGAAGCAAAGCGCAAAGTGCTTCGGCTGGAGCCGCATATTCGCATTTCGGAAAAAGGAAAACACGTGAACGGACATGCGCACACCCATACAGATACAGGGAGTGCAGCTGTTGCGCATAACCACAGTCATGACCATACCGGACATGATCATGGACATTCACATTCACATGGCAAACAATCGCATACTCATGATCACTCAGATTCAGAGGGACACACACATGGTCATGTGCATGAGCACGGAAGTCATGCTGGACATGATCACAGTCATACGCATGATGATGCCCATGCAGGCCACTCACATGAACATGGTGCAGGACAGACAAAAGTGTTACTTGCTCGTCTTGCTACAGGTTCTGTGTTGCTCGCAGCCGCAATCTGGTCGCCGCTGGAGGGCTGGGCACAGTTTACTCTATATGCGCTCGCATATCTGATTGCCGGGGGAGATATCGTGCTCCAGGCGTCCAAAAACATCATCCGCGGTCAGGTGTTCGATGAATACTTCCTGATGTCCGTCGCTACCTTGGGTGCCTTTGCGATTGGAGAGTATCCGGAAGGGGTAGCGGTCATGCTCTTTTATCAGCTCGGGGAGCTATTTCAGGGCATGGCGGTTAATCGGTCACGCAAGTCGATTCAAGCGCTCATGGACATTCGCCCTGACTACGCGAATATCCTGACCGGTTCGGGTGACGAGACACGGCGTGTATCTCCGGAAGACGTACGGATTGGTGATCGTATTGTCGTGAAAGCAGGAGAGCGAGTACCGCTGGATGGTATCGTTAGAGCTGGGCGTTCCATGGTGGACACTTCTGCTCTGACAGGTGAATCCGTACCTCGTGAGCTGGAGTCCGGAAGTGATGTACTGAGTGGATTTGTGAACAAAAATGGTATGTTGACAATTGAAGTTACCAAAACGTTTGGTGAATCAACGGTATCCAAAATTTTGGACCTGGTGCAGAACGCGAGCAGTCGGAAAGCGAAAACAGAACATTTTATTAGTAAATTTGCTCGTTATTACACACCGGTTGTTGTTATCCTTGCAGCCGTGATTGCATTTGTTCCGCCGTTGATACTTAGTGGTGCAACATTTGCCGATTGGATCTATCGTGCATTGGTCTTCCTGGTTATCTCATGCCCTTGTGCGTTGGTGGTTTCTATTCCACTTGGATTCTTTGGTGGTATCGGAGCAGCTTCACGTAACGGGATTCTTGTCAAAGGCAGTAACTACCTTGAAGCGTTGAACGATGTAAAAGTTGTTGTTTTTGATAAAACGGGTACACTAACCAAAGGTGTATTCAAAGTAACAGCCATTCGTCCCGAAGGTGGACGTACGGAAGATGAACTGATGGAGCTGGCAGCCATTGCGGAAGCCAATTCCAATCATCCGATTGCCGAATCCATTCGCGCAGCTTGGGCCAAGGCCATTCCCACGCAAGGTGTGGAAGGTTATGATGAAGTTGCTGGACATGGGATCAAGGTGAGCGTCGATGGTCGGGAAGTGCTGGCAGGCAACGCCAAATTAATGAAGCAGGCGGGTATATCCTATACCACACCAGAGACGGCTGGAACGATGGTCCACGTGGCTGAAGCTGGCATGTATGTTGGTCATCTGATCATTGCCGATGAAGTGAAGGATGACGCAGCCGCTGCTATTCAGGCGCTGAAGAAACTCGGCATCCGCAAAACGGTCATGCTGACAGGTGATGCCAAAGCCGTAGGTGAAGCGGTAGGACGTGAGCTGGGTGTGGATGAGGTCTACGCTGAATTGTTGCCACAGGATAAAGTCGAGCGACTGGAACAACTGGAAGCTGCCAAATCTCCGAAGGAGAAAATGGTGTTTGTTGGTGACGGTATCAACGATACACCTGTGCTGGCACGCGCCGATGTGGGTGTGGCCATGGGTGGACTTGGTTCAGATGCCGCGATTGAAGCAGCAGATGTGGTCATCATGACCGATGAACCGTCGAAACTAGCGAGTGCAATCCGCATTGCTAAGCGTACACGAATGATTGTGTGGCAAAATATCGCGTTTGCTTTGGGGGTTAAAGCGATTTTCCTGCTACTCGGTGTGTTCGGCATAGCTACCATGTGGGAAGCGGTATTCTCCGATGTGGGTGTCACAGTGCTGGCTGTACTGAACGCCATGCGTGTACTTCGAGTGAAGAATATCTAAGTTTACGAAACGATCCAGGCGGCTCTTCGTATATACGTAGAGCCGTTTTTATATTTTTTATGGCATGTGGTTTAGGAAGTTATATAGTGAAGGGGAGAACGTTTTGACAGGAGCAGTAGTTGGGATCATCATTGGAGTGTGTTATTTCATTCTGGGGTTCATGGTGTTCAAAAAACCACCGAAAATGATTAACGGAATATATGGTTATCGGACCCCGCGTGCAATGAGTAATCCCGAGTTGTGGGACGAAGCGCAAAGTTATAGCGCCAATCTGATGATGCAATTTGGTGTGATCATTACGATATTCGGCATTATCGGTTTCTGGCTTACAGATGTACGAGCTTTGGTGCTGAGTCTGGTTGCTACAGGATTTTATACGTTCAGATTGTTTACCAGAGTTGAAGGCCGGTTGAAGCAAATGCAGCGTGCTCAACAGCAACAGCAACAGAATGAGCAGAACGTTTAAGGTATAATGAATGAATCGTGTAGAGTGTAGAGGGGAAGACTCGCGTTTGAAGCGGGTCTTTTTTTGTTGAAGATAGAGAAGCGAAGAGGCTGTTAAACTTGCTAATACTTCATACATGAAATCTAACGTTGACGTTAACGTTAATATTATATATAATTATGTACATAACATTACATACATATGAAAGAGGTGAGGGAAATGAGTTTATATAAAATCGACGACGTAGCCAAGGAATGTGGTTTGACCAAGCGAACCATTCGGTATTATGAAGAGATTGGTGTCATGCCTTCACCTCAGCGGACAGATGGCGGGACGCGATTGTACACTCGGGAGGATATCGATTATCTGAAAAAGGTGGTTCGCGCCAAAGAGGTACTTGGATTCTCCCTTCAGGAGCTACATACCTATGTGGCAACGGCAGATGCCTTGAACGAACAACGTTTTGACTACCAGCAGACGACCGAAGTAAGAGAACGGATCGAGAAGCTTACCGCGATGGAGACAACGCTGGATGGTCAGTTGCAACTGATTGAGCAGAAACTTCAGAGCATATATGCCGTACAGACTGAACTGGAAGAGCTGCGTGAACGCGTTCGGAGGGGTATTCAGAGGTTACAGGCACATGATCCGCAGGGTGATGAAGACGGCTAACCCAATTAGCATCTAATATTTAATAAACAAAACTGTATACACATAATCGCTACATGGAGTGAGCACCACAGTACCTGTGGCGATCCTGTACAAACACCGGATGTTTCGGTGTCATTTGTGCCGTTTTGTTACCTCTAATTCTGAAAATGAACGCAATGTTTTCATCGTTTTCACAGTTATTTTCAAATGAAAAGTTTCACCACATAAATTATTCACAGGAGGAATTACGTATGAAAAGAGAGCCATCATTACCGGACGAATTGCCGTCATCACGTGGGGGCCTGTTATCCCAACCGCGAGCGGTATGGGCGGTTGCTTTTGCATGTATCATATCCTTTATGGGTCTGGGTCTGGTTGACCCGATTCTGCCTGCGATTGCAGATCAGCTGCATGCTTCGAAAAGCCAGGTGTCACTGCTATTTACGAGTTATAACGCTGTAACCGGGGTAGCGATGCTGATTACAGGTGTCGTATCCAGCCGGATTGGTGTGAAGTGGACGTTGCTCAGCGGGATACTGCTGATTATTATCTTCTCGTTCCTCGGCGGTACCTCAGACACGGTAGGTGCACTGGTTGGTTACCGTGGCGGTTGGGGACTGGGTAATGCCTTGTTCATCGCAACGGCGTTATCTGCCATTGTGGGACTGTCCACGTCGGGGACAGCCAAAGCGATTATTTTGTACGAAGCAGCGCTTGGTCTGGGGATTGCGGTTGGACCGCTGCTTGGTGGTGAACTAGGTTCCATCTCTTGGCGTGGCCCGTTCTATGGGGTGGCTGTCCTGATGGCGATTGCCTTTATCAGCATTACATTTATGCTGCCCAAAATGGCTAAACCGAAAACACGCAGTTCTTTGTCCGATCCGTTCAAAGCATTAAGTTATCCTTCACTGAAAACATTGGCGATTACCGCCTTCCTGTATAACTTTGGATTCTTTACCTTGATGGCTTATTCACCATATGTCATGAATCTGGATGAGCACGGCCTGGGTTATGTATTCTTTGGCTGGGGACTGATGCTAGCGATTACGTCGGTATTCGTCGCACCAAGATTACAACGCCGATTCGGATCGGTTCCGTCCATGAGTGTCATGCTTACATTGTTCGCGATTGATCTAGTTGTTATGGCAGTAGGTACGGTGATGGGTTCACCAACTACCGTTATTGTGGCAGTCATTGTAGCGGGGATTTTCCTTGGGATTAACAACACATTGATTACAACGGCTGTTATGGAAGCTGCACCTGTGGAGCGTTCTGTTGCTTCTGCTGCATACAGCTTCGTTCGTTTCCTGGGCGGTGCACTTGCTCCATGGCTTGCGGGTAAATTGTCCGAGTGGTTCCTGCCGGAAACGCCGTTTTATTTTGGCGCATTAATGGTTCTGGTTGGAGTCGTGGTACTGCTGGTGCGCCGTCATCATTTGCGGGATATCGATTCCGCCATTACATCTCATTAATTCACAGGAGGAATTGCAATGCTGAAACGTATATTAGTTGCTGTTGATGGTTCGGATCATGCGCATAAGGCTTTGGAACAAGCATTGATTCTGGCTGAAGATATGAAACAACCTGCAAGTCTGTTGATCGTGCATGTTAATCCTGCCATCTCCATTAATGAACCTGCATTGGGTGTTGATCTGGAAGCTCGGATTGCCGAAGAAGGGCAGCATATTATAGAACCGGTGATCAGACAGTTGTCCGGACGAGACGTAGCATATGAGACACTGCTGATTGCGGGTGATCCCGTTAATGAGATCTGCCGTGTAGCGCGAGAACGAGATTGTGGAATGATCGTGATGGGAACAGGTGGAAAAGGCATGCTCGCAGAGATGATCGTGGGCAGTGTCAGCCATGGTGTGTTAAAACATGCAGAGTGCCCCGTCCTGACGGTTAAATAGGTTGTGAAATCCTTTATAATGCAATAGCTCAAGATCGCCACCATGGCTCATCAGGTACGTTACAAGCTATGATTGCCGAATATCGTAGTGGGTTGATGGCACGGAAATAGTGTATAAATAGATTAAGTTCAATAGGCTCTAAAAGGATGGGGGATGCAGCATATGAAAAAACAACATCTGTTTATCGGTGGCAAACTGACCGAATCCGTAGATTATAAAACACTTCAAGCACCATACTCCGGGGAAACGCTCGCAGAAGTCTCGTCGGCTTCAGCCGAGGAAGCGGAGGCTGCTATTGCAGCTGCCGTTCAGGCTGGGAAGGCAATGCGCCAGATGCCTGCACATCAGCGTGCAGATATTCTGTACAAGTTGTCCTCCATGCTTGAAGAACGCAAAGAAGAAGCAGCGCGAATCATAGCGCTTGAAGCGGCGAAGCCAATTACGGCAGCACTGGCTGAGGTTGATCGTACGGTGGAAACGTATCGTTTTGCCGCTGAAGAAGCCAAGCGACTGACCGGAGAGACGGTTCCGATGGATGCAGCCAAAGGTGGAGAAGGTCGTATTGGCTATACGATGCGGCAACCTCTAGGCGTCATCGGTGCGATCACACCGTTTAATTTTCCAATGAATCTGGTAGCCCACAAGGTAGGCCCAGCGCTGGCAGCGGGCAATACGATTGTTCTCAAACCTGCGGAGCAGACGCCTCTGTCTTCCTATTACATCGCTAATCTGCTTCAGGAAGCCGGATTGCCGGATGGTGCACTGAACGTGGTGAGCGGTGATGGCAAAACGATTGGTGATGTGCTTGTGGAGCACCCCCATGTTGCTCACATTACGTTTACAGGCAGTCCAGCGGTAGGCACGAGCATTCGTAGCAAAGCAGGACTCAAACGCGTGACACTGGAGCTTGGGTCGAATGCAGCGGTGATCGTGGATAAGGACGCAGACCTGGACAAAGTGATTCCTCGATGCGTGACCGGTGCTTTCACCTATCAGGGACAGGTATGTATCTCGCTACAGCGAATCTACGTACATCGTGACATCTCGGAAGAATTCATCCGGCGTTTCGCTGAAGCGGCCAAACAAGTGGTGGTCGGAGACCCGCTGAGCCCGGATACGGTGGTCTCTGCGCTGATTACTTCCAAGGATGTACAGCGTACACTCGATTGGATTGAAGAAGCCAAACAGGCAGGAGCTGAGGTGGCAGCAGGCGGTCAAGCTGAAGGAGGCATTCTGCGTCCAACGGTACTGATTAACGTTCCGCATGATGCCAAGGTATCCTGTCAGGAAGTGTTTGCACCCATCGTTGTGATCAATACGGTAGATTCCGTTGAAGAGGGTATTGAACATGTTAACGATTCGATATACGGGCTTCAGGCAGGCGTATTTACAAACGATATTCATACCGCCCTCCATGCTGTCGATCAGATCGAAGCAGGCGGAGTTATGATTAACGATATTCCGACGTTCCGAGTGGATCACATGCCCTATGGTGGGGTGAAACAGAGTGGTATCGGACGAGAAGGTGTAAAATATGCTGTAGAGGAAATGACGGAATTGAAGTTTGTTATGTTTAACAAAGGGTGAATCTCTTCCATTCTTTTACTCAATATACCGTATGACAATGAAAACATAACTACACACTCCTGTGCCAGAATAATGGCACAGGTTTTTTTTATATGAAGATCATAGAAAAAGTTTCAAAAATACATGCAGATTCTTCGCTGACTGCGGGTTCACATCTGATGAGACGGGTATAACATAGTTAACATACCGCAACATAACTGACTAAACGCCGCTCATATCACCGAAGCATGATGTACCCATCCAGAGCACGAGCGGAATGAAGCGGTACAGCATTGCCGAAAGTCTTATATTCTCTCATTATTCAAATAAAATGCAGTATGAATTAAGCCTGAACTCTGGAGTTGCAGGACAGGCAGGAGGTGTATTCAAATGGCGTATTCCATGGTGGACGTATCGGGAATGTCAGGCGTAAGTCTGAACGAACTGAGCCAGTATGCAGAGACAGGTCTTCTGAATCCGGCCTTTGGGGATGTAGATGAGGACATCTATTATGAAAAGCAGGAATTGTTGAGACTCCAGCAAATCCTTTTCTGTAAGGAAGTAGGTATGAAGGAGAATGAGATTGCCCCGATGCTCCGGGATAATCCCCAGGATGTCATACGCATCATGAAGCAGCATCGGATTGACATGCTGGAGAAGGCACTCCGTCTGCATGGATTGATTCAGACACTGGACAAAACGATCTCTCATTTGCAAGGTGAACAGGAACTTGATGAACATGAGCTGTATATCGGTTTTGTAAATAAGGGACGTCACCAGTTGCTGAATGAATCGGGTTCTGACCCTGTAGTCACTAATGATATGAACCATGTGCAGACAGAAGGTACTCAGAGGTCTGACATCCAATCTTCCAATACATCCACATTGCCTGAAAATCAGGAGTTGAAGTCAAAAGAAGATTATCTGGATTCCCAGGCGAGAATTGACCAGGTTCATCTGGACTTGCAACAGGCCATTGAGGATGGATTGGAACCCGGTAGTGCAAAAGTACAACGGATTATTGGCAGGCATCTTGAATGGATCAAAGGTTATTATACACCCACCGCTGAGATCTATCGGGATTTGGCCAATCTGTATGTGGAGCATAAAAATTTCCGTCAGATGTACGATGGTTATCACCCGAAATTGGCTGAATTCCTGCGGGATGGGATGATGATTAAAGCGGAACATGATTTATCCTAGATGCATAAAGTAACATGGGCGAGCAAGAACATGGGTGTGAATCATAAAGGATAACAAAGAGCGCAGACCTCTGAGAGGACTGCGCTCTTTGTTATTACGGGTTCTTCATCATCGTGTGTGATGAGACTCCGATCACCTTATTCATCATTTCCTAAAGGGGTATGGTTGCCTCCAACTGCTCTGTGAGCAGGCTTACGGCTTTCTCCAGGAAGACGCGGTCTTCGTCGTCAAAACGGTTTTTGATCGGGCTGTCGATATCCAGCACCCCGTACAGCTCGCCGTTTTTGATAATCGGTACGACGATCTCACTGTTCGATGCTGCATCACAGGCAATGTGGCCTGGGAAGGCATGAACATCATCAACGACCAGGGTACGTTTTTCGGCAGCAGATGTGCCGCATACACCACGTCCCAATGGAATTCGGATACAGGCAGGCAGTCCTTGGAATGGCCCGAGGACCAGTTCTTTTCCATCATACAGATAGAAGCCGACCCAATTGGTGTCGGTCATAAATACATTGAGCAGCGCAGCAGCGTTGGCCAGATTGGCAATCGCACTAGGTTCATCGCGGATCAGAGCACTTAACTGTCCCAGGACGGCGGTGTGCTGCTCACTTCGTGTTCCTTCATAGGAAACAGCTTGAAACATGGTAAATCACCCTCCCGAGCAAAATGGTACTTATTTTCAAGATAGTGCAGAGGATGCGGTTAGTCAAGCGGAGGATTTCGGAAAGGGAAGGGAATACCTGAAGAATCCTCCTGTTTCTCAGCTTCTTACGTGGGGTAATTACTTAGCAACCACGGAGGGCTATAACCCGGGAAGGAGCTTGGCTTATGCATGCAGAGGTACAGAATCTTTTTGTACGGATTCATCTACTATATTTCGCGCAAAATCAGGATTTGAACGTTAGCGAGGCATTACCCCTATTGGAAGAACGGGGCTATCGCGTTGGAGAGCGGGAGATCAAGCAGGAGCTTGAACACCTGACACAGGAGAATTTCCTGACCGCCCACGGGGACCAATGGAGCCTGACCGGGACTGGCATCGAAGAATTCAAGGAAATCACGGCTGTGTTTGGCCGGGTTAGCGATGAATTACTGGGGAAGGGCAAGAAAACGTCCAAAGCTTAAAATTCATTAGGACAAGCCATGATTCCATAATTCACTCAAACTTGAATTGTTCCATACGTACAACAAGACCGGGAGCGAAATTGGCCCGGTTTTTTGACGTGTGTCCATGACTGAACAGTTGCCATTCGGCGCAGGTTATGATTAGATGACTAGTGAATATTATGGTCTGCGGAGATAGATCGGATCGGAGTGTCTTTATATGTATAAATGCAAAGGAAGAATTCCCGAAATGGAGACTGCGCGGCTTCGTCTGCGTAAAATGCGTCGCCGGGATGCGGCCCAGATGTTCGCATGCTGGTCAGATCGCGAGGTGACCCGTTACATGAATCTTGCACCCATGATTGGGACAAGCGAAGCGGCGGACATGATTGGACTGCTCAACCAAATGGCAGGAGAAGAGAATGCGATCCGCTGGGGGATCGAACTCAAAGAAACAGGCAAGCTCATCGGCAGCTGTGGCTTTAACACATGGCAGCTTGAAGGCGCATTCCGAGGTGAGATCGGTTATGAGCTGGGACGTGATTATTGGCGCCGCGGTTATATGACGGAGGCTTTCTCCGCATTGCTGCCCTTCGGGTATGAGACCATGGGTCTTAATCGAATTGAAGCGCTGGTTGATCCGCGTAATCTGGCGTCTGGCGAGTTCCTGACAAACCGCGGCTTCACGCGAGAAGGGTTGCTGCGACAGGTGCAACATACGTCCACCGGATACAAGGATATGGTGATGTATTCCATGCTGTATGATGAGTTCCTTCGCAAGCGAGGTAAATAAAAGAGACAATATATAATTGTTTTTAATTTTACACGTAAACGAAGAAACAGAACAAAGCTGGAGAAGCGAAGCGATCGCCTTTATCACCGGATTTCTCCTTTAGAGAGGAGAAGAAAAAAATCTGGGGATAACAGCGATCGGAAGCTTGTTCTGGTTCGTAGTAGATGTGTAAATTAACGTACCAATTATATAGAGAAACGAAGAGAGAAGGGTTTGTGTGAATGCAACCGGAGGTTTAAAGCGCAGTTTCATCTTGACGGGGCTGTTGCTCGCGACATTTCTGTCAGCGATTGAAGGCACCGTAATTGGTCCGGCAGGGCCGACCATTGTCAGTGAGCTGGGGAGTGTACAGCTGCTGAGCTGGATTTTCACCGCATATCTGTTGACGATGGCTGTGAGTACGCCTATTTTTGGCAAAATCAGTGACCTGTATGGACGAAAGCCTGTATTTCTGATTGGCTGTGCGTTATTTTTACTGGGTTCACTCTTGTGCTGTCTTTCGCAGAACATGGAGCAATTGATTATTTTCCGTGCTATTCAAGGGATTGGTGCGGGTGCGGTAGTTCCTGTTACATTTACGATTATTGGGGACATCTACGCCATTGAAGAACGTGGCAAAATCCAGGGATGGATTAGCTCCGTGTGGGGCATTTCCTCTCTGGCGGGACCGCTGCTTGGTGGTTATTTTGTAGATAATCTCGGCTGGCAGTGGATCTTTGGTTTTAATGTGCCGTTTGGTCTGCTTGCAATGTGGTTTGTATTTCGTTATCTGAAGGAAGATATCTCGCCGCGTACAGCCAAAATTGACTATGTTGGTGCACTGACCTTCACGGTGGGCATTACTGCATTGTTATTCGTCCTGTCGGCGGGTGGGCAGTATTATGCCTGGAGTTCTCCGCTGATTGTTGTGCTGAGTGTGGTCGCCGCTCTGTTTATCATTTTATTTTTCGTGGTGGAAAAAAGAGCTCAGGCCCCTATGGTTCCACTACATTTGTTCCGAATTCGGGACATCCGTGTGGCGAATATCGCCGGACTGCTGACCAGTACTTTGATGATCGGCCTGACCAGTTATTTGCCGCTCTGGGTGCAGGGGGTTCGGGGAGGTAATGCGACGGAATCTGGGCTGCTGCTCGCGCCAATGTCGGTGGGCTGGCTCATTGGTAGTGTGTTGGCAGGCCGCCTATTGATGAAAATTGGATCACGTATGACCGCATTGATTGGGTTAACCGGAATTGCGATCGGATCTGGTGGACTCTTTCTGGTCGGCGGGACATCCCCGCAGGCTGTGCTCTTTATATTGACCTTTATTTATGGTCTCGGTTTCGGATTTGCGTTTACGATCTTCACCATTATTGCGCAGTCTTCTGTAGGGTATAAGGAGCGTGGTTCCTCTACCGCACTGCATACGTTCATGCGTACATTGGGACAGACGATTGGTGCAGCGGCTTTTGGCACTTGGTTGAACTATCGGATCTCCACGTTATCGAATGAACAGAATCTGGTTGAGGCTGGAATTTCGGAGAATGATCTGAATGAACTGCTCGCACCACATACGGATGCTGCCTTATCTGATGACAAATGGGCGCTACTGCGTAACGTTCTGGAAGGAAGCCTGCATTCCCTGTTTGTGATTATGTTCGTCATTGCATTGGTGTCGTGGGTAACGACGCTGGCTTTACGCAAACGTTTAATTGTACCCGAAGATGCAGATGCTCCACCGCAGCCACAAGGCTCAAAGTAAAAAGAAGATATATATATACAAAAAACATATGAAAAACCGGATTCGCCGATGTCAGGCAAATCCGGTTATTTTTGTTGATGGACAAGTGCAAAGAATGGTCTAGCTGTTCGCTGATAAACGGTCTGCAGAATGTGCAAGCCTTCCCAAGAGTTCGGACAGCAATTCCTTGTCTTCCTCGCTCAGTCCACTTACAGCCCGATCAATCTTCAACGCATAGCCTGGATAGATGTCATCCATGGTGCGCTGTCCTTCTTCGGTCAGTTCCACAAAGATGATACGTCTGTCTTGCGGACAATGTTTGCGGTGTAACAATCCTTTTTGCTCCAGCTTATCGATCACATAGGTCACATTACCACTTTGCAGCAGAAGTTGTGCACCAACCTGTTGAATCGGCTGAGCTCCTTTCATATATAACACTTCGAGCACCCCGTATGCAGTAGGGTTGAAGCCATGCACTTTGCTTCCGGATACAGCGTGTTCATTCACGCTCTTGAATGTCTGGGCCAAGGTGCGGTACAGATGAAGTGAACGTTCGGTTCCGATTTCTTGTAATTCCAGCATGCTGATCCCGCCTTTTCAGATTAGTTTTATAAGTTGAAATGATGAAGTTACAACCTACCACGATGAGCATAGAACAACCTTCCAATCACTGTTATCCCCATCGTTATGCTGTTCATATAAAAAATAATTTCAACTTATATGCGTTGGTTAGTTGGTTAGTTATGTTTGAAGATTCAGGTTGTCACCATGGTTTAATTGTAAACTTCTATTTCTACGAAAAACATGCGATATGTCACAAGATTTGCATTTTTAGCATTTAAAATTTGATCATTCATCATACCGAAAAATCATCCTTGAGGTGCGGCTTCTTCTCCGCATCTCTGGCAGGAGGTTGAGTCAATTAACGTTTGAAGGACATCGACCGTTGAAGAATAACCGATCTTTTGTAACATTGATGGTGGCACAGGCCATCTCCAATCTGGGGGATTGGCTGCATCTGCTCGCCATCCTGACCCTCGTGGGTATCCGCTAGAATGCAACGCCAGGGGAGATTACATTTGTCACACTTTCCGCCGCACTACCCATTCTAAGGAGTTGCATCAGTCTGAGGCGGTGGGGAAATGACAGCACCGATATTAAAGGATGTACAAGCTAAATTGGATACACTGGCGAAGGAACGATTCGATGAATCCGATTATGAATTGTTCTGTACTCTGCTTCACCAGCTGGACAAGTATAAAGCTTTGGCTGATAGCAACAGAGAGGCATTGTACAACCAAGATAGGGAGTCTGCTTCTCATATGGACATACAACAAGAGAAGGTAGAATCACTGAATCGTGATGTCGCTTATTGGCAGCATGAATGCACCGTCTTGTATGTTGAGAACAAACGACTTATGAATCAATCGGGAGAGGGTGCAGCTCATGGGGGCGGTGATGGTCCAAATGGAATTGATACCAAGTGCGGATGATAAGGACATCAATCGGGTTGTTGAGCTACTGACGGTGGATTATCACCAGTGGCTTGCATCGATGAAAGTTTTGGGTAAAGTGACAGTATTGACTCCAGATCAACATGCCAAGTACACTGCTTATAAAATTCAAGTTGACGTGGTGAATGCGGCCATTGATGCCATCTTGGATAAAGAGGCTCGGGATATCATTACACACCAGTACATTAAATCGACCCGCCGCAAACATACAGTTGCACTCTTTCAGGGGCGCGGCATGAGTGAAAGAACGGTAGATAGACGGATCAACAAGGGGCTACTAAGCATATCCAACACACTCAAGGATTGTGGAATGCTTTGGCCCTCCGAAAAGTGACGGTAAATTGACGGTATGTTGGCAATCGAATGACGGTGAAACAGCAATACACTAGGCACATAGAGAGGTTAACCCCTCTCCGGTGTGCCTAGTGCCCGTTATCGCGCTTGGACTCGGCTGTGCTGTGGGACTATTTGTCCTTAGACGTGGATCGTCAAGGGTGCAGTTTGTGGGGAAAGGAGATAAGAGTTCTCCCTTTTTTCTTTGAAAGAAGGATTTATACTTTTTTTGTCGAAATGCACCTCTTGATATCTAGTACAGAAAGAGGTTAATATATGCGACAGGAATTTTCCGGATATTACTCACCGACAGAGAGAGAGTTTGAAGAATTATGGACTGAGTGTACGTTTGTTTTTGATGCCAACATGCTTATTAATCTATATAGATTTCCAAAAGATTCAAGAGAAGCGATGTTCAAAATAATGGAAAATGTCAAAGAAAGAATTTGGATACCACACCAAGTTGCTCTTGAGTATCATAAACATTTGCACGAAGAGATTTATAATCAAAAGAAAGCATACACTAAGTTCAAAGAACAATGTAACGAATCTGTTAGTAAACTAATTGATGAATTGGCAGGTTTAAGGCATTCAAATCTAGAGTCTGAAGGCATTGAAGGAATACTGAACCAATGTCTAATAGATATAGAGGAGGAACTGTCAAAACAGCATGAGTCTCAACCAGACCTGTTAGAAATTCAAAATAAAGTAACTCATTTAATTGGAAATAATGTAGGAGTTCCGTTTACTCCTGATAGATTAAAAGAGCTTTATGAAATTGGAAGCGTTCGATATCAAGCGAAAATTCCTCCTGGATATAAGGATTTGAAAGAAAAGGAAGGTGAGACAACTCTTCATAACGGCGTCACTTACAAAGATGAGTATGGAGATCTTGTTTATTGGCAACAAATTCTGGACAAAGCACGTGATGAAGACTCCATAAAATCAGTTATACTGGTAACCGATGACAGCAAAGAGGACTGGGTTTATAAGGTTAAGGGAGAAAAAAAGGGCCCGCATCCTGAACTAGTCCATGAATTTAAAAAGGAATGTAAAGGCAAACAATTCTATCTTTATAACTCTGAAAGATTTTTAGAGTATGCAAAGAAAAGGTTGAAGTTGGACGATTCATATTTAGATAATGATAAAGTTACCGGGGCCATAAAAGGCATTAAAGAATTAAAGAAACACGATGATGAAGTTAAACTTTCAAACCAAAGAAATAATGCTAAATCCATAGACGTAAAAATATTAGATAATTCGGTGTTAGAGGCAATCCATATTAATGAGGATTTTCCAGAAATCGATCCTAAATTTAAACTGAGTTTTATGGTGAGTCTAGAAGATGGCATAGATGATGAAGAATATTCCAATTTCAGGAATTCTCTGAAGAGATTTATGAAAATTATTTATGGCAATGATATTAAGATTTATTATAAGTTCAATATGGATTTGGGAGGAACACACTACTACAGCCTGGATCTTGAAGGTACAAAGAAGTTTCCAGATTCAATGATTCAAGTGCTGAATGATTTAGCCCAATCTGCATTTCCTTTTAAAGACGCGAGTATTGTAATTACCGAGTGACAAAATTGTCGCTCTTTTTTTATGTATTGAGTTCACCAGTCTATATAGATATGAATAACTCATTGGAAATATTTCATAGTAAATATCTAGATGCTTATGTATAATCCTCCTAGCAAACATATAAAAGGAGAGTCATACATATGAAAAAAAAGATTAATGAATTTTACAACAAATTTATCGTAGAAGACTTGGAAAAGGGTGACTCAAGTAAGGACGAGAACAAGAAGAAACCTTTTATTGTTTGGAAACTCCGATCAATTTTTCTAGCCTTTTTTATAATATGGGCTTTGTCGGGCGTGTTGATTTATCCATTTTTTGATGAATGGAGTGATAGGGGAACTTTTGGAGATACATTCGGAGCGGTCAATGCGTTGTTTTCTGCATTCGCTTTCGGAGGATTGGTTTATACTCTTTATGTACAAAGATATGAGTTATCTTTGCAAAGAAAAGAGTTGGAGATGCAAAGAAAAGAGGTGACTCGAAACGGGGATCAGTTAGAAGGACAGAAGAATATTATGCTAGAACAGAGCTTTGAGAATACATTTTTCAAGTTGATAGATCTACACTATACAATAATTCAAACTCTAACCTCTCATTCAGGAAGTGGGAGGGCTGCTATTCATGGTAAATATGTAGCAATGATGTCTGCGATAATTAATGTCGAAACCAAAGAACAATTAATTTCTAGAGTAAATAAAGTTATAAACGATCCTATGTTTAGCATAGCTCATTATTTAAATAATATAGTTTGCATGTTAAACCTGATTAAAAAGCACTCTCGAAATCTTAATCTTAAAACTAAGGATTCGGAGCATACTCTAATTCTTTTTTCTCAATTCTCAAAAGAGGAGCAAACAATACTGTTCTATTATTTCGGTTGCTCAGAAGATGAGAGCGTGAGGGCAATGCTGCCTGAATTTATAAATGTGCAAGATTTGGATCATGATACACCTCAGCACCATGATTGGCTATATAATTCAGGGGAAAATGATTAAATGGATATTATTCAGGCGGCTTAGGCCGTCTTTTTCTTTTCAATTTACTCAGTATGGAGGTAATGAGATGTGTACATGTAAGATTCTCAAACGCATTGACGATGCCAATTAAACTCAAACGTCCATGCAACCATCCTGGTTGCCCTGAGCTGTCTGGCGAATCGTACTGCCTGACACACAAGTCTGTTGAGAGGGCCATTCGCAGGCACACTTGCAGATCGCCTGAACCGAAAATGGCTGATGATTGTAGCCGATGGTGCACGGATCATCATCGTGGGTGCGTTAATTTTTGCTGACCAGATCTGGCATGTCTACATACTGCTTGTCCTCAAATCCCTGTTTGATGTAATCTTCTCTCCGGCCAAAAACGGAAAGCTGAAGGAAATCGTACCTCGCGAACAACTTGCGCAAGCTGTATCCATCAGCTCGATCATTGAACAGATGTCCAAAATTATTGGTCCGGCGCTTGGCGGACTTTTGGTAGCCGCCTTTGGAATTACCTGGTGTTTTGTTATCGATTCAGCGTCCTTTCTGATCTCCGGCATCATTTTATTGTGGATTCCTGGAACTCGGGTGATCCAATCTGCAATTCATAACGTAACAGAAGTAGAGGAAGAGACAGCTGGGGGTGTTCGCAACCGCTCAAAAGGCTCTTTTTGGAAAGAAACACAGGAGGGCATTCGCATGCTCGCATCTCTCCCTCATGTAGGAACGTCTCTGATTTTGCTTGCTTCAGCCATACTTTTTCTGCAATTTGCCGATTCACAGACTGTAGTGTTATTCAGACAACTTCCCGGAATTTCAAGTGATCTGCTGGGGTGGTGCGTGGCGGCCAGTGCTGTAGGTACATTAATTGCAGCGATGAGTGTACGGAAGTGGAAGCATGCAGGGCATGTTTTGAAAATGGGTCTGGGTACCATACTCATGGGTCTGGTTATCGGCGGAGCCGGAGTTATTGTTGGAATTTGGCCGCACGCCGGGCTAGGTGCCAATCTGTTGTTAGTATCCCTCTTTGCCCTGGCAGGTGTCGGAATTGGGTTTGCAATTGTCCCCTTTCAGATCCTGTTACAGGAACAAACACCTGAGGCGATGACAGGCAGGGTATTTGGAACGGTAGGCAGCGTGATGACAGCCAGTAATATTATGGGCCCGGTGGTAGGCGGATTTATGGTCACCTCATTTGGTGTAGTGCCGGCTTTTGTCTGTTCAGGCATTTTGCTGACCCTGCTTGGTTTGATTTATTTGATGAAACGCAATGGGGAAAAAGCCGATCTGAATGGTTCCATTGCAGCCAAAACAATGATTGCAGGCGACTAAAAACAGGCCGGATCTGCTCAGGTTAGAACAGTTGAAATGAAGGTTTGAATTTACTTCAAATTTTAGTTTTTGATTAAAAAGCGTTTGAGTAAACGCCTTCACGTTTAATGAGGAACAGGCAGAAATCCCTGTATTCTAATTATTCCTAGGGGAAAACTCATATGCCTTGTCCCACCAACGCATTAGCGGAAAGGGGGTGAAGCAATTTGAATGTAAAGTTACCAAAATCGATTGTGCGTCTTGGAAGCATACCACTGGTTATACTCGCCGGGACTTTGATGCTGGGTTTTGGAACGTCACATGTGTATGCGGATGATGCTAAGGTATCTGCGGATAAACCGTCCAGCGGATTGTCGCTAAATTTGTTTTCACGTGATTCGGATGGCGGGTTGAATCTGACTCCGTCGGTATCGGTATCCACACCACTACTGGATGTTGAAGTTCCGTCGATCAAAGCGAATGAATCCACAGGTAAGCTGAGTGTATCTGAGCTGAAAGTAGATACACCGCTTGGATCGGCCGGAACATCAGAGATTGGGATTGATGCGAAGAAGGGAACCGTCGAACTGCCGTCTGTACAGGCGGATACACCGGTGATCAGAGCCGATGTATCAAGCAGTCAGGTGAACCTCAACGAAGGTACAGCTTCCTTGCCTGGCGTTACCGCAGAGGTACCCGATGTAATCAAGGCAGAGACGTCTGCTGTGAAAACAGACCTTCGGCAGGGCAAGGTTGAATTGCCTTCCGTGAAGGTGGATGTACCTGAAGTTACTTCCGTCAATATTTCTTCATCCCAAGTGGATCTGAGTAAGGGAAATGTCCAGCTTCCTTCTGTGAGAGCAGAAGTTCCAGTTGTAGACGTATCCGCTGAACTCAATCCTGATCAGGAAAAGGTGGAGATTCCAAGTGTGAAGCCGGAACGGTCTGTAGTCACTCCGGAAAAGCCGATGCTCTTCAAAACACCCGATGTTGAAACTTCCAATACGAGTGTACTCACAGATCCTGTTTCACCACAGAACAACGAGGAAGGACAGGACGCAATACAGGTTACGGGCAAAGTGGTGGAGGTCACCCCGGAACCAGTAGTACGTCCAGAACAACCTGTTGTCCCGCAGGCATTGCCTATGGAAGGAACCGATCTGACGCAGGATTCTGATGTTAATGCAGGTTTGCCAGATAACGAGTTATTCCTCGTAGATCAGACATCTGCTGAACCAGCTGTCACTGAACAAGTGCAGATTAACCAGGGAGTCAATCTGAAACAAGATGATGCCGATGCAACATCTCCATTACAACCTCGCACAGAACGACCAACCAGTTGGTCTGTTGCAGCAACTTCTCCCGGAGCAGCTAATGCTTCCGCAGGGACAAGCTCCGGTTCGTCCGGTGTAACTGGAGGTGGAGCAACCGCTCCAGCCGCTGCGCTTCCGGGAGCAACAACAGGTCTGGTTACACCAGATTACGATTTTGCTTTCCGAATGGAACGGTTGGATGGGTTCAGTCAATGGTCACAGGCACCGCCTGGGCGGCCGCCGCAATATACCTCTTTCTCTTAGACAACAATGGCGTTAATTCAACCAAAATTGAGAAGGAGTGTATATCATCATGAAAAAAGTGAATCGTTGGGTAAAATTGTCGGTATTGTCGGGTACGTTGGTAGCTGGATTGCTGGGAGCTTCGCAGGCAACTTACGCAGATAGCTATAGCAATAACAGCAGTGGCAATCTGGATCTAAATGCAGGTTTGCGCCTGGAGCTGGGATCTCTTCTGTCAGGACACCGTGACACAGGTTACGGTAACCATGGTAGCTACGGAGGTTCATCCAGTGCAAGCGGAGCATTAAATCTGGATCTTGGCCTTAATGCCGGCTTATCTTCCGAGAGTATGAACCGTTACAATGATCGTTCTTCCGACCACACAGTTGAGCGTAGTAGTTCTGGCAAGCTGGGCCTTGGCCTGAATGCCAATGTGTCGGGAGAAGGTACAACGATGAGCGACTATTCAAGAGGCGGCGATGATCGGAACGTGAACAGTAGCTACGCGAGCGAAAGCCGCGGCGCACTGGATCTGGGTCTGAACGCGAAAGCCGAAGGAGAGAGTGCAACAATGGCTCAATCCGAACGCACTAACAGCGTGAAAGACAGCGAGCGTACTGTGAACAGCAACTACGCAAACGAAAGCCGTGGAGCACTGGATCTGGGTCTGAACGCCAAAGCCGAAGGAGAGAGTGCAACGATGGCTCAATCCGAACGCAACAACAGCGTGAAAGACGGTGAACGTAACACGAGCAGTAGCTACGCGAGCGAAAGCCGCGGAGCACTGGATCTCGGTCTGAACGCGAAAGCGGAGGGAGAGAGTGCAACATGGACTCAATCTGAACGCAATAACAGCGTGAATGATCGTGAGCGTAACGTGAACAGCAGCTGCGCGAGCGAAAGCCGCGGCGCACTGGATCTGGGTCTGAACGTGAATGCAGAAGGAGAGAGTGCAACAATGGCTCAATCTGAACGCAACAACAGCGTGAAAGACGGAAAGCGTACCGTGAACAGCAGCTACGCGAGTGAAAGCCACGGCGCACTGGATCTGGGTCTGAACGCGAAAGCGGAAGGGGAGAGTGCAACGATGGCTCAATCCGAACGCAATGACAGCGTGAAAGACGGTGAACGTAACACGAGCAGTAGCTACGCGAGTGAAAGCCACGGCGCACTGGATCTGGGTCTGAACGCGAAAGCAGAAGGAGAGAGTGCAACGATGGCTCAATCCGAACGCAACAATAGCGTGAATGACCGTGAGCGTAATGTGGACAGCAACTACGCAAACGAAAGCCGTGGCGCACTGGATCTGGATCTGAACGTGGATGCAGATGCAGAGATTGCAACTACATCTGTGGTGGAGACAAATCGGTAATATGAGATTTTCACTGTAATATGAAGAAGCTGGGGCTCCGGAACCCCTGCTTCTTTTTTTCACTTATAAGACATATGAGCTACGTTCTTCTGAATGTTCTTCTAATAAGTGTACTATCTTTTCAAATGTATACTTGCCCTCGGCAATGTTGACCATAAATTCTACGGCATATTTACGTTCCATCTGCAAATGGTAGCCATTCACTCGCAGAAAGGACTTGGTTACAAGATAAGCTGTACGTTTATTTCCGTTATAGAAACAGTGGTTTTTAACCAATGACTCTAATAAGGCAGTAGCTTTGTCAAATATGGAAGGGTAGGCATCCTCTCCAAACAAACTTTGGAGAGGTCTATTTATCGCAGAATCCAACAAAGCAGAATCCTTAATCCCAGCTTGTGCTGTATCATTCATTTTCTTCATCATAAAATGGTGAGCAGCTACTACTTCTTCAATGGAAAGGAATATGGTCATCCTAACGATCCCTTAAATCATTAAGGATATCCTCATCTTCTTCGAAAACGTCGAAGAAAGCTTCCAGTACTTCGGGTCTTACATTTTCGGGTATTTTCATTTGTTTAACCTTTTTTAGTACAATTTCTCCCTGACTGTTTTCAATAAATTCAATCTCATCGCCCTGAGAAACATGGAGCTTATCAATCAAAACCTTAGGCAAGCTAATGCCCAAGCTGTTTCCCATCTTGCCTATTTTGCGAGAAAGAATTTTTCTTTTGGAATGCTCCTCTTTCATCTGAGCCCCACCATTCATGATATATTCCTCCTATAGTATGATCTAACTTATGAAAGTAATACATTTGTATGTAATAATGTTAGTATGTAATAACATTATAACATGGTTTGTACTTCAAAATGCTCAAAATGATCAAACATACAACCCGCAACTCGATTACAATAAAACATAAAGAATGAAATAAACGCCTGATCAGAACAGGGAGTGAATGATATGGGAACGGAATATAACAGTACAGCCATACACGAGTCCATATTGGACGTACATATTACAGAGGCAGGATACGAGCCGGGACAATCAACCATACGCAATATTCGAATGAATGTGGCGCGAGGAGAATTGGTAGGTATTATCGGACCCAATGGTGCGGGCAAAAGTACCACAATCAAAACGCTTCTTGGTCTGCTGGAACATGCGAACTATGAAGTGACGATTGGGGGAGATGGTCGTTATGCCTATATTCCGGAGCAACCGGTTTTTTATGAATATATGACGCTATGGGAACATCTTGATCTGGCGGCAGCGGCGTATGAAATGGAGGAAGAAGCTTTTGTTGCCAGAGCGGAGGAGCTGTTGGTTCGTTTCGGCATGGACCATGTTCGAAATGATCTTCCGGCCAGTTTCTCAAAGGGCATGCGGCAGAAAATGATGCTGATGATCGGATTTCTGTCTTCACCGGATATCTATATTGTGGACGAGCCGTTCATCGGACTGGACCCTCGTGCAACCAAGGATTTTCTAAAATTACTTGATGATGAACGTCGCCGCGGCGCGGGTGTGCTTATGTCTACGCATGTACTGGATACCGCTGAACGAATCTGCGACCGGTTTATTCTGATTGCTTCGGGCAGATCGGATGCCGAGGGAACATTGGATGAGATCCGTGAAGCGGCAGGATTGCCGGAAGCCTCTTTGTTTGACTGTTTCGATGTACTGACGTCTTAGATAGAGAGAGGGTGAGAGAGAATGGAAACTTCCCAGCGTTATACCCCACTTCGTTTATACAGACGAAGACGCAAAGAGCACTTCAAGGAACAGATGAAAAATCTCAGACTCGTCGTGGATTGGACGGTGTGGGTATACCTGCTTGTTCCGGGTCTGCTCTATCTGATTGGATGGTACACGAGTCTGTGGACCAAACCACTGCCTGCATGGGCGACAGGATTACCGCTCCCCCTACTGACCGGGTTGATTGACGTCGTTATGCTTACAGGGGGTGTGTTGATATTTGTGGAGGAAGCGGATGTATTGTTTCTGAAATCAAGGCCGTTGTGGATGCGCACGTTAATGAGGCAAGGGCTCTACCGGTCCTGTCTGCAACATCTGGGCAAAATGATCCTGATTACAGCGCTGACCGCTCCCCTGTGGTCCCGTGTCTATGAGATGTCGAATCTCCAGATTGCACTTATGGCTGTCTGGTTTGGTGCAGTAGCTTCATTACAAGCCATAACACTACATATGACAAAGGTTCGACTTACAGGATGGCGGCGTTGGATTCAGATGATCCCTCTCGTCATTGGCATAGGTTATATGACCATTCATGCGACATCATGGATGCATGGACAGACGTGGAAAATCAGTTTTGGAATCGTAATTATCATGCTTCTTCTAATTACAGTTGGACAGATGAGGCTATTGATGAAGGGAACGTTTGAAGGGGATGTGCGGGAGGATCTGCGGAGCAGGCTGCAGCTTACAGCTCTAATGTTAAGCCGGGCGGTGAGCAAGCCGAAAGCCCCACGAACACGGTCCATCATCTTCCGCAAACCGCGTAAACTGTTACGTAATCGTTCCATCGCGAATCGGACAGCGGAGATTGCATTCAAGTCATTTTTCCGGAACTCGGCCACGATGAAATTGTATCTGCAGCTTGGCGGACTATCCATCGCAGCAGTTGCCTTGCCACCTTTTCCGGTCAATATCATCGTGTGTGCGTTATTAATCATCATGTTGACGGTGATGTTTTATCGTTCCTGGGATGTGTTTGCAACGTCGGACTATGTTCAGCTCATAACGTATGACTCGGAGGCGCTGCATCTTGCAGGTTCAATGATGGTTCGGATGTTGTTTGTCCCGATTGGTATTCTTATGGGATTCACGCTGGGATTGGCCTGGCTCGGCTGGATCGTCGGTATTCTGACAGCTGCAGGTGCGGTGGCCTTCGGACTATGTGTGTTATCAATTGCCGGATGGGTCCGGCTGACCCGGGCCTAAAAGAATTCCTTTGTATTTCCGAGCATATGACGCGCTATATCTGCCCATGCTATAGAAGAAGAATCTCATCCTTGGATGATGAGAGATTAGCTGTAGCAAGGAGGAAGAGACGATGATGGATAATAGCGAACTACAGGTGCATTTTTCAGACGATTCAGCGTTGAATGCCGCCAGGGCAACCTTGGAGGAATTGGGATATAAGCCGTATCAGTCCGGCCCGCTGGAATTGTACATCCCCACAGATCGCCAAGATCCCCAGTCTGCCGTAGAGATTGTACAATCTCATGGAGGAAGTGCCGTATTTGCCGCGCAAACGGAAGAGCTGGATCAGTTTCAGAATATATCAATTCCGGCTCATCTTGTGAATGAAGACTGGCATGAGGGTTATGCGAACGGAAACCAGGGAAGTCAGACGGAGCAAGGCAGACATAACTATAGCGATGACCCGACATACGATGATTCGGCTGATGGATTCTCAGGTAGTGTGAAAGCATAGAAGCATCACGAGCTAAGAGCAGTTCGATCCAATTTTTCTAAAATGGAACAATGCCCAAAAACCCCGATTGTCCACAGATAGTGGATATCGGGGTTTTTGGCATCTGAAGCAATTCATCGCTGATGATGCCATTAGGCATGATTCGTAATCAAAAGCGGACTTTTTGAACAACCTTTATTATGATGTAACGTGTTTATATTCAGCCGCATGCATGCCAGCCGTATATCCCGTGGAGAAAGCAGCAGTGATATTATACCCTCCGGTGTAGCCGTGAATATCCAAAACTTCACCGCAAAAGAATAGTCCAGGCAGCAGCTTGGATTCCATTGTTTTTGGGTATATCTCCTTTAAGTGGATTCCTCCCCCAGTAACAAAGGCTTCTTTGAGCGATCTCGTTCCGTCTGCACGGAAGGTAAAAGCTTTCATTAGCCCGCACAAGGTGCTTAACATACCTTTGGGAAAATGGTGGAACGTAAGGTCATCACTGATCTCTGCCCGTTTCATCATTAAGGGAATCATGCGTTCAGGAACCCATGTTTTTAAAATGTTTTTGACAGCCTTGCGGGATTCTTGTTCCAATACCTGTTGCACCTGTGCTTCCAATGCACCCAAGGACAGCTCCGGGAACAGATCAATGCTCATCATGACCTGTGGGTTTCCAGACTTCATCTGAACCTTGCGGATAAATTGGCTGCAACGCAGTGCGACGGGTCCCGATACTCCAAAATGCGTGAAGATCATATCCCCGCGATGGGAGATGACCGTTTTTCCTTTGGCATCCACTACGGATAGAGCGATATCCCTCAAAGACAAACCTTGCAGTTCTTTGGACTGAATCCAACTCTCTCCAGACACAATGGGCACTTCGGTCGGATATAACTCCGTAATCGTGTGGCCCGCAGCCTCGGCCCAAGGATAACCGTCTCCGGTTGATCCGGTTTGGGGTACGGATTTGCCGCCTGTAGCGATGATGACAGAGCGTCCAAGAATGGTTTTACCTGATATCAATTTAACACCCTGTACCTGCTGACCATTCTGAATAATTTCCTTGACCGGTTCTTTGGTGCGAATCTCAACGCCGAGGGAAACAATCTTTCCTACCAGTGCATCCACGACTGTTTTCGCTTTATCGGTTACAGGGAACATTCTGCCGTTGTCTTCTTCTTTCAGGGCAATTCCGAGATTTTCGAAGAATCGCATGATTCCCTGGTTGTCCAGATTCTGAAACGAACTATATAAAAAGCGTCCATTACCCGGAATATGTCGGATGAGTTCATCCGTTTCCTTGGCATTGGTTACATTGCATCGACCTCCGCCAGAGATGCCGAGTTTACGACCCAGTTGATCTCCTTTATCCAGCAGAAGCACGGAGGCTCCATGCTCGGCAGCAGCAACGCAAGCCATCAGGCCCGCAGATCCACCACCAATTACTATGACATCATACATATGTTATTACCCTCTTTTTTCATTGATTTTGTCTGTTTTACGTAAAATGTGTCTACTCCTGGCTTTTTCTGAAATATAATAGAGTTATGAGTAGTTCTATTATGGAGTCTCAAGGGATATATTGTAATATACTGTCGCCTATGTTTTAATCAGAAATACATGAGGGAATGTGCAGGCAGAGGAGGAGATGGCATTGTGGTTGCGTTAAAGGACATTCTTTTACAAGTACTGCTGGCGGGGTCGGCGGTATACCTGATTCCCTTATTCCATCTGGGGCTCTCCAAGCGGGCTGTGGCTAAGCTGGAACATGCCGGAATGATGCAGACCGTTTTTGCTGTCGCGAGTGTCGCGAGCATGCTATTGTGTTTGCTGTTCGCGCTTCACGGGAGTCCAGTGACTGTACCCATATCACTAAGCATCGTACCTGTAATACTTGTTATTTTGTATTGTAAGTCCGTTATAGGCTTAACGATGTCCATACTACATATTCTCTTCTATTTCCTTTTCGCGCATTCCTATGATCTGTACGGATTTCTCCTTCATACGGGCATTCTTCTCTATCCTATTGTATGGTTGTCTGCCAAACGATTCAAGCATAATACACCTTCGCGCAAAATGACGATCCTCATCATCCTGATTACAATGGAACTGGTTGTAACGAGTTTGTTATGGATCGCATCCCTCCAGAATGAATCCACGTACTCTGCGACCTACATAATACTTACAGCACTTGGGTATACCACTGGAGCCATTGTTGCGGGTAGTCTGAGTCTGCTATGGCTGGAACGGATGAAGCACTATCGCGGGCTGGAGCAGCATCTCTCGGAAGTCCACCATCGATACATAGCCGAAACGGAGAAACTTCATCAGATTCTGAACGCAGTGCCTCTCTCCATTGCCACTGTAGATAAACAAGGTACAGTGATATTTGTCAATGAGATGATGGAGCAAACCGCAAGGGAGCAGCTACCATGTACGTCCACGCTTGATCTCATTGGACAGCCTGCCAGTCAATTTGTTGAACAAGGTCAGGCGGACAAGATGGATAAAAGCATTCGCAGAGCCATCGTTCATGGTGAGATTAGTGGGTTGACCGTTCGTTACGGTGCACACGTATTTCAGTCCCGAACCGTACCGATTTATGCCTTTTCAACAGAGTCTGCGAGTGAAGTTACAGGTGCCATGCTGATCATTCAGGATATCACGGAGCTTGAGATGTTGCGAAGTGAACTGGATAATGTGGATCGTCTCAGTCTGGTGGGGCAGATGGCTGCAAGCATTACGCATGAAGTGCGTAATCCAATGGCGGTTGTGCGGGGTTTTCTTCAACTCATGCAGGAAAAGAGTCCTGACTCCCTCGATCACTATTATCGAATCGTTCTGGAAGAGCTGGACCGGGCGAATAGTATCATTAATGATTTTCTATCGCTGGCCCAGGATCGGATTGCGGAAAAAGAGGAATCCCAGCTGCATGATATCATTCATGAACTCAGTCCATTGTTGTGGGCCGATGCGAACCTGCGTGGTCAGAGTATTGAACTCATGCTGGACCATAATGTACCGAAGTTGCACCTCAATCCAAAGGAAATCAAACAGGTGGTACTCAATCTGGCCCGTAACGGGATGGAAGCCATGAATGAGAAGGGCGTGCTTACGCTGGAGACGCGGATAGTCGATGACAAAGTGGAACTGTGTGTACGTGACACAGGGCCTGGTCTACCCAGAGTGAAGAAGGAAAAGCTGTTTGAACCTTTCTATACCACAAAAGCCAAGGGAACCGGACTTGGATTGTCCATGTGCCTAAGTATTGTGGAACGACATAATGGAACCATTACTGTGGAATCGGAGGAAGGCCAGGGCACGACCTTCAAAGTGGCATTTGAACGTTAGTCATTCAGCATATTTTGCCAGACATTGAGACATAATATTATGGAAGAAGCCTTTCCGCAGGCGGTTTCTGAATCTTGCTTTCATTGCTTATGGATGTATAATAGGAATAGCACATCATTACATCCATAATGTTCGATATGAATGTAACGTTGTTTTGGAGAGTTTATTGGCCTTTAATTTTATCGAGATCATAGAATAACCATTTATAAGGAGTGAAACCGAATGTCGATGTCATTTGATCAATACATGAAAGATATGGTTCAACCGATGCGGGATGATTTAACTCGTCTAGGAATCCAGGAGTTGCGTACTCCTGAAGAAGTGGAAGCAAGTCTTCCGGATGCAAAAGGAACAGCGCTGGTTGTCATTAACTCTGTATGCGGATGTGCCGCAGGTCAATGTCGCCCAGGTGTGTCCCAAGCACTGCAGCACGATATTACACCGGATCACCTGTACACTGTATTTGCTGGTCAGGACAAAGAAGCAACTGCAAAAGCACGTGAATTCTTTGCACCGTATCCTCCATCTTCACCGTCCATCGCTCTGATGAAAGACGGCGAACTCGTTCACTTTATCGAGCGTCATCAAGTGGAAGACCGTTCTGCAGAGGATATTGCGGCTGATCTCAAAAGTGCATTTGACCGTTACTGCCGTTAATTTCGCTCCAATAGAACGCCCCGCCCTTCGGATCGCCGATGCCGGGGCGTTTCATTTTGGATAGATAAGGTTATTGAACCATTTGGACCTTTCAAGCTGGACATCAAATTTCATTCATTTAGAAACGGGGTGTGTGAACGATGAGTTTGCAACAACAGATCATCGCTGAATTGAAGGTTAAACCAAGCATTAATGAAGAAGAGGAAGTACGCAAGCGTGTTGATTTTCTGAAGACGTATGTGAAAAATGCGGGTGCCAAGGGTTTGCTGATTGCGATCAGCGGCGGTATTGACAGTGCAGTGGCTACGGCGCTTTGCAAAAAAGCGACGGACGAGCTTACACAAGAGAACAACCAAGAGTACAAAACGCTTGGCGTGTTCCAACCTTATGGTGAACAATCCGATATCGACCACAGCTACGCTGTAGCCAAAGCATACGATCTGAAGCATGTCGTGGAAACCAATATCGAAGATGCAGTTAACGAGATTGCGCTGGAAGTGGAGCAAGGTTTCAAATCCTTGGGAAGCCCACGCCATATGACTCACCAAGGCAAAGGTAATGTCAAGGCGAGAACTCGTATGGTTATGCAATATGCGCTTTCGTTTGAAGAGAACCTGCTCGTTGTAGGTACGGATCATGCGTCCGAAGCCATCACGGGTTTCTATACCAAATGGGGCGACGGTGCTGTGGATATCACACCACTGAGCACTCTGAACAAACGTCAGGTACGCCAGCTGGCAGCATATCTGAATGTGCCACAGGCTATTTTGGACAAAGCACCATCGGCAGGACTATGGGAAGGTCAGACGGACGAAGATGAGCTGGGAATTACGTATGAAGCGAACAGCGACTATCTCGAAGGCAAACAGATCGATCCGGCTGCACAAGAGCGCCTCGAAGCGTTCTATACGCGCACACATCACAAACGCAATGCCATTCCTGGTATCTAATACGGGTGGAAAAGCATGCTGGTTATAAGCTGTTAACACCAACAATGAAATAACGTCCCTCTTAGGGAATGCAAAAAGAGTCACTGCTCACGCAGTGACTCTTTTTGTTATATGGAACGAGAAACAGTAAAAATCCAGGTAACTACTATATTAAAGATGAGTTAGCTATTCCAGTCTTTGATCTGTTGCAGGGTTAGGGTGATGGCTTGCTCCAGTTGCGGAGTGGTTTCTTTAAATGGATGTACGGTATTAAAGGTATGATTCCCATCAGGAATCTGGTGCCATGGGATATCAGGGCGGGCTTGAACCAGTGCGGCAGAACCCTCTCTCAGACGCTGTGGATCTTCTGTTCCCTGAATGAGTGCGACTCGCACAGGTGAAGAAGCCAAGCGGTCAATGATAGCGTAACGTTCGCTATGCTTGTCCATGTCTTCCAGAATAGCCACGTCCAGTGGCATCTGCTGACCTGTACGTCCGTTAACGACATGGCTCCGGCCATGTGTGCGCATTTCTTCTTTTTGCTCCGCTGTGAAGAGATCCAGGTTGGTTATACCATTCCAGGAGACGACACCTTCCAGCTGTTCGGGATGATCCAGTGCATAGACGAGACTTACGCCCGCACCGCGGCTATGACCAACCAGATATACAGGAAGTCCAGCGAGTTCAGGTTGTGTAGCTACATGTTCCAGTACCAGGGCCAGATCGCCAAGCTCCCGGCTGTAGGTATTCACTGCGAACTTTTCAAGTTCAGAGAATTGCTCCAGATATTCGCCGATACCGTTGTGAGAGAAATTAAAGGTCAGCACATGATGCGTCTGGCTTAGCTGTGAAGCTGCATAGGGGAACATGCCCCAGTCTTTGAAGCCTTTGTATCCGTGAGACAGAACGATGACACCTTGAGCGGGTTGTTGTGCAGGGAAAAAGTCCCCGCGAATGGTCGCATCTACGTCAGTGGGCAATTCAAAAGTTATGGGCATGATTCAGACCTCCTAAGAATTTCAGACGATTCCTGATTCATATTTTAGCATATATGGTAATGCGGATAGGTACTCGCTTCTGTGCGCCCCTCCTGCTACAATAGAATACGTGTTCGGAGAGTTACGGATCAGATCATGTGATTGAATGGAGATCTTTTACAATGAAGGTTCAAAAAGAGCGGTTTTCAGTACCGAGAAGATGGAATGAAGCTAGAAATGGAGTAGCGGAGCGTAGTATAAGCTACGTGAGCAACGGACATTTCGGCTGAATTCCATGTTCGAAGCTGATGATGCCATTAGGCATCCTTCGTAATCAAAAGCGGACTTTTTGAATAACCTCTTACAGTATAAAAGATTAAGCGGGTGAAGCGTTGATGATATATGGCATTGGTAATGATGTGCTGGAGATTGGACGTATGCGGAAGTTATTGTCCGGTCGCCATGCGGAAGCATTTCTGAAACGAATTTTAACGCCAGCAGAGCGTGAGATCGCAGTTCGTCGAGGGAAGCGGATGACGGAGTTTGTATCCGGTCGATTTGCAGCGAAAGAAGCGGTGTCTAAGGCATTTGGCTGCGGTATAGGTGGTGTCATGGGCTTCACTGACATTGAGGTGCTGCCTGATGGGACAGGACGTCCCGTGGCCTCGCTGTCCAGTCAAGCCTGGGAACGTCTGCAGCTGCCATATGATAAGCAATATGACATTCATTTGAGTATTACACATCAGACGGAATTGGCAGCGGCCTTTGCGATCGTGGAGCAGATGGAAAAGTAGTTAGCTTGGCAATAGGAGAGGACGGAAATATGGGTTTACAGGAACAGAAACAACATTTCAGCGTGAATTTGCTGGACTGGTATATGATCAACCGACGGGATTTGCCGTGGCGTCGCCACAACAATCCGTATTTCACATGGGTATCGGAGATTATGCTTCAGCAGACTCGGGTCGATACGGTAATTCCGTATTTCAATCGTTTTATCGGGAATTTCCCGACTGTGCAGGCATTGGCGGAAGCACCGGAAGAGGATGTGTTGAAAAATTGGGAGGGACTCGGTTATTACTCCCGTGCACGTAATCTTCAGGCAGCCGCCAGACAAGTCATGGAACTGCACGGAGGAGAGATGCCACAGGACAAGCCGGCTGTCTTTGCATTGAAAGGAGTGGGCCCGTATACTGCCGGGGCCATTCTCAGCATTGCCTTCAACCAGCCGCAGCCTGCGGTAGATGGCAATGTCATGCGGGTACTGTCCCGATACTTCCTCATCGATGAGGACATTATGAAGGGCAGCACCCGGGTGTTGATGGAAGAGCTCGCAGGAGAGCTCATTCCGGAAGGGCGGGCGCGTGATTTCAATCAGGCGCTGATGGAGCTTGGCGCGCTGGTGTGTACACCCAAAGCGCCGCACTGCCTGACTTGCCCGGTCATGGAGCAATGTTCCGGCCGCATCGCCGGAAGAGAGCTTACACTGCCGGTCAAGACCAAGGCGAAGCCGCCGCGCCCTGAGCAGCGGCTGGTCGCGATTGTGGAGGGCCGCGGTGCTCATCGCGGCCAAGTGCTTGTGCGCCAGCGCCCAGACACGGGCCTATTGGCCCGCATGTGGGAGCTGCCGCATGTGCTCGCGGCGCCCGCCGCAGCCAGCAAGAAGGCGGCGCCGCTGGCGGATGAGCCGGCCATGGCATTGCTGGCCGGCAGTCTGTGGGCGGAAGGCTTCGCTGCCCGCCCGGAAGGGCTGGCTACCCATGCGGAGCATGTGTTCAGCCACATTGTCTGGAGCCTGCAGGTGTATAAGTGTACCGAGCAGGACCAGAGCAGTGAGCTTCCGCTGATCGCAGCGGAAGCCAGAGCCGCCTACGATGCACAGGTGGCAACAAGGGAGGGCACAGCCTCATCATCAGCTGTGTCACCTGAGTCAGACACAACGCATTCATCGGAGCCAGGCACGGCTAATGCGCAGAACATCGCAACATCGCTTAACGATGGAGAGATGTTGGCACCATCTGATGTTAGTGACCTAGCGCTGAGCACTCCGACACTGACAGGTAAAGGCGATGGCTTGACCTACCGCTGGATCGGTCCGGAAGACATGGACAAGCTGGCATTCCCGAATATATTTCTGAAGCTGATCAGCAGTTATTTTGCTGGTGCGTATGATCAAGTGAATGATTAAATGGGGGAGCTAACGAACCTGGGTGACGTTATCATAGCTAAATAAACCCAAAACTGCGCATCAAAACCCGTATTTGGGGTAATAGCTACACTGAGATTCCTTAGGTTCGCGATACGATGAAATATGGAGCGATAGCGTGTCCGGGGTTCGTTAGAAACAAACCACCCATTACTATAACTATAATGGTAGCAAAAAGAGAGCCTGATCACGGTCACGACGACCGAATCAGGCTCTCTTTTATGTTAACTGTTGCATGCTAACAGTCTTATTTTGCAGAAGCGTAACGTTTGTTCACTTCATCCCAGTTGATTACATTCCAGAAAGCAGCGATGTAGTCAGGACGTTTGTTTTGGTAGTTCAGGTAGTAAGCGTGCTCCCATACATCCAGACCCAGAACCGGAGTCAGACCTTCGAAGAGAGGGCTGTCTTGGTTAGGTGTGCTAGTGATGGACAACTTGCCATCTTTACCAACTACGAGCCAAGCCCAGCCGGAACCGAAGCGAGTTGTAGCTGCTTTAGCGAAATCTTCTTTGAATTTATCAAAGCCACCCAGTTCGCTATCGATAGCTGCTGCGATATCGCCTGTAGGAGCGCCGCCGCCGTTAGGTCCGATGATTTCCCAGAACAAGCTGTGGTTAGCATGTCCACCACCATTGTTGCGAACCGCTGTGCGGATGCCTTCTGGTACGCTGTCAAGGTTAGCAATCAGATCTTCCAAGCTTTTTTCTTGCAGTTCAGGAGCGCTTTCCAGAGCTGCGTTCAAGTTAGTTACATAAGTATTGTGATGGCGATCGTGGTGGATTTCCATCGTTTTTGCATCGATATGTGGTTCCAGTGCGTCGTTAGCGTAAGGAAGTGCTGGTAATTGAAAAGTCATAATGAAATACCTCCTGAGATTTTAGTTTTTTTGAAAACAGGTACATATGTAATAATACCCTTGCCACTAATATTAAACCGCATTCGAGCTAATTAAGCAACATTTTTGTTTATTAAGTCCCCCGAGGCGTTGATCTAATGATGGGCCAGAGATAACAAACATATTTTACCCTTTATGCAACTATTTATGTGTTTTCAGGCGTTTAAATAGATGAAAAGTTTAATATTCGTATGTAAACGGTTACAATTAAGCGCTTTCAAAAGAAAATGCGTGTTTTATGGAGAAAAGTATGGTTTAATTGACGAAGAAGCGGTATTTTCTCGTTTTTTGTCATTATATGAACATTGGGTTTTTGGTAAAAAGGGATTCCCTTTTTGTAAAAACCTCATCTAAGCTAACGAAAAGGGAGATTTAAGACATGCACGTTCGTTCCTTTCAGTTGAGTGATGCAAGCCAGATGACGGAGCTTCTCCAGGTTGCACTATCGGAAGAGTGTTATGAGAACACGATGGGCCCGTTTGCCCGTCAATTGTCATGGGATTCTGACCTGATCATGGTTGCGGAAGAAGAGGGAGACCTCGTAGGCGCTTTGATCGGTACGATTGATCACAACCAGGGTTGTATCTACCGTATTGCGGTTCATCCAGACTATCGTCGCCGTGGAGTCGGCAAAACACTTGTTGAGGCTATGGAACAGCGGTTCCAGCAGCGTAAAGTCAGCCAAGTATGGGTGGCGGGTGATGAGCACAACAAAGTAGCCATGCCTCTATATGAAGCAATGGGTTACGGTGCCAATCAGATTATGAGCGCTTTCCAGACTCTTAGTATTTTGTCCAAAGCTTAGTTTGCATGTTTAAAAAGAAATAAAAAAAAGATTTTCATTTCATATTAGGCATATCTCTTTAACGTGTAAGAACGTGAGGGATGTGCCTTTCTATTTATATGAGTGTTCTTCGCGTCATAGACCTCTGATTTCCTCATTTTATGAACATGCTTCAAAGTCTCCGAATTTTATTTAAATCACCGCGACTATCGCGGCTGTATTCACGATAACCAGGGTATTGGTGCTCATAACCAATTGTTTCACTCTCCCAAATGAAGTAGACTGAAAGGGAGTATGGTCACCAGGTTACAAGTTTAATTTAACTATTTAATAAATGAGGTGTCCCTTTGAATTCCAATAATCATTCAATGGAACATGTGACTTCCGAGCAACGAAATGAACCGTCAAAGCCTGAACAACCGGGGAAATCCTGGGTTGTCGAGCTGTGGGACTGGGTCAAAACGATTGTTGTTGCTTTTGTAATTATGATGCTGCTGAACCTGTTTGTGTTCAATCTGTCGATGGTCAAGGGACAGTCCATGCAGCCGACACTGGTTGAGCGAGATCGCCTTTTTGTCAACAAAATTGTATATCATCTGGGTACTCCTTCCCGATCAGATGTGATCGTACTTCGTGATCCAAGTGAAGGTGTAGAGAAGAAAGATTTTCTGGTGAAACGGATCGTTGGACTTCCGGGAGATACAATTGAAGTTAGGGATCACCATCTATATGTGAACGGCGAGCAACAAGCGGAAACGTACACCGATATTGAGGTGCAGGACCCGGATTTTGGCCCAATCACACTGGAGCCGGATCATTTCTTCGTGATGGGGGATAATCGTCATGAAGGCAAAAGTAAGGATAGCCGAGTGTTTGGCAGTATTACATCCGACCAGATTGTAGGCAAGGCTGAATTTATTTTCTGGCCGTTTTCTGAATTGAAGAAATTGTAAAATGCTGACAGGACAACAACTTCAGACTGCATTTTGCGTTAAACCATATAGACTCGCTCCGTTTGAATTCAAGTATGTAAGGCATATATAGAAATTAACGCCTGTCCTCTTACCGTGAGGCGGGCGTTCACTGTTTACGGAATAAGTGTCGGAAGAAGAGAGGGAAGAGAAATGACGAGCGTACAGACCGGGGCAGCACAGGATGCCTCCGTATGGGAGAAGTTAAAACAGGAGATCAAGGCAGCTGGCCCCGGACTGGGCATTGATGATATCGGATTTGCTTCGGCTGATCCCTTTGTTTCCCTGAAGTCGCTGCTGGAGCAGTCGCGGGATAAGGGGTATGCTTCAGGTTTTGAAGAGCCGGATATTGAAAAAAGAGTGCACCCTGCCTTAAAAGATGGCGAGCCCGCTTCACTTATTGCAATAGCCGTGGCATACCCATCCAAAATGGTGAATCCGCCGAAATCGGAGCCCGGTGCATATCGGGGCATTTTTGCCCGTTCGGCTTGGGGCCAGGATTATCATCAGGTCCTGCGTGCAGCTATGGACAAGCTGGTGAACTTTATACGTGAACGTGTACCTGAGGCCATGATCGAAAGCATGGTAGACACCGGAGCATTGGTGGATCGTGCGGTGTCCCAGCGTGCGGGGATTGGTTTTAGCGCCAAAAACTGTGCCATTATATCACCCAAATTCGGTTCATGGATTTTCCTCGGGGAACTGGTAACGAATATTCCTTTTCAACCAGACACACCTGTGACCGAAGACTGCGGTGAATGTACAAAATGTATCGATGCCTGTCCTACAGGAGCATTAGTGGGGCCGGGGCAGTTGAATGCACAACGTTGTATTTCTTTTGTAACCCAGACGAAAGGGTTCGTGGATGAAGAATTTATGCTGAAAATAGGCAACCGTCTGTACGGTTGTGATACGTGTCAGATTGTTTGTCCGAAGAACCGGGGCAAGAACTGGGATCACCATCCCGAGTTTCACCCCGATCCGGAGATTGTGAAGCCACTCCTGCTGCCGTTGCTGGACATCGGTAACCGGGAATTCAAGGAACGTTTCGGTCAGAGTTCCGCCGCTTGGCGGGGCAAGAAGCCGATTCAACGCAACGCCGTTATTGCCCTGGGCAATTTCAAAGACAAAAGTGCTGTACCCAAACTTACAGAAGTATTAAAACGTGATCCGCGCCCCGAGTTGCGGGGAACCGCAGCCTGGGCGTTAAGCAGAATTGGAGGAGAAGACGCCATGAGAGCAATTGGGGAAGCTGCCGCTAACGAACAAGATGGGAACGTACTAAGCATGCTGCAGAAGGCCGAGGAGCGACTGAGTTCGTCCGAGACCTTACCCAAACAGCCACAGGCTGGACAAGTGAGTGAGAAGCAGCCAGAGGAACAGAACAACGAGAACAATGCCTTACGTGCGTTACAACAGGATTTGAAAATGGAAGCCGGGATTGAACCGGGTAGTGAGCAGTCTGCACAGCCTGACAAACCGGAAGCCGCAGCGTGGAAACCTTCAGCCGTTACGGGTCTTCATGGCAAGCCCGTATATTACGATGAGGTACTGACACCGATTGGTACTCTTACGTTATGCGCGACGGATGAAGGGCTGTGTCACATCGATTTTGGCGCCTTTCACGTACGCGAAGCTCATCTGCAACAATGGGCCCGCATCTGGATTGGCGAGTATCGATATGAGAAGAATGAAGAGAAGCTCAGCGAAGCTGCAAAGCAGTTAAAGGAGTATTTTGCAGGGGAGAGAAAAACGTTCGACTTGCAGCTTGATCGGCTTGGAACACCATTCCAGCTACAAGTATGGCAAGTTCTGTCCGATATATCTTATGGAGAGGCCTCATCACACCAACAGGTTGCGGAAATCATCGGCAGACCCAAGGCTGTTCGTGCAGTTCTGGACGCCATTAGCAAGAATCCGATTCCGATTATTATTCCCTGTCACCGTATCAGTGGTAAAGACGGTACCCTGGTGGGTTATGTAGGCGGTCTGCAAACCAAGGAGCAATTGCTCGCATTGGAGCAGCTATCGTAAGAGCGGGGGACGTTCATGAAGTATGTAAACGTGGAGAGCGTGGAAGCGGGGGAGCTTCTGGGCAAGACGGTATATTCCAGTAACGGCACGGTGTTGCTGTCTGCCGGAGTCCAGCTCACCGTATACATGGTCAATACGCTGAAGCGTATTGGCGTGACCATGTTATACATCCAGGATGAAGCGTATAAAGATGTGGATACAGAAGACATTCTGGATGAGACCACGAAACGGGCAATAATTAATGAAATGAGTGTCACACTCGAATCCATTCGTTCCGGGAAAGACTGGAGTCCGAGAAAGGTTGCCCTCAGTATAGAGAAATTGCTGAATGATGTACTGAACGGGCGTGAAATGCTTGTGCAGCTCACCGATATTCGTACCAAAGACAATGCACAGTATGTTCATGCGATGAATGTATGTTTATTGTCTTCGGTCATCGGACTGAATATGGGACTCAATTATAATCAACTGAAGGACCTTGCTGTGGGGGCATTATTGCATGATATAGGCAAAGTGGGGGAACCTCCTGGCAGTGGCTCTGCGGCAAATTCTTCGCTGCACCATACATGGCGTGGATTCGAAGTAATTAAGAACAAACGGGAGTTCAGTCTGTTGGTCGCCCATACAGCCCTGCAACATCATGAGCATGTAGATGGTACAGGCATGCCGAGAGGGATCAAGGGGAGTGACATTCATCTGTTTGCGAGAATCGTTAGTGTGGCTAATATCTATGATAATCTCATTAATGGTTTATCCAAGGACAGTTTGATGCCACATGAGGCCTGTGAAGAGATGATGGCGTTGTCTGGTACAAAGCTGGATCGGGACATTCTGATTGAGTTCAACAAGAGTGTATCCGTGTATCCCAATGGTACAGCGGTACGACTGTCCACCAAAGAGACTGGAGTCATTGTGCGTCAACATCGGGGATTGCCCGGCAGACCTGTAATCAGGGTGGCGCGCGGAAGTACGCGTTATTCTCTGGATGTGGTTGAAATCGATCTGGCTCAGCATACAACCGTTTTCATTGAAGCTGTCATGACGTAGCTTGTGTACGGTTCAACTGGAAAATCCGTTTGCTCAAGGCGTGCGGAAATGCTATGATACTTTCAGGAAATCCGGTCTGTGTCAGGCTTGCAACATATGTGTCGAACATCATGAAGTTTACACGGATTATCAGGCTTTTTAGAATGCATACAGAGGTGTCTAAGAGATGGATATTGTTATACCGATTATCACATTGATTGTTGGTCTGGTCGGGGGATTTTTCATCGGGGTGTTCTACTTGCGTAAACAACTTGAGAAAATGCAAAGCAATCCGGACATGCTTCAGAAAATGGCGAAGCAAATGGGCTACAACCTGAATGGCAAGCAAATGCAGCGTGCCCAGCAGATGATGAAGAATCAGCAGCCAGGAGCGAAAATGCCTCAGCCGCAACAGCATCCTGCGCGTAAAAGTTCGGGCCGCCGAAAATAATAGCAGGGAATAACTGCTTAAAGTGCGTGTTCAAAAAGTTGGGTTTTCAGTACCGAGAAGCGGACTTTTTGAACAACCTCTTACAGTAGTGGTTCGAAAGGAGGCGTTTGGCAGTGGCTGGCGTTAAAGATTATTTGAATTCAAAAGTATCCGACAATCGGGAGAAGATCGAGTATCATGTAGAGCAGATCCTGAAATTGATCGGAGAAGATAGTACACGTGAAGGGCTGCTTGAAACGCCTGCACGTGTGACCCGAATGTATGAAGAAATTTTTGGTGGATATGAAGTAGACCCGCGCGATGTGCTCGGTGTCACGTTTGACGAGAATCATGAAGAACTGGTTATCGTCAAGGATATTGTCTACTACAGTCAGTGTGAGCACCACATGGCGCCGTTTTTCGGCAAGGTACACATTGGCTATGTACCAAGCGGCAAGATCGTTGGTCTGAGCAAAATGGCTCGGCTGGTCGAAGCAGTAACACGTCGCCTGCAAGTTCAGGAACGTATTACTTCACAGATCGCTGACATTCTGACAGAGGCCGTTGAACCTCATGGAGTTATGGTCGTTGTGGAAGGCGAGCACTTGTGCATGTGTTCCCGCGGCGTGAAGAAACCTGGAAGCAAGACGGTTACGTCTGCTGTACGTGGTTCTTTCCGTGAGAATCCGGCCCAACGTGCGGAGTTCTTGTCTTTGGTCAAAGATTAAGATCAGGTATGTCTACTCGTTGGACAAGTCGGATGTGTAAGTTCCTTTGGTTTTGGAAGCAGCAGTTTCTAAGCCATAGGATGTGATATAAATAAGCCGTGTTCCCTGGGAACCGGCTTATTTATATATGCGTTGTCATTCCTGTATACTGGATACATATGAATTCGTTAAGCCGGAGGTAATGGAACGATGAGTGTACCTTCCCATTCAGATCATCCGGTTCAGCCGGAAAAGGGACTACAGGCAGATCAACAGGCTTCATTGCGTCTGCAAATCTGGGAGACACCACTCATGCGACAAGGTAGTAGTGTACTCGAAGCTTTTGCTTGGGAAGAAGTTATGTGCAGGCGGGTTGGGGCAGGGCATCTACCTATTGCACATATATGGAGACACCCAGATGCCTTTGTAGCGGGTCTGCGTGACCGCAGGTTGCCACAGGCTGTAGAAGCGATGGAGCAGATTAGAAGCCAAGGGACAGCGGTCTGTGTTCGGCCTTCCGGTGGAGCGGCAGTACCCTTGAACCCAGGGGTAGTTAATGTGTCGCTGATTCTGCCTAATCCCGGACATGCCATCAATATTCATGATGATTTCCGGGAGATGGCTTCGATTATTGCCGAGTCGCTAACGCAGTGGTCGAATCAGGCGCAAACTGGCGAGGTTCAGGGTGCTTTTTGCCCGGGAGATTATGATGTCAGTGTAGGTGGATTGAAATTCTGTGGTATTGCCCAGCGCAGGCAGGCAAAGGCGTATATCATTACGGCTTTTATCATCGTGGACGGTCAGGGTGATCAATTGGCAGCAGATGTGCGACAATTCTATCAGCATGCAGCAGGCGGGGCGAGTGAAGGATATCCCGATGTTCAGCCTGGCACGATGGCAAGTCTGAAAGAATTGGCAGGTGTACCTTCAGCAGCGGCATATACTGCGGCTTTGGTTCGAACACTGCGCGATCACTATCCACAGGCGGAGACCAGCAGGGTGCTTAGCGTTGGCTCTGAAGAAGTACGCCTGACAGCTGAGCAGATGAAGCTGCGCTACGATTAACACTTTTTACTAGGGCTTGGAATTGGTTAATAGAGATGATATGATGTGATTTCGGAAGGAGAGTGTTAGGATGGACACATTGAGATATACGTATTTATATGAGGTTGTATCAACAGGCGAAAAATCCGAGTTCAGCCAAATGGCAACAAGCAAGGAAGAGGCTGCTGCACTGATCGTTGCACGTATAGCCGATCTGGAGTTTACAGATGAGTCTGATATCAAGCTGGGCGATCTGATCTCCATTAGCAAACAGGTTGGCGACAACTATGTGGCGTGCGAGGGCTGTGCTTCTTAAGTGAACATTTAGAAATAGGAAGTCTCTCAAAATACAAGTAAGTCTCTTTTTACAAGAGGCTTGCTTTTTTGTCTACACCAAAAGAGATATCGTTCAGTCATTCGGCTGGAGATATCTCTTTTTTCTCTAATCCATCTAACCCCAAGCTTAATAAGGCGGCCACAACAACTTGCGTGCCGTTTCGTAACGCTCGGCAATAGCGGGCCAGTAGACAACGTTCCACCAGTCTTCAATATACTTTTTGCGTTCATTCTGATGTTTCAGATAGTAGGCATGTTCCCACACATCCAGTGGCAGGAGCGGTACGATATCGGACTGGGACAGGTTCTGGTGTTTTTCCGCCTGCAAAATCTCCAAACGATGTGCTCTCGGGCTCCAGACAAGCATCGCCCAGCCACTGCCTTCCACCTTGTTCGCGGCTTCCGTGAATTGATTCTTAAACGCTTCATAACTTCCGAAATCCCGCTTGATCTGCTCTGCCAGCATACCGGAAGGTTTGCCGCCGCCAGCAGGATTCATAATTGTCCAGAAGATCGTATGCAGGTAGTGGCCTGCCCCGTTGAAGGCAAGTTCACGTTCCCAATGTTTGATGAGTTCAAAGTTATTCTTTTTTCTCGATTCCGCCAGCTTCTTCTCTGCTACATTTAGTCCGTCCACATAAGATTGATGGTGTTTGTCATGATGGATACGCATCGTCAGCTCATCAATATGTGGCTCTAGCGCATTGTACGCATAGGGGAGAGGCGGCAGTGTGTGTCCTCCGATGGGAACCGGCTTCTCTTTTACGGGAGGTGCTGTAGAGCTGGGTGTGGCTTGTGTTGTTCCGGTAGAAGGTGGTTGAATGGTTGCGGATTGGATATGAGCTGAACCGGCAGGTGCATTTACATTTCCCTCTGGAGAAGTTGGAGCTTCTGAAGCTTGGCGATGGACGCTTCCTGACTCTGACGTATGCAACGCATTTTCCAGAAAAAGTGATGGCTCCGAATCCGTTTCACGCAAAATGCCAGGTTGGCCAAGCGTATCCAATACGCCCAGAAAATACTCCGACTCGCGGATAAAATGCAGAATGAGTACTTTGGCAAGCGGAACAGCTTGCACAGCAGCACTTTGCTCCAGAAGAACGTATAGCTGTTTGATGAACTCTCTCGATTGCTGCCGAGCTGCCAACACAAGTTGATCGATACAACGAACCATGTAGGGAGCAGGCGGATGGGTTCCAGGCAATAGTTGTTTTAAAAGCTGATTGGCTACTCGCTCACTGTTTGCAAAGGTAACCTCCCATTCCTCCAGTAGCTTGACGTATGGGGGCTCCAGATCAGGAACCAGGGCACGAATGACGAGTGTATGTTCTTTCTCCTGCTCTTTCCAGAAACGGATTTCCTCCAATGTCCGCAGAGGCAGCAGGTGACCATATCCATACCAGTTCATCTTTATTTTGAACCTCCTTCAGATCAAATTCATTGCATGCAGACCGTCTGTTCATGCGTCCCAAGAGTATATTCCGCGAGCTTGTTGTCCTATGAGTGCAAAAAAAGAGCCCCTGAGGGCTCTGAAAAAATTCGGATGATTGAAATTTGGTTATTCTCCACTATTCGTGTTCTGTACATCGTCACTGCTTGTTTTCGTTACATGACTCAGGAAAGTTGAGACACGGCGCAGATATTCCTTTGGATGCTCCCGGAAGATCAACTCATGATGCGCATCCTGGACAATCCATTCATCGGAGTATGGATTGGTCTGGTTGGCGGCGAGATGCTCCGCAATTGGATAAGGCGCCTTCTCGTCCTCTGTGCCATGGATGAAGAAAATCGGGAACGGATAATCTTCCTTTTTCACTTCCTGGTATGGAATCTGTTGTAATCCGGTACCATTCAGAACAGGGAACAACAGATTCATGATCTCGAGTGTAGGCTGACGCGGGAGATCGATCTGGTTATGAATGTTGTGGTACAGCGTATCCGGCTCAAGCAGGAACGTACTGTCCAGAATCATCGCATCCACTTCCTGGGTAATCAGTCCAGTTTGAAGGGCCGTACCGGCACCCATGGAGAAACCCCAGACAACCAGTTCCTGCGCACCTCGCTGCTTGGCGAACTGGATGGCACCCAGCAATTGCTGTGACTCAGCTTTGCCACCTGTGGCTACAGCTTTGTTCACCTGTGAGGCGAAGCCATAATCGAACATGACCACGTTGAACCCAAGTTGATGGGCATAGTGGGCCAGGTCATACATGGGTACCCATGTTTCTTCACGATTGGCACCATAGCCGTGACTGAAAATAATCGTTTTGCTTGCAGCGTTGTCAGCAGGTATATACCATCCCTGCATCGTCCGGCTGCCATCTGCTGCCGGGAACGTGATGTCTTCGTACTTCATGTTCTTGGCCTGCATTGGATTGGAGAAGACCGGCGCTACAATAGGATTGGATAATACCCATGCGATATAACCATGCAGTGCAATAAAACAAAACAGTAGAAAAAATACAACGGAGAGCAGCAACGCTACGATAATATGTTTGAACCGAATCAGCCTCGGTGATAGGGAAGAGGGCAGATCGGACACTTTTGTCTGCAGCGGGGCTTCGCTCTGGGATGTTGGATACATGAATGCCCCTCCTTTGAAGTTCAGTTGAAGATAACAACGACATGAAAAGAGAATTGCGTCGATTTCAGAGCCTGCTTCAGAGCGATATCTTAATGTAATATATCTTTATCGTATGTTCCAATATAGTCAAAGTCAATTGATTGAGGGCATTTGTTACGCAATTGTTATATAGTTCTTAAGATATATGGGTAACATTACCTTAGTGTGTAAATTACAGGGGATTAAGTCTTATAAAAAGGAAAAATTTACACGTTGGCATATTTTGATTTTGGCTCTTTTTGGTTTACAGATGAGACCGTTTCTCATATAATTTATGTAACCAAGTTTCATGTGATGAAACATGAGGAGGGCATCATGCCATGGAAGATCGCAAGTTAACCGTCCGGGCTGTGGAACGGGCGCTGGATATATTATTATGTTTTACCACACGCAGTGATCTGGGACTCACCGAAATTGCCAGCCAGATTGGCCTGCACAAAAGTACAGTGCACCGTTTGATGGCTACGCTGGAGGATCGAGGGTTCGTGATCCGCGATGCAGCAACAGAGAAGTACAGACTTGGCATCCGAATCTGGGAATTGTCGGCTCACATGTCCCGCAGTGATGATCCCGCTATTCTGCTGCTGCCTGCGATGGAGCGACTGAGAGATCGATTGGGGGAGACCGTGAGTCTGTACCTGCGTGATGGGAGTGAAAGGATACGGATTCAAGCTGTGCAAAGTGATCAGGCGATTCGCCGAGTTGCTCCCGTTGGTGTTAGACTGCCGCTGTCTGTGGGCGCTTCCAGCAAAGTTTTGATGGCGTTTGCCACGGATGAGGATCGTGAAGAACTGATGAATGGGCCTGAATGGCCGGTGTTTATTGATCCGGCGGTGTATTTGGCGCAGATGGGAGATATCCGGGATAACGGATATGCGACGAGTTATGAGGAACGTGAGCCGGGAGCTGCCGCGGTATCTGTACCGATTATGGATCGCAGAGGCAATATTGCAGCCGCACTCTCGGTCTCAGGGCCTGTCAGCCGACTCTCACAGGAGACATTGCATGAATACGCACCTGTGCTAAAGGAAGCGGCTACGCAAATGGGGCTCATGTTATCCTGATGTTGAGGTAAGGTTATTCTCCAATTGAGTTGGTGTTCTGGAATATAAAGGTTGTTTTTATGTTCCGGTTGCGCTACTCTGTTATGGACGGCCCAGCGGAGCCAGCATCATTGAATATGAACTGCGGCATGTGTATGCCGCAACTTGTTAACGTTACTAGGGGAGTCCGAATTGTCCGGACTGAGACGGAATCGCATGAGATTCCGGACCCTTTGCACCTGATCTGGATCATACCAGCGTAGGGAAGTAATCGGCGATATGACCACAACCACCACATGATGTGACCCTTGTAGGGCTCCGTTAAGGAGCTTCATAAAGGTGCATTATTGGTGATGGACATTAAAAGTCGGTTCCTTCGGGGACCGGCTTTTTTATATACAGGGAACAGGCGATATAGCGCGGATTCTATGGGCCTCTTTTTCAATAACCTGCGAAAGTGGGCTTGGATGAGGAGGGAAGTCACCATAGATCCATGATCTGCGGCAGCCTTCGGTCTGTTGTGAACTGTACATAAATAATGTCTCCCCTGGTCTGGTGTAGGATCGCTCTTTCTTCTCTGCATTGCGCATGATTTGGGACAGGTACGTAAGTGACCTAATGATGAAACCAACCAAACAAGCGAACGAACACTGAGGAGGAGACAAGTGAACATGAGTACAAGAAATCAAACGGGACAACAAGCGATGGAACAGGAACATAACGATCAGCAGGTGGAAAAAGAAACAGGGGCGGCCGGACGGGTTCAGCCCTTTCCCGGCAGCCGCAAAGTCTACATTCAGGGCTCACGGCCAGACATTGCTGTTCCTGAACGTGAAATAGCCCTTCATGACACGAATACTCCCCAAGGGGTGGAGCATAACGAACCGCTGCGTGTCTACGATACGAGCGGCCCGATGACCGATCCCGCATTTCATGCGGATATCCGTGCAGGTCTGCCATCCCTGCGCACACGTTGGATCACAGAGCGCGGCGATGTCGAAGCTTACCAAGGCCGTACAGTTAAACCGGAGGATAACGGACTGAAACCCGGAGGGAAGAGAGCCGGCGCTGAAGAGTACCCCGGATTACGAGGCAAACCGCTGCGAGCACAGACAGGCCGCTGTGTGACCCAGATGCACTACGCGAGGCAGGGAGTCATTACGGCAGAGATGGAGTTTGCCGCCATTCGTGAAGGCGTGGAACCGGAATTTGTGCGGCAAGAGCTGGCGAGTGGACGGGCCATCCTGCCGTCTAACATCAATCACCCGGAGAGTGAGCCGATGTTGATCGGTCGTCATTTTCATGTGAAGATCAATGCCAACATTGGCAACTCTGCTGTATCCTCTTCCATCGAGGAAGAGGTCGAGAAGATGACCTGGGCGGTACGCTGGGGATCGGATACGGTGATGGATCTGTCCACAGGCAAAAACATTCATACCACCCGGGAATGGATCATCCGTAATTCACCTGTGCCGATTGGTACGGTGCCGCTGTATCAGGCGCTGGAGAAGGTGAATGGCGAAGCGGAAGCGCTGACCTGGGAGTTATACCGTGACACGCTCATTGAGCAGGCAGAGCAGGGCGTGGACTACTTTACGATTCATGCAGGTGTACTGCTGCGTTATATCCCGATGACGGCCAAGCGGATGACAGGCATTGTGTCTCGCGGTGGGTCCATTATGGCAGCATGGTGTCTAGCGCATCATCAGGAGAATTTTTTGTACACTCATTTTGAAGAAATCTGCGAGATTATGAAAAGGTATGATGTGGCGTTTTCGCTGGGAGATGGACTTCGTCCTGGCAGTATCTACGACGCGAATGATGAAGCACAGATGGCGGAACTGGCTACGCTCGGGGAACTGACGCAGATCGCGTGGAAGCATGATGTGCAGGTGATGATCGAAGGTCCTGGGCATGTGCCGATGCATAAGATCAAGGAGAATGTGGACTTGCAGATGGAGATATGTAAAGAAGCACCGTTCTATACGCTGGGGCCGCTGACGACCGACATTGCCCCGGGTTACGATCACATCACATCCGCCATTGGTGCGGCCATGATTGGCTGGTTCGGCACGTCGATGCTCTGTTATGTTACGCCAAAAGAACATTTGGGCCTGCCCAACAAGGATGATGTGCGGGAAGGGGTCATCGCCTACAAGATCGCGGCCCACGCTGCCGATCTGGCGAAGGGACATCCACGTGCCCAGCGCCGCGATGACGCATTGTCCAAAGCGCGGTTCGAGTTCCGTTGGCGTGACCAGTTCAACCTGTCACTGGACCCTGAACGTGCGCTGTCCTACCATGATGAGACGCTGCCAGCAGAAGGAGCCAAAGAAGCTCACTTCTGCTCCATGTGCGGACCAAAGTTCTGTAGCATGCGCATCACGCAGGACATTCGTGCCTTTGCGGCGGACAAAGGATTGTCCGAGAATGAGGCTGTAGCTGCCGGGATGCAGGAAAAGGCGGAGGAATATCGGACACGCTCCTAGGCGCCGGTACAGCGCAAGCTGGGCAGTCTGACATCGTTTGAAGGTGAGAATACTGCTATCATGTCGACTTTTTCATCTTATTGATCAGCTTCCTGATACTTTTTATCAGCATTATGGTTGATTGTCTAGCAGATGTTTAATAAAATGAATGTAAGTAAACACCAATAAGAGTAGCCAGGCCAATGGCTACTCCTGCACAGCATTTGCGGTGGGTATTCCTCCGAGTGCAGCAAGTTCAGATGAAGTGACCCGTCAGGCCGTCAACCTGTGGCGGGTCACTTCTTTTTACGATCAATGTATGTCAGGAGCGCAATAATTAACATCGCGAACACGATTACATCGTTAAAAGAGAAGTTCATAGGATCACCTCCCACTGGGGGCAAGCCTATTTCCCACCACAGTAGTTTTCACATGTTTTAGCGATTGTAAAATTTCACTTCAAACCAGCCACTACTATCGAGCCAGGCCCAAATTATTCTCCAAATACGTCGCAAGCAATGCCAGCGGGCTATGGATTGGAATACCGCGATCTATTGTAACCTGTGCAGCAGCGGGAGCCATAGACAGTTGGGCTGCCACTACCGTTTTATCCGGATACTGCTCAGCAATCTGATGTAAGCCTTCTCGTACCGCTTCGAGATATCCTTGCTGATCTCCACGCATAATCAACTCAAATGTCCCAGAGATGCACACTGCTTCCGTCTGAGATGTCTTGGCAACGTGTAGTTGCCCATTCTCATCCTCTTGCTGTAATGCCTGATTCACCCGTGCCATCGTTCCTTCAATAGTTGCCGGGTTGGTGAATGCGATGATGTAATCTCCTGGTACTCGCCGCATCTCCTGCAATAACGGATCATCTATGCCGATCACAGGCACAGGGACCTGTGTGGCTTCCTGCTCCAGTACTGTCGCAAACAGAGTACACGTGACCAGAATGGCATGGGCATGACACTCGGCGATCCATTGGAGCGTCTGGGCTACTTTCTTGTGAATGACGACCTCGTTAAAGTCAGCGTCATGTTTAAGACGATCCAGACCTGGATCGACATAATGGACCAATTCAACTTCATAAGGAGCAAGCGTCTCTTCAATTAAGGCGATGTTGGAATAATGAGCGTGAAAACAACCAATGGTGATCATGTGCTAAGTCCCCTTTAACAGTTCGTATATGTCATGGATCTTTTAGATATTTAAACCATTATAGAAACATGCCTGAGAACTGTACAGTCGTTTATGGCTCCACGCCAATAACCGCCCTTCCGCCAAGCTGCGGAAAGACGGTTGATAACCTGACTCGACTAGGGTCGGTCCGGTGTCCATTTTTATCTAAGGGAAGGAGAAGCGTTTTTCTTCGCCATTTTTTGCTGTAAAATTTCATGAAAGGATAGACCTTGAGTGTTCTCATTCTCCTTTTTAGGAGCAGTGGTCGCCGTGTTGCGCGGATATTGGTGGTGGTACGGGATCATTTGCTGAATAGGCATGCGGATCATCTTGGTTCCTCCTTTAAAGCATTTTTTTAAATTATTTATTTCGACTGGTTACCATGCCAGGTGCGCATATAGGTACATGTGACTTGTTAGACGAAATAGATGACTTTAGAATGTAATTCCAATTGGATTGTAGTGATTTTACCCGGTTTTAAGGAGATGTAAACGGTTTTAGGAAAATTCAGGAGTAAAGAACCTGATATGAGAGGTTTGATATGGGAGGATCGAATCGGTTGTTATGTGAATAGTCCCAATTTTAAGGAAGTCAATGGTACCCGCTTATGAGGCATATTGTCTGGTTAAATGATGCAAAGCATGCTAACTAACTTGGTACCATGGTCGGGTTGTTTAGGTGGTAATGTAGTTCCGGATATAACAAAAAGACTGCCGAGCGAACCCGGCAGCTTTCGTGATATGAAAAAGGATGCGAGGAAACTTTGATCCTGTATGAGGTGGCATTGTGTTGGTTTTATCTATTTTGATGAACAGCGATGTATATATCTACTTGTACACTTTCGGGATTCAGGCTGCGTTCATCATATAATTCAAAATCCCCGGTGAACGTACGATCGCTTTGTTTCTCCCATGCCCATACGGCTCCCCAGGCTTCGCCAACAACCTCTGCCATCGCTCCTTTTCTGGAGGTGAATACGGCGTAAGTTGCAGGAGGGAGTAGAATGTCATTCAATCCTTCAGGCAATGATTCGTTCGGACTGACCTCATGCCCTACCAGTATGGTGTATTCTCCGGTTATGCCATCGGTGTAATCCGTGTAACAACCATAGCGAATAACTTCGGGTGCAGGGAGGTGATCTGAGGCAAAATAATTGTTCCAGAGTCCCTGAATACAGCCTTTGCCACTGATCTCAATGGCGTTGGTTGTGCGGGCGGATACGCCAGCAAGACGTTTGCCTGGGAGCGTGACATAACGAACGGGCTGGGCAGAGAACGAATGATCTGTTGTTACCTGACGAGGGTTAGCAGAACTAGTAGTAGAGTTTTCCACAAGAGATTGAGCATGTTGATCCGTTGTATTTGTGCGCCAACGTTTCAAAAAAGGAAGCTGGTTACGCAGCATCGAACGAGCGGATTCCTCGTCCATGCCCTCGTCCTTCAGAATGGCAGTGCACATCTCGGTCATGCCTTCGAGTGACATACCGGGCTGCTCGAACTGACCTTCTTTGTAACAATAGCTACAGTACTCACGGGTTGTGCTTCCATCTGCTTCCGTTCCGAATTGGGCAGGGGTTGTGAGCGGCATGCCGCAGCTTTGACATACAGTGACGTTCATGATTGGTTCCTCCTTGTATATGTACAGATTGAATATATCTGAAGTATACGGGGAGGAACTGGACAGCTGTCTGTCAGGTTTGAGTCGGGGAGATATAATTTTGTACAATTTGCTCCGCGATACGGCAGATTTCATCCCTAATATGCTGAGGTTCCAATACTTCAACATCTGCACCGAAGCCGAGAATGAACCCATATAACCAGCCATCCTCGGGAAAAGCAACTTGGCTAATATAATACCCAGTCCCATCAGGCATGACGTTCTCGATCCCAAACCATTCTTCCGCAATATGACGGACGCGAGCATGGAATTTCAAGGTTAACCTGGCCTGATTGTCCGGACGGCTCCATTCCTGTTGCCAGGGTCTGTCCTGTGGGTTGATGACTTTACGCTCGAAGTGCTCATTAGCAAGCGTGACATCTTGCATACGCACAAGCTTGAACATGCGAAATTGATTCCGCTCGTGGCAAAAAGCATACAGATACCAGGAATGTTTCTTGAGTACGATGGTATGAGGGTCGGCAGTTCGGTGAGTCTGGATACCTTCCGCACTGCAGTAGGTAAAGGTTACGGGTCGTAATTGATCCATACCCTGTTCGATAAGTTCAAGCTTGATTTTCAGCGCTTCGGGATGCGTCCAGGTTGAATAATCCACGATGAATCGATTGGTATTGGCCTGAAAATCGTCATTTTTGGATTCAGGTACGATACTGCTGAGTTTTTCGACCAGAAGCTCACGTGCCGCATTGGCATGGGAAGTAGATACACTGCGCAGTGCAGTGACGATGGAAGCGAGGTCCTTGTCTGTTAATACGTTTCGATCCAGACGGTAACCCTCTGCCAGACCAATCCCGCCGCTTGCCCCTTGATACGTCACCACCGGGATGCCTGCTTGACCCAATGTATCGATATCCCGATAGATGGTCCGGATCGATACTTCGAACATATCTGCCAGGTCTTTGGCTTGGACTCGCCCACGATTGATTAGTAGCACTACGATGGCTAATAAACGCTCCAGTTTCATATGTATGGATTCCTTTCATTGGTTTATCTGTTGGACTCAAATATGTTATAATGCCCAGCATCACACATAGGAGTGGAATAAGCAATGAAGCGAATTACGATTCTGATCGCAGACGATGAAGTTGAGATCGCTGATCTGGTTGCTTTACATCTACAAAAAGAAGGATATCACACCATCAAGGCCTTTGACGGGAAGGCGGCGGTTCAAGCTGTTCAGACCCAAGCGATAGATTTGGCGATTCTGGACATTATGATGCCTGGCATGGATGGGTATGAGGTGACCCGTAAAATTAGGGAACAGCATCATTTACCGATCATTTTCCTGAGTGCCAAAACGTCTGATATGGACAAAATTACGGGACTCGTGATGGGCGCGGACGATTATATGACCAAACCGTTCAATCCGATGGAGCTTGTTGCCCGGGTCAACTCTCAGTTGCGTCGTTCGCTGCAATTCAGCCAGTCTGCGCCTGTTCAGAGGTCCATTCTGGAGAAGGGTGGGCTCATCATCACGCCAGATCAACATCGCGTTACACTCTACGGCAAACTAGTGGAACTAACACCGAAGGAGTTCGATATTTTGTATCTGCTCGCGAGCCACCCCAAGCAGGTGTTCAGTGCGGAAAGTATTTTTGAACAGGTCTGGGGAGAAGCCTATTACGAGAGCGGGAATACCGTGATGGTCCACATTCGGACCCTGCGCAAAAAGCTGGGGGAAGATGTGAACAAGAACAAGTTTATCAAAACGATCTGGGGTGTGGGGTACACGTTTAATGACTAAACGAAGAAGTTTTCGCACAACCATGATTATGTTGTTAGGGTTAAGCATGCTTGCCTCTGGCGCAATCACCTATGGGATTTATAAGCTTATGCAAGCCTATTATTCGGGTGTCCGTGCAGAAGATCAGCTCGCTGAATATCGTCATTTTATGAAAAGTATCGGAGATATTTATTTCTTTCTGATTTTATTTATCCCACTGGCCATTCTGTTTTTCTTTTGGTTTACCAAGCCTTACGCGACGTATTTCAAGGACATTTCTACAGGGATCAGACATTTGGCCAATGGAGACTTTCAGCACCGTGTGCAGATCTCCTCGAAGGACGAGTTAGGTACGATTGCGGAGGATGTGAACCTGGCAAGTGAGAAGTTAAGGGAAGCGGTAGAACGAGGGGATTTTGCTGAAAATAGTAAGGACCAGCTTGTTGTCAATCTGGCGCATGACCTGCGAACACCGCTGACGTCTGTGCTTGGATATTTGGATCTGCTCATGAAGGATGATCAGCTAACAGAGGAGCAGGTGCGGCACTTTACGTCGATTGCATTCACCAAATCACAGCGTCTGGAGAAGCTGATTGATGATTTGTTCGAAATTACTCGTATGAACTATGGCATGCTGCCTATAAACAAGACACGGCTGGATCTTAGCGAACTGCTGAAGCAGATGAACGAAGAGCTCTATCCTGTATTCGAAAAGAACCAACTAGTCGCCCGACTAAAAATAGACACTGACCTTACGGTCTCCGGTGATGGCGAGCTGCTGGCTCGTGTGTTCGAGAATCTGCTAATTAACGCTGCACGGCATGGCAAGGATGGCATGTATGTAGATATTAATGGATATCGGGATGCAGAACAGGTCATCATTCAGGTAATTAACTATGGTGGACATATTCGTCCGGAGGAATTGCCGCATATCTTCGATATGTATTACACCGGAGATCGTGCCCGGACTCCTCAGGAGGGTGGGACTGGCCTCGGCCTATTTATCGCTCGCAATATTGTGGAGCAACATGACGGTACAATTTCGGCCCAGAGTGATGTGGTATGGACGCAGTTCGAAGTTCGTTTGCCCGTCTTCCAATAAGGTTGACGTCAAATTTAAGAAAAACTTTAAAATTGCCCTGCTTTTTCTTTAACTTGTGTTGTCTATCCTTGATGTATGAGGTAAAAGGAGGAGCAAGCATGAAAAAGTGGGGCTTTTTGATATGTATTATTGTGATCGGATATATCGTTACGCAATCACCGGGATGGATTCAGCAGAAGGATGAGTTACCCATCGAGATTCAGAATACGCGTGAAAATCCCGCAGGTTATACCGTATCCGTCACCGGAAACATTCAGGATCAGGTACATAAGGGCAATTTGTTACTGGTTGATAAGCAATACCCCGTTCACCCGGAAGGAGTTAAATCCGATATTGTATATGTGGCACATGAGGATGATCTGCTTCGTGGATATGGAATACTGGATCAGAAAATCATGTTATCACGGCAGGTGGCGCAGGAGTTTCAGAGGATGGTTGAAGCAGCAGGCGAAGAGGGAGTCCGATATTTTCTCGTCAGCAGCGGGTACAGGGATTTTGAAAAGCAGGACGAGTTATATCGGGAAAAGGGTTCAGACTATGCGCTTCCTGCGGGACACAGTGAGCATAATCTTGGTTTATCGCTGGATATCGGCTCGAGCTTGGCTGCGATGAATGAAGCACCAGAGGGTGCCTGGCTGGAAAAGAATGCATGGAAATACGGATTTATTTTACGTTACCCAAAGGATAAAGTGCGCATCACCGGTATTCAATATGAACCATGGCACTTTCGATATGTAGGGCTGCCGCACAGTGCTGTCATGTATAAGAATAATCTGGTGCTGGAAGAGTATCTCGATATGCTTAAAGAGAAAGAGAACATTACTGTGGAAGTAGAGGAAGAGCAGTATCATATCCGTTATTATCGGGCCACCCGAGACACAACCGTTTACATACCTGAGCAAGGCCAAACTGAAATATCGGGTGATAACATGGATGGCGTCATCGTCACCGTAAAGAAATAACAGGGCAACACAAGGGAGGCAAAACAACATGAAGCACAACAACCAGAAGAAAAGCAAACATTATATCCTTTGGATTGCCATTTTCATTATCTATTTATATCTGCTGACTAAGCTGATCCTGTTCAAAGGAAGCCCGGTCGATTTTGGCTTCGTGAAGGATCGACTGATGGCGTTATTGCAACAACCGGATCTGATCCATACGCGAACCGTCAACCTGATACCATTTCAGGAAATCTCACGAGACTGGAACAGCCTGTCGTTACATCGTCCGGGCACCGCAATCCATCTGGTAGGCAATATACTGGCTTTTATCCCGCTGGGCATCTTCATTCCTCTGTTGACGGGCAACAAGTTATTCTCTGGAGTAAAGGTACTCTTGCTGTCTCTGCTGCTCAGTCTGGGTTATGAAGTGACACAATTATTGACTGGCATGGGGATATTCGATGTGGATGATCTGATGCTTAATACACTCGGCGGCTTGATTGGATATATTGTTTTCACTATGGCTATGGGTCTGAAAAAGGTGTTGTCGGGAGGAGAATCCCGCGTGACGACGAAAAAGTTAAATTCTAAGGAAAGTCACGTGTAAGGAGGAGAACAACTTGATTATAATGGCTGTACTGTTCATTAGCGCAGGGCTAATGTTTCTCGTTTATCCACACAAGGTAACGGATGCTTCGGAAAAACAGATTGCGGAGCGAGTGATCATGTCTAGATGGGTTGGAGGCTCGTTAATTGCTCTGTCGTGTCTGTTTCTGATCATGGGCACAATTCAACTGTTAGATCAAGCCTCACATCACATTGGGCATTAGAAGGAAGTTAGGCTGAGGAATGATTTTTAAATATATCCCGAGTATAAAAAACAAAGCCAAAAAGCTCCCCGCCACGTGCTGATTGCACGTGGCAGGGAGCTTTTGTATAACTTCATCACATTAATGATTTATATCATTAAGCTTTTTTCATCATTTGACGCAATACGGTTTGCAGAATACCGCCGTTATGGTAGTAATCCACGTCAACCATGCTGTCCAGACGAGCGATAACAGGGAAGTCGAACTGTGTACCGTCTTCACGAGTTACGGTAACTTTCAACTCTTGTCCTGGCTTCACATCATTGCTGAGGCCAGTAATGTCATACGTTTCACGTCCGTTCAGGCCGAGGCTGGACCAGCCGTGACCTTCCTGGAATTGCAATGGCATTACGCCCATGCCGACCAGGTTACTACGGTGAATCCGCTCGAAGCTTTCTGCGATAACGGCTTTGACGCCGAGCAAGAATGTTCCTTTTGCCGCCCAGTCACGGGAGCTTCCTGTACCATACTCTTTACCTGCGATAACGATCAGGTTCTGTCCTTCATCCTGATACTTCATGGAAGCATCATAGATGGACATTTCTTCGTCCGTTGGCAGGTACTTCGTAATACCACCCTCGGTGCCTGGAGCCACCTGGTTACGAATACGAATGTTGGCAAACGTACCACGCATCATCACTTCATGGTTACCACGGCGTGAACCGTAGGAGTTGAAGTCTTTGCGCTCTACGCCATGCTCTTTCAGGTACAGTCCAGCCGGGCTGGATGGTGCAATATTACCTGCTGGCGAGATGTGATCCGTTGTTACGGAATCCGCAAGCAATGCCATAACACGTGCAGAACGGATATCTGCGATATCGTTCAACTTGTCGCCAAGCTCTTGGAAGAACGGAGGGTTCTGAATGTACGTGGAGTTCGGGTCCCACTCGTACAATTCACCTTCCGGTACAGAGATTGAATTCCAACGCTCATTGGCTGTAAATACATTCTCGTACTTGTTGCGGAACATCTGAGCGTTCAGGGAACTTGCGATGGTATCCTTGATTTCCTCGGATGTAGGCCAGAGGTCTTTCAGGAATACAGGCTCATTGTTCGTATCATAACCGATTGGATCGGTTTCAAAGTCAATATTCACTGTACCCGCAAGTGCATATGCCACAACGAGTGGTGGTGATGCCAGATAGTTGGCTTTAACCTGTGCATGCACACGGCCTTCGAAGTTACGGTTACCAGACAATACAGCCGCTACGGTCATATCGTTCTCAGCAATAGCTTCGCTCACTTCGTCCGGCAGTGGGCCGGAGTTACCTATGCATGTTGCACAACCGTAGCCGGCAACGTTGAATCCGAGTTTGTCGAGATACGTGATCAGACCTGCTTTTTCCAGATACTCGGTAACAACAAGGGAGCCTGGTGTCAGACTGCTTTTCACATATCCTGGTTTGGTCAGGCCGCGTTCAACTGCTTTTTTCGCCAGCAGTCCCGCTCCAACCATAACACTTGGATTCGAAGTGTTCGTGCAACTTGTGATCGCCGCGATCACAACAGCGCCTGCCTTCAGTTCACTGTTGGAACCGTCCGGATGCTTCACAGGTACGGATTGTTCGATTTTCTCATCGCTCAGACCGTAGCCGCCTTTATCTACAGGTGTGCGGATGATGCTGTTGAAGCTTTCTTTCATTTGTGTCAGCTCGATGCGATCCTGTGGACGTTTTGGTCCGGCAAGACTTGGTACAACAGAGCCGAGATCCAGTTCAATCACATCTGTGAATTCAGGATCAACGGTGCTGGAAGTACGGAACATGCCTTGAGCTTTGTAATAAGCTTCAACCAATTCAACCTGTTCGTCAGGACGGCCAGTGTTACGCAGATAGTTCAACGTTTCACTATCAACAGGGAAGAAACCGATGGTAGCGCCATATTCTGGTGCCATGTTGGCTACTGTTGCACGGTCAGCCAGACCGATGTTGGCAAGACCTGGTCCGTAGAACTCAACGAATTTACCAACAACGCCTTTTTTACGAAGCAATTGGGTAACGGTCAGTGCAAGATCCGTTGCTGTTGCGCCTTCACTCAGGCTGCCTGTCAGTTTGAAACCAATAACGTCCGGTGTTACAAAATAAAGCGGTTGGCCCAGCATACCTGCTTCGGCCTCGATTCCACCAACACCCCAACCAACAACGCCAAGTCCGTTGATCATGGTGGTGTGGGAGTCTGTACCTACGAGGGAATCCGGGAAAACAACAGTTTCGCCGTCAACGGTTTTTGTTGCTGCCACGGAAGCCAGATACTCCAGGTTAACCTGGTGAACGATCCCTGTGGATGGTGGAACTGCACGGAAGTTGTTGAACGCCGTTTGTGCCCAACGCAAGAAGCGGTAACGCTCTTCATTACGCTCAAACTCAACTTTGATATTGTAATCAAGTGCATCGTTGGTACCAAAAGCATCAACCATAACGGAGTGGTCGATAACGAGATCGACAGGTACGAGCGGGTTGATCTGTTTTGGATCGCCGCCTGCTTTTTTCACAGTATCACGCATTGCAGCGAGGTCAACGACAACCGGTACACCGGTGAAATCCTGCAGAACGATACGTGCAGGGATGAATGGAATTTCCTTGTTATTGTCACGGCCATCTGCCCAGCCGGTCAGTTGTTTTACGTGTTCTTCGGTGATGGCACGTCCGTCGAATTGACGAATTGCTGCTTCAAGCAACACTTTAATGGAGAAAGGGAGCCTGGAAAGATCGCCGTGGCCGTTTTCCTGAAGAGCATCGAGACTGTAGTAGCGGTAAGACTTGCCTCCAACCTCAAGACTGCGAGCGGCGGAGAAATGATTCTTTGCTGACATACATGTACCTCCTTGGGATGTGTCGGTGAGATGAAGAAAACGTTCATTTAGGTGAAGAACAGGCCTTCATCGTTCCGTGTTCTTGTGTGTTGGTTTCATCAGATGAAACGTAATTTCATAATCATAACTTTAGTTTTAAGTATACCGTTTTCACCTCCGTACGTAAAGGTCTTTTTGCCTGATCAAGCAAGCTTTTGGACCGATGAAGGCGTTTACGTGAAGCGAGCAGGAATAAGATATCTTGTGTACCTGTATTTGCTGAATTTCGGATCTCCCTCCTGAGCCGTGTACATACAACCGAAGACCCTTTCATATGAATAGTAGGAGTTTATATACGCAATGAAATATTCCAGACAGAACTCATGCCAAAGGGGGACATAGGCTTGGAACGGGAATGGAAGAGTGCCTTATATACTTACGTGAACCAGTACAATCGCTGTGAGATCGACTACCGTCCACAGACCAGCGAACGGATCGTTACCGATCCTGACTTCGTGGTGGAACGGGGAGAGCGTATGGCAAGGCTGGACGAATGGTATCGTAAGCGGCGCGCCGTGCCTCTTCGCAGCGAGACCAGCGCCAAGCTTGTACGCACGCTTATGGATGGCCAGGAAGAAGCAGTGGTGGATGTACAATTGTACAGCAGACTGTTCTACGAGAAGAGCGGGATCACCCACCGGGAGGACCGGATTGAGCGGGAGCGGTTAACCTTTCTGCGGCAGAGTGGTGGATGGATCATTGGACGGGTCGAGCGAGAAGTGCCGGAGCGTCGCCCTGCTGGGGAAGGACGTCCGTTTCAACAAGCTGATTTTGTACAGGCGATGAATCGGCCGCTGCTGAATCGGGAAGTGCTGGGTCAAGGAAGAAGCTCACGGCAACAGTCATATCGCAGAGATCTGGCGGTTGCCTATGCAGATCGATGGTGGAATGCGGGGAATCCGGCATTTGAGGAATTTGATGTGGATTGTACCAATTACGTGTCCCAATGTCTCTTTGCAGGGGGCGCACCCATCCACTATACTGGTAGAAGAGAAGCCGGCTGGTGGTATAAAGGATATGTGAACGGCTCCGAAATGTGGAGTTACAGTTGGGCAGTTTCCAACAGTCTGGAGCGTTATTTGTCAGGCAGCAGCTGGGGTCTGACCGCGACAGAAGTAGAGCGTCCTGAGCAGCTGATGCTCGGCGATGTTATTCTCTACGATTGGGATGGAGATGGACGATTTCAGCACAGCACCGTTGTGACCGCGTTTGATGCGGGCGGCATGCCGCTTGTTAACGCACATACGGTTAGCAGCCGTCACCGATTTTGGGATTACCGGGATTCTTACGCTTGGACGGAGCGGACGGTATACCGGCTTTTTCATATTGCAGATGAGTTTTGATGACGAAAGATTTTCGGGATGCGGTGACGCAGACATCCAGTTCCGTGTAAAATAAGACCAGATAATGCAAGCAGAATAACAAGGGTGCTGAGCATGCAAACATGACAGCATCAGGCACAGATAATCGGAGGGTACACATGAGTATGGATAAATTAAAAGTAGGCGTCGTGTACGGCGGAAAATCGGGCGAGCATGAGGTGTCGCTGCAAACGGCGTTTGCTGTAACAAACGCATTTGATTATGAAAAGTATGAACTGGTTCCTTTTTATATCTCCAAGCAGGGGACGTGGAAAAAAGGACCTGTCATGCATGCGCCGTTCGCGCAGATTGAAGACTTGAAGCTGGAGCAATCGGCAGGCGGAACGCAGGATGCGCTGAACGCCCTGTTTGGCCGTTTGTATGGCGGAGCAGAAGCGCTGGACGTGATGTTCCCTCTGCTGCATGGTACGTTTGGAGAGGATGGCACCATTCAGGGCATGTTTGAGATGGCGGATATGCCATATGTAGGTGCAGGTGTACTGGCTTCGGCTGGCGGCATGGACAAAGTGGTCATGAAAAAGCTGTTTGCACAGGCCGGCATTGACCAATGTGCTTTTACGTATTTTAACGCGACACAATGGAAGCAGACAGAGCACGAAATGATCGTGCAGGTCGAAGATCAGCTGGGGTATCCATGTTTTATCAAACCGGCGAATCTGGGCTCCAGTGTAGGCATCTCCAAAGCACGTAACCGCGATGAGCTGAAGACAGCTGTCGAGTTCGCACTTCGGTATGATACGAAGGTTGTCATTGAGGAGTTCGTTGAAGCCCGCGAAGTTGAGGTCAGTGTCCTCGGCAATGACGAGCCCATGGCTTCCGTTCCAGGTGAGATCGTATCCTCCGGTGAGTATTATGACTATGCAGCTAAGTATATTGATGGTCAATCACAGATGCTGATTCCAGCTCCACTGGACCCAGAGGCCGCAGATCGCATTCGCGAGGCAGCTTTGCAGGCGTTCCGTGCGATTGAAGGTAACGGTATTTCACGTGCCGACTTCTTCATTCGGAAAAATGACGGCGCCTTGCTTATTAATGAAGTCAACACCATGCCTGGTTTCACACCATACAGCATGTATCCACTTCTTTGGCGTGAGACAGGTGTATCGTATGCCGAACTGCTGGATCGCATGATTGAACTGGCACTGGAGCGTTACAACCGCAAGCAGGCACTGAATTACGAGAACGGCGTACAGGCGTAGCCTGCGACCACAAGATCAGGAGGGATATGCATGGGATTTCAGACTGAATTCAATTCCGTATGCAAGTTCAAGAATGAGCAGGAGCTGTTCGAACTGCTTGAATACGGACGCGGCAAAATGGTCAAACAGGGCTTCCGGGTATTTCCTACCGGCCAGAAAGTGATTGCATACACACCGGATAACGTGGCTGTAGCCATCGTCAAGATCGTGGTTTCCATTGCGGAGATCAACTTCCAGGGGCAAGAGGTAACCGAGGTGGAGATGCTACTCATCCGCAAATTGACTGAGGAAGAATCACGCATCCAGACTGCCCTTGCGGATGAGATGTTCTTTGGAGAGCAAGCACAGGAGTAGTTGTTGACTGTAAGTGCGGGTCGGAAGGACTGATTTGCCAGAATACGATTATGGTCACTCTTTTAGGGTAAAACTTGGTTATATACAGTGACGGTACATCCTGACGGCTGAATATGCCGTGCGGGTTCTCCGCCCTAATAGAGAGGAAGAGATTCATGCTCGTACGCTTTGGTTACGTGGCAATGTCCGTGCTTATAGAGAACGCCTCGCCTTCCCGGACCATGACCATGTCGAGTTTTAACAAAATCGATGACAGGGAAGCAGCGATCCGCAAGCTCGAACGGATTGCAGCCGAGAACCTGCACAATACATTACGTTTGCTCAGGCACAACAAGGGTAGCCATATTCATGTATATCGCTTCTCTTCCAAATTGATTCCACTGGCAACACACGAGGACCTGAATGACTGGGATCCGTTCCCGGCACTGAAGCAGGACTTTGCGGCCATTGGTGATTTTGTGAAGGAAAATCATATGCGTGTGTCCTTTCATCCGGATCATTTTACCGTACTTAGTACCCCCCGCGAGCAAGTTCTGCACAACTCGATCCGCGACCTTCGTCATCATGTCCGGATGCTGGATGCCATGGGACTGAATGCCACTGCCAAGAACAATATACATATTGGTGGTGCATACGGGGACAAGCCTTCGGCGGCGCTTCGTTTTGAAGAAAACTTTTTGAAGCTGGATCGGGACATTCAGGAGCGGCTCACACTCGAAAATGATGACAAAACGTTCAATGCGCCTGAGACACTAGCCGTGTGCCAGCGCTTGGGATTGCCCATGGTGCTGGATATTCATCACCAGTGGGTGAACAACGAAGGAGAACAGGCATGGGATCTGTGGCCTGATATTCTAAAAACCTGGCAGTCGCCGCTTGCCCAGGCAGATTCACCGGCTGATCAGCCATTGCCACCCAAAATTCATGTCTCCAGTCCGAAGAGCGAGAAGGATCTGCGAGGTCATGCTGATGGTGTAGAGGTAGAGCCTGTGCTCGATTTCTTGCGTCATATCGCAGCAGACACCCCAAGACTTGACGTGATGATTGAGGCCAAACGCAAGGATGAGGCTCTTGTGCAACTGATGCAGAAGCTGGCATTCTATCACGAAGAGGGTGTGGAGTGGGTGGACGAGTCTACCGTCATCATTCATCCGTAGTGCCAAAAGGGGCCTGGGCAACGAGAAACTTTATGACCTGTGGGGCGTATACTTTTAACAAGTATTTCAACTTTTCGTAGATTGATATAGAAAGTAGAGTGAACGCTTTGAATGAGAAGGAAAAGACACCTTATGTCGTGACAAGCAAAAGCTATACTGCCGTTGCCATTAATGCAGCTTCCAAAGCTGGCGAATGGATCAAAAGCCGTCTTGGGACGGTAGCTGAAATTGGTACCAAATATTCACCCCAAGATCTGGTGACCGAAGTGGATAAAGGAGCGGAGCAGATGATCCGCCGCCTGATTCTCACGCATTTTCCCCACCATGCTATTTTGGGTGAAGAAGGCGTTGAACCGGGACCGGAAGCTTCGGCAAAAGCACTGAAAGAGGCTGAGGAAGAAGAGTTCCTGTGGATTGTTGATCCTGTGGATGGAACGACAAACTTTGTACACGGATTCCCGTTTTATTCGGTATCCATCGCATTGGCTCATAATGGTGAAGTCATTGTCGGCGTGATCTACGACCCTTCCCGTGATGAAATGTTTGTTGCGGAAAAAGGGAAAGGAGCATATGTTCACGGAAACCGGATGCTTGTATCTGGTGAAGAGGAACTGGCTCAGAGCCTGATTGCGGTTGGATTCCCGGCAGACACAACCTTTGCGTTGCCACTGAATATGGCCGCTGTACAGGCGCTTGCTCCGCAAGTTCGTAACTTGCGTGCAGGCGGATCTGCCGCCCTTCATCTGGCGTATGTTGCCGCAGGACGTCTCAGCGCTTACACCGAAGTTGGATTGAAACCGTGGGATATTGCCGCAGGTGCGCTGCTGGTTGAAGAATCTGGTGGCAAGGTGACCGATACCATCGGAACGCCTTACCAACTGTCTGTGAATCATGTCGTTGCCAGCAATGGCAAAATCCATGATGCACTGACGGATGTACTGAAGGAAGCGAAAGCAACCGGTCTGGAGTGAGTTTATTCAACTCATCCATGCTTTAATTACTTTTAATTGTACATTAACGGAGGGGACAGAAAGCATCTGAAGAAGCGGAGCGCTCGCCTTTATCGCCGGATTTCTCCCTTGGAAAAGGGAATCAAAGAAATCTGGGGATAACAGCGATCGGAAGATGGTTCTGTACACGAAGTGAAAGTACAATAGTAATAATTAACGCATGTATGACTTTAATTAAAGGAGCGAGAACAATGGATGAATCCAAAGAACTGGAACGACGGCTCAGTGATATGCTGACGGAAGGGGACATGGAAGAGTCCGGCGACACCGATCAGCGTGAACGCCAGCTGATTCCTCCCAAATATGAAGTGCGAATCCAGACAGAACGTGATCCAATTGTCGAGGAAACGTTAAAGTACCGGAAGATGGCACGCGAAGTGGATGATCGTTATGATCGATATCTGGAGCGAGCTACCGGGAACAAACCGGAGAGCGACAAGGGTCATTTGATTGCTGAAGACTCAAATAAGCCGCAATCTTAACTAATCACTGAACGTCATAGCTGAGCTTAACCAGTAACAGGCTCCCCTCCAGGGAGTCTGTTATTTCATGTGTGCTCTCAGTAGAGAGGACAACGCCTACTTTAAAATGATAGAATAGAGTAACACGACTTATATCATTGGAATGACCGATGTACTATATATTAGTGTAATTATAGATTCACGAGAAGGAGTGTTACCTGAATGAAGCGTAAACGGATATGGGAAAATACAGCTGCCGTTTTAACAGTAAGCATGTTGGCAGGAATGCTGCTCTTTACATCATCTGCACTGCCTGCACACGCGGCTGACACCAAAACCGGTGTATTGCCAGCAGGTACAAACGAGACTTCGCTGACAGCGAAGAAAGATGCAGTAGCCGTAACCAAGGAATTCCGCATCGTCACATTGGGAGATTCCATAACGGTAGGTTATGAGCCCAACACAAAAGAATTGCCATATGGTTATGTAGAACGTTTGCATGAGCAAGGTTTGCTGCATGGACGTACACAGGTGGACAACTACGGGATTGCCGGATTGAAAACCAGTGGCCTGAAAAATTTCACTACTGCAATTAAGGATGGCAAAACGCTGACTTCTGAAGCCATTCAACCAAGTCTTCCTGATCCAAGAGCGGGACAGATCGGAGCCAATACTGCTACAATCCGTGAGAGTGTAGCACAGGCCAATCTGGTTGCAATTACCATTGGGGGAAATGATGTATCTGAGCTTCTCGGTACAGCAGACAAACTGAGTGATCAGGATCTGCAAGCGAAGGTAAAAGAATTACTCGCAACATATACAGCCAATGTAAGTGCAACGATTAATGATATCCATGAAATTAATCCGACAGCTACAATTGTCATCGCCGATCAGTATCAACCGATGCCAGAAGTAGCAGGCAAGGCACTCTATGCCAAACTGATGGAGGCATCCCAAGGTTTCACACAGACCATTGATGGCATTGCAGCACAATTCACTGCTCAGGGTACCGATGTCAAAGTCGCACACGTGGCCAAGGAGTTTGTTGGTGGTGAAGGCACGATGACACATATGATCAAAGATCGTGATTTCCACCCGAACCAATTTGGATATGCGGCCATTGCCGAAGTATTTGCCAAAACGATCTGGGGCGACTACACCAAGCTGACTGCACCTGCGACAGGTGAGCCGATGAACATTATTGTGAGTGGCAAAACATTAAATACACCGTACAAACCGATTATCCGTAACGGCAAAAACTTTGTGGCGATTCAAGACATCGTAAACGCTGTCGGGGCTACTACGGTGTGGGATAACAAAACTTCAACCGCAACCATTACATATGGAGACCGAAAGGTTGCTGTGAAGATTGGTGCCAATGCTGTGAAGGTAAATGGAGCATCGGTTACTGTGGATACACCTGCATTCCTGAATAAGGTAGGCAAAGAGTCCAAAACATATGTACCACTTGCCATGGTGGCTGAAGGTCTTGGCTTTGATGTGCAATATGTAGCGAAGCTGAAAACTGTTTTTGTTAACCCGTAAATTGTAGTTCATGCTTTAGCATGATGTTATTCAACAGCCAGAATCCCTTGATCTGTTCAAGGTATTCTGGCTGTTTTGTGTTCTTTTTGCGTTGCTGACACAGATGTATACCTTCTCTAATGACCTGAAATGTTGCATAAATATATCTTGTCAGATGACCAATGGATGTGTAAATATGAAAATAACTTACAATAAAACCACTAACCTATAGCATGACAGGCACCCCTCGAAAGCCAAAGGAGCGCTTAGGATGAACAAAATTAAGAACGCTTTCACAACACTGCCGATTCATCACAAAACGATTCTTCTCATCGGACTTTTGATGTTGATCAGCTTTACGTTTTATGCGTCCGTACTCCGATATGTGTTCAGTATCTATGACCGTCAGATCTATGAGAAATCCTCGCAGGTCCTCAATATGTCTTCGGTAGGTATTGAGAATCAACTTCGTGAAATTTCTAATCTCTCCTTCAAGGTGATGTCGGACGAGCCGCTTCAGCAATATCTGCTCCAACTGAAAAAGGCCGAAACGGGTTATGAGAAAAATGGATTACGCAAAAAAATTACCAACAGGTTAGTCGCTTATGCCGGTTCCGAAAAATACGTCTATTCCATGCTATTTATCGATAATGATAATAACGTTATGGCCGCAGGCAATCGGGAGGGAATTTCGGAGTCGAAGCAAAAGGAACTGGTTGCACTGGGACAGCAATACTCGGGCTCCAATGCATGGCATACCAGTGGGGATAAACAGTCCAGGCTTTTGTCGGTCCGACAGGTGAAATCCTTTATTGGCGGAGCATTTACATTGGAGGACCTCGGCACACTGATCATCCGCGTACGGCTGGACCGAATTGTACAGGACCAGATGCAAGAACCGGCTGAGGACTCCCAATTACTCATTACGGATGGAAAAGAAGTGATCTATCCAACAGAATCGTCGGTCAGTGAAGCCGAGATTGAGTCTGAACTGAAGCGCACCCAGCCCTATGGGATTGCCATGTTGGAGCAGGGGAGACACTTTGTAGCTCGTGCCCATTCTTCCTATACGGATTGGACCTATTTGTACACAACCCCGTTTGACCAGATGTTTAAACAAATCCAGTTTGTCAAACAGTTGGTCACGGTGATCTTCATTATGATTTTTCTGGCGGCGCTTATCATTGGAGCGAGATTCTCTCGCAGTATTACTCATCCGATTGCACAGTTGATCAAAAAGATGCGTAATATCGAAAAAGGCGATCTGGATAAGCTGGAGGAGGCTGCTCTCGGCAATGTTCCGATATCTCCACAGAATGAGGTTGGGCTGCTGCATCGCACATTCAAGATGATGCTTCAACGGATACGTGAATTGATTGATGAGAATTATGCGAAGCAACTGGTGATTCGTGAGACGGAGTTGAAAGCGCTTCAGGCGCAGATTAATCCACATTTTCTATACAACACGCTGGAATCGATTAACTGGCTGGCTAAAGTACAGAAGCAACGACAGATCTCGGAAATGGTTGAGGCCCTCGGATTTCTGCTGCGTAGCTCTGTGAACATGTCCGAGAAGTGGATAACACTGGAAAGAGAGCTGGACATTGTCCGCAGTTACGTGACGATTCAGCGCACGCGTTTTGAGGAAAGACTGGACTTCGATATGGAGATTGCCCCAGAGGTAGGAACGGCGCGGATACCGAAGTTAACATTACAGCCGTTGGTGGAGAACGCCATACACTATGCACTCGAACCAAGCATTGACCCTTGCCGGATTCGAATCCGGGCGAGAGCAGAGGGAGATAAGGTGATTATTGAAGTCGAGGATGACGGTCCGGGGATGACACCGGAATTCCTGGAACAACTACACGAAGGACGTATTCAGACAAGAGGACAGGGCATTGGGTTATCTAACATCCAGGAACGAATCAGACTGACCTTCGGCGATGAAGGTGGAATGGTGATGAGCAGCAAGCCCGGATCAGGAACTGTAGTATCGATCAGCATACCTTGGATCAGAGAGGACGATGACGATGTACAAAGTGATGCTCGTAGATGATGAACGTGTCATTCTGGAGGGGATTTCCCAAGTGGTCGATTGGGCCGCGGCAGGAACGGAATTGGTGGGTACGGCGAGGAACGGGATTGAAGCATTGGACAAAATTGGGCAGTCGAGACCCGATATTATTATTACGGATATTTCCATGCCAGGTCTGGATGGTCTCGGACTCATAGAGAAGGCATCCGAAGCATATCCGGGTGTACGTTTCATAATGTTATCCGGCTACAAAGAGTTCGAATATGCTCGCAGAGCGATGCAATACGGTGTGAAGCATTATTTGCTCAAACCCTGCAACGAGAATCAGATCCATGATGCATTAACTGAACTGTTGCAGGAACATCAGGATGCCCAGGTGAAGGAGCATGTTGCAGGTGAGATGAAACAGCGATTGCAGCGTGTCCTTCCGCATGTGAAGGAGCAATTTCTGCTGGAGTTCATGACCAACCGCACCTATGGGCCGGTTGATCTGGAGTATTATCAGGAGCTGTTTGATCTGGAGCTTGAAGAGAACGCAGTTCGGTTACTGTTGTTCCGAATTGTAGATGAACATGATTACAGTCACTTATTTGCGATCAAAAACATTGCCAGTGACCTGCTCCCACATGTCCTGTTAAGCACGACCATTGAAGGCAAACTCCTCATTCTGCTCGCGGATTCAGCTGATCCGGCCGGACTGAAAGAAAGTATTGAAGAGGTTCGGGCTGCATTCACCAGACTATATAAATTGGAAGTGACCGCTGCGCTGAGTGAAGCAGATCGAATGATTCAGTCCCGGCGGTTGTTTCGTGAGGCGTTGCAGTATCTGAACCATCGCTTTTTTATCGGTGAAGGCAAGCTGATTACAAAGAATGATCTGGTACTGGCCGGAGAATGCGACGGATTACATGTAGAACAGGATGCGGAGCAACTGTGTCAGTTGATCAAATCAGGCAATACCGAGGAAACAGCGGTAGAGGTGGAGCGTCTGTTTGATCTATTATCACGTCAGCAGCTGGAAATTGAAGTGACTCGCTCTTACGTAGTGCAGCTGTACTCGGCGATGGTTCATGTCTGTCCACCTGAGGAGGCAACGGAATTCACCCAGCGTATGGCAGAACTGCCGCATATCGATACGTTATCTGGCTTGAAGTCTTTTGTTGCAAGCAGTGCAGCCCGATTAACTTCCGGTTATTACAAAAACCATATCAGTCGCCAGTCTTCTGCCGTGGAGAAGATGATGGATATCGTGGATCGTCATTATGGAGAGGCGGATCTCTCTCTCAATGGAGTCGCCCATCAGATGTTGTATATGAATCCCGATTATTTGGGCAAGATTTTCAAAAAAGTCACAGGAGAGAATTTCTCCAATTACGTGAATCGTCTACGCATTGAACGCGCATGTGACCATATTCGCAGAGGCGGGGATGTGAAAGTGTTTGAGCTTGCTGAATTGTTCGGATTTGGCGGGAATTCACAATATTTCAGTCAGGTGTTCAAAAAGTGGACCGGTATGACACCTACGGAATTCCGCAGGATCGGCATATAACAATGGACTACCAAATCATGTGATTCATGTCTGGGGAGGACGAACAGCGCCGAGAGGGGACTGTTGTCCTCCTCTGTTTTTTGAACCAACAAGACGGTTTTGTGTATTCAACTCTGGTCGTACATTTGCGAAAATGACATTAACAAGTTTGTGAAAGCGTTATCAGAAATAAAAGGATAACTCGTTCACACAACCATATCAACATAAAAGGGGAGATTGGCATGGTGAAAAAGGCAATATTCCTGATGATGGCTGCTTTGCTCGTGTTTACAGCGGCATGTAGCTCAGGTGGAGGAACTGAAGGAGCATCTGGAGATGACTCAGTTACCCTGCGGATCGCTTGGTGGGGCTCGGATGCAAGGCATGAATATACACAGAAGGTCATCGACCTGTACAAATCGAAAAACCCGAATGTCAAAATCGACGTGGAATATGCTTCATTTGATGACTACTGGAAAAAGCTCGCACCACAAGCAGCGGCAAATCAGTTGCCTGACATCGTTCAGATGGATATTTCCTACATCAGCCAATATGCACAGAATGGTCAGCTTGAGGATCTAGCGCCTTATCTTGGCAACCAGATCAAAGTGGACGATGTGTCCGAGAATGTTATCAGCACAGGTGTAATTAACGGTAAACAATACGGTGTACCTGCCGGTGTTAACGTTCTGGGCTTCCAATATGATCCGGCATTGCTTAAAAAAGCAGGCGTGGATGCAATCCCTGACAATATGACTTGGGAATCGTACGAAGCACTGGGTAAACAAACCGCAGAGAAAGGTCTGTATTTGGATGGAGGGATAGCTCCGGATATTTTCTTCCACTACTTCCTGCGTACCAAAGGATTGTCGCTTTACAATGCGGAAGGAACAGGTCTTGGTTATGATGATGATCAATTGTTTGTGGAGTTCTTCGGACTCATGCGCCGCATGATCGAGCAAGGTGCAGCACCTACGCCGGATGTAGCCAACCAAACCAAAGGCATTATTGAGGAATCGGATCTCGTGAAGGAAAAAGGAATTGGCGTATGGCAATGGTCCAACCAGTTCGTAGCCTTGCAACAGGTAGCGAACCGTCCACTCGAAATCGCTCCAATGCCAGGACCGGATATGGAAAAAGGACTATATATGCAACCAAGTATGTATTGGGGTGTAACGTCCAACTCCAAAGTGAAGGAAGAAGCGGCCAAATTCATTGATTTCTGGGTGAATGACGTGGAAGCCAACAAACTGATCAAAGGTGAGCGCGGTGTGCCAATCTCAGGAGCAATCAAAGAAGCTATCGCACCTGAGCTGAGTGACGCAACGAAACAAGTCTTTGAATTCGTAGCAGCCATGGAGCCTAAGGCTTCACCAATGAGTTCTCCGCCACCGGTTGGTTCACCTGAAGTAATCTCTGCTCTGGCAGATGTGGTTGAAGAGTTGAACTTTGGCAAAATTACACCTGAACAAGCAGCAGAGACATTCCGCAAGAACGCCGAATCTGTACTTGCGAACAATAAATAACAGTTGAATGATGGCTTGCTCGTCCCACTTCAGGGATGGTCGGGAATGGGGCTACTCGCGAATGCGAGGGCCTTTCCCCGTCCAGATGACCGAAGCCAGGATGAGGGAGCAAGCTGATCCATGAAGGAGGTTCGTTCCATTGAGGCAGTATTCGTCGTTACGTAGAAACTTAACTGGATATGCGTTCATAAGCCCGTTTATTATTGGATTCCTGGGCTTCACACTCATCCCCATGTTTGTGTCCTTATATATGTCGTTCACGAGTTATAACTTGTTCACTTCTCCGCGGTGGATTGGGCTTGATAACTACACCAAAATGTTTTTTGATGACCCGAAATATTGGAACTCGGTTAAAGTAACGTTTCTCTATGTATTCATTGGGGTACCGTTAAGGTTGATCTTTGCCCTCTTCGTAGCGATGGTCCTAAACACTGGCTCTCGTATGATTGGAACGTACCGGACGCTGTATTACCTGCCATCCATTATCGGTGGTAGTGTGGCCGTATCCATTATGTGGCGTAACCTCTTCAGTAATGAGGGTGTTATCAACAGTGCTCTAACGGCAATCGGGATCGGGCCTATAAGCTGGTTTGGTGACCCGAATGCGTCCCTGGTTATGCTCATCTCACTGTCTGTGTGGCAGTTTGGTTCGTCCATGCTGATCTTCCTGGCTGGTCTCAAAAATATCCCTACTGAGATGTACGAGGCAGCAGGTGTGGATGGCGCGAATCCTATACGGAAATTTTTCAGCATCACCTTGCCACTGCTTAGCCCGATCGTCCTGTTCAATATGATTATGCAGACGATTGGAGCATTCATGACGTTTGTACCTGCCTATATTATCTCCAAAGGCGAAGGCGGTCCAATGGACGGTACGATGCTGTACTCCCTGTATCTGTTCCGTCAGGCGTTTATGTTTAACAACATGGGTTATGCTTCGGCAATGGCCTGGATCATGCTCATCATGATCGGTATACTCACGGTAGCTGTCTTCCTGACATCCAAGTACTGGGTGTTCTACGAATCTGAAGGAGGGAAGTAACGATGGTTTGGAGAAATGTAAAGTGGCCCGTTTATCACCTGTTCGTTGCAGCTCTTGCCCTCCTGATGCTCTATCCCGTCCTATGGATGCTCTTCAGTTCATTCAAGGAAAGCCGTACGATATTCGTCACTGCGGATACTCTGTTCCCTACGGAGTGGATCTGGAGCAACTATGTGGATGGCTGGAAAGGCACAGCTGGAAGACCGTTTATGGATTACATCACCAACTCACTTGTAATCGTGGTTATTTCCACTATCGGTGCCGTGATATCGTCATCGCTGATCGCTTTTGGTTTTGCCAGACTTAACTTCAAGGGACGTACATTCTGGTTCTCCTTGATGATGTTAACACTGATGCTGCCACATGACGTGGTATTGGTTCCTCAGTACATCATTTTCACGAAGCTCGGCTGGCTGAATACTATCTTGCCAATCGTTGTCCCTACATTCTTCGGAATGCCATTCTTCATCTTCCTGATGGTACAGTTCATTCGAACGATTCCGAAGGAGCTGGATGAGGCTGCAACCATCGATGGATGTAACAAATTCAGACTGTATATCCAGATTATTATGCCGCTCATCAAGTCTTCTCTGGCGACTGCAGCCATCTTCTCCTTCTACTGGAGATGGGAGGATCTGCTCGGTCCGGTATTGTACCTGAACTCGCCTGATAAATACACTGTGTCGATGGCGCTGAAAATGTTCCTCGATAGCGAATCTGCTTCCAACTGGGGCGCAATGTTCGCCATGTCCATCGTCAGTCTGGTTCCGGTTGTAGCTGTGTTCTTCATCTTCCAGAAACAAATTGTTCAAGGGATGAGCACCAGCGGATTGAAAGGATAAGCCGGATTACTGTATCTTCGTATCTTTGCCCGAATAAACGTTTACAAAAGTTAACCAAGGAGGGTATCGCTTTTGAATAAAGCTCAGGGTAGTCAGGCCGTTGCCATGGAGGCAGCGGCAGAGGGCCAGGCAGTGTCCGTGACCAGCTGGAAGTTTAACTTTGGACCGGACTCGGGAAGAGCAGATGAGACAGGGGATTATCTGAAAGTAACTGCAACAACCGCATATGAGGGACGCGGAGGGTACGGATTCGAGGCAGGATCTCTGGTGTATGAGAAACAACGCATTCGTGATGACGATGTGTCGGATCCTACGAAACAATATCATAACAATCCGGGGCAGACAACCATGTCTGCCCGATTGCGTTCAGGCTTCTGTATTCCGCTCAAAGCATCGTTCATCGTGGATGTTCCCGACGGAACCTACCAAGTATTACTTGTTGCAGGGGATGAATTGGCTGAGACAGTGACCCGCGTGAAAGCTGGTGAAGGCAGGCTTGTACTGCCAACGATTCGCACACTTCCTGGACAATGCGCAGAGGTAAGATTCTCGGTTGTTGTTCGCGGCGGCAGACTTCGTCTGTCATTCTCCGGTCCTGCACCGAGAATCAATGCGTTAGAGATTACTCTTGCGAATCAGACCATGACCGTATTTCTTGCGGGGGATTCAACCGTAACAGATCAGCCGGAAAGCGGATATCCGTATTGCGGTTGGGGCCAGTTATTGCCAGCACAGTTCAAACATGATGTGGCAATAGATAATCACGCCCAGTCAGGCCGAAGTTCCCGCAGTTTCATCAATGAAGGTAGATTAAGCGCCATTCTGGAGCAAATCAAGCCCGAAGATTTTCTGTTTATTCAATTTGGACATAACGATGAGAAGCCGGACCCTGAACGTGGCACGGACCCATTCACAACATATAAGGAATATTTGAAAAAGTATATCGACGCTGCACGCGAAGCCAAGGCTCGTCCAGTGCTCATCACCCCGGTGCATCGTCGCTATTTTGCGGATGATGGCACATTGACCGATACCCACGGCGATTATATCATCGCCGTTCGTGAGCTGGCGGAAGAGGAAGATGTTCCGCTGATCGATCTGGCTGAGCGCAGCCGTCTTCTGTTCGAGCAGGCGGGCGTTGAAGGCACCAAGGACGACTTTATGTGGGTGTTGCCAGGCGAGTATGTGAACTTCCCCTCAGGCGTGGAGGATAACACGCATTTTCAGGAACGCGGCGCCCGCCGCCTTGCCCAGCAGGTGGCAGAAGCCATCCGCGAGTTGCAATTGCAACCGCTGCAGATGTATCTCCGGTAGGTTCATGCCCTTAATGATTAAGCAAGTTAATTAAATAACGAGCCAGCAAAAGTTGCCCAGCGAATAGCGAAGGCAATAATCTTTTAAAAACAGGGGAGCGTAGCAGCGGAGGAGGGCGGAATCGGGTAGAGGGAGCGAAGCGTCCGCCTTTGGAGCGGGATTTCCCCTGCTGAGGGGGAATGAATAGAAATCCCGAGCCAACAGCGGCCCACAGCCCGATCCGTCCGCCGAAGCGGCTGCCCTGCGAGCTATTCAGGGTTTAAAAGCTGTAGCGAGTTAAACGAAGTAATGAGCAAGCAAAAAGTTGCCCAGCGAATAGCGAAGGCAATAATTTTTTTAAATCAGTTCGGCGAGCGTAGCAGCGGAGGAGGGCGGAATCGGGTAGAGGGAGCGAAGCGTCCGCCTTTGGAGCGGGATTTCCCCTGCTGAGGGGGAATGAATAGAAATCCCGAGCCAACAGCGGCCCACAGCCCGATCCGTCCGCCGAAGCGGCTGCCCTGCGAGCTATTCAGGGTTTAAAAGCTGTAGCGAGTTAAACGAAGTAATGAGCAAGCAAAAAGTTGCCCAGCGAATAGCGAAGGCAATAATTTTTTTAAATCAGTTCGGCGAGCGTAGCAGCGGAGGAGGGCGGAATCGGGTAGAGGGAGCGAAGCGTCCGCCTTTGGAGCGGGATTTCCCCTGCTGAGGGGGGAATTGAATAGAAATCCCGAGCCAACAGCGGCCCACAGCCCGATCCGTCCGCCGAAGCGACTGCCCCGCGAGCCCACGGGTTTTAAGAGTTGGCCCCGCGAATGAGCCAATGAAATCCCGAGCCAACAGCGGCCCACAGCCCGATCCGTCCGCCGAAGCGACTGCCCCGCGAGCCCGCAGATTTTTAACTTAATATTGCACTCGCAAAAAAAAGGAGGAGGTATTTCAATGACACCTGACCAGACAGAATCAGGCACATCTGCCCGTAAGAATGTTTCAGCAGCTACAGGTCACACCTACTGGGTTATTCCGGATGGTTACATTCCCCCGGAGAGCCGGGGCGCATTGGAGAGTCATGAGAGCATCTGTGTACTGAACACCAGTGCCACGGATGCGGAGCTGTACATCACGATTTATTTTGAAGACAGAGAACCACTCGAAGGTATGGTCGCTGAAGTGCCAGCGAGGAGGACGAAGCACATTCGCACTGCATCGCTACGATCCGGGGAGCAGTCTATTCCGCCAGGCGTGCCTTATGCGATTACGGTTTCGAGTAATATCCCCGTTATCGTCCAGTACAGTCGTTTGGACACGACCCAGCCTGAATTGGCTTTGATGAGTGTCATGGCGTATCCGCTGACGTGATACGAAATGCAAGATAACCAGCAAGAGGTAGAAGAGAAAATGGCCAGCAACCTTGCATTCACACTGCAGGTGACTGGTCCTCTTTGTGTATTACTCAGTGTATTTGTATGTGCTGGCATTAAGGATTTTTACACGAACCTCCACTTTGCCAAGTTTGAATCGTTTGATGGGATCAGCACGTTGCTGAACCTGTTCTTTCCACATCGCAAGGTCATGACGATACAGATGTTCTGCTAGGCCATAGGAATCGATTTTCCGTGATTTGTTTTTTTCGAATGTTGTCCGAATTTCGGATTCGATCTGTTTCTCGGCTGATTTCTCCATTGTGCGAGGAGATTGGTGGGAGCCGTTATCCTCGACAATGACACCTTTTACCGAAGTGATCAGGTCGAAAATGACTCCATTTCCTTCTTTCCTTGATGAAATTTTCGTATGCGGATTATGGAGGCGAAGTGTGAGATCAGGGGTCTTGCCTCCATTCTTGTAAACGTACAGCGGGTACTGGTAGACACGATTATAATTTACGAAACGAGTACCATCTGCGTCCTCCCCTGCCACTTTCCCTTGACTTCTGCCCTGTGAAATGACAAAAAATCCATCTGTTTTAATCAAGGGGGGAGCTTCATCCCCATTGAACCAGGTTTGGTTTTTATTGGTGATCGAAGGTAATAGGATAACCGAAGCAGGCTCACGAATACCGTCAAGAAGCTGATGAAGACGGATGGGTTCGAAGGCAGAATGCTGCTTGTACAGCTTGATCGGTTCAAATAGCTCAATGGTCTGGGTAGATTGGTTCAGCAGGGCAGAGGGGGCAAGCACATCGGGTATGCTTTGTTCCGTGCCGTAGATCCATGGTGTATATCTCATCTGACCCGAATGTAATAGTGTGTTAAAAACATCCTCCAGCCGCCCGCTCAGGGCATTTTTTGATAAAACAATCGCCTTTACATGGGTCCACAATGTTTGTTGCTGTGAAGTTTGATAGAGGTTATTAATAGCCATACTTAAGGTTTTGCCTTCACCTCGTCCAATCCAGATATCGCTTGCTTCCCGCGAAGTCGGCCCTTCTTGCTTGGCGATACTGGAGAAGTCAATTAACTGGGCATACGCAATATATCGGTTGTCCACATAGTCAATCCCTATCGCTGTGATGAAGTTAATACTTTGCACCTCTTTGGAATCCCAGCACCCCGTTAGCAGGATCAAACAGCTTATAAGAAGCCCACTTATGGATACCCATCTTTTCACGGACGCTTCCTCCGGCGGGTGGAATCCTGGGTATGAAGTGCTGCTGGACGTTTGGTTCTTTTCATCGAAGGGGGCATGGATACGGCCTGAGTGAAGTCTCCGGGAATATAGGGAGATACGGGTGACAGATAGGATACGCCATAACACTCCAACGATACGAGGTGCACCAACAGCGCGAACAGTCCGATCATAAATCCAAATAATCCAAGGATTGAAGAGATAATGAGCATTCCGATCCGAACATGAGCAGTAGCCCCACTGAGCACCGTATTTACTAGAATATAGCTGGAGATAACTGAAATCGCTACCGTTACAATGATGGTAGGAGAAGTAATCCCGGCACGAATAGCTGCATCTCCAATAATGAGTCCGCCTACCACACTGACAGTTTGGCCCAAAGCACGAGGAAGTCTGCGGCCAGCTTCATTGAATAGCTCGAACATAAAAATCATTAAAAAGGCTTCCAGCGTTACAGGCATGGGCAACCCCATACGAGTACCAGCAATCGTTGCCAGAAGCGGGAGAGGGATCTGCTCCACATTAAAACTGGTGAGGCCGATATAGAATCCAGGAAAAAAGCAAGCAATCAGCAAACCGGAAATCCGCAGGATGCGTTCAAAAGTCACAATGAAGAAAGGAGTGTTCTCATCTTCCGGTGATTTCAACTGATTGAAAAGTGTAGTTGGTGCGATGACCGCTACAGGAGAACCTTCGATCAGAACAGCAAAACGCCCATTTAAGAGCGAGTCCACGACATAGTCAGGTCGCTCTGTATTATCGGTGAGAGGAAAGATACTGCGAATGCCTCCCATAACTGCTCCTTCCATAACAGAAGTCCCAATAATACCGTCAACTTCAATTTTATCTATATTTTTACGTGCTTCTTTTAGGATCTCCGGATTTATAATGTCTTTTACATACAATAGGCCAATAGAGGTTTGAGTTCGCCCACCTTTAACATATTTTTCATAGCACATGGAAGAGGTTTTCATCCGTTTACGAATGAGTGCGATATTTACAATCAGCTCTTCGGTAAATCCATCGCGAGGCCCTTTTATAGAAGACTCGATGGCAGATTCTTCAGGGTTGCGCCCTGGTATGCTCGCAATATCCAAACTGCAGGATTGATCGCCGTTGCCGAAGATCAACAACAGTTGTCCGCTAAAAATCAACAGATTTAAATTTTTCGTATCTCGAAGGTCTTCCACTGGATTTAATGTTAATCCAAGTTCTTTCGTGTGCGAATCTTCTTCGAGCAAGGAATGCTCTTCGAGTCGGGGAATGATAAACTGATTGATTTGTTTAGCATCACTGAGACCATCGCAATATAGCACAATGATCGGTAAATCATTTTCATTTTTTGCTGGAAACGTTTGAATAACGACATCCGCGCAGGGGTTGAATTGTTCTTTCAAAGAGGCAAGCAGTGTTTCATGGGACGTGGTGTCAATCGTTGGATGCTCCATGATGTTTCCTCCTCTGATGGCGTGAGCTGATGAATGCGACGGTCGTTGCAATTATTGCTAGTCCGCTAAGATAGATGAGATTGAACGGGAATATGTAATCGACAAGCAGCTTTTCGAATGTAATATCGTCTAGACGGTACAGCATAGAGATTATAAATAGAACGGCTAAAGAGATACAGCTGATGATTCTTTTGGATGTGCTCTTAATATCCCAAATTTCTACCACAATATACATAGCAAGACTAATTCGGGTAAACGAGCCGGCGAGCCACTGGTAGATGGAAAAGAAGTCAGTTTGTGCAATGTACTTGCCCAATGAGGCAATGCGCCACTCCTCAAAGGCAGGAAATCTCATTTTGGCAGCCTCAAAAGGATTAAATTCGACGATAGCACCAATGAGTGGACCTATTGTCAGACCGACAATAATGAGTGCGAGCATCAGATACTGCCATACACGAATCTGTTTGGAGAGGTGGGGTTGTATGTACCAGATGAATAGCAGTTCAAACATGCCTGCAAGACTATAAACCATACCGTGGAGCACGGGATGCCAGCCCTGTTCAAGGACAGGAAGCAGACGACTGTAATCCTTATATTGGGTATTCACAATCGCAACATAGAAGCCAAGCAGTACAACGAGGGGCAGGATCAATCCTGCTGTGAAAGCCAAAGAACGCATGCCTTTATAAGCCGCATAGGCACAGAGCGACATAAGTGCAATGCTGGTAACCAAAGTAGGAGTTTCCGTCAGGTAACTGGTTTTGGCCCAAGTGGTGGTATCGTGTAAGGTGATATAGATGACGGACAGAAAAAAAAGACTATTTCCAATCCGAAATAGCAAGCCAAGAGGCTTACCAAGATGGGAAGTTAGCCAATCATGCAGCGTTTGGTGCTGGAGAAAACGAGAAACATAGGCAAGCATGAGCGCAAATACAAGGTAGGGTCCTGTAGACAACAGAACAGAGATCCAGGAATCCCTTTTAGCCGCAGACAACAGGGCAGGAATAATCAGAACGTGGCAGACTAGACCAACGGATAACATGATTAACATCATGGCTTGCAAAAAAGATGGCTGTGTACGTTTCATGCTGAGGTGTCCCCTTTTCCCAATAGACTGTCCTCAGCAGTGTTAACGTGATTGAAGCCCTTCATACAGGCACTTAGAGCTTAAAATACTGAATACCCATGGCTTATCGTACCTCTAGCATTGTTTCCCGGGCAGCATTCCTGGCTTGTCGGGTCCCTTCGATAAGAATCTCTTTCACGCTTTGATCCCACTGACCAGCCTCTGTTTGCGACCGCTCATATTGGTGCCAAGCACACCAGCGATAATCAACAATGCACCAATATAGTGGTAGTAACCCACTGGTTCATGTAATATCCATGCACCTCCTACGATGGAGATAAGCGTGGACAGATTGCTGAATACACTCATTTGCGAAGCCTCCAGATGAGTCAAAGCATAGCTCGCGAGCAGGGTGGAGACCATGGTGGAGAGGATCGCCAGATAGGCGAGTGCACCCAGATAGGATGTATCTCCAAGTGGTTTGATGTAGTCCATCATGGAACCGCTGGACGCATGCAGGATCAGGGAAGCGGCGTTAAATACAATACAGCCAACCATCAGTGTGACCCAGGTTAATTCCATTGGTTTGTACTTCTGGGTTAATGGTCTTGCAAGCACACCATACCCTGCAAAACAGACTGTGGATAGCAGCAATAATGCAATGCCCTTCAGATTACCTATAGACATGCCGCTTCCTTGCATCATGAAAATAAAGACCACTCCAGCAACAGATAGAAGCAGGAACAGCTTCTGCATCGTGTATGTGCGTTCTTTCAGGAAGACTGAAGCGAGAACAAGTGTGAATACAGGGGCCATGGCCTGAATAATACCCGCTTCCGATGAGTTGGAAGAGACAAGTCCAAAGGCTTGAAAGGCAAAAAATAAGACGGGAGATAAAAGCCCCAGTGGAATGATTCGCCACAGATCACGAAGGCTCAGTCGGATTTTGATCCAGCCAAAAATGACAGGAATGCTGACAACGATCAGCGACAGCGCGAATCGGTGGGCAAGCACATCAATTGGATGTGCAACAGAGACTGTCATTTTAACAAATAAAAAAGATAGACCGATAATAGCTGCGTACAATACAGCTGCGATATAGGCGTATCCCCGAGTGTGTGTTGTGTTCATGAATGCTCCTCCAATACAGTAGTCATAGCGCTTTATCTTTCATTATCCTGAATTATGTCAGGTTCGAGGCATGTGCTGGCCTTATTCAATATACTGCCAGGTGCATCGTGCTACAATAGATAAAAGGTTAAACTGTATCGGTACAGTTGTTGGAGAGGGATGGGTGCATTGAGAAAATACGAAGTGATTGCCGAAGCATTAAAGCAATGGATTCAGGAACAGATGCAGCAGCAGGATCGTCACCAGTGGGCAGATAAGGGCATCCGTCTTCCAGCCGTTCGAGTTGTAGCAGAACAATATCAATGCAGTGTAAGCACGGCTATTCGTGCATATGAGTGGCTGGAGCAGCGGCATTTGGTGTATGCCATACCTCAATCCGGTTATTATGCCGTACAGAACGGGACAGGTGCTCAGGACATGGACTGGCAGGGAGCGTTGGACTTTGCTTCAGCTGCTCCCGATCCAAGGGTGTTCCCTTATGCAGACTTTCGTCATTGTGTGGATCAGGCGATGGAGAAGAAGCAAGCAGAGTTATTTATGTATGGCACAGATCAGGGATTACCTTCGCTTATCATGCTGTTGCAGAAGCAGTTTGCGGATTATCAGGTATTTGCCAGATCGGAGCAGTTCTTCATCACATCAGGTGTGCAACAGGCACTGGCTGTACTGGCATTGATGCCTTTTCCCAATGGAAAGAGAAAAGTACTGCTTGAACTACCGACCTATCACAATATGCCCTCGCTACTGAGTGGATTGAATGTGCCGATTGCCGGTGTGAGACGTGCCCTGGATGGGCTGGACTGGGCATCGCTTGAACGTCAGTTTGCTGAAGGAGATATCAAGTTTTTCTATGTCATGCCGCGCTTTCACAATCCGATTGGCACATCGTTGACTGTTGCTGACAAGAAGAGACTGATCCGGCTTGCACAGCGGTACGATGTCTATCTGGTGGAGGACGATTATCTGGCCGATCTGGAGGACAGTACGAAACAGGACCCGCTATGGTCCTATGATACTGAAGGCCGGGTCATCTATTTGAAGAGTTATTCCAAAATTTTGTTTCCAGGCTTGCGCATTGGTGTAGCTGTTCTGCCTTCACCTCTAATTGAATCTTTTGGGGCTTACAAAAAAATGCTCGATATCGACACTTCCGTCCTGTCTCAAGCTGCGCTGGAGATCTATGTCCACAGCGGAATGTTTGCTCATCACAGGAAAGTGATTCGTAACCGCTATGCTGCCCGGATGCACACGGTGCATGAGCAACTGGACACATATCCAGACTTTGCTCCATTTATGGAGGCTCCTCGAACAGGAGGAGAGCATACCGTATTGCCTTTGGCGGGTAATATGCCGCTTCGTGTTCTGCTGTCCCGGCTTCAAAAGCGCGGAGTCATCGTTGATACGACAGAACGGTATTATCCGGAGGGAACATATCAGGTCCATCAGGATCAAATGCTGCGATTAAACATCTCCAATGTGCCGAAGCAGCGAATCGAGGAAGGGATGCAGAAGATCCGGGAGGAAATTTTAAAACTTCAGATCAGACAGAAATAAATTGAAGAATCGGAATGTTGTCCGTAAATAACAAAAGGCGTCCACACAAGTTGATTACTTGTTGAACGCCTTTTCCATGAGTTGTTTTCCATCTATAATACAGCTTGTACGCTATATGGTAGATGGAAATAATCCGATTTGTTCCTGAGCCATCGCCTTGAAGGAAGCTTCTGCAGCTTCCAATGTAGACTGAACATCCTCATCTGTATGAGCCGTGGTCAGGAACCAGGCCTCATATTTGGATGGAGCGAGGTTAATGCCACGGTCCAGCATATGACGGAAGAAGGAAGCAAACAGCTCTCCATCCGTGTCTTGAGCATGATCGTAGTTCGTCACCGGATGATTACAGAAATGGGTGGAGAACGCACCACGAATCCGGTTGATCGTCAGTGCAATCCCATGACGGTCAGCAGAAGCTTGCAGACCTGCTGTCAGGTCGATAGCAAGACGTTCCATCTCTTCATACACACCCGCACCTTGCAGGACCTCCAGACATGCGATACCAGCCGAGATGGATGCAGGGTTACCAGCCATCGTTCCCGCCTGATAAGCAGGGCCGAGTGGGGCAACCTGCTCCATAACATGTTTGCGGCCGCCGTAAGCACCGATTGGCAGGCCGCCGCCAATAATTTTGCCAAGAGCTGTCAGATCGGGTTCAATCTCCGCATGATTATCGAGTCCGGCATATGTCTGTGTAGAACCGTAATGGAAACGGAAAGCCGTAATAACCTCGTCATAGATAACCAGTGAGCCGTTGGCCCGTGTCATGGCACAGAGACCCTCCAGGAAGCCAGGTTCCGGCATAACCATACCGAAATTACCTACGATCGGTTCAACCATAACCGCAGCAACATCGTCACCCCAGTGCTCCAGTGCAGCTTTGAGGCTGTCCAGATCATTGTAAGGCACGGTGATGACCTCTTGCGCAATACTGGTTGGAATGCCTGCACTATCCGGGATACCCAGCGTAGAAGGGCCAGAACCGGCAGCTACAAGCACCAGGTCCGAGTGACCGTGGTAACATCCGGCGAATTTTACGATCTTGTTGCGTTTGGTGTAGGCACGAGCCACCCGAATCGTGGTCATGACTGCTTCCGTACCGGAGTTTACAAAACGCACTTTATCCATGGAAGGAATGGCTTCCTTCAGCATTTTGGCGAGCTTGATCTCCAGCTCTGTTGGGGTACCGTACAGTACTCCATTTGCTGCTGCTTCCGTAATGGCCTGCGTAATATGCGGGTGGGCATGTCCTGTAACAATCGGACCGTAAGCGGCCAGATAATCAATATAACGGTTGTCATCGACATCCCAGAAGTGGGCGCCTTGGGCTTTTTTCATAAATACAGGTGCACCACCACCAACGGCTTTAAAAGAGCGTGAAGGGCTGTTAACACCTCCTACAATATGCTCAAGTGCTTCTGCGTATAGAAGTTCGGAACGGGAACGTGATGTATTCATAAGATAACTTCCTTTCGTCATTCAAAATATGATAAAGGTACAAACCACAGAAAGATATGATGATTTTCTCATAATATGATAGCCGGGCACAACGAGAGGGCAGCGTAATGGCTGCCCTCTGCATGTTTAGTTTACATTACTGAGCCGGTTGCTCTGACTTTTGATCATCACCACTGGCTGTTTTATCTTCGGTGCTGGTCGTACTATCATCCGTTGTAGCAGGTGGATGAATAATATCCTGAATATGCTGCTTCAGCTTCTCTTCATTCGTAACCGTCAATACCTGCGCTCCACCAGCTGTCCGTTCTTCTTTCAGCAGGTTCATTGGCGGGATCTGCTCACTGCCGTTCATGCTGCTCTGGTAACCGAGTCCACCCAGCTTCCACATATCGGAGAGTGTCAGATTTGTATCTACGTAAGGATTAACCTGTTCCAGAATGGCAGGCAGCTTGGCAATGGTAGTTGTTGACTGCATTTTCGCTGTTACAGCTTTCAGCAATTCACGCTGACGCTCGGAACGAGCGAAATCCGACATCGCATCATGACGGAAACGAACGTACATGAGCGCTGTTTCGCCATCCAGATGCTGATACCCTTTTTTGAGATCAATATCGTATTCGTTATTGTCTGCTTTACTTGTATAGTGCATGTCCTTCTCCACATCGAAATCCACGCCGCCAACGGCATCCACCAATTTGATGAATCCCTGGAAATCCGTATACACATAATACTGTACAGGAATGCCGAGCAGGTCGCCCGCAGCTTGCATCGCTACGTTAGGGCCATGCGTGATCGCGGTGTTGATCCGCTCCTTACCGTACCCGTCAATATTGACGTAAGTGTCGCGCAGAATGGAGAACAGATTAATTTTTTTGGTAAGAGGGTCGAGCGATACAACCATCATGCTGTCGGAGCGAGGAACTTCACCTTTTTTCAATCCACGTGCATCGACACCCATAACGAGAATATTTACCGTTTCTGTGCCTTCCCATTTGGGTGGGTCAGGAGTATTTACTTTCTCCACATTCTCGATACCTGCGAATGGTGAATCGTCACCGTCCTTTGCCAAACCGTCCAACTGATTGAGAATAGAACCGAAATAATATGTCGCTGCTCCTCCAATAATTAACACGAAGGCGGCAAGAGAAATCCAGATGGTTCTCTTCGTCTTTCTGGTCATGCTAGCTCTCCTTTGTAATTGAGATAAAATATAAAATAAGTCCAAAGTTGTTTCTGTTATAATCTAGCCGAAGCCTTCCGCTCACGTCTCCATCGTCATCAGGCACAAGACGCGGCTCCAGACTATTTTTAAAGCTTGCTGAATTTTGACTGATACCATTATAATTTCTTTTTGGGCTACAAGCAATTTCAACAAAATCCAAGTGAGGTATAATCATGCTGGCGATTGATGTCAAAGATTTGCGCAAGTCGTTTAGCGTCCAGAAAAGCCGAGGTGGGCTGAAGGGCGCGTTCCAGGACCTGTTTGCACGTCAATACCAGGAGGTATTGGCTGTAAATGATATTTCATTTCAGATTCCGCAAGGCGAAATATGCGGATATATTGGGGAGAACGGTGCCGGTAAATCAACAACGATCAAGATGTTGACCGGCATTTTGGTGCCTACTTCAGGGCAAATATCGGTTGGTGGATATGTTCCGTATCAGGAACGGGAGAAGTTTGTACAGAATATTGGTGTCGTTTTTGGTCAGCGCAGTCAATTGTGGTGGGATATTGGCGTTATCGAATCCTTCCATTTATTGCGCAAAGTATATCGTGTCGAAGAGGTCGATTTCCGCAAACGGCTGGATGAACTGGTTGAGCGGTTGCAGCTTCAGGACCTGCTAAGCCGTCCGGTACGGAAGCTCAGTCTCGGTCAGCGCATGCGCTGCGAGTTAGTGGCAGCCTTGTTGCATAATCCAAGTATTGTTTTCCTGGACGAACCAACTATTGGTTTGGATATTGTGGTGAAGTCGGAAATTCGGGATTTCTTGAAAGACATGAACAAGGAGCATGGAACGACCATACTGCTCACAACCCACGATTTGCAGGACATTGAGGCACTGTGCTCCCGGGTGATCATGCTTGATGCAGGCAACATCATCTATGATGGAGGTCTGGATCATCTCAAGTCCCAGTGGGGTAAGGAGCGGGAGATCCGCTTCAAGTTTGGTTCAGCTCACAACATCAGTCAGATGCAGGAATGGACTGATGGGTTGCCTGTCCGTTGGACGGTAGAGAATGAATTGTCCGCATCTGTATGGATTCCGCTGGAACTGAATGTCTCGGATGTACTCGGACGTGTCGTTGGACAGGCTGATATTACCGATATTCAGATTATCGAGATTAACACGGATGAGATTGTGCGCAGTATTTACCAATCCGGTTCCGCCGAGCGTCCAGAGATTGTGGGAGCAGGGAAAGAAGCGGTGGGTGTATCCTGAGATGAATAGTGCATTTATTGATTTTATGCGCATCCGTTTTCTAACGATGCTGGCATACCGGGTGAATTATTACTCCGGCATTTTGATATATACGCTGAATATCGGCGTGTATTACTTTACCTGGCAAGCCATTTACGGTAGCAGTGGTGAACTCGGCGGCTTCACGGCAGCGCAGATGACCACTTACATCGCTGTATCCTGGATGGCACGTGCCTTTTACTTTAACAACCTGGACCGGGAGATTGCCGCAGATATACGGGATGGCTCCATTGCGATTCAATTCATCAGGCCGATCAATTACGTTATGGTCAAAATGATGCAGGGTCTTGGCGAAGGTATTTTCCGCTTCCTGCTCCTCATGATTCCGGGGATGCTCATCGCCATTCTGCTGTTCCCGGTTGAATTGCCTACGGCGCCATCGGCGTGGATTGGCTTTCTCGTCATGCTGTTCTTCAGTTTCCTCATTAATTCCCAGATTAATGTGATAACGGGACTGGCGGCATTCTTTGTGGAAAACAATGAAGGCATGATGCGTATGAAACGCGTCGTGGTTGATTTGTTCTCTGGTCTAATCATCCCGATCAGCCTGTATCCAGGCTGGATGTCCGCGGTGATGAAAGTATTGCCTTTTCAGGCCATTACGTATCTGCCCGGTTCCGTGTTCACTGGAAGAGTGGAAGGTACCGCCATCTGGAGTGTGCTCGGTATTCAGGTGTTCTGGTTTGCCGTACTGCTGCTTCCGATGGTATTGATCTGGCGTAAGGCGCGCAAGCGTCTGTTCGTGCAAGGGGGATAACAGATATGTACTATATGGGTCTGATCTGGGAATATTTGAAAAATTACATGAAAACACGACTCACGTACCGTGCTGATTTCTGGGTGGAGATCCTATCGGATCTGCTGTTCCAGGCAACCAACCTGATCTTTATCTTTGTGGTCTTTCGCCATACGGATAACTTGGGCGGCTGGAGTGAGAGTGAAGTGCTCTTTGTTTATGGATATTTTATGGTGCCCTATGGCATCTTCAGTTGTTTTATCAATCTGTGGGGATTCAGCGAGCGGTACATCGTCAAAGGAGAGATGGATCGGATCCTGACACGTCCTGCACATAACCTGTTCCAGATCTTGCTTGAAAATGTGGATCCGCCTGCACTCGTGGGCTCGTTTATCGGCCTGATCATCATGATCTTCAGTGGAGCAGAGATGGGTCTGATGCTGGAATGGTGGCATATCCCGGCATTGATTATTTTGGCACTCAGCTCAGTGATGATCTATGCCGGCATCTATACCACATTGACTTCACTATCCTTTTATTCGGACGCGCCAACAGGTATCCTGCCGTTGATGTATAACATTCAAGGATATGGACGCTACCCTGTAACGATCTATAACCGTGCCATTCAGGTGCTGTTAACCTGGATCATTCCGTTTGCCTTCGTGGGGATCTATCCCGCAGCCTTGTTCCTGGAAAGGTCCGAGATGCATCGCATGGCGCTGCTTACACCTGTGATAGGATTGGTATTTGGCTCCATGGGCTTGCTTTTGTGGAATTTTGGCGTGAAGCGTTATCGCGGAGCAGGTTCATAATAACGCCCTATAGTAATTCATGGGGGAGATTAGGGAGGAACTGACATGACGTTAAAAGTAGGCGAATTGGCACCGGATTTTGAGCTTCCGTCCAGTACGGGAGAATCGGTAAAGCTTTCGGATTACCGCGGACAGCGGGTGCTGCTTTATTTTTATCCCAAAGATATGACCTCGTCCTGTACACAACAGGCTTGTGATTTTCGGGATCGACATGCTGAATTTGAAGGGCTGAACACGGTCATTCTCGGAATCAGCACCGATCCGATGAAACAACATGACAAGTTTATTGCCAAATATGGACTGCCGTTTACCTTGTTATCGGATGAAGAGCACGTTGTAGCCGAGCAATACGGTGTATGGCAGCTGAAGAAAATGTATGGCAAGGAGTACATGGGTATGGTTCGCTCCACTTTTCTGATTGATGAAGAGGGGAAATTGATCAAGGACTGGTCCAAAGTTCGGGTCAAAGGACATATCGAGGCAGCACTTGAGGCTCTGAAGTCCATATAGGCTGCCCCGGCAGAATATTAATTAATCAACAATATAAGGCTGTGCTCGCGGAAGTTGCCGTGAACACAGCCTTTTGCATATGCGGATTTCCAGTACTTTAATACTGTTTCTTATGCTTGCGTGAACGAATGCGATATACCAGCAGGAGGAACAAGGGAATGATGAAGCTGACGGTGATATCCCAGTCTACCCAAGCAGGCATAATCGTATCTGTATAGAAAATAACATTCGGAGCAATCAGGATACCGAGGGCAAATAATAACAGAGACGAAGGCAAAATGAGAGGTTTATACGTCTTTAATTGAAATAATTGTGCTGTTCCCAGCACAAAAGCAAATAGATACAGCAGACTTTTAAAATAGGTAGAGATCAACCAGGCGATAGCCATGAATGCCTCGATTCGTTCGAAGAAATTACCAATATTAATTTTTTGCGAAAGGGCATATGAAATATAGATGCTGTGCTGCGTCAGCGTAGGTCCCATCACCATGAGTGAGAGCAACAATAACAAGCTTAATAGTAATCCTCCAAAGAAGGTAGCCAGCAAGAAATCCCGTTTGAAATGGGGCCCGGGGTCCACATAGGGGAGAAATACGGAAAGAACAATAAGTTCACCAAAGGAAGTAAATGCTCCGCGGATGACAGACTCTACTAAATGTATCCAGGGAATGTCGAAGTAAGGCAGAAGATTAGAACTTTTGGCTTGAGGAAGAAGCCCAAGGAAGAGAAAAGCTATAAACACCACAACGATGGGGGTTAACAGCTCGGAGCTTAATCCTATCGTACGAAAACCATGGATGAGCCCCCAGGCCAAGGAGCAAATGATCATTAGAATAATGACCCGGATCGGGGTCTGTAGATAGATCTGGGTTGTCATGAAGTCACCGACCTCACGGACACATATGGCTGCACCTATCGCGAAATAAAATAGATAGGCAACTGAAAGCACAGAACCAACCCAGGCCCCGAGTAACTTGTTACATATTTCAAAAAGCGACAACTGTGGATGTGTTCGATGCAATTTATATAGAACCCACATGATGCCAAGACCGATCGGCAGACCAATGAGAGAACAGAACCATGCGTCCTGTTTGCCTACTGCGGTAACGACTGAAGGGTAGATCAGAACCATATCTCCAATCATAACCAGGAAGGTGAGCAGGGTGAACTGCCGAATTGTGAGTTTTTCCTTCATCAACATGTCCTTCTGCTCCTTCCCATGGATTAATGTTACATTACTCCTCAGAATTATCCTTCAGTGGCTGATTGAGGTGGCGATTTGGATTTTCTTCGGGACTTCACTAACTGTATTAGAACCAGCATACCCGGAAGAATGATACCTAACGTGGTGTCCCAATCTACCCAGTACGGAACGATGGTGATGATAATAAATGTCAGACTGGGCGCGACGAGATTGGCCATGCCATAAACGAGCAGTGTCGATGGTAGAATGAGCATCTTGAAATGCTTAAGTTTGAACAGTTCTGCGCATCCAACAATAAAGGCATATAAGTAGATTATCGCTTTGAAGTAGGTAGCAATGAGCCAGGAGCAAGCCATAATGACCTCGATGCGTTCGAAAAATCCGCCAATGCTAATCTTCTGAGACAAGACAAACGAAGCGTATATATTATGTTGGGTAAGGAAAGGGCCGAGAACGAGCATGGATATGGTAACCAGAATAGCAAGGATTAGATTGCCGAGCCCTGCTGAAAAGATAATGTCACGCATACGGTGGGCACTGTTTGCGACGTAGGGCAGGACCATCAAAATGGGGATGGTTTCGCCGACGGGATAAATGATACTCACCAGAATGCCCTGCGCAAAGGAGACAACACCCGTGTCTGCTACTGGCTCCAGATTACTGGTTTCAACCTGTGGAAGTAGACAGATGGCGAGTACCATTGTGAAAAGAATGACGATTGGTATCAGGAGTTCACTGGTTCTTGCGATCGTCTCCAGGCCATGGTATACACCCCATCCTATAGCAATAACAAACATAAGAATGATGACACGTATAGGAGTATACTGTAAGATCTGGGAAGTCATGAAATCGCCAACTTCCCGAGTATGTGTAGATGTACCAATCAGGAAGAAAAACAAGTAGAAGCAGGAGAAAAAGGTACCCGGCCAAAAGCCCAAAATACTTCGGGTAATCTGTACCAGATTCTCCCCTGGATGCATACTTCCCAATTTCATAATCAGAGCCATGAGAGCCATTCCGAGTGGAACACCGATAAGAGCACATATCCAGGCATCTTGCTTGGCATAGGACGTGATAACGGAAGGGTAGATCAACATCATGTCTCCAACCACTAACATAAATGTTAGGGTGGATAATTGTCTTGTTCCGATCCTTCCCTTTTCAAGCATGATATACCCCTCCCTTATCTCCTAAGTTCCAGTCAGTCGTGCTAATATGTGGTTCACAGGGTCGTAGATCCACATGATGATATAAAGTGGACTAGGGATTTCCCATAGATTGGAAGCTATAACGCTGAACACCGTAGCGGTGAGAAGCATTACACTGTATACGGCTGTTTCTCGCCACTCTTTCCGGTGAATGAGACCAGGCAGATCAATCCAGCCAATAATGGCTGCTACGACAATAACCGCAAGTGTAATCAGCAAGCTTCTCTCACTCCTTTACTTTACTTCGTTTCTGAATGAATCATCCATTGTACCGACACGTTTAATCTGCACATTGGTTTTGTACTTGATATCCAGTTCTTCAAAATGTTTATCCCACTCATTTTCTATCTTCTTGAAGAACTTGGGATCTGCATGGTACACTTCCTGTCCAAAACCAAATATATCGACATGGAATTTGCGTTTTACTGAATTGACAGAGTTCTGCATCAGTTCAATTAATCGTTCTTCACTATCGGCTTCAAGTTCTTTGAGAACTTTCATCGAACCAATCTTGATCCCGCATTCAACTGCACCGATGGAGGAGACATTCTTGACATCGATGTGGATTACAGGCTTATCATTTACGATTTCTGCTTTTCTTTTCGTTGTTGTACGGAGCGCCTTAAACGTCACGTTGCCTTGCTTGCGACAAGGCATATGGCTGACCGTTGATTTTACATTGTCACGGATATAATTGTAGCCTTTGGATTCATCCTCATTTAACCAACCAATCAGCTTGTCTTTCTTGAATACACTCAGTCCCGTCGTATTGAGGCGAGCTGGTGAGCGAATGGTCGATATATTGTCTTTATTCCCGCTATGGCTTTTGGGACCGAGGATCTCTACACCCGTAATGACGGGCTGGATGCCAGGCGATATCATGAACTCGAGTAATTCATCCCCGGTGACCGTGGTAGTGGGGGACCAGGTCTTAGAAGATATATCGAGAGAATTAAATATTTTTTCAGCTGGAGTATTATCTAAAGGTGTAAGTACGTCAAGCAGCTGGGAAGCAGTAGTATTCTTAGCAACTAGGACGTAATAATCAGGTCTTGCTGTAGGCTCACGCATTAACGCCTCTATAACATCATATATTCCGTTTTTACGTGCATATTCTTCACCAAATACCAGAACCCGGATATGTGCAAGGAAGATTCTGCGCGGGCTGGTCTCCGTTAATTTCTGAATGGCTTCAAACAAGGTTGTAGCGGACGCTTCGTACTGTGTAACGGCTGTCCCTTTCCCTCCCCCTGCTTTGGAAGATACCTCATTTGGAACAACGACCTGAGCACTCACTTTGATCATATCTCCATCTTTGTCCACACCGAGACCCAGCATAATGCCAAGTTCATTCAATTCCTGCCGATCCCAGCATCCGGTAAGGAGAGGAAGCAGAATGACACAGGATAATATTAAGCGTAAGCATCTATTCATGGTGTGCGCTCCTTACCGAATTACCGCTTCGTTTTTTTGGTGGACTGTCTAGTTTCATTTGTTGTGCTGGTAGAGAGCGGACGAGTTTTCATACGGGACCAGGGTACACGAAAGATCGTGTCTTTGAGATCCTTCTGGATAAAGGGTGCAAAAGGGGACATATAAGGTACCCCGAAAGAACGCAAGCTGCAAAGATGCGTTACGGTAATTAACAACACAATCAGGATGCCATAGAATCCGAAGGCAGCGGCCAGGATCATCAGAACGAACCGCAACATACGTACCGAGATGGATAGCCCATTTTCGGGAATGACATAACTGGATATCGCAGTGATGGATACGATGATGACCATTGCAGCAGATACAACCCCCGCATCTACCGCGGCTTGACCAATAACAAGCGTACCCACAATGGACACAGCCTGACCGACCGTCTTCGGTATCCGAATGCCTGCTTCTCGCAGAATCTCATAAGTTAGCTCCATCAACAGGGCTTCAATAAAAGCCGGGAAAGGCACACCTTCTCGCTGAGCCGCCAAACTGATTAGAAGGTTGGTAGGAAGCATCTCCTGATGAAAAGTAGTAATGGCAATATAAAAGGACGGAGAGAGCAGTGCGATAAAAAAGGCCAGATATCGGATCAATCGAATCAGTGTACTTATATCAGCTCGCTGATAATAATCTTCAGGTGACTGAAAGAAATGAACAAACAAGGCGGGAACAACTAAAACAAACGGTGTCCCGTCGACAATGATTGCGACCCGGCCTTCCAGCAGCGCCGCGGTTACAGTATCGGGTCGTTCGCTATTATATACTGTTGGAAAAATAGTCCTTGTCTTATCCTCAACCAGCTCTTCGATGTATCCTCCCTCGAGAATGCTGTCGATATCAATCTCATCCAGTCTTCGCCTTAGTTCCTGCACTATCTCCTGATCTACGACATGTTCCAGGTACAGCATAGCAACTCGGGTCTTGGTAACTCGACCGATCTCTCTTTCTTCGATCCAGAGATGAGGATCTCGGATTCGTTTGCGAATTAATGAAGTGTTGGTACGCAGGTTTTCATTGAAACCTTCCATCGGTCCACGAACGACGGTTTGGGATACAGGCTCTCCAACGGATCGATCTTCCCAGCCTGCTGCGCCAATTTTCAATCCTCGTACAGATCCTTCCAGTAGTAAGATCGCTGATCCCGACAACAGAGCGTTCAGCACTTCATCCATATCATTGACGAGCAGGACATCACTTGCGATCAGAACATCGTTTTGGAGGTAATTCAGATGTTCATCATCTGCTGAAAAATCAGGAAGATCACGCTTATGCAATAAGGATTCCATGATGGAGTGATTCAGAATCTGAACATCCACCAATCCATCGATGTATAACATGACGGCAGGCCATTTATGTAGACACTGGAGAGGGCGCATCATCAAGTCGTTGCTGTTCCCCATCACTTGCTTGCAGTATTCCATATTTTCGCTTAGATCCGGAGAGATTTGCCTCTGATCTTGGCTTTCCAGCGACGATTCACGCATGCCTTCACCTCCCTATACACCCTATATTTTCAAGTTAGTATGACCTGGATGAATTCGGATTATCACAAAAAAAAGGAGCCGCGATTAATCGCAACTCCTTGCTTATTTTAGATGGACGCTCGTTCGAATTTACTTTTGTCTTTGTCGAACAGGGGCTGGCTTGGATACGGTGGATCTAGCTGTCCATGCTTTGCGGTAACGATAGAGCACGGCTGCGATAAGCAGTAGGCCGATTCCTCCCACGATATATGCAGCATATTGATGAGCCAGATGGAATACGGCGTTCCACTGGGGGCCAAATATTTTGCCAATGCCCAGAAACAGTACAACCCAGAACAGTGCACCTGAATAGGCGTAGAGAGCGAATTTGCGAAAGGGAACAGCGGCTATGCCCGCAAAATATCCGGTGAAATGCCTTACACCCGGAATGAAATAACCGATGAAGATTAAGGCATTACCATACTTGGCGAACCACTTTTGCGTTTTATCGAGCTTGTCCTGCTTCAGTAGAAACCATTTTCCGTATCGTGTTATAAAGGGCAGTCCTGCTTTGGCTCCAATAAAATAAGTGATTGTCATGCCAATCGTTGTTCCCAGAAAAGCCAGTATGGTGAGGATTCCGAAGTCCAGATGCCCCTTGTAGGATAGAAACCCTGCGTAAGCCATCGTTGTTTCACCAGGAAAGGGAAGTGCGATGAATTCAAGCAACAAGCCAAAAAACAATACGCTGTATCCGTAGGACCCAAACAGATGTTGGATCTTCTCAAGCAATTCCAATAGATTTCACTCTCCTGAATACGGGGTGGGAGCATGAATACTCTCCAAGGTGTTTTAATGTGTTCTGCTTGTTCATTATGCTACCTAATCTGAAGCGAAGAATCAATCAGGCTAGATAGCAAATTGTGAAAAAATATTAAACAAAATCACGTCTTTTTTCCATGTAGTCTCCATATAATTCTAACAAATCTGCTGAAGTCTATCAGCAAATTACTAGAGACAGTGGAGGTCGATTCGTAAATGGTACAGAGATCGGGTTTCAGAATCAGGGAAAAAGGGGAAGTCCCCGTAACATCCATACATATGTTTTTATCTAAACAATGGTCTGTCATTCTCGTACGAGTGGCGGTCTTGTTATGTGCATTCGCTGCCTATGCAGGCGTAGCTTACGCGTCTTCTGCTTCCGGCTCAGATGATCCGATCTCGGCAGAAAAGAAAACCCAAGACAAGGTAGTCTATCTGAGTTTTGACGACGGACCGGGTAACCATACCCGTGAAGTGTTGAATATTTTGCGCAAGGAGAAGGTTTTGGCTACATTTTTTGTGCTGGGTGAGCAGGCAGAGCGTTATCCGGAGTTAATCCGGGGGCTTGTGGAGGATGGACATGCTTTGGGCAATCATACGTTTAATCATCAATACGAACAGTTGTACAGTGATTTTAAAGTGTTCTGGAAACAAATTAAGCAGACAGAGGAAGTACTGGAGCGTATAACCGGTTTCCGTCCGAATCTGGTGCGAGCACCAGGCGGTACCTACGGGCATTTTGACCAGAGTTATTTTGATTTGCTGCATTTGGGTGGATACACCGTCATGGACTGGAACGTCGATAGTGGGGATTCCAAACGTAAAGGTGTTCCGGCCAAAGAGATCCTCAGCAATTCGACCAAAGTACCTGCGGGAGCACGTTCGGTCATTGTCCTGATGCATGACGGTGGTGCACATGCTGAAACGGTAAAAGCACTTCCGGGTATTATCAAATATTATCGTGATCATGGATATCGTTTTGACACCATAAAAAGTACAGATCAACCAGTTCAATTCCGTGTGCATCCAGATGGTAAGTATAAGGCCCGCAAGGCGCCAGGAAAGGCCTGGATCGCAGAGCATGTAGAAGCGAACGCAACATTATGGCTTGCAAGCAAGAAGTTGAAGGTAGAGGTGGGATTGGCTGCAGCTACCTTGCAACCGGGTGAGTTCCGCATGGAGGGTCAGCGAATCATGGTGCCTTTGCGTACGTTCATGAAAAAATTCGGGGGCAGCACTCGCTGGGACTCTGAAACAAGGACGGCCATAGCAGTATGGAAGGAAAGAACGATTCATGCAGACAGCGTGAGCGGAACACTGACAACAACAGGGACAATTGAAACGGGAGCAGTACAGAGTCAGGGGGGAACCATCTGGGTTCCGTTACGTGAGTTACTGGAGCAGATGGGGTTGAGGGTGAATTCCTTAACCAGTAATGAAGCAGAGTGGACGGTAAAGGCAGGCACTTCCAGATCCATTTCGGCAATGAACAACATATATAAGTATAAAATGATCTGAAGAAAGTCATTCTTGCAGGACTATTCTCTCTACTTCCGGGCAACACTGAATCATAGATTACTATGGTTCAGGAATGCGGATGAACGGAAGGAGATTAGAGAAATGTCTTATATCCGAATGGAACATGAACATGCTGTTGAATTGTTAAACAGGGTCATGAAGCGTGTTGAGAGTGTGATTATTGGCAAAAAAACAGAGATTCGTTATGTCCTCACTGCAATGCTCAGTGGAGGTCATGTACTTCTGGAAGATGTGCCGGGTACCGGGAAAACGATGCTGGTTCGTGCCGTTGCTTCTGCACTGGACTGCTCCATGGGCCGGATTCAATTCACGTCCGATGTCATGCCGGCAGATGTTACGGGGACTTCAATCTATCATCCACATACAGCTGAATTCAAGTTTCGGCCCGGGCCTGTCATGTCCAACGTTGTCCTGGCTGATGAAATAAATCGCGCTTCACCTCGCACTCAGTCTGCCCTGCTGGAGGCAATGGAGGAACGACGTATTACGGTTGATGGCACAACCTATGCCTTGCCACGCCCGTTCTTTCTGCTGGCGACACAGAATCCGTTACAGTTCGAAGGTACGTACCGTCTGCCTGAAGCGCAGCTGGATCGATTTATCATGAGAATTGGACTGGGGTATCCCGATCCGGAACAGGAATTGGAATTGTTGACCCGCATGCAAGGTAGAGAAGCGCTTGATGAACTTCGCCCTGTCCTGCTTGCTGAAGAGGTCGTAGCCATGCAGCGCGAAGTCAAACAGGTACATGTTGATCCCGTCGTCAAACAGTATCTGGTGGCCGTTGCTGTAGCCTCTCGCAGTCTTCCGGCGGTCAGATTGGGCATCAGTCCGCGTGGAACACTGGCCTGGATGGCTGCGGCGCAGTCATTTGCCTATCTTCAAGGACGCAGTTATGTCATTCCGGATGATGTGAAAGAGGTAGCTGTGCCTGTCCTTTCCCACCGTATTCAATTGAAGGCACAGAACAGAGCGGAGGTTTGGGGGCAAGTACAAGTCATTGAAGAAGCATTGTCATCGGTCCCGGTACCTGTACAGATGGCATCACAGGGAAGGGGACGGAGGCAATGACTGCGCTGGGACAACGGATTGTGAGTGCTGTCTTGGTGGTGGCTTTTGCTTCCTTGTATCAGTGGCATGGGGGCAAAGCGGCGTTGTTTCTATCTGTTATAGCTTTCTTGATGTTCACAGGAGGTCTGCTTCTCCATTGGTTCGGACCCCGGCGTATTCATATCCGTCGGAAAATACACGCGAACCGGATTGAGGCAGGCGAGCAGGTACGGGTTCTTGTCGAACTGGAATTCAATTGCCGTATTCCATTGTTATGGATCGTTCTGTGTGAGAACACACCTGCAGGTGTTCATCGCAAATTGATTTTCCCGGGAACACGGCGACAATTTTCCTATCAATATGAATGTTCCGGTTTACGCAGAGGAGTCTACAGATGGGATACGGGCAGATTGTATTGGGGGGATATGTTTGGCTGGAATACCCTCTCCGCAGAGACCGCAGGAGGTACACCCCTGATTGTTGTTCCTCAAGCAACGGCTTGGGGGAAGGGGGATTCGGTAGAATTCAAAGCGATGATCGAAGGGACTCTGTCAGAGCGAAGAAATAGTCAGGGTAACCGTAGTCCTGAGTTCCGTGAATATCAGCAGGGTGACCCACTGGGACGAGTTCATTGGAAAAGTACAGCCAAAACGGGAAAACTTCAGACCTTTCTGCCCGATACTACGGATCTGTCTTCGCTCGGCATCCTTGTGTATGAAGGCGCGTCGGGGTATGACGTAAAACAGCGGGAGAACTTGGATGTACCTGCTTTTGAACGAGTGGTTCTTGCAGCTGCCCGCTGGATTCATACCGCTGAGCGGGATGACATTCCTTATCATCTGTGGATGGAAGGTGGCGATAAGAGCTATGATGCACAGTATCAATGGCAACATGGGCCGTTCCATGCAGATGATGAGAATCATGGACTGGACAAGTTAGCGGAGGCACGGATATCCAAAGCACAATCAGGCTCTGTTTCGCTTCGAACGGAGATGCTGGATGGACTGACGAGTGGGTCGCGAATTGTGGTTCTCACAGGCAAGATGGATCCGGTTCTGGCCGAATGGATCATAACTGCAATCGGGTCGGGTTATCGTGTAGAGGTGCAATTGACTGAAGCGGACCAGAACCAAAACCAATTAGGATCAACGGATAGATTGATGAATGGATTGGGATATGACAGCTTAAGTTTGGAGCGGCTTCGTCACAGCGGGGTGCTTATACACGCGGTTACAGACGTTGCGTTATCTTCATTGGGAAAGGTGGAGGTAACGGATGTGGGAGCGTAATGGTAATAAAGCTGTGAACCAGAATTCTGTGATAGACATAAAGGATGAGGGATATGTTATCGTACCTGTCCTGTACAGAATTTTTATTTCGGCCATTTTACTTATACTGTCTCTGGAGTGGATATATCCGGTAACATCATCAGATCAGCAGGGCAGTGAAAGGTTCTTGTCCGTAATGGCGGGATTAACGGGAGCATTGCTGCTCGTGGGATTGATTCGTACAGGATGGATCACTGGAGTACTGATCCGATTATTCATTGCACTCGCTGCTTTATGTCTGATGTACGGAGGAGATGATCCTGTCCGTTGGGCAGTCGCTTATCCGGGAATATTTTCAGCGGATATGGACACTTTTATAAATAACTGGCGATTCCACTCGATTAGTACAGAAACGAGAGGTTTGTTCATGATGTGCGGCTGGAGCATGCTCATGGCTTCTGTGCAATCCCTCGTATTGTTACGTCGAAGCGTTATGCTGTTTGGCAGTGCAACGCTGCTCTATTTGCTTCTGCTTGAATCTTTTGCGGGGCTGGATGTGTATGCTTCCGTAATACGGTCTGTCCTATGGACTTTTCTTATTCAGGCTCTGCTTCAGCTATTACGTCTCAATGGAGGAGTCACTACTCCAAGTTATCGTGGCAGCCCCTATGGCCGTTGGAGTGCCGTTACTATCGTTGCTTCCGCAGGTATGGTGCTTCTCTCCGCGTTACCTGGCCAGTTTGCTTCCATTCCTCAACCGGAACGCATATCTTTGGAGCAGATGGGTGAACGCCTAGCTCGCTGGGCAGGTTATACACAGCACAGTAGTATCCCTGCTGCAACGGCAGTCACGGGATATAGCACAGCGGATGCGCCTATGGGAGCACCGTTGGTGCAGGGGAATTCCATCTTTTTTATAGCGAAGAGTCCGAAAGTAACGTATTGGCGAGGGGAGACCCGTTCATATTATAACGGTAGTACTTGGAGTGACCCGGGTCAAAGCTTCGAAACGGCAAGTCCATCCGGAATGCTGCGTGCTGATGGTTGGGAGAATCCAACCTATTGGAGTCGCATTCGCCAAACCGTTACGATGCAGCGAGAGTGGAAAGGACCAAATCCTCTCTTTACCGGGGGCATACCGGTTAACGTATCGTTCCAGGATAAGAACAAGGATAATCAGGAAAACATGTTTTCTTTGCTGTCTAATCGCGATTCGGCAACATTGTGGCTCGCGAGCTCAGGGGACGATAAGGTTAAAAATTATTCGGCAGACGTCATGGTTCCTGTCGCATCCCCTGAACAGTTACGTCTTCTTGAGGAAACGAATAAAGGGAAAGATCCGGCATCCATTCGGAGGGACTATCTGCAATTACCTACACCACTCCCTGATCGAGTGCAGACGCTTGCCAAGGAAATCATTCAAGGCAGTGAGACCCGGTATGACGCTGTGCAAGCTGTAAAGACTTATCTGGCTGCTCATGCCGAGTATACGTTGGATACCCGTATGCCACCGCGTGGAACCGATTTTGTGGACGATTTTTTATTCGTCACCCGGCAGGGGTATTGCAATCATTTCTCCACAGCTATGATTGTGTTACTTCGTTCGGAAGGTATCCCCGCACGCTGGGTTAAAGGCTTTGGTCCCGGAGTTGCTGACCCGGATGTGCCCAGTCAGTATGTGATTTCACAGGGAGATGCACATTCCTGGGTAGAGGTGTATTTTCCGGGTGCAGGCTGGATGCCGATAGAGGCCACGCCAGGCTTCACCATGGCGCAAGGCGCGGGCGAAGGTGTCGCAGCGCTCGCCGGGGCGCAGTCTGTTACGGAGACTCCGCCGTATATGAGCGGCGGATTGGGTTACGCGGGCGCATGGCTGCTCGCCCGCGCACGGGCCATTGCCGCGGAGCCATGGCTCGCGGCAGCCCTTGTGGCAGCGGCCCTGCTGGGCGCCGCTGCTCTGGTCCGCATGCGGCGGCTACGCCCCGCGCTGCGGATAAGGCTGCTGCTGGCGTGGCCGCGCAGCAGCTTTCCAGACCGCGAGCGGCTGCTGGGCGCCGCCGCTCCGGTCTGGGCCGCGCTCGCGCGCCGGTACGGCCCGCGGCCGCCGGGTATGACGCTGCGTGAATATGCAGCGTCACCGGCTTTGGCCGCAGGCGCGGACGGCGCGGACATCGCGCGGTTTGCAGCCGACTGGGAACGGCTGCTGTACGGCCCAGACCGTCCGTTGCGCGCGGACAGTCTGGACTTCCTGCGCCGGGCACTTCGTCTGGCCCGGCGGTTGCAGGCGTTGTAACACAAGGATGTTACAACGTTACACCAAAGATGCGAATCAGCTGCTATACAATCGCTATCGCTTTCCAATAGAGCTTGGCCACTTGTAGGCAGATGAAGATCGCCATTGGCCTGCGCATTGTTATTTAAATGCAGCGTTTGCTTCATCGCTGCATGCCATACATAAGACGCCTTTCGCGCTGCGCTGCGAACGAGGCGTCTTTCCACGATCATACACTTGAACCAGCATCTTGCTGCCAAGCTTTTCTATTCGAAATTTCATATTTATAGGCAATTGGTAATCCTGTTTTGATATGTCGAAAAAAGGAGTTTCGCCTTTCCTTGACGGTATGTTTTGTCGTTGCGTATAATTAGTTTCATTGAATTGAGGGAGGCACGGTTATGAATAAGCAGAATGAGATTGTGGTTGTCCTTGACTTTGGGGGCCAATACAACCAGTTAATCGCCAGAAGAATCCGGGATCTTGGCGTATACAGCGAGCTTTTGCCGTATAACACACCGGCGGAAAAGATCGCAGAAATGGCACCAAAAGGAATCGTATTTTCAGGTGGGCCGTCCAGCGTATACGCTGAGAATGCTCCACACGTGGACCCAGGTGTCTATGACCTAGGCTTGCCAATCTTCGGTATCTGCTACGGAATGCAGCTTATGGCCCAACAGCTCGAAGGTAAAGTAGAACGTTCCGAGAAGCGTGAGTACGGTAAAGCCGACCTTGAGTTTGCTGCTGGATCTACACTGGCAAAAGGCATTGAAGGCGAACATACGGTATGGATGAGTCACGGTGACCACGTGGTTACACTTCCTCCAGGTTTCAAACTGGATGCAGGCACGGAAAGTGCGCCAATCGCTGCCATGAGCAACGATGAACGTAAATTGTATGCTGTTCAGTTCCATCCGGAGGTACGTCACTCTGTTCGCGGTAACGACATGATTCGTAACTTCCTGTTCGAAATCTGTGGTTGCGAAGGCAACTGGACGATGGAGACATTCATCGATGACACCATTAAAGACATTCGTGAAAAAGTGGGCGACAGTAAAGTACTGTGTGCGCTTAGCGGCGGTGTAGATTCTTCCGTTGTAGCTGCATTGCTTCACAAAGCCATTGGTGATCAACTGACATGTATGTTTATCGACCACGGTCTGCTACGTAAAGGCGAAGCAGAAAGTGTAATGGAGACATTTGTCGGCAAATTCGACATGAAAGTTGTCAAAATTGATGCACAAGAGCGCTTCATGTCCAAGCTAGCTGGCGTGGATGATCCGGAACAAAAACGTAAAATCATCGGTAACGAGTTTATTTACGTATTTGACGAAGAGTCCAAGCAGTTCGATGACTTTGCATTCCTGGCACAAGGTACACTGTACACGGACATCGTGGAAAGTGGTACAGCGACTGCACAGACCATCAAATCCCACCACAACGTGGGCGGTCTGCCTGAGGACATGAACTTCAAACTGATCGAGCCGCTGAGCACGCTGTTCAAGGATGAAGTACGTAAAGTCGGTACCGAGTGTGGCTTGCCGGACGAAATTGTTCACCGTCAGCCGTTCCCTGGTCCAGGTCTTGCGATCCGTGTTCTTGGTGAGGTTACCGAAGAGAAACTTACCATCGTTCGTGATTCAGACTACATCCTGCGTGAAGAGATTGCCAAAGCCGGTCTCGACCGCGAAATCTGGCAGTACTTCACAGCCCTGCCGAACATGAAGAGTGTTGGCGTTATGGGTGATGCGCGTACGTATTCCTACACTGTAGGTATCCGTGCTGTAACATCCATCGACGGTATGACAGCTGACTGGGCACGTATCCCTTGGGATGTGTTGGAGAAAATCTCCGTACGGATTGTTAACGAAGTTGATAACGTAAACCGTATCGTCTATGACGTAACTTCCAAACCACCTGCAACGATCGAGTGGGAATAGAACGCAGTATAAACTTGAATGTATAATTAAAATACTCTTCTCTATCTGTGAATTTAAGCAAATAGAGAAGAGTATTTTTTGTGCTCAAGCTATTGTTGATTATTAAGGTTTGGAAGGATACTCTATATATAATTTCTTAGTTGCGTTGCTCCATTTAATGTTTGCGCCAAGTAGAGACGGGATATCCTTTGCTTTAACATATGAAATTCCTGAGATATTTCTGGACTGTGTCAGGGGACTGCCATAGAGCACTGGTAACTTCTTGGAGGAATCATAGCCTACGACAACACCGAAGGATTCGCTGATAGCACGTAAAGGAATGTATACGGACCCATTAACGATGCGGCCTGAATCTGAGATTAGTTTGCCATTTATAATAACTTGAACTTCTATTGGCTTGGAGTCTGATCTAACTACGGTAGCATATGGCTCAGGCTCTGCATTCAATATGGCGGCAGTGGCAGGTGTTACAACTTTAATCATTTTCTCACCAGTTATAGAACCGAATGAGACCTTTATTGAGGCAGTTCCTAAGCCTACAGCTTGTACATTACCGTTTCCATGGGGCTTTAATACTTCTGTGTTTGTTGAATGCCATGTGACCATATCCGTTACATAGACAGCATCCCCATTTTCAAAGTATGCAAGTGCATTCAGTTCGTTGCCATCATTTAAACTGAAAATGAAGGGTAGAAATTCAGGTCGCATTGTCCCCGCAACAACGAAAATGTTCTTTGGCATAGAAACGAAAATATTTGCTGGTGTTGTGTTATAATTCTGAATTGATTCTCCAGTGTGATTTACCAAGAGAGTCATAGCCGGTAAAACTTCAATAGACGTTTGTTTATTCAAACTGTCTTCTTTAGTTTTTAGATGAAAAGATATAAATGCTTCGCCGGAGGAAGAACTAATTGATTTACCATTTTTGGCTGAAATCGAAATAATAATTTCTTGTTTACCGTCATTAGGGTCAAGATCTGCGGGTTCTGGATTTTGGATCGTGTAATCCTTGGATTCAAAATAGTCGGTAGGAATGATAAAGGCATCGTCTCTCCATATGTATTTTCCAAGTGTTTCGTCAAACCGTAGTACTTCATCTTCATCCGTTGTAAAGATATTCTCATCATAGCTTAAAACGATAGTCGCTGATTGGACGTCTCCATTTTCATGAGGGGCGCCAGTGTTGAGAATTCCGACGTTCACCGATATACCCTGACCAGGTATTAGGGTTGAATCGCTTGTTACATCAATAGAAAACCCATTGACTTTTGAATCCTTTGCTACGACAGCGCCAGCCAGACATCCCGCTATCAATAGGAAAGACAACATGCCCATAATTAATTTTTTTCCAAAATACATCTCATAACCTCCATAATACGTGATTTTTCATGTTTTATATCGGTAATTTTATAATAATAGTTAAGTTTGTAGAGGTAGTCAGTTTCATTAGATCCAAATAATGAGTCTCTACCTGATACTTGCTTGGAATTTCGAATTTCATCCCATTTTAAAGTTCACTTCATGATCCTTTCAGGTCCGGCCTGTACAATAAGTACATACTAAGAGCTATATGGCTACTGAAAGGAGAATGAATGTATGCGTAAAACCGACTATATGAGCAAATGGAAGATGGGCATTGGAAGTGCGTTTCTGATGGTGATGCTGGCAGGATGCGGTTCAGGTATGCAAGATCTGGCTTCCGGTTCGGGGGACTTTCCATTTGTGAATTTAGAGGCAGCGGATGCTTCTTCCGATCAGACCAAAAACCAGGAGTTATCCTCTGACTTAACAACAAACACAAATCAGGAACAACAAGATATACAGGATACTCCGCAGACAGAGATTTAATTAACATAGGACTGATCCGGTAAAAAGTAGTTCCGGCGTATGTCGCAAGTTGCTCCATATACCTAATGAGTTTAAGTCTTCGGAATACGAGATATCGTTACTCCTAGATCATCATTCACCTGATTGCTAAAACGCATCAGAAATATAAGCTAGCCTGATTAGAGCGCTTCTGCTCTTTGATCAGGTTAGCTTTTTTATGTTATCCTGCGGAACTTTCAGTCTGAAAGAATGGACATATCCCATTGAGATTACACCGAAAAAAGCGTATTCAATTGGGTTGTAAACCGCTGAACTGGTTCAATCTGTTAAATAATACGAACGATATTATATAAGGGCGAGATTAATATTCGTTTTTCTCATTGACAAAAACATACTGCCCTCCTAAAATAGTGATGGGAAACAAACAAATAGCGCATACTTATTCGTATAATCCTGGGGATTGGCCCGGGAGTCTCTACGAGATCACCCTAATGATCTGGCTACGAAGAGGAGAAGGCTAAGCAGATGAATTCTACATGATTGCATGGACATCACGCACATTAGAATTTTTTTTGTTCTTAGTAAAGGCATCGTGCCACTCCTTGTCAGCTGGACCCTGGGTGAAGAATCTTCATCAGGGTCATTTGTCGTTTTTCAATATGGCTTCAACATCTCTAAGGGGGAGTTAGTAATTATGGATCGTTTCTTTAAATTAAAAGAAAACGGAACAAACGTTAGAACGGAGATTGTTGCGGGTCTCACTACGTTTATGACAATGGCTTACATTCTTTTTGTAAATACGTTGTTCTTGGGACAAGCCGGTGCGGGGATGTCGGATAATGCAGTATTCTTTGCAACAGCCGTCGGCGCCGGATTAATGACTATTATTATGGGATTGTTCGTGAATATTCCGATTGCGCTTGCACCAGGTATGGGATTGAATGCGTACTTCATGACTGTCGTTCTAAGTTCGAATGGAGCGATTACTTGGCAAGCAGCTCTCGGAGCGGTATTCCTTTCCGGTATCGTGTTCATTATTTTGACCGTGACAAAGATTCGGCAAATGCTGCTTGTAGCAGTTCCGCAGTCGATCAAAATGGCCATAACGGTGGGTATCGGTCTCTTTATTACCATTATTGGTTTCAAACTTGCTAATCTCGTGGCTGTAACAGTTAATGTTGCACCAGACGCAGATCTGAGTCAGCCGATTCCAGGTAGCAGTTTTAACTTGTCATTGGGCAACTTTGTAACGCACCACGATGCGTTGCTGGCCCTGATTGGTTTGCTCCTTATTGCTATTCTGATGGTTATGCGCGTCAAAGGCGCTCTGCTGATCGGGATCGTAGCAACAACGCTGATTGGTATTCCGATGGGCGTTACGAATCTGAGTGGTCTTTCAGGCGCAAGCTGGTTGCCTAACTTTAGTGATCTGGCGGTTGGACAGCTGGATTTGAAAGGTGCAATCAGTCTGGGATTGTTCGAGATCATCTTTATCTTTACCTTCGTTGAATTGTTCGACACGTTTGGTACGATGGTAGGTACTGCAACGCGTATGGGGATTATGAAGGATAAGAAAAAAGGCGAGAAAACGATCGGTAAAGCGATGCTCGTCGATGCAGTTGGTGTCAGTGCAGGTGCTGCACTGGGTACAAGTACCATTACAGCTTACGTTGAAAGTGCTTCAGGTGTTGAGGCAGGTGGACGTACAGGACTGACTTCGGTAACAACAGGTTTGTTGTTCATTTTGGCCCTATTTATCGCACCGCTTGCGCTGGTTGTTCCATCCGCTGCGACGGCTCCGGCATTGATCATCGTGGGTGTGCTTATGATGAGTCAAGTACGTAGCATCGAGTGGGATGATTTCCTTCAAGCTTTCCCCGCGTTCCTTACGATTGTATTGATGCCTTTTACAGGTGGAATCGCAAACGGGATCTCCGCAGGTATCGTATCTTATGTGATTCTGGCGGTGTTCAGTAACTTGGTTACAGAGCGTAAAGTGAAAATTCACTGGCTTATGTGGATCTTGGCGCTCATTGTGGTTTGCCGATACGTATTTATTGGCGGGGAGTAAGCGTGCATTAATTTTAATGAAGAATACGTAGATAAGTTTGTTACCTTATATATGAAAGAAGCGGAAGCCACGGGATTTAAAACCCGGAGCTTTCGCTTTTTTTTGTATTCTTTTCTTGAGCAAAATGAATTTCAAAAATGTTTTCTTCTATATAGAAGGAATGAGTATAATGTTCTATGATCTGTTGGTTGTTTATCCAATGAAATCATCGGTTAATAAGTTCTATAACGTGATGAGTCTGTACTGTATACAACATGAGTTTCTCTATAAGTTGGATTAGGAATCATATGAAAAACCTTTTTGCGTATGTGAGTTAATTACTCCGATCATTAAAGTTAGTGCGCAGATGTATCATTTAGCTGGTTATAAGGAGATACTTGTTAAAAGGTCTACAGGATACTCATTTTATAAGAATTTAATGTTTATCGAAAAAAAGACTTGCGTTCCATAACTGTACATGGTATATTCTATTTCCGGCCAAAAAAACACGAGATACACGGTGCGGCAAGCGAATGAAATAAGCTTCGAAAGAAACTTAAAAAAAGAGCTTGCACAGTTGGTTCGAACATGATATTATATAAGAGTTGCTGAAGAGAACAACATTCGGTAACGAAATAAGTTTGATCTTTGAAAACTGAACAACGAGTGAGTAAACATTCTGCTTGCAGAATGAACGCGAAAGTTTGAGACAAGCCTTGGCTTGAATCGACTGGAGCACAAATGAGATTTTTAATCTCGTCAGATTCAAAATGAGCTTATCGCTCTTTTCAATACTTTATTGGAGAGTTTGATCCTGGCTCAGGACGAACGCTGGCGGCATGCCTAATACATGCAAGTCGAGCGGAGTTGATAGGAAGCTTGCTTCCTTGATACTTAGCGGCGGACGGGTGAGTAACACGTAGGCAACCTGCCCTCAAGTTTGGGACAACTACCGGAAACGGTAGCTAATACCGAATAATTGTTTTCTTCGCCTGAAGGAAACTGGAAAGACGGAGCAATCTGTCACTTGGGGATGGGCCTGCGGCGCATTAGCTAGTTGGTGAGGTAACGGCTCACCAAGGCGACGATGCGTAGCCGACCTGAGAGGGTGATCGGCCACACTGGGACTGAGACACGGCCCAGACTCCTACGGGAGGCAGCAGTAGGGAATCTTCCGCAATGGGCGAAAGCCTGACGGAGCAATGCCGCGTGAGTGATGAAGGTTTTCGGATCGTAAAGCTCTGTTGCCAGGGAAGAACGCTTGGGAGAGTAACTGCTCTCAAGGTGACGGTACCTGAGAAGAAAGCCCCGGCTAACTACGTGCCAGCAGCCGCGGTAATACGTAGGGGGCAAGCGTTGTCCGGAATTATTGGGCGTAAAGCGCGCGCAGGCGGTCATTTAAGTCTGGTGTTTAATCCCGGGGCTCAACCCCGGATCGCACTGGAAACTGGGTGACTTGAGTGCAGAAGAGGAGAGTGGAATTCCACGTGTAGCGGTGAAATGCGTAGATATGTGGAGGAACACCAGTGGCGAAGGCGACTCTCTGGGCTGTAACTGACGCTGAGGCGCGAAAGCGTGGGGAGCAAACAGGATTAGATACCCTGGTAGTCCACGCCGTAAACGATGAGTGCTAGGTGTTAGGGGTTTCGATACCCTTGGTGCCGAAGTTAACACATTAAGCACTCCGCCTGGGGAGTACGGTCGCAAGACTGAAACTCAAAGGAATTGACGGGGACCCGCACAAGCAGTGGAGTATGTGGTTTAATTCGAAGCAACGCGAAGAACCTTACCAGGTCTTGACATCCCTCTGATCGATACAGAGATGTATCTTTCCTTCGGGACAGAGGAGACAGGTGGTGCATGGTTGTCGTCAGCTCGTGTCGTGAGATGTTGGGTTAAGTCCCGCAACGAGCGCAACCCTTATATTTAGTTGCCAGCACTTCGGGTGGGCACTCTAGATAGACTGCCGGTGACAAACCGGAGGAAGGTGGGGATGACGTCAAATCATCATGCCCCTTATGACCTGGGCTACACACGTACTACAATGGCCGGTACAACGGGCTGCGAAATCGCGAGATGGAGCCAATCCCAACAAAGCCGGTCTCAGTTCGGATTGCAGGCTGCAACTCGCCTGCATGAAGTCGGAATTGCTAGTAATCGCGGATCAGCATGCCGCGGTGAATACGTTCCCGGGTCTTGTACACACCGCCCGTCACACCACGAGAGTTTATAACACCCGAAGTCGGTGGGGTAACCGCAAGGAGCCAGCCGCCGAAGGTGGGATAGATGATTGGGGTGAAGTCGTAACAAGGTAGCCGTATCGGAAGGTGCGGCTGGATCACCTCCTTTCTATGGAGAATCGTTTCCTGCAACGGAAACATTCAAATCGCAGACTAGATCTGCACAAACTACTCACTCGTTGCTCAGTTTTGAGAGCTCAAACTCTCAAACAGCTTGCTTTTGCATGGAGCTTGTTCTTTGAAAACTAGATATCGAAACGAAACAAACGCGAATTAGAACATTCCTTTAAGCTAAACTTGTGCAAACAAGTCAAGTGTATAAAGGTAGTTAAATTGCTTTTGTGATGGTATCGGGTGAGAGCGACTTTTGGCTTTGCGCAAGCAAAACAAGGGAAGCGAGCGACCGAAACCGGAACAAAATGGTTAAGCTACTAAGAGCACACGGAGGATGCCTAGGCGCTAGGAGCCGATGAAGGACGTGGCGAACAACGAAACTGCCTCGGGGAGCTGTAAGCAAGCTTTGATCCGGGGGTGTCCGAATGGGGAAACCCAGCTGGGGTAATTTCCAGTTACTCACAACTGAATACATAGGTTGTGTAGAGGCATACCAGGGGAACTGAAACATCTAAGTACCCTGAGGAAGAGAAAACAATAGTGATTCCGTCAGTAGCGGCGAGCGAACGCGGAGAAGCCCAAACCAAAGAGCTTGCTCTTTGGGGTTGTGGGACGTCTCACATGGAGTTACAAAGGAACCGGTTAAGCGAAGAGGTCTGGAAAGGCCCGCCAAAGAAGGTAAAAGCCCTGTAGTTGAAAGTTGGTTCCCTCCGAGACGGATCCCGAGTAGTGCGGGGCACGTGAAACCCCGTATGAATCCGGCAGGACCATCTGCCAAGGCTAAATACTTCCTAGCGACCGATAGTGAAGCAGTACCGTGAGGGAAAGGTGAAAAGCACCCCGGAAGGGGAGTGAAATAGAACCTGAAACCGTGTGCTTACAAAAAGTCAGAGCCCGTTTTAGGGGTGATGGCGTGCCTTTTGTAGAATGAACCGGCGAGTTACGTTCCCGTGCAAGGTTAAGGTGAAGAGCCGGAGCCGCAGCGAAAGCGAGTCTGAATAGGGCGACATAGTACGTGGACGTAGACCCGAAACCGGGTGATCTACCCCTGTCCAGGGTGAAGGTGCGGTAACACGCACTGGAGGCCCGAACCCACGCATGTTGAAAAATGCGGGGATGAGGTGGGGGTAGCGGAGAAATTCCAATCGAACTCGGAGATAGCTGGTTCTCCCCGAAATAGCTTTAGGGCTAGCCTCGGAAAACAGAGTCGTGGAGGTAGAGCACTGATTGGGTGCGGGGCCCGCAAGGGTTACCAAGCTCAGTCAAACTCCGAATGCCATAGACTTACTTCCGGGAGTCAGACAGTGAGTGCTAAGATCCATTGTCAAAAGGGAAACAGCCCAGACCATCAGCTAAGGTCCCCAAGTGTGTGTTAAGTGGGAAAGGATGTGGAGTTGCACAGACAACCAGGATGTTGGCTTAGAAGCAGCCATCATTGAAAGAGTGCGTAATAGCTCACTGGTCGAGTGACTCTGCGCCGAAAATGTAACGGGGCTAAACACACCACCGAAGCTATGGCTTGATGCTTTGCATCAGGGGTAGGGGAGCGTTGTATAAGGGTTGAAGGTGTACCGTAAGGAGCGCTGGACATTATACAAGTGAGAATGCCGGTATGAGTAACGAAAAGATCAGTGAGAATCTGATCCGCCGAAAGCCTAAGGGTTCCTGAGGAAGGCTCGTCCGCTCAGGGTAAGTCGGGACCTAAGGCGAGGCCGAAAGGCGTAGTCGAAGGACAACAGGTCGAAATTCCTGTACCACCGTAAGCCGTTATGAGCAATGGGGGGACGCAGTAGGGTAGTGACGCGGACTGATGGATGTCCGTCTAAGCAGTAAGGCTGATGTGTAGGCAAATCCGCACATTGTAAGGCTGAGCTGTGATGGGGAGCGAAAATTATAGTAGCGAAGGTCATGATCTCACACTGCCAAGAAAAGCCTCTAGCCAGGTGATGGTGCCCGTACCGCAAACCGACACAGGTAGGCGAGAAGAGTATTCTAAGGCGCGCGGAAGAACTCTCGTTAAGGAACTCGGCAAAATGACCCCGTAACTTCGGGAGAAGGGGTGCCCCGGTAGTGTGAATAGCACGAGGGGGCCGCAGTGAAAAGGCCCAAGCGACTGTTTAGCAAAAACACAGGTCTGTGCGAAGCCGTAAGGCGAAGTATACGGGCTGACGCCTGCCCGGTGCTGGAAGGTTAAGGGGAGTGGTTAGGGAGTCATCCCGAAGCTGTGAACCGAAGCCCCAGTAAACGGCGGCCGTAACTATAACGGTCCTAAGGTAGCGAAATTCCTTGTCAGGTAAATTCTGACCCGCACGAATGGCGTAACGACTTGGGCGCTGTCTCAACGAGAGATCCGGTGAAATTTTAATACCTGTGAAGATGCAGGTTACCCGCGACAAGACGGAAAGACCCCATGGAGCTTTACTGCAGCTTGATATTGAATTTGGGTACGATCTGTACAGGATAGGTGGGAGCCTTTGAAGCATGAGCGCCAGCTTGTGTGGAGGCAACGTTGGGATACCACCCTGATCGTATCTAGGTTCTAACCTGGTACCGTAATCCGGTGCGGGGACAGTGTCAGGTGGGCAGTTTGACTGGGGCGGTCGCCTCCTAAAGAGTAACGGAGGCGCCCAAAGGTTCCCTCAGAATGGTTGGAAATCATTCGAAGAGTGCAAAGGCATAAGGGAGCTTGACTGCGAGACCTACAAGTCGAGCAGGGACGAAAGTCGGGCTTAGTGATCCGGTGGTACCGCATGGAAGGGCCATCGCTCAACGGATAAAAGCTACCCTGGGGATAACAGGCTTATCTCCCCCAAGAGTCCACATCGACGGGGAGGTTTGGCACCTCGATGTCGGCTCATCGCATCCTGGGGCTGAAGTAGGTCCCAAGGGTTGGGCTGTTCGCCCATTAAAGCGGTACGCGAGCTGGGTTCAGAACGTCGTGAGACAGTTCGGTCCCTATCTGTCGTGGGCGTAGGAAATTTGAGAGGAGCTGTCCTTAGTACGAGAGGACCGGGATGGACGTACCGCTGGTGTACCAGTTGTTCCGCCAGGAGCACCGCTGGGTAGCTATGTACGGACGGGATAAACGCTGAAAGCATCTAAGCGTGAAGCCCCCCTCAAGATGAGATTTCCCAGTATGTAAGACCCCTTGAAGACGACGAGGTAGATAGGCTGGGGGTGGAAGTGCAGCAATGCATGGAGCTGACCAGTACTAATCGGTCGAGGGCTTATCCAATAGCAAGTGATAATTCGCATGTTTCGTTTCGAATCTAGTTTTCAGAGAACGATCTCTGAATGTAAGCTAAGCTATGCGTTTGGTGGCGATGGCGGAGGGGTTCCACACGTACCCATCCCGAACACGACCGTTAAGCCCTCTAGCGCCGATGGTACTTGGACCGCAGGGTCCTGGGAGAGTAGGACGCCGCCAAGCAATATAGGAAGACGCACTTGATGATTTTGAGTGTGTCTTTTTTGTTTTTATCTAAATGCTTATATAAACCTTAACAGCCTTGGTTATTTACCAGGGCTGTTTTTTATTTCAATATTTATGAGAATTTTAAATAACTTTAAATGGATCATTTCTCTATCGTTCATTTAATTAAGCAACATCTGTCTATACTTTCATTTGGTTGCAAGCTTCCTCAAGGATTGTAAGGGAGTTCTGCAATGCACACTGGGTTTCCGAATCAATGATGACTCCTTGTTTGTTCATTTTCAATGTAATATGAGGAATGGTTAAACAGCCCTCCTGTAGAACTTGTGCATTAATCATTTTTAGTGTGAGCAATAAGGAAGCATGGGCTTTGTCACCTCCCATGGGGCTTGGGGAAGCAGCAATGACAATGGTGGGTTTATTGAGCCATTCTCCAGAAGATACACCCCAATCTAGTGCGTTTTTTAAGACCCCAGGAACGCCGTTTCCATACTCTGGCGTGCAGATAAGGACACCATCCGAATGCTTAAGTTGGGCTCTCAAGTTCTGTACGGACACTGGACCCTCCTCGACATCGAGGTCAGGGTTAAAATGCGGCAGATCATTTAATCCGTCATATACTTCAAACTTAAGGTTAGTGTGAGCCAGTTTAATCATGGCGTGCATTAGTAACGAATTGGAGGACCGATTGCGCAGACTTCCGGAAATGGCAAGGATATTTAATTCTTTTTTCATGGATATAGATCATCTCTATTCTTTAGTAATGTAGGGCAATTTGTTTATTTTCCTCCTGTTTGAATGAGCTGTCTATAAAAAACGCATATAATTAAGGCATTCTTCATGTTAGTCAGGGAATATCCACAATTCTTCATCAAAAATGCATGCCATCGTTTGTATTGCTCTGGGTAATAGAATGAAGCGATCACTTACAATAAACAACTGACGAAAGAAACGTGATAAATATTTTATAAAATTAGTACCAAGTACTAAGACTTAGTGCTATAATGATAAAAAACAAGTGAGGTGACTACCGGTATGAATCATCAATCAAAGGCAACTATCACGGCAATGGGGACGTATGTACCGGATCGAATATTAACGAATGCTGATCTGGAGAAATTAGTCGAGACAAGTGACGAATGGATTGTACAGCGTACAGGCATGAGAGAACGGCGAATTGCATCTGAAGATCAATTTGTATCTGACCTCGCAACGAAGGCTGTAGAAGATATGATACATCGTTATGATGTAAGTGTAGAAGATGTGGATATGATCCTTGTGGCTACAAGTACACCTGAATATGCTTTCCCAAGTACCGCATCCAGAGTACAGGCTAATCTTAAGATCCCACACACGGGCGTACTGGATTTAAATGCTGCATGCGCTGGTTTTACCTACGGGCTACAGCTAGCCGACAGTCTGGTGACCAGTGGAATGTACCGCAAAGTACTGGTTATTGGAGCAGAGACATTATCCAAAATTACGGATTACACTGACCGCACGACTTGTGTATTGTTTGGTGACGGGGCGGGAGCCTTCTTGGTTGAGAAAGCTGCGGTTGGAGAAGGTGACTTTATGGCAGCCATATCAGGTACACATGGAGAAGGCGGTGTACATCTCTATAAGAGTGGTCTGTCTTCGGAGATGAATGGTGTGCCTTTACAGGGCGAGGGATGCCTTGTTCAGAATGGGAGAGAGATCTATAAGTGGGCTGTACGGACGATTCCAGAGCAATTGGGTAAACTTATAACGAAAGCTGAATTAAGCCCTGACCAGATTGACTGGTTTGTCCCGCATAGTGCCAACATGAGAATGATTGAAGCTGTTTGCGAACGTGGTCCGGTTCCTTTGGAACGTACTTTAACCAGTGTCGAGTATCGTGGGAACACATCTGCTGCTTCCATTCCGCTAGCTTTACAGCTTGCAGTGGATGAAGGGAAATTGAAAGAAGGACAGAACGTAGCTCTCTTTGGCTTTGGCGGTGGTCTGACGTACGCAGGTCTGGTGCTGAAATGGGGCGTGCCAGACAAGGTTCAGGAATGAGTAACATCCGACGGTATGCAACACAAAAATAAATAGAGAACATAAAAGAGACCACCCAAACTTCATGCTGTCATGAAGAAGGTGGTCTCTTTAATGGGTTAACTCGTTTCAAAAAAGTGATATGATTGCATCTATTTTTTGTGTTAACCGGAATTGCTTAATCCCATAAATATTTTACGGCGTAAGCTTAGGCGCTTGGCGGTGATGTGTACCTTGTTCGTAGCTGTAAGCCAGCTTGATCAAGGTTCCTTCATCAAAGGCACGACCAAGGAATTCCATGCCTACTGGCAAACCATCAGTTGTGAAACCAGCAGGGACCGTAATCGCCGGGAAGCCGGAGAAAGGACTCAATCGGTTGTTACCACCAGAGTTTTGTCCTTCGCCAATAACACCAGCGGCTTGTGTGGACGTAGGATAGATGATGGCATCCAGGTTGTTGTCTGCCATAACTTTCAGCAGGGACTCACGTGTAACTTGGGTGCGTTTCAGGACGATGTCCTTGTATTCGGTAGTCTCCAACGTTTGGCGTGCATCCCGAGTCTTCATGGATTGCTCCTGAGATTTGTCGAACTCTCCGGAAGCGATGATCTCGGACAGACTGTGATATGGAGCGTCTGCACCCAATGAGTCCAGATAGTCATTCAGTTGGAACTTGAATTCATATCCGCTGAGACTTGGGTATTTGTTGATCTCAGCCAAGTTCGGGATGGAAATTGGAACTGCGGTAGCGCCTAGTGTCTTCAGTTCTTCTACAGCGGTGTTGATCACGTCAGCAACGGCTTTTTCTTCAGCTTTGGTACTTGGGATGAGTTCTGTGGCCACACCGATGCGTGCACCTTTCAGTCCGTTTACATCCAAGAAGTCTGTATAGCTGGAAGGGATTTTTCCAACCGCGTAAGCTGTAGCGACATCTTTTTTATCATAGCCGGCTGTAGCATCCAACATAATTGCAGCATCACTAACCGTACGAGCCATAGGTCCACCTACATCCTGTGTCAAAGCCAATGGGATAATGCCTTCACGGCTGGACAGTCCGATGGTTGGGCGGATACCCACAAGGCTGTTGAAGCTGGATGGGATTCGAATCGAACCACCAGTGTCTGTACCCATGCCGGCTGCAGCAAAGTTTGATGCAATGGCTGCACCTGTTCCACCGCTTGAGCCACCTGGATAGTGGTCCAGGGCGTAAGGGTTCAGTGTTTGTCCACCTAATGAGCTGGATGTCGTGATACCAAATGCGAATTCATGCAGGTTGGTTTTGCCCAAAATAATGGCGCCAGCTGCTTTGAGTTTCTTGACTTGTTCAGCATCGTGAGCAGGGACGGAATCTTTCAGACATATACAGCCTGCGGTTGTAGGCATGTCATTGGTATCAAAGTTATCTTTGACCAGAATCGGAACGCCATGCAGAGGCCCGCGAGCACCTTGAGCTGCACGTTCTTCATCCAGTTGCTCCGCAATTTGGAGTGCATCCGGGTTCAGGGTTAATACGGCGTTTATGCTTACCCCTTGATCATCGTATTTTTCAATGCGGTCCAGATATTTCTGAACCAGCTCTTTTGATGTCAGTTTTCCTTGCGTCATTGCGGTCTGGAGATCCATAATGGTTGCTTCCTCCAGAACAAACGGTTTTATGTAGTTATAAATGCGGTCTTTCAGTATGGAGAGGTCATTCTCGGTAAGTACAGCGTTTGGAAGGAAGAGGGAATCGGTATAACCTTTCATTAGCCCAGCGGTATTCAATGCACCAACAGCACCTGCGAAAGTGGCTTCATCCGGGACATCCTTGAATGATTCGGTAGTCGAATCCACCTTGAGCCATTGTTGCAAGGCGACCGCAGCATCTTTGCGTTGTACGGTTGTGCCGGAGAGCTTGTCCATGGTAAAAGGGAAACCTGCAAGTGTAGCCGCTTCTTCCATGGCCTGAACAAATGCTGCCGGAGTAGCAGGCGCTTTTCCTTTGGATACAGCTGCTACTGTTGTTTTACTCGTAGGCGTTGCCGTTGCGGCTGATGCCGAAGGCACCGTTCCTCCCCATGTTGTGGCAACAACAGCTCCCGCCAGTAACAAAGCCCCACTTTTTTTCAATACAGATCCATGATAAGTCATGCATCCACGCTCCCTTCCTGTGTCTCATTGATGTGTGTTAGCAGCGATTCTGTTTCTATGCTTTTGACACATTGTATAGTTATGTCAGGTAATCTTACAATGTTTATATTTATCCATAAAAACGTATACATCAATACTGTACAGTGTTAATACTTATTCATGCTTCTGTTTACATGTTCTCAGAAAAACTATTACATATTTTAATGTGAAGAAATATAACATGTAATCGATATGTTAATTAAACATGAGGTTACAGGATACGAGTAGATTAGGAAGTAGAGATGACAGAGCATACCTTTAGTGTGAAATGATATAATGAAAAGATAGGAATAAAAGAGACATAACGTTCTACCAGAGAGGAAGAGATATGAAGTGAAGACATTGGTACTCGCAGAAAAACCATCTGTAGCACGCGAAATAGCCAGAGTTATGGGTGCGCGTGATAAACATAAAAGTTATATGGAAGGCCCGAAATATATCGTTACCTGGGCGCTTGGACATCTGGTTGGATTAGCTGAACCCGAGGATTACGACAAAAAGTATGCAACATGGAATCTGGAGGACCTGCCCATTCTGCCAGAGCGTACGAAACTGAAGGTACTTAAAGAGACCAACCATCAATATAAAGCCGTGCAGCAGTTAATGAAACGTCAGGATGTGAGTGAGCTGGTCATTGCGACGGATGCAGCCCGTGAGGGAGAATTGCTGGCCCGTTGGATTATGCAGATGGCGGGGTGGAAAAAACCTTTTAAACGCCTGTGGATTTCATCCCAGACAGATAAGGCGATCAAAGACGGATTTGCTTCGCTGAAGCCAGGCAGTCAGTTCGACCGTCTTTATGAATCTGCACGTTGCCGGGCGGAAGCCGACTGGATGATTGGACTTAACGTGACCCGTGCACTAACTGTTCGTTTCAATGCGCAGTTGTCTGCTGGACGGGTCCAAACGCCGACTTTGGGCATGATTATGGATAGAGAAAATGAAATTAATGGTTTCCGCTCGCAGGAGTATGAGACGTTAACGGCAGATTTGGGAGGTTTTCAGGCTGTGTGGCGGGCAGCTGGGGGAGATTCACGAATTTTCGACCCTCAAGAAACGCAAGAATTGAAGAAACGGGTAGACGGACGCAAGGGCACGATTGCCCAGGTGAAGAAAAGTGAGAAAGTAGAGCCACATCCACTGGCATATGACCTGACGGAACTGCAACGGGATGCCAACCGGAAATATGGTTTCTCTGCAAAGCAAACATCAAATGTCCTGCAACGTCTGTATGAACAGCACAAACTCGTGACGTACCCACGTACGGACAGCCGGTATCTGACTTCCGATATGACAGCTACATTGAAAGAACGTCTGGACAGTGTAGCCATTGGACCTTATGCGTCTTTGGCACGTCCTTTGCTGCGCAAAAATCTGAATATCACCAAACGTATTGTGGATGACAGCAAAGTTACGGATCACCATGCGATTATCCCAACGGAGCAGACGTTGCTTTTGAATCAATTGAATCCAGAGGAACGCAAACTGTACGATCTGATCGTACGTCGTTTTATCAGCCTGTTCTATCCGGCAGCGAAGTACGATTCGGTTGCGATCACGGTTCAGGTGGGGAATGACTCCTTCCATGTTAAAGGTACAACAGTGAAAGAAAGTGGATGGCGTGAAGTATACGGCGGCGATTACAGCGATGATGACGATGACCGTGTGGATGATGCAGCAGAGCATGAGCGTGCGCTTTTACCAGATGTGCAGCAAGGACAGTCCGTGACGGTTCAGCGTTGCCATATCAAAAGTGGACGAACGATGCCGCCCAAACGGTATACCGAAGCTGCTTTGCTTTCCCAGATGGAAAAGCATGGACTGGGCACTCCGGCTACACGTGCGGATATTATCGAGAAGCTGGTCAGTTCCGATACAATAGATCGTCAGGGCAACAGCATGCACCCGACTGGCAAAGGAAAACAGTTGATTGAACTGGCTGCTCCGCAGCTTCGTTCTCCGGATCTAACTGCTCGCTGGGAAGCTGAACTGGAACGCATCGCTCGTGGGCAAGGGAAACCGGGGCCGTTTCTGGATAGTATCCGATCCATGGCAAAAGAGTTGGTGTCTACGGTAAAAGGCAGCAAAGCAGAGTACAAGCCGCATAATGTGTCCAATAGCCATTGCCCGGACTGTAACGCACGGTTGTTGGAGAAGAAGGGCAAGCGCGGCAAGTTTCTTGTATGTCCTACCGAGGACTGTGGATATCGTCGTTCGGCAGAGAAGAGACTGTCCAACCGACGTTGTGCCCAGTGCCACAAAAAGATGGAAATCAAAGAAGGCAAGGCCGGTTTATACGTGCAATGTCTTCCTTGTGGTATTACAGAAACGTTGGATAAGGACAAACAGCATGTGAACAAACGCGATCAGCAAAAGCTGGTGAAACAATATGCGAAGCAGGAGTCAATTGGTTCTAACCTTGGAGATCTGCTGAAGGCGGCTATGGAGAAAAAGGGAAAGTAGAGCAAGCTCTGAGTTAGCGCAGATCGCATCACGCATGTAATGCTAGTTGTGAATAACTGACGTTATGGAGAGGGATTGCTGCGCGTATCCCTAATCATACATGTGATGCGGTATAAGATCCTCCGTTTTCAGGCAACGTAAGCCAAGGAGGTGATACCTACATGCCGCATAACAAACCAGAGAAGATCCATAACCAGCAAAACAAAGACAGTATTCGGGAAGAGAGTATCGCTGTGCGCCCGGACAAAGCAGCCAAAAGAGCACCAAGTCTGAACGGTATTCCAAAACAGGAGTCCTAGGTCAGAGCGAGGTTATCGTTATTACACAAAATTGCGGTTCCCTACCCGGTGCGTTGAACATGTCTCTGATGAGGACTATAATGGAGACAGGGAGATGTCCCGGGACAGGGGGATCGCTAGAATTATATGCAAACCGGACTTATATTGTGGTTTTTATTTATTAATGTAGTTGGTTATCTGGTGATGTCGGATGATAAGAGGCGTGCACAACAGCGTCGTGACCGTACACCCGAACGGACGTTATTCTTATTAGCATTTATAGGCGGTGCTTTGGGAGTCTGGATCGCGATGTATCGGAAAAGGCATAAGACCAAACACCCCAGCTTCACCATTGGCATTCCGTTGTTGTTGTTCTTAAATGCGGTAATCTATGGTTACTTTATTCAATGAACACATGGAACAAATGCGTAACCATTCGAACAAGACTTACGCTGAAGTGAAAGGTGTATCATTAATTCGTCTGATATGTAAATTCATTCGTATAAATGGTTCATAGTGACTCTGGGACGTTTAAGGAGTTATATGGTTCTGTTAGTTTATTACATGTCAGACCGAAGCTTGCTTCGCGTGCTCTACATATAAAGGAAGGGACGGGATTCACATGTTATTTTCCAAAATATTAGTGGCTTATGATGGTTCCAAAGCTTCAAATAAAGCACTTGATCGTGCGATTGAGCTAGCGAAAGTGTCCCCAAATGCAGTATTGGATGTCATTCATGCTTTTGATTTCCCGCGTGTATTCATCGGTGAGGGGTTGGCTCCACTGCCACCTTCCCTTAATAATGACTATTACAATCTGGCGGTGCAGACGACAGATGAAGCGAAAGAACGAATTCAGGCTGCGGGTGTAACGGCCAATGTGGATCTGATTCAAGGAGCGGCTGCGGAAGTATTGCTTGACTTTGCCAAAGAAAATGATTCTGATATCATTATTATTGGTAGCCGCGGACTGGGTGGAATTCGGGAATTTGTCCTGGGTAGTGTCAGTCACAATGTGGTGCAGCATGCGCAGGTTCCAGTACTGGTCGTAAAATAGGAATGGATGAAGTGTGTACGCACTGATAAGCAGGAAGCCGGTTGTCTTCGAGAGATTGAAGAGGAGCCGGCTTTCTTTTATGGGATGAAATGGATGGTTAAGCGAATTTAAAGAAGCAATTCCCGAACATTATATTTGTCAATATGTTAAATGTTCGTCTTTAAGTTGACATTAGCTGTAGGGGATTGTTAGAATGTTAGATGTGTCGATCAGGTAAGAATAAGGTCGAGTAGGAACGAAATATGTAATAAGAGATTACAAAAATGAACGAAGATAGTTTGATAGATATTTGCTCGTATAACGCCGGGAATAGGGCCCGGAAGTATCTACCCGGGAACCGTAAATTTCCGGACTACGAGGAGATACGGCTGAGAGTCGCATGCAACCAGATGCGGACAGCAAGCCCCCTTTTGGCATGCCCAAATGAGGGATACGTATTTCTTGGAGTCCGGTGTCCGGAGAAAATGTGATGTTTTCGCGGGTAGCGGATTTTTTCATTTCACACGTAATAAGAGTTCCTCAATAGTCAGATGTAATCAAAAAGCGCAGACGGGAGTTGGATGTATTCATGTCACTGCAAGTCGCTGTAATTATGGGCAGCAAGTCGGATTGGGAAACGATGAAACATGCGTGCGAGGTGCTGGACGAGCTGGAGATTGGGTATGAGAAAAAGGTGGTCTCCGCCCATCGTACACCGGATTTGATGTTTGAATACGCAGAGCAAGCAATTGATCGAGGATTCAAGGTGATCATTGCAGGGGCAGGCGGGGCAGCACATCTACCCGGTATGGTTGCCGCCAAAACGATGCTTCCGGTCATTGGCGTTCCGGTTCAGTCCAAAGCATTGAACGGTCTCGATTCCTTGTTGTCCATTGTTCAGATGCCTGGTGGTATTCCCGTCGCAACTGTGGCGATTGGCAAGGCAGGGGCAACGAATGCAGGATTGCTGGCAGCTCAAATGATCGGTGCTTTTGACCTGGATGTCCAACGTCGCTCTGAAGCTCGCCGAGAGCGCATCAAACAAGAAGTACTCGAAAGTAGTGAAGAACTATGAATAGAGTCGGGAACCAATCCGGTATAGCAGGAGAGCTAAAAAAATTCCTGTTGCCCGGGAAAACAACCATCGGCATTCTTGGAGGCGGACAGCTCGGACGTATGATGACGCTCGCAGGAACGGCAATGGGTTATCGATTCGTTACTCTTGATCCGGCTGCGGATGCACCTTGTGGTCAAGTTGCTCGTCAGATTGAAGCTGGTTATGACGATGCCAAAGCTGCACTTGAACTGGCTCGGCAATGCGATGTCATTACGTATGAATTCGAAAATGTGGATGCAGAAGTCGCTGGGCTGCTCGAGCGTGAGTCTTACGTTCCACAAGGAAGTGCGTTACTGTACACCACACAACATCGGTTGCGTGAAAAACGTGCGATCGAAGCTGCTGGAGTAAGAGTCGCGCCTTATCGTGAGATCACAAGTGCGGATACAATGCTTGCTGCTGTTAGCGAACTTGGAGTGCCATGTGTACTGAAGACGGTGACTGGAGGCTACGATGGCAAAGGTCAACGGGTCATCCGGGAAGCAAGTCAGGCTGTTGCGGCATACGAAGAACTTGCGGCTACTGGTGCGGAACTGGTGCTGGAACAATTCATCAAGTTTGAATGCGAAATATCGGTCGTTGTAGCGCGTAGTACAAATGGGGAGATCAAAACGTTCCCGCCAGCGGAGAACATTCATGTAAATAACATTTTGCATGCTTCAATTGTACCGGCTAGAGTTGCCGCAGATATCCAGATTGAAGCTCAAAAGCTGGCAGCAGCGGTAGCAGAATCGATGAAGGCTGTTGGGTTGCTGGCTGTGGAACTGTTTGTAGCGGCGGATGGAAGACTGTACGTTAACGAACTGGCACCAAGACCACATAATTCCGGTCACTATACGATGGAAGCTTGTGCGACTTCTCAGTTCGAACAACATATCCGTGCCATCTGCGGGTTACCACTTGGGGACACTTCGTTATTGAGTCCGGTTGTTATGGTCAATGTGCTTGGAGAACATCTGGAAGGCATTATCGCCAGAACAGGGCAACCTGATGCGGAAGCGATAGAACTCGGTGTGATTCCTAAGCTTCATATATATGGTAAAACCGAAGCGAAAACAGGACGGAAGATGGGGCATGTGAATCTGCTCTGTCAGGATGTTGAAGAAGGATTGCAATGGATTGAACAAACTAACCTCTGGAGGAATACAAATTCATGATTGAACGTTATAGCAGACCCGAAATGAGAGCCATCTGGACCGAAGAGAACAAATTCCAATCGTGGCTGGAAGTTGAAATTTGTGCATGTGAGGCGTGGGCCGAACTGGGTGTTATCCCTAAGGAAGAAGCAGCATTGCTTCGTCAGAACGCATCTTTTGACATCGATCGCATCTATGAGATTGAAAAAGAAACACGTCATGACGTTATCGCATTTACACGTACGGTATCTGAAAGTCTGGGTGCGGAGCGGAAATGGGTACACTACGGTCTGACTTCCACAGATGTCGTGGATACGGCTCTGGGTTATGTACTGCGTCAAGCGAATGAGATTCTGGAAAAGGATATCGTGAATTTCATTGAAATTCTTCGTGAAAAAGCATTGGCTTATCAGCACACACCAATGATGGGACGTACGCACGGTGTACATGCAGAGCCAACAACATTTGGACTGAAAATGGCATTGTGGCATGAAGAGATGAAACGGAACCTGGAGCGTTTCCGTCATGCAGCAGACAATGTACAATACGGCAAAATCTCAGGCGCAGTAGGAACGTACGCGAACATCGATCCGTTTGTTGAAGAGTTTGTCTGCGAGAAGTTGGGCACGAAACCTGCGCCAATCTCGACTCAAACATTGCAACGTGATCGTCACGCGGAGTATATGGCTACACTGGCGTTGATCGCAACGTCCCTGGACAAGTTTGCTACAGAGGTACGTGCACTGCAGAAGAGTGAATTCCGTGAAGTGGAAGAAGCTTTTGCTAAAGGTCAAAAAGGATCTTCCGCGATGCCGCACAAGCGTAACCCGATCGGTAGTGAAAACATCTCCGGTCTGTCCCGCGTCATTCGCGGACATATGGTATCGGCATACGAGAACGTAACGCTCTGGCACGAGCGCGACATCTCGCATTCTTCCGTAGAACGTATCATTTTACCGGATGCAACGATGCTGCTGAACTACATGCTGAACCGTTTTGGTAACATCGTGAAGAACCTGACGGTTTTCCCTGAGAACATGAAACGCAACATGGAGCGCACCTACGGGGTACCATTCTCCGGTCGTATCATGACAAAGCTGATCGACAAAGGCTTCAGCCGCGAGCAAGCATACGATACCGTTCAACCACGTGCGATGCAAGCATGGGAAGAACAACGCCAGTTCCAGGATATCGTGAAATCCACACCAGAAATCACGGAAGTACTGAACGAAGAAGAAATCGCAGATGCGTTCAACCCGTCATGGCACCTGAAGCACGTAGACACCATCTTCAAAAAGCTTGGTTTGAACGACTAATATAAACTCCCACAAGGCTATAGCGCAGAATGATGGTTCAGCAGGGAACGCAGAGGACAGAAATAAGCTGAAGAAGCAAAGCGTTCGCCTTTATCCCCGGATTTTCACTTTGCAAAAGTGGAATCAAAAAATCTGGGGATAACAGCGATCGGAAGATTGTTCTGTCATCGGAGTGGAGTCCGCGCCATCAGGATTCTGTCCTTAGCCTTACATCTCCTGAAAGAAGGTGAGCCCATGGCACTGTCCACTGCGGCAGATCTCGTTAAAGCACCTCTGTTATATAAAGGAAAAGTACGTGAATTGTACGATCTGGGTGAACATTTTCTAATCGTGGTTACCGACCGAATCTCGGCATTTGATTACGTGCTGGACCCGGCAGTTCCCGAGAAAGGAAACGTACTGAACAAACTCAGCAGTTTCTGGTTTGAACTGACGGGTGACATGATGGCGAATCACGTCGTTCATACCGATGTGAATCAACTGGGTGATCTCATCACAGACCCTGAATTGCTCAAAGACCGCATCATGGTAACCCGCAAAGCAGAACGCATTGATATTGAATGTGTCGTGCGTGGATACATCACGGGTGGGGGATGGAGACAATACGAGACGAGTGGTGAAGTGAATGGCATTAAACTGCCTGATGGACTTCGCAAAAACGCCAAGCTCGAAGTTCCCATTTTCACCCCGGCAGCCAAAAACGATGTTGGTCACGATGAGGACATCCCAATGGATCGCATGAAAGAACTGGTGGGAGACGGACTTGCAATGGAGCTTCAGGAAAAAAGTCTGCGCCTGTACGAATTCGCTCGTGACTATTGCGATCAGCGTGGCATCATTCTGGCAGATTGCAAATTCGAGTTCGGCATCGTGGATGGCAAGGTCATCCTGATTGACGAAATCTTCACGCCAGACGCTTCACGCTTCTGGGCCAAAGAGAATTATGAACTCGACATCGAGATCGACAGCATGGATAAAGAGCCAGTGCGCACCTATCTCGCTGGAACCGATTGGGACAAGAACAGCAAACCCGATCCACTCCCACAAGCGGTAGTTGAAGCAACAACCGCAAGATACGTCGATATTTATAACCGTTTAACGAAATAATAACGTTTGAGCGAGAGCTATGGGAAAGTTTGGCTTTCGATCGCTGTTGCCCCCGGAATGTTTTGATTAGAATCCTTTTTTCAAAAGGAAACATTCCGGTTGCAAAGGCGAGCACTTCGTTTCTCTAGCTCAAATCTTTCCCTCCGCCAGTGTTCAAACTGGTGGGTGAGGCAATTAAGAGCGGTGGCTTCCCACAGGTAGGGGAAGCCTGAAAAATTAAGAGAATTAAATTCACTAATTACTAAAGTAACTTAAAGACCATTAATTGTTTCAAGTAATGGTCAGGCTAGACCATTACCCACCGTGCAACGTAAAAGGTTTAGGCCTTTAAGAAACGTCGCATGGACTAGCGGAGGGGCGGAATTGTTCTTAAAGGAGCGAAGCGTTCGCCTTTGTCCCCGGGTTTTGACCGCAGAGCGGGCCAAAACAATCCAAAAAACCTGGGGACAACAAGCGACCGGAAAGAACAATCCGCCCCGGAGCAAGCACCAAAGTCACTTTTTTTAACAGCGTAAAGCATTTATCCCGTTCATTACTGAGGAGGAACATAAGGATCATGATCAAAGCAACCGTATATGTCACTATTAAGCAAAGCGTACTCGACCCGCAAGGCGTAGCTGTTCAAGGAGCCCTGCATTCAATGGGATTCAACGAAGTGGAAAGTGTACGGATCGGTAAAGTCATGGAACTGAACCTGGATACAACAGATCGTGCGGAAGCGGAGAAACGTTTGAAAGTCATGTGTGAAAAGCTGCTGGCCAACACCGTTGTTGAAGATTACCGCTACGAATTGGAGGGTTAATCTCATGAAATTTGCAGTTCTTGTGTTCCCTGGCTCCAACTGCGACATCGACTGTTATAAGGCAGTGGAAGATGCCATTGGGCAAGAAGTTGATTATGTATGGCACACGGCTACAGATCTATCGGCTTATGATTGTATTTTAGTTCCGGGTGGTTTCTCTTATGGTGACTACTTGCGTTGTGGAGCGATTTCCCGCTTTGCACCGGTAATGAACGAGGTAGCGAAAGCTGCTGAACAAGGTAAATATATTTTGGGTATTTGCAACGGATTCCAGATCCTGACGGAAGCGGGATTGCTTCCAGGTGCATTGATCCGTAACACTTCCTTGAAATTCCGTTGTCACGATACAGTATTGAAAGTGGCGAATGCAGATACACCATTTACACGTGACTATGCACCAGGCGAAGAGATTATCATCCCGATTGCTCACGGTGAAGGCAACTATTATTGCGACGAGGAGACGCTCGCGAGTCTGCAAGCGAACAACCAGATCGTATTTACGTACGGGACCAACCCGAACGGTTCCCTGGGTGATATTGCAGGAGTCTGTAACGAGGCTGGAAACGTGGTCGGCATGATGCCGCATCCAGAGCGTGCAGTGGATTCACTGTTTGGTTCGGAAGACGGCAAACGTATGTTTACATCTATTTTGAAAGCATGGAGGGATCGGCATGACGCAGCAGCTATCCGCTAAGGAACCAACAGCAGAACAGGTCGCAGAACATAAACTTTACGCACAAATGGGCGTATCTGACAGCGAGTATGAGCTGATCTGTGAGTTCATGGGGCGCAAGCCAAACTACACGGAAATTGGTGTGTTCAGTGTAATGTGGTCCGAGCATTGTGCTTATAAAAACTCCAAGCCATTGCTGCGCCGTTTCCCAACCACTGGACCACGTGTCCTGATGGGACCTGGTGAAGGTGCCGGTATCGTCGATATCGGTGATAACCAGGCCGTTGTATTCAAAATTGAAAGCCATAACCATCCTTCCGCGGTTGAGCCTTATCAAGGTGCGGCAACGGGTGTGGGCGGCATTATCCGTGATATTTTCTCCATGGGCGCAAGACCAGTAGCATTGTTGAACTCCCTTCGTTTCGGCAAGCTGGAGAGCGATCGCGTTAAATATTTGTTCGAACATGTGGTAGCGGGTATTGCTGGATACGGTAACTGTATCGGTATTCCTACGGTTGCGGGCGAAGTCATGTTTGATGAGAGCTACGAAGGTAATCCACTGGTTAACGCCATGTGTGTGGGTCTGATTGATCATGACAAGATCCAGCGCGGCGTAGCTAAAGGTGTAGGTAACCCTGTGTACTATGTTGGGCCGCCAACTGGCCGTGATGGTATTCATGGAGCAACCTTTGCATCGGTTGAATTAACGGAAGAATCCGAGTCCCAACGGACAGCGGTTCAGGTCGGTGATCCGTTTATGGAGAAACTGGTGATGGAATCCTGTCTGGAATTGATCGACACGGGCATTGTGCTCGGGATTCAGGATATGGGAGCTGCCGGTCTGACATGTTCGAGTGCAGAGATGGCAAGTAAAGCAGGTAACGGTCTGGAACTGTATCTGGATCAGGTGCCACAGCGTGAAGAAGGCATGACGCCTTACGAGATGATGTTGTCCGAGTCCCAGGAACGGATGTTGTTCGTTGTTGAGCCGAAGGATGAGGCGCAGGCGATGGAAATCTTTGAACGTTGGGGCGTGATCTGTGCCAAAGTTGGCAAAGTAACGGATGATGGTCGTCTGAAATTGATTCACCACGGCGAAGTGGTCGGAGATATGCCGGTAACGGCTTTGGTTGACGAATGTCCAGTGTATGACAAACCTTCTTCTGTACCTGCCTACTACGAGCAAAGTGCTTCCATCGACACGCTTCGTTACGACGAAGTGTCGGATCTCGGCGGAGCGCTGAAACAAGTGCTGGCTTCACCAACCGTAGCGAGTAAAAAATGGGTGTATGATCAATACGATTACATGGTGCGTACAAGCACTGCCGTTCGTCCTGGTTCGGATGCAGCCGTAGTTACGATTCGTGGCACACGCAAAGGTCTCGCGATGACAACGGACTGTAATGGACGTTATGTGTACCTTGATCCTGAAGTTGGTGGACGGATTGCCGTAAGTGAAGCAGCGCGTAACATTGTATGTTCTGGTGCTGAGCCGCTGGCGATCACGGATAACCTGAACTTCGGTAACCCGGAGAAGCCGGATATTTTCTGGCAAATGGAGAAGGCGGTAGACGGTATGGCGGAAGCTTGCCGTGTACTGGATACGCCGGTCATCGGTGGTAACGTAAGTCTGTATAACGAAAACGCCAAAGGCTCCATCTATCCAACGCCAGTTGTCGGTATGGTAGGTCTCGTTCATGATACGGATCATATCACGACACAAGCATTCAAATCCGAAGGTGATGTTATCATCCTCCTCGGTGAAACAAAAGCTGAACTGGGTGGCAGCGAGCTGCAATACGCGGTTCATGGTCAGACGGAAGGTCGTCCACCAGAATTGAACTTGCAAACGGAAAAAGCATTGCTGGGAACTGTGCTGGAAGCTATTCAATCCGGTCTCGTTCGCTCGGCACATGATTTGTCTGAAGGCGGCTTGGCTGTAGCACTCGCAGAATCTTGTATCAGCGGTAACGTAGGAGCACAGGTGAATGTGGAGACTGCATTGCGTGCAGATCACGCCCTGTTCAGTGAGAGCCAATCCCGTATCTTGTTGTCGGCTACGCCAGAGCAAGCGGGTAAACTTGAAGCATTTGTACGTGAGCGCGGTGTACCTGTAGCTGTGATTGGACGTGTAGAAGGAAGTAACCTGACGATTGAATTGAACGGAACATCAGCCGTGAGCGAACCTGTAGGAGGTTTGGCTCAGGTCTGGGAGGATGCGATTCCATGTCTCATGAACTGACGACAGGACCGTTGTGGACAGGCGATTATTATAATGAAGGGTCCGGCAAGGAAGGACTCGACAAATTGAAGGAAGAATGCGGCGTGTTCGGGGTGTTCAGGCACCCTGACGCGGCTTCGCTCTCCTATTATGGACTGCATGCGCTGCAACATCGGGGCGAAGAAAGTGCAGGCATGTGTGTGAGTGATGGCAGCCAGTTTAACTATCATCGCGGCATGGGTCTGGTGAAGGAAGTGTTCACCAAAGACCTGATGCAGACGTTGACCGGGGATATTTCCATTGGACATGTCCGTTATTCAACAAGTGGTGACAGTAAACTGACGAACGCACAGCCATTGGTATTCAAATACCGTGATGGCGATTTGGCAGTAGCGACCAACGGAAACATTGTAAATGCACCCACGATTCGGCGTGAGCTGGAGCAGAGTGGGTCCATTTTTCAAACAACAAGTGATACCGAGGTCATTGCGCATCTGATTGCACGATCCTCCAAAGGGCTTGTGGAAGCGGCAAAAGAGGCATTCCAGCGCATTGTGGGCGGTTATGCATTTCTGATCATGACCAATGACAAGCTGCTTGTGGCTTCTGATCCGCACGGACTTCGTCCGCTGACGATGGGTAAGCTGGGAGATGCGTATCTGTTTGCATCCGAGACGTGTGCACTGGAAACAATTGGTGCAGAGTTAATTCGTGATATTGAACCGGGTGAACTGCTTGTGCTGGATGCGGATGGTCTACATGAGGATCGCTTCGATCATCATAAACACCGCAAGGCATTATGCGCGATGGAATATATATATTTTGCTCGTCCGGATAGTGATATGAATGGTGCGAATCAGCATGCTGCCCGTAAACGGATGGGAAGCCGGATGGCGATTGAGTCGTTTGTGGATGCGGACTTGGTTACGGGGGTACCAGATTCCAGCATCTCGGCGGCGATTGGATACGCTGAACAGACAGGTATTCCGTATGAGATGGGTATGATCAAAAATAAATACACCGGACGTACGTTTATCCAGCCAAGCCAGGAATTGCGGGAGCAGGGCGTGAAGATGAAGCTGAGCGCTGTGCGCCGCGTTGTAGAAGGCAAACGTGTGGTTATGATTGACGATTCCATTGTACGTGGAACAACTTCCCGGCGGATCGTGAACATGCTGCGTGATGCAGGAGCTACCGAGGTCCATGTACGCATTACATCACCACCTTTCAAAAACCCGTGTTTCTATGGCATAGATACCCCGGATAGCCGTGAATTGATCGCCTCACAACTGTCGGTGGAAGAAATTTGCCGTGAGATTAATGCGGATTCCCTGTCGTTCCTCAGTCCGGATGGACTGATAGCATCGATTCAGGGAGATAATCAGGATGATCCCAAAGGCGGGCTTTGCCTCGCATGTTTTGATCATGATTACCCAACCCGCCTCGATTTTGGCGGCGAGGAAAAATTCGGCTGCAGCTGTTAGCCCTCAAGCCCCGCTTTGCGGAGCAACAGGGGTTAGGCAACCAGGCGAAGCAAGCTGCCCCCGGGCCAAGTCCGAGCCCTTAAGCCCCGCTTTGCGGAGCAACAGGGGTCAGGCAGCCGAGCGAAGCAGCTGCCCCCGGGCCAAGCCCGCGCCCTTAAGCCCCGCTTTGCGGAGCAACAGGGGCTAGGGCAGCCAGGAGAAGCAGCTGCCCAGCGGGCTTGCCCCGCAGCGTAGCTGAGCGGGGTTCGCCGACCGATGGCTTGCAGCCAACGGAATCAGCGAACAATCCCGCGAGATCACGCACGAACCAACCATAGCAAGATCACACCAGCCACCTCTGCACCGCTTTTTTGGCGGGTGTCCAGAGGGCCTGCCAAGGTCCTATGGGGTCCTCCCGGGCGGGAGGATTTAGGTGGGGCGAAAAAAAAGGAGATGATTCCACTTGTCTGAAGCATATAAAAAGGCCGGCGTTGATATCGCGGCAGGTAATGAAGCGGTTGAACGGATGAAAAAACACGTGAAGCGTACCTTCCGTCCGGAAGTGATGACAGATCTGGGAGGCTTTGGCGCCCTGTTCGGTTTGAACAAAGATAAATACGATGAGCCGGTGCTTGTATCCGGTACGGATGGCGTAGGCACCAAGCTGAAAATTGCATTTGCCATGGACCGTCACGATACCATCGGAATCGACGCGGTAGCGATGTGTGTGAACGACATTGTGGTACAGGGTGCAGAACCACTCTTCTTCCTTGACTATCTGGCATGTGACAAAGTCATTCCTGAGAAGATCGAAGCTATTGTTGCGGGAATCGCTGAAGGCTGTCATCAATCGGGTTGTGCGCTGATCGGTGGAGAGACGGCGGAGATGCCAGGCATGTACAGTGAAGGTGAATACGATATTGCCGGATTCACGGTGGGTATCGTGGACAAAGCAAAGATCATCAACGGTACAACCATCGCCCCTGGCGACACAGTGATTGGACTTGCCTCTAGCGGTGTGCACAGTAACGGATTCTCGCTGGTACGCAGACTTTTGTTGGAAGATGCGGGACTTGATCTGCATGATGAAGTAGCGGAACTGGGCGGTAAGCTGGGTGATTCCCTGCTGGAACCTACAAAGATCTATGTTAAATCCCTGTTGTCCCTGCTGGAAAAAGTAAAAGTAAAAGGCATGGCACACATTACAGGTGGTGGCTTTATCGAGAATATCCCACGTATGTTGCCAAGCAACGTGAATGTGGATATTGACTACGGTTCTTGGCCGATCCTGCCGATCTTCAACCTGTTACAGGAAAAGGGAGCTGTCTCAAACCGTGACATGTTCACCACATTTAACATGGGTGTTGGGCTTGTACTGGTCGTTAATGAAGCAGATGCAACAGAAGCGCTGCAACAATTGAAAGCATCTGGTGAAGAAGCGTACATCATTGGCCGAGTTACTGAAGGAGATGCGCGAGTAACCTTCACGGGAGCGGATGTTTAATGGCGAACTACCGCATAGCTGTGTTTGCCTCGGGTGAAGGGTCCAACTTTCAGTCATTGGTCGATGCAGTACGAAACGGTGGGCTGAATGCATCCGTTGATCTGCTCGTGTGTGATAAACCGGCTGCACGTGTTGTGCAGCGGGCACAGGACGCAGGCGTGGACTGTCATCTGTTTACTCCGAAAAATTATGCTTCCCGTGAAGCCTATGAGGCAGAGATCGTGGAAGTGCTTGAATCCAAAAAGATCGACTTGGTTGTTCTTGCGGGATATATGAGATTGTTGACTTCGGTTGTGGTGGATCGTTACGCAGGGCGGTTGATTAACATCCATCCGTCCTTGCTACCGGCATTTGCAGGCAAGGACGCGATTGGACAGGCATTGGAATACGGCGTGAAAGTTACGGGCGTGACCGTGCACTTTGTGGACGGAGGAATGGATACCGGACCGATTATTGCCCAGCATCCGGTTCCCATTTTGCCAGAGGATACGCCTGAGTCAATCAGCCGTTCCATTCATGCGGCTGAACAGCAGTTATACCCTGAAGTGGTTTCCTGGTTCGCGCAAGGTCTGGTTCAATTAGACGGACGTCACGTCACTGTTAACAAGCCGGTTTGATATAAGTTGAAATTTTTTTTACACATTAACGAAGAGGACAGAAATAAGCTGGAGAAGCAAAGCGCTCGCCTTTATCACCGGATTTTCCCTTAAAGAAAAGGGAATCAAAAAATCTGGGGATAACAGCGATTGGAAGGTTATTCTGTCATCGGAGTGTCCCGTGTAAACATCTTGGTTCAACTTCTATAACAGAAGTCGAATATTGGTACGCATTTTGTGATATTTCTCGGGAAATAAATCGGCTGTGTTTCGTCAGGAAACGCGAAGCCATGGGACATTAAAGGAGGAGCATATTGTGAGTATCAAAAGAGCGCTGGTTAGCGTATCGGATAAAACGGGCATCGTGGACTTTTGCCGCGAGCTGTCGCAAATGGGTGTGGAGATTATTTCGACAGGAGGTACAAGCAGCCTGTTGTCGAAGGAAGGCGTACCTGTCATCGGAATTTCGGATGTGACCGGATTTCCGGAAATCATGGACGGACGTGTCAAAACATTACATCCGGCAGTTCATAGTGGGTTGTTGGCTGTGCGTGATAACGAAGAGCACACACGCCAGATGGAAGAACTCGGTCTCGGCTATATCGATCTGGTTGTCGTGAACCTGTACCCATTCCAAGAGACTATTGCGAAACCGGATGTGGCATACGAAGATGCCATCGAGAACATCGATATTGGCGGTCCAACGATGCTTCGCTCGGCAGCCAAAAACCATGCCTTTGTCAGTGTCGTTGTAGACGCATCTGATTACAGCCAAGTGCTGGAGGAAGTGCGCCACGATGGAGACACAACTCTAGAAACTCGCAAACGGCTTGCGGCAAAAGTGTTCCGTCATACGGCGGCTTACGATGCACTCATCTCCGATTACCTGTCCAACGTAAATGGCGATCCACTGCCAGAGCGTCTGACGGTTACTTACGAAAAACTCCAGGATTTGCGTTACGGCGAAAATCCACATCAGCAGGCGGCATTCTACCGCAAACCGCTGGCTGCTCAAGATACGTTGACAACAGCCGAGCAATTGCATGGCAAAGAGTTGTCTTACAATAACATCAACGATGCTAACGCAGCATTGCAGATTGTCAAAGAATTTGAAGAACCAGCCGTTGTCGCGGTTAAACATATGAACCCATGCGGCGTAGGTATTGGCGCAAGTATCTATGAAGCTTACAGCAAGGCATATGCTGCAGATCCAACGTCTATCTTTGGTGGCATTGTGGCAGCAAACCGCATTATCGACAGCGATACAGCAGGCAAATTGAGCGAGATTTTCCTGGAAATCGTACTTGCCCCTGACTTTACGCAAGAAGCTCTCGATATCCTGACGAAGAAGAAAAACATTCGTTTGCTCAAAACGGGCGAACTAAATGCTGCTCGTAAACGGGAAAGCCAATTCGTGGTTACGTCCATCGACGGCGGCATGATCGTGCAACAGTCGGATGTGCATTCCATTGAAGCGAGCGAGCTGAACGTGGTAACGGATCGTGCACCATCGGAAGAAGAACTGAAACAGCTGTTGTTTGGCTGGAAAGTAGTTAAACACGTGAAATCCAATGCGATTGTACTTGCTGCGAATGATATGACCGTAGGTGTGGGCGCTGGACAAATGAATCGTGTGGGTGCAGCCAAAATTGCGATTGAGCAAGCGGGCGAGCAAGCAAAAGGTGCTATTCTGGCATCCGATGCGTTCTTCCCAATGGGTGATACGCTGGAACTGGCAGCAAAAGCCGGAATTACAGCAGTAATTCAACCTGGTGGTTCGATCAAAGATGAAGAATCCATCAAAGTAGCGAATGAATACGGAATTGCCATGGTCTTCACAGGCGTTCGTCACTTCAAACACTAGAGCGAAAAAGGTTTAATAAGGGGTGTCGCCAGTCATACTTATGACTTATGGTACACCCCCTCTTTTTTAGGTTTTTAACAGACATTAGCGTAACAAATCCAGTTATGCACGGAGGGGGAACAGAACGAATGGATATTCTGGTAGTAGGCGGCGGTGGCCGGGAACATGCCATCATCTGGGCGCTGGCAAAGAGTCCAAAGGTAGACAAGATTCACTGTGCACCGGGAAATGCAGGTATTGCTCAGCTCGCTGAGTGTCATGCCATTGCGGTAAATGAATTCGATAAACTAACGGCTCTTGCTGTAGAGCTTAAAGTGGGTCTGGTGGTTATTGGTCCGGATGATCCGCTTGCGGATGGGATCGTGGATGCATTTGACGTGACAGATATTCCGGTATTCGGACCCCGTCGTAATGCAGCAGAGATCGAAGGAAGTAAAACGTTCATGAAGGATCTGCTGCACAAATACAACATTCCAACGGCAGCCTATGAAAAATTCGACAACTACGAACAGGCTCAAGCATACCTGAATGAGCAAGCAATTCCGGTTGTCATCAAGGCAGATGGTTTGGCAGCGGGCAAAGGTGTGACGGTAGCTTATTCGCGTGAAGAGGCTGATCAGGCACTTCGCAGTATCATGGTTGACAAAGTATTTGGTGAAGCAGGAGCCAAAGTGATTATCGAGGAATTCCTCGCAGGACAGGAAATGTCGATTCTGGCTTTTGTCGATGGGGAGACGGTTCGTCCAATGGCTGCAGCACAGGATCACAAACCTGTATTCGATAATGATCAGGGGCCAAACACAGGAGGTATGGGTACATATTCACCTTTGCCACACATTCCTGCATCCATTATTGAAGAAGCCGTAGAGACAATCATCAAACCAACAGCCAAGGCCATGGTATCCGAAGGGCGTCCGTTCCAAGGCGTGTTGTTCGCTGGGCTGATGATTTCACCAGATGGTAAACCTAAAACGATTGAGTTCAACGCACGTTTCGGTGATCCCGAGACACAGGTTGTTTTACCACGATTGAAGAGTGACCTGTTCGATATCTTCTGGGCAACCGTTCATGGCAAGCTGGCAGACATTGAAATTGAATGGAGCGATGAAGCCGCAGTATGTGTGGTGCTTGCTTCAGGAGGTTATCCGGGTCCTTATGCCAAAGGCGTAGTCATTGAAGGTCTGGATCAAGTGCAAGATGCCGTGGTATTCCACGCAGGTACAGCGCGTAGTGAAGCAGGAGACTGGGTCACCAATGGTGGACGGATCCTGGGCGTAGTTGGCCTTGGTGCGGATATTGCAGAAGCTAGAAACAAAGCCTATGCACAGGCCGAATGTATCCATTTTGATGGCAAACATCAACGGACGGATATTGCTGCCAAAGCACTGGTCTAGAATGAATATTAAGAGCCCGTAAAGATGTGCGCCGTAAGGTTGTTGCATCCTGCGGGCTCTTTGCTACGTATATAGATGTATCTTGTGCAAACGGCTGGACTTGTCCATACGGGAAAGAACATGGGAAAGATACAGTACAGGATTAAATCAGGCATGTTTAATGCCCTAAATTAAGGGGTAGTATTTTTATAAATTGGACTATACTAATTATGTGAAGAATATCACCTTATAAGGTCATACCAAACATATTATATAAAGTTCGTAACATACATAAAGACTAATTTGTGAACATTAAACTGTAAGCTTGTGCCAAACCATAACGTGCAACTGGATGGTTGTGCTGGAATCATGGTATACTTTTCGGAAACAGGAATGCGTATGAGGGGAGGTGGATATCTATTGGGTAGGCGATATTGTAAATTGTCCAAATGGCGAATCTAGGTGGAGTTAAGCGAGGAACAATTGACAGCATGAGGGGTAACCCGATTTGAATGGAGAAGTTTCTGCAAGTCATTGACTTCATCTTGAATTCCTGTTTTGTATTTTACAAGGTCAAACCGTACGACATATACAAATATGATCATTATTCGATTTCATATAAGGCATAAGCCATGATGAACGAAAAAACAGCGGATGAATGGTTAACGTAGTTAACGGATCACGCTGTAACTATCTCTGGAGGTGAATCCCTGAGAACCGGGGAAATCATTGGACATAATTACCATATTGAATATCGCTTTACTTATTATCTTGATTGCATTGACTGCATTTTTCGTAGCATCGGAATTTGCTGTAGTCAAAATTCGTACATCAAGAGTGGATCAACTGGTCGCGGAAGGCAATAAAAAGGCAGTACTCGCCAAAAAAGTTGTCTCGGACCTGGATTATTATCTGTCAGCCTGTCAGCTCGGTATTACGGTCACCGCACTGGGATTGGGTGCACTCGGAAAACCGACGGTTGAGAGATTGTTATATCCGGTATTCAATTATTTAGATGTACCTGCTTCAATCTCGTCGATTGCTTCTTATGCGATCGCCTTTATACTCGTTACGTTCTTGCATGTGGTTGTTGGTGAGATGGCACCCAAAACGCTGGCGATTCAGTTTTCGGAAAAACTGACGTTGATGCTCTCCCCATCGCTATACTGGTTTGGTAAAGTCATGTACCCATTCATCTGGGCGCTTAATGGAGCCTCCCGTGTTCTTCTGCGGGGATTCGGTGTGAAGCCTGCCAAACATGATCAAGCCTACTCGGAGGACGAGATCAAAATCATCATGAACCAGAGTTATGAAGGGGACGAGAACAACAAGACCAAGCTTTCATATCTGGAAAATGTATTTGTGTTCGACGAACGTGATGCCAAAGACATCATGGTACCGCGTACGGAACTAGTGACATTAGATCAGGATATGACCTATGACGATATTATTCCTATATTGGATGAACATAACTATTCACGTTACCCTGTAATCGAGGATGGGGACAAGGACCGCATTATCGGCGTTGTGAATGTGAAAAAGATTTTGCCTGACATGGTTGCCGCAAGATCGTATCAACTACGGGAGTTCGTTCGTGAGATCCCATTCGTCTCCGAAGTTACAAGTATTCAGGATGCAATGATTAAAATGCAGCAGGAACGTGTACACATGGCCGTGGTTGTGGATGAATACGGCGGTACCTCGGGTATCATTACGATGGAGGATATTCTGGAGGAGCTTGTCGGTGAGATACGCGATGAATTCGATGATGATGAGGTGGCCGATATTCAGGAGACCGGAGAGAATCAATATCTCATTAATGGCCGGGTACTTTTGGATGAACTGGAGCGGCAGTTCGGACTTAGCTTTGAAGGAAATGAAGAGATGGACACCGTGGCCGGATGGATTCAATACCAGAAGGGTGTAGGGGTGGAAAAAGGAGACACGGTAGAACACGGCGATTATGTCTGGACCGTTGTGGACACCGAAAATTATCACATCAAGCAAGTTCTTCTGGAACGAGTGAGCGGTGCGCAGATTGAGGAAGCTACTAGCGACCTAGCGTGATGTTGGTTCGATCATGACTGTAATCTAGGGTTTGACTGCCTATTTGGCTACTGCCCTCAGAATTTAAAGCGTTTTGGCAACGTAACAGTGTAGGGGACGGAATCGATTCTGAAGAAGCGTAGCATTCGCGTTTGCAAACCAATTTTAAACCTTTGAAAACAACAATCAGGAAAATTTGGAGGCAATGGCGATCGGAAGAACGAGCCGTCATCGGAACATCACTCGTGCAACCTTAATATAAATTTTACTTGGAGGTGAATCCCTCAACCTGAGGGAAATCATTGGACGGAATAATAGCCTTGAATTTATTTTTAGTAGCCGTATTTATAGGTCTGACAGCCTTTTTCGTTGGAGCCGAATTTGCAATTCTTAAAGTACGGATGTCCCGAATCGATCAATTGATCTCGGAAGGAAACAAAAAGGCAGTACTGGCCAAAAAAGTGGCGCACAACCTGGATTATTATCTGTCGGCATGTCAATTGGGGATTACCATCACGGCGCTGGTATTGGGAGCCTTGGGTGAACCTACCGTTGAGAAAATGCTGCATCCGCTCTTTGAGCGCATGGAAGTGCCGGCGGCATTGTCTACCGTGCTTTCCTACGGTATCGCTCTGGCGATCATTACGTTCCTGCACGTGGTAATTGGTGAATTGGCACCGAAAACACTGGCGATTCAGTTTGCAGAGAGAATGACGCTGTTGCTGGCACCACCACTGTACTGGTTCGGTAAAATCATGAATCCGTTCATTTATGCATTAAATGGAGCTGCTCGTCTGTTGCTTGGTATCTTTGGTGTAAAACCTGCCGGACATGATACCGTTCACTCGGAAGAAGAGCTGAAGCTGATTATGGCACAGAGCTATGAGAGTGGCGAGATCAACCAGACGGAGCTGGACTATCTCAAAAACATTTTTGCTTTTGATGAGCGTCTGCTTCAGGAGATCATGATTCCACGAGATAAAATTGTTACGTTGAATAAGGAAATGCCACTTGATCAGATCATTGAAACGCTGAATCGACACGAATACACGAGATACCCTGTTATTGCGAATGGGGATCAGGCGCATTTTGTGGGCTTTATCAACACCAAAGAAATGCTGACGAGTGTAGCTGCGGGCAGAGACTTCAATATGGAGACATTTGTTCACAATACGCCGAGTTTCTCCGAGCGTTCTCCAATCAAGGATGTACTGATCCAGATGCAGCAAAGCCGCGTACACATTGCAACCGTGAAAAACGAGGCAGGTGGTACGGTTGGTATGGTTACAATGGAGGATATCCTTGAAGAGATTGTCGGAGATATCAAGGATGAATACGAGCATAAAGATTTGGTGAATCCACCAAAAAGAATGAAACTGGTTTAAGAAGCAGTAATACAGGAATACGAAACAACCTAATCAATCGTTATAATGCTAAGCAGGTTCCCGGAGTGATCGGGGCCTGCTTTTTGTATTTAATCTTAATTTTAAAATAAAAGCTTGCATATTGTGGTTCAATGGATTAATATGAATTTAAAGAATCTTAATTTAAAGATAAATAACGAAAAGCAATAAATAAAAGAAGCAAAAACAACCTATGATACAACTAAAACCAAGGGAGTGGAGATTATGTTCAGAACTTCAGGAATTCATCATATTACCGCTTTTGTTGACGATGCGCAGAAAAACGTTGATTTTTATGCAGGTGTGTTGGCGCTCAGACTGGTGAAAAAAACAATTAACTTTGATGCACCGGACGTGTATCACTTGTATTACGGGAATGAGCAGGGTGCACCGGGCACAATCATTACCTTTTTCCCACAACAAAATTCAAGAAGAGGTGTCATTGGGTCAGGTCAGACTGGAGTTACCGTATATGCGGTTCCTGTAGGAAGCCTGCCTTTCTGGAAAGAACGTCTTGCTTCCTTCGACATTCCATATGAAAATAAAACCAGATTTGGTGAGCAGTACATTCGTTTCTTCGACAAAGGGGGTCTGCTGCTTGAACTGGTTGAGCGTGAAGGCGGTCAGCCAAGCAACTGGAGTTTCAACGGTGTGACACCGGAGCATGCCATTAAAGGATTTGGCGGAGCCGTATTGTTCAGCCACGTTCCTGAAAAAACCATGGACGTCTTGGTGAGCAAACTGGGTCTGGAGCAGGTCGGTGAAGAGAACGGACTCCTTCGTCTTCAGGCAAGCGGCGATATCGGTCAGATCATCGATATTCAGTCCACAGGCATCCAACGCGGGATTGGCGGAGCCGGTACGGTCCACCATATTGCATGGCGTGCCAAAGATTACGCGGAGCATGAACAAATCCAGCAGGATCTTGAACAATCCGGGTATCATCCAACGCCAGTCATTGACCGTCAATACTTCAACGCTGTGTATTTCCGGGAGCCGGGTGGTATACTGTTCGAACTGGCTACGGATCCTCCGGGATTTGCACGGGATGAACCAGCAGAGAGCATGGGTGAGAAACTGATGTTGCCTGAATGGTATGAACCACAGCGCGAACAGATTGAACAATTGTTGCCACGAATTGAAGTACGTGAATGGAAAGGGGAGTCCAAATCATGACCACAACCAATACAATGAAACATATCTATAAAGCAGGTGCTCAGCCGGATGCGCCAACAATCCTGTTACTTCACGGTACAGGCGGAACCGAGAACGATCTGGTTGGTCTGGCGGAGATGATCGCACCAGGAGCTGGCATACTTGGGGTGCGGGGTAATGTATCGGAGAACGGGATGCCCCGTTTCTTCCGCCGCCTGGCCGAAGGCATTTTTGACGAAGAGGATCTGATTGCTCGTACGGCAGAGCTGGGATCTTTTGTAGATGCAGCTGCGGTGGAATACGGTTTTGATCGCTCTAGCGTGTATGCACTGGGTTACTCTAACGGTGCCAACATTGCGGCAAGCTTGATCTTCCATCAAGCAGATGTATTCAAAGGTGCAATTCTGCATCATCCGATGGTACCGCTGCGCGGACTTGACCTGCCGGATCTGAAAGGTCTGCCTGTGTTCATTGGTGCGGGCGAGAATGATCCGATTGTACCCAGACGTGAAACGGACGAATTGGCTTCGCTGCTCAGCGGTGCAGGTGCCGATGTAAACATGCATTGGGAGCGTCAGGGTCATCAGTTGACTCGTACCGAGGCTGAAGCCGCGGCAGCTTGGTTTAAGACACAGGCGTAAATTGGGTGTTTCCTTATTGAATGAGCAGTATGTTTAATCCTAGGTATCGTGAAGCTAAAGCAGTTAAAAACAGCCCTGATGGAAATTGAAATCGGGCTGTTTTTGTATATTTTTATATATGATGGCCAGCCGCATATGGCTGGGACAGTTACCCGATCTGATTATGGATCGGGTTTTCTTTTTCATAAGGAAAAAGGAGGCTTAGCAGAACGGTGGGGCGGGGAATGATCCTTGAAACGTGATAGATGCGACAGAACGCCTGTATCTTGCTGAAGCAACATGGTTGTCGTAAAGCATGGATTATTCTATAATGAAGTAATTGATAATCATTTTCAATTAGATTCGGTGATAGATGACTATGCATGTAATCAGGAGGGAAATATGAATCCTAACCCTAGCTCACATACATTTGGTTCAAGTGCGTTTGTTCAGACCCGCGATGGTCGCAAACTACATTATATGTACAGGGGAACAGGCGATCTAACGGTTGTATTTGAGTCCGGTATGGGCGCCTCCAGATCAAACTGGGGACTGGTTGCACCAGCCATTGCTGAGCATGCACGTGCTGTTGTGTATGATAGGGCAGGCGCAGGACGAAGTGACGTCGACTCGGCTCCGCGCAGTCTTGAACGCATTGCAGGAGATCTAGGGGATCTGCTGACGGCTCTTGGTTCGGGCCCATTCATTCTGGTTGGACATAGCTGGGGAGGTACGATTGTACGGGCTGCGGCAGCTGCACATCTATCTCGATTACGTGGCATTATTCTGGTAGATCCATCAGACGAGCATTGCGAAATGTATTTTTCCAAGCTTACTAAAAAGAGCTTTGCCATTAACGGTTTCATTATTCCAATCATGGCGCGGACTGGCTTATATAAGATGCTTGGCAGCAAAGCTGGAAGTGTTCAGCCTGACGATGTGGCAGCGGATCACCTCAAGGAGGATTTCACTGTACGGGCAGCCAGCACGATGCTTGCAGAAGGCAAAACATTTCTGGATGACATGGCAGCGTTGCTGAAACATCCTCCGGCTCTAGGTGATCTGGAAGTTAGCGTGATCTCGGGTACGAAACCGGGCAAGGGAGAGGGGAAAATCAGACCCGCCCTTATCACGGCGCATCGCCAGACGGTGAGCCAACTATCCAATGCGAGATGGATTGGGGCGGATCAATCGGGACATATGGTTATGTATACAGACCCTCAGGTCATTATTGATGAAATTGTACGAATGATAAATGATGTGAGCTCAGGCGCAAGAACAGAACAAAAGTGATACAATACAAAGAAAAGCAGTGCGCGACATTGCTAGACCATAAAAGCGGAGTGTGGAGACAACATGAAACCAGTTGAACAAGAACCAACGGGAACCACAAGTCCCGGTCGTGCCAGTGTTGGCATGGAAGATATCGTGCGCGCACATCATGTGCTGCGTGAGGTCATTGTAAGAACGCCGTTACAGCGAGATGCTGTATTGTCGGCCAAATATAACTGTAATGTGTATCTGAAAAGGGAAGACCTTCAAGTGGTGCGTTCGTTCAAAATTCGAGGTGCCTATAATATGATTCGCAGTCTGACACCAGCCGAGATGGAGAAGGGTATTGTCTGTGCGAGTGCGGGCAACCATGCTCAGGGTGTTGCTTTTAGCTGTAATGCGCTCGGAATTAACGGCAAAATCTTCATGCCGAGTACAACACCGAACCAGAAGGTGAAGCAGGTGAGACGTTTTGGCGGCAGCAACGTTGAAGTGGTGCTGATCGGAGATACGTATGATGATGCTTATGCAGAAGCAATGCGTGCATGTGACGAACAGGGCATGACGTTCATCCATCCGTTTGATCAACCCAAGATTATTGCAGGTAATGGTACGGTAGCGATGGAAATTATGGAAAGTCTCGATGAGAATGCCGACTATGTATTCGTGACGATTGGTGGCGGAGGGTTGGCAGCCGGCGTGGGAACCTACATGAAGACCGTGAGTCCAGAGACACGCATCATTGGAGTTGAGCCACTTGGGGCAGCTTCCATGAGTGAGGCGATGTTCCGCAAACAGGTTGTGACGTTGGATGACATTGATAAATTTGTGGATGGCGCAGCGGTGAAACGTGTGGGCGACCTCACCTTTGATATCTGCAATAGTATACTTGATGACATTGTGAAAGTGCCAGAAGGCAAAGCCTGTACAACTATTCTGGAGTTATATAATGAAAATGCGATTGTTGTCGAGCCTGCCGGTTCCCTGGCTGTTGCGGCGCTTGAGCAGTATCGTGAGCAAATCGTGGGCAAGACGGTGGTCTGCGTAATTAGTGGCGGGAACAACGATATCGACCGGATGCAGGAGATCAAGGAACGTTCCCTGATCTATGAAGGTCTGAAGTATTATTTCATGGTTAATTTCCCGCAGCGTGCAGGAGCTTTACGTGAATTCCTGGAGGAAGTTCTAGGGAAGAATGATGATATCACCCGGTTTGAATATACGAAAAAGCATGATAAGGAAAATGGCCCTGCCTTGGTGGGCATCGAGCTGATGTACAAGGAAGATTACCACCCGCTCATTGAACGTATGAACCGCAAAGGTATCGCCTATACCGAACTGAACAAAAATCTAAATCTGTTCAACATGTTAATCTGATGAAACATTCCAGTATGCAATCAGATCACCAAGAAACATCTCCTCTGATCCGACCTGCGCGCATAGAAGATGCAGATCAGGTCATTCCGTTACTGTATCAGGCGATCGGGGACATTGCATACTCGCTAGCGGGTGAGGCGGATCATGAGAAGGCGATGCAGATTTTGCAGGCGTTTTATGTACAGGAAAACAACCGGATTAGCTATCGTCATGTGACCGTGATGGAGCAGGATGGGCTGATTGCGGGAATTCTGGTAGCCTATGATGGCGGTGAAGCAGATCGTCTGGACCAGCCGATTCTGAATCGAACTGGACGAAGCCGGGATGAGAAGTATGCATTGGTCAAAGAAACCCGTCCGGGGGAGTATTATCTGGATACTCTCTCGGTAAGTGAAGCTTATCAGGGGCAGGGCATCGGCCGGGCACTGATGGCTGCTTTTGAGCAGCAGGGCAGAGACCTGGGTCACTCACAGGTATCCCTGATTGTAGAACGAGACAACGGCCGTGCGCTAATGCTGTACGAACGGCAGGGATATGTCAAAGACGATGTGATTGTCATCGCTGGACATGAGTATAATCATATGGTCAAACCGATTCAATAGTGCAGGGAGCTGACGGGTTGAGTCAGTTCTGACTATAGAAACAAAGAAGAAACCGCCATAGGGGCGAATCCTGTGGCGGTTTTTGGTATGGTGATATGTTGGATGGAACTTAGCATGAACTTGAACCGGATATTAACCATGGGAGCGGATTAACTCAATAATTCGCATAGTCGCTGACCGGCACATTCTGTTCCAGCCATTTCTCGACAGCAGCGGTTTTCTCGAATTTGGCTTCGTTTACGATGTCCATGAACTTTTCGAGTTTGGTCAGGAAGGCACTGTCTTCGGATGAGTTACGTTGTAAGACAGCTTTGTAACCTTTCTGGGCATTGGCAGTCATTTTGTTCGTTTCATAGTCAAATAAAGGCGTATTATTCAGGCCATAAAACGTATACAAGGTATAGTTATTCATCAGGTTCTTCACCTGTTGTACCCGATTGGACTTGGGATATTCGTTCAGAAATCGTTCCTGCTTCAAAGCGCGATTGAGTATTTCCTGATAGCCAATAACCAGTGCACCATCGTCGGCGGCAAGGTTACTGGTTTCGACCGCCATGATATTAATGTATTGTTTGATGTCTGGCTTCACGTACGAGATATATTTCTGAAAAGACATATAGTTCATGATTGGATAAAGAGAACCTTCCAGCATAACCAGGCGATAACCGCTATCCCGTGCTTGCTGGAGCAGTGCACGCAGACTGGCGTCGTTGGTGCGGCTCATCAGTTGGGTGAAGCTATCATTCCACTTGTAGGCTTTGATCATCTTGTCTTGAACATTAGGCACCAGTAGACGGTCCGTCATGGCTGTTAACGCCTTGTTGCGGGCATTCTCCAGTTGTAAGACCATCAGAGTTGCATGATGAGTGGTGACTTGATTGATATGAGATTCGAGATAAGTATCCGCGGCAGGCAAGCCGTTCTTTTTGTAGAGCATGGACTGAAATGTTTTATATATCGTTGTTGAACTGGCAGTTGTGACTTTGGTATCTGTACTGGAAGATGCGGCAGCAGCAACTCCGGATAATGGACCGACAGCTGTTTGGAGCAACATGAGGATGGCCGTAACTGTAATGAAGGTGCGCATGCCTTTACGATTGGCAGATTGGAACAATGATGTCATAGATATGAACCTCCCGTAGTTGAGAAAATGATAGGTGTTGTTCACTAGTCACTATACATTAACCCAATTGGTGCAGAATGTGGTTGCGGAATGGTGACAAATTCTTCTGTTATTTTTAACTTTTGGAGGGTGGAAGATAGAGGGAGATTTCTGCGAAAATATTTTTTGTACAACTGGAAACCTTTGAGCTTATCAGAACGTCTTAGTTGTGCATAGGAAAATACAGGAATAATGAAATGAACAGCGAATCTATTTCGATGTTAACTAATTGCGAGAATGGGGATATGGATATGAGGAAAGCGGGAGGAAAACAAGTGAAGAAGGTAATGTCAGCGCTGGCTGTATCGGCCATGCTGATGTCCGCACTTCCAACGTCGGTTATGGATGCAGCTGCGAGGATCAGTATATATATTAATGATGCAGAGTTATCATCTGCTCAGGCACCTGTGATGAAAGGTGGACGCGTGCTCGTTCCGCTTCGGTCCATTTTTGAAGGATTGGACGCGAAGGTATCATACACGAACAGAACCAAAACGATTGTTGCAACTCGCGACGATCAGGAAGTTACTTTGAAACTTGGTTCCAAAACGGCATACATCAACGGGGAAGCGATATCGCTGGATGTACCTGCAAACACGATTAAGGGCAACACAATGGTTCCAATTCGCTTTGTCAGTGAAGCTTTTGGAGAGAAAGTATTCTGGAACTCGCGCAATCAACGTGTAGATATCAAGACAACGGCAACGCCACCAGTGGATGAGACACAATATGCTGCATGGAACATCTACGGTTCGGTATCCGGAAGTAACGGAGATGGTCGTGACTTGACCGTGAGCTTCACACGTCCAACTTCAGAGAAGGCGGTATCTGCTTACCGGATTATGCTGGTGAAAACTCGCGATGTGAATAGCTTCACGGAGTCCTCAGCCACTGCCGTACCTTCTGCGAACTATACATCGGTTACACCGAATGGCAACAACCCGAAACTGACACTTAACGCGCAGACACGTGACGTGAACGGGGATTTGCTTAACAGCAATGAAACGTATCGTCTGTATGTACTGACTGTTGGTAACAGCAGCAATAATTATAAAAATGCATTGAACTGGTCTTCCCAAGCATTGAAGCTCAATAATGTGAAATCCACAGTACAGGCGGTTACAAGCCTGCGTGCCGCAGATATTAGTGACTATGGCGATGGCCGCGATCTGGAGATTAACTTCACGCAGCCGAGCACAACATCGAACATTACGTATTATCGTGCATTTGTTGTTAAAGCGAAGGATTCTTCTGCATTCAATCTGGCTGCAGCGAACAAAGTGTCCAGTTCGAACTCCACGATCATATACAAAGGCAACACGGCTGCGGTCAAAAGCAAGCTGACTTCTTCGACACGGGATACGTCCGGCGAATTGATCAAAAGTAACACAGCGTATGTGGTCTACATCCTTTCGGTAAGCACAAATACAACAACAGACAGCAAGCTGTCCGCAGCATCATCTTCACTTACGCTGTCGGTGAACACAGCAACGTCTCCGGTAATTACACAGGTGAAGGATAACTCGGATTATGGAGTTGGCCGTGATATTCAGGTGACTTTCAACCGTTCATCGGATGAGTCCAAGGTGGCGAATTATCGCGTCTTTGTGGTGCGTAACTCGGTTGCCAGCAGCTTTAATCTGACAACGGCAAGCAATCTGTCCTCCAGTCTGTACTATACGGTGAACAAAACAGGCAACAACATTACAACGACTTTGCCTTCATCCATGAAGGACACAAGCGGTTATAACGTGACGAATCTGCAAGATTATCGCATCTTTGTGATGGCGGTGGGCAATCAGCAAAATGGATACACCAATGCGCTGTCAACTTCCTCCACTGTGCTGAGACTAACAACGAACGGTAACGCGGGAATTATTAGCAACCTGGCTGTTGCGGATATTAGTGACTACGGTGATGGGCGTGATCTGCGGGTTTCTTTCAACAAAGCTGCGGATGAATCCAGAATCTCCGCCTATAGAGTGTATGTAGTCCGTTCCGCTAATGTGGGCAGCTTCACGCTGAGCGCTGCAAATGCGTCGAACAACTATACGCAGGTGAACAAAACGGGTGGTAACCTGTCCGTTACGCTTCCAAACTATGCGGTAGATACGAATGGTTATACCATTACCAATAACGTTGCTTATCGGGTATTCGTGCTGTCGGTGAATAACAACGGAAACTCCAGTCAGAATGCTTTGTCTGGTTACTCTTCACAGATTACACTGTCGGCAAACGCGGCTGTAACCGCTCCGAGCAGTGTGATGCCATCTGATATTGGGGATACTGGAGATGGACGCGATCTGCGTGTAACGTTCACTAAATCCGCAGATGAGACAAATGTGAATCACTATCGGGTGTTTGTGGTGAAGTCTGGTAGCACGTTTAATCTGAACACAGCCAATGTAGTGAATAGCTCAAATTATACGTATGTAAGTAGAACTGGAAGTAACCAGACGATTACTTTATCTAATGGTTCGAGAACAGTGGATGGTGACTTTATTCGTAATGATGTGGGCTATCGCGTGTACGTGATGGCTGTGAATAATAATACATCTTTGGCAAATGCACTATCGTCAGCCTCCAGTGTAATCACACTGACTTCAAATTCCGCTGTAGCAGTGGCGAGTAATGTGAATGCAATCGTTAAAGATCAAGGACAGTCTGGAACGCCTTCGGATGTAACAATAACCTTCAATAAGGCAACTAACGAGGCCAATATCTCCAATTATCGTATTTTGATTGTGCCTGCTAACCAAGTGAGTGCATTCAATACAAGTTCTGCTCTTGGAATTAATTCTTTTATTGAAATTAATAAAAACAATGCAGGCAGTCCGGTAGTACTAAACGGTGGACATCGAGATATTAATGGTAGTGTCCTTGTAGCTGGACAGAAATACAGAGTGTTTGTCTTGTCCGTTTCGGACAGTACATCACGTGTTTCCAATCTGTCCTCTGCTTCCAATGAGTTTAATATCTTTGCACAAGCAAATGCGGTTCAAACTGCCACTATAACAGGCCTTCAAAATACAAGTACTGTAACCGAAGCGAGTTATAAGCTTAGCTTTACTAAACCAACTGCTGAAACGGGGATTTCTGCATACCGACTCTTTATTGTTAAAGGAACAGATAATTTGGATATTACTACAGCAAGCTCTAACACTAGCTACCCAATTGGAAATCCTGCAGGGGTTGAAGTTACTTTAACAAAAACAGCTATAGATTCAACTGGAGCCAATCTGGTGGAAGGAGCCGAGTACAAGGTGTATATTCTTTCAGTTGCTGCAAATACAACAACGAATAAACATACACTTTCAGGCCCATCGGATACATTCAAGCTTGAAAAAGCTCAGCCTACGCCTACACAGGAGCAGATGTCTACTACCAATCCACCAGCCTCAAGTGAGGGGTAAACACCTCCACAGGGTTGAATGTAAAAATTTACACTGAAACAAACTCGAACACCCTTTCCATCCGGAAAGGGTGTTTTCATTATGTCTGAACAACGATCGTCTGGCGTGTATTTCAAACTTGCTTTATGAAAATCTTGTCGCCAAAAAGGTTCCTAAGACCATTGTTACATCGGGAATAAATAATGGATAATAAAGGAAAGTTGTCTATATAGATCGAGCTAAACATTTACACGAAACGGAGTGGCCAGTGTAAATATCTTTAGTTTACCTTATGTAAAAGCCTATGAGCCGAAAGGAATGATGGAATGCTTGCATTTCGTTTGACAGGCCTGCCGGATTCCCGGTTGCCGCTGTACCTGTATTGTGTAGGCACGCAGGAAGAGAAAGTTCTGCATAGACCGGATGGATTTCCGGTGTATCAGTTGTTTTTGTCACGCGGTGGTGAAGGGCAGTTCAAGATAACGGGAAAAGGGACATGGACGATGGGAGCAGGGCAGTTATTCATCGTGGAACCCGAGGTTGCGCATGAGTATGTGCCTCATTCCAAATCCAAAGGGGAACTGGGTTATATCGGTATTGGCGGTACATCGGCTGGATCGGTACTACAATCCACGGGTTTGCTTCAGAACGAACCGTGCCATATCTCTGGTTTTGAAATCATCTGGTCACGGGTGACCAATCTCTGGCATGCGCTGGATCAAGGAGCAACGGAGATGTGGAACACATCAACCCTGATCTACCAGCTTATTTTGGATATAGCACAATCGAAAATTCCATCTGATGTCGGCATCGGAGGTATTGGATCATCGATGGCACAGGACGGCACTGTAAAACACTCTAATCGGGAGCCCGATCCGAGCAAGGATGCACTCGTCCGAGCAGTAGCATTGATGCATACGCACTACCAGGATGACCTGTTATTGAAGCATGTTGCTGACGCAGTGGGTTATTCGGTGCAGCATCTCAACCGATTATTTCACCAGCATTATGGCGTGACAGGGCATCAATATATGCAGCGATTACGTTTGCAGAAGGCTTCGGAATGGCTGGACAAGCATCCAAGAGCAAGTGTACGAGAGGCGGCAGAGACCGTAGGGATGGAAGTGAACTATTTTATCCGGATGTTCAAGCGGGAGTTTGGAGAGACACCGGGCAAAGGAATCAAACATCGGAACCAGCTCCAAATGGAAAAAGACCTCACGAATTCGTGAAGCCCCTTAATCGCTTATATACGTGTTATGCTGTTTTCTTTTGTCCAAATAAAGGCCTTACCGTTGCAAGTCCCACAACTCCGATCACGGCACTCACCCACGGAGCCAGTGCAAATACCGGAAGTTTATCACGCAGTGGATACCCTACAAAGAGCACAAGGACCACGATGACGATGTAGATGATGATTCCCTTAAGGTTAACCTTAGGTACGGTGTTCTTGTCCGCTCCTTCATCGTCTGGTCGCTCAGCAAGACGGCGAAGCATCTCCACCAATGCGATCCCTCCAACTGCCGCAATGATCAGAGAGAACAGACTGATGTGTTGGAACGGTTCCGTATCTCCGCCAGTCCAACCCACGAACAATCCCACACATCCTTGAATCAGCATGACAAAAGACAAAGCCACCCAAGCGATCATGGCATACCACTTTGGTGTCCGTTTCACAGGCTCTGGATTCTCAGTTGGCTGTGGTTCTACAGCGTTGGCATTCTTTTTCGATGAAGCTGTTGGACTATTACCAAGGGTTGGGCTGGATTTACCCACCTTAACGGCAGCCGTCTTCTCTGGTGCTGTATTTGTTATCCCGAGCTGTGCATGGATGTCTTGTTCCAGATCAGGTCCGTATAACTCGCGAGCGGGTTTGTTATCCCGTTGAGCCTGTACGATCGCTTTTCCTGCAGAGAGTATCCACTCTTCCTGTGTTCTCTCGTCCACTGGCGCATGACGCGCAATTGTACTGATCTGGTCATACAATTTCACATGTTCAGGTGTCATTCGACTCATCTCGGTTATTTGCCGATTCTGTATTTCTTTAAGCTTCTTATAGGAAATCCCCAATGATTGCTCCCCCTGTCTACACACGTTCTGATCTTCCAATGGACTGAAGACCCTGACGGTATTTTAGTATACGGGAAGGGCTCTCGTTTCGCAAAGTCATTCCTTATAAAAAAGCTGCTCATGATGGACCCATATCCATACACAGGCCAGTATAACACAGGTGCATAACAGCACCAGTTTACCGTGATGTTGAATCCATTCCAGTAGATGTTCCATGAATTCATTCCTTTCGGCAGAAGGGTTCCGAGGTATATGCTGCCTATGTTTGTTCGTTTATTTTCCCCTGTTCATGTGAAAAAATACCCTCACCCCTCCCAGATCTAACGATTGTGTGAAGTATGCATAAAGAGCAGCCGATTCCATCACAATAGTAGCATTTCCAACAGAAATCCAAGATTGGAGTGTGCTTGTTATGGATAAACAAACAGAATTGACGCGGAAGCTGCTACTGAACAGCAACTCCCGTGGAGTCGTGGACGAGGTTGTATCCTTTGAAGAGAACCTGGAGGATACGGAGTATGCAGAAGAACTGACAGATGGCAATTTGAAGGGAAGAAGTTTCTGGGACAATAGTGATTCGGGTCATGAGCATGAGTGGAATGGACGGGTGGAGACCCACGAGATGTTCCGTAGAAGCTACGAATAACGACCCTGCAACACTTGGTTTGAATTCCAAATGATATCCGGGCCAGCTGTCATCAGCGTGGCTCATTTTTTTGCGCCTATTATCCGATAAAATGTAGATTGGTAGTCGACGTAGAAAGGGTTCTTACATACGTTGACTTGAAGGTTACAGGATGATAATATATGAATAACATCTTAATACACACTAAACTTATCGGATTATATATATTTAATAAATGAAGCTCAACAGGCTAAGCAAGGAAAGGGGAAATCGGTATGGAACGTCAGATCAGTATCCGTCATGGACAGGAAGAATTAACAGCCACGATTCATTATCCGGTTGTGAAAGATATCAAGGAGGAGAAGAGTCAGCAGCGAGTCCCTCTGGCGGTCATCTGCCACGGCTTCGTTGGTAGCCGGATCGGCGTGGATCGTTTGTTTGTAAAGACTGCACGGGAGCTGGCTGAAGACGGTTATCTGGTCCTGCGTTTCGATTATATCGGTTGCGGAGAGAGCAGCGGGGAGTATGGAGCGGAGGGACTGGAGTCCATGGTGCTGCAGACCCGTTCGGTGCTGGACTACGCGGTCAATTGCAGTGATGTAGATCCTACGCGCGTTACGCTGATTGGTCATAGTCTGGGTGGTGCCGTTGCATTGCTAACTGCTGTACGTGACAAACGTGTCAAAAACCTGGTGATGTGGTCCTCCGTGGGTTATCCATTCAATGATATCGTGAAGATTACGGGACGGGAAGTATACGATGAAGGCGTGAAACTGGGTGCGGCTGATTATCTGGGATACAAATTCACACCGACGTTCTTCGAGTCTCTTGCTGAACAACAGCCATTCCAGGAAGCAGTTAAGTTTAGCGGTGATGTTCTCGTTGTGCATGGCACGTCAGATGAGATTATTCCTGTAGACTACGCATTCCTGTATCAAAAGGTATTCTGGATGCGCCAAGAGGGCCGCTGTGACAAGGAGATCATCTTCCAGGGCGATCACACCTTCTCTTCAGGTAAAGAGCGGGAACAGCTAATTACGCGTACCAGAGAGTGGCTTGGCGAACGTCAGAAGATCGAGCAGGATTGGCAGCACTGGATGATATAAGTGGCAGGATTACAACTGTTTGGGGATGTCGGCTTGGAAAAGCGCCTTCTTAAGGGTAAAATAGAGGAGTAAGCATTCTATCCGTGTCTGGAGGTTGGCAGCAATGACATTACCCGCACTTTTCATTGCGCATGGTTCTCCCGCTCTGGCGGTGGAGAGCAATGACTACACTCACTTCTTGAACCAGCTTGGAGACAGGCTGCCGGCTCCGAAAGCCATTGTTGTATTTACGGCGCATTGGGATTGTCCTGAACCGTCCGTGACGATGGATGATACACATCAGACCTTGCATGATTTTTACGGATTTCCTTCTACGATGTATACGATGGAATACCCTGCATCTGGACAGCCAGATTTAGCGAACGAGATATGTGCTTTGTTCACCCGCAGTAATCTGGCACATCAGCCGATTCGAGGCCGAGGGCTGGATCATGGCGTATGGGTACCGTTGCTCCATATGTATCCCGAGGCTAACATTCCTGTGATTGCTGTATCTGTAGACTCACTGCGTACGCCGCAGGAACAGTATGATATTGGCCGAATGCTGGAACAGCTGCGTCATGATGATGTGTTAATCATTGGCAGCGGTGGAACGGTTCACAATTTGCGATTGCTGGGCAATACGGATGAACCACAAGAGTGGGCGGTGGAATTTGATAACTGGATCGGGGAGCGCTTGCAGCAGTGGAACACAAGAGAACTGTTTCAATATGAGAAAAAGGCCCCTCATGCACGTACGGCGGTTCCGTCGTATGGTACAGAACACATTGCACCTTTGTTCTACGCCATGGGTACAGCGGATATGTCCCGATCAGCGAAGCGTCTATTCCAGTCTTACCCTTATGGAACGCTCAGTTTGAACTGCTGGCAGTTTGGAGACGGCGTGTAACTTGGAACAGACAACAGCCTAATTATGGTGTTTGAAGCCAGTTTTGTACGGATAACGTGTATTAATTGCATACAATTACGATATATAAACAAAAGAAGGTTCCTGTACACCCTTGGTGGGCTACAGTAACCTTTTTTCAATACAGGGACTTATTCATGAAATAGATCTTTATTTGCGGATTTCGAACAATTCACAGTCTGTACGCGAATGATAAGCGAGCTCACTGACACTGGATTGTACCACTACGGTATTGCTGTCAAAACGGATAATGATGCCACCGGAGTCAATCTGGTGATTATCTTTAAAAACTCGAACCTTATACTTCATATTCATGGCTTCCTGAAAGTCCGCATCGGTCTCAAGACGGCGCTGGGTCGGCATATCGTGTACTCCTTTGATGTTCAACTTTATATTCATCATAATACGGTTTTCTGTGGATGGGCAAGTCAGTCAGGCATCCGGGCTAATTTTGGAAAGCAAAAAGCCCTGCTCTCCAGGGGGATTGGGAGCAGGGTCGAGAATGCTATGAATGATTGCTTAAGCTGTTTTTTGAGTAGGGCTAATCGTTGGTGTGTCTTTAGGAAGATTTCCTTTGTTGTTACGAGTGAACAATCCGCGAAGGTAAGGCAGTACCCAGTGATCCAGACCGATTTTACCTGCATTTGCACCAGCAACGACAAGGAAGATTTCCATTACAACCAGTTGAGCATTCGTGCTTACTGTTCCCGAGAAGAGGAATGCGAAGTTCATGACCATAGCCATCAGTGCTGCTAGTGTAGTGAAGCAACCGAGGATGAGACCCAAACCTACAAGGAATTCACCCAATGGGATAACGAAGTCGAACAGTCCTGCGTTTGGTACTGCGAATTTCTCAAGGAACGTTCCCCACCATGCTTGAACTGCTGGATGATCACCCGTTGTTTTTTCCAATGCCCCTGCAAGGAACCCGCCAGCTTCGAATCCGCCAGTCAATTTGCTCCATCCGTGAGTCATCCAATCATAACCGATATACACCCGAAGTACTGTCAAAATCCACATTGCTACTTTGTTTTCTCTAAGCCATTGGTTTGTGCTGAACATATGAACCACTCCTTCATGGAATTTAGTGTGTGTTGTTTTTTCTTTTTCTAAGTGATCACCTTTGATGTCTTTATTGTATAGTTCAAAAGTCGTTTTGTTTGTGATTAAAATCACAATCTAGTTAAAATTTTAAGTAAGGTTTGAGAAGTTCACATTTAGGACATATTTTTCTGGCTATATGCTGTTTCAAATGTGAATTTCAAGCTGTATCAAGGCCTTCTGGGCGCAGACAAATCGGATGGGGTGTGATTAAATGGAAAGAAATACGTGAAATGGTTGCCCACATGAGACATATCTCACAACTTAGAACCAGGCCATATCGTTCAGGAGGTCCTATATTGAAGCTTTTTAAATGGAACAAAGCAGCATCGGCCGCATCTCTCTTTATTCTCTCATTGAGTCTTGTTGCCTGCCAAAACCAGGAGGCGACCCAGATGCCACTTCATCCAGAACCGACACCTGCACCTGTACAAGAAGAACAGAACGTGGAGGAATCCAACACGTCTCTTTATACAGCACCTCTGACGGGTCTGCCTGTAGATGAAGCGATTACGCGTCGACCACTCGCCGTAATGATTAATAATGCACCCGCAGCTCGGCCCCAATCGGGTCTTAGTTCAGCCGATATCATTCTCGAAGTCCTCGCTGAGGGAGGCATTACCCGTTTCATAGCCATCTTCCAGAGTGAAGGCGGTGCGGAGACGGTTGGACCTGTCCGCAGTATACGTCCATATCTGATTGAGCTGGGCGAGAGTTATGATGGGGTACTTGTTCACGCCGGAGGCAGTCCGGAGGCGTATTCCATTTTGCAAAGGCAGCAGAAACAGCATATGGATGAAATCTCGAATGGTGGACCTTACTTCTGGCGTTCCTCGGATCGTAAAGCCCCACATAATCTGTATACTTCAGCGGACAAGCTGAGGGAAGGGGCAGATATCAAGGGTTATAGCCATGACTTCAAGTCTCCCCTATACATCTATAACGAAGAAGGCGCGACATCTGCAGGAGAGGCAGTGAAGCAATTCGATATCCATTATTTATTGGATAGTTACCGGGTGACGTATGATTATGATGAAGTTAGCGGACGATATATGAGAATGGTGAATGGCAAGTCAGATCAGGATCTGGATAATGGTACTCAACTTGGCGCAGCCAACATCATTGTGGCAGGTGCAGATCACAAGGTGCTCGATAGTGTAGGTCGGTTGTCCGTTAATTTGGAACAGGGCGGGGAAGCCATGTTGTTTCAGAAGGGCAAGATGATTCGTGGGCAGTGGGTGAAGAAGCAGGGGGATATTATACGATTTGTTCAGGGTGGTAATGAAGTTGCTCTTGTGCCGGGTAAAACCTTTATCAGCATTGTTCCCAATCAACCGGAATTTTCCAGTCACGTGAAGCTGGCTGTGCAGCAATAAAGGATGTAATGAAAGAAAACAATGAAACATGTATCCATTTTGTCGTCGAAAAGGCATTATATTTGTCCTTAGCGTGAAAAGTAGAATCGTGTCGATTCTTAATTTTGATGTCGAATTGTAAACTCTGTGTAAAATCTTGACTTGAATTTACCATTATTCCAAATAATTAAGATTCATTTCAGATTAATGTGATAAGAATATAAAAAAGGATCACACCTTTTGTACAAACCATGAAACAAATATGATAAGATATCAAAGGTTGTCATTTCATGTTTCATCGGTTATCAGCAATTTTTCTCGTAAAGGGGATAGAGCTATGAAGCTTAAGAAGAAGAAGGATATATTTTTTGAGACACTGGAGAACATGGCAGATACGGTTGTTCAAGCGGCAGATTATTTCTCCCAGCATGTTTCCAACCTTCAGGATGTGACTCTTTTCGCTAATGAAATGAAGAAGTACGAGTCGAAATGTGATGATTACGTGCATACGATCATTACAGAACTCAACAAAACATTTATCACGCCGATCGAACGCGATGATATCATGGAGCTGACAACAACACTTGATGACGTATTGGACGGACTCGAAGCAACGGCTTCCCGTTTCTATATGTACCAACTGACGGATCCGGACGAATTTATCGTTCAGTTCTCTGAAATTTTGCGCCAATCGGCTTACGAAATTCAGAAGGCAATCCATCTGCTGTCGCAGAAAAAATTGCTGGCCATCCGTGAATACACCATTCGTTTGAATGATCTGGAAAACCAGGGCGACGAAGTGCTGCGCATGTGTATCAAACATCTCTTCGCTACCGTGTCTGATCCGATTGAACTGATCAAACGTAAGGAAATTTACGAGCGTCTTGAGACAACAACGGATGCTTGTGAAGACGTGGCGAATGTGCTCGAATCCATCATTATGCGTAATTCTTAAGGAGCCAGAGAATAATGGAAACAACGATTTGGGTATTAGGTATAGTCGTCTTCCTTGCACTGGCGTTTGACTTCATCAACGGTTTTCACGACACGGCGAATGCCATTGCCACTTCGGTATCAACACGGGCACTAACGCCACGTCGCGCGATCCTTTTGGCAGCGGTGATGAACTTTGTCGGTGCGATGATGTTTACAGGCGTTGCGAAGACGATTGGGGGGAGTGTGACCGACCCCACCACGCTGGATAACGGGATAGAGGTCGTCATAGTCACCTTGATATCAGCGATTATCTGGAACCTGGTTACATGGTGGTTCGGTATTCCGTCCTCATCCTCACATGCACTTATTGGAGCCCTTGCAGGTGCCGTACTCGTTGGCGCAGGATCTGATAAAGTGAAATGGAGCGGATTCATTGATATCGTCGGAGGTTTGTTATTATCACCTCTGATCGCATTTGCCATCGGTTATGTGGTCATGACGATTCTCAAATATATTTTCGCCAAACGCAGTCCGCATAACGTGAACAAAGGTTTCCGTACGGTACAGATTTTCACGGCAGCACTGCAAGCATTCACGCATGGTACGAATGATGCACAGAAAGCGATGGGGATTATTACGTTTGCTTTGGTTGCAGCAGGTGTGCAGGATAATCTGGATGTTCCGCTGTGGGTTAAAATCTCAGCAGCAACTGCGATGGCTCTGGGTACATCCATTGGTGGTTGGAAAATCATCAAAACGATGGGTACCAAAATCTTTAAAATTGAACCGATCAACGGATTTGCCGCCGATCTGTCAGCTGCATCCGTTATTTTCACAGCAACGTTGCTTCACCTTCCAGTTAGTACAACGCACGCGATCACATCAGCTATTCTGGGTGTGGGCTCCGCGAAACGTTTCTCTGCGGTGAAATGGGGACTTGCTGGACGTATTATTATTACGTGGTTCATTACGATTCCGATTACTGCTGCACTGGCAGGATTGTTGTACTGGATTATTTTCTAAAAAGAGAAGTTATCCCGAACAAATTCGGGGTTACCGGACAATCTGTTCATAACTGTGTGAATATCGGGATATGTGGACAATTATACAACCAAAATCAAGAGACGCCTGTGCATGAACGTGTGGACAGGCTGGATATGTGGATAGCCATCCGTGGAATGATAAACCAAAAGAAGATATTCCTGTGGATACAGGGAACTGTGGATAGGGAAATGAGAGAAGCCAACAGGGTTGGCTTTTTTTGTTGTCGAGTTTGAAGGTACCTGTGTACAATAACGTAAAGATACAGGACAAGGATGTGATCTGATTTATGATTCGTACACTCGCCATTACACGAGAACATCAAGTCTCCGTTAACGTACCACTTACACAGCTAAATCTGAACGATTACGCCTGGGTATGGGCGGACTTTAACCAGCCAACGGAAGAGGAAAGCCGTTTGCTGGATACATATTTTCATTTTCATCCATTAGCCATAGAGGACTGTCTGCATGTATTGCAACGGCCCAAGCTCGATTATTATGATAATCTGCAGTTTCTTGTACTGCATGCACTGAACCCGTCCACACTGGAAGCCGAGGAGGTTGACTTGTTTCTCGGATCAAACTTCCTAGTGTCTTTTCATCATGGCGTATTGGAGGAAGTGGATGAAGCGTGGGAACGCTTGTTGCACCATGCACATGAACGAACCATCTGGGCGCGAGGTCCGGTGGCAGCAGCCTATACCGTGATGGACAAGCTGGTCGATCATTATTTTCCGTCTCTATTTGCGATTGAGGATGAACTGGCTGAACTGGAGAACCGGGGTGGACAAGAATCGGTTGAAGACTTGATGAACCAGGTGTTTGATCTGCGGACTCGATTGCTAAAGCTTAGAAGAACCGTAGTACCGATGCGAGATCTGCTCTATCGGGTAGTGAACTCCCAGCATGTGCAGCGAACAGGTGAACATACGGCTTATTTTACCGATATCTATGACCATTTATTGAAGCTGACGGACATGATTGAAGCCGATCGGGAGATGACTGCTGACCTGCGCGACAGTTATATTTCCCTGAACTCCAACCGGATGAATCAGATCATGAAGACACTCACGGTGATTACGACTGTATTTATGCCGCTCACACTGATCGCGGGTATTTATGGCATGAACTTTGCCTATATGCCTGAGCTTCAATGGAAGTTTGGTTATGGTGCGGTGCTGCTGTTAATGTTTGTGCTTGGCGGGAGCATGGTGGCCTGGTTTGTAAAACGGGGCTGGTTTAAGTGAGAATCGTACGCCTTACTGCTCCGTATGCAGTTCCATCTTTCGGTGATAAGCGCACGGTATTGCGAGCAGATCATCAGAAGAAGATCGCATAGCTGAAGCAACGTTGTTTACATATAAAATGGGCCACTGGACAAGGATCTCAGGCAGGAATGGAATAACCTGTCGGAAGATGATTGCCAGGTGGCCTTTCTGATTCTTCTATTAGAAGTTTTGAAAAAATGTATCCACATGTGAATAACTATTTCGCTTCAACAAGCTGTGTATAACTTATGATGACTTCCTTTTACTCCATTTCAAGAACAAAAGAAGTTGTAGCTGCTTCTTTGCCATTCACAACAATGGTAAGCGTATGCAGACCGGCATAATATGTTCTCGTCGTGATGACTTTGAACGATTGTTTAGTGGCTACTTTGGTTCTGCCTGTCGGGTACATTTTATCGGAGCATTTGAACCGTTTGGGGGCCTGTTTGCCGTTTGCCTTCATATAACCCATCTCATATTCAATACGCAGCATCTGTGATTCGCCGCTCTCATTAACGACATCAAACGAAAAATGAAGATCCTCGCCAATGCTAATCGTATCCTGGACAAGCTGAAGCTGCTCAATGTGAATCGAATCCTGCTCATTATAACCAAAAAGACTTAGTGCTTTGCTATGTCCTTTCTTCAGTAATGACCTGCTGGCATGCCGAACAATCCAGTCTGTGTGTACATGTTGTCCGTACCAGGTTGTGGCCAGATCCATAACCAGTTCAGGGTGGTCCTTGGAGATGTCATTCAGATGATTCGCGACACTTTTGCGAACATAGAGGGACTCGTCCTGTTTCAATGCATGGAGAATCGGAAGTACAGGTGTTGGATCGGTGATAAAGTTCTGGAGTTTCGCACCCCATGGCAAACGTGGCCGGCTGCCCTCACTGGCAAGTCTGCGGATATGCTCGTTGTTGCTCTCTGCCCACGCCATCATATGTTTCATCGTTTGGATTGGATAATGTTCAATAAACGGGCGTACCGCGAACTCCGAGCTGGAATAAGGTGTGAAGAGGGTCAGATACTTCATGGATAACTCGTAATCATCTGAGTCAAGTCCGTTCACTTCGATAAAATCCGGTACAAACAGATATTCAACGCCTCTCATCATCGGGGCGGCTTGTTCGATAATATGTAATGCTTCCTCATAATTGTCCGGCAGTACCTGGGTCAAGGCCAGTGTGATTCTGCGAATGCGTGCTTTGAATTCCAACTTTTCCCATCCTTCAGCGAAAACCAATTCATGAAATTGCTGTGTATCGAGCTTCGGGTAGAATTGGCGCAACTGTTCGCCGGTCCGATCGATTAATGCGGGAGTGTATTTGTCTTTGATAAGTTCCATGGTCCGCCTCCTTTAGTTACTATCCAGTATACCTCAAATTACAGAAATAAGAACGTAAGTTCCTAAACTTTATTTGTATAAGGATGAACGGTGTTAAGGCACCCGCCTTCTGTAAGGGGGTGCCTGAATTTTTTTAACCTTTGCGACTTTTGGGACGGCGCTTCGTGGAATTGGATTTGCGGCGGATTGGAGTTGTATTGCGGCGACGTGGAACATTCGTTGCTTTGTTCCGGCGTTTACTTTTGCGTTTCCGGGGTGGCGTATATTCTTCATAGTCTGCATCAGCTGCACTTTTATTCGTTTTTCCTTTTCCAAAAGGCAGAATGCCCATAACGAGTTTCATCATCGGAGCCATCTGCTGGATCCCACCAACAACCTTCTGCATTTTGCCTATTCCACTCATGATTCCATCAATACCGCCAAAGCGGTCGATCATTCCTTTTAACTCACCGATGTTGGCTAATGAAAAGCCGGAACTGCCAGTAGCAGGCGCCGTTACCGGAGCTGGGGGAACAACCTGAGCTGCACCTCCATAAAAGTTCCCGCCAGCCACACCTTGCCCATAGGGTACGACTGCAGAAGCTTCGACTTCACCGAAGCCCGGGTAATGGGGCTCTACTCCAGGATACATCGGTTGAATCTGAGTTTCATTCAAAGACCGCGGAACCACACCGGGCGGCATATAGGCAGAAGTATGTGCCTGCCGATGAGCATGAGAAGACGGACGCTGCCCTGGTGCTGGCTGGCGGTGATAATAATGCTGTGGCATGAACGATCACGTTCCTTCTATTGGATTTCGGAATTGCGTTCCATGAGTTGCATGACAGATGTACATCATAGACCCTTGTGGAACTCCCTTTTGTTATACTGTATGTCATTCGCGGAGAGACGGCGTAGGCGGGTATCCCGGAAAACGGGATATTTGCGGATTTGGGCGCATGTATGATGGCAGGTTCCCGAAGAGTAAAATGCAGTTTGGACACAAAATTGTAACATTTAGGAGGGTTGAAATCCTACATAAGTAATCGGATATATACAGGTGAAAACTGGGAAATAGTGCGGTAATTTCGCCCGATGTACGCGAGGGGAGGACAATGGTACCTTTTGTAAGCGGTAACATGTATTTTTATTCTGTAGTGCGTGAAATCGGTAACGCTTGAAATACCAACTCAGGGTGAGTACAATGTAGGTACACAGTAACCGCTAGGGGATGATGATGAAATGCAGCTGAAAAAGCTAAATGATAAAAGCATTGAACAACTATTCGAGGCTATTTTGACGCTAAAAGATATTGAAGAGTGTTATGTTTTCTTTGATGACCTCTGCACAGTTAACGAGATCCAATCCATGTCCCAGCGGCTGGAAGTGGCTCGTATGTTGGGTAAAGGCAATACGTATAACCAGATTGAAGCAGAGACAGGTGCGAGTACAGCTACAATTTCACGTGTGAAACGCTGCCTGAATTACGGTAATGATGGTTATAAAATGACGCTGGAACGCCTGGGACGCTAACATGAAGAAGCCGGGTGTACTCATCATCAGTCACGGTTCACAGGAGCAGACCTGGGTGGAATCCGTCGATGACGCGATCTCCCGGTTGAATCTGCCTGTTCCATTACCGGTTGAAGCCGGTTTTCTTGAACTTGTGGAAGGACGCCTGATCCAGGACGGTATCGACCGACTGGAAGCACAAGGCGTAACCGATATTCTGGTCGTACCTCTATTTGTTTCGTCCGGGAGTACACATGTGGATGAAATTGAATATGCCATTGGTGCAAAGGAAACACCTGATCGCGAAACGGATCTGGAACCGTTCGATGTGAAGGCTCGGGTTCACTTCGGTTATCCAATGGATAGCGATCCGGATATTGCCGTGATGGTGTGGGACAAAGTCCGATTACTGTCGCAGCAACCGGAGGAAGAAACGATTCTGCTGGTAGGCCATGGTAGTATTCATGATGGTTTTCGCGAGCGTTGGGAAGCCGGAATTTCTTCCCTTGCAGAGCGTGTGCAGGAAGTTAGTGGTGTAGCCCATACGGATTATGCATTGCTGAATCCGGAGAGTGTGTACGATAAAGTGAAGTACTGGAGCGAAGAGCGGGGGAACCGAGTCATTGTGGCGCCGCTGTTTTTGAGTGCCGGTTATTTCACGAGGAACGTTATCCCGGATCGGCTGCAGGAACTGAACTATGTGTACAGCGGTGAGACACTGTTGCCACATCCATTGCTCGGGCAGTGGCTGGAGCATCAGATCCAGATTTTGCTGGGGAGTTGTAACGAAGTTAAAGCTTCTTCTTGAAGTGATCGCTTTGGCATAGGTGTGTAATCACATCGCTCGCAGTAATGTCGTATCAATTGATTTGAACTCCATAGCTTCATAAACAATCAAACCACGTCGAAGGACGTGGTTTTTGTTTGTTGTAGATCACTTGAAAGAAATTGGGCTATCCATTAATGGGTGCGTGCAATTGCAGATGTAGCTCCAGTAAACTTATTAATTGGTCAACGATCTCCTCAGCCGGATAAGGCATGGAATTCATAATCCACCACTCCAGGAGGCCCACAGCAGCGGAAGCAAGAAACTGTATGGTGATCTCTTTTTTCATACCTTCCTGGATGCCACAGGCATTCATCTGTTCCTCCACTCCCTGGACCAACAATGTCATCAACTTACTACGGAATGCCGGAATACCTTTTTTGGTTAGAAGTGTGGTATAGGTTGTGGCATGTTGTTCCAGATAGCAGAAGGTTCGGAGAAGCGCATCCTTGGCCGTAACGGGTGTTGTAGTAGATCTTTCGATCATACAGGCATCCAACAACTGCTGCAAATAGGTCTCAATGCATTGATCCAACAGGTCGAACTTGTCTGCGTAATGCAAATAGATGGTTCCTCGGTTTACATTAGCCCGATCAGCAATATCGTTTATCGTAATTTGCTCGAAATCCCGTTCTTCCAGTAACCCCACAAAAGCTTCGATTATCGCCTTTCGTGTCTTGAGTACTCGTCTGTCCATGGCCCCTCCTATGATGGTTTTCAACAATAAGGAATCATTCGTTGATTATTCAACAAAAACGGATATTTTAACGATTGAAGCACAGTAGGTGCTTTGTTACTCTTATTTTATCAACAAATGTTCATAAAGCAACGAATATTGATAAAATATGAAGTAGAGGGATAACCAATGAAAATATTAGTGTATGGTGCAGGTGTTTTGGGCAGTCAACTGGCGCATGTTCTGGTGCGCGGCGGCAATGAAGTCACCATTCTGGCTAGAGGGAAGCGGGCAGAGGAGCTGGAGAAGGATGGAATCGTCATCCGGCATGTTTTTCAATTCAAAACGACAGTTGATCAGGTTCGGGTAGCCAGAACGTTGGAAATGGATGACCAATATGATCTGATTTTTGTTGTCATGAAATATAATGATTTTCCTTCTGTGTTACCTATTCTGGCAGACAATCAGAGCAGCAATATTGTGATTGTGGGAAACAACGCAGATGCGCGAAGCATGCAAAATTTTTTGGAGGAAAACAGCAGGGTAGCAAAACAGGTCGCGTTTGGATTCCATGTGAGTGCAGGGAAGCGGGAAAAGGACCGAATGTTATCGATCGGTGGAGGTAGCGGACAAATGGTGATCGGCAGTCTAGACGGTGAGATAGGCTTCAAACCTTTGCTGGATCAAGCTTTCCAACATGTGAAATACAAGTTAAATGTCCTGAGCGATATTGATGCCTGGCTGAAAAGCCATATCATCCCCATTCTGATGCTTAATGCGGTGAGCTTTAATGAGAAGCGCGAATTGATCAAGTTGGACGGGAACAGAAAGCAAATCCAACATATGATTAGGGCGATGGATGAGGGCTTCAGCGTGCTTGAGGCTATGGGCATAACGATTATACCGGAGATTCAGGCTAAAATGATTCGCAAGCATCAACGGATGTTGCACCTTCTGTTGAAGATCTATAGTGTGCTTCCAATTCATAAGCTGATTGCGGGTTCTTTTGGAGAGATTGAGGCGTTAAATAATGCATTTACCGATTGGAAAAAGACAACAGGCGTCCCGACTCCCCATTGGGACGTGCTGAAAAGAGATTTTACTCCCCTTAAATGATGTATTGCTCATTCCCTGCATACCGACTACAATAAAACCAACTAATAAAATGGGGATAAGGAGATATACAGATGCGGGAAATACCTATGCGCTATGTGAAAGCGAATCAGGTCGGTATTGTATTGTTTGTTTTACTCTCGTTTGTGTTCAATCCGCTGGTAGTTCTGGGCTTGCTGTGGATCATTCAGGTGGTGGGGCTAGTTTCCAGTGGCAAATTGAATCTGTTTGTGCAAATTGGCAAAGTCGTGCTGACTGGTCAAGGGACAGAGACGCAGGCGGTGGAGCTCCAGCGATTCAACAATATTCTGGCTGTACTCTTCCTGTCTCTGTCACTCATCTCGTTCTCGCTTGGTTGGGTAGGCGCAGGGTATGTATTCTCCGTCATGCTTCTCGCGGCTGCAAGCGCGGCTTTGCTGGGTTATTGTGTGGGTTGCACGGTGTATTTCTGGTACAAACAGCTGCGTGCAGGTAGAAAAATTGGATTTTGAGGTTGGCTGAAGAGCCATATGATGAAAGAAAAACTTATTCTTCGAGTAAGGATAAAGACAGTCATGTTCCGAGGAGCTTTCTGGCGGGAAGCTTTTAGCTGGACCTATATGGCGATCGGAATACGATCGCATTATAAGAAAATCCCCCTCAAGTGAGCTGTTCACTTGAAGGGGATTTTCTTTTTTATCTTATCTGAACCAGGCTTTGTTTAAATTGTTGGTGAAATTGTTATCGTTGAAAGGCACGTTGGCACTGCCAAAGTTCGTCGTATTGAGCGCATTTCGTGCGGCAGAAGTCAGGTCGTCCCATCCGATTAAAGGTTGTGTTCCCCCAACAGTGTTGGTAACGCCAAGCTCATGGTTCAGCGGCCAGGTACTATTATAGGAAATCAACGGATGATTACCTTGTGTATTGTTATTGCTCGGAGTGACGTTGGTGAACTGTCCGTGACCGGAATATGCGATGGAGAGGATTTGGGGATTGGCCGCTGCCGGATTATCGACCCACACGACGATCCCTTCCCAATCATGACGATGGCCGAGTCCTGAGGAAGGGGAGTCTTTGGGGAAATACCACGAATACATGATAGCCCACACCCCATTGTGCCATGTGGAGCGGGAGTAGATCTGGCCTGTACTTGAGCTACAGTTTCCATTCGATGACCCGGACGTATTCAAGCCAGCACTGGTATTGCCCTGTTGATCCACTGCGGGAAAAGGCACACATCCATGATAGACTTTTAGAAAAGGCTGAAAACGCTTGGCTGCTTGTTGCGTGACGGTGACAGGCGTAACTTCCTGGAATCCGACTACCTGATCATGATTAATTTCTGCCGCTTCAATAACAGTGACCCAAGGAATACAGGCCATAAGCGAAACCATGAGCATTAACACGATTTTTTTCATTTACACTTCTCCTTCAAGGGTATGATGTAGTGCTAAGTTGAGGGTTCACTAAAACTATATTGGAAAAAGGTTTATGTTATTTATCTTTTCATCTTAAGATTTGTAAATTTGTAGCATATCTATGTCATAATCATATGAAGATCATCGAAATCGAAGACTAATTCCTGTCCAAGCGGGCAGAATGGTTGATTAATGAGACTATTTTACATAAAAGGTAGTGGGGAAGATTCAGGAGTGGTGCGTGAGGTTTATTGGGTAATGGATGGATTAGTGGATACATATATGCAAAAATATACTTATAGATTACAGAATTCCCGAACGAGAAAGCCCAATTCTTTAGATGTGGGATGAAAGTGAGGTCGGATACGGAGTATCACTATTGTGATGCTTCAAGTATCCGAAATGTCTGCCTTCTTAATTTTTTTTAGTTTGTTTCAATTCATCTATTAAACTGATACAATATAGATATGAATGAATATAGAAGAACAAACACAACCGTATCTTTGTTGAACTATCATTTTGTGTTCTGCCCACGATACAGAAGAAAGATATTTCTCAAATTAGAGGTAGAACAGCGCTTCAAGGAACTGGTGCATGAGGTATGTGCAGAGCTTAAAATTGTGATTGTTGCCATGGAGTGCGACAAAGACCATACACATATGTTTCTCAATGCACTTCCAACATTAAGCCCTGCTGATATCATGGCAAAAATAAAAGGAGTCACATCAAAAAAACTACGAGAAGAGTTTCCACACCTTCTGCATTTGCCCAGTTTGTGGACACGTTCCTATTTTGTTTCTACCGCTGGAAATGTATCAAGTGAGACCATCAAGCGTTATGTTGAACAACAAAAGACAAGGGGGTGAAGTAACTGTCTCAGACCCTAACGGTTAAGGTAAAGCTGCTGCCGACTAAAGAGCAGATCCAACTATTGCAACAAAGTAGTCATGAATATATCCGAGTTGTTAATACACTCGTGGCCGAGATGGTAGAAGAAAAGAAAAGGTTGAAGAAGACAACAAAAGACATTCCTGCTAATCTACCAAGTGCAGTAAAAAATCAAGCGATTAAGGATGCGAATAGTGTCTTCTCTAACAAAGTTAAGAAAAGTAAATACGCAATCATACCGATCCTAAAGAAACCGATTTGCGTATGGAATAACCAAAACTATTCTCTTGACTTCACGCACATTTCCATTCCATTCATGGTAGAGGGAAAATCTAAGCGTTTAAAAATTCGTGCATTGTTCATCGACAAGGACCATCGAAACGTTGACCTTTTGAAGCATAAACTTGGTACGCTCCGTGTCACGAAAAGCTCAGGTAAGTGGATAGCCCAAATTGCTGTCACCATGCCAATAACTGAAAAAACGGGTATGCGGATTTTGGGCATTGATTTAGGGCTGAAAGTCCCTGCCGTAGCCATCACAGATAATGATCACGCTCGATTCTTTGGGAATGGGCGAGAAAACAAATACAAGAAACGGAAGTTTCGTAGTGTTCGTCAAAAACTAGGAAAACAAAAGAAAGTGAACGCTATTCGCAAGTTAGATGATAAAGAACAACAATGGATGAAAGACAAAGACCACAAAGTCAGTCGTGAAATCGTTAATTTCGCAGTCGAAAATAAGACTTCTGTCATTCGCTTAGAGCAACTAACGAATATTAGGCAGACGACAAGAACAAGTCGTAAAAACGAAAAGAATCTACACACATGGTCATTCTACCGTTTGGCACAATTCATTGAATACAAAGCAAACATGGCAGGGATCAAAGTGGAATATGTGAACCCTGCATATTCAAGTCAAACCTGTCCAGAATGTTCAAAAAAGAACAAGGCGCAAGATAGAAGATATACGTGCCCATGTGGATTCAAGAGACATCGTGATATCGTTGGGGCGATGAATATTCGCTACGCAACTGTGATTGGCGGTAACAGTCAATCAGCCTAAGATGCTATATGCACTGTCTTAGGAGGGGTAATGGCATACCCTAATCTTAGCATCTGTCCAAAGCAGAAATGAAATGAGGACGTTAAGCTTAGCTAAGAATCCCAATCACTTTAGTGATCTTGCCCCTTTAGGGATGGGAGTGTCAAAGGCTAGGACATCTTTACATTTGATGATATGATAGGAGTTAAAGGCTTTGGCATGAGACGGAATTCCTGATGCATAGATATAGGTAAGACGAAAGATTAGAGCAACATTAACGGAAGTTCATTATTGTGTAAAAAATATACCCTTTTGTGGACTCGTGCAACGTAAGATTATGAGGTCCTTCAGACTCATGGATAATGTGGAATAGGTGGCGTATGAGATGAAAAAAGCTCGCTTAATATATAATCCGACCTCAGGCCGGGAAGAAATGAAGAAACGTCTGGCTGATATTTTGCAGCGTTTGGATCAAGGTGGTATTGAAGCTTCATGTCACGCAACAACGGGTGAAGGTGACGCAACCCGGGAAGCTGAACTCGCGATTGAACGCGGATATGACATGATTATTGCTGCTGGCGGCGATGGCACATTGTACGAAGTCATCAACGGTATGGCCGAGCGGGAGAATCGTCCGCCGCTGGGTGTGTTTCCTTTGGGAACAACGAATGATTTTGCACGTGCACTCGGTATTCCGAGACAGTGGGAAGATTACGTGGATCTGGTCATTAACCAGCAACTTCGTCCGCTCGATCTGGGCAAAGCGAATGATAAATATTTTATCAACATCGCCGGCGGTGGATCACTGACTGAACTGACCTATGAAGTACCGAGTCGTCTGAAAACGATGATTGGGCAACTGGCCTATTATATGAAGGGTATTGAGAAAATGGCAAGCCTGTCTCCACAGGAGCTGATTATTCGCGCCGACGGTCAGGAAGAAATCCATGATGAATTCATGTTATTCCTCATCGCCAATACCAATTCGGTCGGGGGATTTGAGAAGTTGGCTCCAGGTGCAACCATTGATGATGGTCTGTTCGATGTGATCGGTGTCCGCAAGTGTAATCTGGCCGATATGATCCGCCTCGTAACGCTCGCGCTGCGTGGGGAGCATCTGAATGACAAGAAAGTGGTTCATTTCCAGACGAGTCATATGGAAGTTACGTCCCCGGGCTATGTGCAGCTGAACCTCGATGGAGAGTTGGGCGGCACATTGCCAGCTACCTTTACGAATCTGCGTCATCATCTGATGTTGTATCGTTAAATACTAAAAAGAAAGAAGTGAATGTACGTTGTCTAATACGAACCGCAGCGGTCGTGGAAAAAACCGCCGGAATTCGGCTGCCTCTCAGGGGCAAGGGAACGCTTCAGCGTCCCGTCAGCCAAGTCAAACATCTCGTCCATCTACACGTCAGCAGGGAAAAGAGGTGCGGCCACAAGGCGCATCTCTTTCTGCCGTTCGTCCAAAAGGGAGAGCGCGGGAATCTGTACCAATCGAAGGACTGCCTGTTAGCAAAAATGAAGAGACCGTCATCGACATCATTGGCATGAACCATGACGGTGAGGGTGTAGGTCGTGCGAATGGATACACGCTCTTTGTGCAGGGTGCGCTTCCAGGTGAAACCGTGCGTGTGCGCGTAATGAAAACCAAGAAGCAGTACGGCTACGCCAAACTGCTGGAGATCGTGAAAGCAAGCCCAGATCGTGTGTCCGCGCCTTGCCCGATCTACGATCAGTGCGGCGGCTGCCAGATCCAGCATATGAGCTATGCCGGACAGCTTGCGTGGAAACGCCAGTTGGTAGTCGATAATTTGCAGCGGATTGGCAAGCTGAACGTGATAGTGGAGGATGCAGAAGATGCAGAGCAGGGCATTCGCGTACTGCCTACGATGGGTATGGACGAGCCATGGCGCTATCGGAATAAGGCACAGGTGCCGATTGGCGTTACCGAGGGTGGTCTGGTAGGTGGTTTTTACGCTAAAGGAAGCCATCGGATCATTGATATGGAAAGCTGTCTCATTCAGCATGAGCATAATGACGAAGTGGTTGCAAAGGTGAAGGAGATGGGCAGTCATTTTGGAATCAGCGCCTATAACGAAGAGACAGGCCGCGGTCTATTGCGTCATGTCGTTGTGAAGAAGGCATTCCGTACAGGCGAGATGATGCTTGTTTTGGTCACCAATGGTCGAGACATCCCGTACAAAGACGAATGGATTGGCAGTATCCGTGAAGCGATTCCGCATGTAGCGAGCATCTGCCATAACGTGAACAAGAAACAGACCAACGTTATCTTTGGCGATGAAACCCGCGTCCTGTGGGGCCGTGATGTAATCTATGATTATATCGGTGATGTGCAATTTGCGATCTCAGCGCGTTCGTTTTATCAGGTGAATCCAGTGCAGACGGAAGTACTGTATGGGAAAACGGTGGAGTACGCCGGACTGAGTGGCAAAGAAACTGTAATTGATGCCTATTGCGGCATCGGAACGATCTCTCTTTTCCTCGCGCAACATGCGGATCAGGTGTACGGGGTTGAGATTGTGCCAGAAGCTATCGAGGATGCGCGTAGCAATGCGATGTTGAACGAAATGCGTAACGTGAAGTTCGAAGTTGGTGCCTCAGAGGACGTTATTCCACGCTGGAAAGAACAAGGCATCGAGGCCGACGTCATCGTAGTCGATCCACCGCGTAAAGGCTGTGATCCACGTTTGCTGGAAACGATCCTGGAGATGAAGCCGGAGCGTGTGGTGTATGTGAGCTGTAATCCGAGTACGTTGGCACGTGATCTGCGTGTGCTGGAGGATGGTGGCTATCGCACGGTTGAGGTCACGCCGGTGGACATGTTCCCACACACGGTGCATGTGGAGTCGGTGGCGATGTTGGTTAGGGTGTAGTGTTTTGAAGCTACATTTACCTGTTTTAATAAATAGCTGCTTTGCCCGAAGCTTCTAAAGCTCGGGCTATAGTTGTTATAACCATTACTAGAGTTGATGCTGGTCTGAACAATATCAAGTTTTCCAGTTTATCCGTTTTTAATAGCTGTGTGTTGTTCAGTGTTTTCTAATGCCAAGGTAAGACGTGGCAAAGGTATACCTAACTTTTTGGCTTCTCTCACAACTTCAAGTACTGCAAAACTGGACTTACTATTATTGTATTCAATGAAAAGTCGTGGTAAGTTGCCCTTTGCAAAAATAACCTTGTTAAACAGCGTGCCGATAAGTGCTGGTGGGATCTTGGTCAACAGTAGAGTAATCGCGTCCATCTTTGCGCCTCTTGCTTTAAGAACAGGCTTCATTTCCCGCATACTCTTGCCTACATTTGCGAATGAGTCACTATGATTCAAGAGTGCTGGGAAGCTTCCCCGTTTTAACACCTCGGTCTCCATCGCCGCATTCATGGCATAGTGATTCCATAACCAGCTTTGCATATCCTTGATCCAATTGATTTTAAAATGGGCGCTTTCAAATAGTTCTTTGACCTTGTTGTTTATCTGTTCCGTGCCTACCCGTGGTTTTTCCAAAAATATCATTTTTAAAAAGCCGCCCCTAAGCTTATTGTCCTCAATGCCGCCTCCTGCTCCTGGGAACCCAAAGACAACATTGTTCATAGACAAGGGCGAGATCGATAATTTTAAATCTTGCCAAATATTATTGAATATTAGGATCGGGGTGTTACCAGCGGTAGTCGATAGTAATTGTGCTGCTTCGGGAAGTTGCTCCGTGTTGACACTCGCAATAATGAGATCGTAATTTGGCCTTATCTCCTCATGCAGCTTGACTTTCCAGCTTTCCTGGATTAACTGCTTCCCTCTTCGTGCATCCCACATTTCAAGCGCTATATGACTTCCGAAGGTTTCTTTTCTCCCTTTTCTAACGTAAAACTCAACGGTGTGGCCTGCCTTTTCGAAAGCCCACGCGTATTGGGTCGATATTACACCTCTACCGAAAAATAAAATTCTCATCTTAGCCTCCTAATAATCCATATTCATCCTTGTTGATGATCCAACAACGTGTTGTATAATGATATTGTATTGATTCACTATACGGTCATCAACCATCAGATTTTTAATATCTGTCGGATAATTGATCGAACAGCAAACGGAGGCAAATAATGAAAAAGCAACCTGAAATTACGGATAAAACAAGGCAGACATTCATAAATGTATTCTGCGATTTATATAGCCAAAAACCAATCGAAAAAATATCCATTCAAGAGATTGCTAACCAATCAGGATATAATCGGAGTACATTTTATCAATACTTTACAGATATCTATGAGTTGTTGGACTGCGTTGAAGAGCGTGTTTTGAAATCCATTAACGAGGAGATGGCAGGTAGAGAGTTTTCTACACATACGTTCCAGGATGCACTTCAATGCTTGGAAAATGCAGAGGACATTTCAGTTCTGAAAGCCCTCTTGGGCGACTATGGTTCTGTTCATTTTGTGGAACGCTTGAAAAGAGAAATTCCCTTTGAGCGATTGATTGTGGATTTTCCAACAGATGATGTCTTGGCACCATATATCATCGAGTTTTACATATCAACATTAATATCTATGTTTCGTCTTTGGATACACAGAGACAAAGATCTATCGTCGGAAGAATTGATCAAGCTGATCGATAGTCTATTTGCAAAGGGGATAACACCGTATCATATCTTTGGCACGGTCAATTCGCAGCGTTCTGGAGTGTAGCGATGATGGTTAGAAAGCTAAACATAAACATAAGGGGTTCGAGAATTTATATACGATTCTCGAACCCCTTTTTTGTCTTTGTTTCAATAGCATCCATTAACTAAAATAGTCTAAAACTCCCATCATCCCAGCCGGTAATTAATACACATGCACACCCGTGCCAAGCACGGATTTGTTTTGTACCGAATTACCGGATAGATATACCTTTTGCAGATCAGGCAGCTGGCTTAGGGTCTCGATATTGGAAACGGCATTGTTCTCGAGATGAAGCTCTTCTATGGCCTGCCAGTTGATCATGAATTCGAGAGAAGCCAAATTGCTGTCTTGCATAGTGAAGAAACGTAGAGCGGACAGTTTGGCAAAGTAAGGCATCATCTGGTCAACTTCAGTAACAGAGGTGTTGTTTATGCTGAAATATGGGTGTTCTAAGGTCAAGTGTTCAAGCACGCTGTTCTCCGCGGCCGCCTTTTGTTCAAAGTTCAGCCTACACTCGGAGCACATCAAAGATTTCACCTGCTTCAAACGAAATAAGGCATCGCTTTCCTTGAACAGTGACGAGTCGTTAATGTTTAAGGTCTCTAGGCGGGACAAGCCGTCCAGGGCGGCAAGACGGGTTATTTCATCGATCTCCCAGAGCGAGAGTTGCTCCAGTTTCGGGAATTTCCCCAGCACAGCCAAGTTCAATTCCCCACTTCCGCCACGGAGCGTCAGACTGGTTGTAGCCGGGGCCTTTAGCCCGGGGAGAAAGGAGCTTGGAATTTCCACTCGCTCTACTTTAGGCAGTGTCAGCGCTTCTGCATTCTCGTAGTAGCCGGACAACGTTAATTCCCGCAAAGAGGGCAGACTGTTTATGGCCTTTACCGAGCCAAGCTCACTTAGAGAAGCCAGGCGTAGTGTGGTAATAGAGTTTTTGCCGGTCAAGCGCCCCAGACTGGAGAAGTTTACATTTTCAATATCTAACGTTTGTAGAGCAGGCATATTTTGCACAAAGTCGATAGACTTTACGTTCGTTAAATAGGACAACTGAAGCTCCTGAAGCTGGGTCAAGGCATACAGCGGCTGCAGGTCTGTGGTTTCACTGTACTGTATAGACAAGGATGATAGCCCGGTCATGGACGATAACCATCCGAGTTCATTGACAAAGGTGAGCGACAGGGACTTGATTGGCAATTGGTTTAACAAGTGAAGATCTGTTACGGACTCATCCACATAGGTAATGAATAAAGAGTTCAGATTGGGGAATTCCAGCAGCATGGCCAATTCCTGATTACTGCGAAGCTGAGTGGTAAGCTCCGTAATTTTAGACTTGTCGCCAAAGTAGCCCGAAAATGTACTAAAGGATTCGTTAAAAGCGCCACCATAACTTTTTAATCCGGGCATATGGGCCAAAGTGGTTTGGTCCGTCTGGGATATTTCATAGGTATTCGTCAGGTCCAATGCCGTCAGTCCCTTAAAAGCTTCAAAATCACGCTGATCAATCCGCTGGCTATTCAGTTTCTTGTCCTGAGTAATATAAGTGATCTTCTCGGCCTGTTCATCGCTGAAAGGATCGGAGAGGCTATATGTAAACTTCCACTGATCATTCTCCGAATGCTCTACGGTTAAATAGCGAATACGAGCCAATTCCTCCTCTGTTGGCAAGGCGGCCCCTTTATCGAAGATATCTCGCAAAAATGAAAGCAGAACCTCGCTTTCAGGCATCTTTCGCACAGGCAGATTGGCTTCTGTTTTTGGATAGGTGGAGCTGTTGCTATAATAAAAATATGTACCGATCGCGCCAGTTAGGACTAACATCAGTATCAGCATTACCTTTACGGAGGCAGTCTGCTTCGGTGGTACTTTAGGGGGCGTTCCATGGTAATGATTAATGGTCTGGTCTACGTAATAGACATGATTTTGCTTCAATAGAAGCTCTGTTTCACAATAGGGACACTTTAAAACCTCATCCTTCTTGTATTCAATTCTTCCGTTGCAATTGGGGCAGTTTAGCGGGATAAACGCCACGAATGTCCCCTCCTTCATTATGATGGTCATAAGATCATGCTGAACGGTCATCTGATTTCATTATACCTTGTGAATTTACGTTTGATGAGAGAAAGAAGTTTCACATAACGAAGGAGCAGGGAATCCTGCTCCTTTTTGATCTTTTTTAAGTATCATCAAGCAATAGATGTAATCGGATGTTTAACGTGCACAGGGTAGAGATGTTCACCAGGGGTTCTTACAAATAAACCTTCATTGGTGATCGAACTTTTTAGATCAAGACCGTGATCATCTGGAGTGAAATGAAAGGTTATTTTCTCCGTATCTTCATCTGCAATCTTATCCAAGATATCTTTCATATTCATTTCGTTTAAGCTAATAACGTCGAAGAGCTCAATATGATTGTCTTCTTTCTGATAAATAACAATGACGTTTTCGTTTTCCAAGTAATAAATATCATCACTAAAGACATTCAGGCAATAAAACATGAGTATTCCTTGAGCATGATGGGTTGCGAAATGCTGAGAAACAGGTAATCTTTCCGATGCAAATTTTTGAATAAGACGTAAATCCTCCGCGCTAGTTACATTTAGTTTTCGGATGTGCGCAGGCTCAGGTGATTTTTTTGCCGTATAATTCATTGAAAAAAGATGCTCCTCCACAGGCTTAAACCCAAACTTGGGGTAAAAATCAAGCACCGATTCATTGGCAAAAAGGTACATGTAATCGTACTTGTTCTCGTATTCCTCTAAAACTTTGTTCATTAAATCTGTAGAGAGTCCTTTTCCCCGATAATCAGGATGTGTCATCACCGTGCCGATTTGAATCGCTTTTTTCTTCTCACCGTGAATGATGAGCTCAAGGATGTTAACAGAAACGTTGGCAATAACCTGGTCTCCATCGACATATGAATAAGGGATGTAACGCTCGCCCCAGTATCCTTGTCGATACCAATCTTCAAAATTGATCTCAAACGTGTTGACAGCAAGCTCGAAAAAACTCTTGCGCAGTACTTCATTGTTTTTATAATTCTTCATAAATTTTAATTCTTGCATGGTATTCTCCCCTTAATCCTCAAAAGTGACTGTTTGTATAGTGGTACGATCCCGTATTTAACTATGTAAAGTATGATTACAGGTGAAATTCTGCTTATAAGTTGTTGTTGGTTAAGCAGGAGTTTTAACAAGAGAAAGTGGAGTTTCGTATAGAAAGAGACGCGAGCGAATTCGCGTCTTCTTTTTTGCATGTTTTATCGGATATGTTTAAATGAAATTGCGTCAGTGAACTGTTTTTCACTATTTAAAATCTTGGTCCATTAATCTACGTTAAAATGCACGATTGCACTATATAACATCTTGTTGCGAAAAGGGTCAAACGTCACTTGATGCTGAACTTGCTTCACGCGCAGCATTAATGCTTTGTTCATTCCGATTCGTTCTTCGATCGCTCGTTCCAGTTCACGGAAGTCATAAGCCTGCAAGCATTCAACTTTGTCTTTGATCATATCCAGTGAAATTTCCATATATAATTCAGGCCTCCTTAAAATCTCGATTTGCAGGTTAAAAGCCTGTCGAGCTTCATTTTAGAGGAGCTTTTCCAGTTCGGCAAGAGCAATCGGGCTGAAAATCTAATAAAGACGTGATAAAATCGGGAAAGGGCAATTTTGAGATCATCGAACTTTCAATAATTTGAAGATCTAATGGAAGTAATAACAGATACTGCTGTTTGAACAAAGTTACATTTGCATGGTATAAGTGAAGAAGAAGGCTAGGACACCATAATGTGAATTGCAACGAAAAACGAATGATCATGTAAATGATAGGCAGCAGATGCATGAGTTACGAGGTTTACTATTTTAACTATTAATGAGGACAGATACTGTCCTGGAATGTATAGAGGAGCTTTTGAAATGACAAAGGAAAACTTTTGGCGTGAATTGCCACGACCATTTTTTATACTGGCACCGATGGAAGATGTGACGGATGTTGTGTTTAGGCATGTCGTAGGTGAAGCGGGCAGACCGGATGTGTTTTTTACGGAGTTTGCGAATACAGAGAGTTATTGTCACCCGGAGGGGCACCATAGTGTGCGCGGGCGTTTGACGTTTACAGCGGATGAACAGCCGATTGTGGCTCATATCTGGGGAGATAAACCGGAATTCTTTCGTGAGATGAGTATCGGTATGGCGAAAGAAGGATTTAAAGGCATCGATATCAATATGGGCTGTCCGGTAGCGAATGTAGCCGAGAATGGAAAAGGAAGCGGCTTGATCTGCCGGCCAGCCCTTGCGGCGGAGATTATTCAGGCGGCGAAAGCCGGGGGGCTGCCGGTCAGTGTAAAAACGCGTCTCGGATTTACTGAGGTCGATGAATGGCGCGACTGGTTAACCCATATTTTGCAACAAGACATCGTGAATCTGTCCATTCACTTGCGGACGAGAGAAGAAATGAGCAAAGTAGACGCTCACTGGGAACTGATTCCGGAGATTAAAAAACTGCGGGATGAGATAGCTCCTAATACACTGCTGACGATTAATGGGGATATTCCTGACCGTGAGACAGGCCTGAGACTCGTGGAGCAATATGGTGTGGATGGTATTATGATTGGACGCGGTATTTTCCAGAATCCATTTGCTTTTGAAAAGGAGCCGAAGGAACACAGCAGTAAGGAATTGCTTGATCTGCTACGGCTGCATCTGGATCTCCATGATCAATATTCCGAGCTTGAACCGCGTTCGTTCAGCCCGCTGGCCCGTTTTTTCAAAATCTATGTTCGTGGCTTCCGCGGTGCTAGTGAGCTGAGAAACAGCTTGATGAACGCCAAAACCACTTCTAAAGTACGCGAATTGCTCATTGAGTTTGAAAGTAATGAACAGGTAGAGTAGAGTAAGACGTAATCATGGATACGGAGTATGATTCAGGTAGATTAATAGCAAAAAAAAGAAGCGGTAACTCTTCCGCTTCTTTTTTTTTGCTTTGCTGTTTAACGCGTATACGCAGGCTTCTCCATCGCGACCGGTTGAGGATTGGCAAGCACCCATAATACCGCCAACTCGGATAATCTGGCAGGCGCATCAAAATCGTATCCATCGCGAAGCCTGCTGACCAAGTCTGCTGCCTCTTGGAGCAGTGTCGGGGCAAGTGGTGCACCAGTGCCCAAGTGACGAATCAGTGCATCCAGCATCTTACGATACTCCGCATCCCAGTTTCCACCGCCATTATCCAATACTTCATGGGACACACGTCCTGTGATGCGGATGACCTCTCCCTGCACCGTTTGAGCGTGGCCCTGGGCCGGAATGAGATATTCCCACAGCTCTTGGTGCTGTTTGGTCCAAGTGGTTGCCTTTACCTGAATGGGGGTAGTCCCATCGTGCATGATCCGACTCACTACCGGCTCGACATCAAATAACTGGTACAGTTTGATCAGCGCGTCTGAAACTTCATCGACCTTGTCCTTATTAAACTTCTCACGGACGAATTCAAAATCCTTACCGATCCGCTTCACCGATTCTTTCATATCCGGGGTGACCGATGCTCCGGCATCCAGCATAATTGCGGCAATCTCTGCCAGATTGACTATATCGCTATTCCTGCAATTGGCTAACCCCTTAGCTAATGGCGTATTTCCCTGTTTATTTTCTACGTTAATCGTAGCGCCTTGGTTTACCAACTCTTGAACCACTTTGGTTCGATACCCATTGACCGCTGCATGTAACGGTGTTTCATTTTGGTAATCCACAGCGTCCAGATCCGCACCTAATTCAAGGAACAGGGGTACATTTCCTGACCAGTGTGAGGCATGGGCATGTAAAGGCGTGCGTTGATATTTGTCGCGTGCATTAATGTCTGCTCCTTGCGCTACCAGCCAGCGGACCAATTCATCCGAAATATGCCGAAAGCTGAGGGCCGTACCTTTGCTGTAACCCCCACGTGCATCCCATTCGCATTGTTCGAAAATTACTTTTACGGTAGCGATATCATTATCTTTAACGAGTTTTTCCATATGAGCAGGTAAGGTTGCTTTCTTCGTAGTCATTACACTCTTCCTCTCCTTTGTGAATAACACCGTATGTTTCAATGGTAGGCTATGACGATTTAATAGTAAGTAGATAATTTTCTGCAATTTTATCACATAGGGAATTTTAAAACCAATAACTGGGTTTCTTCCATCATCAATTTGGTTTGCTATGTTATAATTTAGATGAATGTTGATACTGGAGACGGATTGAAAAATATTTGAAATGATCGCCGCAATTCGTGCGGTAGGCTTTTGATAATAGGAGGATTTATGTCCTGGAGTAAATTGAAGCAACAACTGGAGAGTTTTCTTAGTCCTGCGTTAGTTGGAAGGGTGGAGTACCGTGCCACCAGCTATAGCTATTCACCTGATAAATCAGGCAATTGTTATATTACTGTAGATAAAAAGAATGTACTCAACATGAGCGATACAACAACCCCAATCCGATGGTATCAGACAGAGCAGGAGATCAAGAGCGACCCGGAAATCATGATTCCTGTGAGCGATGAAGAGATTGAAGCTATTCGAAAAGATTCCAAAGGACCCATTCCCGAGGATCGTCTTCAAGTCATGGCAAGAAGTAGAAAAATCTCCGTACATGCCAAAGAGCTGTTGTTGGCTCAGACCGCACTCAGTAAATCGAATTTTACCGTTGCAGCTACGGCGTATCTATCAACTTCTATAGAGGATAATCTGGAGAGCAAGGATATCTTGTTTAATATTCTGGCTTTAATGGACAGACGCGTTGGCAAAAAACGAATTCTGAACATGTCGGAGCAGGTCAAATTAAAGCATCCAGCGGTACAATATTTTTATGAACTGCGTCGTCGTACGGTGTGAAATGGAATAACTTTTGATATAGTTTTTAACTATAACCAGTTATGGTTTTTAAGTATCCCTTCTAACTGCTCTCAGCGTGATATGATCATTGTATACAACGAGGGGGTTTTTTACATGACTGATAAGTTCCAGATCGTAGGAAGTTTATTGCGGCCGGATGAGCTGCTGAAATATAAAACACATATTGAACATAATGATGATATCCAATATCCGTTCTATGAAAACTACGAAGGATATGAGAAGTGTGAGACAGAGGCAATCAAACAAGTTGTCGCAAAGGAAATCGAACATAACTTGTCCGTGGTTACCGATGGCGAATTCTCCAAATCGATGTGGCATCTGGACTTTGTATGGGGATTTGGCGGAGTGAAGCGTTACATCGCGGATCATGGCTATTTTTTCAGAGATGTGGACGGAACTTCGAAGTATGAAACACGCAAAGATATTGGACTGCGCATCACTGACAAATTGAGCGGAAAAAATCATCATTTCATTAAGTTGTTCCAACAACTGCAAGACACGGCTGGCGAGCAACAAACGAAACTTTGCGTACCATCGCCATCCCATATATTCGGTGAGCTTTCCTGGTCGGATAACATTGGAGGTACGGATTCCGTTTATCAGAACAAACAGGAGCTCAAAGAGGGTCTTGTAATCGCGTATAAGGAATTCGTTGAAGAATTCGCTGCTATAGGCGGCAAAATCCTGCAATTCGATGATTGCTTATGGGAACTGTTTGCAGACGACAACCCGAACTCTCCTTTTACAGGGGAAAATATTAATCAAGATGAAGTAAAGGGTCTCGCTACCGAATTCATTGATATTAATAATACCGTGATTGACTTTGGTCATAGCCTTGGCTTGAAAATGTGGACACATAACTGCCGCGGCAATTATGATTCCCGCAACATGGGTGGTGGATCGTATGCCAAAATTGCGAATCTGTTCCTGAAGCAATTGAAGTATGACCGTTTCTTCCTGGAGTGGGATGATGATCGTGCGGGTTCAATTGAAGCTCTGGAAGTGTTCAAGGACAGACCTGAAACGGAAATTGTACTGGGTCTGTTGTCTTCCAAAACGAGTACACTCGATGATGAAGCACGCGTTGTCCGTTTGCTGGACGAAGCATCCAAAATCATCGATAAGGATCGGCTGTTGTTGTCTCACCAATGCGGCTTTGCATCTTGTGATGGCGGTAACGAATTAAGCGAAGCTCAGCAATGGGCGAAGATTGATCAAGGGCAGAAGATTGCAAAGCAATATTGGGGCAGTAACGTCTAGGATTTAAGCTGAATGTATTGTGACCATATAAACACATTGCTCGAACAATAGTGTTCTGTGCGATAATGAAACGGCGACTTTTCCTCTGGAATCTATCCAGGGAGAAGCCGCCGTATTTGTTGTAAAACGTACGTATAGGTACGTTCTTATTTCTATAAATTTTAAACTAATGATGAGGCATAGGTATGTCTTTCTTTATTTCTGTGATTCACGCTGTGCCAGCCATTCCTTTTTCAACAAAGCATACTGATACGTATTCTCGTATTTCGGTGTGCCGTCTTCATTTTTGACAAATGAAATGAACTCCAAAAAAAGACCTTCCCGGCGCATGCCCAGCTTCTCACACAGTTTCTGAGAACGGAAGTTATCATCCTCGACATAAGCGTACAATCTTCTGATTCCCTGTTCCATAAAGAGATTTTCGATGAAAGCATTGGCGCTCTCACTGGCATACCCTTTCCCTTCATATCTTCCATTAAAATTCCAACCAATACTATAGGTATCTGAATTCGAATCCTTATCCGTATCGGAATCCCGATCTTCCCTCATACCAAACAGCTCACCGATCAACTCGTTACTGTCCTTCAGGCAGACCGCGATGTGGGAATCATCACTGCTTCTTTTTGCGACTTCTGCTGCCGCATCTTCCAATGTGGAAATTCGTTGATCCATAAAACAATTCACTCTGGGATTTGCTGTGTATTCCAACAGTCCGGCTGCGTCCGTTAAGGTGAAATTTCTCAGGATTAATCGATTGGTTTCAAGTGTTTGCATAAGATATACCTCCGGTTTTCATATCAATAGATTGGCTGTGTTCATGTTGTATCTCTTTTTATTTTACGAGACTCCCTATTCGTACTATAACTGGGTATAGCCTTGGGTTTGGCTTTGGTACTGTCTGACCGGGAGAACAATCCCACCAATTTCTCCCTATAGATATAACCGAGTACAAACCCGATTACAGCGATAACAGAAATAATAATGGCGATTGTGTATTGTTGCATATGAATCGTAGACCCTATAACGGTAGATGCGATGATCCACGGCAGACGACCAACGATAAGGATCGTGAAGAACCTAAACGAACTAATCGATGTAAGTGCGGCGACAAATACAAGCATGTCTTTGGGCAAGCCGGGAATTACGAAAAAGATGAATAAAAATGCGGAGAACTTCTTCTCATCATGAATTAACGACATCCACTTATTATTATTCTTTTGCATTAGCCGTGAAATATAGGTGCGACCGATATAACGGGTGAAATAGAAGGCGATCGCTGAGCCTATAATCAAGCCTATTGTAGTATACAAGGACCCAATTGTAACCCCATAGATATAACCGCCTGCAACCTGTACCACTTCTCCTGGAATAGGTGCAACCACGATCTGAAGAATCTGGAATAAAATAAACATGACCGGACCCCAATGGCCTGTTGAATGAATATACGCTCTGAAGTTGTCCATGGAAGACATGATTTTAATAAGGGCAGGAGAATAATACACCAGTAGACCAATGGACAACATGATGAACAGACCCAACAATATGTTAATCATTACTTTTTTCGAAGTTTGTGGCATTCCTGACGACCCCTTTGTGTAATAACTTCTACATATTTACAGTATAAGACGAAATTATTAAGAGATACCTACATAACTTCTGAAGAATTCTTAAGTCGATTGTATTTGCTGGTAGTCGCTAATAGCGCATATTATACTGAAATTAGACGGAGGGATCAGATGAGCAAGAAAATTCTAATTGCTGATGATAACAGTGAAATTCGTGAAATTGTAAGGATTTTGTTAGAGAGTGAGAATTTTGAAGTGATTGAAGCGATAGATGGTCAAGATGCGATTGATAAAGTGAACGAAGAGACGGATCTCATTATTTTGGATATGATGATGCCCAATAAATCGGGGCTGAAGGCGTGTCTGGAGATTCGTGAAAAAACAAGCGCACCGATCCTGTTTCTCACGGCGAAAACGCAGGATTCTGACAAACAATTGGCCTTTTCCTCAGGCAGTGATGACTTTTTGTCCAAACCCTTTTCCTATACAGAACTCGTTTCGCGGGTGAAGGCTTTACTGCGGAGGTATTATGTATATCGTGGCAAGGAGAAGACGGAAGAAGCGGACCAAATTATCGTTAAGGATCTTACCGTCCATCAGGATTCAAAAGCCGTGTTTGTTGGGGAGAAGGAGATTGCTCTGACAGAAATTGAATACCAGATATTGCTGCTATTGGCTAAGAAGCGACGAAAGGTATTCTCGGCAGAAAATATATATGAGAGTGTTTGGGGGCAACCATACTTTTATACGTGTAATAACACAGTGATGGTTCATATTCGTAATTTGAGAGGCAAACTGGAGGATGACCCGCAGAACCCTAAATATGTGAAGACCGTTTGGGGGAAGGGGTACAAAATTGAATAGATTATTAATCGGAAAAAAGCTGAAGATTAAACTGGTTCTGGCGGTTGTCATTTCTTTGGTCATTTCCATAAGTGCACTCGTTATTTTACAAGTTGTTGGCGAGACTGTATTGGATAGTTATTTAAGCAAATCCACTTTTGTAGAGAACAGGCAGCAAGATGCGCTGGATCGATTCGAAGCATTTGTGAATAACCAGAACGTGTCAACCCGTGATCATGAGGAATTGTCTGCTTGGATAAGACATGAGCGCTACTTAAATCTGTATATTTTTGCAAAAGACAAATTGATATTTTCCTCCAACACGGAAGTTGATCCTGCCATTAATGAAGAGTTGTTAACTCAATTTGTGCCATCGAAAATACCCATCACCACCATCCATTTTGCGGATCAGGATGCCCAGATATACTTGGTTAGCTTTTATGAGTATCAATATTACAACCTCATTCTGATTATTGGTGTTTTCATAGCGGCCATTGTGTTCATTGTTTCCTTTCTACTGATGATTAATAAGAAAACATCTTATATTGGCGTGCTTGAACAAGAGATCAAAATACTCGAAGGTGGAAATTTGGATTATTCGATCACGATATCGGGAAAGGATGAACTGTCATCTCTGGCCCAGAGTATTGATGAGATGAGGAAATCATTTGTGGAGCGGCTGGACAGCGAGGAGAGGGTCAGGATGGCCAACCGTGAATTGATCACGGCGATTTCCCATGATTTGCGAACGCCACTCACGATTCTATTAGGATATATGGATATCATAGAGCTAAACAAATATAAGACACATGAGGATCTGTTGCAGTATATTCATAATAGCCGGGAGAAGGCCTATCAGATCAAAGTGCTGTCAGACAAACTATTCGAATATTTTACGGTATCCTCGGCCGCTGAAGAAGAGGAAGTAGAATTTGAAATGTATGAGGGCAGAGCGCTTATCGATCAACTCATAGATGAGCAATTAGTGGTTTTGGACGATATAGACGTGCAGGTTCAGACAGATGCACATCATGAGGAGTTTTTGCTGGAAATCAATCTGGTCGCCATGCGTCGCGTAATGGATAACATATTTTCAAATATTCGAAAATACGCCGATCCAGGGCATCCCGTTCATATCCAGATTTCTTTGAAGCAACAATGGGTCATTCTTGAGGTGGAGAATAAGATTAAACATGTTGGCAAAAAGAATGATAGCAATGAAATCGGGCTCGTTAGTTGTCAGAAAATGATCCAGCAGCACAACGGGACGTTGACAGTATCGGAGGAAGAAGATACCTTTTCACTACAGATTAAGCTACCTGTCATCTTCAACAAATCAACTCAGACTCATATATAATGGAGGGGAGAGAGACGTTATCATTATCGCGAGCAACAAAAACGAATCTCCTTGAATGATGCTGAATGTTCGTGGGATTCCTTTGGCTGCCTGATTGTTACCTTAGGCTTCTGTAGTTGGGTAACTTGCTAAATAGGCATACGCGAATGAACATCGCTCTACCATTCACACTATACAAAAAGAGCCATGCGACAGCATGGCTCTTACATATATCGTGAGAGGGCAAACCTCATGTTTTAAACAACAGGTGCATTCTGTTTCTTGAAATATTGTTCAATTAAAAACGCGAGCATCGGTCCGGGCTCAGCCTTCTGTAATTGAGCCTGATCGCCAAATTCTATTAGATACGGCTGTTCCGTAGTACAAGGAGTCCAATGAGGCATCAGCTTTCCGGTGGAGTCCGAACCGTTTGGGTCACCTGTAGCAATAAAGTTGGATAAGTAATTACACATCTGGCGAGCCAGATCATAATGCTTGCCTGTGAAAGGCCGCCAGCATTTGGCAAGTGTTTCGAAGAAAAACCACAGATCGACGGAGTGAAAAGTGCCTGGTTGGTCCCAGCCCGGAATCTCGGCGTCGAAGTTATAATAGTAGAGAGGCGTTTCAGACGGATGACCGCTGTTCGCACGGATGGCGAGCAGAATGGCATGTTGGATCATGCGGACCGATGCTTGTTGCAAAGCATGTTCGATTTGTTCGGTATCAGCCTCACATAGCTGCAAAAAGGCAGGAGCGTCTTCGCCAAACAACTCCACAGCCATCTGCTTCAGTTCTTCCAGATTGCCTGCGGCGGGCCGGGTCCAAAATTCAGAAGACGTATGCCCCAGCATTACGGGTATCGCCTCGCGCTCCTGCTGAACAAAACGAGTAAACGGATCGCCTGCGCAGAATTGTTCGTCGATGACGGTTCCCCAGAAGCTTTTGTATTCGAGTGCTTTGTCACGGAGATATTCAGCTTCCAGTTGTCTCGCCTCAGTCAGGGAAGATACGCCCAGGAAGCCGAAAAACTCAACCCCTGCTTGCTCTGCATCCCTTAGTGTGGAACGGACAGAAGGCACGCGGACCTTCGGGTACAACTCGGTAGCTATACCGCTCATGATGACGGCTCGCTGGAACAAGCCTTTATTTTGAGGAGAGGTCATCTGGCTGAGTACACTTCCTCCGCCTGCCGACTGTCCGCCGATGGTGATCTGGTCTGGATCACCACCAAAGGCGGCAATGTTGCGTTTGACCCACTGGGTACCTGCTTGTTGATCAAGATGACCAAAGTTGGCGGGTGCATGGGGGGATTCGCCACTAATCTCAGGATGGCACAGGAAGCCAAAGGCATTCAGCCGATAATTAATCGTCACAACGACAATACCTCTACGAGCGATTCGTTCGCCATCAAATTCCATTTCGGCTGTATGGCCGACTTGTAGGCCCCCGCCGAAATACCAGACAAAAACAGGCAGCTTCTCGTCCGTGCGCTTGGCTGGTGTCCAGACATTCAGATACAGACAATCCTCGTCCATGGGCAGGTCGGGATCAACAGCCCATTCGCGGGTATAGATATTGTTATCATCGATGACTGTTGGGGCTTGCATGGAGATGGGGGCAAAATCAAATGCTTGCAGTACACCTTCCCAGTTCGACTGCGGCTGCGGAGCTCGCCAGCGGTTCTCACCTACAGGAGGTGCGGCAAAAGGAATTCCCTTGAAGCTGGTAATCCGCGGGTCCGCCGCGGGCAGTCCTTGCACTTGTCCATGTTCTACCGTAACCATTCTAAGCATACAACATTCTCCTCTCTGGATTTAGCGTGTAAGCATTACCGAACATCTGATCAACGTGGCATTAGAAAGGGGGAATCAAGGTTGAATCCGATTTGGCATGAGAGCAGTAGAGCCAGTAATTTGTATTTTATCAGCGGTGGTCACAAACCAGCCAACGCTCACCAATGGGGGCCAGGCGTACGTGACGTTTATGCGCTGCACTATGTTATCCGCGGCCAAGGGACGCTGGAGACGGGCGGCCACGTTTTTCGGCTCGTTACGGGGGAAAGCTTTATCATATTTCCGCAAAAGGAAATTTACTATTATCCAGACCCGCAAGATCCATGGGAGTACGTCTGGGTGGAGTTTAGCGGTGAGGATGCCGGGCGGATGCTGGGGCTGACACAGCTCTCAGAGGTACAACCCGTGGTGACGGTGTCGCCGGAGACACTGCAGCCCTTTTTCCACCTTGCCTGGAACGCGGGTGCATCATCCTATGAATTACTACGGGCGGATGCGCGTTTGCGTCTGTTGCTCTCCTACTATATGGAACATTATCCGAAAGAGCCGCAGGTAGACGCCAAGGATTATGTTTGGCTGGCGAGAAAGTACATCGAGCAGAACTACTGGAAGCCGACATTAACCGTCACCGAGATTGTAAAGGCAGTTAATCTGGAGCGCAGTTATTTGTTTCGTCTGTTTAAGGCAGCAACCGGCAAGTCTGTTTTGGAGTATATTACATCCTGCCGAATCGGACGCGCCTGTGAACTGCTGAAGACGTCGGATCTACCGATTCAATCGGTAGCCTATTCTGTCGGCTACAATGACCCGTTATATTTTTCCAAAGTATTCAAGAAAGCAACTTCACACACGCCAACATCGTTCATGATGCTGCACCGGACAAAGGCATAACGTTAACGGAACAGGGCGCAGTTCCCGGACTCTCGGAAATAACGGATCAGCTTCTCAATAGGCTCACGTCCACAGTTAAGCTTCACTCCTATACAATCAATGCACAGAAATTGCTGGGCAGAGCGCGAGATCAATTTGAGGTAGATGCCCACATCGTCTGAAGAGAGCGGGACCTGACAGGAGGTGCACAGGCGATGTTGAGCCATCTATTTCACCAGTTTGGCACGCACAACTAAACAATCATGTGCTGCGACAACGGGAGCGAAGCGTTCACGGAACACGCCAAGCTCTTGATGTTCCCAGCAGTCATACAGGGACAGGGCATAACCGGCAGCGTAAGGCAGACCCATATCCCAAAATTGCAAAGACAATTCCCGCTGGCTGTCACTCAGGTTGAAGAAACCAATAGCTAGATCTCCATCTGTGAGTACCTTCACCAGCATAAATACATCGTCTGTGTGAAACCATTGCGGTTCTGGTTTAATGCGGTAAGCTCCGCGCGCTTCTACATCCTGATTGATAGCGATCAGGTCAGGATTCAGGAGAATATCCTTTGTAATCTGGTTAGCCTTACGCACGTCACATCCAATCATTAGCGGTGAACCCATGATGGACCAGAGAGAGAAGTGGGTTTTATATTCGATGTCGTTGCATCCGCCGATGCTGCCAATATAATCATTGTTGCTTCCACCGTACATACCTACAATCAGCATATCCATGTCGTTATGGCAGAAGGAGCCGGTGTAGCTTTGTTTTCCCAGTTGGGACAGGGCAAGTTCCTTCACTGAATCCCAATTGTCGCGGATATCGCCGGTGGAGCGGTACATATGAGCGCCCGATTCCCGAATCCAATCGTATACGTCGTCGGCTCCCCAGTTGCAGGCGGAGAACAGGATATCGCGTCCGCAGTTTTTGAGCGCAAGGCTCATCCGTTTGTACAGCAGCTCTCCTGAGATATGGCGCGGCTTGAAGCAGTAATCATACTTCAAATAATCAACGCCCCATTCGGCAAAAAGGGTAGCATCCTGGAATTCATGCTCGAAGCTGCCTGGATACCCGGCACATGTATGTGTACCCACGCATGAATACATTCCGAACTTTAGTCCTTTGCTATGGATATAATCGGAAAGCGCTCTCATTCCACTCGGGAATTTCTCCGGGTCAGCCACCAGATTACCGCTCGCATCACGTTCCTTCAGGCTCCAGCAATCATCAATGACAATATACTCGTAACCAGCGGCCAGATAACCTTCCGATACAAACACATCAGCGACATCCCGAATTAATTGTTCGTTAATATCCCACGTAAAGGTATTCCACGAATTCCAGCCCAGGGCAGGGGCAAAGCCTAACACTTGATTGTTGCTCATGCTCTCGCATCCTTCCTCATCTCGGTTTGGTTAACAACACTAAACTGAACATAAACGATGAGCGACGTTTCCTGCCATAGCTTAACGTTGCTTGCACATGGACATATGTTGCTCTGCTTGTGCAGGGAGAATTATCTCTTCCAATCCGGCTCTCGGCAGGTATCAGAAGTTGCCGGTAGAAGCATAAGAAAGGAAAAATGTCTGTCTGCAAAGAAGGTATATCTATCTTTTCAGGGAGCTGTGCGAAACAATGGTATAGATGTTATGATCGATGATAATGCTCGAATAGGTTGTCAGAGCAACAGGGAAATTTGAATAGTATTCAGTTTTTTTAGGAAAAATACCCCAGTGGCGAATTCCTCATACGAAAGGTTACAATCGCGCCGGGACGATAATGCATATGGCAGAATGGTCCCAATTGGATAATGTGCGATTTCCATCGGTTTTTCGTTAAACATAAGTGACTGTTTGATATGATCAGATATATAATTTATAGGATTGGGAGTGTCACGAAATGAATCTAGATGAAGTGATGCAGGAGCTAGAAGCGCTGGGCAAAGAACGAACGAAAAAAATCTATATCTCCAATGGTGCGCATGAACCGTTATTTGGCGTGGCAACCGGGGCGATGAAACCAATGGCGAAGCGGATCAAAAAGGATCAACCTTTGGCAGAGCAACTATATGCAACGGGAAATTATGATGCGATGTACTTTGCTGGCGTGATAGCCGATCCTCAAGCGATGACGGAAGCCGATTTTGACCGTTGGATTGACGCTGCTTATTTTTACATGATCTCTGACTTCATCGTTGCCGTCACGTTGGCAGAGACGGATATTGCTCAAGAAGTTTCGGATAAGTGGATCGCCAGCGGAGATGAATTGAAAATGTCAGCAGGATGGAGCTGTTACTGTTGGTTGCTCGGCAGTCGAAAGGATGCTGAATTTTCGGAGAATAAACTGATGGAGATGCTAGAACAGGTCAAAAAGACGATTCACGAATCTCCGGAACGAACGAAATATTCGATGAACAACTTCCTGTATACCGTTGCAACATCCTATCAACCGTTGCACGATCAGGCAGTGGAAACGGCCAAGGCCGTCGGCCCTGTCGAAGTGAACAAGGACATGCCCAAGAGCAAGCTGCTGAATGCCTCTGAGAATATCCAAAAGGCAGTGGAAAAAGGGCGGACGGGGTTCAAACGTAAATATGTAAGATGCTGAAATTTTTGCCGTATCATCAGTTTCAACTTACGGAACATATGGTTATCGTGGGATTGAAATCCACAATCTCCATGTTATAATGAGGACAGAAACAGCTTATAATGCAAAGAGAGCCGTGCGGTAACACGACTCTCTGACGCAATAGCCGCTTTTAAGGGCGGTGGGCTTAACAAGAGGATACACGATCAAGTAGACCGCAACCTTTGCAAGGGTGGGCGGTCTACTTGTGTTTATTGGACAGCAGCGCTACAATCAGCGAACCGAAGGTAAGCATTAGCATAATCGCTTCAAATACTGTCACAAGGCATCACCTCCCTTCCGGGAGATTAGCCGACCGCCCATATAAGCCTTTCCATTGCTCTGTGAGTATACCATATTTTTCTTGGAGCTAATAGATGAACAATAATTCGTTTTTATAAAAGTTTTGGAATGTTAATGACCTCGTACTTTATATGCGAGAAGAGCGTTACGGTGGCTAGTATGGAAGTTATTTAGTTGCAAACAGATAAGAAAAACACGCCATTTATTGGCGTGTTTTTTGTTGACAGCTAGATAATAAGCATATAGCAACATCAAGGCTACATATCGTTCCTTTTAACCATTTCTTTGGCTTGCTGCCTGCCCGCCGAGAGAAAGCTGTCGCTAAGCTCAGGATCACTAACAGAGCGTGCAAGTACAAGCGAGCCAACCATTGTACTGAACAGTGCACGACCTCTGGACACATCGATCTCAGCCAGATTGGAGATAAAAGCGATCATCCGCTCCAATTCATGGGTAAATACCTGCCGAACCTCTTCGGACGAACGGGATATTTCGCTGGAAAGGGCGGGGAAAATACAGCTCATTTCCGTTTGGTCGCGGTGATACGGACTCAAATAATAATCGATTACTTTATTAATTTTGGAATTCTGCTCTTCCTGATCAGCCACGTTCTGTAGAAGTGTAATGGTATCACTAATGGCATATTCACAGGCTTCGGCAACCAATTGTTCCTTGTTGTCAAAGTGTGAATAGAACCCTCCGTGAGTTAATCCAGCTCCCTTCATAATAAACGGTACACTCACCTCCTGGATACCATTGGTGCGAAAAGCTCGAGCCGCACTCTCAACAATCTTACCTCGTACTTTTATCTTATGTCCTTTGGGATAGGGCATGATCACTCACTCCATAGCTTCATCATTCTGCTTTTCTAAAATATTATAGTCATCATAATAAAGCCTGTCAATTTGGCGACTGAATATCTGTTGCTTTACAAAAGGACCAAATACGGTTGTTGACGGTCTTAAAATATGATGGTTATAATATATTACAGTCATCATATTTTAAATTCACTTCAAATCGGGAGGTATCAGAATATGAGCAAGCTTGAATCTGTGGATACGTTAGTTATTGGATCAGGTCCAGGTGGATATGTGGCGGCGCTTCGTTCTTCGCAGTTGGGGATGAAAACGGCAATTGTTGAACGTAAACAGCTCGGCGGGGTCTGTACACATGTGGGTTGCATACCATCCAAAGCCTTAATTGCGGAATCGCATCGCTATGATTTGTTCAGACAGTTCAATCAAGTTGACGCGGCAGCGACATTTAAGACTGCTCAAGATTTTAAACAGGGAGTTGTGAATAAACAGGCAGGTGGCGTCCACTATTTGTTAAAGACTGCGGGTGTGAACATTCTGGAAGGAGAGGCCAGTCTGGTGGATGAGCACACAGCCATGATCCAGCAAACTGGAAAGGAGCAAAACATTTCTTTTAAAAATCTCATACTGGCAACGGGGTCTCGTCCAATTGAGCTGCCAGCATTTCCAGTTGGAGGCCGCATCTTATCTTCCACTGAAGCATTATCTCTACAGGAGGTTCCGAGTAGTCTGATCGTGATCGGCGGAGGTTATATTGGGGTGGAGCTTGGACAGATGTATGCCAAATTCGGAACCAAGGTAACGATTCTGGAGGGAGGCGCACAAGTATTGCCTGGATTCGAGGCGGAACTTGCAGCCCCTGTAGTCAAACAATTAAAGGCGGACGGCATCCAGATCGTAACCGGAGCGATTGCCGAAAAGGTGGAGCACAAGGCGAATTCCATTACACTTCATTATTCAAAAAATCAGGAGCAGCATCAGGTTACAGCGGAATATATATTGGTCACAATCGGCAGGAAACCCAATACAGACGGCCAGTTAGGACTGGAACGCATAGGCTTGCCCGTAACAAACAAAGGACTGGTTGAGACGGATGAACAGTGCAGAACGGTTATCCCACACATTTATGCCATTGGAGATATTACGGCCGGTCCGGCGCTCGCTCACAAGGCCTCCTATGAAGCCAAAGTAGCTGCAGAGGCCATTGCGGGTCTTACCTCCAAAGTGGATTACAAGGTGATTCCGCTTGTTGTCTTTTCGGAACCGGAGCTATCCAGTGTTGGGGTAAGTGAGACGGAAGCCAAAGCACAGGCCGTTCCGGTGATTATTGGAAAATCTTCTTTTGGAATCAACGGAAGAGCATTGGCGTTAAGGGAAACCGAAGGTTTTGTGAAAATAGTGGCTGACCCGACTTCAGGAATTGTCATTGGCGCGCAAATCGTCGGCGTGGAGGCATCCACACTGATATCGGAGCTTGCACTTGCGGTCGAGATGGGGGCAACCGTGGAAGATCTGGCCATGACGATTCATCCTCATCCGACTTTGGGAGAAGTGATCATGGAGGCAGCCGAGAACGCAGTCACCAAAATGATGATGAAAAGTAAAAGTGCACAGCAAATTTAACTATATAAATTGAACTAAACATTTACACGAAACGGAGAGGACAGAAAGAACCTGAAGAAGCGGAGCGTTCGCCTTTATCACTGGATTTACCCTTTATAAAAGGAATCAAAAAATCTGGGGATAACAGCGATCGGAAGGTTGTTCTGTCATCGGAGTGTCCAGTGTAAATATTTTTAGTTCAACTTGTATACACGAGTATTGGGAATGGGAGAGATAAAAGAATGAAGATAAAAGCGGGTTTGTATATTGGAATTGCGATGGTGCTCATTGTTGGAGGTTCACTTTTGGCTGTTAAAGGGAAGGATGCTGTAAGTCAGGCCGAGAGCCGGAAACAAGGCATACTTGAGGCAGAGCAAACGACATTGTTTTATCAGAATAGTCCTGGGGCGATTGCAGAGGCGGGCGCGTCTGCAGGTGACTCCGTGAGAGAGGGAGAGGTGCTTTTTAAAGTGAAATCAGCCGGGGAGGGAGATAAGGAGGTACTCGCACCGTATGACGGATTGGTTGACCGAGTTAATGTAGAGAAGGGGGATCAAGTTCAAGCAGGAGTCCCGCTGGCAGTTGTACAAAAGAATACGTATTACACCGACCTTTACATACAGGAAAGTGAAATTCAACAGCTTGAAGTGAATCAAAGTATTGATGTTCATTTTCCGTATTTGGATCAGCCAATGCAGGTGAAAGGAACTGTTAATTCTATCTCATCTGCTCCTCTGTTCGCAACCTTGCGCATGTCACGGGAAAAAGGGCAAGCGGATTTAAGTATGTTTCTGGTCCGAATATCGATGGATTCGAATACCGATTTGCTTCCGGGGATGACGGCAGAGGTGAAACTTGATGAAATCACTGATTGACGAATGGAAGTACGTCGCGGGCAGTAAGTATATACAGCTAATTTTTATTGGGCCAATGATTGCAGCCTTATTTTTCGGATTAATGTTCTCGCAGAATCAACTTAATAAATCAACAGTTGTGGTCATTGATGAGGATCATAGCGAATATTCACGGCAATTGATCTCCAAAATAAATGCGTCACAATACATGAGCGTCAAAAGCGTATATGCGAGCCGAATGAGTCCTGAAACATTGCTTGCCAACGAGCAGGCTGTAGCGGTCATTATGCTTCCCAATCAGTTGGGATTGCGTCAACAACAAGGGAAATCGACGAATATCGGCATCTTGATGGATAACACGATGCCCTCGGGGTTAACCGGTATTCGCACTGCGATTCAGGAGATCATCCAGACGGAAAATATGACCCTTTCCATGACACGTCTGGTCCAAAAAGGGATGGATGCCGAGACAGCTAAAGGAATCGTGTCACCGTTATCCCTTCAGCAGCGGCTGCTGTCTAATCCAACCTCCAGTTATATCGGTTTTATGGTGCTTGGGTTTGTAAATATCGTAGTATTGATGATTACAACAAGCGCAGCGGGCTCAATTGTACCCCGGCTTCGTCAGGAAGGGAAACTGTTTACAAACGGAAGGTCACCTTTCCAGCTATGGGTTCGGAGTGTACCTTACACTGTGTTGAGTTCGCTTTCGCTACTTCTATCCTATGGATTATTAAAGCAGGTGGGGGGAATGCGGTTTGAAGCAGAGCCTCATCATTTTATCATTCCGTTGGTTGTTTATGCTTTTGCCTTGTCACTCATGGGTATGCTGATTGGATACACTGCCAAAGACATGTCGAAAGTAAGCCTACGAACCAGCTTTGTATTGTATCCCTCCTTTCTGGCTACGGGAATTCAATTAACGCCACTGGTGTTCCCAGAACCGTTCCAAATGTTCGCATGGGCATTACCCATGAACTGGCTTAACCGTCTGATTCGTGGAATGGCGTTTAGGGACGGGGCGCTGACAGCCTACAGTCAGGAGTTGGGGGCATTGCTGATTATTATTGGCGGAGTGTCCTTGTTCATGGGATTACTGTTTCTGCGGGAAACAAGGAAAGTTTCTTCCAGCAGAGCACCCCTGTTGAATACGGATATATTACCGAGCAGTAATTAATTATTTAAGAATCGTTAAACAACGAAAAAAGACGCACGGAGTCATTCCTGTTGCGTCTTTCTGTTTTCTTTTAAATCTCATTCGTGCTCCCATACGGCGAGTTATTTTCCATATTCAAAAAATGGATCGTGATAAAGAGGGAAATACCATAGATTGTTTCTCATTAATCGTCATCATTATATGATATAATTTCTCACTGAGAGTACAGAAATGGAGAGCAAGAACGGCTTGATCCAGCTACTCCATAGCTGAGCCCATTTGTGACCTACTGCTCAGATGAAAACTTCCAAGGGAGCACTGGCTTTTAGGATATAGAGCTGCATACAGATAAAATTATTTATTATGGGAGTTGTCTAACGAATCATGAATAAAAAAGAAGTCGCGCATATACGCAAGCAGTTTAAACTCGATCACGATCTACTGAATATTTATGATATTCTCAACGTGTATATTACGAAGGAAACGAATGAGGTCTATCACTGGGAGCGTCACCCGTTCGAACTGGTGGACAGAGAGAAGCAAGAGCTGTACATGGGCAATTTCAAAAAATTGCTGACAGGTGATTTGGATCAGAAGTTGTTTGAATTGAAGTTCCAGGAAGCGGCGGAGGACCCGGCTCAGGTACTGCTTCACCAGGCGCTGGTAACAGGTGATCCGGATGAATGGCAGGATCTGATGCTGTTGCTCGTGGATCGAATGTTGGTGGATACGAAGTTTGAGCGGGACATGGTAGCTACGTTCGTGCGTGGACAGTATTACTTGCCGACCAAGGCTAGAAACGAAGCTACGGAAGAGAGTGAGAAGAATGAGGTGTTCGCCCATCCGTTCATTCTGTGCAGTGTGAATTCCACGGAGAAACAGCGGAAAACACTCTTGTTTGATTACGTGGAGAGAGAATTCAAATACAACATCATTGTAGATCCGATTATCAAATTAAGCACGCCAGAGCAAGGATTCTTGTACCCTAGCGTGACGGACAACTACTCCGATGTGAATCGTGTATTGTATTGTACAGGGAAATCCAATTTCCCGGATCCGCATTTTGTTGAAAATGTACTGAATGGAGAAAGATCCGTAACCGCACTGGAAGAACGGGCGATCTTCGAAGATATCGTGAAGGAAGTGGCCGGTGAACAGCTCGATTCAGCCACCATTGCACATGTATACGAGGAGATCAACCGAGTTATCGAAATTAACGAAGAGTCCCATGAGGAAGAACCTCCAAAGCTGGATTATAAAGATCTGGAACGTGTACTGACCGCAAGCGGTATAGAGGATCTGACAACGGAGAAAGTAGAACGTGCCTTCGAAACGATCGTTGATAACAAGAACTATGAGATGAAGGCGACCAGTGTTATGCCGAAGTTTACGTCCAAGTCCATTAAGATCGAGACCAAGGTTGCTACGATTTCGGTTAGCCCGCAAGACCTGAGATATGTGAAACAGGTGAACTACCAAGGCAGACGTTGCATCATGATTGAAGTGGACGAAGATGTCGTGATTGAAGGCTTTACCCTTAATACAGAAAAACTTATAAATGAGTAATTGATTCTAGACATTGATGATGTAAAATCATCCTGCAAGGACGAATGAACGTCCATCTATTGCAAAAATCCCAAGCCTTAAGTAACACTGAACTGCTCCCTATCATAGTAGACCATAGAAAACTACGATAGGAGCAGTTCAGTATGCCAAGGCATGGGCTTTTTTGCTGTTTCATGATTGTCGCAACAGTTGTTTGATATCCGCTGCCGGACTGGAGCCAAGCTCCTCTTTGAGCAATTCCTCCAGCACCAGGCAGCAGTTTCCATCGTCATGATGAAATCCAGCTCCAGCTGTCTGGACCACGCGAAAGCCCACTCATAATTTTCTTTTTATTGATGTTCTACGTGAATTCATACCCACCCCGTAAATTCCAATATCGACGCTTTTGCAGACTGTGCTTCTGTATGAGCGCCTTTGCGCCAGACTTTGGGTGATTCTCCCATCAGTTTGGCGAAACAGCGGTTAAAGCTGGAGATGGATCGGAAGCCGACTTGCTCAGAGATAGACAGAATGGAGGCCTCCGTGCTTTTCAATCGTTTGCATGCCTCTTCAATCCGGGTACTGTTCAGAAAATCGAGCGGTGTGGTTCCCATAATTTCATGGAACTTGCGGCGAAAATGCGTTGTACTCAGATGACACAGATCAGCGAGGTAATCGATGGTCACAGGCATCATATAGTTTTTGGTGATAAACTCTAGCACGGGTGAGATGACCAAGTCACCTTGGAGGTCTCTTTCCCGTTCGTGATCCTGAGATGACAAGCGTTCGCTGCTCGCATGAATTCGAAGCAGTTCGATATATAGAGACATCAACAAGCCATACGCGCTCTCCCGATAGTAGGGGGACTGCTGCTTCATTTCTTCAACGATTGAAGTTGCGAGCATATGAATTTTGGGATGCTGTTCCTTATTCAGAATGCAATTGGTTCCCTGAATCGCCCATAGATTCGGTTCAATGTGAGTTTGTGCTGTTTTGAGCGAATGGCGGAAGAGTTCTTCCGGTGAAAAAAAGATATATGCCCACAGGCTGGCGTTATTAGGCGAACTGTATGTGGTATGCGGAAGATAGCGGGGAATGAACGTGATGTCGCCTGCCCGAAAAGGCACAGATTCTCCCTTAATCTCCATAATGCCTCCATCTGAATAACAGATGCCAATCTCCATGTGGTTATGGAAATGAAGATGCTCACTCTTGATATCGGATATTCTCCAGCGGTCTCCACTGAGTAACAGGACAGGGAAATCAATGGGCAGGCTGTAGTGACGATATTCAATGACAGGTTTCTTCGGTTTGGGCATTTTCGAGGACTCCTATGTATAAATGATTGAAATTGCGCAGTTTTGTTATGAATATGCTTAGAATGAGACTATTTTACTGCGTACAATGGAATAAGTAAAGCGTTTACAAAAATGGACGGACACCTCTCAGGGCGCACTTGGGGGCGTGTGCGCAGGGAGAGGGGAATAACAATGCTTCAAGTGAAATATGACAGGGAACAGATTCTAAACGTAATAGACAGCGTTACCAAGAAAACACTGGATATGGATCTGACATGGGATTGGCCCGGTGGAGTGGCTTATTATGGCGTATCCAGAGCCTATCAAACGACAGGCAACCAAGAGATTCTGGACAGGCTGGTGAAATGGGCAGACGAATATATCGAGCTGGGTCTGCCAAGTTGGACGGTAAATACATGTGCCATGGGCCATGTGCTCATCACTTTATATGAAGAAACCGGGGATCAGAAATATTGGGACATTGTCCTCAGCAAAGTCGATTATCTCCAGAATCATGCACTTCGCTTTGGAGACAATGTGCTTCAGCATACGGTATCGGTTTCCAATGATTTTCCGGAACAGGCTTGGGCGGATACCTTGTTTATGGCAGCATTTTTCCTGCTCCGCGTAGGTAGCAAATTAAAAGACGAAGCCATGATTCAGGATGCGCTGAATCAGTATTACTGGCATATCAAATACCTGCAAGATCCGAGCAGCAGTCTGTGGTATCACGGTTATAACAATATTAATAAGGACCACATGTCCGGATTTTACTGGGGCAGAGCGAATGCTTGGGGAGCCTATACGATGTCTCAGGTGAAACCTCAGCTCAACGACTGGTACTTGTATCCGCAATGTATGGATGTAGAGTGTGCCCTTCGTGATCAATTGGCGGCTCTCAAGCTGGTACAGACCGAGAACGGCTTGTGGCGTACGGTTCTGGATGACGAAGAATCGTATGAAGAGGTGTCAGCTTCCGCGGGTATTGCAGCAGCGATGATCAATAACGGCAATCCACTACATACCAAATACGTGCAAAAGGCACTGGAAGGCATCCTGAACAACATTAGCGAAGATGGACGCGTGCTTGGTGTATCGGGCGGTACGGCGGTAATGAAGGATCGGGATGGCTATCGCAATATTCCAAAAGACTGGATTCAGGGCTGGGGTCAGGGCCTGGCACTCGCTTTTCTGTCCGATATGTTGAGATAGGGAGGGAACCCAATTGTCCAAATTAACCAAAGGCTCCTTTACACTACCGGGAGAATCCGGTTATGAAGCACTGACACTGGAACTTGCCGATCGCTGGGGTGCCGATGTGATCCGTGACAGTGACGGTACAAAGTTGTCTGATGAGATTATCAATGCCGGATATGGCATCTATTCAACCATTTGCATTATTCGGGATCATAATGAGTGGGCATCCCGTAATCTGGATAAACTGCAGCAATGTTTTCTCATTACGAATCCGAAGGTCGCTGTACAAGATTATGTATCCATCTATCTGATGGAGGATTTCTTCGCTGAACAATTCAGGGTGAATGATTCCAAAGAAGCGTTTAAGTATTGGCAGGTGTACGACCGAACGACTGGGGAAGAGGTACCTAGAGGACAGTGGAATTATGAAAGGGAATCTGGCAATGTTGTCATTACCGGTGTTGCTCCTTGGCATAAATACACGGTGAGTTTCATGGTCTATCGGATCTGGGAAGAGATTTCCATGTACAATCATACAACGAATAATTGGGACAAAGAGCATCTGATGCAGATTGACCCGATCTATACGGAAACACAAACCTATCTGCTGGATTGGATGGAAAAGTGGTGCCAAGACCACCCGGAAACAACGGTTGTACGTTTTACGTCCCTATTTTATAACTTCGCCTGGATCTGGGGCAGTGATGAGCGGAATCGCCATCTGTTCTCAGATTGGGGTTCATACGATTTCACGGTGAGTTCGAGAGCGCTGGATCTGTTTGCTCAAAAATTTGGGTATTCACTCTCCGCCGAGGACTTTGTAAATGGCGGTAAATATCAGGTCACTCACATGCCTGCGGATCAGCGCAAACTGGACTGGATGGCATTTATCAATGATTTTGTCATTGAATTCGGTAAAAAGTTGATTGATATTGTCCACAAACATAACAAGCTGGCGTATGTCTTCTATGATGACAGCTGGGTGGGCATGGAGCCGTACAATGATCGCTTTGAGGAATTTGGATTCGACGGCATGATCAAATGTGTGTTCTCCGGTTACGAGGCAAGAATGTGCTCAGGCGTTAAGGCTGGTACCCATGAGATTCGCTTGCATCCCTACTTGTTCCCAGTTGGCTTAGGCGGGCTTCCTACCTTCAAAGAGGGAGGAGACCCTACCCTGGATGCGAAGAAATACTGGATTAATATCCGGCGTGCGCTGCTGCGTGAGTCGATTGACCGGATTGGACTGGGTGGATATTTGCATCTGGTTGAGCCTTACCCGGACTTTGTGGATTATATCGAGAAGATTGCCCATGAATTCAGGGAAATGAAAGAGCTACATCAGGCTGGAAAGCCTTATCAGATCAAGACAAAGGTAGCCGTGCTGCATAGCTGGGGCAAGTTAAGATCGTGGACCTTGTCCGGTCATTTTCATGAAACGCATATGCATGATCTGATTCATGTGAATGAGGCATTAGCCGGGTTGCCTGTTGACGTGCAGTTTATTGATTTTGATGATATTCGTCAGGGCGCATTGAAGGATATAGATGTTGTCATCAATGCCGGCTCTGCAGGTTCAGCATGGAGCGGTGGAGAGCACTGGAAAGACCACCAATGTGTAGACATTCTGACCCAGTGGGTGCATGAGGGTGGTACCTTTATTGGCGTTAACCAGCCTTCGGCAATGGACGGGTACGACAGCTTTTTCAGAATGGCTCATGTACTTGGGGTGGATGAGGATACAGGCGCCAGAGTTGTTCATGGAAAATGGTCGTACGATACTCACGATGAGCATGGTTTGGTGCCTGAGGGGGCCAGTATACTTCCGAAAGATAACATTTATCTTACTGATGGATCAGCAGCTGTAGTGAGTGAAACGGATGGTCAGATCACACTGTCCACACATGCTTTTGGAAAAGGAAAAGGGATCTATCTGCCTTCCTTCGAATTCAGCTGGGAAAATACAAGACTACTTCTGAATTTGATTCGATTTGCGGGCAATGAATTCCATGAAACAAAGTACATTACGGATAACTTGTATACCGAGTGCGCCTACTACCCTGAGAGCAACATATTGGTTGTGATCAATAATAGTGATCAGGTTCAGTCCACGACGATCAATACAGAGCATGGAAAACAGACCGTGGAATTGGACCCGTATGATACGGTGATCACCAAAATTGGTTTAACAAAATCGGTATCCCCATAGAATAATGACTCGATAGACCGTATTCCTTAACCAGGAAGCGGTCTATTTTAGTTATTAGGGCGTGTCTGAAAACTCTGAAGAAAGCAGATTTTATCGTACGGATATTACTGTATAGTGTTAAAACTATTTAGTAGAATATTTAAATAAGGATAGGGATCATTAGCCCTAATATATTATTGTTTTCATCTTTTTAAAGGAGAGATTGCCCTAATGTACAGTTATAAAATGTTGGACCAAATAAGCATGGCAACACTTCACGAGGCGTTTGTGGATGCGTTCTCCGACTACCAGGTTAAAATGGATTTGCCTTTTTGGAAGTTTCAACAAATGCTCCAACGAAGGGGGTATCACCCCGAAATATCTATGGGAGCCTTTAAAGATGAGAGAATGGTTGGATTTGTTATCAATGGACTTCGAAGCTGGAATGGAAAGGCGACTGCATATGATCTTGGGACAGGCGTTGTTAAAGATTGCAGACGGCAAGGCATTACAAGCGATTTGCTCTTGAATATTCAAAAGCTGTTAAAAGAAAAAAATGTAGAGCAATATTTGCTGGAAGTGATCCAATCCAACGAATCTGCAGTTCAGCTGTACAGTAAACAAAACTTCAAAATTCAAAGGGAATTTTCATGTTTCCAGTTGCAAAAAGATCAATTCATACCGCAAACGACTTGCACGGTGGAATGTGTGGAGAGAATCGATGTGGAACAGTTTAAGGAATTTTGGGATGTGGAGCCCTCCTGGCAAAATTCAATTGATTCCATCTACGCTGTACCGGAGGCTTTTATCTATGTGGTAGCACGTCAGGATCACAGCATTGTTGGTTATGGCATTATAGATCAAAAAACAGGTGATATTCCACAGCTTGCAGTGAACCAAAATTACCGGGGCAAAGGTATTGCAAGCAGCATCCTGACAGAGATGGTCCAACGCACAGAATCGCCTAGAATCAGTGTCCTCAATGTGGAGTCTCATCTGAAACCGATGCAAGATTTCCTCTTGGTCAAATCAGGTTTTGAATATCATGTGGGCCAGTACGAAATGCTCTTAAAATTATAACGTGATCGCTGTTTCGACGTAGGATCAGATCGGGTTCATACGAAAATATGTGGGGTGTTAGTGTCTGTCCTGTTGGGCCAGTTGAACGGGAGGTTGAATAAAGGCTTCCCGGAAATCCTGGATTGCAGTATCCAACCCATCCCGTACTCGTTATAATAATGTTGATATATGACATGGTTAGAGGAGACAACGATAAGACATGAGCCGCAAGACTTACTGTAAGCGCATTCAGTTTCTGGATGATTGGAGTCTCAAAACCAAGTTGTACATATTGTTCATTTTTTGTGTGCTGGTCCCGGTCCTGGTCACAAATACCGTGTTTTACCAAAGCATCAAAGGTAACATTGAAGAGAAGGAGCATAGCCGATTCAATGAAATGCAGCAAAGGATCAAGTTCAACCTGCGGAACAGTATAGACAATAGCTTGTATGTGTCCAATTTTCTCTATACCGATGGAACGCTGAACCGGTTCATGGAGTTCAAGTATCGCGATCAGGAAGACTATTACTCTGCCTACTATGATATGCTTAGCAACAACAATCTGGTCAGGTACTACTACAGCTACCAGCAGGTGAATCAAATTACGTTTTATGTTGGCAATGATACCTTCGTCAATGGAGGAAACTTTATTAAGCTGGATGATGAGGTGAAGAAAAGTGATTGGTATCAGGCGCTGATGAACACGAGCGACCATATCATGATCTATTCGTATTTTGACAAACAGCAGGCGGAGATGTCGCAAAGTCAGGGAGGACGCAAAGTAAGCATTATTCGTAAGCTGGATTACTTTGGGGAGCAGCAGGTTGAAAAGGTGTTAAAGGTTGATCTGGACTACGCTTTCATCAACAAATCGCTTAAAAATGAGGGAGCAAATGGGAAGGTGTATGTCGTTTCGGATGGCAGGGTCATTTTCTCGAACGATTCAAAAATGAATCAGATGCGCAAGCCATTTAATCTGATTGCAAACAGTCCAATTGACCCTGTTCAATCCATGCAATCGATTCCCGTCGTATCCGAGGATTGGCAGATTATTGTCAGTACGGAGAAACTGGACGTTCTGTCGGAGATTGTTAATTCCAAGCTTAATTTGACTCTACTAATCATTCTTAATCTGTTGGTGCCGACACTGCTAATCTGGTTGATATCCAGATCACTGGTCATCAGAGTTGATCGGATAGCGAAGCACCTGGATCAAGTGAAGCATGAGAAATTTGAAGTGATATCGGGACCTGTGGGCAAGGACGAGATCGGCAGCCTGACCCATAGTTATAACATGATGGTCATCAAGATCAAGAACCTGATCGAGATTGTGTTTAAGGGTCAGGTGGAGCGGCAAGCCCTTGAGCTCTCCAAGAAACAGGCGGAGCTGAAAGCCCTTCAGAGTCAGGTGAATCCCCATTTCATGTTCAACACGCTTGAAACGATCCGTATGAGGAGTTTGATCAAGGACGAGCTTGAAACCTCCGATGTCATTCATAAACTGGCACTGCTGTTACGTCAGACGATCAATTGGGGCGACGATCTGATTACAATTTCAGAGGAAATCAATTTTGTGGAGAGTTATCTGAGTATCCAGCAGTATCGCTTTGGCGAAAAGTTGCAATTTGCAATCCGGATCACAGACGAATCCATTGCTGCCATGATGATACCCAAACTAACCGTTCTCACCTTTGTGGAGAATGCTTGTATCCATGGTATTGAGGGGACGTCGAATGATGGGGTCGTGGAGGTATTATTCGAAATTCGAAGTAATGAACTGTACATTTCCATTCGAGATACCGGAGTCGGTATGGATCAGGACAAGCTGGCATCGCTCCGCCAAATGATGCAAGACCCGAGTATGGATCGGATGAGCGAGCTTAGCAGCATTGGCATGATGAATGCATATATTCGGCTGCGGATGTATTTTGATGATTTCGTTCAGGTGCACATATTCAGTGAAAAGGGGAAGGGAACAACGATTGACATTCAAATTCCTCTTATGCAGGCATCTCAAGAATAAGGAGCGAGGATATGATCAACGTGCTGATTGTGGACGATGAGCCATTTATTCGCAAAGGTCTTCTATTGTTAATTGATTGGGAGTCTTACGGGTTTCAGATTTGCGGTCAGGCTTCCAATGGAATGCAGGCATTGGAGTGCATTCGCGCTATGCAGCCCGATCTGGTGATTTCCGACATTAAGATGCCGGAAATGGACGGAATGCAGCTTGCCAAAACCTTGTACGAGCAATATAGCGGTGACATCAAGCTGATTCTTCTAAGTGGATTCTATGAGTTCGGATATGCCAAGCAGGCAATTAAATACCAGGTGGATGACTATATTCTCAAGCCTATTGTGAAGACCGAACTGGTTCAGGTGCTTGAGGAGTTCAGGGTCGCATTTAATGCGCGGACAGAAGAGAAGCGATATCAGCAAAAAAAAGATCGGATTATTATGGCTCAGCATATGCAGTCAATTTTGCTTGAGGTGGCTGAGGAGGATGCTGTCACGAGTCTGCAGCCCCACTATCAAGATGCCGGCATACTGCGTTGCATCCTGATTGAGGCGGAAGCTGGTCCAGAACAGGGAACGGATTGGTGTGCTCGGGTTGAGGCATGGGTGGGCAGGCCCTTGCCGGGACAAATTTTGAAGCCATTCACAGGTGATAAAAATGCGGTTCTGCTCATGGTTACGGACCTGATGGTGAGCCGTGAGGCAGTGACCTTGGAGCAATATTTGACCCGGTTACATGCCGATCTGAGCCATGGTCAAGAGGCGGCTATTGCTTGTTATGTAGGGAAGGAAGTACATGAGTTGGAGGCGCTGCACGAGTCTTATCAATCCTGCGGCATAATGAAAAGCTTACGTTTCTTCACCACTTGCAGGCCCATTTATTACTTCGAACTTATGGATACGACTTTATTTGTTAATCGGCCGGGACAGTTCGAAAAACAATTGTTTGATGGGCTAGTTAAGTCTATTGAGGAACAGCAGACGGATGAGTTATACAGTCATGCAACGGCGATTTTTCAATTTTTTCTGGATGAGCGAATCGAGCCTGGTATTGTCCGCATCCACTTGCATTATTTGGCATACACATTGCTGGATCTCGTGAATAACGATACGGTTACTCCAGATTCCGGGCTGATGGAATCGACTTTTCTGAAGGTGAACTACGCGATGTTATCCATGGAGGAAAACATTGAACATTTATGTGAATTCTCGCTCATGTGCGCAGAGAAACTGAAGGAGCAGCAAAAGTCAAATGCGATGGGCGTATTAGCCAAAATTGAGGCCTTCATTCACGAGCATTACAGAGAAAATATCAGCCTGAAATTGCTCGGGGAGCAGTTTTACATGAATAGTGCATATCTGGGTCAGATTTTCAAAAAGCATTTCTCGATCAGCTTCAGTGATTATTTGAATCAATTGCGTATTGAGGAAGCCGCCCGGCTGTTGCGCAGAACAGATCAAAGAGTATACGAAATCGCAACAATGGTGGGATATCGGGATTCCGATTACTTTATTAGCCGGTTCGAGAAACTCATGGGGGAGACTCCTGCACAATATCGTAAAAGTGCCCATGCTGCGTACTCTCTTGATTAACATCCTGCACTCCTTGACGGAGCGGCGGGATATTTTTTTTCGCAGATGCTGGAATTAGTGGGATTCCATCTATAGTTTATCCCGTTGAGAGGGGCATGGAAGCATGATAATTTTAAGTCAGCCTTTGGAAAGCGCTTTCCAAAAAGCTTCTGTCAATATAATCGATGGAGGGGTCATGATGAAAAAGGATGTTAGAAAAAGAATCAAGTACAGTGCTCTGCTAGCTTTAATACTGGTCATCGCACTCACTGGATGTACACCGGGATCGTCCTCGAAAGGGGAAAAGACAGCAGATGGAAGGGAATTGAAACAATTTTCCGCATTTTTTGCCGTACCGGGAAAAATTGCGCCTGACGATAATCGGGTGTTAAAGGCTATTGAGGAAAAAACAGGCGTCAGAGTCACGATGGACTGGCTTACGGGCCAAACAGCCAAAGAGCGGATTGGTGTACTCATTGCAGGCGGCGAATATCCCGATTTTATCGATGGGAGTGATGGTACTCAGCAACTGGTAGCAGCAGGAGCGTTAGTACCACTTGAGGATTACATCGATAAATATCCAAACATCAAAAATTACCTGGGCGAAGACTGGAAGAAGATGAAAAATACGACGGATGGACATATCTACTTCATTCCTCAATTCGGAAATATACAAGAAAAGTCGATGAAAGTATCCCATGACGGAGAAGCATTCTGGATTCAGAAGGCCGTACTGGAGTGGGATAATTATCCGACAATCAAAACGCTTGACCAATACTTCGACTTGATTGAACGGTATAAAGCAGCTCACCCGACCGTTGATGGTCAGCCAACCATTGGATTTGAAATTATCTCCTATGACTGGCGTTATTTCGCACTGGAGAACCCTCCGCTCTTCATGGCTGGTTATCCGAACGAAGGCGCAGCCATCGTTGATAAAGAAACGCTGACAGCCAAGAACTATAATACCATTCCGGAAGCGAAAGCATATTTCAAGAAGATCAATGAGGTATATCATCAAGGCCTAGTTGATAACGAAACCTTTACAGCAAACTATGATCAATATATTTCCAAAATTTCAACCGGACGTGTGCTGGGCATGGTGGATCAAGGATGGCAGTTCCTTGACGCCGAGGCATCACTCGTGAAGCAAAAATTGTATGACAAAACCTATGTACCGTTGTCCATTACACTCTCCGAGGATGTTAAAGGGCGCTATCAGAACAATCCAATCCTTAATGTGAATGGTGGCCTGGCCATTACAAAGAGTTGCGAGGATATCGAGGGAGCACTTCAATATATTAATGATTTGTTGGACCCTGAGATGGAGGTATTGAGAACCTGGGGACAGGAAGGCGTGGATTATCAAGTCGATGATAAAGGTGTGTTCTCCAGAAATGAAGAGCAACGTGCGAATTCCAAAGATCCGGACTGGGTGCTGGCAAACACGGGAAGCCCGTTGGTCTATTTCCCGCATCATGAAGGCATGACCGCTGACGGGAAGAATGCTCTTGACCCTAAGGAGCAGCCGGAGGAGTATCTTGCCACATTGAATGACATCGACAAAAAAGTGCTGAAGGCTTATGGATATACGAAGTTTACCGACTTCCTGGAGCCTGCGGAGGAAAATGAACCGTGGTTCCCGATCTATACCTATAATTTTGAACCGAATAAACCGGAGACCATCGCCAGACAGAAAATGGACGATGTAAAACGCAAATGGCTACCCAAAGTGATTATGACTTCACCAGCCGAATTTGATAAGGCATGGGAAGAATATCAAGCCACACTCAAAGAAAATGCAGATATTAAAGCGTATGAAGATGCGCTGACGGAAGAAGTCCGCAGACGTATGGAACTGTGGGGATAAAGGCCTGTCACACAGAAAGGCTATGGGGAACCCCGTAGCCTTTCTTACACACTAGATTGGGAGATTGGATAGGAATGGAATCGATTCACCCAGACTGGGTGATATAGATAAACTCGTAAGCAAGGAGAGAAAAAACATGGCCAAAAAGGAGTTGCAGCCTTCGTTAAAAACCAGCCATATCCCGGCGGGAACAAGCTGGATCGGGTACAACCTGTCCAGAATGAAAAGTCAGCGACAACTAATGTGGATGTCATTTCCGTTTATTGCGTTTATCGCTATTTTTGCGTATGGACCATTATGGGGCTGGTTGATGGCGTTTCAGAATTATAGACCGGGCATTGGTTTTATGGAGCAGGATTGGGTGGGAGTGGATCATTTTCGAACGTTATTCACGGACCCTACATTTTTACGTGTCATTCGCAATACGCTGGCGATGAGCCTGATCAGTCTGTTTCTGGGATTTGTCGGCTCGATTGGCCTGGCACTCTTACTGAATGAACTGCGAATGGTACTGTTCAAACGCGTGGTACAGACGGTTTCCTACCTTCCGCATTTCCTGTCATGGATCATCGTAACAGGTATTGTTGCGAATGTATTGTCAACGGAAACAGGAATAGTGAATGTGCTGTTGACGAAATTGGGCCTGATTGATGCACCGATCAATTTTTTTGCCGAACCCAAATACTTCTGGGGGATTGTAGGTCTGTCCAGCATGTGGAAGGAAATTGGCTGGGGCACGATTATTTATCTGGCGGCCATGGCGTCGATTAATCCGAGCTTGTACGAGGCAGCTTCCATCGACGGAGCCGGACGGTTTCGTAAAATGTTCAATGTCACACTTCCAAGCATCAAACCAACGATTATTATCCTGCTTATCATCAACGTTGGTAACGTACTGAACGCGGGTTTTGAGATTCAATACTTGCTGGGGAACGGACTTGTGCAGGATGTATCCGAGACGATCGACATTTTTGTTTTGAAATACGGGATTAATCTCGGCAACTACTCACTTGCCACCGCAGCAGGCATTTTCAAAAGTGTGGTCAGTCTGGTGCTCATATTTATCGCCAACGGGATTGCCAAGTCTCTTGGTGAAGAGCGATTGATATGATAAGGGGGCAGAGCTGTGAAGAGATTTAGCAGAAAACGAAGCTTGGGAGACTCTATTTTTTCCATCACCAATGGAATATTTATGTTGCTTGTCATGGTTGTTACGTTATATCCTTTTTTAAACACCATTGCCGTATCTTTCAATAATGGGCTGGATACGATCCGTGGGGGGATCTATCTCTGGCCGAGGGAATGGACGCTGCAAAATTACGTCTCCGTATTCCAAAACCCGAATCTGACACAAGCCGCATTTGTTTCGGTCGCCAGAACCGTGGTGGGAACGGTTGTACAGCTGTTCTGTACAGCCATGCTGGCCTATGTACTGAGCCGCAAGGAGTATATGTTTAACAAATTGGTCACAACGCTGTTTGTCATGACGATGTATTTCAGCGGTGGTTTAATTCCGGGATACATGTTGATCAAACAAGTGGGGCTGCTGAACAGCTTCTGGGTATACATTATTCCCGGGTTGATCGGGGTGTTCAACATGATCGTCATTCGTACCTACATTCAGGGACTGTCTGAGGGATTGATTGAATCCGCGAAGATGGATGGAGCCGGAGATTTTCGGATTTTCATGCGTATCGTGCTTCCCCTATCCAAGCCGGTTCTGGCTACGGTTGCACTGTTTATTGCTGTAGGTCAGTGGAACTCCTGGTTTGACTCCATGTTGTACACGGCAGGAAATCGGAATTTGACCACCTTGCAGTATGAGCTGATGAAATTGTTATCCTCTGCGACCTCACAGGGGGGAACGGTCAACGTGGATTCATTCAAAAATGTAACCAACATGGTGACGCCTGTATCCATTCGAGCAGCAATCACGGTTGTGACGGCAATGCCGATTGTTTTACTGTATCCGTTCTTGCAAAAATACTTTGTGACTGGACTAACCATTGGAGGGGTAAAAGAATGAAGAATGTAAATCAAAGCGAACAATGCACGTTTAACAATCCGATTATGCCCGGGTTTTATCCAGATCCGTCCGTATGCCGGGTGGGTGAAGATTTTTATCTGGTGACATCAACATTTGCCTATTTTCCTGGCGTTCCGATCTTTCAGAGCCGTGATCTAGTGAATTGGAAACAGATTGGCAATGTGCTGGACCGCCCTTCACAGTTAAATCTTCAGGGAGCAGGCCATTCACAGGGGATATTCGCACCAACGCTCCGGTATCATGAAGGCACCTTCTATATGATTACAACCAATGTATCACATGGCGGCAATTTTGTTGTAACCGCTACCGACCCGGCTGGGCCATGGTCTGATCCTTATTTTATTGAAGGCGCAGAAGGCATAGACCCTACGATTTTCTTCGATGACGGCAAAGCGTATTACCTTGGTACACGTCCTTGCTCCGAGGGAGTTCGTTACAATGGGAACTGGGAAGTGTGGCTACGGGAGTTGGATCTGGGCAGTATGAAGCTGGTGGGAGACAGTTACGTTCTGTGGCGCGGGGCGATGGTGGATGTCATCTGGCCGGAAGGCCCGCATCTGTATAAGATCGATGAATATTACTATTTATTGATTGCAGAGGGAGGCACAGGGCCAAACCATGCCGTGACCATTGCTCGTAGTAAAAGTTTGACCGAAGGATACGTCGGGAATCCGAATAATCCAATCATTACACATCGCCATTTGGGTAAACGTTACCCTGTTGTTAATGTAGGACATGCCGACTTGGTGCAGGCTGCGAACGGTCAATGGTTCATGGTCATGCTTGCTTCGCGTCCATATGGAGGGAGCTATAGCAACCTGGGACGGGAGACGTTCCTTGCTTCTGTCGTTTGGGAGGACGGATGGCCTGTTGTCAATGAGGGCCGCGGAATCCTGGAGGAGCAGGGCACGTTGGATTTGAAGCCTGTTCCGGTAGAGCCGCAACTGCGTTTTGACCATTTTGACAGTGATAAACTGGGCTTGCAATGGATGTTCCTGCGCAATCCTCAGGAGGATCTCTATTCATTAACCGAACGAAAAGGATACTTGCGGCTGAAGCTGAAACCGCAAACATTGAAGGAAAAAGAAAATTCCAGCTTTGTTTGTCTGCGTCAAAGGCATATGGATTATGTCGCAGCTACAGCGATGGAATTTGTGCCCGGAAATGCAAACGAAACGGCTGGTCTTGTCGTCATTCAGAACGATCTGTATCACGTACGGATTGAGCGTGCTCTGGCGGATAAACAGCAGGTGCTACGTGTGGTGACCGTTATAGATGGTCAGGATAGCCACATTGCGCAAATCGCGCTGGAGGGTGATGTATCGCGGGTGTATATCAAACTGGCCGCAACAGGTCAGCAACTCAACTTCTATTACAGCACGGATGGAAGTCAGTATCATTTGGTTGCAGAACAGGTGGATACAAGCAGTTTGAGCACCGAAGTAGCTGGTGGATTTGTTGGCTGCTGTATCGGAATGTTTAGCAGCAGCAACGGTACTTCTTCCGATCAGGTAGCGGACTTTGACTGGTTTGAATATGGTTCATATAAATAATATTTAGATGACAGAATAACAGCAAGAAAGCTCAATCCGGTGGCGGTAGTCCAGGGATTGAGCTTTTTTCCGTTCTTTTTCTCAAAGGGAAAACTGTGAGGGGAGTGAGGGACGCATTACAGCTTATTGATTAGTTTCATATGTTGAGTCTTTAATGATGTTAACTATTTTACGCTGAGCATCCCTGGCTTCCGGAATCGGATAGAGGACAAAGACATGGTTCATTTTGGGGTAAACGTATGTTTGATGATCGACTCTTTGATCCGTCAGCAGCTTGTCGAGCTTCATATTATCAGGAAACAAGCCCTCGTGAGTCCCGATAAAGATACTGATTTTGCCCAAACCGGCGAAATCTCCGTAGATTGGACTGATTAACGGATCGTTCAACGGTTTGTCAGCTGCCCAGATCCGCCGGATGACATCATACCCTTCCACAGCGAGCATAGGGTCGCGGGTCTCGTAATCGAATATGACCGGATTGTCCAGCACCATATCCACACAAGGTGATAATAAGATGATATCTTTGGGCTGCGGGAGATCATGCATCTTCAGATAATGGGCCAAGGCCAGGGATATGTTCCCGCCTGCGGAATCCCCCATAATGGTGAGTTGTGCCGGGTCGTCCACGGAGGCAAGCAGATCCCGGTATAGATTGAGCAGTTTCGGATACGTGTGCTGATAATTAAAATGAGGAACCTTTGGATAGATGGGAGCAACAACTTTGGCATTCAGAGCCTGAGCCATGCGGTCCATGAATTTCCAGTGTAAAGACAGCGGCTGGTGTGTATGCGCCCCGCCATGAATGTAGAGAATGACCCTCTGTTCACGGGAATGCTGATCGTTTAAGGTGAACACCTGCATGTCTTCAAGGGAGCGCTCTTTGATGGAAGATGACAGTTTTGTTTTACCCAAGGTATAAGGTTTAATGTTTTCCAAGCCCATATGATCCAGGTGTTTGCGGGTAAGCTCGCGTGTTGAAAAAAAATTCTTGGTATCCAACGTTCCGATATATTTCTCGAATAGAAAGCTCGTGAGCGAGCGTTTGTGATTATGGATATACATGTTCATTGAGGAATCACCCTTCCTGATGGAGTTCAGATATACGATCTGTGGAGACTATAAGTAAAGTATAAAGGTTGAAGTGTACTTCAAGGTCAATCTTAATTTTTCCATCAAACCGTTTACGGTTAGAGTAAAGCATGGTACCCGTTCTATGTTATGATATTTGCATCTTCAAAAGTTCGATTGAAGGGGCATAGCGTATGAATCAGAGCATACAACAGTTTAAAGCGGATTTTTTCAAAGCGTTGGCACACCCCATGCGGATTCAGATTCTGGAGCTGCTGAGTGAAGGAGCCAAGAACGTGAATGAACTGCAAAGCATTCTGGGATCGGAAGGCTCTGCTGTTTCACAGCAACTGGCTGTATTGCGTAGCAAAAACGTTGTCCATGGAATAAAAGAAGGGACAACCGTCACCTATTCGCTGCGTGATCCGCTGATTAAGGACCTGTTGGCAGTCACCAAACAGATTTTTGACAATCATCTGGTTGATGCTATTTCCATGCTGGAAGATATTCGTAAAGAGTCCTGACACAATAAACAAGAGCAACGGGGTGTAATCACCGGAGGTTCTTGTTTTTTTGTGTTAGGTTCCTGCTGGGGTTGTGCGTAATCCGATTGACAGGACGTATGCAGGGGAGTAGTCTTTTAAATATATTCAAATATTCAAATATATGAAGAAAAGAAGGTTTTTGTACATGAGATGGATGGGGAGATATGGAGGGTACAGTGCTGCCGCTTTTCGCAAGGATCTGTTATCGGGGCTGATTGTAGGTATCATTGCAATTCCACTCGGTATGGCCTTTGCCATCGCTTCCGGGGTCAAACCGGAGTATGGATTATATACCACAGTAATCGCCGGGATTCTCATTTCCTTGCTTGGTGGGTCCAAGTTCCAGATTGGCGGGCCAACGGGGGCATTCATTCCGATCCTATTTGCCATTGTGATGCAGTATGGATATGAGAATCTGCTGATCGCCGGAATGATGGCGGGATTGATGCTTGTTCTAATGGGCGTATTCAAGCTTGGGGCGCTAATCAAGTTTATTCCAAGGCCGGTGACTATCGGTTTTACGGCAGGGATCGCCGTCATTATTTTTAGCGGACAAATTACGAACTTTCTGGGACTTCGAGGCATCGAGAAACACGAGGATTTCTGGTCCAATATGAAAGAAATCGGAATGCATATCTCGACGATTAATATATACAGTGTGCTTACAGCTGGAATCTGTTTGGCTGTTCTTCTGCTTGTGCCCAGGTTTGCACCAAAGGTGCCTGCATCACTGGTGGGCCTGGTTCTTTCGACGGTAGTCGCAGCGTTCTTTTTTGAAGGGCAGGTGGCTACAATTGGTTCGTCCTTTGGCGCGATACCTAACTCTTTGCCTCAGTTTCATGTGCCTGAGATCACTTGGGAGCGTATCGTGAACTTGCTGCAACCCGCTTTTGTCATCGCCATGCTGGGTGGAATTGAATCGCTGCTATCCGCAGTTGTTGCCGATGGCATGACCGGAAGTCGGCATAACAGCAATCGAGAGTTGATTGGGCAGGGGATTGCTAATATGGTGACGCCGTTATTTGGTGGTATTCCTGCAACAGGAGCGATTGCACGTACAGCAACCAATATCAAATCCGGCTCAGTATCGCCATGGTCTGGCGTGATTCACGGTGTGGTGGTTTTGCTGGTACTTGTTCTTTTTGCGCCATATGCATCCCACATTCCTCTTGCCAGTATGGCTCCCGTTCTCATGCTGGTTGCCTGGAATATGAGTGAACGAAGATCCTTCGTCCATGTCATGAAAACCAAAACGAGTGATTCACTCGTTCTGCTGATTACCTTTTTGCTGACCGTATTTACAAGTTTAACAACGGCTGTAGAGGTGGGGTTGATTCTGGCGGTCCTTTTATTTGTTAAACGGATGAGTGAGATGTTGAAGGTTGCCAAAGTACTACCCGATCCCGATCATAAACATGAGAAAGTCATGGCCCACATGGTTCGGGAAGGACATGACTGTCCGCAAATAAGTCTTTATACAATTGAAGGGCCACTTTTTTTCGGCGCAGCGGATATGTTCGAGAAGTCGGTCATGGATTCGATTCATCGGCGCCCAGGCACTCTGCTGTTGCGCATGGGCAAGGTCCCTTTTATGGATACGACAGGTGAATCCAATCTGGCCCGTGTTGTCAAACATATGGAGAGATCCGGGGGCAGGGTTTTACTTTCAGGCATTCAGGCGCAACCTCTGGAGATGCTGAAGAGAACAGGTTTGATTGAACGGATTGGTTCGGATCATATGTTTGAGCACACGGGTGAAGCCATCAATTATGCATTAGTACATCTGGATGTTCAGAAATGTAGGGGTTGCAAACATTTTGCCTTTCGTGAATGTGCTGCATTGTCGAGTGCTGGCACCGACCCAGAGTGTAATAACCTGCTGAAACCTGGAAAGCGAGTCAATGTAAATAGCCCTATCTAACCTGCTGATGAGAGAGATGGAGCTATAGGAGTCTAAAGAGTATTTGTTTATCAAAATATATATTCTGGAAAATAAACGAAAAATATACTATGTTATAGGTTGATAGGTGAAAGGATTACATCGTTCATCAGATGAGAAATAATCATATTAAACCGAAGGAGCAACCATATGTCCATTCAACCGACTGCTTTACGTTCAGTGCTTAACCCCAGGTACCTGGAGTCTGCATTGAGTAATCAATATGACATTGGAACATGGGAAGAATGTTTGTTTTGGCTTAGAGGATTGAATGATACCTACCGGGTTCGCACGTCCAGTGGCATGTATATTCTCCGTATCTACCGTACTGAAATTACGGAGGAAGATGTTCGCTACGAATTATCGTTATTGTCTCAACTGAAGAACGTTCTAGGTTCTGCGGAACATACCGACATTGGAGAATACATCGAGAAGAAAGATTATACGGGATATACGGTGTTGGAGGTTGCGGAAGGCAAGCGGGTTGCTGTGATGTTTCGGTATATTGAGGGTACGGAGAACAACCTGGAGGATGAGGAGTCTTGTTACGCCTTTGGTCAATCTGCCGCTGAATTGCATAAGGCTATGGATCAGGTGAACATGGAGCTGCCACGATATGAGCTGGATCTGAAGTTACTTATTGACGACCCCCTTGAGCGAATTATCCACTATATCGGTGAGAACAATGAAGCAGCAGCATTTCTCCATACGTTTGCGGCAACGTTAAAAGAACGCATCGTTGCCACTTCCAGACAAGACTTGGACTTTGGTCTGTGCCACGGCGATATGCATGGGAATAACAATGTGTTTCAACAGGAACATCAGTTCATCCATTATGACTTCGAGTGGGCAGCCAAAGGCTGGCGTGCCTATGATTTAGCTCAAGTGAAAGTTCGAAAAAGACAGTCTGATGAGCGAAAGGCAGTATTATGGGATGCGTTAATGACAGGATATCGTTCAGTCAGAAGTTTCTCTGCCGAAGATGAGCAGGCGGTTGATCTCTTTATTGTTGCTCGCCGATTCTGGGTGATGGGACTAGATGTTGCTTTTATTGAGAGTGATATGGGTGCGCTGGACTATGGTTCGGATTGGCTGGATAGTTTCGTGGAAGAGTTCCGGGATACGGGGTTATATCCTAGCAAATGATGAACATTATTTTAGGTGTAGGTTTGAATGTTTTAAGACCCTTCCGAGTCAACTTGAACTCGGGAGGGTCTTTTTCATCTTATATTGAAGGTAACAGGGTCACTTATTAGTTCGATGATGATGAAGAAGCGGCAGCAGCCGATGCTGTGGCAGCTGCGGCCATGGCGGCCTGCTGGGCAATAATAATGTTTGTGATGCTGGTTGAGATGGTTGTGGTCAGAACACCGTTCCGCAGATTCTCTACATGTTGAATGGCTACCAGAGCAGACGAGAACAGGAGCAACTCCTGTTTGTCGATTGACCATGCACCAAAGCCTTTTTGAGTCCGTAACCAGTCATTTGTTTCCACGACTTCATCCACTAATGACTCTCTGTCCGAAGGCAGTAGAGAAAGTATTCCGAGAGAGGCTAACGTATACGTTTTGTCCATTCGAAGATTCCTTTTGCGAAAAGCTTCATTTAAGGCAATCACACGAGCACCTGCATCCGGGGGATCATCTCCAAGAACCAGTACCTGTGTTAACGCCTGCACACTGTTTCTGGAAGAGAACTCCGGTTTTAATTCGCCATAAAGTTGTTCCATACGTGCCACACCAGTATCCACCTCGAGATCGGAAAGTGCTAACATGGCAGCGAAAATGTAGTCATCCTGTCCAGTGAGGAAACGATGCTCTGCTTTCATGCCGTCATAAAATGATTTGGCCCGCTCCACCGTAGGTTGAAACTGGTCAGGTGATGTCTGAGTAGCGATCTGATAGGCGGCAATAACCAGATAATCCGATGTGCGGAATTTGATCTCTTTCATCAAGTCATAGACATGCAGGGTATCTACCAATCTCGTCTCTTCATCTGTTGTAAGGGAGAGCATGGCAGCAATGCTAATGGCCGAATTACCTCTGAATGCAGAGAAGAGTTTTGTGTTTTGCTTAATCAACTCATGGCTTAGACGAATGGCTTCCCCATCCGCTGTTTTATTCTCCGCTGCATAGAGCAGGGCAGCCAGACGGTGCATCATCGCATGTTGCCATTTGAACGACTTCTTGATGATCTGGGTGTTGGAAACAAATAATTCAACTCGTTCTGCATGCTGCTGCTGCATAGGCACACCTCCATATTCACTGTAATTCAACAATACCCTTCCAGCTTCCTTCATTCTGTCGGTGTAAACAAATTAGATGATTAGGAATATCAAATGAATTAAAGCGATTATTCCCATAGGGTAGATCAATGATCTGGAGAACCCGTTTTTAAATTCATTTCGAGGATGTTTTTCGAAAAAGAAGTGTAATACGGTATGTATGATGAAAAAGATATCCAGCACCCAAAATGTAATGTTTTGATACGAGCTAAAAAGAAGAGAGAGGATGATGGTATACATTGGCAGGTGAATCCAAGTGAAATACCTATACGCTTTATCATCTTCCATATCTTTTAACACCATAAACAATTTCCACTCGGACCGCCTGATGGCATCCATTTCGTGAAGCAGAAAGAGAGACAGGTTAAACAAAAATAAAACCAGTAAAAAGTCAGGCATGTAAAGTCTCCTTTTCCTATTCAATCTGCTCCTATCTTACTAAAGGTCATTTGATTTGGCAAAATATGAAAAAAGGTTCGCGCTGGCATTCAGCCAGTTCCGATTCAGAAAGCGTTGGGGCAACGAGATGGTGGCGAAGATCGCTAGTCTCATATTCCAAAGTCAACTTATAACGTAATTTCATACGTGCATTCCTTGAAACGATTGGAGAACCTGAGGGTGATTCAGCGTCATTCAGGGAGTGCATTTTTTTATCCGCAAAATTCATACTTGAATCTCCTGTAACTGGAGGTTTTAAGATTGGAGGCAGACAAGGGGGCTTACATCTTATGAGGACAGTAGAATGGATTTATCTTATTTTCAACCTGCTTATGTTCGTGGGGGGAATCGGGATTGGGAGACAGAGTCAACATTTTCGGGAAATGGTATGGAGTGGATTCGCTATATCAGGTGTGCTGCTGACCATCCATGGTGTGGTCGAAGGACTTCGTTGGCCGATGATTCCAGCGTATCTGCTCACGTTGGTTCCACTGGTTGTGTTATTTACAAAGGCAAGACGCCAGCAACAGTCAGGTGTAACCTTGCTGAACAGTAAACGTTCTGGGGTATCCACTTCCACATCACCTGTGGCGGGGAAATTCGGACATGTTCGAATCATCGCAACGTCTCTCCTGGTGTTGGTATACGCTGTTGTAAGCATTGGCTTGCCGCTGCTGTTCCCGGTGTTTTCGTTTGCCAAGCCAGCAGGTCCTTATGGAATCGGAACGGTATCCTACGATTGGACAGACAGCAGTCGGGAGGAAATTATGACGAGAACAGCTGGTGATCAACGGGAGCTGATGGTACAGATCTGGTATCCAACGAATCCAGATGTAGAGGGCGCAGCAGCTCCTTATGTTAATAAGCCGGAGATCTACGGGACAGCCTTCAATGAAGTGTTGAAACTGCCAAAGCTTTTATTTTCCAGTCTGAGTCAGGTCAAAACGCATGCGATACAGGAAGCTCAGTTGTCTGATGCCGAAGCCAAGTATCCGGTTGTTCTTTTCTCTCATGGTCTGCATGGCTATGAAAATCAGAATACGTTCCAGGTCGAGCAGCTGGTCAGTCAAGGTTACATTGTTGTAGGCATTAATCACACGTATAACAGTCTGGTGTCCGTATTCCCGGATGGACGTGTGGCGCAGTTTGAATCCGAAGGGAAAGAAGGCTTTGAGCAGCTGCAATTCAGTTACATGGACAAGTTGAATGAGACATGGGTGCAGGATGCACAGTTTGTACTGGATGAGGTAGAGAAGTTGGGTGCGGAAGATCCGAGCGGACGCTTTACCGGACGTATGGATCTGGACAACATCGGCATGTTTGGGCATTCATTTGGCGGAGCAACAACAGTACAGATGTTAATGGATGATCCACGTGTGAAAGCAGGCATGAATATGGACGGTGTATTGTTTGGCGAGAAACGTATCCCTGCGGAAGGTGTGGGCAAGCCGTTCCTGATGATGAGTGCAGACTCAACCGTTGCAGGTACAAGTGTGATGAGTGACAAGGAAATTGCTGCGATGGGCACGACCCGCCCAGAAGCCGAGAAATATTATGAGGAAGTGTATGAGCGCTATGAGCCGGTAACCGCAGGAGGGAACTACTGGATGGAGCTGACCAACACCAAACATCTGAGTTTCTCCGACCTCTACCTGATCTCTCCACTGCTCGAAAGGACACAGGGTGTAGATGCGCGGGGGACACAACGGTTGGTCAACGATACGACGATTGATTTCTTCAACCACTACTTGAAAGGGCAACCGCTCCATATGGACACGGAAGTGGGAGAACATGAATCCTATTTGTTGAAAAAAGGCTAAACGTAAAAATGGAAGGAGACTGAAACTCAGTCCTCTTCCATTTGTTTTAATCGTAACCGCATGCCCTCCTGCAACAGGTTAATGCCATCTACAATCTGGCTCCATTCGGGATTCATCACCTTGCACAGCTTGTTAAAACGCAGAATGCGATCGGTCACGGAGTCCAGCATATATCGGGCCTGTTTACTAAAAAATACTTCAGGTGTTTCGGCATGCTCGACACTTGCATACATCAACACAAAGTCCCACACCATGCTTTGCACAGCAGGGCTATCGATTGCCCAACGCTTGTCCAGCGCTTCGGTAGTGCGAATGCGAATAGCCTCCATTTTTTTCACCCAGACATCCGCTTCGACTTGTGGCTGATTCGCCATAATGAAGAACGGAACCTCCAGCTGAGCCAGATCTGCCCAATATGCCGGATCATTGATCAGTTCCTGAATTTCCTTCCAGGCCAGTGTTTGCTGAGCCGTCAGTTTGGTATCTTTCATCATGTATTTGTCGAAAAAGTGCAGGAAGGACACTCTCCAATCCTGCGGAATGCTGTCCAGCAGATGGGATTCATCCACCTTGGCAGCAACAAATTGTTTTCGCCTGCTCGCATTGGCCGTCAGGGATTCTACCAGACTGGAGATGTAGGTAAGAGACTGTTCCGAATGCAGTGAAGTGTCTTCTTCATGCTGCTTCGCCTGCTGCAAAATGGAGAGCATGGAATTCAACGTGCCGATCTGGGTTTCCAAGGCTTCAATCTGCAGATCCAATGCCTGTGCTACCGCCAGTTCACCAGACATGAGCTTTCGAATATCCGGTATGCTGAAATTCAGATAACGTAGTGTTGTAATGAGTTCGAGTTGCCACAAGTCTTGCGTTGTATAGAGTCGATGCCCACCTTCCGTATGACTGGTGGGTTGTAACAGTTCAATCTCATCGTAATAACGGATCGTTTTCACCGTGGAGCCGATCAGTTTGGCTGCTTCACCGATGGAATAGGGTTCTTTGTTTGCATTCAACGAGATCACCTCATGATTCATTATACAATCTCCAGTTAGAGGAGATTCAACACTGGAATAGTTGCCAAGGAAATGTAGCAGGTCCAGTTTAAATTCCACCCATCTCGGTTACAAAGGAAAGAGTGCAACTTTTACGCAAACAACTTCTGATAATAAATTTAATATTTACATGATAACGAAGAGCACAGAAATAATCTGAAGAAACGGAGTGCTCGCCTAAAAGCTTTCTGAAAGAAAGCTACATCGGAAGCATACGCTATCACCGGATTTTCACCTTATATAAGGGAGAGAAAAAAAATCTGGGGATAACAGCGATCGGAAGGTTATTCTGTGATCGTAGTGATCAATGTAAATAACCAAGGAGGAAATTGAACATGGCTAATCAAGACCAGCACACCATGCAAGATCCAACGACCCAATATCCGAAGGCTACACCGGAGTGGAAACAGCAGCAGGATGAGCCGGGGCTCCAGCGTGAGATGACCCCTGTTCCCGATGCGGGTGAGAAAAGTTATAAAGGCAGCGGACGTTTAACAGGACGCAAAGCAGTTGTGACCGGAGCCGACAGCGGAATTGGCCGAGCGGCAGCAATTGCTTTTGCCCGTGAAGGTGCAGATGTCGTTCTGGCATATCTGCCGGAAGAGGAAGCAGATGCACAGGAAGTTGTGAAACTGATTGAGGAAGCTGGGCGCAAAGCGATTACGAAGCCAGGTGACCTGAAGGATGAGAAATACTGTGAGGAACTCATTGAGTCTGCGGTAAAAGAGCTTGGCGGGATTGATATCCTCGCTAACGTGGCAGGTAAGCAACAGTTTGTAGAGCAGATTGCGGATCTGACCACCGAGCAGTTCGATGCAACGTTCAAAACAAATGTCTATTCCATGTTCTGGCTCTGCAAAGCAGCTGTGAAACACATGAAGCCGGGCAGCTCCATTATCAACACATCATCGATTCAGGCGTACAAACCTTCGCCAATCCTGCTGGATTATGCAACAACGAAGGCATCCATTAACACGTTCAGCAAAGCGCTGGCACAACAGGTGGGTAGCAAAGGGATCCGTGTCAATGTTGTTGCACCAGGACCGGTATGGACACCGCTCCAGGTCGTGGGTGGACAACCAGTCGAGAAGCTGGCTGATTTCGGCTCCAATACACCGCTTGGTCGGGCAGGACAACCTGCCGAGATGGCTCCGGCATTTGTGTTCCTGGCAAGCCAGGAATCCAGCTATGTGAGTGGCGAGACATTGAATGCAAATGGCGGTACGGTTAGTCCTTAAATATCTTAGGTAATCCGATCATTGTATAAGAGGATACGGTCTCCATATTGTGGGGGCGGTATCCTCTTTTTTGTCGTTAAGATGAGAGAAATAAAATATTTTCATATATGAAAGCGTTCTTATATAAAACAGGAAAGGTACATGGTAATATATTCAAGAACATGTTCTTCGCTCCCAGCTCCGAGAGTGCGTTGCTTATACAATGAATCTGTTCAGATCAATACACTATGCCTAGGAATCGAAGGAGGAATTCTGTAATGGCCAAGAATGTACTTAAACTAGGTGACCCTGTCATAAGCACGTACACATCATATGGGACATTAACATCCGTTATGAACGAAGATTTATGGCCATGGATTTTCAATAACTTTATACAAATCAGGTATGCACATGGATGGGGAATTTTTTCGTTTGATTCTCATCAGTTTCTGTTAAGTACCTGTCCGGGAATTTCCTTTTACAACCTGCCACAAGAAATTGTGATTAGCAAATGGGGAACATCACTTAAGCAAGTGATTACAGAAGCGATAGATATGGGATATTATCTATATATTTATGCAGATCGATACTACATTGCGTGTACAGACTATTATCAAAAAGAACATCTCATGCACGAATTATTGGTGTACGGATATGACCTGGATCAAAATTTGATATACATTGCTGACAATCTTGATGATGGTAAATTCATACAAACCGTATGTAGTCTGGATGAACTTGAGAAAGGCTACTGGACCATGTCTAATGAGTACAGTTTTTGGACAGAAGTGAGATTCCTCAAGCCAATTCAGAATATCAATTATGCAATTCATGTGGAGCAGATGATAACGGCGATGGAAAACTATCTTAACTCAAGCGAGACATATGACTTAGTGCGAGATCAAAAATACGATTTTGGAATGCAAGCCATTCAACGTATCTTTACCGACATTGAGCAGGCAGCTCTAGTTGGAGAAGCATTGGATTCACGAGTCTTTCATCTCTTGTATGAACATAAACTACTTATGGAGTTACGTTTATCTTATTTAATGGAGAAATCAATCATTGAACGAGATGCAACCTTTATGGAATTAAGCACTATTCTGAAACAGGACTACTTTAAATTGAGAAATATAGTTCTGAAATACAATATAACGCGTGATGCAAGTACACTCAGTAAAATAAGTGAGAGGTTGCAACAGAATCTCATGAAAGAGAAAGCATTTATTTCTTCTTTTATTACCAGATTGCAACAGGTTAAATCAATGGCTTGAAGTCATCCAATAATAGACAAAAAATCCCCTTTGCTTGTTAGAAAGCAAAGGGGATTGCTGTGTAACTAAGTTACTTCTGCTCTGGTTTCGGGTCCAAAATGGCATAACTGCCGAGTGTGGCTAATTGTGCTGTATTCAGAAGCGCTTCATCCACTGCAGCGAGGGCTTCACCGGCAGCTGTCATCAGCTCATCAGAGTCAACAGGTGAGGCGAAACGGAGAATGACGCGGTTCTCTCCTTTTTTGAGTTCACTCTCAGCCTTGGTTTTGTACTCATTAATGGACGCGACTTCGAGATCATTCTGCACATAATAATCATTGGCATCGCTCTCGCCATTAAACATCGTGAGCTCGGAATCAAGCCAATAATCTTGATCCGCTATCGTTTTCTGACTTGCAGCAGTCTCATCATTGGCATTGTACAGGAAATACGGGATGCCGGAGTTCGTCAGGTTGTTGGTGGCATCGACATGGAACCATTCGTTCCCGATTTTGACCTTGTTCCATGCATGTGGAACGCCGCTGGAAGCGCCCGTTACAACGATGCTTTCCAATCCCGAGAGATCGGAGAGCAATTTGTAAACGGAAGCATAGCTGGCACATACCCCAACTCCTTTGACCAGAATACCGTATGTGGTAAACGAGTCATTAAACTGTGGATCGACATTTTTGAAGTTGTTTTGCTCCGCATTTTCCAGCGCTGCATCATCATACTTTGCGTTATCGTTCAGATAATCGTAGATGGCTTTCCGTTTCTCGTCTTCGTTCATACCATTCTTGATAATGGAAGCCACAACTTCATTTGCTTTGGCAATAATCTCATCTTGCTTCTTCTGGATACCACTAGCCGATTCATTGTAATAAATGGAAAGGGTAAGTGTACCATAGTTGTATTCGAAACCTTCCACACCAAGAATCAATGGATTCTGGTACATCACTTTCAGAACAACATCTGAGAGTGTCGTGAAATTTTGAGCTTCGGGGAAAGCTTTTAACGAAATTTTATCTTGTGCCGCAATCATGTTTTTGGCTAAAACTTCTTCCAATGCGGAATCTGCATTGATCATTGCATCACCTGTAGCAGGCTGAGGCACGGTTTCCTGATTACCTTGTTCTACATTTTGCTGTGTATTGGATTTCTGTTCATCTACCAAGTTGTCTTCTTCAGCTTCGCGAGCTGGAGCAGGTGCTTCATTGGAAGTTTCTTCAGAAGCCATATCTGAAGAATTATCAGAAGTATCATCGGAAGCCTCAGTAGATAGAGGATCAGTTGCATCTTCTGACGTTCCCGTATCGGTTGTAGACTCTGTAGTTGAAGTTTCCGAAGCCGATGCTTCTTCTGTTTCCGTTGCAGACTCAGGTGCATCATGATTGTTGATGATCGTTGGCACATCAGGTGCAGGGACGTAAGGTGTGTCATTCTTCGGTTCCACCAGTCCGTTGCTGGAATCGGCTACGGTTTGCTGAGCAAGTTTGTCCAAATCTGCTTGAGTCACATTCTCTACGCGCACATAGCTTTTCAGAGCTGTTCCTTTAATGTGAAAAGGAATATTCGTTTCATTGAACTCTGAAATCTCTACGTTAGCGGTATCATAGACAATGGTTTCACGGGCTAGAGAGCCGTCATTGTACTCAACTGTTGTTTTCTGAGGAAGTACATCTATATTCTTTAATTTCTCCCTATACAATTGTTCTTTCAGAGATGTTGGTAACTGGGAAGCAAGCGGAGCTGTAGGGACACCTCTGCTAAAATTGGATTCTTTGCCTCCACCAATTGCAGTGACATAATATTCTCCTCGTATACCATGGTTCTGAGTGGTAGTTATCATTTCATTATAAGTGCCTACCCCGCCTTTTCCGTCTTTCATAAAATCATTGAAAGACGTCTCTGTTGTTACCGCAATATCTAAAGGCAGACTATTACTGAAAGCGTCCTCTGCGCCAGTTAGAGGTACATTTGTATCGAAGTTGGTTAGGTCAGAACGTTTATAAATTTTATATTCGGTGGCACCTTCAACCTTGTCCCAGACCAACTTGAACCGTCTATCTTTGTCAATTTCGTATCTTAGGTTGGGTACGGGTAACTCCGATTTCACTGTAAACGGAATAATGATGGGTTTATCGAGTAGTGTTAGTTTTTCTGCATCCGGATCATAGTTCAGGCGAATGTAGTAGATTGGGGCACCGCCCCAAGAACTTTGATCCTTGTTCATCATGGAATCTGAACTTAAAACGCCCCATCCAAGAGGTTTAATGGAAACACTATTGTCGTTTGTCTCTGGAATGGCGTATACATCGCTTGCTTTGAGTGCTTTAATATCGGTATGTACACTAATAATGTCACTAGCTCGCAGGCTACTTTTACGTAAATCGGCTTTAAACTTGAACGTAAATTCTTCATCCTGAGCTACGTTGTACATCGGCATGATCGCTTGTTCCGATTCAGAGCCGTATTTCTGCTTCAAACTTAAAATGGTAGAACCTTCTACTACTTCTGTAGGATTATTCACGGACGGACTGCTTTCCTGCTCAGTACTCTGGCATCCAGCCAGTAACAGGGTGAGCGCAAACATAATGAAAAATAGACGTTTCATGATACACCGCTTTCTTGTTTTTCTGAGTTGCTCTAATGCTACGTTTCTACACACCGAAAGATTATCAGATATGGTTAAAACCCATACTCGAACCTCTTAACGGTCAAACCTCCTATTAATTTCCTAATATCCTTTGCTAGTTTATGGTCATATTGACGCATTGTCAAGGTGAGAGGATAGGTTTTAAGTCCTGTAGAACAATAGAACAGTTGTAATTCTGTAGCGAGGGGACCATGTTAATATACAAGAGTTACTACATATTTATATATATAACAGCAGAATAAATTGAGGAGGCTAGGTTGGCGTATGACAGCAGAACAGATTGTCAGAACCTTTTTTGAAGAAGTCCGATCAGGCCGAAATCCTGATTACGCAAGCAAAGTGATGGCGGATCAGGTACTGGCTCATCAAGTGATATCTGAAGAAGAGGTCACGGTGACCCGAACACCTTCTGATTATGCAGATCATGTGCGAGAAATGATCGAAGCATACGGGGAGTTTTCACTCGAAATTCTGGAGTTGCTGACGCAAGGTGATAAAGTTTATGTGCGCTGGAGACAAACGGGTACCCATATTGGCGAAGTGGACGGATACAGTCCAACCAACCTCCCGGTGATTGAAATTGCGAGTGCGGTATACCGAGTGGAAAAAGAACAATTTGCAGAGTATTGGATACAGATCGACAGGTTGGGCATCGAGAAACAATTGGAACGTAATCGGAGCTGAGTTTCTCAGCTCTTTTTTAGTTTTCAGTTCTTTGTAAGCGTTCCCGTGTTATAATGGACAAAGTTGTATACAAGTTACCTAAAACGTTTTCTGTCTTTTGACTCCATTATCTGAAAGTGAGGTTCAGTGATGATTAAAGCAACGGAAGATAATCAATATGTTGAACTAACAAGCCCGACAAGTTTACCGAAGGCATCCGGATTCCTTTGGAATGAAAAGATGATGATTCATGTGAATTGCCGGGGGTACGCGGTGGCCCAATTCATGCAGCCCGAACCTGCCAAATACTCGTATGCGCCCAACCTGGAAGCCAAGACGTTTATGCAACCGGAGCAGCCATACTATGCCCACCATCCGGGACGGTTTGTCTACATTAAAGATGAAATAAGTGGCGAAATTTTCTCAGCCCCGTATGAACCGGTTCGCAAGCAAGCGGATAGCTATACGTACTCCGTAGGCAAACACGATATTCATTGGAAAGTCGTCCAAGACGACATTTGCATCGAGATGTCCCTGCGCCTGCCGAAGGAAGATGTCATGGAGCTATGGCGTGTGAAGGTAACCAATCTGTCTTCGAGAAAACGCAAGCTTAGTATCTACCCGTATTATACGGTTGGCTATATGTCCTGGATGAACCAATCCGGTTCATATGTGGAAGATTTGCAGGGCATTGTCTGCTCGGCGGTTACGCCGTATCAGAAGTATCAGGATTATAGCAAAATTAAAAATTACAGCGACAAAACCTATCTGCTTGCAGATCACCAGCCGACCGCGTGGGAAGTGAATCATGAGAGCTTTGAAGGCGAAGGCGGTCTACATAATCCTTCGGCCCTTCAGTCGGAGACACTCGCAGGTGGAGATTCGCGGTATGAGACACCTGTGGCTGTATTGCAATATAGAGTCGAACTGGAAGCGGGAGCGGAGCAGGCATATCGATTTATTTTTGGCCCGGCTCATGATGAGACAGAGATTGAAGGCATCCGTCAGCATTATTTTGTGAAACAGAATAAGGATGGACAGGATGGTTTCACCGCAGCAGAGCAGGAGTATGCTGAGTATATTGCGGAAGGGCAAGGAAACATCCAGATCGAGACACCGGACAGCTGGTTAGATAATGTCGTAAATCACTGGCTGCCTCGCCAGATGTACTATCATGGCAAAACCAATCGTCTGACAACCGATCCGCAGACGCGGAATTATTTGCAGGACAACATGGGCATGAGTTACATTCAGCCGCAGATTGCACGAGCTGCGTTCTTAACCGCTTTGTCTCAACAGCATATAAGCGGCGCGATGCCAGACGGAATTATTTTGCACCCGGACGCAGAATTGAAATATATTAACCAGGTTCCTCATACTGATCATTGTATCTGGCTCCCTGTCTGTATGAAGACCTATCTGGATGAGACGAATGACTATAGCATTTTGGAGGAGCAGGTTGCTTTTACAGACAGTGAACAAAAGGTTTCCGTACTGGAGCATATGAATCTTGCAATGCGCTGGTTGATCCATGAGCGCGATGCGCGTGGGTTGAACTATATCAATCAGGGTGACTGGTGTGATCCGATGAACATGGTGGGATACAAAGGCAAAGGCGTATCCGGCTGGCTGACCATTGCGACGGCATATGCGTTCAATGTGTGGGCAGATATTAGTGAACAGGCAGGGCATGTCGAGGTTGCAGCGGAATTCCGTCTGGAAGCCAATCAGACCAATGCGATAGCCAATGAGTATCTGTGGGATGGGGACTGGTATGCGCGCGGAATTACGGATGATAACGTCGTGTTTGGGGTAAGCAAAGACGTGGAAGGACGCATCTACATCAATCCTCAGAGTTGGGCACTTATGAGCGGTGCTGCGGATCAGGAGAAAAAGGAGAAGTTAATCCGTGCCGTAGAGGAGCAATTGGAGACGCCGTATGGTGTCGAAAAGCTCGCGCCGTCTTTCACAGCGATGCGGGAAGATGTAGGCCGTGTTACGCAGAAACATCCGGGAAGTGCGGAGAACGGTGCAGTGTACAATCACGCGGCGGCGTTCTATATTTATGCGTTGTACCTGGTGGGCGAGAAGGAGAAGGCGTATCGTCTGCTGCGTAAAATGATTCCGGGCCCTGATGCCGAGGATATTCTCCAGCGGGGGCAATTACCTGTATTTATCCCGAATTATTATCGCGGAGCTTATCGTCAATTCCCACGTACAGCTGGGCGCTCCAGTCATCTGTTCAACACGGGCACGGTGCCTTGGGTGTATCGTTGTCTGATCGACGGATTGTTTGGACTACAAGGTCATGCACAAGGACTTCAAGTGCGTCCGCAGTTACCAGAAGATTGGAACGAGGCATCAGTTACGCGGTTGTTCCGCGGGGCTGAGCTGAATGTAAACATGAAAAAGGATGCAACTGTCCAGACGATTGAAGTGCATGTTGACGGCCAACGCATTGAAGGCGACATCATCAAGAATATACAAGCCGGTATGAAATATGAGGTTCTGGTGAAGCTGCCATTGTAGAAAAGGTAAAGCGGTCACTTGTTTGATATACAGCATTCATGAGAAGGGACGAAGCAGCGGCATCTGCTTCGTCCCTTTTGAACGTATCGGTGTTATTACTCTTCACCGATATGCTTATGAGACACCTTCACTTTTGCATTTATATCAAGTTAAGAATCTTGCATTTGTGCACAGCATATGTTCTGGAGCTAACCCTCAGTTTTTTATAAACACGTCCCAAGTGATATTCGACATTTCGAGTAGACATGAAAAGAGACTCCGCGATTTGTTTATTGGTTTCACCTTTTGCCACCTGTTGTAGCAATTTTATTTCGAACTCTGTCAGCACAGTTTCAGGAGCATTAAAGGAAGCTGTCGGAGTGAAAATCGCTTTAAGGAAATCCAGGGAAAAGATAACCGCCTCTTCCATGCACATGGAAATGCTTGTGAGCACCTGCTGAGCTGAAAAAGACTTGTCGATAAATCCGCGAATGCCTGCCTGTACCGACATTTGAAACAGCTGAATCATATCCTCCTGGGAATAGAAAAGCATGATTCTTGCATCAGGAATGATCTCCAGTGTTTTGGTTGCCAGTTCAATTCCGTTAAGGTCCGGCATAGACAAGTCATACAGGTAAAGGTCTATCGCATTGGCCTGTTCTTTTATGAAGTCTAGCGTTTCAAGGGCTGAATGAAGTACGGTTACCTTCATGTTGTTTTGTTCCAAAATGAGCTTCATTCCACAGGTGAATGCTTTATGATCGTCTACCAGAATTACGTTCAGCATGATATACACCTCGTATGTATTATTTTCTTTCGGACCACAAAATAACCGTAACAAGCGGATTTGTGGAATCTTGGCGGGTTTTGGGGATTGATTGCGGTTAAAACCCATTATTTCTATGATATATTAAAAATGTAATATATTTCAAGTTGAGAGGTGGTGAAATATATGCGTAAAGTTCAAGTGGCTCCTTTGAAGAGTTATGGTGCATTCCTGACAGTAACTCTCTCCAAGAAAAGTAAGCCGGGAGATGGTAAAAACGGCCGTGGAGTAAAACGTGGTTAATTTCAAAGGCATTATATGTTCACCAGAGAGGGCCTTTCGGCTCTCTCTACTCATTTCCATATACTATATATTACCTTGCAGAGAGGGGTAGCAGGCATGAAAATTGCCCGAAGCGAGGAAACCGCCACGACGTCATTAAGCGAGGAATGTATCGTGCTGGATATCAATAACGGCGAATATTTTGGACTTGAAGGCGCGTTGATGGAGCTGTGGCTGGAACTGGAGACTGGGACAAGGGAATTCGACCAAATTCTGAGTAAATGGAAAAGTGAATTTGATCAATCCGAGGCTGAATTAACCGATATTCTGCAAAACGCTATTCAGGAACTTTGGGCTAAAAATCTGGTCAAGGTCGATGCCTCATGAGCAAGTCGATCCCTGTCCATAACAAGGTTTATTTTACCACGGTCCATGCTTTTGTCCGCCTGTTACTGCTGGAGACGGATTTTGTAGATGCTTATGAAAAAATTGCAATACATATGTATCCGCTTCATGTAAGCGCAGGACGAAGGGAAGCGAATCGGATCGAGACGGCCGAATTGTGCAGACTTGGTCAGATGATGTATGAAATGGATGAAAATGATCATCTCATCACCTCGTGTGTTTCCATAGCTATGACAGTTCAGGCCATTTTGTTTAGTGCCGGCTATGAGAGTGACTTGTTGATCGGTGTGAAAAAGATAGATGAAAAATTGTTTTCTCATGCATGGGTGCGTTTGGAAGACGGTCGGACTATTGACCCCAATCATAAAGGAAATGATTTGAAGGTGTTGAAAACATATAATATGAGCGAATATGCCGAGAGGTGGGTGCTATCTCTGGGATGAAGATATGGATTGCTATGCAGGGCCAAAATCGAAATATTTGGTTAGAGTGGATGGATTCAATTAAAAGGTGGGCAAGGGTTACCGGTGTGGATGTATATACGGACGACACGTTCCATTTAGCAACGCTCTCCTATGGTTACGGACCGCAGGTTTCCAGTTCCTTCACGGATGTCCGTCTTGATTTTCCCATCATTCTGGATGGCTGGGCAAGCGGTGAGTTGCAAGCCCATGCCGACGATTTCCCGTCCCTTTCATTTCATCAGCAGGAGCAAGCTTACCGTTTGCTTCAAGAGAAACCTGAATATCAACTATGCAAGTCTCAAGGGGAATTTACACTGGTGTACTGGGACCAGAAACGAAGCAGCTTGATTGTTGCTACGGACAGCTATGCAACCCGACCTGTTTATTATTGGATAAGTCCAAGAAATGAATGGTTTGTTGCCAACGACCTACGTGTGCTTTTGCTGCTTCAGGATATTCCTTTTGAGGTTGATGAAGACGTGTGCCGAATGTATCCGACTTCAGGCTTTGCGGTGGGGGAGAACGGACTGGAGGAGCGCACTTTTTTTAAAGGCATTCGCAAGCTGCCCACGGCCTCCATTGCCTGGTGGAACAATCATCAGGTGAAAGTGCAAAGCTACTGGGGAATGCGGGAACTGACAAGCAGGCCACAGCTCACGGAGGATGCTGCCCCTCAATTTCGTCAATTGCTGAAGCAGGTGACCTCGGAACGTTTTAATGGTAGCAAACGAATTGTTGAACTGAGCGGAGGACTCGACTCGGCTGCGGTTGTAGCAGCCGCCATTGCCAGCGGGAACCGAGAGCAGGTTCTGGCTGTCAACATCTCTTTTGCCGAGCCGGATATGATGCCAAGCCATGATAAGGATCTCGTCAAAAAAATGATGAAGGATCTGCGCATTCCCGGCCTGATCATTCATGCAGACGCCACGGCGAGAATACCAAATGCCGAAATTGGCAGGGACCCGCTATGGTTCGTGGATGGTCCAGATCCCCGAGCCAATTCACTTGTGAACGAAACATTTACAGTGCTTGCTCGGCAATTTGGAACTGCTGCCGTTTTGACGGGTGAAGGCGGAGACTTCATATATAGCGGTGAGGCTGCTGTCATTGATTCCTATTTTCGGCAAAAGCGCTATCGGGAAGGCATTCGTCAGCTCCGAAAATGGACTGGCAATCGAGCGGGCCCCATGCTGAAAAGGGGTTTCCAATATGGTTTGGCGCCATTCATTCCTTATATTGGAGAAAAATTGTACTATAAGCTGTTATGGTCGGATACGGAGTACGACTTGCCAGAATTTTTTACAAACGAACATCTCTTGAGAGAACGGCAGATGAATGCGGGGGAGGTTCATCGATACCGAAAAAGCAGGCCACTAAATTACTGGGGAAAGCGTTATCATTATGACTTTCTGTGGCCACGTGCAAGATACATGGACTCTGTAAGTGTTACCTTGCCTGCATATCATCCGTTTCTGGACCGTCGCATGATCGAATTTTCATTCTCGGTTCCGCCGGAGCAACATTATGATCTCTTGAAGGGGGAGCAAGACAGCTATGCTGGTTCCAAGCTGCTGCTTCGAAAAGCATTCACAGATATCTTGCCTTCGTATGTCTATAACAGGTCGTCCAAAACAACCTATGCCCATATGGCCAGAAAAAGCTTTTTGAACGATCGCAAGCATATTTTGCAATTGTTCGCGAGCGGACAGCGTGTGCTTGTTACGGAACTGGGGATTATTGACCAGAAAACGTGGTGGAAACACTTGGTCGCCATGGCAATCCGTTCGGAGGACCCGAATAATGATCTGGGCATGGGTTACCAATATATGCGCTCTGTTATCGACTTGGAGATTTGGCTACAGGAGATGAGCCGGGGCAAAGAACATGTGCTCAACCGCTCCAGGCCGGCTCCGGCAAGGCTGCTCGGAGATATCGAGGAGGTTAATCTGAATGAGAAGAAACCTATGTATTTTCATGCCTGATTCAGGGCCATTTCAATCATAAAGGTGCAGACGAATGGAGAAACACATGGCTGATTATGAAGGACGGTGCAGCAGAGCAGAACGAACATGGCAAACAACCCATTTACTCGTGCGAATGTTGTGGAAATCCGGTCCGGTATTAACCGTGCTTATCGTATTGTTCATATTCATTGAGGGGGCTGTTCCAGCACTTCAGCTCTATGCTTCTAAACAAATTATCGATGGAATTGCGCCAAACGCTTCAGAATCATACGCGGCGCAGTGGGCTATTGTCTATGCTTGTAGCCTGGTTTTGCTCAGCCTCGTGAACGCCGCGCAAACCTGGCTTAAAATGCTGCTATCGGAGCGATCTATCATTACTGTGAATAGCGTTTTGCTGGATGCTTTTGAACGTATTCCCGGCATGCGCTTTTTTGAAGAGGAGGAACACCGAAACCGGCTGGAAGCCTTGCGGGATCGCTCCAATTGGCTACCAGCACAGCTCCTGAATTTCAGCGCGAATTTGTGCACATCTATTTTTTCGACGATTGGTATTATTATGCTGATTGCCGTGCTCTCTCCGATGCTGTCCATTATTCTGGTGCTGTCAACAGCTCCTTTTGCATTTATGCAGAACCGTTACAACGAGATGGAATGGCAGTATGCCAAAGAATATGCAGTTACAAGAAGAAGATTGGATTATACTCGAAGCCTAATGATTAGTCGACGTGCCGCCAAGGAAATTCGCCTGTTTGGTTTGGGCAGCCATTTCCATAACATCTATCAACACACGTTTGCTCGGCTGTATGAACAGTTTCGAATGATCCAGGCCAAAAGCGCCAAAGGAACGGTTTTCACCGGTCTTTTTTCGGGTATGGTGGCAGGAGGAGCATACTTTTGGGTAGTAAGTCAATCTGGATCGGGCTCGATTTCGCTGGGGGATATTGCTCTGTATTTAGGGGCTGTGTTTCAATTGTCTGTTTCCTTAAGAGAGATTGCCAAGGAAGGGGCAGACACGATTGATATCTGGAGAATGGGAAATGATTTCGTCTTATTTATGAATGCAGAGGAAGATATCCGGATGCCTTCACATCCCGTTCCAGTGAATGCTGGCCCCCTATCTATAGAATTCAAGGGAGTAAGCTTCAAGTATCCATATCAGGATCAGGAGAGTGCTGCTTCCGAGGAAGCAGCTGATGATTTCGACCTGGACCTGGACAGTGAGGAAATTGATGACGAAAACGAGGACGAAGTCCACGACTATGCTGAGGATGTTAATGAGAGTGAAGATAAACGTTCCCCCTGGGTTCTTGACCATATCAGTTTCAGCATATCGCCCGGGGAGCGCATCGCGATTGTTGGCGCCAATGGGTCGGGTAAAACAACACTTGTCAAGCTGTTGTGCCGCTTCTATGAGTTTTGCGAAGGCGAGATTAAAATCAACGGTGTGGATATTCGCTCGTTTGATGTCAGGGAGCTGAGAGAGCATATCTCGGTTGTTTTTCAGGAATTCGGAAAATACGAGTTATCCCTGCGCGAGAACATTATGATAGGCAGCATGAACGCTAAACTGAGCGACAGGGAGATGAATCAAGTACTTCAAGATTCAAGGCTGGACCAGATCGTTTCGGCGCTGCCTCATGGAATCGAAACCCTCTTGGGCCCCGAATGGGGAGGTACTGATTTCTCGGGTGGACAATGGCAACGCGTGGCGTTAGCCAGAGCGATGGTTCGTCAAGCAGGTCTGGTCATTCTGGATGAACCGGCTGCGTCTCTTGACATCCGGGCTGAATATGAGATTTTCAATCAGTTTCAAAAAATGACAAAAGGTAAAACGGTGATCATGATCTCTCATCGGTTCAGCACGGTTAAACTAGCAGATCGAATACTTGTCCTGAAAAATGGTTGTATCGTGGAAGAAGGTAGCCATGAGGCCTTAATGTGCAAAAATGGGGAGTATGCAACCATGTTCCGTTTGCAGGGAAAATCTTTTCAAGGGGAGGAGCATATCCAGTGATAGCATTGCAACGAATCACAGCCAGGCGACGACAGATGGCCTCCTCCGTTTTGTTTGGACTGTCCTTGCTATGGACATGCTCACCAGTAAAAGTGTGTACCGTTTTTGCCATTAAAATGCTTGAGGCATTGCTTGGTCCGCTGCTTGTGTGGCTGAGTGCCCAGATCATTGACAGATTGGCTGAGCATCCGTTTGTCCTTGCATCATGGGATGCGCTAGCTTGGATGGTGCTGTTGTATATTGGGCTAACATTAGCTGTGGATGCCCTCCAACCCGTATCAGAGATGCACAAACGCCTGTTGACTGCCAAACTTCAAGCACATATTGATGAGTTGTTGATCAGCAAAGCAATGTCGATTCCGGATATTGCTCCTTTTGAAAAGGCAGGTTTCCATACAAAAACTCGGGTTATTCAATATAACGAATACTTCGTTACAATGTGGTTAACGATTATTTCTCAGACCATCGGAGGAGTGGTCGTGATTGCAGCCGGGAGTATAATGATTGGAACGATCGCTCCCTGGGCCCCGATTGTCTTGCTGGCATTGGTCGTTCCCAAGCTGTACTGGGAAGCGAAGCTCAACAACGTTACCTTTGAAGGACGCGAGGAGGTCCAGGAATTAAGGCGGCGTGCTGAGTATTACGCTGGTACGCCGCTCAGGCCTGAAACAGCCGGAGAGCTGAAGGTATTTGGTCTTGTTCCTTTTTTTAAAGAGAGATATCTGAACACATCACGAGAGCTTCTGCTTACACTTTCAGCCGACCAACGGAAACTGGCTCTCCATCAATTATTGTGGTCTGTGCTCCAGTCGCTGGCCGCCGGTCTCATCATTATTTATCTAGTTGGACATGCGCTTTCCGGTCACTTCACAGCAGGGGACATCTTTTTATTTATTGGTGCCACTATACAGTTGAATGAGGGAATGAATGAATTGTTTGCAGCTTTTGCGATCGGTCCCAGGGAAGCCAGACATCTGGAGAAGATTCGTTCTTTTCTCTATAGCGAGAATGAAATGAAGTCAGGCCCATGCCCTCCGGCGGTGTCCGTCAAAGAGGGCTTCCGGCTGGAAGGGGTCCATTTCCGGTATGATGAAACCAAAGTTGTGCTGGATATCCCAGAGCTTATCATCCCTGCTGGAAAAGTGACCGTGTTGGTCGGTGAAAACGGGTCAGGCAAAAGCACGCTTGTCAAACTGCTCCTGCGCTTCTTTGATCCTAATGAAGGAGTGGTGTTTTACAACGGTATTCCGCTGGGCGAGTATGATATCGCTGCCTATCGGACACAGGCTACAGCCGTATTCCAGGATTTTGTGCGCTATGAAATGAATCTTCGGGACAATATTGGACTAGGTAATCTTGCGGCTGTTAACGAGCAAAGGATAATCGAAAGAGCTGCCAAGCTGGGCGGAGTAGACGAATATCTCCACAAGCTGGGGCAAAAATATGATACACAGCTAGGCAGGCTATTCGGAGGCAGAAGCCTTTCAGGAGGAGAATGGCAGCGGATTGCATTATCCCGTGCTTTTATGAGAAAGGATATTGCCGGATTACTGATTATGGACGAACCTTCCTCTGCGCTTGATGTGTTCATGGAGGAAGACGTGTTCCAGCGAATGCGGGATTTAATGAAAAACAAGACGGTGGTCATCGTCTCGCATCGGTTAAGCACTGCACGACACGCAGATTATGTAGTCTATATGGAACAGGGCAGAATCATGGAGACGGGAACCCACGACCAATTATTGGAAAATGGGGCAGGGTATGCCGAACTGTACAATATGCAGGCTCAAAAATATAGATAAAGAGGTGAGATGAAATGAGCGTGATTGACAATATGCGACCGTTTATGGTAAGAGATCTGGCGATGCTGGAGGAGTGGTTTAAGGATGCAGAGGTTCATCGGCGCTTGGAGGGAATGCTTCCTTTAGACGAGTGGCATCAGCACGTGCAGCAGCATCCTGGTTATGACGTGTGGGTAGCGTTCTCGCAGGGTAAAGCCGTAGGTGTAAGTATGATTGAGCAGGAGGAGCAGAATACGGGAAGTATTGCCATCGTTGTCGATCCGTCGGTTCGAGGCAGGGGCTGCGGCAGAGCAGTGATTGGAAAAGCTATGCAGCTTCCCAAACTGGAAACGATCCATAAATGGTACGCTGGAATTGAAGCCGACAACGCTGCTTGTTTGAAGTGTTTCCAGTCTACTGGTTTTGTACTGGAGAACGAAGCTCCCGATGAAGACGGTTATTTTTCTTTATGGCATATCGCTAATATTAAAGTGTAGAGCGGAAACAAGGAGGGATGGCAATGAAAAGAATAATACGGCTGCTTGTGTTCATTCTGCTTGTCTCGTTTCTTCCTATATCTGAACTAAAAGCATCCGATCGGCAGGCCGATTACACCTTTCTCATCTATATGATTGGTTCTGATATGGAAAGTGATTTTCATATGGCAAGCGATGACTTGAAGGAAATGATGAGTGTCGGCTCTTCCGGCAATGTAAATGTTGTTGTTCAGACAGGAGGGGCCCGAAGCTGGGAGCATTCGTCCATTGAGTCCGGTCTGAATCAACGATGGCGTGTGGAAAAGGGGAGGTTGGCCCTTCTGGATAACGCAGGCTCGCAAAATATGGATACATCCGATTCCCTTACAGATTTCATTCGCTGGGGGACCCGTGAATATCCAGCTCGGAAGCATGTGCTTATGTTCTGGGGGCACGGTCTTGGACCGATCGATGGATACGGCGGCGACGAGCACTATGGAAATAAAAAAATGAGCTTGACCGAGCTTCAAAAAGGAATTGGACGCGCCTATAACGAAACGGGAATTAAATTTGAACTCATTGGCTTCGATAATTGCAAAATGGCAAGTGTGGAGGTGGCCTATGCACTTAGGAACTATGGGGAATATATGCTTGCCTCTGTCGATTACACGAATCAGAATGGGTGGGATTATACAAAAATGCTGAAGGCAGTTCAAGACAAGCCCGGGATTTCCACCCTTGAGTTGGGCAGAACGATTGCTCAAGGATATCTGGAACAGTCGAAGGAAAACGGCGAAGAGGAGGACCTTCAGCAATCGATCATTCGACTGGATCGGATGGAAGAGGTTATGAAGGCAGTCGAGTCATTTGGCAAAAGATTGTTAAAGCCCCAAGCTATGACAAAGGGAATAAGTCATTTGAGACAAGCACGGGATCAAGCCGAGGATTATGCGGACGAAGCCGATTTGGTGGATCTTGCTGATTTGTTTACCTTGATCGGGAAAAGAATGAAAGCTGAGACCGAGGCGGACCGCGTCAAAAAAACAATTCAAAAAGCGGTTGTTTTTAACATGAGATCACCGGAGCATCCTAAGGGAGAAGGGATAAGCGTTTATTTTCCAGATAAGGATGTCAGCCGTTTTATTGAAAAGGCCAGTGCTTATCAGAAGCTGGACTTTGACCCGCACTATAAGGCTTTTATTGCTGAATACTCAGCATTGCTGTCACGGCTGCCTCAGAACACTCGCGACTAACATAGGGTTACACACCTTACTTGTTGGCAGGGTCAGCACCCTTCCAGAATACCAAACAAGTGAGGTGTTTTATTGTTTAGGAAGCAGATCAGGACTCACTCGATTCTTTGACTCTGTACCAATAGCTATAAATCTCTGAATAACCCAGCTTGGCGTAAAGCTTCAAGGCAGGTGCATTATTCGCAACCACTTGCAGGTAACTGGAGGTAGCGCCCTGTTTTTTTGCCCAATGGAGGAGATGAAGGATCATCTGTTCAGCAAGCCCCCGATTCCGGAAGTTAGCGTCTGTAATGATGTCATATAATCCAATGTAGCCACGCTCGATCACACCGAACCCACAGGCGACAACTTGCCCGTCGATCAACAGCGAGATGAAACCTACCTTTGTGCGGATATTATGTAACATTTGTTCTGTCGTTTCCCGTTGCAGATCATTCACCTGATTCAGTCGGCAAAAGTGATCCAGCCACGTTGTGGTTAACTGCTCGTCAATCTGTACAGCTTGGTGCTCAGGCTCTTTGATATGTTCCAGACTCCGAGTCTGGAGGTAGGTGAAATCCACAACAGCATACCCTTTGTCTTGCAAAAGTTGGTCTAGATGATCCGGCTGAATAAACGGTGTGATCTTAAATATGGTACTTAACTGATTGGAAGCATAGATGCGCTCACATTCCTCAATCTTTTCATGCACATCCAGCGTGGAGTAGTGGATCGGTTGAACGGAGTTGGCACGCTTGGTATAACCTTTGGCAAAACGCAGTACCCAACCGTCATATAGTAAGGTAGACAAGGACTGCCAGTGGTTAAGCGATAGTTCTTCAATGGTTTTGTGTTCTGAATCTATGGTATTCGTCATATCCACCCTCCGATTTTATGATTAAATAATAATACATAATAATGTATAAAAATACAATGCAAATAGATATATCGCCAAACAGTATGCATTATCATGGGAGATAGTATACAATTTGATTTGGTTGAATAACTTCAGAAGCGGAGCGCATTATGCTAACTATAGAATTAAATAATCACAGCATTAACTGTCATATCCAATACGGCAAACGCAAGAAAGTTTCCATCACGATGGACTTGCCTTATATGGTAACAATCAAAGCACCCAATGGTACCAGTGAAGACATGATCCGGCAACTTGTAGAGCAGCACGGGGATGTGATTTTGAAGAAATCCGCTCTGATGCAGCGGGCGCTCGACGGTCCTCAAGCCAAGGAATACGAAGATGAGGGCAAGGGGAAGTTTTTGCTTTTTGGCAAGGAGCATGCACTGCATGACTTAATCCCTGTAGAGGGTCTGACAGAAGAAGAGCTGCGAGCGAATTTGAAGAAGTTTTATTTTGCCGAGTGTAAACGCATGATTGGGGAGCGCATCGGACGTTATCAGCAAGAGTTGAAGGTGAAACCGAAGTCAGTAGAGATTGTAGATTCTCCCACCAAGTGGGGCAGTTGCAGCTGGGACAAAAAACTTACGTTCAATTATCGCCTGGCGATGGTACCACTGGAAGTGATGGATTATGTCATCATTCATGAACTTTGTCATATTCACCACATGAATCATGATCGCTCCTTCTGGCGGCGGATCGGCAGCATCATGCCGGATTACAAAGCAAAAGAAGATTATCTGATGCGCAATGGTCGAGCCATGACGTTGTAATTTCAGGCTTAAGCTTTCAAAAACGATACATCCCTCAGTTGCAGTAAAATAGCTGTTCCGCTTGTCCATTTGAAGTACAATAAAAGCAAATATGCCCGTACCACGAATCCATTGATGTATCCGTGGTGGAAGGAGTCCAAGATGGCTGAGAGTAACCATTATTCGGTGCTGGTAGATGAATATATCTCGGAGTTTGCACCTGATGTACAGGTGAGATTACAGGCGTTAAGACAGATTATTCGCGAGTCGGCTCCGAACGCCGAAGAGAAGATCAGTTACAAGATGCCCACGTATGCACAGCATGGGAATCTGGTTCATTTTGCCGCATACCAGCATCATATTGGGTTTTACCCTGCTCCCAGTGGGATTCTGGCGTTTAAGGAGGAACTCTCCAAGTACAAAGGGGCTAAGGGATCTGTCCAGTTTCCGCTGGATCAGCCATTGCCGGAGGATCTGATCCGCCGGATTGTGGAGTATCGGGTGAAAGAAAATGTGGAAAAAGCTTCGGAGAAGAAGCAGAAGAAGTAATAAATGGTAAAAACCTGTTAGTCTACTGAAGGGGAAGTGCAGATGAACAAAGCACTAATCGTGTTGGATGTGCAGTATGGTATTACATCATTGAAGGATTTCACAGTTCAGTTGGGCAAAATTGAAGCGGTTATCGCTGATTTTGAACAGCAACATGAGCCAATCATATACATGAAACATGTAGATTACGATCAGGAGGGCTCTTCACTGTTCTATAAGAATACTGCAAACCTGGAGATTATAATGGGTACGGGTCAGTATCCCGTTATGGAGAAAAGCAAACCAAGTGCCTTCAGCAATCCGGAGCTAAGAACTTGGCTACAAGAGCATCAGGTAGAACATGTATTTATTGTTGGATTCAACATGGAATATTGTTGTCTGTTTACGGCAATTACTGCGGAACACGAAGGGTTTAAGGTAACCTTGATTGAGGACGCAACAGGTTCGGTGAACACAGCGGAGACGTATGAGATGCCGGGTCTGGACATTCAGGATTTTGTCGGTTCGATTCTGAACTGGTCCAATTGTATTGAAGTTTTATATGTGAATGAGTATAAAGAAATGTATCGTATCTAGCGTGGTTTACATGTGACGCCGGAGATTTGAGTATGGTATAATAAGAGCAGATTAGACGTAAAATGCAAAGAGAGCCGTGCTGGTAACACGACTCCTCCGAGCAATAGCCGCTTTTAAGGGCGGTGGGCTCCGGTAACATAAGGGCACGATGAAATAGACCGCAATCCTTTGCTACGGGGGCGGTCTATTTGCGTTTATCGGACAGAATGGCAACGATGAGCAAACCAAAGGTAAGCATCAACATAATTGCTTCAAATACTGTCACAAGGCATTCCTTGTCAACATCACAGTGTGCATTTTAGTTTGGAGGGGAATTCGTATGATCAAGGTTCATTTATCTCGTATTATGGGTGAGAAAAGAATTAATATTGCTGATTTATCCCGACTAACCGGATTACATAGAAATGGGATTGCCAAATTATATAATGAAGAAACCGATGGTGTGAAGTTTGATACGCTGAATCGAATATGTGAGGCTTTGGATTGTGACATCCAGGATATCATTGAGTTTATTAAGGACGAGAAGTGATCTTCAACAATTAGCTAAGGCCCTGTACTTCTCAAAAAATGGATATATAGACCGTTACCTTATCGAAGGGACGGTCTTTTTCTGTTTGTATACACATACTGATCCGCACCGATCGCAAGCGTTACTCCCTTTCAGCGATTTTTCAGCCAGAGCCATTATAATACTCACGGAATCCTGTAATCGAAAAGGAGTTTTCGCATGTCTAAGGTGCTGCATAAGTCGTTTTATCTCATTTTGCTCGTGTTTGTTGCGGTGTTTATTGCCTCGTCCTTGTTGGTGCGGGCACAGTATAACTATGCATTGTATGGGGACAATCCCATTTTGGGCATGCAGCAGTGGAGTGTTTTTCTCCCGGTCATTCTTTTGCTTCTTGGTTCAGGTGTCGGGTTATACACTCTATGTCTGAAGCTGAACAAATACAGCCCAAAGATTGTCATTCCGATTGTGCTGTTATGTTCTCTGGTCATTCAGATCATCATCATTTTTGTATTTCCGAGAGTACCCACCGATGATTCACAGACCGTTCTCTCACTCGCCATGAACATGCTGTATGACCAAGACTACTCTTCGTTTGAAGTGGGTGGTTATCTGCACATGTTCCCGTTTAACTACTCGATCGTGTTGTACCTGAAGACATTGCTGTACCTGTTCCCGGACAACTATCTGGTCATCAAACTTTTTAATATTTTGTTTTCAACATTAACGACGTTCATGATTTATCTTATCTACAAACAAGTGAACGACAGATCCACGGAACGTGATTACGGTGTGTTAATCTTTGCAGCCACGTACCTGCCTTCCTTATTCCTGAACAACCTGATCTATAACGATGTGGTTGCTACAGCATTTCTGACATCTTGTTTATACTTTGTTATTCGTTTTGTACGTGAAAAGTTTTGGAAAACAATTGTTATTGCCGCCGTTTTTCTCACGTTGGGCAATTACTTCCGAAGCATTGGCGTAATCGTGTTAATCGCTGCCATCATCTACATCCTGCTGAATATGCGGAGCATCGGAATGAAGAAAGTTGTGATTTCCATCGGTGTGCTAGCTATGTTGTTTAATGTACCAACCTGGACTCAGAATGCGGTTCTTCAATCCTCCGGTGCTGTGAGCGAACCTGTTGGAGAGAATGCTGCACCGGTCTATATGTGGCTGAATATGGGGATTAATCTGGAGCGTTTTGGCTTCTGGGACAATATGGAGAGTTATCAGATCTACCAGAGGCAGGCCAACTATAGTAAGGCAGAGAGCGCAGCATTATTCAAACAAGAAATCAGCAACAAGCTGTCTGAAGCAAGTGCGAGTGACTTGGTGCAGATGTATTATAAAAAGATCATATGGACCTGGACCGAAGGGACATACCAGATGGACCGCTACGGAATCGGCAATGAAAGTTCCATGGGTGCCGGAAGAGGAAGGGGAGGCGGAATCGCAGGCTCCTACAGTTACACCAATGCGATAACCGAGTTGTTGCAGGGGGATTCCGCTTATCGGACAGGTTTGCTCTGGATCGTATATGTGATGAATTTTTTGATGTACTGTTTTATTTCCATCCGGTTGGTTGGTGGAATTCGTCGTAAACGGTATGATGAAGTCTCCTTAATCCTGGTCATTCTCGGATTCATCGGATTTTATATTCTGTGGGAGATTAAGTCGAGATACATCTACCCTGTATATCCGTTGTTGGTTGTGCTGTCCTATATGGGTTTCAGTGATACGTATGACTTCATATTCCATCGTAAAGGTACCTTGGAGAGATATTCCCTGAGAAAAAGGTGATCATATGCGAAAAAATAAATATTTTACATCGGTTACGCTACTCCTACTGCTGGGATGTTCGGTTATGCTAACGGCTTGCGATGTGATAACCGCTCAGAATATTACCAAGACCAGTTCTGCGCAAGGCATGAACGGTGGCGGTATGCCGAATGGTGGTGGCTTGGGCATGAATGGGAGAACACCGAGAGGTGGAAGAGGGACCGCGGGCATGAATGATCGAACAGGCAGTTCTGGCATGACGCAGGGGATGATGAATGCCGACATTACTGGTAGAGTCATCTCCGTGAATGGAAACACAGTTACGCTGGCGTTACTTGAGGTGCAGGATACCTCATCTCCAAGTAGGGGATGGAAGGATACCGGAATGGAAATGAAATTGAGTATAAGTGATGATGTCACTATTACTGAAGGTATGGGCACGCCGCGTTCGGGCAATTCCAGCCCAAGTGCTAATTCGTCCATTCCAGTGTCTGATCTTCAAAAAGAAGACATCGTGATGGTGTGGTATAAGGACAACACCGAGACGGTGGAACGGGTGATGGTTGTCCAGTAAAAAAGGATGGGAGTATCGTCATTTTGTAATTGCTTACATTTGGCTTATCGGCTATTATGGTAACAACTGGTTTTTTGAAGGGAGTGAGCGTCATGAAACGACGGTCTAAGATGGTATGTTCTATCACTACAATGAAGGTAAGCATAAACTGAATAATTCCGGCAGACCATTCAGATGCATGGTGGAAACATCCAGTTTCCCAGTCCGGTCTGAGATCTGCTGATATATAGGGATATAACTGCTCAATTTTTCTGGCGTATGCGAGGTTTATTTGCTTGTGCAAATTTCTCATACATTCAGAATTTTAAAAAGCCGCAGGCATAGCCTGCGGCTTTTTGCGCGCAAAAATAGGGATTTGATGGTTGTAAGCACTCCACATAAAACGATCCAAAAGGAGAACTGCCCATGTTAAAATTAAAATATTTATTTCAAAATAACGACCTTGCCGAGATGATCCTGAAGAATTGGAGTTATGATCCCGAATCGCTGGACATGTTTAAGTATTATCGTATATCCTCCAATGCCGTGTATCCGTTCAGAGATCAGGGGAAAGTGAGATTGCTTCGTTTTGCCCCGGTAGAGGAAAAAAATCATGTCAACCTTGGCGCTGAACTGGAGTTCCTCCGTTATCTTCGAATGAATTATTATGGGGCCATGGAGGCCGTACCTTCCCACACTGGGAAAGAACTCGTAGAAGCTTACACGCCATGGGGGCCGTACTACGCTTCCGTATTCAAGAGAGTGCCAGGTTCACAGTTAGGAAGCATTGATCTGAATGACTCCATCCTGTACAGCTATGGTGAGGCTTTGGGTGAACTGCATCATTTATCGCGATCATTCATACCTGAGCAAAAGGAGAAACGTTGGACCTATACGGAGGTTTTGGATTGGATGCAGGAGATCCTGAAGGGTTTTCCTGGTGAAACGGCTGCTTTGAACGAGGTGGAGTTTCTCCGAACATATTTTGCGACTTGGCCGATGACCCAGCAAAATTTCGGACTCATCCACTACGATTTTGAATTGGATAATGTCTTCTATGACGAAGATAGCCAGTCTTGTTATGCCATTGATTTTGATGACTCGATGTATCACTGGTACGCGATGGACGTGGAACAGAGTCTGGATAGTTTACGTGAGGAGATCGAGCCTGAACAATGGGAGCAGAAGAAACAATTGTTCCTGAATGGTTACTGGTCCGAGGCAGGAGAACGTTATGATCTGGAGAGTATGTTCCCCGCTTGTCGCCGTTTTGCCAACTTGTACGGTTATGTGCGTATGCTTCGATCTGTTGCAGAGCAGTGGTCACATGAGCCGGAGTGGATGAGCGGACTAAGAGCGAGGTTAGAGAGGATAATGACAGAAAAGGCAGAGCAATTTGGTCATCCGATTTAAAGTCTACACGTAAAAAGTTATATCCACCAATACATTGAACACTGAACATTGAACGTATGTCATGTCTCATACCATAATCAGTCTTCACAACAAACAAACCAGCTTAGGAATTCAATGTAGGATTCCTAAGCTGTTTTTTACATATTACTCGGTATAATCACTTATCGCAGTACGCCCCGCTTCTACACTGATCCAGTAGGCATAGTCTTCGCGTACGTCCACATAGAGGTTAAGTTCCTTCGCATCAAGGTTACTTACCGTTAATTCGAAATTGCCATAAGCATCTGTTGTAACCTGCTGCGTTTGGATATGCTCTACAGCAGGCGAAGGACCATGAATTTTAATCGGCATTGTCTGGTTGGCATACGCCGGGAACGTACCTTGAAGGACCAGCGTGTGATCGGCAGAATATACTGCTTTCATGGTCTGATCCGGTAGTCCACCGTTCTTTTCATTCTCGGTAGCTTCAGTGGCATTCTTCGGTCTGCTCCATAGTTCGAAGCCTTTTTCCTTCAGGTTCTGGAGAAAAACAACAGCCTCAGCCCGGGTCAAGGATTCTTGTCCCGCATAACCTTGCACCGTAGCTGCAGTTTTGCCGGAAGAGTATCCCATGTTCAGCAGATACCGGATGGCATCTTCATCCTGGGTATAATTTTTACCGCCAAGCCCCGCCACGATTACGGCTACTTCTGTTCGGTTCAAGGCATGATTGCGCAGCTTCGGATTTTGTTTGCTGGCATCCAGTTTCAGATTCAACGCGGAAGCATAGGTATAATAACGATCACTCCAGATGTTTCCTTGGATAGCTTGTCCCTCTGCAGCATCAATGCTCTGAATGACATCGGAATTCGCATACAGCTTAAACAACATGGAGAGGAATTCGGCTTCACTCACCTGATTGTTGGGTTTGAACGTTCCATCCTCGTATCCACTGACCATCTCCTGTTGAACGGCCCATTGAATGGCATCTTTCGCCCAATGTGTACGGATATCAGTTAATTGGGGGATTCCCGTGACCGTAACAGAGACAACCACTTCTTTCCCTTCAAAACGAATCCGAATTTCGGCTTTACCAGCCTGAAGTCCAATGATTTTTCCATCCTTGATGGCAATGCGATCTGACGTCGTGGTGAAGGAAACGTTAGATTGTGGAACATAGGATGTTCCGTTATCATTCACTGCAGTGATTGAAGGTAGATCAATCTGTTCTCCTGCTCGGACGTTCAGGTTTTGTTGTCCTGGCGTTATACGGGTAAGAGTGGCATCTTGAACACCGTCAACATGGAAGAAACGTGTGGAGTATGAGATCTCCGCTGCTGTACCATTTTTCTTTTGCAGACCTGTAATTCGAATGTTGAACGTATCGCCGTTCTTTAACAATTGCACATCGTCCGGACGGAAGATGATGGCGTAGCCATATCCATATCCACCTGTCTCTACATTGAAATAGGCTTGATTAAACCATTGTTTATCCGCAGGGTCCACGTTGTAATAACCGGTTGGAAAGCCACTATTCTGATTCTTGGCATTAAAGGTCCACGTACGTTGATCGGAAGTCCGAGTCATCTCGACCTGTACCTCAGATAGTGATGGTTTCGCGAATACATCTGTATTCAGTTGAACAGACCAGGCCTGTGTACTGCCAAAGGCTTCGATTGGAAATGCGCCCTGATTCGGGAACAGGCTGTAGTTGAACGAAGTTCCACCAGTTCTGCTTTTATCAAATACCTGCATGGCACTATAGTACTGATCATATGTCTTGCCTGCTTCACTACGAGTGGCGAGTCCAAATCCGATTCGTTGCAGTTGTGGACTCAAAATCCAGCGCCGATGACCGAGTCGATCAATATTGGAGGCGTCTGAATCATTCATGTAGGCCTGTATGCTTTTTGTCAGAACGTTACTCTTGGCACTGCTGGTAACGTACAGATTGGAGCTGCTGGCAGACTTTGAACCGGTGTCAAAGAAATCCTTTGGCATATCTCCTGGCTGCTCTGGATAATGGGACAGGTATCCACCCGTGGAGACCACAACAGCCCCATGCTGGGCTTGACGATTCAAGGTAGGATCAAGGACAAGATCGCCCTGTAGCCCCGTGATAAAACGATAAAAGTTGGCTGCGTTCAGCCCTTGTTCCAGATAGGCGTCACTTATCACACCAGCAGAGTAGGGAGCACTTGTCGAAGGTATCTCTGTATACAGGGGAGATGTATCATTGCCATTCATCCACTGATTCCACTTTTGAATGATCTCCTGCTGACTTCGCTCAGGCAACAAACTGTCGACCTGTTCCGCATGTGCAGATTGAGCACCCCATAACAGAAACAGCAGGCCTGCCAAGGGCAGAGCGAACAGTGATTTCATTTTATTTTTCCGGTAAACCATGTTTCCAACCCCTCTCATATCTGAACGTACGAAGAACATATGCATGTTCAGCATTATGGTATATTCATCGACATTACAGCTGGTTTTGCTTAGAGCCAGGCATGAGAGCATAAGGCCGAGTATATAAAGGAGGGTGTTTGAATTAGGGAGTTGGTGGTTCATTTGTTGAAAAAAGAGCACAGGCCACCCCGCTGATACGGGACAGCTTATGCTCTTTCTAAATATGTATCTACTTTTTAGTCGAGACTCAGGTCGAAATCAGGCTCACACATATATTCTAATGGGTAAAGATCATCTCGTGCCGAGATTAATGCACGGAAATGAAGATAAAGATTATTGGGTTGTACTACAATGCCACCAACACGATGGGGCATAAGTTCAGCCACGACGAAGACATCCTCGGCATTGTTACATCTAAAAAGAACATTTTTCGGATGAATGACTTCCTCTAGGTAACTGTATGTCATCACGTGAAATGTTTGTCCGCGCCAGTTTGTCTTGATCACTTTATAGGACTGCGTTCGTACCAGATCCAAATAACGCTCCAGCTGGAACGTATGTTCAAATTGCGTAATATAACCTTTTTTGTCCACATCAATCGTAAACTCGACATCATAGCTTACATGCATTTCATCTTTATAAGTTCCGTTCATGACCTTCATGGCCTCAAAGTGTGATCCGAATTCCGGATCTTCCACATAGGGAATGGTAACGAGTTCGGGGTCAACATATTCTGTGATCTTGCTGTTCATGGAAGGTGCGCTGTAATACTTCGATGGCTGAAGATCAATCGATCCAATCATGCTTCCTGGGAAACCGGGGCTGCAAGTTATTCGCATAGTCATCTCCTTAGTTGTTGGTCAGTAGTTAGACGAATGACTAAGGAGAAAGTTGCACCAGAATAAGGAAATGAAGGACGGGGGCAAACTCGGTATTTCTATCTCCCAACATCGAGCAGGAACGAATGGTAGGTAAATATTCTTTTAAGTCATGAATCGCACGTCTACTTCTGTTCCTGCTACTTTCATATGACCAGTAGCACCGGCGCTATTTCCAATCGTTCTGCTCTTTTGATAAAGTATCTGTAGGACATAACGGAGATACATATCAACTATGAGACAACATGAATGGGTCATGGAGAACCGTGCCCCGTATCGCTCTCGGAGAGGAGTCCATCTAATGAATGTGAATGAACATGTGATCCAACAACAGTCCCTTACCTTTGTGGGCATCAAACGAACGTTCTCTTGTGTGGGTGGAGAGAATTTAAGAGAAATTCCTAAGATGTGGCAGGATGCTTTGGCAGACGGCATTGAGGAACTTTTAAACGGGTTCAATAACGGAGCTATTCCCGGTCTGGTGGGCATCTGTGTAGATCAGAGAGAGCTGAAGGACAATCAAATGGAGTATTGGATTGCTACCTCTCGCTCAGGTGAAGTGCCTGAAGGTTTGGTGTCCATCGAACTTCCCGCGTCCCATTGGGTTGTATTTGAAGCGGATGAATTAAAGCCGGAGGCGATACAACGGTTGTGGCACCATATTATGAGAGAGTGGTTTCCTTCCACTACATATAAGCATGCAGGGATTCCGGAACTTGAAGTGTACAAAGGTCACGGCACACCTCCCCAAGTCTGGATACCTGTAAAATCTGTGTGAGCAAAATTGAATTAGGAGCCATTCCTGTAATGAAGTAATTTGAGCTTTGAATGAAAAATGCGCCTCTAGTATACTGGGAATCGTTGTTCCGGACAAGAACAATACCCACATACGAAAAGAGGCGCACATAATGAAGTATAAGATGAAACAGAAACAGAATCAACGGATTACGCGAATTACGGAAGAAACGCTAGTCATTGGAGCAGACATTGCTAAAAAGATTCACGTAGCTAGAGCGGTAGATTTCCGTGGCATTGAATTAGGAAAAGACTGCGTGTTCCACAACGATCAGGAAGGGTTAACGAAGCTAGTAACATGGATGAAAGAACTTCAGGAGGTTCATCTGAAAACGGACATTGTTTTCGGAATCGAGCCTACCGGGCACTACTGGTTTCCGCTAGCCGCTTTTCTGGAAGCTCGAGATATCAAGATCGTCATTGTGAACCCGCATCACGTAAACAAGAGCAAGGAACTTGAGGATAACTCGCCGACGAAGAGTGACTATAAGGATGCCAAAGTCATTGCAGATCTCATTCGAAACGGGAAGTACTCGGAGCCCAAATTGCCGGCAATGGAATATGCCGAACTACGCATCCTCATGAATTTCCGTGAGAAGGTTATGGTGAGTTTAAACCAAGTCAAGGCACGTGTGCATAATTGGTTCGACCGCTATTTTCCAGAGTATTTGAGCGTGTTTAAAGATTGGGAAGGCAAAACTTCCTTGATGACCATGCGCCAGTTTCCGACACCGGAAGAGATCGTCTCTACAGGCGCCAGAGGCGTTCTCGCACACTGGAAAACGGAAGTGAAGCGCGGAGTCGGTATCAAGAGAGCGGAAAAGCTCTTTGCGACAGCCGGGATATCCATCGGGCTTACCGAAGGGTTACGAGCTGCGAGACTGGAGCTTCTGAGCTTGCTCGACCAGTATGAGCTTTTCTCTAAACAGGTGGAAACGACCATGAAACAGGTCATGGACATCTTAAGTGAGATACCGGGAACAACGCAGATGTTGAATATCCCAGGCGTTGGCGCGGTTACCGTTGCAGGATTTCTGGCTGAGGTTGGCGATTTGAGTCATTACGACCACGGACAACAAATCATCCGATTGGCGGGCTTGAATCTAAAAGAAAATAGTTCTGGTAAGCGTAAGGGTAAAACTGGCATTACCAAGCGTGGACGATCTCGACTAAGAGCCCTATTGTTCCGTTGCGTCATGCCAATGGTAGCTAAGAATGAGGAGTTCAAGGCCCTTCACAAGTATTTCACAACACGAAGTCAAAATCCGCTGAAGAAAAAACAGTCGCTCATCGCGCTCTGCGGCAAACTGATACGCGTCCTGCACACGCTGGGGACGAAGGAAATAGAGTACAACGCAAACGAAGTTCTTGGTCCTGTACGACAAGCGCAGTTACAACAGATTGCAGCTTAGTTCAAAGAATCAATAGTCTGAAATCTCCACTCGTTCACAGATGTATAACGAGACAATTGAAGCACCGGAGAAGCCGAAGAATACCATTCCATAAGGGCAACGACCCCGTTTAGGAGCAAGAATCGGCCTCCACCCCTTGGCAGGTAGAACGAAGGAATGTAAGGGCAATGACCCCGCGTGACATGGGAGGGTGAACCCCGAGGGAGATGTGGAGATCCACTGTGCGATCATAAGCATGACCACAGTTTGGATAAAAAATGGAGTCCAAGCTCTGTTCCCGTCACCGGTCATTACAGCAAAATCTGGTTCTGAACCAATATTCCCCCATCAAGCCAAGATGTCGAGGTTGTAAATCTACGAATGGACGAGAAAACAGGCGAAAACATTACTTTATAGTGGGAGGTCTGCGATGTTATCCAATAAAGTGATTGATCATTGCCAGGAGCAAGGCTGGTGGCATGAAGATGTTCCAGCAGCCTACGAAGAAGCATTGCAAAAGCTGGAGATCGATCTTCAGTCGGATTTTGCACAATTTTATCTACATGCAGAGGATGGACCGACTTTCTACAGCAGGCATCAGGAGTTGTATCAGATCTGCTGGTTTATGGAGAACACCGTATATATGGAAGACATGAATGTAGCACAGCTTACACTGGGACTTCCCGAGGCATATATTCCACTGGACAGTTTTGAAGGTGAAGGTGGATTTTTCTACAACCGTCAGACGGGAGAAGTGGTGCTGGTGGAACTGGGCGAATCGATTGAACGGTTTCTTAATGGCGAGAGTGAGCCACAGTGGGCTGATTTCAATGCTTTTCTGGAGTGGTATTTCGTCCTGGAGGAGGAGACGGTGCAATGAAAGATCTGACACCGGAACATGCCGAACTGGAGCGACAAATTGTAGAAACGGTAGAAGCCGGTAATGTGCTGGATGAGACGCAGCAACATGAACAAGCACTTATCTATTATGATCAGGCTTGGGGCATGTTGCCCGAGCCGAAGATGGAATGGGAGATTGCAAGCTGGATCGCATCCTGTCATGCGAATGCACATATCGATTTGAAGCAGTATGAACTGGCGAAGCCATGGGCTGAGATATCGTTAAGTACACGGAGTTCGGATAGAAGTACGAGTCCGTTGGTCGATCTCGGCATGATCTGCATGAGACTTGAGCAGCATGACGAGGCGTATTCGTATCTGCATCAGGCGTATGAGTTCGGCAGAGAGCGTGCATTTCAGGGAAGCCCGGGGGACGTGTTGAGTTATTACATTGAAGAGCGGGCTAAACGCAAGTAGAGTGATTCCGACCATACCATGAAACAAAAAGGGTACCCCGATTTGGCCAAAATATGACCACAGGAGTACCCTTTCGATTATTACGTGATGTTTGACTTCATCTAATCCGAAATGTTACGCGTATAGTATTCAATAATATCCTTACGACGGATAATACCGAGGAAGACACGATCGACATCCACCACGGGCACAAAATTTTGGTCTGCTGCAAGTGTCAGCATATCCTCCATTTCAGCCTCAATGAATACACATTCATTATATACCCGATTGTTAATCTCATGGACCTGAACCTGATCCATCGTATCAAAAGTCAATCCGGGTGTATTTCGCATTTTCCATAACAAATCGCCTTCGGACAGGGTAGCAACATATTTTCCATCCTGGTCAATCACGGGAATGGCGGTGTAGTGTTGCGATTCCAATTGCTCAATAGCATCTTTCATGGAAGCGGTAGACTTGATATAGGCCACTTCGGCTTTGGGGAGTAAAAAATAGCTGATTTCCATCATCGGGCTCCTTTTCAGCCTTTTGCATAGCAAAAAAGCTTTAGTATGTAATCTCACTCTCCTTATTTAAACATATTATGTGAGCTTTCGGCTATTTTTAATGATAAATTCGTCAGATTTGTTTCATTGTTTAAATGGCTCTGGAAATCTATAGTGTATATTAGAGGTGATGTAACCATGAAATCCAAACGTAAATTAATGTACGGACTGCTGCCCATCTTGTTTGCAGGTGGAATCGGAATGTATCTATACATGCAGAATAACAAAGAAGCAGAGGCCAAACCCCAGACTACCGTGAATCAGTACATAGAGCATCTGCAAAAAAAAGAATTTGACCAGTTGTACACCTTGATGACATCTACTTCGCTGCAAGAGTCGGGCATGAACAAGGAACAATTTGTTGAGAAATACAATGCGATCTATTCGGGTATGGAAGTATCCACCATCAAGGCGGAGGTTAAACCTGTGGATGTTGCCGAAACGGCTTCCGATCGCAGTAAGACCGATGCAGAGAAACAAAACCCGGATACGTATGAGGTGGATTATAATCTGCAACTGACAACTTTTTTGGGAGAAGTCAGTGAGACGCATACATTGAAACTGGTCCGGCACGAGCTTGAGGACGGGGGTAAAAACTGGCAAATTAACTGGCAGCCTTCGCTGATCCTGAATGACATGGTTAAGGGCAGTAAGGTACGAGTGAGGACACTGTTCCCGGATCGTGGAGACATTGTGGATCGTGATGGTTTGCCGCTCGCTACCAAGGGTACGATGAATGAATGGGGCATTGTACCTGAGAAACTTGGTGATAACCCGGACCAGATGATTACCCGAATCGCGAGCCATTATCAGGTTTCGGAAGATGCCATTCAGAAGGCGCTTGCGCAGACATGGGTGAAGCCGGAGTATTTTGTCCCGATTGGTTCAACGGAGGAGTTTGACGTACCAGAATCTTTAAGCGGGGTTACAATGCAAAGCAAGGAAATCCGCTATTATCCACTCGGCGAGGCGGCTGCGCACCTGATTGGTTACGTGCGCAAGGCCACCAAGGAAGATCTGGATAAGGATACGGAAGGGTATTATCGCGCCGAGGATTGGATTGGGAAAGCAGGTTTGGAGCAGTCCATGGAGAAGCAACTGCGCGGTGAGCGTGGCGGTCTGATTGAAATCACCGATGAATCCGGTAACTCGCTTTCTGAGCTTATTCGCAAGGATGCTGTAGATGGACAGAATGTTCAGCTGACGATTAGCTCCAAGCAGCAAAAGAAATTATATCAGACATTATCCAGCGGAGGAGACGCGGGTGCGATGGTTCTGATGAATCCGACGGACGGCAACCTGCTGGCGTTGGTCAGTGCGCCTTCCTATAACCCGAACAAGATGGTTACAGGACTTACTCAGGCAGAATGGGATGCTTATTCGGCGAATGAGAAGCTTCCTTTTATCAACAGAGTCACTACCCGGTATGCACCAGGATCAACCTTCAAAGCCATTACAGCCGCAGCAGGACTGATGGAGAAGGTGACCACAGCGGACAAAACCCATGATATCTCTGGCTTGCAATGGCGCAAAGATGATAGCTGGGGCGGTTATTATGTTAAGCGTGTGAAGAGTTTATCCCCCGTTAACATGATCGACGCACTAGTATACTCTGACAATATTTACTTTGCCATGGAAGCGATCGAGATGGGCAGCGCCAAGTTTATTGATGGGATCCAGAAATTTGGTTTTGGCGATAACTTTGGACTGGATGAATTGTATCTGAAGCCGAGCCAATATGCCAACGAAGCGAATCTGAATCTGTCGTCTGAGGTGTTGCTCGCGGATACGTCCTACGGGCAAGGGGAGATGTTGATGTCCCCGATTCATCTGGCATCGTCATTTACACCTTTTATTAATGAAGGGAAGCTGGTGAAACCTGTTCTGATCGAGGGAAAAGAAAGCACTGCCCCTGAGGTAATCATTACTCCGGAAGCCGCAAATACGGTTAAGGATGCGCTGGGAGAAGTTGTTTCACGGCAGGGAGGCACCGCTCACACCTTGAATTCAATACCTGGAGGACTCGCGGGCAAAACGGGAACAGCGGAGCTGAAAGCAAAGAAGGGAGAGAAGGGGCAGGAAAACGGATTTTTCGTAGTATTTGATACTGACTCTCCGACCTTCCTGTTATCCGCTGTAATTGAAGAGGTGAACGGCCGGGGCGGAAGCCACTATGTCGTGGATAAATTAAAGCCTTTTTTGGAAAAGTTAGAGATTACGCAGTAACTCCGATTTAATATAGCCTCGCAAGCATAATATAAAGACCCGGTCACCATGTTATCGTTCTCACATGTGACCGGGCCTTTTTTGGTTTCATTTTATTCAATATGGGATCATTTATTTCCTTGCAGTAATCATGAAGCGTGCAGAGTTGGTACGAATGCCCTTCTCATCGTGATTTTCTTTCACAAACTGCTGGAATTGTTCGAAGTCAGTTTCTACCTTTCCGAAATCAGGAATGATGGGTGCATGGGTTAGGAGAAACATCAAATCTTCGGGTGTAGCGTAATGCTCCACCACATTATATTCACGGACTTGAATGTCATGGAAACCTGCTTTTTGAAGTTCATGCTTGTATCGTTCCATCAATGTGCCAGGTTGAATGCCAAGGCTCTGTCCACGGCCAAAAGCTTCTGAAAGGTTGGATTTATCATGTTCGCTGACCTGCTGGGTTAGAAATATCCCACCCTGAGCAAGAACCCTAAATACTTCTGAAGCAGAGAACCCGGAGTGTCTGGAAGATACCACATTAAAGAAGCAATCTGGAAAATCCAGTTTTTCTGCGTCCATATGAAGAAAGCGTACATTGGAATGACCGCCCGTAGCCTGAAGATTATGCTGTGCGGTCTCAATCATTCCTTGAGCGAGATCAATTCCCACTAGGAATAAAGCTTCTTCCGCAATGGACAGAATGGATTCTCCACCACCCGTCCCAATATCCAGCAACAGATCGGACGGTCGTGTATGGCGAACAACTTCCTCATAGAAGTTCCATCCGATTTTCTCCGAGACCACGTTCATGGAGCTGAAGTTCCAGCCATTCGCCCGGCCTATGCGTTCATAAAAGTCAGCATAATCTATTTTGTTTTTCATTTTCATATTCCTCCAATGTGAGTTTGTTTGAACAGGACAAGAGAGTTGTGCCAAATCGTTCTAGTGTATATGGTCGAATACGATCAAATGGACAGACGTGTCCCTTGATAGCTGGTACGCGTTTTGACCCAGCCCGACAACTATATACTTCGAACAATACGGAGCAACATCCGTGTCACCTCACAAGTTGGAATGTCTCCATTATATTCAATTGACAGCGTATTCGCGAGGTGTTATTTTGAGGTGAAATCTATTCTATGAGGTTCGAGGTGATCTATGGTGGCTATTCGTGCTAAGCAGATTTTTGTCAATTTACCTGTTCAAGATTTGAAGAAATCCGTTGAGTTTTTTACCAAGGTGGGGTTTGAGTTTGACGCCAATTTTACGGACGAGTCTGCTACTTGTATGATCATCGGGGAAAATATTTATGTCATGCTTCTGGTGGAGGAACGCTTCCAATCCTTCATTTCGAAAAAAATCTCCAATGCTGCCGATACAACCGAAGTTATCGTTGCCCTGTCTGTAGATAGCCGTGAGCAGGTAGATGTGATTGTACAAGCTGCCCTAGATGCAGGAGCGAAGCCATCCAATGAACCGCAGGATCACGGATTCATGTACGGATGGAGTTTTCAGGATCTGGATGATCATCTGTGGGAAGTCTCCTATATGGATCTAAGTGCTTTTCCTTCGGAGTAATAAAATGAAAATAACTAGAGCCTTCCTAGATTAATAGGAAGGTTCTTTTGCATTCAGTATGACTCGTTCAAACGTGATATCTATAGAACATATGGTGTATTTTACCTTTTTGCTATATGATAAATGTCGATTCACGTTGGCGATTTGAATCGAAGCATACAACATGCTGAAGTATCAGAGAGCGAAGTATACATATGTTTTTTAGATGGAGGGATCAGGGTGTATTGTCACGTATGCGGGACTAAAAACGGCCCAGGGGATAAAACATGCAGAAAGTGTAGCACTAAATTGAAAGAAGCAGTACCAGCTGAATCACTATCCCGGCAACAACAGCCTGCACCAAGACAAGAAAGTGCCAATCAAGGTCGTACATTTAGCTGGATCATTCCCCTACTGTTGGCAGCGGTAATGGGGGCTCTTTTGACGTACTATTATAATCAGGAGAGCGGTATAAATGCAGAGGTAAAAGCACTGCATCTGCAAGCAGAACAAGCTGCACTGGACGGGAAATATAAAGAAGCATTGCAACTCCTGGATGCAGCTCTCGCGTTACGCCCGAATGTGGATGCACTTATACAGGATCGCCAAATCACGGCGAAAGCGTTCAATTTGATGAATCAGTTGAACGATGCTGCCACAAGTCTAAAAACAGGAAAATTGTCGGCAGGAGACAAGACTATTCAGGCTGTGTCCAAAGTATTGAAGGAGCGAGAGGAACCGATTTTTGCCAAAGTCCGTGCCGCATTAAGTAACAGAAAGGTCACGCTGGCTGTACTGAAGGTGAAAAAGGAGATTGATACTCTGACAACGGTTGAGGGTCTTGCAGAGAAACTCAAAGCAGTATCAAACTTGAATGGCAAGGAAGCCGAAGCAGTAGAGAAGCAAATTGTAGATAAACTGACCGGGATTAGTTATAAGCAGGCTGAGCAGCAAGTGAAGAAAAAGAATTTTACGGCGGCACTGCAAACCGTTGATCAAGGGTTGTCTTATGCACCTGAGGAAGTGAAACTGACAACATATCGAGAAGAGATACTACGTGAGAAGAAGGCATTTGAGAAAGCGGAAGAAGAACGTATCTTGTTAGCAGAACAGCAAGCAGCTGAGGAAGAATTGAGAAATCGGACAGGAGCAGTAAGTGTTGTGGAGCTCACAGCAGAACTGGATATTTATGGTGATCTACATATTAGTGGGATGGTAGCTAACAACGGTACACGTCCGATTTGGTCGATTGCACTGATAATCAATATTAATAGCACTGATGGTGATTATATCGGTGAGACAGATGCATATGTCTATCCAGTCACACTGGATACCGGAGAACAGGGTTATTTTGAAACCTATTATTATGGTGTGTACGAAGCAGCAGACGTATCTGTTACGAATGCAACATGGTATCTGGAGTAGGGGGAGTTAAAATGTCTAAAAGAACATGGAGTACAATCATATCCAGTGCAATCATTATCGGGGCTGGGGCAGGAGGCGTGTTATGGATACATCAGCATTCGGCTGATGAGCTGGAGGTTGGTCCCAGACTGGCTGTTGTTACTGCAAAAGAGATTGAAACCCCGAAGGCGAAGTCTGCCTCCAAGACAACCGTGAAGAAAACGCGTAAACAGATTATTGAAGAGAGTCAGAAAAAAGTGGTTACGATTGAGAGTAGCAGTGGATTGGGCTCCGGTTTTCTTTACAATGATCAGGGAGATGTTGTGACTAACGCGCATGTGGTGGAAGGATCAAAGGAAGTGACCATCCGTACGTTGAATCATGAGGAATATAAAGGTACCGTTATCGGGATTGGGGAAGAAACAGACGTTGCTGTCATAAGGGTACCTGATTTGAAAGAATTGAAGCCGTTGCCCATTGCGAAGTCTAAAGCGGAGGTTGGAGATGAGATCCTGGCACTGGGTAGCCCGTTAGGCTTCGAAAACACGGTAACAACGGGAATCATAAGCGGTGTCGAACGCAGTTTTGAGATTTCGCCGTACATCTATACGAATATGTACCAAATCTCGGCCCCCATCACCAACGGTAATAGCGGTGGTCCATTGATCAATGCAGAGACGGGTGAAGTGCTTGGCATTAATTCAACAGGGGTGAAACAGGAAGCCGGACTCGGATTCAGTATCCCGATTACCAGTGTACTGAAGCAGGTGCAGGCATGGTCCAACCATTCGTCCAACACAAAAGCTGTCCAAATGGTTGGTGAAGGTACTTCGAGAATATCTGCTTCTTCCTTGGAAGCTGAGGCATTGGTTACTGACTTCTATAGCTATCTGAACCTGAGTGACTACGTCGAATCCTATGCATTACTCGGAAGTGACTGGCAAGGCGGCACAACTTATGCCAAGTTCCGTGAGGGGTATCTCAACACCGGTTATGTGACGATCGGGGAGGTCGCGTCTTCTGACAAGGGTAATGATGAGATAGAAGTCACTGCTGTCATTTCAGCGGATGAACGTAGGGATGGTGAATATGTAACGGCGAAGTACAAGGTTACGTATCAGATTGGTTACGAGAATGGTCAACTGAAAATATTACATGGTCAGGGTAAAAAGATGAAATGAATTAGGTAGGGGGAGTTGGCCTATGTGCCAATTCTCCTTTTTCATTGCTTATATTGGGTGCATCTGTTAAAATACAGAACGAATGTTCAGTATGCATGGGACGGAGTGAAATGGAATGAATATGAATAAAAAGCAACTTCAAACTGAGCAGACCAAGAAAAAACTTGCGGATGCTTCCAAAGCCCTTTTTGTACAAAAAGGTTATAAAGCAACGTCCATTGAGGATATTGTAGCTGCGACGGGCAGCAGCAAAGGCAATATATATTACCATTTTAAAAGTAAGGAAGGTCTATTCCTCTATCTAATTGATGAGTGGGATCGGGAGTGGGAAGCGAGTTGGGCGACCAAAGAACATCTCTATCGCACCTCCACTGAGAAGATTTATGGTTTGGCGGAACAATTAGTTCTGGACGATATGAATCATCCGCTGACGAAGGCTGCTGATGAGTTCTTCACAGGGGAAAAGAAAGAAAATGATATTGAGGAACGGATATCCTTAATGTTTGAGCGGCATATTCAATTTAATAAACAAATGATAGAGCAAGGCATTGAGAGCGGTGAGTTCAAAGCAGACAATGTAGATCATCTCGCACTGATATTGGAAAGTACCATTATTGGTCTTAGTCAGATGTCACGGAGGATGGAGCCTGATCAGGCTCTTGCGTTATACCGACAGGCTGCCAGTGTATTCTTGCATGGGATTGCAAAAGATAAAGCTTAAGCAACATTTTGACAACTACGGAGGATGGAATTATGGCATTACTAACACGGAACAGGGGCGCACTGCTGCTGTTAATGTTTAATATTTTTCTTGTTTTTACTGGTATTGGTCTGGTTGTGCCGATCATGCCTGCGTATATGGATCTACTGCATATCACCGGATTCACGGTTGGATTGCTGGTAGCGGCATTTTCCTTCACCCAGTTTCTGTTCTCCCCGCTTGCGGGTCGTTGGTCGGATACATGGGGACGTAAAAAAATTATCGTTGGCGGCATGCTGATCTTTGCCGTATCGGAGTTTATGTTTGGTGCGGTCAATGCACCGGTCTTGCTCTTCGCAGCCCGCATGTTAGGCGGTATTGGTGCAGCGATGATCTTCCCGGCGGTTATGGCTTACACCGCAGATATTACAACAGAGGAAGAACGCGGCAAAGGTATGGGATTGATTAATGCAGCGATTACAACCGGCTTTATCATCGGCCCGGGAATTGGTGGATACATCGCAGACTTTGGCATTCGAATTCCGTTCTACGCCGCAGGGGTTGCCGGTTTGCTGGCAGCGATCATTACCTTGATTATTTTGCCGGAATCTGCACGAAGCACAGGAGAACAAAGTAAACCTGTCGCTGGCGCAGCGAAGGTCAAAGCTCCGGGTATGGTATCCCAATTGCTGAATTCATACCGTGAACCATACTTTTTCAGCTTGATCATCGTGTTTGTTATGGCATTTGGTCTCGCGAACTACGAGACGGTATTTTCACTGTTTGTGGATCACAAGTTTGGCTTCACGACCAAAGACATTGCATTTATCATTACATTTGGCTCCATCGCGGGTGCGGTTGTGCAAGTATCCCTGATCGGTTGGTTGCTCAATCGGTTTGGTGAAAAGATGGTCATTTCGGTCTGTCTGTTATTTGTAGCTGTATTTGTACTGTTGACCTTGTTTGTGCATACGTATTGGCTCATTCTTGTCGTAACGTTTATCGTCTTTCTGGGTATGGATATTTTACGTCCGGCGATCAGTACACAGATGTCCAAACTGGCACAAGAACAACAGGGCTTTGTGGCCGGACTGAATTCGGCGTATACCAGTTTGGGGAATATCGCAGGTCCGATCGTAGCTGGAGCACTGTTCGATGTGAATATTAACTATCCTTATGTTTCGGCAGCAGCCGTTTTGGCGATCTGTTTCCTGTTATCCTTACGGGTACTCAGAGGGGGCAAATCGGTGAAACAACCGAAGGATGAAATGTAATTGTGCAGAAAAGACGTAGGAGCATCGATTTTTGGTATAATAAGAAATGCTGGAAGTGAATTAGATGGGCTGGGTTGCATAATAAGTTACCGAGGACGGTCATTTTTAAGCATATACAGGATTATTGGAGTGATCACATGAGCAATGCAAAAGGAAAAGGCGGCACCGGCCGTGGTACGGGTAAAAAAGGCTGGAACCGTTGGCAAGCCGCTGCAAATCGGGCGAAAAGTGCCCCGAAGCCTTATAAAAGTAAAGGCACAAAGAAGAAGGACGATACCGAAACTTCAAGTGGCAAGCCCGAGTAAGTATGGTTTGACGATGCCAGAGGAGAGAGCTGCCTGACTAACGGGTGGGTCTCTTTTTGCTTGGAAATATAAAAATTAAATTGACAGTATTGCAGATCTGGTAATAATATAGAGCTTACGCAAATTAGATGGTAGTGCTACTATATAGAGAAAGGAGCATCAGCATGCCTGTTAATATGGATGAAAATCCACTTGGACTGATTCTGTCACGGACGTATCTGGCATATAAAAAAACAACAACCAGAAATCTGAGTGAACAGGATATTACTCCGGAACAATTTGCAGTCTTGAATGAATTGAGCAAGGCTGGAAGCCATATATCACAGAAAAAACTGGCTGAATTAACAGTGCGGGACCAGACAACGGTAGGCAAAATTATAGACAAGTTGATTCGCAAAGGTCTGGTGACAAGAGAAGAAGATCCACAGGACCGCAGAGCGGTTTTGCTTTGTTTGACGGCGGAAGGACTGGAAATGAATAAATTTCTGACACCTAAGTCAAAAAAGCAAGAGCAAGAGGCACTCGCCGAATGTTCCCCTGAAGAGCTTGAAGCATTCTTGAATGTGATGAATCGCATCTATGAAAAGATGAAATAAATTTTTTTGAACAATTATGTGCATGTGCATATATATGCAGTGCAATTATTTTAATTTTAACTAATGGGAGTCGTGAACGAATGAAAAGCTTCAAAGATTTTCTTAAAGTGCCACAGACAAAAATAGGATTGGTTTTTGCATTGATTGTTCCGTTGTTATTTGTTGTGATCTGGATGACGGGGTATCATCAAGCCACGGAGAGAGTGGATCAACTTCAAGTTGCTCTGGTGAACGAAGACGGGACACAGGGAACAGAGGTACAGAAGCAGATTGAAACGCTCGCGCCTTTCCATGTTAATGTACTGGGTACTGCCGAGGAAGCTGAGCAACAGATGAATGCAGGTAACTATGCGATGGTTATTATTATTCCGAAAGGATTCACTGACCAGATTAAAGGAGGTACAGAGGCGAGTTTGTCCTTTTATATCAATCAGGGAAATGCAGATGTAGCCAAATCCATTGTGGAACATGCCGCGACCGGAATGACTGCACAAATGGGTCAAGGGATTCTGGAATCCAAGGTTCAAGTGACACTCAATAGCGATAGTACAAACAGCGATGAACTGAGTGCAGCCATTGGACAAGCGATGGCGAAGATGAATGAAGGGCCTGTGAAGGCTGAAATTAATAAAACGAACAGTGTAAGTGATTTTGCAACATCGATGCTGCCCATGATTCTGGGTTTTATCACCTACATTGCTTCGATGACCATGAATATTCAGTTCAATATTACGTCGAATATCATGAAGCGTACCCATTCCAAATGGGAAATCTTCTGGGGACGGCAAATGCTGTTATTATGTATAGCTGTGATCGTTCCCTTAATTGTGGATACAGTAGCTCTTCAGTTCACGGATGTTGCGAGCTCCTTCAGCGCTTTGTATCTGTATCATGTGCTGGTGAGTCTGGCTTGTATCTGTTTTACACAGATGAGTTTTGCCCTGTTTGGCAATGCAGGCCCTCTATTTAATGTAGCGATGGTTCCACTCCAGTTGATGACAGCAGGAAATATCATCCCAGCCGAGATGCTGGCGCCATTCTACCGTTATATTGGAGACTTTCTACCCGCTTCCAATGGGGTACAGGGATTTATGCGTTTGATCTATAGTGGAGAAGCAGTGGGGGGATACATGGTTCATCTTCTGTTGATCTCGATTATTACGTGGGGGATTACGGTGCTACGAGTTGGCATGCAAAAAGCAGGTAATGGACAAATGACGATGACGCCTCCAGCATCAGCACAGGCACAACACTAAGAGTTTCCTTCTATATATAATGTAATAACACACAAGAAAGTGGTTCACGTATAGTAATATGCGTGCATCACTTTTTTTGTGTGTCTTCTATAATACTTCTACTTATACTCGTGGTAACTTACAGTGCCCCGCAGTAATCCTGCATGACCTTGATAAAAGGACAACCTAAATTGTGCATATTTAATGAAGCTAAAATATATGAGAGGAGATGTAGGCTAATAAGTTTAAAATCAATTAGACATGTATTGTGGTGTATGAATGGAAAGAATGTCATTTAAGCTATAATAAACTTTACGCTGGGATATAGAGGAGAGCGACACAGTAAAGGTAGTTGATTTGTGGTAAATGAATTTTATTAAATTAAGTATTGTAATTAATATCTATACGTGATATATTATTAATCCGGCCAAGAAAACACGGTTCACATGGTGCGGCAAGCGAAACGAATAAGCTTCGAAAGAAACTTAAAAAAAGAGCTTGCAAAGTTGGTTCGGACATGATATTATATAAGAGTTGCTGAAGAGAACAACATTCGGTAACAAAACAAGTTTGATCTTTGAAAACTGAACAACGAGTGAGTAAACATTCTGCTTGCAGAATGAACGCGAAAGTTCGAGACAAGCCTTGGCTTGAATCGACTGGAGCACAAATGAGATTTTTAATCTCGTCAGATTCAAAATGAGCTTATCGCTCTTTTCAATACTTTATTGGAGAGTTTGATCCTGGCTCAGGACGAACGCTGGCGGCATGCCTAATACATGCAAGTCGAGCGGACTTGATGAGAAGCTTGCTTCTCTGATGGTTAGCGGCGGACGGGTGAGTAACACGTAGGCAACCTGCCCTCAAGTTTGGGACAACTACCGGAAATGGTAGCTAATACCGAATAGTTGTTTTCTTCGCCTGAAGGAAACTGGAAAGACGGAGTAATCTGTCACTTGGGGATGGGCCTGCGGCGCATTAGCTAGTTGGTGGGGTAACGGCTCACCAAGGCGACGATGCGTAGCCGACCTGAGAGGGTGATCGGCCACACTGGGACTGAGACACGGCCCAGACTCCTACGGGAGGCAGCAGTAGGGAATCTTCCGCAATGGGCGAAAGCCTGACGGAGCAATGCCGCGTGAGTGATGAAGGTTTTCGGATCGTAAAGCTCTGTTGCCAGGGAAGAACGCTTGGGAGAGTAACTGCTCTCAAGGTGACGGTACCTGAGAAGAAAGCCCCGGCTAACTACGTGCCAGCAGCCGCGGTAATACGTAGGGGGCAAGCGTTGTCCGGAATTATTGGGCGTAAAGCGCGCGCAGGCGGTCATTTAAGTCTGGTGTTTAATCCCGGGGCTCAACCCCGGATCGCACTGGAAACTGGGTGACTTGAGTGCAGAAGAGGAGAGTGGAATTCCACGTGTAGCGGTGAAATGCGTAGATATGTGGAGGAACACCAGTGGCGAAGGCGACTCTCTGGGCTGTAACTGACGCTGAGGCGCGAAAGCGTGGGGAGCAAACAGGATTAGATACCCTGGTAGTCCACGCCGTAAACGATGAGTGCTAGGTGTTAGGGGTTTCGATACCCTTGGTGCCGAAGTTAACACATTAAGCACTCCGCCTGGGGAGTACGGTCGCAAGACTGAAACTCAAAGGAATTGACGGGGACCCGCACAAGCAGTGGAGTATGTGGTTTAATTCGAAGCAACGCGAAGAACCTTACCAGGTCTTGACATCCCTCTGATCGGTACAGAGATGTATCTTTCCTTCGGGACAGAGGAGACAGGTGGTGCATGGTTGTCGTCAGCTCGTGTCGTGAGATGTTGGGTTAAGTCCCGCAACGAGCGCAACCCTTATATTTAGTTGCCAGCACTTCGGGTGGGCACTCTAGATAGACTGCCGGTGACAAACCGGAGGAAGGTGGGGATGACGTCAAATCATCATGCCCCTTATGACCTGGGCTACACACGTACTACAATGGCCGGTACAACGGGCTGCGAAATCGCGAGATGGAGCCAATCCCAACAAAGCCGGTCTCAGTTCGGATTGCAGGCTGCAACTCGCCTGCATGAAGTCGGAATTGCTAGTAATCGCGGATCAGCATGCCGCGGTGAATACGTTCCCGGGTCTTGTACACACCGCCCGTCACACCACGAGAGTTTATAACACCCGAAGTCGGTGGGGTAACCGCAAGGAGCCAGCCGCCGAAGGTGGGATAGATGATTGGGGTGAAGTCGTAACAAGGTAGCCGTATCGGAAGGTGCGGCTGGATCACCTCCTTTCTATGGAGAATCGTTTCCTGCAACGGAAACATTCAAATATGCAGCTTAGCTGCAAAACACTCACTCGTTGCTCAGTTTTGAGAGCTCAAACTCTCAAAACAGCTTGCTTTTGCATGGAGCTTGTTCTTTGAAAACTAGATATCGAAACGAAACAAACGCGAATTAGAACATTCTTTTTTAGCTGAACTTGTGTTAAACAAGTTTCAATAAAAACGGTAGATTGCTGGAGCGAGTGATCGAAATGGAGCGACTTTTGGATTTGGACGTAGTCCAAACCAAGCGGAGCGACAGCTCGAACACGAGCGCAATGGTTAAGCTACTAAGAGCACACGGAGGATGCCTAGGCGCTAGGAGCCGATGAAGGACGTGGCGAACAACGAAACTGCCTCGGGGAGCTGTAAGCAAGCTTTGATCCGGGGGTGTCCGAATGGGGAAACCCAGCTGGGGTAATTTCCAGTTACTCACAACTGAATACATAGGTTGTGTAGAGGCATACCAGGGGAACTGAAACATCTAAGTACCCTGAGGAAGAGAAAACAATAGTGATTCCGTCAGTAGCGGCGAGCGAACGCGGAGAAGCCCAAACCAGAGAGCTTGCTCTTTGGGGTTGTGGGACGTCTCACATGGAGTTACAAAGGAACCGGTTAAGCGAAGAGGTCTGGAAAGGCCCGCCAAAGAAGGTAAAAGCCCTGTAGTTGAAAGTTGGTTCCCTCCGAGACGGATCCCGAGTAGTGCGGGGCACGTGAAACCCCGTATGAATCCGGCAGGACCATCTGCCAAGGCTAAATACTTCCTAGCGACCGATAGTGAAGCAGTACCGTGAGGGAAAGGTGAAAAGCACCCCGGAAGGGGAGTGAAATAGAACCTGAAACCGTGTGCTTACAAAAAGTCAGAGCCCGTTTTAGGGGTGATGGCGTGCCTTTTGTAGAATGAACCGGCGAGTTACGTTCCCGTGCAAGGTTAAGGTGAAGAGCCGGAGCCGCAGCGAAAGCGAGTCTGAATAGGGCGAATTAGTACGTGGACGTAGACCCGAAACCGGGTGATCTACCCCTGTCCAGGGTGAAGGTGCGGTAACACGCACTGGAGGCCCGAACCCACGCATGTTGAAAAATGCGGGGATGAGGTGGGGGTAGCGGAGAAATTCCAATCGAACTCGGAGATAGCTGGTTCTCCCCGAAATAGCTTTAGGGCTAGCCTCGGAAAACAGAGTCGTGGAGGTAGAGCACTGATTGGGTGCGGGGCCCGCAAGGGTTACCAAGCTCAGTCAAACTCCGAATGCCATAGACTTACTTCCGGGAGTCAGACAGTGAGTGCTAAGATCCATTGTCAAAAGGGAAACAGCCCAGACCATCAGCTAAGGTCCCCAAGTGTGTGTTAAGTGGGAAAGGATGTGGAGTTGCACAGACAACCAGGATGTTGGCTTAGAAGCAGCCACCATTGAAAGAGTGCGTAATAGCTCACTGGTCGAGTGACTCTGCGCCGAAAATGTAACGGGGCTAAACACACCACCGAAGCTATGGCTTGGATCGACTTCACTGCTTCTTTGAGGCGGTGTTTACCACAAGGACATTTTTGTCTGACAAGAGATTCTATCTTGGATGACCAAATGCTTCCCAGGGGATAAACACAGGACTTCGAAGCTGGAGTGAAGTCGATCCAGGGGTAGGGGAGCGTTGTATAAGGGTTGAAGGTGTACCGTAAGGAGCGCTGGACATTATACAAGTGAGAATGCCGGTATGAGTAACGAAAAGATCAGTGAGAATCTGATCCGCCGAAAGCCTAAGGGTTCCTGAGGAAGGCTCGTCCGCTCAGGGTAAGTCGGGACCTAAGGCGAGGCCGAAAGGCGTAGTCGAAGGACAACAGGTCGAAATTCCTGTACCACCGTAAGCCGTTATGAGCAATGGGGGGACGCAGTAGGGTAGTGACGCGGACTGATGGATGTCCGTCTAAGCAGTAAGGCTGATGTGTAGGCAAATCCGCACATTGTAAGGCTGAGCTGTGATGGGGAGCGAAAATTATAGTAGCGAAGGTCATGATCTCACACTGCCAAGAAAAGCCTCTAGCCAGGTGATGGTGCCCGTACCGCAAACCGACACAGGTAGGCGAGAAGAGTATTCTAAGGCGCGCGGAAGAACTCTCGTTAAGGAACTCGGCAAAATGACCCCGTAACTTCGGGAGAAGGGGTGCCCCGGTAGTGTGAATAGCACGAGGGGGCCGCAGTGAAAAGGCCCAAGCGACTGTTTAGCAAAAACACAGGTCTGTGCGAAGCCGTAAGGCGAAGTATACGGGCTGACGCCTGCCCGGTGCTGGAAGGTTAAGGGGAGTGGTTAGGGAGTCATCCCGAAGCTGTGAACCGAAGCCCCAGTAAACGGCGGCCGTAACTATAACGGTCCTAAGGTAGCGAAATTCCTTGTCAGGTAAATTCTGACCCGCACGAATGGCGTAACGACTTGGGCGCTGTCTCAACGAGAGATCCGGTGAAATTTTAATACCTGTGAAGATGCAGGTTACCCGCGACAAGACGGAAAGACCCCATGGAGCTTTACTGCAGCTTGATATTGAATTTGGGTACGATCTGTACAGGATAGGTGGGAGCCTTTGAAGTGTGAGCGCCAGCTTGCATGGAGGCAACGTTGGGATACCACCCTGATCGTATCTAGGTTCTAACCTGGTACCGTAATCCGGTGCGGGGACAGTGTCAGGTGGGCAGTTTGACTGGGGCGGTCGCCTCCTAAAGAGTAACGGAGGCGCCCAAAGGTTCCCTCAGAATGGTTGGAAATCATTCGAAGAGTGCAAAGGCATAAGGGAGCTTGACTGCGAGACCTACAAGTCGAGCAGGGACGAAAGTCGGGCTTAGTGATCCGGTGGTACCGCATGGAAGGGCCATCGCTCAACGGATAAAAGCTACCCTGGGGATAACAGGCTTATCTCCCCCAAGAGTCCACATCGACGGGGAGGTTTGGCACCTCGATGTCGGCTCATCGCATCCTGGGGCTGAAGTAGGTCCCAAGGGTTGGGCTGTTCGCCCATTAAAGCGGTACGCGAGCTGGGTTCAGAACGTCGTGAGACAGTTCGGTCCCTATCTGTCGTGGGCGTAGGAAATTTGAGAGGAGCTGTCCTTAGTACGAGAGGACCGGGATGGACGTACCGCTGGTGTACCAGTTGTTCCGCCAGGAGCACCGCTGGGTAGCTATGTACGGACGGGATAAACGCTGAAAGCATCTAAGCGTGAAGCCCCCCTCAAGATGAGATTTCCCAGTATGTAAGACCCCTTGAAGACGACGAGGTAGATAGGCTGGGGGTGGAAGTGCAGCAATGCATGGAGCTGACCAGTACTAATCGGTCGAGGGCTTATCCAATTAGCAAGTGATAATTCGCATGTTTCGTTTCGAATCTAGTTTTCAGAGAACGATCTCTGAAATGTAAGCTACGCGTTTGGTGGCGATGGCGGAGGGGTTCCACACGTACCCATCCCGAACACGACCGTTAAGCCCTCTAGCGCCGATGGTACTTGGACCGCAGGGTCCTGGGAGAGTAGGACGCCGCCAAGCAATAGGGAAGACACACTTGATGATATCGAGTGTGTCTTTTTTATTTTAATGTAATTCAATAGTTGTGATTTGACTTGTTATATACATAAAATACTGGCGTTCCAATCCTTAAAGCTGTGATACAATAGGTGAGGTCTATATAGAAAACGGAAACACGCATAAGTACGAGGAGGAACAGTGAACACGATGAAATCAGCCCCGTTTATTGCCGTGGAAGGTCCGATCGGAGCGGGGAAAACAACGTTGGCAACGATGCTTTCCCATGAATTGAATCTTCCGTTAGTTAAAGAAATCGTAGAAGAGAATCCATTTCTGGCTTCCTTTTATCAGGATATCGACGAGTGGAGTTTCCAATTGGAAATGTTTTTTCTGTGTAATCGGTTTAAACAACTGGAAGACACGGGTGCTCATTATGTAGAGCAGAATACCCCAGTCATTTCAGACTATCATATCTATAAAAATATGATTTTTGCCGATCGTACCTTAAAGGGAACGAAACGGGATAAATATCGTCAAATCTATCATCTGTTAACAGATGATCTGCCAAAGCCCAATCTGGTGCTTTATATTGAAGCTGAACTCGATACGTTGATGTACCGCATTAACAAGCGTGGACGCTCATTTGAGCAGGATATGGACCCGGCATATATGGAACAACTCATTGCTGATTACAAAACAGGCATGGACTATCTGGCAAATAGCTCAAATCCGCCAGTAATCATTAAAGTCAATGCGGAGCAACTCGATTTTGTGGAACATCCTGAGCACTTCAGGCAAATTGTTAATCAGGTAAAGGAGTATATCATATGAATAACTATGGCATTCCAACGAATGCATTAATTACGGTAGCAGGTACGGTTGGAGTGGGTAAATCCACGTTAACGGCTGCGCTTGCACAGCGTTTGAATTTCAAGACTTCTCTGGAACAAGTTGATCATAATCCATATTTGGAGAAGTTCTATCATGACTTTGAACGTTGGAGCTTCCATCTACAGATTTATTTCCTGGCAGAGCGCTTCAAGGAACAGAAGAAGATTTTTGAACTAGGTGGGGGATTCGTTCAGGATCGTTCCATCTATGAAGATACGGGCATTTTTGCACAAATGCATGCGGATCAAGGAACCATGTCTGCTACAGATTTCGAGACATACAGCAGTTTGTTTGAAGCGATGGTAATGACACCGTATTTCCCACATCCAGACGTGCTGATCTATCTGGAAGGCAGTCTGCCTTCGATTTTAAACCGTATTACGGAACGCGGACGCGAGATGGAGATTCAGACGGATCGTTCGTACTGGGAACACATGCACGAGCGCTATTCCGTGTGGATTGATCAGTTTACAGCTTGCCCTGTGTTGCGTCTGAACATTGATGAGTATGATGTGCATGATCCGGCATCGGTTGATGCTATTTTGGCACAGATTGCAGCTGTCATTCAGCCTTCCAAGGAAGTGCAAAGGTAAGATAGAGCGAGTTTTACAATGTATTTTTCTCGGTTACATTGGTTATATCTATGATACAGATATGGACAACGTCCCTTCTACGGCTATTATGCTGTTGGAGGGATGTTTTTTTTATGTGCCAAGGAAATGATTATGAGATGTTTGTGGATAAAACTAAAATGATATATTCGAGCGAATAAGGAAATGAATGCTTAATATATCTTTTCTATTATATAAATATATGTTCACCAAAAGTAGAAAAATGTTGAATAATAGGTCTTTTTGTGGTTTCATAGGAAAGGTGAATTCTGGAAAAGAAGCATATGCATTACTCAGGAGGGAAAGACAACGTGGAAGAGAAACAAGGAGTTAAAATCGGTATGCCGATCATTGGTGGCTTAATTGCAGCCATTCTGGGAGGCATTGTATGGGCAGCTATTGCTGCAATGACCGAGTATGAGGTGGGATTAATTGCGATTTTGATTGGAGCGCTCACGGGCTACGCAGTTGTGTTGTTCTCCAATAAACGAATTGCGACAGTACATAAGATTATTGCCGTACTGTTTGCGCTCGTAGGCATTTTGTTGGGGAAATATCTGACGGTGGTTTATTTTACTTCCGAACTGTTTGGTGATGTAAGCGTGATGGAACTTGTGTTTGATAGCGAGATGATCAGTGCGTTTGTGGAAACCTTCCAGGACTATTTCAGTCAACCGATTGATTTGTTATTCATCGTGCTTGCGATTGTGTCTGCTTGGCAGATTCCTGGCCGGATGGCGAGAACCAGTCTAGCTACGGATGCATCTTCATCGGATCACGCACCAAGAGCTTAATCGGATAGACGGTGTACGCTGGCAGCAAAATGAAGAACGTTGGACAGAAGAAACTTAATGCTCATCATCCTAAGCATCTGGTGAAGTTATATCGAAGACGGGGAGCAGAAGTAAAACGTAGTAAAGAGCAATCTACTTTAAAAGATATTTATAAAGTACTCAGAGTGAGCAGCAGTTAGGCTTGTTCATATTGCGGCTGGGTTACTTGCATACATAAAAGGGACGATACGCCTGAGGGTGTACGTCCCTTTTGTGTATCCACCAGGTAGGGGGGATATTGCTCATAACTTTTGCAACAATTCGGATCGATTCAATTTATTTACAACGTAACCCTAGTATATATCCAACATGTTCATAAGGTTAATTATAAGAACGAAATGGCCACCCCAGAAGGTAGGTTCAAATATCCGAATGGTCATTTACTGCGAATAAAGCTGATGACGAAAATTTTTTTTTACAGGACAGGGGGTTAACTTCTAGACTATCGTTTACAATCCACATCTGACGGCAATGAGAGTTGAATAATACTGTATGTGGTTGAATACAAGGCTATATTATTTGTTTTGGTCAGCAAATACAGCCATAGCATCTCTCATAAATACTGCCAAACCATCGCCAAACTGATCAATATTACGCGTGAAGCGTTCATCATCCACGTACATCTGACCAAGTCCTCTGAAGGCTTCAGGGGAGTAGCTTCCCATTTGGTTCAGCCAGGTGTACCATTCCTTGATGCCTGCCTGTGCTTCCGCAGATGCTGGTTCTATGTGACGAAGTGCAGCCAGATGTTTGTAGATTTCGTTCATTTGATCGGATAGAGCCTTCTGATCTGTGGTTGATTTACTGTGCAGCTTCTGATTTGCGTGATCGACGGCATGGTCTCCCCAACGTTCCCGCGCTTCTTGCTCATACGGATTCTGGCTAAAATCAAATCCTTCGAATTGTTCTTTGGCTGTCATTTTAATTTCTCCTCTCACGTGTAAAACCGTTCTATCAATGGTAGCAATCATCTGGTCCAAGCGTTGGCGCTTCTCCAGCAGTATAAGTCGATGCATTTTAAGTGCTTCTTCCGGATTGAAGGAGGGGTTGGTTATAATGTTTTTGATCTCCTTCAGAGAGAAGTCGAGTTCCTTGAAAAACAAAATCTGCTGTAACCGTTCCAGGTTGGCATCTGAATATAATCGATACCCGGCAGAAGTCACTTCGTCCGGGGTTAATAGTCCGATCTCATCATAATGATGCAGTGTGCGCACACTGATCGAGGCAAGCTCGGCAACTTCCTTTACTTTCATGGCCATGTGTGAAACCTCCTTACAACACCGATTGTACAGTGTCACGTTACGTGAGAGTCAACCGTTGAAAATGAAAAAAATAAGATGCGAGCATGGAAGCTGCATCTTGATTATGGTCTGGTGACAGGATGTGACTGGATATGACTGAATTATTATAACATTCAGTCACTGTAGGGGAGCGGCTGTGCTTCTAAGTCGAAGACATGGGTGGCTGCCGCGTGTTGTGAGGCTCCTCTTTTATGGAGAGGAGCGTGAGCGGTTGTGGGCCGCACCATGTATGCGGTGCAGCCCACGGGGCTGGCAGTGCAGGGAGAGCAGGGCTACGCCTGCATCCCGCGCACTATCGCAGCGAACTGCGCAGCCGCTGCGCGCACATCGGCCGCGCCCGCGATGGCGGAGATGACGGCTACGCCGTCGGCTCCAGCCGCCATCACGGCGGCCGTGGTATCGGGCGTAATGCCGCCGATACCCACAATCGGAACTGCGATGCCTGCGGCGCGCAGTTCCGCCACCCCTGCGGGGCCCAGCACAGCGTGGGCATCCGCTTTGGAGCGCGTCGGGTACATGGGCCCGACGCCAAGGTAGTCGGCGCCCGCCTGCACGGCACGGCGCGCCTCATCCACAGAGTGGGCGGATACGCCAAGCATCCGCCCATCTCCAATGCGGGCGCGTACCAGCGCTGCGTCCGCATCTTCCTGGCCGACATGCACGCCGTCGGCCTCCACCGCTACAGCCAGCTCCACATCATCGTTCACGATGAACGGGACCTCGTGCTGGCTGCACACCTCGCGAAGCCGCATCGCAAGCGTGATGCGAGCTTCGCCAACCAGGGCGCCAGTTCCCTTTTCACGGAACTGGAACAGCGTGATGCCGCCAGCAATGGCCTGGCGCAGCACTTCCACAGGGTCTTGCGTTGTATTAACGCTGCCCATCACCAAATATACCTGCATCGCGCGTTGTACCGCTTCTGCATCCCAAGGGCGCATCACTGCTCACCCCGCTGTCTGCGCTGATACGCAAAATGATTTGTCGGCCCATGTCCGGCCCCAATCCCCAACTCATCTTCGATGGCTGCCTGAATGAATGCTCGCGCGGTCATAACGGCAGAAAGAACAGGTGAACCCTTTGCTAACTCTGCGGTGATCGCAGCAGAGTACGTGCATCCTGTTCCGTGTGTATGACGTGTTACCACACGAACATTCTCCAGGTAATGAAAAGACTGCCCATCGTAGAGCACATCCACGATCATACCACTTCCTTCATCATGACCACCTTTGACCAAAGCATACGTTGAGCCCATCTGTACAATCCGTCTTGCGGCTTCTTCCCGCTGACTCAGATTGGTGATAGACATCTCGGTAAGCAGTTCCGCTTCTGGGATATTGGGTGTTGTGATCAGGGCATGGGGCAACAGATCCGTAACCAACGCCTTTACAGCTTCCTGCTGGAGAAGGGGGGCGCCACCTTTGGCTACCATCACAGGGTCGATGACCAGATTTGACCAACGGTATTGCTGCCATTTCTCAGCCACTAGACGAATAATCTCGGCACTATATAACATGCCGCTCTTCGTTGCGGTTGGTTGAAAGTCTTCGCCGGTCGAGTCCAATTGCTGGGCAATGCCATCGTAAGGGATGGGAAAAACGCCCTGCACACCAGTTGTATTTTGGGCAGCAATAGCGGTGATAACGGTCATGCCGTATACACCAAGTTCTTGGAATGTTTTCAGATCGGCCTGAATGCCTGCGCCGCCCCCGTTATCGGAGCCTGCAATGGTTAGCGCTTGAGCAATACTCATACTGCACCTCCACGGATCTGACGGATCTGTGCGCGTTCTGCCAAGAGGTCTGGTGTTACTTGTGCCAGTTGATTCAACAATTCAATCTGGAAGCTGCCCGGCCCCTGATGAGCTGTCCGCTCTGCCGCCAGTTCAGCTGCTACACCATAAAACGCGAGCGCTTCAACAACACTGCCTAGAAGATCGGCTCCTGATTCCGCTATGGCTGTAAAAGCACCAATCACCGAACTGAGCAGACAGCCAGCACCTGTGACCTGAGTGAGCAGGGCATGACCATTACTCGTGAGGAATGTGGATTGTCCATCAGTAATGATATCTTCTTTTCCGGTAATGACCACGACACAGCCAAGTTTATGTGCTGCCCGCTCCGCAATGCCGATTCGGTCGCCCTCACCTGATCCTGCATCCACACCTTTGATACTCCAGCTCTCACCGATGACATTGGCGACCTCCGCCACATTGCCGCGCAGTACCGTGAGACGAAGTTCACGAACGAGCATCTGCACGGTTTCCGTGCGATATGTGGTTGCGCCTGCGCCGACGGGATCAAGCACAACAGGCACATGATGCGCATTAGCCGATTGGCCTGCCAGACGGATCGCCTGAACGACTTTGTCATCGAGAGTACCAATGTTGAGTACTACAGCTCCTGACATCTTGGCGACATCAGTGACCTCTTCATGAGCATAGGCCATAAAAGGGGACGCACCTATTGCAAGCAGGCCATTGGCTGTAAAGGGAGCCACGACAAGATTGGTGATATTGTGTACCAACGGGTTTTGTGTACGAACACGTTCCAGATAAGACATATAGTTTCCTCCTTGTTTTGAAGTAACACCATCGGTAGAAGACCGGTATGAAGGGTCACTCAGCAGAATAATAGGATATGAGTCTCCTTGTTGAGTTGGGGCGCAGAGTCTAACAACAGCCAGATCATTAATGCGGGAAAAGCAGAAACGTAAAATCTAAATCATTTACTCTCCTTGCAGAGTAATAAAAGCATCCTCGGCTTTCACCGATTCAGGAATCAAATCCTGTTCAACGAGCCATGCGCGTACATTTTCCCACGATTCCATTTCCTGCCGACCAAACGGTTGGCCTTCTTCATTCATAAGTGGCAGTAAAATAGCCAGGCTTTTGGTTTCGATCTCCGGGTCAAGCGGAGACGTTTCATTCTCATGAGCGAGCAGAATATTCAAGGCTTCATCTGGATGCTCCTTTACATATTTCTGTCCTTCCTGGATCGCTTTGACGAACCGGGTAATTTGGTCTTTTTTCGCTTCAATGCCAGCTTCACTCGCAGTCATGACCAATTCATAATAATCAGGCACGCCATAATCGACGGGGTTAATCGATTTCATGGCATGTCCTTCTTTCTCCAAAATTAATTGTTCATGGTTAATAAAACCACCCATAATTGCATCCACCTGTCCGGAAGCCAGCGAAGGAATCAGATCGAACCCAACGTCAACCAGATTCATGTTGTCGGGATTGCCACCATCGTGGCTGATCATCGTACGAACCATCGCTTCATACAACGGAATTGAGGAATAACCGACAGTTTTTCCTTCAAGATCTTTGGGTAAGCTCACGTTGCCATTTGCTTCGGTCAACAGATGCACAAGTGGATGCCGAACAACAGCAGCAATGGAACGTACAGGAATGTTCTCGCCACGCGCGAGTAAGATTTGGGGCTGGTAGCTTAAGGCCAGATCAATTTTTCCGGCAGCAACAAGTTTGAGCGAATCATTGGTATCCGCAGGCATCTGAATTTCGACATCCAGACCTTGGTCTGCGAAGTACCCTTTTTCCTGAGCCACATAGATGAAGGAGTGTACTGCGTTCGGGTACCAGTCGAGCATGATGGACAGTTTATCTTTGGCGTCTGATGCTGGTTCTGTTGCAGGCTTGTCTGTTTGTTGTGCATGGGTTGCAGAGTCTGTTGTTGGCGTGTTTTTGCTGGTATTCGTGGTGCTGCATCCGCTAACGAACAGCAAAAGGCTAATGAGCATGACGGGAAGCAGCGAGTATATACCTTTGTTATTCATAAATGAAGTTCCTCATTTCATCGTTTTGATTTGTATTTATATCTAATTTCTGTCTAAGTATTATCCAACGTTCCTTTTGCCTCCGTGACGATGACGCCGTATGCTAAACCGTTTCTCCAGCCAGGCAATCAGTACAAACAAAACGATCCCAAGCAGGGATAAAAGCACAATAGCGGCAAACATCGCATCCGTGTTCATGTTGCTGGACATACGACGGCTGAAATATCCGAGACCTTTGCTGCCACCAAGCCATTCGCCAATCGTCGCCCCAACCACGCAGTACACCACAGACATCTTTAGCCCCGAGAAAAAAGAGGGAAGTGCCAGTGGAACCTGGAGTTTGCGAAAAATATCCCACTTGCTGGCGCCCATGGTGAGCAGCAGTTCACGCTGCTCTGGATCGCCTTGGCGGAGTCCATCGTAGGTACTGACCACAATGGGGAAGAATGCGATTAAGAATACCACCGCGACTTTGCTCCACAACGTGTAACCAAACCACAAGATAAATACGGGAGACAAGGCAATCAGCGGGATGGTCTGACTGATCACGATGAAGGGATACAAGGCTTTTTCAATCGATCGGTTCATATGCATGCCTGTTGCCAGCGTAATTCCAGTCACCATGGACAAGCCAAAACCAACAACAACTTCCATAAAGGTAGCAGGCAGATGGATGGTCAACAGCAGACGACGATGCTCAACCAGTGAGCCTATGATGGCCGTGGGTGCAGGAATGATGAAGGAGGGCACCCATCCCATGCGCACAATCGTTTCCCAGATCGTCAGTAATAAGAACATGGGCACAATAAACAAACCATATTGGGAAAACCACTTCGAGAGCCACGACCGGACGCTAACCATAACCCTATCGCTTCGCATGTAATTGTTCCTCCAGTTGTTGTCTCATCTGCACGAGAGCCGGTTCGTAGATCATGTCCGAATGCCTTGGGCGTGGTAAAGGAACCGTCATCCCCCGCAACTGCTGACCTTGCCCTCCTGGAGTTAACAGAATGATACGGTCACTTAACAGCAGGGCTTCCTCAATGTCATGTGTAATAAACAATACGGTTTGGCCAAAGCCCTCCCACAGCTCCAGCAACCAGCGATGCATTTCTCGTTTGGTTAAGGCGTCGAGTGCACCGAAGGGTTCATCCAGCAACATGAGCTGCCCGCCTGTAAGCAAGGTACGAAGCAATGCCACCCGCTGCCGCATGCCGCCGGATAACTCATCTGGATAGGCCTGCTCATAACCTGACAGGCCGAACCTTGCCAACCCAGCTAGGATGTTTGCCCGTAACTTGTCCTTGTTCTGTCGGCCTGGTGCAAGCTCGGCAGGCAGCATGCAGTTCTCCATGACGGTTCGCCAGGATAACAGCAGATCTTTCTGCGGCATATAGGCGACTCGTCCGAGCCTTTGTCCTTGCGGTACATCAGCTATATCGATGGTGCCAACGGTTGGCTCATGCAAGCCTGCGAGCAGCTTGAAGAGCGTGCTTTTACCTGATCCGCTGGAGCCGATGAGCGAGACAAATTCTCCTTGTTGAACCTGAAGCGAGACATTGGAGAGCACGGGGGAATCCTTTTTTTCGGGAAAAGCAAAGCTTATGTTGTGAATGGTTACATGGTTATCCATCTGATCCTCACCCCCTTGATGTCAGACTGCTGGAATAACAACGGCATCTTGTACTCTGCCAAAAGAAACAAAAAAGACCCACCCATTTCCGGAGAAATGAGTGGGTCTGTAAGTTAGATCCGCAGTTTATCTTCACATATACATGATAAAATTCCGCTTACTAAAAGGCCGCTCCACTTCCCTCCGCTGGTATGATCCAGATCAGGTTCAAAGGGTCCGAATAGTCATATTCGTCTCAGCCGCAAGGCTCCCCTAGTGCAAAAGTTCAAGATATGCAGTTGTGTGTTCAGCATATATCACTTGAACATGAACTGTAAAGAGGCAGCATGATGGAATTCTTGAGATGAACTTGGAGTCAGACCCGAACAACCGAACAATTTACCTCAGCTCATGAACCCGATATAATAGGGATGGCCCGTATAGGCCGGATCACAAAATGCAGGTGGGATTGTTCTCCCTCCTAGGCAGAATGGGGACCCGAGTTGAAAACGTTCAAAAAAGTATATATTGAGATCACGAGTATCTGCAATCTGGCTTGCAGCTTCTGTCCACAGACGCAGCGTGCCAAAGGATTCATTGACCCTGAAGTCTTCAACAATATACTGGATCAAGTTAAACCACACACCAATCATATTTATCTACATGTCAAAGGCGAACCCTTGTTGCATCCCAAAATAGATCTGTTGCTCGATTCCGCACATGAGAAGGGACTCAAGGTGAACATTACAACGAATGGTACCCTGTTGCCCAAGACTCAGCATAAATTGCTTGGCAAACCGGCGCTGCGGCAGATGAATTTCTCCCTGCACAGCTTCGATGGGCATGAAGGTTCAACAGACCGTGACGGTTACCTGCGTCATATTTTGTCCTTTGTACACGAGGCCGTTAAGCACAATGTCATCATCTCATTCCGACTGTGGAATCTGACACAGGATAACTTCACAAATGCTCAGATGAATCGAAATCGGGAGACCCTTGAAGTATTGGAACGTGAGTTCAATCTGGACTTCCGTATTGAGGAAAAAGTAGTCCCAGGCAGTGGGGTCAAAATTGCCCCAAATGTATACCTGAATCAGGACCATGAGTTCCAGTGGCCAAGTCTGGATGCACCTGAAGATGACGGCAAAGGCTTCTGCCATGCATTGCGTGGTCAGGCAGCTGTGCTTGTAGATGGAACGGTGGTTCCATGCTGTCTCGATGGCGAGGGTGTGATTAACCTGGGTAATGTGCACGAGAAGTCATTCTCGGAGATTATTGAGGGTGAGCGAGCGAACAATCTGGTATATGGCTTCTCCAAACGCGAAGCTGTAGAAGAGTTGTGTCGAAAGTGCGGTTATCGTCAGAGATTTGGAGCCTGATATCTTATATGAGGAAGCCAGAAGACATTCAAGATCACACATTTGGAGACAAATGTAGTGGTCTTTCTTTGTGATCGGGGATTCAAGTGAAGGGTACATACATTACAAATGAGCATACCTGAGGTTGATATCAGCATATTGTTTGAGAGACCTGATATGCAAAAAATGCCGATATGACAGGGATTATGCGTTGTCATGATATATCTGATCTAATGATTATTCTAGTTACCTTCCTTATTTGGTAGGATTAGGTTGTGGGTCGGACAGAGGTGCACCTCTGACGATCTCCCAGGACAAGCTCAGGCTTGTACAATACCAAATAACGAGAGAATAAGGGAGGAATAAAATTATGAAAAAAATGTTGACGTTGTTACTGTCCGCTGGTTTGGTTGCTTCTATATTTGGTGCCGTTCCGGCTGCGGCTGCACCTACCGTTGTAAATTCAACCATTGTTGTTCCAAAGGGCACGACCTATGATGGTCAAGGCAAAACATTTGTAGCTAATCCTTCCACACTAGGCGACGGATCTCAAGCAGAAAATCAGAAGCCAGTCTTCCGTCTGGAGGCAGGGGCCACGCTCAAAAACGTAAACATTGGATCACCAGCTGCTGATGGTGTTCACTGTTATGGCAACTGTAATATATCGAATGTGGTCTGGCAGGATGTGGGTGAGGATGCACTGACATTGAAGTCTGCCGGAACGGTTAACATTACCGGTGGGGCAGCGTATAAGGCTTATGATAAAGTGTTCCAGATGAATGCAGCTGGAACAATTAACATCAAAAATTTCCGTGCAGACGATATTGGCAAACTGGTTCGCCAAAATGGTGGAACTTCCTTTGCAGTTAACATGACGCTGGATAACTCCAACATTTCCAATGTGAAAGATTCGATTATGCGTACAGACAGCAGTACATCACAAGGCAAAATTACGAATACCCGTTATTCCAAAGTACCAACGTTGTTCAAGGGGTTTGCTTCAGGGAAAACGAGCCAGTCTGGAAACACGCAATATTAAACAGAAGATTGAATCGCTTGAGTTGTTAAAGGTTTAAGCCCCGCTTGTGACTGGAAGTAATTTGGAATATAACGCTAAAAAGAGCGTCCCAAGGTCATTGCCACACTGACTTTGAGGGACGCTCTTTTGTAATGCAGATGTCATAGTATAGTTCTGCTGAGCAATATTTTATAGCGGAGGCTCAATTATTTTTCTCCCGGAACTTCAACAATGACTTTGCCTTTCTCGGGGGCAACAGAACCGGTATCGATGGAGCCCAATTTGTTCATGATCTCGTAAGAGGTTTCTTCAAGCATGTGAGAGTACTTAAATGACACGAGTGTATGACCTGCTACGGAAGGACGAGTCCCTGCTTCAGCAACGGCTTTGGTTTTAATAAAGAACAGGTCTCCGATGGTTCCAGCAGTTTTGCTGATGTTGGCCTGCCATTGTAGCAGGGCACTTCCATTTTTAAGGATATAATAGCTGATCAGATCGTTATCCTCAACAACGAAGAAACGATCTTTTTTACCTTGTTCAAAAATGTATTCAATGGAGGAATCCACCGGACCCAAAGGGTTGCGAATGTCCAGACGTGCTTGTCCCAGTTCAGAGAAGCGTGGCAGATGCAATGCGGCTTCACGTGCCACAGTCAGATCGGAACTGTTATATTCTTTTACAATCGTAGCATCTGTAGTGTAAATGTAAGCTTCCTTGGCCTTCTGGTTCCATTGCACCTTGGCACCAAAAGCTTCACCGATGGCACGGAGCGGAAGCATCGCTTTACCATTCACCAGAATCGGCGCGGAGGATAATGTCGCATTCTGACCGTTTTTTTTCATTGTTTTGCTGTTAGGTGTAAGGACATACTTATCGCTGCCTGTGCTAATACTGATCTCTTTTGTTTTGTTATTGTAGCCAAACGTATAGTTGCCAAGGAATTGAAGCTCCGTCAATGCCACGTACGTAATACCCTGCCGTATGACAACATCATATTGAGCTTGAACATTGTTAATATAAGCTGTCGGTTTAGGTTTAGTTGCTGCGGCTTCCGCCACAGTGGATGAGAGTAAGGCTGGTGCCGTGCCTGCGGTGAGTATCGAAGCGGCAAGGACCATTTTCCATGTTTTAAGCTGCCAAACAGAGTTGTAATTTTTCATCAGTATCAATCTCCCTTCTAATGTTTAAGACGGACTGTATAACCTAAATGTTGCATATTATGGAAAGTGAATCGTTAGATATCCCCTTCCTTTTACCCCAAATGAAGCATGATGATTCTTCTAGGGATTGCCACAAATACCCATCTGATGTACATTAGAAGCAATGAAATAAGTGAACCGGGAGCTCAATGAAGTTGGGCTGAGAGAGTGGCCTTGTGCCGCTGACCGTACATCTGATCTGGGTAATGCCAGCGTAGAGAACATGGATTTGCAATATGTAAGGGTGAATTGTGGGAATGAACAACAGACCTCTTTGAACTGTGGTGGTGTATCTGCCAGGGCGGAGGAGAGCTGGTTGATATTCCGTATTTTCGACATCCATCCAATACATCATTGTGAGGATTGTACACTGTGCGTAAGGCCTGCCCGGAATCGGGGAGGCTTTTTCTTTTATTTTTAGAGGTTGTTCAAAAAGTCTGCTTTTGATTACGAAGGATGCCTGACGGCATCATCAGCATCGAATATGGAATTCAGCCGAAATAAGCGGGAGGCTTACGAAGTATGTTTCCTTTGGAAACATTGCGGTTGCTCACGTAGTTTTCCCTACGCTCGGCTACTCCATTTCTAGCTTCATCCTATCTTCTTGGTACTGAAAACCAGTCTTTTTGAACACACACTTTTACAACCCCCACAGGGAACAAAGGAAGGACGTAGAGAACATGGCAACAACAGCAGGCAACAAGCGATTGAAACTAACGGATATTCTGGTAACCATCGTGATCGCAGTAGTGTTTGGGGTGATTTACAAGATATGGGGACCTACATATGACTTGATGAAACCATTTGGCGTTCATGCGGAGCAGATGATCTATGGCATGTGGTTTATGGCGGGCACGTTTGCTTTTGTTATCATTCGTAAACCAGGCGTGGCTATTCTTGCCGAAGTTGCGGCTTCAACGGTAAGTGCTTTCTTGGGTAGTGAATGGGGCATGTCCACACTGGTGTATGGTCTGTTGCAAGGATTGGGAGCTGAGATATTCTTCGCCGCATTTTTGTATCGCAAAACCAATCTGTTTGTCACCTGTCTTGCAGCCGTAGGAGCTGCAGCGGCTTCGCTTTTGCTGGATTACCAGTACGGATATATTGATTCACTCTCGGCCTGGAATTATACGTTATTTATCGGGTTCCGCTTCATTGGAAGTATTCTGATTGCTGGAGTGTTCGCTTATTATCTCGCCAAAGCATTGGAACTGACCGGTGTAACACGCTCACTCAGACCGGTATCCAAACAGGATTATGAGGCGCTGGATTAGATGAGCGGAGAGGGGAATTCGCAAGCGGTAAGTGTAACTAATCTAAGATGCAAGTTCCCGGGAGAGAAAGCCTTGGTATTTCAAGGCTTGTCTCTTTCTGTGCGTCAAGGGGAGAAAGTGCTGTTGCTTGGCCCAAGTGGCTCCGGTAAATCGACGTTATTGCAAATTCTGAGCGGTCTGATACCACGTTCGGTTGAGATTCCGATGAAATGTGATGATATTCAGGTTCCCGCCCAAGCAGGAGTGGTCTTTCAAGATCCGGATACCCAGTTCTGTATGACCTTTACGGATGAAGAGATCGCATTTGTTCTGGAAAACCGAAATATTTCGCGTGAAGAGATGCCTGCTCTGATTGAATATTATCTGAAACAAGTGGGGTTATCCTTTGAACAGAATCGTGTATTGATCCAGTCCATGTCTCAGGGGATGAAGCAGCGTCTTGCAATTGCTTCGATGCTTGCCATGGACCCGGAGGTATTGTTTTTGGATGAACCCACTGCACTGCTGGACGATGAGGGGACTTCCCAGGTATGGGATACCGTCAAACGGATCGCCAGTGACAAAACGATCATCATCGTTGAACACAAAATAAACGAGATTGTGGATATGGTCGACCGCATCATTGTGTTGTCACCTGAAGGAAAGATTGTGGCGGATGGGCCAGCACAGCAGGTATTTACGGATGAACGGGGCAAGCTGAAGGCTTATGGAATCTGGTATCCGGGTGTGTGGGATGAGCACGAGCAGGCAGCTAAGGAAGAAGAGGGAAGTGCTACTGGAGAGCTTCAAGTGTGTGTGGATCACGGCATCTCAAGTTTGGAAGCACAGCAATCGTCTGGCTTATCCGATACACCGGGTATATCCCCCATATCTCACGTCTCATCCTTATCACCTGTATCACCCGCCTCTCAGCCTGCACTGGACTTGCAGCAGTTCACCGGATGGCGTGGGAAAACACCCTTCATTCAGGTGGAACAGGCCAAAGTATGGCATGGAGACTGGATTGGTATTGTCGGAGCTAATGGAGCAGGCAAGAGTTCATTGTTGTTATCTCTGATGAATATCCTGAAAACAACAGGTCATTATGAGGTGGAAGGTCAGCCTTCTGGCAAAACGGAGCAGCTTGCAGATCGAATTGCGTTTGTATTTCAGAACCCGGAGTTTCAATTTGTGACCAACACGGTCGCGGAAGAAGTGGAATTCTCATTACTGGGGGGCAGGCTTACAACGGAAGAAAGACTTGCCAGAACTGATCATATGTTGAATCAATTTGGACTAATCGACCTGTCCGAGCGTCATCCCTACCAATTATCGATGGGGCAGAAACGACGCTTGAGCGTTGCCTCTGCACTGGTGAGAGAGCAGCGAATACTGCTGTTGGATGAACCTACTTTTGGACAGGATGCCCGGAATACGTTCGCCATGTTAGCACAGCTGGAGCAATTGCGGAGAGAGGGAACAGCCATTGTTATGGTTACCCATGATCGTGAAATTGTAAAAAGATATTGCACCCGAATCTGGACGGTAGATGAGGGGAGGTTATCTGATGCAACTGTCGTTTCCTCACCGTGAAACCTGGCTTCATAACGTCAATCCGGGATTAAAGATGATCATTCTGACGATGATGTTTGTCATCGTTATCCTCATTCACAATCTGAATGTAATGGCCAACGTAGCGTTGGCGATGATGCTGTTACTGTGCTGGACAGGTCATCCGTGGTATAGATTGATGCTGTACGCATCACCATTCATTCTGGTGTTTATCTCCACGTCTACAGGTATGATGATGTTTGGTAAGGGTGAGACCACATGGTATAAGTGGGGATTGATTCACATAACCGAAGAGAGTTTCTATCGCGGTCTACACTTGGGTTTTCGCTCGTTGAGCATGGCAGCGGCTGGCTTGCTGTTCGGACTGACAACGAAGCCGGTAAGGCTGTTTTATTCCCTGATGCAGCAGTGGCGGCTTCCTGCAAAATATGCCTATAGCTTTCTGGCCGCGATGCGCATGATCCCGATTTTGCTGGATGAATTCCAGACGCTCCGTTACGCTATTCGTATACGTGGAACACGGCAACGTGGCTCTCGCTGGAACGTGTATGGTACACTCAAGCGTTACGCTATTCCGCTGCTGGCACAGAGCATTCGCCGTGCACAGCGAATGGCGGTAGCGATGGAAGCGAAAGGGTTCACAGATGGCGCGAGCCGAACGTATTACATTCAGATTGGCTATTCGCGAGCTGATCTGTGGTTTGTATTTTATTATATCCTCACCTTAACAGCTGCTTATTACATCGGGGTTACCTTTCCTTATCATGCTACGATGGTGGATGTAAGGTAATATTGGGAGATAGATAGAAATATATTGAGGTAAACAGTAACTTTTTCCTTTTTTTCTGCGTCTCTATTGGAAATACCTTCTAATGGATGGGGATGAACGAGAGTGAAGACGGGTCCTGACAGGCAGAGAACGGGGTACAAATGGATTACCATGACTGGATTATCAGCTGCGCTGTTGACGGGATGGATGCTGCTGGATTCCAAAATGGTCGTGCTTGGAGGACAAGCTTTGGTTACAACACCACAAGCCTTGGGGGCAAGTTCTCAAGTCTTATCAACACAGTTGGCCTACAAACAAGGAGAACCCGTTACACTCATGAATGACATTCCTCTGTTCAAAAACAGAAGGGACGGCAGTGTGGCTGCTGACCAGATGGGGATTGAATACTATACATCAAAATACGAAAAGTATACGTTGGCCTCGGTTCGAGGCGAGTGGGTGCAGCTTAAGTCAACCGATCATGGAGACTTTTGGCTGCCAAGTTGGTATGCCTTGAAGGAGAGCAGAAGCATGACGGAAACAGCTCCCCAAAGCTTCACGCTCCAATCAGGCAGCAAGCTGTATCTGGCTCCAGATAGTTCTACAATCTGGTCTAGTGAGAAAGCGCTAACAGATCAGGCTGTTATTGTTGCAAAGTGGAAAGGATGGTATGGGGTCTCCATTGCCCCACGAGTCTGGAATAAAGAATCCTTCACGTATCGGCCAGGACTCTTCTGGATCAAGGCACAGGCTATAGAACAGCGGATGAATGTGGCTGATAGCTGGTTCCAACAGGATGCATCGCTGCCAACTTCGGTTATACGCCATCTGACAGATGTTAAGCTGAACAAGGCAACCACATCCAAACAAGTGGCTGGGTGGTTAGGCGAGCCGGATTGGAAAGAGAGTTCAAGCAATCTAAATTTCACGGGTGATTCAATGAGTATTGGACAGACCTGGAGATATGAGCGGGAAGATGCGCAATTTCTGGTCACATTCAACAGAAATGGCAGACTGGTCAGAACACGCTGGAATTTAGCACAGGATAATCGAAATGCTGTCGTTTCCGATTGGAACATCAGTCGGGCGGATGAATATGGGTTCACAACAAAAATCTATGGCACAACACTGCCAACGACAATCCCTTGGAAACCGGTATGGACCAACCAGGGGGATATTAACTACACTTTTTTACAAGCAGCCACGGATGATGTACTCCTGATGAAAGGGGATGACGGTGGATTTAGCGGGGATTACTACGAAGGTTCCATATATGCTCTTGACCGACATTCGGGCCAGAAATTATGGGGGATTAATGGGGGCTTTGGAAGACAGCAGGCAGAGGTGGATGCAGAGCGCCAATACGTTACAATCTACACCGATTATGACCCTGACAAGAAAAAATACGTGGATCGTATTCGTCATCTGAACTTGAAGAGCGGAAAGGTCATGTGGACGTACACTCCTAAGCAAAATTTTAGACTAAATGGCATCACCGCTGCTAAGAACGTTGTGGTTGTGGATAACCCGGTTGTTGAGAGCTCAAGCAACAGTTGGTTAACGGTTCTGGACAGTGCAAACGGAAAAACATTGTGGACGCGAAAACTGGCTACGGGTTATGAAATATTGAACAAGAGTGCAGATGACCCTTATGTGTTGTATTGGGAAAAGAATAAGCTGGTTGCAGTCGATCCGCAATCGGGCCGAACCGTATGGAGCTTGAAGGGCAAACGATCCACCATAGAACAATTTTGGAATGATCCATATACTGGTGGAATTGAACGTCTTGATCCCTTTGCAACCACGAATGCTGAAAGATGGCTATCACTAGATAATCAGTGGCTTCTGCTTGATCTGAACACGGGGAAAAAGCTTGCCCAATTCCCTGCTCGGGTAGGACAGAGATTTGAGGAGCTGAATGATGGCATGCTGTTGATCCGTGAGAACAAGAGTGGCAATCATTACGGAGAATATGAAGATTTTACAACCACCCTGTATGATGCCAAGACAGGCAAAACACGCTGGACGCTCAAGGGCAAGATTGAACGAGGACTGGTGGAAGAGGATCAGTTGTATGTGATTAAGAATGGCTACCCGGCGGCTGTGGATTATAAAACGGGGGAGACGCGTTGGAATGCCAAAGATACGATTGCAACACTAAGGCATCCGACGAATCAGGGAAGTTATCTGGTCATTGATGATCAGTTGCTGCTGCCCATGGACGAGGACTGGTTGGTATTGAATAAAAATAATGGAGCATTGTTAGGTCGTGTACATGACGTTGTGATGGGAAACCCGGAGCATCGCGACCGGGATGCGAAGAATGGAATGATTAACCGGATCGGCAATGAAGTGTACGTGGGTTCGTCCAACGGACGTTTTCGTGCATATGAAGCCAGCCGCCTTCAGGAGGCAATCTCACCTTAAAAGCTTGTCTCGTAAGGGATGTTGATTTATTATAAATGAACAGGCTTGCTCGCGCTCCGGTTATCGGCTGTGCGGGCTTTCTTCATGTGTTCTTGAAGAACCATGCATGATCATTCACGGGAGGACTCTCCATGATCTCATTATATGGTGTAAGCAAACGTTATAACGAGCGCGTTTCCCGTGCAGATCAGGGATTCGAAGCATTAAGCTCGGTGTCCCTCGAAGTGGGACAAGGAGAAATACATGGCATCATCGGATCGAGTGGTGCAGGCAAATCCACGCTTCTGCGGATGCTCAACGGATTGGAAAGGCCGGATGATGGTGAGGTTGTTGTGAATGGGCAGCACCTGACCCAGATGAATGAACAGAGTCTGCGTCAGGCACGAAGATCCATTGGCATGATCTTTCAACACTTCAATCTGGTCGGTAACCGAACAGTGAGTGGCAATGTCTGCATGCCATTGGAACTGGCGGGTATATCTCGTGCGCAGCGAGTTGAACGTGGACTTGAGGTACTACGGTTTGTTGGACTGGAAGACAAGGCGGATCAATATCCTGCACAGCTTAGTGGTGGACAGAAGCAGCGTGTGGCCATTGCACGAGCGCTCGCCAGTCGTCCGGATGTGCTGCTCTGTGATGAACCGACCTCTTCGCTTGATCCACAGACCACGAACGGTATTCTGGATGTGCTGCGACATATCAATGAAACGCTGGGCGTGACCATTGTCGTGGTGACACATGAGATGGAAGTGGCTCGCAGACTATGTCACAGGATATCCGTCATGAAGGATGGGCGACTCGTTCGTACGTTGTCTAAAGCGGAAGTGAGCAGTATCCCTGCTCCGCAGCCTGATCTGCTGACCTCCTTGCTTGCGGGTGACGAATACGGGATGACAGGTTCGTCTTTGTTCCGTCAGGCAGAACAGGAGGACAAGTCATGAGGTTACCTGAGTCTGTGCTGAAGTATCAGCATGAGATATGCCAGGCGATCGGAGAGACTTTTGTCATGGTGGGTATCTCCATTGCGGCAGCTGTTCTGATCGGGTTACCTCTGGGTACACTGCTGTACTTATTCCGGAGAGGACAGCGGTATCAGAATCAAACGCTGTCCTTTGTACTCGGCAGTATCGTTAACATCGTTCGTTCGTTTCCGTTCTTACTGCTGGTTGTATTCATGATTCCATTCACACGGATTGTTGTGGGAACGTCCATAGGTACACTGGCGGCAACCGTGCCACTCTCGGTTATTGCGATTGCCTACTACGCCAGACTGGTGGAACAAGCATTGCTGGATGTACCGAGGGGAGTGGTTGAAGCTGCTGCTTCCATGGGGGCATCGACGATGCAACTTGTGGTGAAATTCTTGTACGTGGAGGCACGATCTGGCCTTGTACTGGGACTCACGACAGCTACGATTAGCTTCATCTCCTACTCAACGGTGATGGGCATTGTAGGTGGCGGCGGGGTTGGTGATTTTGCCATTCGCTACGGTTATCAGCGCTTCGAAACGGAAATTATGGTATTTACGATCATCATTATGATTATCCTGGTACAGATGATCCAATTCACAGGTAGCAGACTGTCCCACTGGCTGGATCGCAGATCCTGAACGGTTGGACCGTGCATTATTACGAATAACCAATACAGATTATACGATGAGGGGTAGACATGAAATGAAAGCAAAAATGATGCTTATGTTGCTTGCAGTAATGCTGGTTGTAGCTGCTTGTGGCAAAAAAGAAGAAACACCTGCGGCTGAAGGAACAAAAGAAGATACACAAGCTGCACAAGAAGTTACGCTGAAAGTAGCCACGTTGATTCCGCCGATGACAGACGTACTGGATATTGTTAAACCGCTTTTGAAGGAAGATGGCGTCAATCTGGAAGTTGTTGTGCTGTCAGATAACGTTCAACCAAATACGGCACTCGCGAATAAAGAAGTGGACGCAAACTTCTTCCAACACGTGCCTTACATGACCCAGTATAATGAAGCGAACAATGCCAATCTGGTGGCTGTACAGCCTATCTATAATGCCATCTATGGCGGCTACTCCAAAAAGTACAAAACGATTGAGGAATTGCCAGAAGGTGCAACGATTGCAATTGCAAACGATCCTTCCAACATTGGTCGCTCTCTTGTGATGCTGGAGCAGAACGGATTGATTAAGCTGAAAGAGGGCGTAGGTTTTAACGCCACACAGGCAGACATCACCGAGAATACAAAGAACTTCAAGTTTGAGGAAGTGGACTTGTTGATGCTGGCTCGCATGATGGATGATGCTGATCTGGTAGCCATGACTCCGGCATATGCCAGTCCGCTCGGTCTTACACCGAAAAAGGATGCATTGTTAACCGAGAAGGATGATTCCCATTTTGCGATCACCATGGTTGCCCGTGAGGATAACAAGGACTCCGAAGCGATTCAGAAGCTGGCTAAACGCATGGCAGGTCCAGAGGTCAAAGCTTTCTTCGAAGAGAAGTATGCAGATATTGCGATCCCGGCATTTGAATAAAGAATATGTAGTCCTATGTGAACAGCTTTTGAGATCTGAGCGATAACGCTTGGATCTTTTTTTATGGAATTCGGCAGGTTATTGTAACAAGTATTTAAAAATTTAACAATTTGGTCATATCGCTGGGTTACTTTATTTAATAGTTTTTTCGTATAATTTGTTTGAAAGTAGTTCTTTAGGATTATAAATTAAGAGATTTAAGTAATATTTCTAGTGCGAAAATTGTCTTTTGCGAGAGGCAGGACCTAATTTTTAATATCTTGAGGAAGGAGGCCTTTGTACTCTAAGAGAGCTAGACCAAGAGCTATATAAGCTGTACTAATCATTTACACGAAAACGGAGAGGACAGAAAAAACTGAAAAAGCGAAGCGGTCGCCTTTATCACCGAATTTCCCCTAAAAAAGGGGAATTAAAAAAAATCTGGGGATAACAGCGATTGGAAGGTTGTTCTGTTATCGGAGTGGCAAGTGTAAATATCTCTAGTTCAACTTATAAGTAGATCAAGTAAAACTAAATTAATCTGGAAGAGGTAGAGAAATTTGTCCCCCAAAAATAGCAAATCGAATTGGTTTAATAAGATCCTTAATAACTTTAAGACGAAACTGGTGGTGTCCTTTATTGCTTTCTTGGCCATTCCATCGTTCAGTATTGGAGTCTTGTCTTATAACAGTGCGAAGAATGAAGTTGAGAAGCAAATTCTACATAGTGCAATGGAAAACGTGAACCTTGCCAGTGCGACCATCGATCTTTCGATTAATGCCAAGCGCGACCACATTGAATATTATGCGAATACACTCGCAGAGGAATTACGTCAAGAAGATGCAGAGGTTCGGGTTGTGAACGAATTGAAGGGGTACGCTGCACAGAACAAAGACATCATCACCATAGGAGTGGGAACAGAAGCCGGTGTTTACCTGATGTCCTCCGATGCGGAAATGCCTGAAGATTACGATCCGCGAACAAGACCATGGTACACAGAAGCGATGAGTACTCCAGAGCAGGTCATTGTTACAGACCCTTATATTTCTGCCGAGACAAACGAAATCACCATCACCATCGCCAAGGCATTGAATGACCAATCTGGTGTAGTCCAGCTGGATCTGAATCTGTCGAATATCAGTACCTTGGTTAGTGGAATTAACGTGGGAGAACAGGGATATCTGATCCTATTGGATGCCAGCGAAAAGTATATCTACCATCCCACGGTAGAACCCGGAACAGATGCAACAGAGGATTTTTGGAAACCGGTGTATGCGAATGAATCGGGCAACTTCAACTATACCGTTGATCAAACGGATAAAGTGATGTATTACGCAACGAATGCATCCACGGGATGGAAGGTCGCTGGCACCATGTTCTCTTCTGAGGTAGACGATGCGGCAGCACCAATTCTAAAACGAATGATTATTGTTATTGTCTCCTGCCTCGTTGTTGGTATTGTGATTATCTGGCTTGTGATGCGATCCATCATTAGACCCATTCGTCAGTTGAAGGATCAGGCGATCCAGGTGAGTGAAGGGGATCTAACCCAAACGATTACTAGCACAAGCCATGATGAGATTGGTGAACTGAGTGATGCCTTTGGCAAAATGCAGCACAATCTGCGTGTGCTGATTCAAAATGTGGAAAACAGTACAAGCCAGGTTGTCATCTCGTCGGATGAGATGACTCAGAGTGCGGAATCAACCAGTGCGGCCAGTGAGCAGGTCGCGCGAGCCATTCAGGAAATTGCGAGTGGTGCGGAGAGACAGACCGAAGGTATTGACCACAACCATCAGGCCATGAATGAAATAACAATTGGGATAACACGAATCGCCGAACGTTCCATACAAGTTGCTGATTTGGCGAAACATACAACGGTACAAGCGGAAGAAGGCGGCAACACCGTCAAGCAGACGGTGAGTCAGATGCACTCGATTCAAGAGACGGTAGAACAGACAAACCAATTGATTCAGGCGTTATATGAACGATCACACCAAATTTCAGCCATCACGGAGTTAATCGGAAATATAGCCAAGCAGACCAATCTGCTCGCGCTGAATGCATCCATTGAAGCAGCTCGTGCAGGTACGCATGGGAATGGATTCGCCGTTGTAGCAGCGGAGGTACGCAAGTTGGCAGAGCAATCAGGGCAATCCGTCAATGAAATTACCGTGCTAACCACAGCGGTACAGGAAGATATGGCTGCTTCCGTTCGCATGATGGAGAAGGTGACTTCAGAGGTTGGAGAGGGTATGGAAATCTCAACAGAGGCCATTCGGAAGTTTGAACGCATTCTGGATAGCATGCGGGAAACGACACCTCAGATTGAAGAGATTGCTGCCACGTCGCAAGAGATCACAGCAGGTGTACAGGAAGTATCTGCTGTGTCCAATGAACTGGCAGGTATTGCTTCAGGCAACGCCGCGGCCTCCGAAGAAGTGGCTGCTTCCTCAGAGGAGCAATTGGCAGCGATGGAGCAGATTTCTTCCTCGGCTCGGGGCTTGTCTACCCTGGCTGAAGAGCTACAGCGCCTGATTAGACAGTTTAAGTATTAAAAAGAGATCGTAGAAGAGGGTATCACACAGGGACAGCATCACATCATGTTTCATTAGAGGGAGTGGACAACCATGCAACTGGAACTCAAAGCCTTCTTACTGCTAACGGATGCGGTCATGATTACAGATGAGGAGGGTGTGATTCTGGATGTGAATTCCGTTTATGTAACCAAAACAGGATTCTCACGGGAAAGCACCATAGGTCAGCCTGCACGATTGCTTATGGATACCCACTGGAGAGGGAACCAGACCTGGTCCGGCGTAGCCAAATTAATGAAGGCTGATCAGGAAGTATGGGAAGCTCAGGTCACGATTACATCGGTTCATTTGGATGATTCTCTTTTTTATATCAGCATATTTAATGATGAATTTTCATGAAAAAAACGTTGTTTGGTGATAAGGGGATGTTAGCTGAAAGTAGTAATTATTTTCAAGAAAATGGTCAATATCGTCAATTGAATAAGGGAGCACGGCATACTATGATTTGTGTACTGAGGAACTGCGACCATGAATCTGACAACATTCATTGAATGCATGAAATCCTGAAGTCGTAATGTGGACGGTGACCAATTGCTACGCGATCTTGTACTGAATTTTACGCTGATTTTGAGCTTTCTTTTCCTGATTCATCACTATCTGAACCATACAAATGCTACCCGTTCAACATCCATCACGACTCGGATCATTATTGGTGTTACGCTGAGCATGTTGGGCACGGCGCTCTATTATTTCTCTATTGTGCTTGAGGATGGTACATTGTTGAATTTCCGGGCCATTGTGTATCTGCTTGCTGCTTATTTTGGTGGGAGTCGCTCTGCTTTCGTTACTTTTGCATTCATGTGGATATTTCGGATTAATATGGGGCGTAATCCCTTGTTGGAAAACTGGCAGTATGCGTTGACAGAGTTGTTATTTGTCGTAGCCATATGTCTGATCTTTAAGTATATCAGGGGATTTATGCAGAAGTGGTTGTCCGGAGCGTTGCTGTTGATTACTGTGTATGAGTTGTCTGCACTAAAGACAAATTCCCCTTCTCTGCTAATGATGGGGCAGATTCTCTTTTTTCAATGTATCTGCCTGCTGTCCGTTATATTATTCCTGTATTATCTGAACCAAAATCATCGATATAGGAGATTGGTCATTCAGAGGGATCAGGAAATGCTGGAGATGCTTCGTATGCAGCCGGGTTTTACTTTTAAAATCCGAAAACAGAACGGAAAATTCGAGTATCTTGTGCTTGAGGGAGAGATGCTCTCCCAACTGGGCTTGGATATGAGTAGTCTGAAGCAAGATTACAAACTGGGCACATTGGATATTTTACCTCAGGAGAAGATAGAGTTCCTGCGGAAGCAGTTCGACCGGGCATGGAAAGGGGAGTCTTTCTTTTACGAGATTGAGCATGGAGGTTACTATTCACTGGTGAAGCTTCGTCCGCTGCGAGAAGAAGGTATGGTGAAGTATGTCATAGGGTATGGACTTGATATTACGGAACACAGAGCAGTTAAACGAAGGATTCAAGAGAGTGAGGAACGATACCGTACACTTGAACGAGTGTCGACAGACTGGTTTGTCGGTTTGGATGGCAACAGATGTGTGGTGTCAGTTAATCAGAAATTTCTGGATGTTCTTGATCTCGACAGGCATGAAGTCATGGGCCGTGAGCTTGAAGAATTGATATTCATTGAGCAGTCGGCGAACTGGGTGTTATCTTTTCAAAAAGTTTTACACCACAATATACCTCAGGATACGGAATTGAGTCTCATTGTTGGGAAAGGGAAAGAACAACATGTTCGGGTTCACCTTTACCCTGTAAAATCCCCTAACTCGTGTGAGAAAGTCAAGGCAGTTATTCATGACATTTCGGATCAGTACCGACGTGTTAAGGCTGACAAAGCCAGTCAGGCAAAGAGTGAGTTTCTTGCATTCATGAGTCATGAGATTCGTACCCCACTGAGCGGTATTATCAGCTTTTCGTTGTTGCTTCAACGGACAGATCTAACCTCACAACAATTAGATTATTTGAGTAAAATCAATGCATCCTCACAAACCCTGCTTACTCTGGTGAATGATATTCTTGATTTCTCGAAAATGGAGGCAGGTAAACTGATTTTGGAGAAAGTACCCTTTGCACCAGAGGATGTGTTCAAGCGTGTGGCAGATCAGATCGGTGTGGCCCTCGGGTACAAAGATATCGAAGTGATCTTTACAACCGACCCCGATCTGCCATTAACGGTAATTGGTGATCCTTTTCGACTTGAGCAGGTGTTATTAAATCTGCTCAGTAACGCGATTAAATTCACAGAACATGGATATGTTATCTTGCAGGCAGAGGTAATTTCATTGGAGGCCGAGCGAGTACAGGTTCGTTTTGAGATCGAAGACACGGGGATTGGAATTTCACCTGAACAACTGGAGCATATTTTTGTCCCGTTTACGCAAGCGGAGCCTTCCACTTATCGAACATATGGTGGCTCAGGACTTGGGCTGGTCATCTGTTACCTGCTGGTAACCTCATTGGGAGGAGACTTGCGGGTGGACAGCGTGCTTGGAGAGTACAGTCTATTTTCATTCGACTTGATATTTGAACTTGCGGATTCGGAAGAAGAAGAGAGTTTCTCCCTGCAGACACACCCTCTCCTATATGGTGCGAATGATGTGGTTATCATTGAAGATGATGAACGGATGGGCGAAAACCTGAAGCAGCTGCTTTATTCATTCGGGATGAATCCGACGCTGTATACTTCCTTGAACCATATGATGGAGAGTGATGGGTATACTCCTGAAGCCGAAGGGACAAGTTCGATGTTGATCATGTTGGATATGGATATAGAGGACACAGTCAATGGTTCGTTATGGGACAACTTTATGAAGCGTTTGGATCGAACGAAAATTCAGGTGTTGGGGTACACACGGGCATTTAGCGAAAATGCGCTGTGGATTGAGGAGAGATCCGTACACCCTGATATCATGATGGTCAAACCGATTACACGTCTGGGATTATTCGAAGTCATTCTTGCACTTCAGGGTGAAGGGCCGCTGGTCAAAAGTCAGTTGGCTGAAGGCGACGACCCCTATTCGCTTGATCAGAAAGGACACATCCTGATAGCTGAGGATCATGAGATCAATCAACTGGCGATTCGGGCGATGCTGGAACATAAAGGGTTCCAAGTGACGCTGGCAGCCAGTGGCACAGAGGTTCTGAGAAAGTTAGACGAACAGGTATGGGAATTGATTCTAATGGATCTGTACATGCCTGATATGAATGGAGTGGAAGCAACGCGACATATTCGCAAGATGAGGGGATATGATCGTACACCCATAATCGCGCTTACAGCAAATGCCCTACAAATAGATCATGAGAGATGTATGGAGGCTGGGATGAATGCCATCCTGACCAAACCCATCCATGAACAACAGATGGCAGACATATTGGCAACATGGATTGATCTGAGAGGTATGCGGGAGATTAGCGGAATTGATGTAGATAAGGCGATCAGGCAGATGGACGGCAAGCCACATATTCTGCAATATGCGCTCACGAAATTCAGGATGGAGTATGACTCGTTTCAGAACAAACTGACCACTCAACTTCGCCAGCAGCAGATTGCTGGTGCGATCCGCAGCGTTCATTCTCTCCGAGGCGTGGCTGCCAATCTGCATGCAGTGGAGCTGTTACGTCTGGTTTTTCAACTGGAATCGCTTTTGTCCCGTGCGTTATTCGAAGAAGAGGAACTGAGTTCGGTATTGGAGAAGGTACAAAAAGAGATTGATATCATTACCGGGTCTCTGCCCTGGTGACATGAATGAAGCTGATGTGTTAAGGTGTGAACTTATATCCGACCCCCCAGATGGTTTGAATATATTGGGGGTTTTTCGGGTTTTCTTCAATTTTTTTACGAAGCTTGGTAATGTGCACATCGATGGTGCGATCATTAATATAAGCATCAATACCACGAATGGCTTCAATCAAGGCATAACGACTATAGACTTTGCCGGGATTAAGGACAAATAGCTTCATGATCTCAAATTCGGAGAATGTCATCTCCACTCGCTGGTTATTCAACAGGACGGCTCGCCGAGCCACATCGAGAGAAATTCCGCAATCCTGTACAGTGACAATGGAGCTGTTCAATATGGAGTAACGACGTAATACAGCCTCAATACGTGCTTTCACTTCCTGCATGCTGAAAGGCTTGCATACATAATCATCAGCTCCATCTATTAATGATCGAATTCGCTCCGAGACTTCGGTTAACGAAGAGATGACGATGATGGGAATTGCTGTATGCTGACGCATGAGAGAACAGGGATTCTTGCCTTCCGAATCAGGGAGCAACAGGTCAAGAAGCAGGATATCAGGCCGCGCTTGAAGTTGTAGAAGACCATCTCTTGCGTTAGCGACACGGATAACATCATACCCCTCACCTTGCAAATACAGGGATAATGTATCTCCTAACATGTTATCGTCCTCAATGATAAGCACTTTGGTCATGATATTCCTTTCTGAATCGACTTCGTGTAGAAGGTCTATGATCCATGGGTTAGCTTAATATACTTGATCATGTATACCCTGATAATTAAAATATGCAACAAAAGGATGTCAGGATTCTAACATGATTGGGCAAGACCTGAGATTCTGAGTCAATGCTTGCCAACATGTGGATCCGCTTCACGCTCGATCAGGCGCATCAGTTTACGCTCGGTAGCGGTCTCTGGTGCCGGCGTGTAGACACTGCAACGTAGATCGGAGCTGCCTTGAACCTGCAACGAAGTCAGATCAAACAACATTTTGCCTGCTTTGGAATGTCTGAATTCGATTAAGACATCCGGAGCACTGCTGACGCTGCTTTGTTTCCAAAGGGTGTGAAAATCGGGATGTCTGTTCATCATGTCATCCAGAAATAAATTATACCACTCATCATCGACATACTGACCATAATAGGCACGGAAAATCGCCAGAAATCCGCTAACAAAGTCCTCCCAGTTCACCGCAAGCCTGCGAAATTCCTTGCGATCAAATAACAGACTGATCATATTCCGCTGTTCGGGGGCAATCTGTTCAAAGTCCATAAAAACATGGCGGGCTGCGTCATTCCAGCCGACAATGTAACAACGCCGATCCGAGATCACGGTAGGGCAGTGATGAAGTTCTTGCAAAATTTTCTGCAAGGAAGGGTGAAGTTGAACCGGTTCTTCTTCCAGTGTGGGCAGCTCTGTATGATGCTCCATGGCGAGCGAAAACAGATACTTTCGTTCATCCGCAGTAAGCCTCAGTGCTGAAGCAATGTTATCCAACACGGAATGGGATACCTGAATATCCCGACCTTGTTCAAGCCAGGTATACCATGTTGTACTCACTCCTGCCAGTTGGGAAACCTCTTCTCTCCTCAGCCCAGGCGTTCTTCTCCGACTTCCAGTGGGTAAACCGACCGATTCGGGAGAAATTTTGGAACGCTGTGTTTTCAGAAAAGTGGACAATGCCTGTAACCTGACATCGTAGTTCAATCCATCACCTTCAATCCTCGTTATCATGGTAGTCATTATACTATTATAATTGACAACTTGTAATAGGATATTCGAAAGTGCACTATTAGTAGCAGAGCGTAAGCGTAAGGTAGACAACAGCATTGAAGGAGGATGGAATGGACATGGAACGAGTCGTGATTACGGGAATGGGAGTTATCTCTCCTTTGGGAAATAATGTAGATACATTCTGGAACGGATTGATTGAGGGTAGATCAGGTATATCGCATATAGAACATTTTGATACAGCTTCGTACAAAACGAAAATCGCTGGTGTGGTCCGTGACTTTGATGGTGAAGAACGTTTTGGACGCAAGGAAGCAAGGCGCATGGATCGATTCGTTCAATTTGCTGTTGCTGCTGCGGATCAGGCTGTATCACAATCGGGTCTTGTGATGGACGAACTGGACCGCGAACGCGTAGGGGTATATATTGGTTCAGGCATAGGCGGCATCCAGACATTGATGGAACAAGGCAAGGTCCTGTCCGATCGGGGACCTGCGCGAGTCAGCCCAACACTGGTACCCATGATGATATCCAATATGGCGGCAGCTATGGTTAGTATGAGGTTTGGTTGCTGGGGACCGACATTGTCGCCAGTAACCGCTTGTTCCATTGGCAATACAGCCATTGGAGAGGCTTTCCGGTTAATTCGTCATGGCGGAGCCGATGTTATTATTGCTGGGGGAACAGAGGCTGCTGTAACAGAGGTGTCACTGGCAAGCTTTGGTAATGCGACAGCGTTGTCTACACGAAATGAAGCGTTCCAAGCAGCAAGCCGTCCATTTGATGCGGGGAGAGACGGTTTTGTCATGGCGGAGGGCGCCGGAATTCTGATCGTTGAGTCACTATCTCATGCTCTAGCAAGAGGGGCGAATATTCTTGCTGAAGTAATTGGATATGGTGCCAGTTCAGATGCGTATCATATGGTAGCTACCCACCCGGAAGGGCGGGGTGCATATCTGGCGATGAAAGCATCACTGAAAGAAGCTCAGATTGGACCTGAGGACATTGATGTGATTAACGCTCATGCCACCAGTACGGAGGCAGGTGATCTGTCTGAGACAAGAGCGATTAAGCAACTTTTCGGGACAAGTGCTTATGATATTCCGGTCACAGCGAATAAGTCCATGACGGGACATATGCTTGGTGCAGCAGGCGGTGCGGAGGCGATCTCACTTATTCAAAGTCTGCGGCATGGCATCATTCCTCCGACCATCAATCAGGAGCAGAAGGACCCCGAATGTGATCTGGATTATGTGCCAAACGAGGCAAGAAAAGCAGATTTGCGGATTGGGATGTCTAATTCCTTTGGTTTTGGCGGTCATAATGCGGTTATTATTCTTCAAAAATATTCATCTTAAGCAGAAAGAAAGCAGCTTTAAGCAGAAAGAACAGCGTAGACCCATCGGGCTGCGCTGTTCTTTGCTTACTTCGACTTCGGGATCATCCACATACACTGTACCTTGGTTAGCGGCCAAGTGGTTGTACGCCTCAGGAAGAGAGGGATGTCGATTCCGCCATGCCTTTGTTACCTCGGCTCAACCAGCTCACACGCCAGCGGGATTGCATGAAGAGAACCAGGAACAGGGAAGCAGCTGCAATCAGGCTAAGAATGACAAAACCTGGTGTATAGGATTGATAGCTACTATACAGTTGACCGAGAATCAGCGGCAGTGCATACCCGCCCAATCCGCCAGCGGCACCCACAATACCTGTCATCAGGCCAATCTCATTGCCGAAACGTTGGGGAACCAGTTGGAACACGGAGCCATTTCCGGCTCCCAGACACATCATACCGAGGAACAGCATGACTACTACCACAGGAAGCGGTGGCATGAAGGATACTCCGATCAACATGATGCAGGCTCCAGTGTACAGGAAAGTCAGCATGCGGGTTCCGCCAATTTTGTCCGCCAGATAACCCCCTACAGGCCGGAAGAAACTGCCTGCGATCACACAGAAGGTGGTAATGTCTGCGGCACGAACAGGAGAGAGCCCATACTGGGTGTTGAAGAAGATGGTGAGATAGTTACATAATCCAACGAAACCACCAAAGGTTACACAATAGAAGGCACAGAATACCCAAGCATCTTTTTGTTTAAGCAGACTTCCATATTGGGACAATTTCTTGGGTTCAGGTCGGTTAGGGCTATTCTTGGCAAAGATGGAAAAGAGGATGAATACGATAGCGATCGGTATAATAGCAAGTCCAAACACAACTTCCCAGCTGCCAAAATGCGTAGCCAAACGATTGGCAAACAACGTCGCTAGTACGGTTCCACTGTTACCCGCCCCGGCAATACCCATGGCCAGACCCTGATGCTCTTTGCCATACCATTGGCCTGCCAGAGGTAGCGCAGCAGCAAAGGAAGCGCCTGCGACACCCAGCAAGAGTGCCACCACATACAGTTGGCTTAAAGAGTCAACCCATAACCAGCCGAGTAATAAAGGAACCAGCGTGACGAGCATTCCAATCTGTGCGGTCAATTTCGGACCTATATAATCAGACATGAAGCCAAGCACAAGCCGCAGGATGGAGCCACCAAGGATAGGCAATGCGACCAGATTGGCCTTTTCCAGTGGAGTCATCGGATAGTCCAATGCTATCACAACTGCGAGTGGACCCAACATTCCCCATATCATAAAACTGATGTCAAAATACATAAACGCTCCGAATAGGGTGGGCTTATGCCCGCTTTTCCAAAAACTTTTGCTCTCCATCATCCATCATCGCTCCTCATCCAATTGAGATCTTCGTGATTTGTCTATGTGCTTGTTAAGGCAGAAAAAGGCCGCAATTCGTCCAGATCTGAACGATTTGCGGCCCCGTTGCCGACAGGCGGTACACGTCATTGTGTTCCCGCATCTGAGTTGATCACAGCACTGTGATTTTGATTCAAATTATAATCAAGAGAAAATGTATATGTCAACAAAAATTACATGGGATTTTAAATAATTCATTTTTTAATCGTTGTTCACAATTTTAATGTTAATTTAGTTGACATTAGATTCGGATTCCCTTAATCTGAATCTAATATGAATCCACACAAAGGCGTGTGGATTCCGGAGGCAACGGTGCCCTTTTCCGAATCATGGAGAAGGGATTTTTCTGTTTATTTTCAGGTGAGAGAGATAGGGGGCAGCCCATGAGCAGAAGCAAACTGGTAATTATCGGGAATGGCATGGCTGGAGTGAAGTGTGTCGAAGAGATTATCGCACTGGAGCCTGATACGTATGAGATTGTAATCTACGGTAATGAACCCCGTCCCAACTACAATCGGATCATGTTATCAAAAGTATTGCAGGGCGAGCATTCGTTACAGGATATCATTATCAATGATTGGACTTGGTATGCCGAGCATCATATCCGGCTATGTACAGGTGAAACGGTACACCGCATTGATATCCGTGGAAAATATATAGAGACTGAATCTGGACTAAAAGAAACCTATGATGTCCTGATTCTGGCGACAGGTTCTTCACCTTTTATCCCACCGATTCCGGGGATTGATAAAGAGCGGGTCATGTCCTTCCGAACGATTGATGATTGTACGCGCATGTCTGATTATTCCAAAACCTATCGCAAGGCCGCCGTCATTGGTGGCGGATTGCTTGGGCTGGAGGCTGCGCGCGGGTTGCTGCATTTGGGCATGGAAGCTGTGGTGGTCCATAACGCACATTACATTATGAACCGGCAGTTGGATCAGAATGCTGCCGCGATGCTTCAACAGGAACTTGAAGGGCAGGGTATGTCCTTTCTTTTGGCCAAAAATACGCAGAAAATTACCGGGCGATTGCAGGCGCAGGGGCTGCTCTTTACAGATGGTTCCAAGCTTGAAGCTCAGGTTGTCATTGTCGCTGTTGGGATTCGGCCGAATGTGGACCTGGCTAGACGAAGCGGAATCGCTACGAATCGGGCAATCATGGTGGATGATTATATGCGCACTAGTGTACCGGATATCTACGCAGTTGGGGAATGTGCTGAACATCGGGGAATCAGTTATGGTCTGGTGGCCCCCTTATACGAACAGGGGAAGGTGCTCGCACGTACGCTCTGTGGAAAGGAAACTTCTGAATATAAGGGTTCAATTCCTTATTCACAACTGAAGGTATCAGGAGTTGATGTTTTCTCGGCGGGTGAGATTAGCGGGGAAGGCATGCAGACCGCAATTCAACATCTGGATGGCATTCAAGGCACATACAAAAAAGTACTGATGCAGGCTGGCAAAGTGCGTGGAGCCATTTTATTTGGAGATACAACCGAAGGAACAGCATTGCTTGGACTTGTGCAACGAGGTGCGGATGTGGCGGAATTGGCACCGCGTGAAGGGGCCCCGGATCCAGCTGAAGTGGCTGCGGCGGCATTACCGGCTCAAGAGACCGTATGTGCCTGCAACAATGTGACCAAGGCTGCCATTATGAAAGCTATTCAGGAACAGGGTCTCGAGACGGCAGATCAGGTGAAGGAGCAGACCAAGGCTTCTGGTTCATGCGGTGGCTGTCGCCCGATGGTGGCTGCTCTATTAAAACATACACATAACCTGAAAAATAACGGGGGTACTGTAGTGGTCGCCATACCGGATAAACCTGCTTCATTGCCGGTCTGCAGTTGTACGGAGCTTGGGCATGCAGAACTAAAGGAAATGCTGGATGACATCGTTGTTATGGAGGTAGGGCTACCAGACATATCATTGATCTTGCAGAAGCTGGGTTGGGATTCGGAACATGGTTGCTCTGTATGTCGCCCCGTAATTCATTATTACTTACAGGTATCCGGAGGAACGATAGTTGTTCGAGAGATTGAAGGTCACTCAGAGGTTCAGGTGCGCTGGGATGATCATATTCCACTGTTATCCTATGCAAGGGATGCAGGTGGTTTGGCTGCACAGCTTCGTGCGAGTTGGATCGGTGCTGCGATGCCGTCGCCGGTAAATATGGGCGTTGCACCAGGGCCTGGTTCGTTGGTGAGCGCACTGGTGCAAGATATCGGCTTGCTGGCTTCACCAGCTGGTTGGGAGATCTATGCAGGCGGTCATGCAGAACATCCGGTCAAACAAGGTGGCTTGCTCGGGGTGGCTGAAACAGAGGTACAAGCGGCAGCACTCGCATCAGCCTGCCTTCAATGGTATCGCCAAACCGCTTGGTATGATGAGCCGTTATGGGCATGGACGGAACGATTGGGATTCATGTCCATTCGGGAAACGCTGCTGGATGACCAGTTACAGAAGGAACTTGCAGCTACACTTCAAGCTGATATATAGATGAAAGGCGGGGATGGAAAGATGGGATTATCCGTGAGTTCAGAACCAACAGCCTCCAAGCTCTATGTTAAGGAAACCCAGTGTCCGTATTGCAGTGTGCAGTGCAAGATGACTGTTGAAGAATTGGCTGCACCTGTTGCGGGCCAGCGTCGTGGTGAGTATACGGTTCAGGGTGTTCCGAATGAAGCCTCCCAGGGCAGGTTGTGTGTGAAGGGTATGAATGCTCATCAACATGCGCTCAGTGGTCAACGATTAATGCATCCGCTCATTCGTCGCAATGGCGAGCTTGAATCCTGTTCCTGGGAGGAGGCCATTCAGACCATCGCAGAGCGGTTTCAGGACTTGAAAGATTCATACGGAGCAGATACGGTCGGAGTCTACGGAGGCGGATCTTTGACCAATGAAACAGCCTATCTGCTCGGCAAGTTCGCCAGAGTTGCATTGGGGACAAAATATATCGACTATAATGGACGGTTCTGCATGTCAGCTGCGGCTTCAGCTGGCAGTAAGGTGTTCGGGATGGATCGTGGATTGACGTTTCGTTTGTCCGATATTCCCAAGGCAGGCTGCATTGTACTTGCAGGTACCAATATTGCAGAATGCCAACCTACCCTTCTGCCATACTTTAATCAGGCGAAGGAGAACGGAGCCTTCATTATTGTTATTGATCCACGCAAGACGGCAACCGCAGCCATTGCTGACCTTCACTTGCAGGTGAAACCCGGCATGGATGCTCTGCTAGCGGATGCCATGTTGAAGGTGATTATGGATGCCGGATTGGTGAACCCTCATTTTATAGACAAACGAACGCATGGTTACGAGCAATTGATACAAGGGTTGGCTGATCTGCAACTCGAACAGGCGGCACAAGCGTGCGGGGTTGATCTGGCGCTGATTCGTCAGGCTGCGATGGCTTACGGTGAGGCAGAGACAGGCATGATCATGACAGCACGTGGTGTGGAACAACAGACGGATGGACATATGGCCGTCAGACACTTTTTGAACTTGGTGCTCGCGACTGGCAAAATCGGCCGAGAAGGATGCGGATATGGTGCCATCACAGGTCAAGGAAATGGGCAAGGCGGACGGGAGCATGGACAGAAGGCTGACCAGCTGCCGGGCTATCGATCCATTGAAAATGAAGCCGATCGTGCCTATGTGGCATCCGTCTGGGGTGTAGACCCTGCAAGTTTGCCAGGCAAAGGGGTATCCGCCTACGAGATGATGGAGAAGGTCCATGATCAGGAGATTCGGGCGTTGCTTGTAATGGGCTCCAACCCGGTCGTATCCAATCCCAATGTGCGTTTGGTGGAAGAAGGTCTGCGCAAGCTGGACTTTCTGATCGTGGCAGATATGTTCCTATCGGAGACAGCGCGCATGGCTGATCTGGTTCTGCCGGTTACATCTTATATGGAGAATGAAGGTACACTGACCAATCTGGAGGGGCGTGTTCTGCTCCGTGAACAGGGGCTACCTGCGCCGGGAGAAACGCTTGATGATTGGGATATATTATGCCGGATTGCCGCGCAATTGGGTAAAGCTTCTTACTTTGAATATGACAATGCTGAGGATATATTTAATGAGCTTCGGGTGGCGAGCCGCGGCGGAGTGGCTGATTACTATGGCATTACCTATGAGCGTTTGCGTAACGGGAAAGGGGTATACTGGCCGTGTTCTGCCCTGGAGGATCAGGGAGAAGGACTGCTGTTCGGTGAACGATTCGCTCACCCGGACGGCAAAGCGGCATTCACATTTGAATCCAGCCCGGGCTGGAATGATGTATCGCCGAAATTCCCCCTAATTCTCACCAATGGGCGTGTGCTGCCTCATTATCTTACAGGGGTGCAGACACATCGAAGTCCGGCACTGGCAGCTCGTGAATTGGAGAACTTTGTTGAACTTCACCCGGCTACCGCTGCCCGTTATCGTATTCACGATGGAGAGTGGGTAGAGATTCAATCGACGTATGGAAGCTTCACGGTTCGTTCGCGCATCAAAGATTCGATTCGGGAGGATACCTTGTTCGTGCCGATGCATTGGGGTGGCATTCAGAATGTGAATCGGGCCACCAGACCAGAGCTAGATCCGTTCTGCCGAATGCCTGGGTTCAAGACAGTGGCCGTAACCATTCGACCTTTGCGCTTGGCCAGATGATTCATGCAGGTTTCAGTTTATAAAGGTTCTCAGGCATCATAAGCTGTTCTAATGGTAGCTAAGCGGCTGCACAGTCCATATTTATATGAGACTGTGCGGCTTTTTTTGCGTATATGTACGCAAGTATGCCATAGTTCCGTGGTTCCACGTAAACATGAGGATTGGCTCATGAATATGGATTGAATTTTAGTTATGATGTTCATTAGGGGTACATATGTACGTATTTTATATTTTATTTAGAGACAGATCGTCATTTCGAGTTTAGGATATTCCGCATCGTGGTATAGATATCGGGGCTTATGGAAGCTTCTTCAAATAGAGCAGGACAAGGGAGGTAATGCAGTGAATGTATGGATAACGGTAAAAAGTCTGGGCAAACGCAAGCCGGTACTTGCCAAGCAAGCTGCCGAACTTCCGGAAACAACTCATACGTTAAGGCAGCTCATTGAGAACATGGTGGCTGTACAAGTAAAAGCGCTTCAGGACAAGAAACAACAGGCAGAATTGTTCGCCTACCTGATGCCGGATGATATTGACGCGCAAGGAGCGGTGGGGAAAGTCGGGTTTGGCGCAGTATACAATGAGGGTGTTCCTGATCTGGAAGTTGCGATGGATACAGCGATAACCGCCTATGAGGATGGGTTGTATAAAGTGTTTCTCAACGATGAAGAATTGCAGGAACTGGATGAGTCACTTGTTGTAAAAGACGGAGATAACGTGGTGTTTATTCGTTTTACAATGCTTGCCGGACGTCTTTGGTAAAGAGCGATGAAGGAGGAGAACAGGATGAATCAGGAAGAGCAAGTACAGGTGTATATGGATGGATTGCAGGAAAGAGCCAAGTCGTTGACAGGGGTACAGCTTGAGCTGGCAGGCTATGTTGTGGAGATCGCCGGGTCTACGTATTTGCGTGGAGACGAAAAGATGTTTTTGAATACTGATAAGTTGCTTGGAAGGTTGGCTGCAGAAACGCAGAAAACATTATTCGAGCCACTGTTGGGTGTGCTCCAGCATCTGGCGAGCGAGTCATTGGTTGCACGATTCCGTTATATTGCAGAGCGTGCGACTCGTTTCCCATACAGTAACAACTATGAACGCCGGCCTTTTCGCACATCCGATCCGGAGCAGCATGTAGAACAGGTCATTCGCAAACTGATGGGATTGTTCCGTATGGAAATGAAAAACTTCTCTTTGGAAGAATATGTGTCACTTCGTGAGTACAAGCTGGATTATCTGCATGAGATCCGTTGGGTCCTGGCGGATTGTATCGCTTATGAACTGGATCATCAGGGCGGAGATATGAAGCAGGCGCTGCATGATATTATCTATGGTGACAATCAGACGGCGCTGTTAACCCATGAAATGATCAAAGGTATATTCATGAGCGATCAGGCGGATGCCTATCAGATGGTGGGTGAGCTGCTCGTTGCAGCAAGGTTGCAGGAAGGGCTGCGCCAAAGCATTGTGGAGCGGATGGATGAAGGGACACTGGAAGCCTATATTTACATATTAAAAATCATTATCGACAACAACCTGATTCGTTTCAGTTCTGTGGTAAGAGCGCTTGCCGTATGGACGGGGATCGGCCTAGAAGCAGCCAACCAGCGTGTTGCCGCACAGTTGATTGAACAGGCCTATCAGGCGCTTGTGCAAGCAGAAGTACGCGAGGCCTGGCAGCAGGAAGCTAACGCCAACAAACTCTTTATCAGTCTGTGGGCGACAGCGGTCATTGAAGAGAATGAATTGAAGAGCAAGATAATCGAGATTATGGATCAAGGTCAGTTATATCAGAAGATTGTTGCCCAATACGTACTGGCTAACAGCCAGAACAGAGAGCTTCGTTTGAACATTGCACGTCGTTATCTGGAGGCGCAGGACACCGAGTTGATGCACTGGATTGTGACCAACTATGATGCGATGTATATGTACAACTGGAGTTTTGAGAATGGAGAGAATCAGCGTAGCGTCTACGTGTGGCCATTGCCTGCTCTTGGAGATAAGGCCTTGCGGCGTCAGGACTTTGATCGGTTCAAACAGATGCTGGGTGCCATTCCAAAAGGCGGGTCAGGTGGACCATCGGGTGTACTTGAGTATGTTCACTACCGGATGGATACGGATGATGTAGTCAAGAAAATGTTATATTTGGCCGCTTATGATATGGACCCGGAATGGATCGGGGAGGTCATCGCAATCAAGGACCGTTTAAGCCCGGAACTACGCGGAGAACTGTTGTCCCAGTTTGTTCAGCATCCTGATAATGAGGTGCAAAGACAGTTTGTGTTTGAGAGTTTGTCCGATAAAAGCATCAGTAATCGGGAGAGTGCACTCGCCAAAGCGAAGCTGCTCACGTTGACGGTTGATGAGATGAAACAGATGGAGGCGTTGATGAAGCTCAAAACAGGCTCACTTCGTCAGAAGGTCATCCATGTATTGTTACTGCAACCTGTGGACCAATTGGAGGTCTCGCTGAAGCGACTTTTGCAGGCCAAGAGTGAACTGCAGCGCTTGGGTGCGCTAGAATTATTGACCGAGATTGCGGCAGATCCAGAGCGGATAGATCAGCAGGAGCAATTGCAGCCATTGGCGCAGCTGATTGAGACACCCACTGCCAAGGAACAGAAACTACTGGATAAGCTGACTGATCAGGGGAGACGTTACACAGTTTCTAATGGATTTGGTTTATTTGATCCGAAGCGACGTGAGCCATTGCTGGATGAGAAGCGTGATCTCAAGGGCCATAATCCGAAGGATATTTTTACACTCTCTCTGGATAAGACCAGACCATTTCTGGAGGGACTTAGTGAATTAGTGCATGAACACAGGGATTATGAGTATCAAGTGGAATACTACGCTGGCTATAAAGACACATTGTTAGTCGGAGCGAGTCTTCGCTCCAAGGTTCCGTATGGAGAGCGGAATGAAATGAAGCAGATGGAACAGTTCCCGCTTCATGACGTATGGGAGAACTATATTCAACATGCCGAGTTCAACAGTGTGGAACTGATGCAGCTATACATGGCTATACAGCTCGGGGAGTTCAATGGCAATTTGAGCGACCATTACAGTTATTTCCGTGAGCAGTATGACTATGACGAATTGCAGAAGATTCCGTTATTGGAAGGCTGGCGCAAGTCGTTTGCCGAACGGATCTATCCTCTGGATGACATCGAAAAGCTGCAGCAGATGCTGGATTCGTTAACGTATAAGGATCAGGTAGTGGCACTGATATCGGCGGCATTTCAGGATAGCGATCCGATCGACACGTTTGAAATAGCTGAGAAAACCTGGGCCTCCATCATCGCAAGTATGCCTGCTGATCAACTCGAGAAAGAGTCAGGTATGCTTCATATTATGACTGGACCTTGGAATTATGTAGTTCGTGGCAAAATCCATGACGATAACAGCTTCAGACGGTTCTTCCAGACGGCTTACCAGTTCACCAGTCTTGTAGAGAGTAGTCAGCCGCTGTCTTTACTGTCACTTGAAGATTTCCTGCGTGCGTACCAGTTGAACCTGATTGATGATCAAGAGATATATCGACAGGTGCTGGTCGGTGGGAATCGTCTGTTGTTTATTCGGGACTTAACATCCACTCGTACAGAAATGATCGCGAGTGATCCGAAGCTTGTTCAATTGCGAGATGCGGTGGTCGATCGCATTCTGGAGATTGAGCTGACCCGGGGAGAACTCTCTACAGAAGTAAGCACACTTGCCATGAAACTGGATCGAATTGAAGGCATGGAACACTGGGTACATCTGGTCTCGGCGATGGATCAGGATACATTTGTCCGTGGATATATCTATAGTTATGGAGACAACACAACACGTAAAGAGACGTTTAGCTATTTAATTCAGAATTGTCATCCACGGGATGGAGAAGATGATAAGCGTCTTGGGGAGTTGCTCCATAAGTATCCGGTGAATGAGAAAAAATTGCTGGAAGCAGCCATGTACGCCCCGCAGTGGATGGAGATTGTAGCGAAACATCTGGGATGGGAAGGTCTTCGCAGTGCAGCCTGGTACTTCCATGCCCATATTAATGAACGCTTTACTGCGGAGAAAGAAACCATCGTGGCCCACTATTCTCCAATCTCACCACAGGACTTTAATGAAGGTGCGTTTGATATCGCATGGTTTGAAGAAGCCTATGCTGCTGTCGGAGAGGAACGATTCAATCTGTTATACGATTGTGCCAAGTACATTTCCGGGGGATCTAATCACCGCAGATCCCAATTGTTCGCAGATGCTGCACTGGGCAAGCTTCGATTGGACGATATGCGTGAGTCCGTGTCAGACAAGCGAAACAAGGATCATTTGTTAACCTACAGTTTGATTCCATTCGCTGTAAATCGCGAACAGGATCTGCGTGAGCGATACGACTTCATTCAGAAGTTCCTGATGCAGAGCAAACAATTCGGTGCGCAACGCCGTGCCAGTGAAGGTGTGGCCTCACAGATTGCACTGGGCAATCTTGCTCGTAATGCAGGTTATGCCGATGTTACGCGGCTGATGTGGGACATGGAAGCACGTAAGTTGGATGAGATGAAATCCTTCTTTGAACCTCATGCATTGGATGCTGACACGACGGCACAATTGGTCATTGATGAGGAAGGCCAACCCGAGATGGTTATCGTTAGCAAAAGCAAGACACTCAAATCTGTACCTGCCCGGTTCAAAAAAGATGGATATATCGCTGAACTGAAAGAGCTGAAATCGGATCTGGTGGATCAGTATCGCCGTGCACGGCAGGAGCTGGAACGTTCGATGACTGCTGGAACGTCATTTACACGTGAGGAAATTGCCAGTCTGATGCAAAATCCGGTTATACAACCGCTGGTAAGAACACTTGTCTTCCAGTCAGGTGACATGACTGGGAGATTCGATGTATCGTCCAGTGGATTGGTTGCTCCAGGACCGGAGGGTACGATCCAGGCACTAGCGGAACAGGATCAACTGTTGATTGCTCATCCGCTTCATCTGTATCAGAGCGGAAGCTGGAGTGAGTTCCAGCGGGATCTGTTCACCCGTCAGGAGCGTCAGCCGTTCAAGCAGGTATTCCGTGAGCTGTATCTTCCTAACGAGGACGAATTGGCTAATGGTACGGTGTCTCGCCGATATGCCGGGTATCAGATTCAACCGAAAAAAGCAGTAGCTCTGCTGAAAGGACGCCAATGGACTGTCAGTTATGAGGAAGGTCTGCAGAAGGTAAGTTATGAGCATAATCTGATCGCGAATCTCTATGCCATGGCAGATTGGTTCTCACCAGCAGATACCGAAGCACCTACCTTGGAGACGGTGCAGTTCTACGATCGCAAGAGCTACAAACCTGTAGCGCTGCAAGATGTGCCGCTGACGTTCTTCTCCGAAGTTATGCGTGATATCGATCTGGTGGTCAGCGTTGCACATGTGGGAGGCGTAGATCCGGAAGCCAGCCTGACAACAATCGAGATGCGCCACGTCATTGTGAATGAGTCGTTGCGTCTGCTGAAGATCGACAATGTACGTTTGGACGGGAATTACGCACGAATTGATGGTGAATTAGGTGAGTATGCTGTTCATCTGGGAAGTGGTAATGTGTTCAAACAAGCCACAGGTGCACTTCATATTGTTCCGGTGCACAGTCAGCATCGGGGGCGAATCTTCCTGCCATTCCTGGATGAAGATCCGAGAACAGCTGAGATTCTGTCCAAGGTGATGTTGCTCGCTGAAGATAAAAAGATTAAGGACCCGCAGATTCTTGCACAATTACAGAACTAGAAGTGATTGAACAGAAGTGAGCCGCCCCTCTTGGGGCGGTTTTTTATTTGTTACTCCGATTTCAATGTAACTTCGAATCTCAATATAACGAGTGTAGAACAAGAATCATGGTCGGAAAGTGAACAATATGGAGCAATTCCAACATAAAGGCAGCTGAAGAACCTGTTAAAAGGGACCTCAGTTGCTTTTATATTTTTGGATATTTCAATGGACCGGATTGGTTCCGTTTTCAAATAGACTTAGGACCCAGAGTGTGTGGGTATATTCCTTAATCTGATAATTAATTGCATTAATTGGTTGATTGGGAGTGGGTCGAACCGACTGTTTTTAAAAGTTAAGAATCTGTTCTAAAGTAGTTACGGAAATGTAAATAATTCGTTTTCTTATCTTGTTATCTGAATTATTAATATGGTGATTCCAAAGAACTAGGCTTGTTCTAATCGGTCATTTACCAAATTTAAGGGGATGTAATTCATGATCATGTCGGCTATCGTTAGAAAGCGAAATCTGCTGACTGGCTTGCAGGCTGCAGTTTCGGAAGCCATGTGCAGGACGACCTGAATGCTTGAAAGACTGGGATCAAGCCAGTTTGCATTCCCTTGTATACATGTATTCAATATGTGCACAAGAAAAATGATCAAGAGAGAAGGAGAGCTTACAACATGAACAGAAGACTCAATCTGATTTTCCTCAAACGATGGTTTATGTTATTAATCATCGTGGCGGTGGCGGCTATGCCGTTACACGCCTTCGCCGCGGAGGCGGAATCCGGGGCCGATCGGCCATGGATGAACACATCTCTATCTGCGGAAGAACGCACCGAGCTGTTGCTCAAGGAGATGACGCTGGAGGAGAAAGTTGGATTCGTAACTGGTAAAGTAAATAACTATTATGGTTTCTATAATGATGGATTGGAGCGCCTCGGCATTCCGGCATTACAGATGGCAGATGGACCCGCAGGAGTACGTGTGGCTAACCCGGATGTGCAGGACAAAAAGTCCACGGCATTGCCTGCACCCATCGCGCTTGCCGCTTCCTGGGATACCAATCTGGCCAAGAAATATGGCGATCTGATCGGTCAGGAAGCACATGATACAACACATAATGTAGTGCTCGGCCCTGGGCTGGATATTGCACGTACACCATGGGGTTCCCGGAACTTCGAATCTCTCGGGGAAGATCCGCTACTGGCTTCCGGCATGGGTGCAGCGTATGTGAACGGGATTCAAAGTAATCCAGTTATTGCTACAGCGAAACACTATATCCTGAACAACCAGGAGACGGAACGTTTCACGACCAATGCAACAGCCAGCGAACGTGCCATTCAGGAAGTCTATGCACGTCCGTTCCAGGCGATGGTCGAAAAAGCGGATCTTGGTTCAGCAATGTGTTCATTTAACCAGGTGAACGGTACATATGCTTGTGAGAACAAGGAGATGCTGACAGATGTCCTTAAGAATCAGTTTGGCTTCGAAGGGTTTGTCATGAGTGACTACGGCGCAAACTTCAGCACGGCCAAATCTGCTAATGCGGGTCTGGATCTGGAGACACCTGGAGAGCCTTACGGCAAATGGGGAAGTAAGCTACTGGAAGCCGTGAACAATGGCGAAGTCAGCGAGCAAACCATTGATGAGAAGGTTAGACGCATTTTGCTTCAAATGTTCGATAAAGGGCTGTTTGATAACCCGGTAACAAATACACAAATCAATGCCAAGAAAGACGGCAAACAGGCACGTGAAATTGCAGAAGAGAGCATGGTTCTTTTGCAAAACAACGATAATACACTGCCGCTGTCCAAGAAAAACGTGAAATCCATCGCTGTCATCGGACCGGATGCAGATAACGCATCGGCTGCTGGTGGAGGTAGCAGTCTGGTTAATCCAACGTATACTGTAAGTCCGCTGCAAGGCATTCGTAACCGTGCTGGTAACGGTGTGGATGTAAAATATGCTGCCGGAACGGATCCTATCTCCGCAGGAGATGCATTTAATGGACCATCCGCCGTACCTTCTACTCTTTTATCACCAGCGGATGCTCAGGAAAGTGAAAGAGACTATGGTACAGATCGTGCGGAATACGGTCTGCGTGCTGAATACTGGACGAATAAAGATATGGAGGGTAATCCTTCTTTGGTCCGAACAGATCATCAGGTTAATATGAATCTTGGATTCTACAACTATGAAGGTTTTAACGCGCAATCTTCCAAGCTTCCAGTGACACCTACGAAATTCAATGCCAAAATGTCTGCTCGTTGGACAGGGGCGATCACAGCACCTCAAACGGGTGAATATAAACTGTCCCTGACCAGTCTAGGTTCCGCAAAACTGTATGTGGATGATAAGTTACTCGTAGACAATCAAGGTGAAACATTGAGTACAACGAATAAAGAAATCACGTTCAAAGAAGGCGAGTCCCACAATATTCGAATTGAGTATCGTACGGATTTCCCGGTACAGACCAATCATGATATGGGTGCGCAGGTTCGTTTTGGCTGGGAAGCTCCAGAAGACGCTGTGGATATCAAAATGCAAAAAGCAGTTGATCTGGCAAAAAAATCAGATGTTGCCGTCGTGGTAACTCGTACGTATGACAGTGAAGGTTACGTCGACCGTTCCGACCTGAAGCTGCCGAATAACCAGGAGCAGCTGATCCGCAAGGTAGCAGCAGCCAATCCAAAAACGATTGTGGTGCAAATGAGTGGTCGCGCTGTTGAAATGGATTCCTGGCAAAAAGAAGTGCCATCCATCGTTCAGGCTTGGTATGCAGGTCAGGAACAAGGTAATGCAGTGGCACGTGTGCTGTTTGGTGATGTGAATCCATCCGGTAAGTTGCCGGTGACGTTCCCATCAGATGATTCCCAGACCCCGGTATCCACTGCGGAACAATTCCCGGGTGTTAACGGGGTGGGCAACTATTCCGAGGGTATTTTTGTAGGGTATAAAGGATATGACAAAGAAGGCATGACACCGGCGTTTGCTTTTGGACACGGACTGTCGTATACCGATTTTAATTATCGTAATCTACATGTGAAGAACACTGGTAAAGGTGATAAGGAAACCGTAGAAGTATCCCTGAATCTGCGTAATACCGGTAAAGTTGACGGTGCAGAAGTTGTACAGGTCTATGTTGGCAATCTGCCAACCAAAGTCGAGACTCCGAAGAAACAACTTGCTGGCTGGGCGAAGATTGATCTCAAAGCAGGCAAGCAGCAGCGGGTCAACATTCAACTGGATCGCAGCGCACTGTCCTATTGGGATGAAACATCACATGAATGGGTAATGCCTAAGGGTAAAGTTCAAGTGTATGTCGGCAGTGCATCCGATGATATTCGTCTGACAGGCAGTGTGAATATCGGAAGCAAGTCTGGTAAATAAAAGTGCAATCAGGGAGATCGAAAAGTTGTTCTCCCAGTGAAGTTATTTGTGTCAAATGCAGTTGGTTCTACTTTATATAGATTAGGAAATTTAGTCGTGGCCTAGTGGCCGCGGCTTTTTCCACAATGGAAGGATAGTGAAGCATGATGAACATAGGCTGGCGAGAGCATTCCAAACGATGGATGATCCTGTTGATCGCAGCTGTTTGTTGTATCGGTATAGGAATCGGGCTTATCTTCAACCGAAGTGAACAACCCGCTCCGACACCGGTTGTGGATAAGCAGAGAACGGCCGAAGTCTGGTTAACCACGGGAGATCAGCAAAATCTGCTTACACCACAGAAGCCCATTCCAATTATCGATCACCATGATGCAAACACAAGTTCTTCAGTTTTTTCAACGCAGGAGTCAGACACGTCTTCGTCGGAGTTTACCATACAGATTGACCCGGACAAGACGTATCAGACCATGGATGGATTTGGCGCAGCGATGACGGGGTCGTCGGCACATCTGATCAACCAGCTTTCAGAGGAACAACAAGAGCAACTGCTGAAGGAACTGTTTACGATGGAAGGGCTGAACATGGATATGGTACGTCATACAATTGGTGCTTCCGATTATTCAGTGGATGAATCAGGTTTGGCTTCAAGTTATACCTATGATGATATCGAGTCTGGCACGGATTATGACATGGAACACTTTTCGATCGATAAAGATCAGGAAGTTGTGAATATGCTGGAGCGTGTGACTTGGCTGAAACCGGATCTTAAAGTGTTGGGTACCCCGTGGACGGCCCCGGCCTGGATGAAGTATGGGGAGAAGACCACGAACGGTTGGTATCTGGATTACAACGATCCTCAGGTGTACGAAGCGTACGCAAGATATTTTGTGAAATATATCAAAGCTTATCAGACAAAGGACATTCCCATCTACGGGATCACGTTGCAAAATGAACCGGAGTTCACCTCGGACAAATATCCGAGTATGAGTATGGGAGCTGAAGAACAAGCGATGTTCATTCAGGATTATCTCGGCCCGGCTCTACAGGATGCGGGACTGGACACGCGAATCATCGCGTATGATCATAACTGGGATCAGGCGGTTGAATATACCGACAAGGTGCTTGGTGATGAGCAGGCTGCTGCTTATATCGATGGATCTGCTTTCCACTGTTATGCAGGTGATCCATCTGCCATGTCGGAAGTGCATGAGCGCTTCCCAGACAAAAATATCTATTTTACCGAATGTAGTGGTGGGGAGTGGAGTCCAGATTTTGGCGAGAATCTGAGCTGGCAGATGTCCAATCTCATCATTGGTGCACCTCGTAACTGGGCAAAAAATGTGCTGCTCTGGAACATCGCACTCGATCCGCAAGGTGGACCCACGAACGGTGGCTGTGAGAACTGTCGTGGGGTTGTGACGATTGACCCCGACAGTGATGAAATCACGAGAAATGTCGAGTATTATGCGTTAGGCCACATCAGCCGTTATGTACGTCCAGGAGCTGTGAGAGTGGATTCCACGCAAGAACAGGGCAAGATCGAGAACGTAACCTTCCGCAATCCAGATGGAACGATGGTGCTGGTTGCAGCTAACACGGGTGAGGCAGAAGTTTCCTTTGATGTAGTCATAGATGGAGATTCTTTTCGATATATACTGCCTTCCCAATCGGCAGCAACCTTCCGTTGGAAGCCAAAAACGGAGGTAGAACGTTGACTCAATATTGGAAATTATGGGTACAGATTGAATGATGAACATGATAAAATAAACGTAGAGTTATTTCAAATTTGATGTATTAAACAAGTCCGATCCCAGGATCGGGCTTTTACATAACCTTTTACTTTTAATAGAGAAGGAGCATACGTCGGACATGTTAGTCGTTGCATATCGGGAACAGGATCATGACAAGTTGGTCGAGATCTGGGAGAGTTCTGTTCGGGCAACACATACGTTTTTGGAAGAGCATCACATTCAGTTCTACAAAAAAGTGGTGAGTGATGTGTTGCAACAAAGGCAAGTCGAGGTTTGGGAAGCGCTGAATACGGAGCAACAACCCGTGGGTTTTATTGGTTTGGATGATAACTTTATCGAGATGTTATTTGTAGATCCGAGCCAACACGGACAGGGTCTGGGACGTCTGCTAATAAACCATACCTTCAAAATCAAAGGCCGTCACCTCAAGGTGGATGTTAATGAGCAGAATACTGGGGCAGCCCGATTCTATGAAAAGATGGGATTTGTACAGATGGGGCGATCTGAATTGGATAGTTCCGGTAATCCGTTTCCACTGTTGCATCTGGAGATCATATAGGAACAGGTTGAGAGAGAGCGTCATTGGTTGACCACAGGATGTTAATGAACACGAAGAGGAGTGTGCAGGATGACACAGATCAAGGTGACACCGGAACAACTGGAGACGGTCAGTGGGCAGTTCGCTCAGGCACATCAGCAATTATCGGGCTTCATGTCCACATTGGACGGCAAGATGAGTATCATGCGCAGCAACTGGGATGGCATGGAGCGTGAGCGTTTTTATAACGATTATTCACCGGCTCAAGGTACGATGAAATCTGTTCTGGAACTGGTTCTGTCCATTCAGTCGGAGCTTAAGAAGATTGCCGAGCGTTTCCGTACGACAGATGAAGAGGCGGTGAGCCAGGCAATCATGACGGCGCTGACCGCAGCGCGGGCGCTATCAACCATGGGCAAAAATAAAGGCGATGATCTGGACAAAACGCCAGGTCCACCAAAGAACATGGATGAATGGGATGAGAAGGATGCTGAGAAATACCAGAACTATGATGAAATGCTGAAGAAAGCCAAAGAGATGGGTGACGAAGAACTGGCGCAACAGATTCAGGCCAGCATGAACATCATTCGGCTTCAGTATGAAGATGTAATCTATCAGACTGACCCCAATACGGGCAAGACGGTGAAAATTACCGAGGATTCCATCGTGGGTACGTATCAGGTAAAAAGCGATAAGGGCGAAACGACAACCATCAGTCTGGATAAACAGGGCAATGTGGTAGATTATAGCAAGGATACGGAAAAATATAAGTATTCGGAGCAAACGCATACGACCAGTCAAGGCGAGCATCTCTTTGGCAAAGTGGCACAAACGGCTACAGCCTACGGCATTGGTCTGCTGCTTACAAGCAAGACAGGCTCTGCCTTTACAGAACATGCCACTGGATTGGGTTCTTCCTTCGTCGCGGACAAGTTCCTGTTCTCTGTGCCGGAAGAAGGCGAGACACGTACGATGATCTACCGTACCAATAAGGAAACGGGCAAAATGGAAAATATGATCGTGGTCACGCGTGGCGACAACGATATTGAATATACGCCGTGGCGGGATTACTTCTAAGCCACGGATGGGGTTGGCAAGCGGGCAACGCAGGGGTACCTGGTTGCGGCCTGCTTGCCAACCCACTGCATGGAGCCATGTGATTGTGTATCACATGGCTATGCGTGTGGAGGGCAGGCGGCTTATCCGTGAGCCTGCCTATAGAGAAACACCCCGGCAATCTTCTCCCTGAGATGGGAAGGTTGCCGGGGTTTTTTGTGTTCTCCTTACCGAGCAGCCACGGTCGATGGACCGGGCTGTAAGGAGATCTTTTTTGCCAAAGATTAATGCGTCTCTTCATCCAGAAACGGTTTGTTCACCGCATAATACATGAAGCCCATCAGCAGCACACCACCCACCAGATTACCCAAGGTCACGGGAACCAGGTTGTGAAGCACGCCTTCAAATGAGATCGTCCCCGGGTGATTCAGCACAAGTGCAATCGCGAACGTACACATATTGGCGATGCTGTGCTCATATCCCGAGATGAAGAAGCAGAACACAAAGAGCATCATGGCAAACATTTTGGCTCCATTCTCCTTCATGAACATCGGGACAAAAAACGCCATACATACAAGCCAGTTACACAGGATTCCCCGGAAAAAGAGCTGCATGGTTGGAACTTCCATCTTATGCTCCACCACGCTTAACAGAAAACCGTTCACCTGAGACGAGTCGAACAATCCGGTCAGGTAGATTAACAAGGCAAACACGGCTGCGCCCATCAGGTTACCACTATAACTCGCAATCCACAGTTTGATCACTTCGAACCAGCGCAGCTTCTTGCGCAGCGCCGCATACGTGTAATAAAACGTATTTCCCGTGAACAGGTCACCCCCGCCATAGGCGATCAGAATGATGGCCGCGCCAAATGTAATTGCCGCCATCGGATAGGTAAACGGGGACTGCTCCATATAAAAGAAGTTACCTGTCTTAAACGCCACGATGACGCCGAATCCGATAAACATACTGGCCAACATGGAGCGTGCAAGGTACCTGATTAAGCTTTGTTTGTATATCTTGTGTTTCTTCAAAGCTAGTTGTTCCACGTTGCGTAAAGCTTCCGTTTCCATAATTCTCCTCCAATAGCATGATGTCTTGCTTACCATTATAACGAAATTATGGAAATTGGGGAGATCAAACTTGGTTTATTGATTATTATTTCCTTGATTCGAATGCAGTACACGCATTGCAGAAGAGCCAAAATCAGGATCGGATTGAAGTGATTCTAGCGCGGATGCTGCACCATTAACTTGTTGATGTGCAACAAGCATAGCAAAGGCCGCTCCTCTGACTAATATGTTTTCTTCACCGCTGATTTCGTTAAAATCAGGGTGTTCATTGTTTTTATTATGATTTAAATCAGACATGTCAGACATATCCTATCGTTCACCTCCTGAACAATATTATGATTGGGGCGGAAGAATGATTGGATGGGAAGCCAAGGCTTCTTCCACAATCTGTTCAGGCGTCAGGTCTCGATCATCCCAAAAAATCAGATTACTGATCTCCGCATATGGTACCTGCTGCTGTAGCTCCGTCAACATGTCATCCAACTCGGCTTCCGTTCCTTCAGAGTCCATCAGTTTGCGAACCAATTCGACCAAATGCAATCGATTATCCATATCGATACCTCCTGAATGATTCAGAGTGTGAACTAACTAGTCTTTCATGGGCTGATTCAAAGGATCATATATAATGAGCACCGGAAAAAATTTGGGCTCAAGCATCAGACTAATGAGTTGTTCGTCTTGATCAGTATATGAAATGATATAGTTCCCGAAATGAGACTCGTAGTTGAAGTCTTGGAATTGAAAGGAATGTTCGGGATACTTTATCTTCACATATAACGTAGTAACTCCGCGGGCTAAGGTTTCTTTTAACATAGGAATTTGGGCCAAAAGCATAATAGCAACAAGAAAAATTAGTATACGTTTAGCTAGACGGGTCAGATGGATTCACCCCATTATCGTAAATCAATTTTCAACAATTCATGAAGGCCCATCTCAAAATAGATATCACTCCATAAGGATAGCCAGATTACCAAATTGCGCGCCTTTTTCCATGCGTTCGAATGCTTTTGCTACGTCTTGCAATGGATATACGCCATCAATTACAGGATGTATATCATGTTGTTCCACCCACTGCAGCATTTGGACAAACTCCTCACGGCTGCCCATAGAGGTGCCGATCAGACTGATCTGCGGGAAGAAGATAGAGCGAATGGGTACGGTCAGATCATCCCCCGAACTTGCACCATACATCACGATACGTCCACCTGGTCTGATTATATCAAAATATTTTGGGAACATGGCTTGTCCGATGCTATCCAAGATGATGTCCACAGGTTCCATATCGTTCTGCATACTCCAATCGGCATGACTATCCAGTGCCTGGGCAGCGCCCAAACGCAGAGCTTCATTTCTTTTGGCTTCACTTCTGGAGGTGACGGTCACCTTGGCACCAGCCGCCACTGCCATGAGGAGGGCATAGGTCGCTACACCACCGCCAATACCGGGAATGAGGACATGTTCACCTTGCTTCAATACACCACGAGTGAATAAGGCGCGATAGGCCGTCAGGGCTGAAAGGGACAGCACACCTGCTTCCTCCCAGGATAGGTGGGCTGGCTTAGGCAGGGTATTTTCAGCAGGCAACGTTATATATTGAGCCAGCGTTCCATCCGTAGGGCCACCAACAATATCGGGTACGGTCGGCACTTCAGATGCATGTTCCCAACCAAGCGTAGGATGGATAATGACTTCATCTCCTATCGCGAACCCTCTTACGCTTTCGCCAATCGCTACGATAATCCCTGCTCCATCGGAACCGGGAATGAGCGGGGTGTCCTGGGTTCCGCGTCCCGCCATGATGAATAGATCCCGATGGTTGATACCAGCGGATTTTAATTGAATCTGCACTTCCCCGGCTTCTGGTGCCCGAGAGATTGACTCTGTATATTGAAGACCTGCAAGGCCACTCTGGCCCGAATGGATAATAGCTTTCATGTTCAATATTCCTCCTGTCTGTGTAGCCAGATTTCACTACTGAGCCTCATTGTACAGACGGAGCAGATTCACGTAAAATGAACAAAAATGATTGTCAGTATCATTGAAAATAATAGATAAGCACTTTGCATGAATCGGATGATGCAGAATGCCGATATAACGACGGGCAGGTGATCAGGGTATGGATGCAGGTGATTTGAAAATATTTCAGGCGGTTGCCCGCGAAGGTAGTATCAGTAAAGCTGCGCTCTCACTTAATTATGTGCAGTCCAATGTAACAGCACGGATTAAACAGTTGGAGACCCAACTGCAAGTACCGCTATTTCATCGTTCCAATCGGGGGATGTCGCTTACACCAGCAGGAGAGAACCTGCTTGGGTATGCGGATAGAATATTGGAATTATTATATGAAGCAGAGCAGGCCACACAAGTGGGTAACCCACCAGCGGGCATGCTTCGTCTAGGTGCCATAGAGACAGCAGCTTCTACTTTTCTGACGCCGCTCTTGGCTGAATATACTTCATGCTACCCGGAAGTACAACATTCGCTTGTCACGGGTGGGACCCATGAATTGAACCAGAAGGTCATCCAACATGAATTGCATGGAGCCTTAATATATGGCCCGATTGATCATCCTGAGCTGAATTATATGAAGATGTATGACGAGGAATTGGTGTTGATCGCTGAACCTGGAGCGCATGAGATGTACACGTTATTGTCCAGGCCGATGTTGTTTTTTGAGATCGGATGCACTCATCGCGATCAGGCGGAATCCTTTTTGAAAGATCAGGGTATCCACACGCTTAACATCATGGAATATGGAACACTGGACACGATTCTAAATGGTGTATCTGCCGGGCTTGGTGTATCATTGCTGCCACGTTCTTCGGTTACCAAAGCAGAATTAAGAGGCGAGATCGCGGTGATGTCTTTGCCCGACCCCTATTGCCGGTTGGAAGTAGGATTTGTATATTCCCGTGGTGAACATATATCTAGTGCGCTCAGCGCTTTGGTTGAGATTATTACAGAACCAGAACGATAAGAGGTTGTTCATAAAGTCCGTTTATGAACATGCACTATAAAGGAGTGAGTGATCTTGAAAGAAACTGCGTTAACGTTGGGTGATGCCTTTAATCAGGCAGACTTTATTGTAGGTGGTCATGGTAGTCGCCAAGTGAAGGTACTTCAGAACGTACTGGACCAGATCGATGGCGAGGTGTTCAGTGATCACTACGGCAACGGCCCCCTCATTGAAGAATTTCAGCAACAGATGGCTAACGTTCTTGGCAAGGAATCGGCGGTATTTTTTCCAAGTGGAACGATGGCACAGCAGATTGCATTACGGATCTGGTGTGATCGCAAAGGAGTAAAGCGAGTAGCTTACCACCCTCTGTGTCATCTGGAAATCCATGAGGAAGACGGACTGAAAGAGCTGCATCAGATTGAATCAATTTTGCTTGCGGACAAGGATCGTTTGATTCGTTTGCAAGATGTACAGGCGCTCGATGAGGACATTTCCTGTCTGCTGTTGGAACTGCCGCAACGCGAGATTGGCGGGCAATTGCCAGCGTATGAAGAGTTGGAAGCGATCTCGGCCTATTGTCGTGAACGCGGGATTAAGCTGCATCTGGACGGGGCACGCCTGTTTGAGATTACTCCCTATTATCAGAAAACGCCTGCGGAGATTTGCAGTTTGTTTGATACGGTGTATGTGTCCTTTTATAAAGGCATTGGAGGTATTGCGGGGGCTATATTGGCGGGAGATCCCGATGTGATGCAGGAATCGAAAGTATGGAAACGTCGGCACGGCGGAGATCTGATCGGCCTGTATCCGTATATTCTGAGTTCTCAGTATTATTTCAATGAACGGATTGGCAAAATGGAGTTGTATTACGAGCAGGCTCAAGAACTCGCCTTACTACTGAATGCGTGTCACGGGATACAAACGTTACCCGAGGTACCGGTATCGAATATGTTTCATGTGCACTTTGCGCTCGCTGCTGCCGAAGTTGAACCAATTCTGGTGCAAATGGCTAAGCAGTATGGCATAGGAATGACTTCATATCTGAACAAGACGAGTGGGAACAGCTGTGCCTTTGAATTGTCTATGGGTGATCGTTATGAGAAAGTTCCCCAGGACAAGCTGCGTGCAGCACTGGAATGGCTGGATCAAGAGTTGCGTAAACAGGTGAGATAAAAAGTTGATTTTAATGTTCGACTCTTTTTTGGGTAAGGTGTTGCGCTTCAGAACTATTGAATTCACAACGGCTGATCAGTGACGAAAGGTACCTAAAAGGGGGAGTTCAAGTGACGTCGATAGAATTGGAACCGATTCGTGATCTTTTGGTAAAAGCCTACAATACAACAATGGGAGAAGGATGTACTCCTGAAACGCAACAGAGCATTGAGGATTTTGAGCAAAAGTATAATGTAAAACTGCCCGCAGCGTATCGCGCACTTTTGCTTGAATTCGGTGCATGTAATTTTGGCGATCCTGCCTTGTATTCGGTGAAAGAACTGAGCTGGGCTTATCCGGATTTTTTGGAAGTATACCGTGAATATGAGAAAGAATACGAGCTGCCAGCTGACCTCCAGCCTTTCCCGATTGGTGGATTTGGTGAAGGAAGTACGGCTATACTGGATCAAAGTTCAGGCAAGATAATGATGTTGATCCACGATGCAGGGGAAACTCCTCTGCGGGAGATTGCTGTGGATTTTAATGAATTGATGACAATGCTGGCTGAGTCGGCAATCTGGGTTCAGGAACAAATGAATTAACAAGGTAGACGGAAGGATGCGCAATCGGCTTATGGATATTCGAAAGTTAAGATACTTTATCACCGTGGCAGAAGAACTTCATTTCCACCGTGCAGCGGAAAAATTAAATATGACGCAACCACCGCTGAGCCAGCAGATTCAGAATTTAGAGGATGAGCTTGGCGTGAAGCTGTTGGAGCGCACCAGAAAAATGGTTCGTCTCACCCCGGCAGGTGCGGTATTTCTGGAACAGGCCAGGCTAATCATGGCCCAGCTCGAACGATCCATTCAGCTTACGCAAAAAGCAGATCAGGGCATCATCGGGCATATAACCATAGCCTTTGTGGATTCGGCTTCGGGGAGCATTATGGTGGATGTCCTTAGGAAATTTCGCGCTGCGTATCCGCAGATTGAATTGACGCTGCGTGAGATGACTTCGTCCCAACAATTGCAGGCTCTGGAAGACGGACAGATCCATATTGGATTTTTGCGATATCAGGAAGATACTCGTCATGTCTCGTTCCGCCCCTGTCAGATGGAAACGTTGATTGCCGTATTGCCAGATCATCACCCGTTGGCTTCTCAGACTCAAGTTTCAATTCGAGAACTGGCGGATGAAGATTTTATTTTATTCCCACGGCATCTGGGTTCTCCGTTCCATCGTCTCGTTCTGGATTATTGCAGGGAGCATGGCGTAGATCCTCGAATTACGCAGGAAGCGATCCAGATGTATACGATTGTGAATCTCGTTGCGGCGGGCATGGGCATTTCCATTGTTCCGTCATCGGTGGATGTGTTCCAGCGAAAGGGTGTAGTCTTTCTTCCATTACAAGAAAATCCGCCCTCCGTACCGTTGTACACGGCATGGCGGACGGATATGAATCAGGAAGTGGTATCACGTTTTATGAACTTTGTTGATGGGGAATATGAGTTGCGCTAAAGGTTATTTACACTTACACTGCGATGACAGAACAACCTTCCAATCGCTGTTATCCCCAGATTTTTTTCGATCCCTTTTCTCAAGGGGAAAATCTGGTGATAAAGGCGAACGCTCCGCTTTTTCAGGTTTTTTCTGTCCTCTCCGTTCTCGTGTAAATGATTAGTACAACTTAGTATGTTGTGAGTAGTAAAAAAAGAAACTATCCCGTCTTGGTTGGATCACGCTCAATCCATGGATTCAATATTTCATCAATACGAGTCATGATCGCAGGGTCCAGTTTCACACCGGAGGCTTTTACATTTTCCAATACCTGCTCTGGCCGGGATGCACCGATAATCACGGAACTAACATACGAATGTTGTAGAACCCACGCCACAGCGAGTTGAGGAAGAGTTAGACCAATCTCTTTAGCGAGTGGAACAAGCTGTTGCACAGCGGTAAGAGCATCTTCACGTAACCACTGACCAGCCAGTTTATTGAAAAAGGGTGCTCCTGCCTCAGCAGCTGCGCGTGATCCGGTGGGCAATGCTTCGTTAGGCGCATATTTGCCTGATAGTATACCCTGAGCCAGAGGAGACCATGTAATCTGTCCAAGTCCTGCTTGGTCGCTTGCAGGCACCACTTCTTGCTCAATCACACGCCATAACATTGAATACTGGGGCTGACTTGCAATAAAGGGGACATGAAGTTCCTTCGCCAAAGCGGCTGCTCGTGCAATCTGATCTGCGTTCCATTCACTTACGCCAATGTAATGAACTTTGCCCTGACGCACCAGATCGGAGAATGCCAGAAACGTCTCTTCCAGCGGAGTGTTGTAATCATAACGGTGAGCGTAATAGACATCGATATAATCCGTCTGTAAGCGCCGTAATGAACCATTGCAGGCTTCCATGATGTGTTTACGTGAAAGTCCGCGGTCATTATGACCTGTGCCGGTTGGGTGACAGACTTTGGTGCATAGTTCAATACTTTCTCTTCGTATATCCTTAAGAGCCTGTCCCAGTACGGTTTCTGCCTTGGTATTGGAGTACACGTCTGCGGTATCAAATGTAGTAATACCTGCCTCCAATGCGGCTTGAACACAAGCTTCTGCTATTCCATCCTCGACTTGCGCTCCATGCGTAATCCAGTTGCCGAGTGAAATCTCACTGACGGTTAATCCACTGTTTCCTAATTTGCGATATTCCATTCATGTCGCCTCCCTAAGTCATCTGGACTCCATTGTAACAATGGCAGATTAATAGGTGAAATATCTTTTAACCTCATCTTTGATACGAAAAAAGTATCAGTGAACCTACATTTTCTCTTGAAGGTATTTGCGATAGAGGGCAGGCGTAATTTCCTCGAACTTTTTGAATATTTTGATAAAATATCCCGATTCATTAAATCCCAGCTCATCACTGATCTGTGAGACAGGCATGTCGGTGACCTCCAGCAATTGCTTGGCCCACTTAATCTTGAGTTTTGCCAGGTAGGTTGTGAAGTTCTCACCCGTTTCCTTGGCAAACAGCCTGCTGAAATAACTCGGACTCAGGTGGCATAGATCGGCCATTTGTTTGAGTGAAACTTGTTCGCTTTTGTGACTGTGAATGTATTCAAAAGCAGGCTGGAGCACCGGGCTGGAGCTTTCCGTGTCACTTGGGCTATTTTTGAGATAAGCATCCGCTATCGCATTGGTCATCTCTTTTTTGATCGACTCGATATTACGAATGGAGTAACCCGGCAGAATGGTGGAGAGGTTTAGAGTCTCCTGATTGCCTGAAGCTTTCTCGAACATTTCAACTAACAGATTTTTGTTTAGCGCTTCTTCCACAATGTAGTTGCAGAGCAGGGATAACATGTTGGAGATTTTCACAATCTCTTCATAGGTCATCACAGGCAGCTGAGCGTAATCATCCTTTAATTCCTCCAGCTTGGCTGCATGCATGGGTACGTTTTTGGACGTGACTATTTGCTCCAAGTCGCTACCCTTTTCCGGATCGGCGAGTTTCACTTGTCCTGCCATGACGGCGCCGATATATTTGCCATCAATCGTGATCGGAATCGCGATATCTATAATATTGAAATGGCATAAATACACATAAGGTTCATTCAATCGAACGGCTTCCAGACCACCGCGTGAATCACATTTTTGACAGTAGGGGAGAAGCTCCGGGTCTTTACGGACATTCTGGCAGAAAACCTGACAGCTGCTGTGACTGGTTACGGGAATGCCTTTATAATCAACGGTGAGGATCGCCAGTTTGGTTACTGTTGCGAGAGAATCTTGTAGACGCTTCCATTTATTTAGGTCCAGAATTTTATTGATATGCAGATATTCTTTGATCATTGGTGCAACCTCCATAGGCTAACCAGATTCATAATTTAGGCCGTTAAAAGTTAGCAAGTTGTACATATTAAGATGTAATGATGACGGGTAATGTATAATGGGAGGTCAAAATTCAACCATCTCATGACAATAAGATACCATGATTGTGCCAAAAAGCAAAAAATTACGATTGAAAATTATAATAATTTGTTATCAAAGTCCACTGTAAACCTGCTGCTCATGCGTTATATTAAGGTCAATTGTAAGAAATTAAAATTTGATTTAATCACTACACTATTTCATATCCTTAGGAGGCATATAATATTATGAGAAAAGCATTTATCAGCCCAACTAAATATGTACAAGGCGAAGACGAGTTGTTGAACCTGGGGTACTTTGTTAAATCCTTCGGAGAATCTGCTTTGCTGATTGCACATCCCGATGATGTACAGCGTGTCAAAGCTAAGCTGGATGCAACAGCCGAGAAATTTAATATTACGTTTGTTGAAAGCGGTTTTAAAGGGGAATGTTCCCGTGAGGAAGTTGCTCGTCTGCAAGCGATCGCGAAGGAAAAAGGATGTGACTCTACGATCGGTCTTGGTGGTGGTAAAGCCATTGATGCGGCTAAATGTGTAGCTGAAGGCGAAGCACTGATCATCTGCCCTACGATTGCGGCAACAGACGCACCGACAAGCCACTCCGCTGTATTGTACACACCGGACGGTTCTTTTGATGACTATGCTTACTTCAAACAAAGCCCAAGTGTGGTTCTCGTTGATACAACCGTAATTGCCAATGCACCAACACGTTTCCTCGTATCCGGTATGGGAGATGCGCTCTCTACATACTTCGAAGCAAGAGCAACAGCGAAATCCTATTCCCGTGTAAACGCAAGTCTGCCAATGGGTTCCCGCGAAGGATACACACCATCAGCAGTAGGTACCAATGCGGCACTTGCACTGGCAAAACTGTGTTATGAAATGCTGCTGACTGACGGTGCAAAAGCAAAAGTAGCGAGTGACAGTAACGTCGTGACACAAGCGCTGGAAAACATCGTGGAGACCAACATTCTGTTGTCAGGTCTTGGATTCGAAAGTGGCGGTCTGGCCGCAGCACATGCGATTCACAACGGTTTGACTGTTCTGGAAGGCACACATCACTTCTTCCACGGTGAAAAAGTATCATTCGGTACGATTGCACAACTTGTACTCGAAAATGCACCAACCGAAGAGCTGCATGAAGTCATGGACTTCTGTCTTGAAGTGGGACTCCCGATCAGCTTGGCGGATATCGGTGTAGACACGATTAGTCAGGAAGAGTTGTTGAAAGTGGCAGAGATCGCTTGTATTCCGGAAGAATCCATTCACGCTATGCCGTTCCCAATCACTGTTCCTGAAGTGGCTGCTGCCATTGCAGCGGCTGACCGTATGGGTCGTGAGTACAAAGCAGCTCGCCGGGAGGTAAAATAATGAAGAAAATTATTAACCAGGCCGAACATGTTGTTATGGAAATGTGCAACGGGATTGCGCTTGCACACCCGGAGCTTGAATTTCTGAAAAAATATAAAGTCATCAAACGCAGAGAGATCCAGGCGGATAAAGTCAGCCTGATCAGTGGTGGCGGCAGTGGACATGAACCGGCTCACGCTGGTTATGTGGGGAAAGGCATGCTGGATGCAGCGGTGTGTGGAGATGTATTCGCATCTCCTTCCCAAATCCAGGTGTATCAAGCGATCAAGGCAACAGCCAGCAACAAGGGTACACTTCTGATCATCAAGAACTACAGTGGCGACATGATGAACTTCAAAAATGCAGCGCATCTGGCTGAAGAAGATGGCATCGACGTACAGTATGTGCGTGTTGAGGATGACATCGCTGTACAAGACAGCTTGTATACCGTTGGACGTCGCGGCGTTGCCGGAACTGTACTGGTTCACAAAATTTCCGGAGCAGCAGCGGAGGAAGGTCGCAGTCTGGCAGATGTGAAATCCGTTGCCGAGAAAGCAGCTCAGAACGTACGCAGTATTGGTTTTGGATTCACATCCTGTACCGTGCCAGCTAAAGGCACGCCTACATTCGAAATTGCTGAAGATGAGATGGAATTCGGTGTAGGGATTCATGGTGAGCCAGGCATTCGCCGGGAGAAAATCGTATCAGCTGATGAATTGGCAGGACGTATGGTCGAAGCATTGCTTGCCGATATGAAGCTGGATACGGATGCTTCTGCTGAGATTGCGGTGCTTGTGAATGGTTTTGGTGCAACACCACTGCAAGAACTGTACCTGCTCAACAATTCCGTGCAGCGTGAGCTTGCTGGACATGCAGGTCTGAAGGTCGCTACTACGTTTGTAGGCAACTACATGACAAGTATCGATATGGCGGGGGCATCGGTTACGATCCTGAAACTGGATGAGGAACTAAAAACGCTGTTGTTCAAGGAAAGTGATACACCTGCATTTAAAGTATCCGGCCCTCCAGCAGCACAAGTGGCGTATTCCGAAGCGCTGGAAGCTGTTGTGGGTGAAGACGCTCCTGTATCTTACGAAGTGGAGACGGATGCATCAGCTGCGGTCATCAAAGGCAATCAATTTTCACTGGACAATGTCGTCTATCTGATCGATAAAATGGGTGAGATCATCATCAAGAATGAAGTACCATTCTGTGAATTGGATTCCCATGCTGGTGATGGCGATTTCGGTATGAGTGTGGCAAAAGGCTTCCGCCAGTTGAAACGCGAATGGAATCACATCATTAACGAAGATAAAAAAGACATCGGATCATTCCTCGATGCATGTTCCTTGGTCATCATGGAATATTGTGGCGGCGCATCCGGCCCAATCTGGGGTTCGGCATTCCGTGCGGCTGGCAAAGCAGTAGGGGATAAACAGCAATTAAACGTTGCTGAATTCGCCGAGATGATCCATGCAGCGGTGCAAGGGATTCAGTCTACAGGAGAACGTTCCTTCGGACGTGGTGCCGTTGTAGGTGATAAAACCTTGATCGATGCACTCGTTCCGTGTGCCGATTCATGGACTCAAAGTGCGGAGTCTGGCGATGACTTCAAAACAGCATTTGCCAAAGGTGCAGCAGCAGCCGTTGAAGGTGCGAAGAAAACCGAAGATATCGTGGCACGTATGGGACGTGCAGGTGCCGTCGGCGATCGTAGTCTGGGTTACCCGGATGCTGGCGCGTATGCGCTGGGTGTTATTTTCACAGAATTATCTGAGTCGATGAAATAAGAATGTTGGTGAAACATTAGATCATTTCGATGAGAAATATAAATGTATAAAGTGTTCTTACCGCAAAAGAAGTATCACATAGTGATGCTTCTTTTTTGTATTGAAATGTCGATTTTATATGCATATAAATACATATAATGGAATATTTGATTCATAATTTCGCCATGAATTAAAACAATTAGGTTGTTGAAAATGCCTTCTAACTTGTTATAATATAACCTATTGATATTGATAATCACTATCATTTGTTGTTTTGTTACTCAGCACTACAGTGAAAAGGGGTTAAGTTTTTCTCTAAAATTTACGTCTGAGGAGGTATATGATACTGAGTTTATCCAACACAGTACGCTGCGTTGGAATCCAAATTTTCTAAATTTAGGGGGATATAAATTAAATGAGAAAGTCTATTTCTTCAAAATTAATGTTTATCATGGTTGCAGCTATAACTTTGGTGTTGGCAGCTTGTTCAAGTAATGGACCTGCTTCGACGGATACGGCTAATACAGAGGCTGCAACTTCTGATGCTGCTACTACAGCTACAGCCACAACAGTTGAAATTACGGATGCTCATGGAACGGTAACTGTGCCTGTAAATCCAACGAAGGTCGTTGCTCTGGATAACAGAACATTTGAGACTCTGTCCACTTGGGGCGTCAAATTAGCAGCAGCGCCGAAGGATGTAATGCCTGCGGATTCACCATATGTGGCGGATGAATCGGTAATAAATATTGGAAATCATCGCGAACCAAACCTTGAACTATTGGCATCAATACAGCCTGACCTTGTCATTGTTGGTCAACGATTTGCTGGCTTTTATGAAGACATCAAAAAATTAGTACCTAATGCAGCAGTAATAGACCTTAATATTGAGCTTGAAGAAACAGCATCACCTGGGGAAAACTTTGTTAATGGACTTAAAGATGCAACAACCAATCTAGGTAAAATTTTTGAAAAGCAAGAAGAAGCTACTCAATTGATTGCTGATTTTGATAAAGCTATTGAAGAAGCTAAGGCCGCTTATAACGGTGAAGATAAAATTATGAGTGTTGTCGTATCTGGTGGAAACATTGGTTTCTCGGCTCCTCTTACTGGACGCGTGTGGGGACCATTGTATGACATTTTCGGCTGGGTTCCGGCACTAGAAGTGGACAAATCTTCTTCTGACCATCAAGGTGATGATATTTCTGTTGAAGCGATCGCCCAAAGTAATCCGGATTGGATTTTCGTACTGGATCGGGATGCAGCTGTATCTGCTGAAGAAGGTGCCGTTCCGGCTCAAGACGTTATTGATAACTCACCTGCGCTGAAAAACACCACTGCTATTACTCAAAAACAAATCGTTTATGCTCCAAACGACACGTACACCAATGAATCCATCGAAACTTTCTTGGAGTTGATTAACAACCTTACGAAAGCTTTAGCTAAACAGTAAAAAGGAGTATGCTGCAGTGCAGAAAAATTTAATACCAAAATTAGCTGGGGTTGAGAATTCTCAACCCCAGCGTCATAATCCCAAAAAGCTATGGACCATACCTTTTATCATTGCGATTATAGCCACTATTATTTTAGGCATTACATCACTGCTTATTGGAGTCTATGACATACGAGGACAAGCGGATGGAATGGAGATGTTCTTCATTACTCGTGTCCCAAGAACTGTTGCATTAATGCTTACCGGTGCCGCCATGGCAATGGCAGGACTGGTCATGCAGCTTATTACACAGAATCGCTTGGTGGAACCTACCACTACCGGAACAATGGAATGGTCAGGACTGGGGATCATGTTTATATATCTGGTCTTTCCTGCTCCGAGCTTAACGCTAAGAATGACTGGTGCAATCATTTTTTCTTTTATAGGAACGATGATTTTTTTTATGTTTCTAAAGAAAGTTAAACTCCGTTCCTCTTTGGTTGTCCCCATAATTGGGATGATGCTTGGAGCAGTCATTTCTGCATTTTCAACTTTCGTGGGGCTTGTGTTCCAAATGACTCAAAATATCGAAAGCTGGTTTGCAGGCTCCTTTTCATCTGTTCAAATTGGCAGGTATGAATATTTATGGCTCATCGTATTGGTGACTATTCTTATATTTGTTTTTGCTGATCGGCTGACATTAGCCGGACTAGGGGAAGATGTCGCTACCAGTCTTGGCGTAAATTATGACAGGATCATTCTTTTGGGTACTGCGCTTATTTCACTAGCCGTTGGAATCGTTGCAGCGGTCATTGGGAACTTGCCTTTTCTAGGGTTAATTGTCCCCAATATTGTCTCCATGTTTAGGGGTGACGATCTCAGGAGCAATTTGCCATGGGTGTGCTTATTAGGGATGGGCAGCATCATTGTGTGTGATATCCTTTCTCGTGTCATTATCATGCCTTTTGAAATACCTGTCTCGATGATCCTTGGAACAGTGGGAGCCGTCGTATTTATTGTCATTTTGTTAAGACAAAGGCGGTCAACAAGGAGGGTAAGATGAGCGACTTAGCAAGTAAAAATCCACTAAATATCGAAATCGATTCTAGCCGTCGTCCTAAAAAAAGATCAGCTAGAGCCTTCCGTACCAAGAAAGAAGAAAAGCGCTATTGGATTTTGCTGATAACATTAAGTGTTCTGGGCGTTTTTGCATCGGTTGGGCTACTGATTTATAACAATCCGGTCCCTGTGTCTTCGCCTTCTTTCATACCTTTTGTTACAAGAAGGGTAGTTGCTCTGGTTTCCATGCTGATCGCTGCAATTTGCCAAAGTTTATCCACGGTTGCTTTTCAATCGATTACGAATAACAGAATTATAACTCCGTCCCTTTTAGGTTTTGATGCTATATATTCAACCATTCATACGAGTACTATATTTTTCCTTGGTGCTACGGTATTTGTGAATTTTAGCGGTGTTGATTCCTTCTTATATCAAGTTGCTGCAATGGTCATCATGTGTTTGATCCTTTATGGATGGCTGCTTTCCGGAAAATACGGTAATTTACAACTTTTACTTCTGGTCGGCATTATCATTGGGACCGGGCTGAGATCCGTATCCTCGTTTATGAGAAGACTTCTTGCACCGTCTGAGTTTGATATTTTACAGGCAAGAATGTTTGCTTCCGTGAATAATGCGGATTCTGCCTATTTCCCGATTGCGATTCCTATCGTCATCATTGCAGCAATCCTGCTACTTGCTAATGCCAAGAGGTTAAATGTACTGTCGCTGGGTAAGGATGTCTCGACTTCCTTGGGAACTAAACATCAAAGTAGTGTGATTTATACGCTGGTCCTGGTTTCCATATTGATGGCCATTTCGACGGCTTTGGTTGGACCACTTACATTCTATGGATTTTTAGTTGCGATTTTGAGTTATCAGGCCGCGCAAACCTATGATCACAGATATGTTTTCCCAATGGCTCTTGCGATAGGGTTTGTGATCTTAACCGGTGCGTACTTTATTATGAATCATGTCTTCAATGCCCAAGGTGTTGTCTCCATCATTATAGAATTGGTTGGCGGACTAACATTTTTAATTGTGATTTTAAGGAAGGGTTCTTTATGATACAGATCAATAATGTCAAAAAGTCCTATGCAGCCGAGGTAGAGATAGGCCCTTTGAATATTCATATACCCAAAGCCGGTCTTACTTCTTTAATTGGACCCAATGGTGCGGGGAAGTCGACGACACTTCTGATGATCGGAAGACTTTTGGATTTGGACGAAGGTCAGATCAAGGTTGCCAATATGGATGTTTCCACGACCAAGTCAAAAGACTTGGCCAAGATTATAACGGTTTTACGACAAGAAAATCATTTTGTCACAAGGCTTACCGTTAGACAACTTGCCGGATTCGGACGGTTTCCTTATTCCAAGGGAAGATTAACAGATGAGGATGAAGCTATTATCTCTAAATATATTGATTTTCTAGACTTAACTGATCTGGAAAATAGATACTTAGATGAGCTTTCTGGTGGTCAGAGGCAAAGAGCTTATGTCGCAATGGTTTTGTGTCAGGAGACGGAATATGTACTTTTGGACGAGCCTCTGAACAATCTGGATGTTGCTCGTTCTGTTCGGATGATGGAGCATTTGAGATATGCCGCTAATGAATTTGGAAGAACCATTCTGACGGTTATGCATGATATCAATTTTGCCGCCAAATATTCGGATCGAATATGTGCCATGAAAGATGGTCAAATCGCCGCTTTTGGAACCGTAGATGAAGTGATGGACCCCGAAATTTTAACAGATATTTTTGAAACAAAAATTGAAATTATCGATGGTCCGTATGGACCGATAGCGATCTATTAGCTACAAGATTTAATGAAAAGTTGTTTGTTAAAATGGTTTTCAGAAAGTAGAGTGATTATTCACTCTGCTTTTTTTTATTAAAGTCGAACAAGACAGTTTGAAAGTTTATCTTAAAAACATCATAGAACGATAAGCCTTTACCAGAAGCATCTTCCTGCAAACGTTCCTTTTTCGATTAATAGCTATTTTCGCTCACAGAGTAATCTTTTGGATAGAAAAAGGGGATACTCTATGCCATAAATTGGCTTGAGGGTTCCAGATAGTGTAATCTGGAGATTATGAAAACCCATTTGAACGAGAAGGGATCGGGATGATTCAATGACGCAAAAAATCTATTATGACTCTGCTTATACAAGAGAGTGGCATACAACAATTACAGGCAAAGTGGACAAGGAAGATGGTGTATATGTCACGCTGGCGGAGACTGCTTTTTACCCGCATGGGGGCGGACAACCTTGTGATCTGGGGCAAATTGGCGGCATCACTGTTCTGGATGTGAACATCGAAGATGGAGAGGTGTGGCACAAGCTGGAACGTGCCCCTGAGCAGAACGAAGTACATTGTGATATTGACTGGGAGCGCAGATTCGATCATATGCAGCAGCATACGGGTCAGCATTTGTTATCGGCAATCACGCTAAAGCTGACTGAAGCGATGACACTCAGTTTCCATCTTGGAACGGAGTATGACACGATTGATGTGGCTGCGGCTGAACTGGGAGCGAATCAATTAACCGCCATTGAACAAGAAGTGAATCGTCAGATCTATCGTAACGCTCGCATCAACACGTCCTGGGTTACAACAGAAGAGGCTGCACAATTACCACTGGTGAAGCAACCTACGGTGACAGAGGACATTCGCATCGTTGAGATCGAGGGTGTGGAGTATAACGCCTGCGGTGGAACTCATGTGTCGGCGACAGGTGAGATCGGCATCATCAAACTGTTGAAAACCGAAAAAGTGAAGGGTGGCACCCGCATTTATTTCAAATGTGGAACAAGGGCGCTAAATGAATTTACATCCACACAAAACGTGCTCAATAGCATCATGGTTAAATTAAAGACCAGCAAGGACGAATTATTGGAGCGTATTGAGAAAATGGAACTGGAGCAAAAGCAGCTGCAAACCGAGCTGAATGCAGTGAAAACAACCAACGATGCCTATTATGCGGAGGAACTTCTGGCCGCTCGGCAAGGGCTGGTGATTGCTCAGGTCTTTGAAGACAAATCGCTCAAGGATATGCAGAGCCTGGCAACGAAGCTGACGGCAGACCATGAGGGGCTTGTACTCTTTGCCAGTATCTCAGAGGCCAAAGTAGTTCTGGCACAGAACGGCCAACCGCCTGAATGGGCTTGTGGACCTTTCTTCAAAGGCAATCTTGGAGCCTACCAAGGCAAAGGTGGAGGTAGTGAAAAGATGGCTCAGGCAGGCTTTGCCAGCAGTGAAGATGCGCTTGCCTTTTATGAGTTTACCAAGGACCAGTTGGGACATCACTGATTCGTATTTTCCTTTATGAGACACGCAGGTATTGAAATATGAGTAAGGGACAAGCACGTCACATTGTGGCGTGTTTTCCATTGCCAATAGTTGAAGGAGGTTGGAATATGACAGAACGAATTCCGTGTATACGGGAGGGGTGTGCAAATACCATTTTGCCAGCAACGGCTGCCAGAACAGGTGGGTATTGCATGCCTTGCAAACAGGAGATGGAACGCGAGGAGCGCCAGAGATACATTGAAGCGAATCGACGTGACGTGAACTTGTATGCAGGTATCACAGACCCGGTCGAAATTTTGAAAATCATGCACAAACCTCAGGTTCGCGATCCACTAATTCGTTATACACCCTATGAACAATCCGAGGAACAGGTATATCTATCTTTGTCTGTAGAGCAACAAGATCAGATGAAGGATTACGCGATGCAACGGATTCGTACAGGTGATGAAGATACGGGCAAAGACATTCTGGTATATCTGGTCTGCTACCATGATATATCGTTGACTGCCGAAATTCCTGAGCTGCTGGAACAGGAGATCTATTATCCTGCCATTTTGTATAAAAGTGCCTCGGGTGAGGTTCGTGATCGTCTCTTGCAGCAGGTGAACACCGATGATGAGAATCGGAATCACATATTGCTCATGCTGGCCCATATCGGAGATGACGTTGTTGTGCAGCAGTTCCGGCAGTGGAGGCAGTCTCCGCCATCTTGGGCGAGTGAATTATACGTGACACCTGAGCATTACACCACTGAAGCTGGTTGGGAGCTTACAAAAGACGGGCAGCGCAGGGAATTATTCATCACCCCAAGTTATTCACTCTATAAAGTTAAAGAGAATGAAGGGCCTAACGTGGAGGTAACCGGAAATTCACTCTCGATGCTGAATTCTAGCGCTAATTGTTGTCCATGGTGTGGCAATGCGTTAACCACCTTAATTAGTCTGGATGTTAAGCATCCCGCTCTGAAGGACGTGTCTTGGCATGCCCAGCAACTTCAGATACAGACTTGCGTGATATGCAGCAGTTACGGTGTGGTTTACATGGAGCTGGACGCGGCAGGGGAACCGTTATGGAGTTCACATAATGTCATGCCTATGGGAATGGACGAGATTGACCTGGACGACTATGGTAAATTTGCACCGGATGTTGGCCAGCAGTTTCGGATTGCGAATGCATCGCGGCATGCATTCCATGCCAGTGAGTGGGCGATGGAGCCATCGTTATCTCAGGTCGGCGGCCATCCAGGATGGGTTCAGGATGCGGAGTATCCAACATGTCCAAGCTGTTCCACGAGAATGAAGGCTGTCGCACAACTGGATTGGGGCGAGGTTGAGGAATATGGTGAGGGTATGTATTACATGTTCATATGTGAGCCGTGCCAGATGACCGCCGTATCATACCAGCAATCTTGATGGTGGAAGCAATGAGGCATCCCGTAAGTTCTTGAACTTCATGGGATGCCTTTTTATGTCGTCAGATTTTCCTACAATTCTGCAGATGCCTGCTTCAGCAATCCTGCCAGCCAATCATAATCAGGCGTATCTTTTTCCTTGAGTTTGATCGTTTTGCGTTCTTCCGGGCCTTCAAATATCCCATCGGGTAGATCGAGTCCGGTTGCATGGAAGATGGTGAAGGATACGGCCTGTTTGGATGGTGAGATGACCGAAGCATACTTTCCGTTTTTCAAAAAATGAGGTTTCTTGTATTGCACACGTTCTTCTACATCAGGGATGGTATCATGCACCAACTGGCGCAATTGTTCAGCGACTTGTATTTGCCAGGGGATCTGAATCTGTTCAATAAACGCAGTAACTTCTGCATTCTTGGTCATACTTGTTCACCCTCCGTATGGATCTGATTGTGTATTTCCCATTCTGGTTTTAGGATTCCCATCATCAAGCGGTCATAACGCTTACCATCACGATATACAGCTGAACGTGCCCGACCTTCCAACTGAAAACCAACCTTCTCATAGGAACGGATTGCTTTGGCATTGTAGGCGATGACATCGAGGCCAACCCGGTCCAGATTCATTTCATGGAATGCATATCGTAAAATAAGATTCAACGCTTCCGTACCATATCCCTTGTTACGATGTTTGGCAAGTCCGATGCCAATAGCAAGTTGTCCGCAGCGGTTGTTCCATTCAATGCTATGAATGACGACAAAACCAATCAGCGTATCCTCATCATGCGTGCGCAGTCTGAAGTAAACTTCCTTGTTCTTTGTTTCGCCCTCATCTTCCAACTGTTTCTCTGAATAGGGAATGGCCAGATCAGTATCCACATTCCGAAGGTACTCCGGGTCTTCGTTCCATTGCAGCATGGTCTGCACGTCTTCAGGACGTGGTGGAGTCATCTTTAATCGTTTGCTATAAAACAGGTTGTCCGTAGTTAGTGTCATAGGGGTCTCCTTTAAAATAGGTTAAGATGGCTTCACCTTAGTTTCACATTTAACTCTATGTATAATTCGCAATAGACCTCGCCCCTTTGGCATCTGATAGCCTCATCATACTGGAAATTATAGGTGAATCACAATAGCGTATTTCAGTGGATATAAGTAACCTCTTGTCATATAACCTAACACGGTAGTAAGATAAAATGATTGATATACATTCAGTGATAAAACCAATAAAAATGACGGCAGGAGTGGTACGTTTTGCAGATCAAAGTGGATGATTTGAGTGGAGTCCAAGTTAAGGCTTTAATTGCGGAGCACTTGCAAGGGATGGCGGCAGATTCGCCTCCAGAGAGTATTCATGCGTTGAATCTGGATGGACTCAAGAAGCCCGAGATTACTTTCTGGTGTGCTTGGGAAGGGGATGACTTGCTCGGTTGCGGGGCCATCAAAGAACTTGATCCAGAGCATGCAGAGTTGAAATCGATGCGTACCGCTTCGGCTCATCTGAGAAAAGGCGTAGCGAGAAAAATTTTGGCTCATATTATGAAGGTTGCCACAGACCGTGGTTATAAGCGAATCAGTCTGGAGACGGGTTCAATGGATTCATTTATCCCGGCACGGAAATTGTACGAAGACTTCGGTTTCGAATATTGCGAACCATTCGCAGATTATATATTGGACCCGAACAGCATGTTTATGACAAAAACAATCTAAGTGGAATCGCATGAGAAACCGGTATTCTGTTTTTTTACAGGATGCTGGTTTTTTTATTGTGCAACATATCGTACATTTTAAGAGTTGGAAAACGAGTAGAATAAACTAAATAATACAGCATTAAAGCAACGTGGCCTTGTGACGAAGAATGTGGAGGGAGTCGTGCATGATATATTGGTTGTTCGATCATATGAATCCGCTGTTTGCCGTCTTGGTGTTATGTCCCATCATTGCTGTGGTACTCAGCTGGATTGTATATAGATTGGTTCATGCGATTGTGGGGTATAAAACATAGGTTATGTCCCTATACGTTTGGGATGAATTGGCCATAAGGAACTTCTGGGCTGATTGATGGACAATAGGGTATACTGGACATTATGTCTATGAAACAAGACATTACAGACGTTTTTTACATCAGGAGGACTTGAATTGGCTCAGACAGAAGGAACATTACAGAAGAAGCTTAAACCAAGACACATCAGTTTTATGGCTATGGGTGGTGTCATTGGAACGGGAATTTTCAAAGGCAGTGCAGAGACGATTGGACTCGCAGGTCCGGGCGTGATTGTCACGTACATTTTTGCCGGATTATTGCTGCTGGTTGTTATGGCCGCGATGGCGGAGATGGCTACAGTGTACAAGAACAAAAATATGAAAGACTTCGTGCAGGAGGCATTTGGTAGCCGAGTATCCTTTGTTATGGGATGGATGTATTGCTTTCTGTGGTTATCGGTATGTGTCATTGAGGTGATTGCTGCCGGGAGTTTTTTGCAGTATTGGTTCACGGAAGTACCGCTGTGGATGCTGAGTCTGGCTTGTGCGGCGTTCATTATACTCGTTAATCTGTTAAGTGTAGGTGTGTTCGGGGAATTTGAGTTTTGGCTGGCCGGGATCAAAATTGCCATGATCATTATTTTTATCTTCCTGGGTGCAGGGTTGATCTTTGGTATTATCCCAAGTGATAACACGCCATATCTGCAGAATTATACGCAAGCAGGAGGCTTCTTCCCGAACGGATGGTCATCGATCTTCTCGGCACTGCTTGTGGTTATGTTCTCTTACGGGGGATCAGAGCTGATTGGTCTGACCCTGACCGAGACGGAAAATGCAGAAAAAGTTATGCCCAAAATCGTGGGCAATTTCATGCTCAGAATTATTCTGTTCTTCACCTTGCCGATTCTCATCATCTGTGGTCTCATTCCATGGAATGAGATCGGGCCGGAGAGCAGTCCATTTGTACAGGTGCTTGCCTCCACGGGACTGCCGGGAGCAGCACACATAATGAACTTCATTTTGGTGACGGCAGTTCTATCTGCTGCGAATTCAGGGATTTATGGTGCATCCCGGATGATGCACTCCATGGCAGTGGGCGGGGAAGCTCCGAAGGCATTGTCACAGACCAATCGCAACGGTAGCCCTGTTAACACACTTCTGGTGTGCTCAGTAGTTTTGCTTGGAGGTTCCTTGCTTGGCCTGTTCGCGCAGGATCAACTGTTCCGCATATTGCTCGCAGTTCCGGGGTTTGTCGTAATCCTTGTGTGGATCTGTATTGCCTCATCACAGTTAAAACTGCGGAAGAGATATCCGGTTCAACCGACCTTCAAAGTTTGGGGATTCCCTTACATAACCGGAGTCGTGGTAGTATGTCTTAGTGTGATTGCGGTGATGTTTGTGTTTGATGAAGGTAATCGGTTCAGCATTAGCATCTGTCTTGCCGTGCTCGCGTTGTTGATTATCTGGTCCCTGATTCGATTCAGGAAGACGAATGGACGAACAGTTTAGTATTTGTAATATATAAATGTGAGATAATACGTAACAAAGAACATCCCGGCGTTGGTATTCGAGCCGGGATGTTCTTTGTGTTAATAATCTTTTGGTATTTTCAATTTATTGTCCTACATACTTATCCATAAAGCGATCTACTCTTTGGAAATAATCAGTTGGATAATGATTAATCGCATCAATGTGTTCCGTATTTTGAGGATACCATACTTCTGCATTGGGATTATTTTTCAAGGACTCATAGATCTTTTCTGTATTTTTATAACTTATTTGCTGATCCCCGGTACCGTGAATGAGCATAACGGGCTTGTCTTGCATCTTTTTAACCGCGTCCATAGGTGATACGGAATCAAGATCAACGTTAAAGACCCAATCCGCCATCCATGTCGATGTATAACTGAAAGGGAATGCAGGTAAACCTGAGAAGAATGGCAGGCCCTCTCTCAGAAATAAACCTGCATTACGAAATGGACTATCTGCAATTACAGCCTGGATATCATCACTTTCACTTGTGGCCAGTAGAGAAGTAGCAGCCCCCATAGAGAAGCCGATAACTCCAATATGGTCTCCCGCATGATCTCTGGATTTTAGATAGTCTACAGCCCCAAGTAAATCGTATTTCTCATGTAGACCCAGCGTAATCAAATCTCCATCGGACTTACCCTGTGAGCTGAGATCAAAGGCCAGTACGTTATACCCCTTTGGGACGAAATGCTCTACCAACTTGGGAGTACGCCCTTTGACTAAACGATTACTCGTATACCCATGTACGATAATAATTGTTTTGTTATTTGCTGTGCCTGAAGATATACTCGCTGGAAAGAAAGTTCCTCGAATCGTATTATCATTTTTCAAACTCTTGAATTCGACTTCTTCGTAAGGTGTTTTCTTCATATTCAACTCGTAACTGACATTGGTATCTCGTGGATGGTGTAATAACGTGTCTACTACTTTATAGGATACAAAGAATACAAGAGCTACAATAAGCGCAAACGCAATCCCCAGGCCCCATAACAGTTTCTTGCGTTTCTCCATGCGACCTTTAAATGTCAGAACGGGTGGTAAAGATGGTTGACTCATTCAGATTCCTCCAGTGTTTCATCATGTTGTATTGGTGCAAACAGATAAAAGGCATGTCCCTTCAGATTCTCCCACTCAGGATGATGAAGAATGTCTTCCCCGAGAGTCAAGGCTACTCCATTCAAAAAAGAAATATAGCTCCGAGAGATCATTGCTGGAGAGAAACTTTTGTTGAACTCCCCCATGGATTGCCCCTTTGTATAGACAGCTTCAATCGTATCGGTCATTATTTTTATGCTTTCAAGGACCTTCTGTGTAAGTTCGGGGAATCTGGTTCGTTGCCCCAAGACAGATTGAGCGAGTCGTAACTCATTGGTATAGAAGTAAATATGACTGAATTGTTCTTCTACCATGTTTTTAATCAACGTACCTGGTGTTCCTTTTTGTTGTAGAGAAGCAAGTGATTTCTTCTGAATATCATCAAGCGGTTCAAGTACAGCGGCATGGAACAGAGCTTCTTTGCTTGGGAAGTATTGAAAGATGGTTCCGGAAGTTACTCCTGCAGTTTTTGCGATAATAGCCGTTGTGGTATTGGAATATCCGCTTTCGGCAAAAAGGATCACGGCTTCTTTTAGGATTCGTTTACGCCGCTCGAGTCTCTTTTCCTCATTAATCGGTCTGGCCAAATGAATTCTCCTTTCATCATTTCGATTTAATTAATTAACTGATCAATTAATTAATAATATATCTGAATTAACTCCTTATGGCAATAGTAAGTTATTCATTCAGTTGCACTAATCTTTGAACATACTCTGATGCTTGCATTGGAGTTTTTTTTATTGCATCCAACAAAGTTACCACAGTCATGATAGCGTTTTTATGTAAACCCAATATTTTCTTGCCTAATTCGACATATTCATTTACTATTTTCCCATACATAGTGCTTCAAGCATGTGTTTTTTTGGTAGCGCCTAGTCAAAAAGGCTTGGGTTCACGGGAGAGGAAGAGGAGCGGATGATTGTTTTTTTTAGAAAACGTTTGGTTGTGCGCATTGTTGCAGTAGTCACACTGGTCATTACGATTATAGCCGTGGGAAGCATGCTGTTACAGGTGGCCAATATGAAACTAGCTGCGCAGGAGGCCATTTCGAGTTACAACATCCAGATTGCTCAGAGTTATGTGAATCAGCTGGATACAGCATCTTATGCTGAGTTTGCCAAGGACCCCAAGGAGAATGACGAATTCTTGAAGATTCGTGATGAACTGGATGACTTTCGCGTAAGCATTGGTGCAATGTATGTGTATTTCGTCAAAATAGATGACAAAGGTACGCCACTTATTATGGTGGATGGTATGAAGGATGCAGATAAAGCCTCACCGATTAATGAAGTTACGGATGTCCCTCAGGAAGCTGTGCAGAAGCTGTTGCAGGGGCAAACAGCCAGTTCTTCAATTATTAACAATGAGGAGTACGGCGACTATATTTCCTCTTACGCTCCCATGCTGGATAGTAACGGCGCTGTAACAGGTGTAATTGGGATCGATACGGCGGTATCGGTGATCGGAAGCATTGAGTCAGATATAATGAAATCGAGTATTCCCTTCTATGCCTTATTGCTACTGATTACACTTATAGGCATTGCTGTTGTCACGTGGTTTATCGTAAGAGGACTGCGACCACTTCAACCGCTGAAGGCGAGTGTGGAAAAAATGGCACAGGGTGAGCTTGCAGAAGCGAATCAAATTTTGACGTCGTATCGTTTGCGCAGCCAAGATGAGATTGGAACAACATATCAAGCGATGATACATATGTCCGGGAACTTGAATAAAATTGTGAGTAACATGGTTGAAGGTGTAGCAGTAACCACAGATATTTTATCGGAATCAACGAAGGAATTTAATCGCAGTACCGAAGAGATGCTTGAGATGGGCAAGACGGTTGATCAATCTGTCGAACAGATTAGGCAGGGTGCACATACGCAGAAGCAGGGTGCAAGCGATAGCGCGCACGCGATGGAAGAGATTGCAAAAGGCATAACGGATATTTCCGAATCCTCGATGATTGTATCGGATGCAGCAACAAGTGCGCTTTCTACGGCGGAGTCCGGTAAACAGAGCATGACACTGATGAAAACACAGATGGAGAGCATCTCAAATGTCTCAAGTGAAGTTGTAGCGATGGTTCAGGTGCTGAACAATTACTCCCAGGAAATTGGTGGTGCCCTGCATACGGTTCGTGATTTTGCGAGTCAGACGAAGCTGCTTGCGCTTAATGCATCCATAGAGGCAGCACATGCAGGAGAACACGGTAAAGGTTTTGCGGTTGTGGCGGATGAAGTTCGGAAGCTTGCTGAGGCCTCAAGCACATCCATGGAACGGATCTCCGACTTACTGCTTCGTATTCAACAAGAATCACAGCAGATTGGCTCACAGATGGGGGTTACTGCAACCGAGATTGGACAAGGGGTTACAATTACCGCAGAAGCCGAGCAAGCTTTCGCTCATGTAGTTGACGCGTTCCAACTGGTGACCAGTCGCATTCAGGAAGTCTCCGCTGCGGCAGAGGAAATCTCGGCAGGATCGGAAGAGGCTGCAGCCTCCGTCAATACGATCTCGCAGATCTCAGCCGGGGTGTCGGATCATTCGGATGAAATCTATCGCTTAATGCGTGAACAATCGGCTATGTTCAACAGGGTGGCGCAGACCTCCACCATGCTGGAGCAGCAGACCACCGAGATGAGTGAAGCTGTACGTAAAGTTAAAGTATAGTTTGAGTTAAATGTAGTAATAGTAACGCAAGAGATAGTCAGAAAAGTGTTCCGCTCTTGGAGAAGTTGGTGTTCATCCCAAACTTCCTTCAAAGGGTGGAACACTTTTTTTAGATTTAAACTGTTAAATGATCCAGCTCTATCGCTTGTCTGAAGCGTCGGGCGAATCGTTCTGCGGCTACAGCGGCCTCCTTGGACTCCGTCTGTACGAAGCCAATTTGCATCTTGGGTTGATCGATTCCAGCGATCTCTACCATCTTCACCAGACCTTCTTTCCATAAGGGATTTTGGTGAAAGGAAAAGTCGTGACCAATTGTCGCGGCAATATCGTTTCTTAACACCATGTTGATCGCTTCTGAATTATTTGTTTTAAACAGAATGGACAGAGGTCCATGATCATAGGTGAATTCCTTGATGAAGTCTTCGATGAAACCATCTCGATAGAGTGCCAGTTTGTGTTCTTTTAATTGATCAGGTGAAACACGGCTGTGCTTGGCAAGTTCAGACAGGTGATGCGTACCGACGACCAGCTTACCCGAGTACATGGGACTGAAGTGAAGTCCATCGAATTCCCGCAGCTGTTTCGCATAGATCGCTATAAAGCCCAAATGGGTTTTGTTATTGCGAATATCCTCGATAATTTCCATGGACCCTTTCTCTTCAATGGAGATGTTAAGTTGCGGGTGCTCACGCTTCATATCCGCAGCAGACTGGACAAGATAGGGCATAACACTTGGAAAAGTAGCCACATGAAGCTCTCCGCTAAGTGAGGAGGCTTCTGCGTTCAGGGATTTCAATTCATCAATCCGCTGTAAAATATCCAGTGCCTTGGCAATGAATTGTTTGCCTTCGGGAGTGGGATGAGTTCCCTGCCGCGAGCGTTCGAACAGGATGATACCCAATTCTTTCTCCAGACGATGAACCGATTGGCTGATCGCCGATTGTGTGACATGTAGATGCTCCGAGGCGGCGGAGAATGATTTCGTTTTCGCAATTTCAACGACATATTCGAGCTGTTCCAGATTCATGATTTCATCTCCGTTTAGCATTAATACAACTAATGTTAACATTAGTATCTATAAATATGAATAATACATGAACAGCGATATAATATATAGACAAGCGTTATAGTTCTTTACTATATAAGTAGAACCTTACTTTTACACCAGAAACGCAGAGTGCAGAACCAATCTGAAGAAGCAGAGCGTGCGCCTTTATCACCGGATTTTTCCCTTGCATCAAGGGGATGAAGAAAATCTGGGGATAAGAGCGATCGAAAATGGTACTGCAATCAGCGTAATTAGGTGTAACATTTCTAGTTCAACTTATATAGACAAGCATATAAAGGGGATGAACTTCATGAAAGCAGCAGTATGGTACGGCCATAAAGACGTGCGTGTGGAAGAGCGGGAGGTTCCGGTTGCTCAAGCGGGTCAGGTCAAAATCAAAGTGGAATATGCGGGGATCTGCGGCAGTGACTTGCATGCCTATCATCATGGTGTGGGGATTCAAGAAGGCGAGAATCATCCGCTCTCAGGACAGAAAGCACCATTGACATTGGGTCATGAATTTGCAGGAACCGTGAGTGAATTGGGGAGTAATGTAAGCGGTATCAGTGTAGGGGATCGAGTTGTGGTAGAGCCGTTGTACCATTGCGGAAAATGTGAGTACTGTATCCAGGGTCGTTACAACCAATGCACTCAATTTGGATTCGTTGGACTGAATGGTGATGGTGGTTTTGCGGAGTATGTTGTTGTTGAAGCATACATGGTTCATCCCATACCGGATAACGTATCTTTCGAAGAAGGCGCGCTCGTAGAGCCTACAGCAGTAGCTTTTCACGCGGTTCGTCACAGCAAGCTGAAAGTGGGGAACAAAGTAGCCGTATATGGAGCAGGTCCAATTGGATTATTGACCATTCTGTCTGCCAAAGCAGCAGGAGCCTCTGAAATCTATGCAGTTGATGTATTTGGGGAACGTCTGGACCTGGCAGCCAAGCTGGGAGCGATTCCGGTGAACAGTGCCAAAGTCAATGCAACCGAGGTGATCTTGCAACAATCGGGTGGTATTGATGTGGCTTATGAAGCAGCGGGTGTGCAACCAACGATGGATAGCGCCATTGCGGTTGTCAAAAAAGGTGGAGAAGTTGTTGTCATCGCAGCGATTCCAAATCCGCTTCAAGTGAACTTCTTCGATCTTCTGGTCAAAGAAGCGAATCTAACGGCAACGCTGGCATATCGCCACATTTTCCCTGAAGTGATTTCACTGATTGCTGAAGGGTCGCTCGATGTGAAACAGGTCATCACCAAGAAAATCAAACTGGACGATATCGTGCAGGAAGGGCTTGAGCTGTTAATGAGCGACAAGAGCCATGCGAAGATTTTGGTGGAGATTGGCGGCTAAAAAATCAATAGCGTTGTATCATTTCAAATGCTATATAAGTTGAACTAAAGATTATTTACACTGACACTACGCTGACAGAACAACCTTTCAATCGCTGTTATCCCCAGATTTTTTCGACTTCCTTTTCTCAAGGGAAAATCCGGGGATCGCGTATGCTTCCGATGCAGCTTTCTTTCAGAAAGCTTTTAGGCGAACGCTTCGCTTTTTCAGGTTTTTTCAGTCCTCTCCGTTATCGTGTAAATGATTAGTGCAACTTATATAGTTGACATCTATAAATGTAAAAAAGACCGTCCATGAAGATGATCGGTCTGTTTTACATTTCATTCTCTGCTGGCTGATCCCGTGTTGGTGTTAGCCAACACTAGGAATCATAACGGTAACAGATCGCCTTGCCCTCGCTACTCTCGGAGCTGAATTCCTCATCCTCTGTAAATCCAAAACGCTCATATAACCGGATGGCATTGACCATCTGACCGCCTGTATATAAATACACCGTTTTTTTGCCCATTTCTTTGGCAGAATCTACGCATTGCTGGAGCAATACTCTGGCAATCCCGTGACCTCTCCATTTTGGATCAACACCCAGCAGCCGAATAAACGGATAATCGATTGGCAATTCAAAGTTTGGATAAGCCTTGCGTGCTGTTTCGAATAATTGGACTGTACCGACAATCTGATCATCAATCTTCGCGATCCATAATTGTGTCAGGTACGGATTAACCACAGACTCTCGAATATCTTTGAGGTAGGCCTCCCATCGTTCATTTTGCTCAAAAGTCTCCCGATACTCGGCATAACTTGCAACAAGGATATCTACAATCTCAGGATGGTCTGCTTCTGTGGCAGGATGAATCGTAACGGCAGCCGTTGTCATCTTATAATTCCCCTTCTCTTATGGGTTAAGTATGGAATACAGTTTTCTTGCATTTTACCATAACGGATTCAATCCGATTCATTCAAATTTTCTATAGGTAACTCAGTCATTTCTATAGATCAAAGCATATCAGCGATTGAGCTGTGTGGAATACAGATGATTGCGATATTCGGTTGGTGTATTGCCTTCGTATTGCTTGAACATGCGCAGGAACAGCTTGTAATCGGAGAAGCCGCACTGTCCGGCGATTTCTTTTACACTGGCATTGGTGTTGAGCAGCAACTGTTTTGCCCGGCGAATACGTTCTGTGAGGATATAGGTTTTGAGTCCAGTACCTTTCTCGCGTTTCACCATTTTGGAGATATAGTCTTTGTTAAAATTAAAATTTTCCGCAATCTGACTCACCGTAATGTTTGTATGCAGATGAATATCGACCCACTTGCAGATATGGTCCACAATTGCATTGTGCGGGCGATAATCCGCCTCTATATTGCGCTCCAGCTCCTTGAACAACAGTAACAAAGCAGCGTCGGCTTCTTCTGGTGAGAAGGATGACACATGCAGCAACTGCTTGAATAACTGATTGGCCATGGAAGGCACCTGAATGGTGGCATGTGTCCTAAACTGGTTGAATTCTGCCGAAATGGCATCATAGTGAACCCAGTAAAAGCTGACGGGTGTATCGCTAATCTGGTAGCCGTAATGGGTGCGTCCGGCGCGCAGGAACAACAGATCATTGGCACGAACCACGTACTTTTCGTCTTCCTCCGCGATGTACATCTCACCTTCCAACATCAAAATGATCTCATGCACAGGCATGCTGCGTCTCATGTGGCTCCAGTTGCCTTCGGATATGAACTTGCCGCACAGGTAATGTTCCAGTGGCTTTTGCATAGGACGGATTTATCCACCTTTTCTTGGATTATGAGTCTGATGTAATTGTATTTTATTTGATATTATGGGGATATTCAAGCTCTACAGTAGATTGATGAGTATTAGTCATATGGAACAGAACACGGATTTTACCCCTTAAGAATGAATGGATATCTATTACATCCCGAGAAGGAGTGAGTGTCATGATTGATACGAAAAAAAGATTTCTGGGACCGGAACATGTAGATCTGTTAAATGGTGTGTTCCAAACATCACAAGAGGTGGGGGAGCGTTACCTGTTATCGCTGGATATTGATCGATTCCTGGCTCCATGCTTCGAAGCTCATGGTTTACCTGCCCGAAAAGAGCGTTACGCGGGTTGGGAGGCACGTACCATCAGCGGACATTCCCTCGGACATTATCTGTCTGCCCTGGCTGTGACGTATCAGGCAACCGGGAATATCACGTTAAAAGAAAGACTGGATTATGCTGTCACTGAACTGGCGAGAATACAGCAAACCACGGGGAGCGGGTATATCGGTGGTTTGTCCGAAGAACCTTTCCACATGGCTTTTCGAGCAGAGAATATCGGTGGATTCAATATCGGTGAATACTGGGTTCCCTGGTACAGTGTGCACAAAATCTATCGCGGCCTAATTGATGCCCATAAACTCACTGGCAACGGACAGGCACTTGATGTAGTTACTCGATTTGCAGACTGGGCGGTCGAAGGTTTGCTCCCGATGACAGAAGAACAGATGCAGACGATGCTTCAAAGTGAACACGGGGGCATGAATGAAGTATTCGCACACTTGTATGGTATTACCGGTAAAGCCTTATATCTTGAGATCGCTAATAAGTTCACCCATCAATTGATCCTGAGACCCTTGGAGCACAAACAGGACGATCTTCAAGGCAAACACGCCAATACGCAGATTCCCAAAGTGATCGGTGCAGCCGAAATCTACAATCAGGACCATACTCATGAGAGTTATCGGACAGCGGCAGAGTTTTTCTGGAACACCACGGTGCATTATCGTTCTTATGTATTTGGTGCGACGAGCATTTCGGAGCATTACGAAGCAAAGGGTATGGAGAGTCTTGGCATCAAAACAGGAGAGAGCTGTTGTACTCACAACATGTTACATCTAACGAAGCAACTCTTTGCCTGGAATCATGATAGCGCCTACATGGACTATTATGAAAACGCCATCTATAATCACATCCTCGGCACGCAGGACCCCGATACGGGGAACAAAACATATTTTGCATCAACGCTGCAAGGCCACTACAAAATCTATGGTACTCACGATACCGCTTGGTGGTGCTGCACAGGATCAGGCATGGAGAACCCGGGCAAATATGCCGAGGCGATTTATTTTGAGGATGAACAGGACCTGTACGTCAACCTGTATATCGCTTCCCAATTGGATTGGGCGTCACAGGGATTATCCCTGAAGCTTGAAACCGACTTTCCTTATTCGGAAAAGGTGACCCTGACGATCACCGGAGGCAGCGCCTCGGCCCATCTAAGATTACGTGTGCCCTCGTGGCTGCAAGAGCCAATGACGGCAACAGTTAACGGGGATACGGAACATCCGTATACACGGATGGAACCCGGCTATCTTTCCATCGACCGCACATGGACAGCGGGCGATGTCATCACAATCACACTGCCGATGTCGCTTCGCCAGTACACCTCGCGTGATGATGCCCATAAGGTGGCATTCCTGTACGGGCCAATCGTACTCGCCGGTGCGCTAGGGAGCGAGGGGCTTCCAGAGGACACGATTGTGGACGAAACAGCGCTGAATCCCAAGACTGCACCTGTGCCTGTGATCTGGACGAAGCAGGAGGATGTACGAGAGTGGATCAAGGTTGTAGATGCAGATACGTTAACATTTGAACTTAGCAAGGAGGTCACTTCCACGGGCGAAGCTGTGAAGCTGATTCCGTTCTATGATGTGCATCATCAATTTTATACCGTGTACTGGCCGTTTAACGATGAAGGAGATGCGTTGGAGAAAGAGTTGAACGATATCACGATCGACAGGGTTCAGGCTGACGGTCAGCAGGATGAGATTGGACATCAACTGGATAGCAACTGCCGTGGGGAGCACCACAACGGTTCAACCACAGATGGCCGTAAAAAGCTGCATATGTGGCGAGAGGCTTATGGCGTCAGTGGGGCTTACTTCAGTTACCAACTGGCAGTGGATCGTGAGGCAACCAATTATCTATGTGTGGCCTATTGGGGCGGAGATCATTCCCCGTTTGAACGGGAAGGTACGTTATATGACAGACAATTCAGCATTACCGTGGATGGAACCGTCATCGGAGAGCAACGAATTCATATGAACAAAATCGGCGAAGTGTTCTATGTGACCTACGATATTCCTGAGACGATTACATCAGGCAAAGATAGCATTACGGTAATGTTCCAGGCGAAGGGTGACAATGGCTGTGCCGGGAAAGTTGTAGAGGTACGCACCACGCGAAGCAAACCGGAATCCATCTTTTCGTGATAACAGGCATGGTGTGAAAAGGCGAAAAACACAATGTTATAATGAAAATAAATTACGGTTAGTTGGAAGAGGAGGTTGGAAGTGTGGCAAAACCCGATAATAAAGGTACTTATAACTTTCAGGATTGGTTAACTTGGGAGGGGGCATGGGAATTAATTAACGGCAAAGCTTTTGATATGTCGCCAGTACCCACTTCATCGCACCAGTTTATTGTGGGTCCCGTCATCTATATACAGAACAGGAAACGATTCAATCCGTGTTGTATCCTGAACTGGAGGTTCCGCTTCAGCATTTGTTCAGGCTAAGCTCGCACGACATTAATATATAAACAGATCAAAAGCTTGTCCCTCGATTGATGAGGGGCAAGCTTTTGTTGTGATATGCTTTTGGAGGAAACATCACCGTTTTAACGAAGTTGAACATTAATTAAGATACATCTTCACCAGGTTAAGCAGCTCTTGTTCCGTGACATGGCCCTCCCACACGGAGACGGTATATCCATAGGTCTGACCTGTTTTTGCATCCTGGTCCACCCAGTTTATTCCTGAAGGAGAGCCATCAGAGTCCTTTGTAAAGATCATTTCAGTGCCCTTCACGGTAAACTTTTCTTTGATCAGATCAAGTTGATCGTCCCAGTAGGAGGTAGCTGTTCCATGTCCTACACCGTAATTTACAGTCGTCACCGCTATTTTTTTATCCCCCTGCTTGTAAAAGCTGCGGATATGGCGGAAATCGTCAGCGAATTCAATCGGCATCATTGCATAGTCCGCATTGGACGCCAGGGCTTTCTGGCGTAGTTTCTCTGCAATATCGGCCTCTTCTTCCGAGGTCAGGGGTTTCACATCCGTGATCGGTGACATGAAGGCTTCGGCCCATTCAAACGTGTAATCCCCTTCGATTTTATCCAATAGCTTAATATCTGAGTTGTTAACCTTTTTACGAAGGTCTGCTGCATTTTGGAAAATAAAAGGGGTAAAACGCATATCCAATTGATGGTCAGGGTTGTGTGATGCGACATAAATGAGCATGGCGGTTCCTTTATCCAACTTATCATAAGCCTGATTTGCTATGCTGATCCGCTTGCGTTCTTCGTCTGAATAATTGGCTATAGCAGGAGCCTCTGATATTGATTTTTCCTGATAGACGACCTCTCCATGACTGTTCTTCAATGAATGATACTTCACTGCTGCAAAACCAGACGATACCGTCAGCAGCATGCCAGCCAGCACCAATAAACTCACTTTATATTTCACGTAGAATCTCTCCTTTGGTTTGGATTCAGATTGTAGCCTGTGCATCACGCTACTCGTCAGATCCGTCTTGAAATTCGGTGTGTTATGAAAAAGTTCTCTCAGATCCTGATCGTTGTTGTACTCCGTTTTCACGGGGATCATCTCCTTTCGCCAGTGCGTAATAGGTACGGAATTTGGCTGCGGTACGCTCATATTTTTTCCGCAGACTTGGACTGTTCCGCTGAAGAATCTGACTAATCTCCTCATAGCTTTTATCCTCCACACATCTTAGAATCAACAGATTGCGTTCCTCAGCGGATAATCTCGACATCGCCTTCAGCACATATTCATCGAAATAGTTCGCTTCAATTGCCAGATCCACATGTGCATTCTCCTGATCTTTGCGGTAGAAGAGGGGAAGGTATCTTGTTAGCTTTCGTTTGCGTATGACATCAATGCACTGGTTATAGGCGATTTTGTATAGCCAGGCTTCCAGGGATAGGTCGGGTTTAAACTTGTCAAGTGAGCGATAGGCTTTGAGAAATACCTCTTGTCCACTGTCCTCAGCCTCTGTGCGGTGTCCCAGCATGTGATAACAGTAGCGAAAGATCGGTTTTTCATATCGTTGCACAATGATCTCGAATTTCTCTGTCCGCCCTTTTAGCACCTCAACAACGATCTGATGTATGTATGAATAATCCATTGGTTTAGTTTCACCCCCTTACACTCCTTACTACGTATCACCTATCAGCGAATGTGACAGTTGAGTATAAATAGATAGATACAGCTGTATGAAAAATGACACGCCCGCCAAATTTTCACGTATTACCGGATAACTTTTCTTTTTCTCCCACCGATGGTTCCACATAAACGGATCAATTTCCAGAGGTTACAAAATCGGTTCCACGTTGTCCCTGAAAATATGAAATGGGATAAGCCCAAACCACGTATATTATGAGTATCCCAATATCCAATCATATCCACCTGAGAGCGTTAACATCATGTACAATAAGAATAAGTTGAACAGGAAAATTACGACATGAAGCACCAATATATAACATGAAAGGAGGTCGGATGATTGAACATGATCAAGTACATAAAATTATTGGGATTAATCCTCGGTATTGTGGCTGTGAATGTTTTGGCATTCTCACCCGGCTTCATCGGGCTGAATTTCGAGGAGGGTGCATTCACAACTGCACTATCCGTTACCCTTCTGTTTGGCAGTGCAATGGCACTCCTATATGGGAGTTACACCTTGCTGTTCAGACAACCGGTAGTCCTGCCCGTGAAGCATATTGAAACGCATGAAGATTATGTGGAAGCCTTATCTTTTTATAGACGCATTAAAGTGCTCGAAGAAGATATTACGCTGGGGTTGTCCCAACTTAGTCGAATGAAAAAGAAAAAAGAAACCCTCCTGAATGTGCTTCATCAACGGTTTGATCCAGGAGAACTGAGCTACAAGAAATTTGCTTCGGTCACACTGGAAGTGGAGAAGCTGTTATACCTGAACATCCGCAGTGTGTTGAACCGGTTGAATGTATTTGATGAAGCTGACTATGCCAACATGATGAAATCCAAATCCTCCACACTTCCCCAGAAGCTTTTTCAGGAAAAAACCAAGGTATACAACGATTATCTGTCTTATGTGAAAAATGCATTACACACCAATGAGGAAATCTTGCTCAAGCTCGATCAGTTGTTACTGGAGATTTCACGCCTCGACAGCTTTGAAGCCGGAGATATTGAACAGATGCCTTGTATGCAGGAGATTGATCAGTTAATCAAGCACACCAAATTATACAGACAGTGAGGGGTTGCTCGTATGGCCAAGAAGGGAAAGTTTTTTTTCATATCAATCGTGATGCTGGTACTCGTATTTGGTCTGGTCTATGCAGGAATTACACTAACATCGAACTTTGGCAAGTCGACCACACAGGTGAGCACAGAGAATGCAGGTAAGGAACTGGGGAAACTGTACGCGGACATTGCGCCAGCGACGGCGGAACCGGTCAAAGGACAGATTGATCTCGACCCGGTCGATGTGGCAGAATCACTGCCGGATATCTCCAAATTCGCAATTGCTGTAGAGAATACAACAAATGATTACGTCGAAATCTTCTCTTCCACAGAGAAGTCGGGCAGCGGGGTAGACGGCTGGTTAACCGAAGTGGGCGAGGAGTTCAACAAAGCTAATATTACCATTGGTGGAAAACAGGTGTCGGTCAAAATTCGCAACATTGCCTCTGGTACGGCCACCGATTATATCAAGTCTGGTAAGTATATGCCGGATGCATTCACACCTTCCAATGAACTATGGGGCGAGATGGTTGAGGCCAGTGGGGTGAAGACAGAGATGGTATCCGAGCGATTGGTCGGGAACGTTCCGGGTATTGTTATTTCCAAAGCGAAATATGATGCACTAGTTGATACGTACGGCTCCGTTAATGTAAAAACCGTAACCGAAGCCATTGCCAACAATGAACTCGCGATGGGATATACCGATCCATTTGCCAGCTCCACAGGACTTAATTTCCTGGTGACTGCACTGAATACGTATGACAGCGCCAACCCGCTTGGCGAGAAGGCCATTGAAGGGTTCGAAAAATTCCAGACGAATGTACCGTTTACAGCATCGACAACGATTCAGATGCGGGAAGCTGCCAAGTCAGGCAGACTGGATGCCTTTGTACTCGAATACCAGACGTATGTGAATACCGCTGATCTGAAGAGTGGATACGTTTTTACACCATTTGGTGTGAGACATGATAGCCCGCTGTATGCATTGGGACAATTGCCGCAGAACAAAAAGGAGATCATCCAGAAGTTTGCGGAATTCGTAACCCAGGCGAAGTACCAACAATCGGCGGAGGAGTTCGGTTTCAACGGGTTACAGGATTACAAATCCGAACTGGCTACTGTGGATGGCGGCACGTTGCTGTCTGCACAGAAAGTATGGAAAGAGAAGAAGAATGGCAGTAAACCTATTGCTGCCGTGTTCGTGACAGACGTGTCTGGAAGCATGGACGGCGAACCGCTTAACCGACTGAAGGAGTCTTTGCGCAAAGGTCAGAAGTACCTGGGCACCGAGAACAGTATTGGATTGGTTTCTTACTCCAGCGGGGTAACCGTGAACCTGCCGATTGCCAAGTATGATACGAACCAGCAGTCCATGTTTGTCGGAACAGTTGATAGTCTACAAGCTGGCGGCGGTACGGCGACCTTTGACGGGATCGTGGTAGCAATGAAGATGCTGGAAGATTATATGGCTGCTAATCCAAACGTGAAGCCGCTGATCTTTGTCCTGAGTGATGGCGAGACCAACGAAGGTCATACCCTGAAAGATATTCGGGATTTGGTTGAGACGTACAAAGTGCCAATCTATACGATTGGATACAACGCGGACATCAAGGCTTTGGAGAGTATCTCCAGCATTAACGAGGCTGCAAGCATCAATGCCGATACCGACGATGTCGTGTACAAGATTGGTAACCTGTTTAACGTACAGATGTAAATTTATTAACACGAAGACGTAGAGTGCAGAACCGATCTGAAGAAGCATAGCGTTCGCCTAAAAGCTTTCTGAAAGAAAGCTGCTTCGGAAGCATACGCTATCACCAGATTTCAACCGATTAATGAGGAAAATGAAGAAATCTGGGGATAACAGCGATCGGAGGATGGTACTGCAATCGGAGTCACTCGCGTGGAGTATCAATCATTTTACAGCACGTATCTAAAGGGGGAACTGTAGATGTCATTTTCAATGGAAATACCAAGCCAGAAGGAAATTCAGAAGGTGATCGAAGAAGAGGTGAAACCCGTGCCCGCCGAGGTCGCGGAGCTTCAACAAGTGGCAAATGCCAACGTAGAGATGATCATGACACTGGATCTCGAATCCCTGGAGAAGCGCAAAGAGATTTTGCAATCCATTGACGGCTTTGGCATGAACACGATGAGATCCTCTTCTGAGAAAAACGCCTTGCTTCAAGTCTCCGTTGGACATCTGTCCAAGACGGGAGACGAGGGCGGTCAGGTCGCCAAAGGTTTGACCGAGCTGCATATGCAACTGAAGGATCTCGACCCAAGCGTGGTCGACTTTGCCAAGACTGGTTTCCTCGGGAAATTGTTCAATCCGCTTCGCGCCTATTTCCTGAAATACCAGAAGGCGGATGCAGTTATTGCTGACATCGTAACTTCTTTGGATAAAGGCAGATCCACCCTGCGTAACGATAATACAACCTTGGAGATTGAACAGCAGAACCTGCGGGAACTCACCAAACGACTGCAAAAGGAGATTCAGCTTGGCGTGCTCATGGATGAGTCCATCGATGCGCAGATTGAAGCCGCCAAGGTCCGCAATGAGGACCCCGAGAAAGTTCGTTTTATTACGGAAGAAGTATTGTTCCCGCTCCGTCAGCGGGTCATGGATCTGCAGCAGATGCTGGTTGTGAACCAGCAGGGCATCATGGCGATTGAAGTGGTGATCCGCAACAACAAGGAACTGATCCGAGGCGTAGACCGGGCGAAGAATGTAACGATCTCGGCATTGAAGATTGCCGTTACAGTAGCGAGTGCTTTGTATAATCAGAAGATTGTATTGCAGAAGATTGAGTTGCTGAACCAGACAACCAACGATCTGATCGCCGGAACATCCAAGATGCTCAAGGATCAGGGGATTGCCATTCAGAAGCAAGCATATGAGGCTAGCATCTCCGTGGATACGATGAAACAGGCGTTTACCGATGTGTTGTCAGCACTCGATTCAATCAGTCTTTATAAGCAGGAAGCTCTGCCAAGAATGCGTGAGACGATTAACCAGTTCCGTGAACTCGCGGATACCGGCGAGCAGCAGATTCAGCGGTTGGAGAAAGGGCAGAAGCTGGGGCTGTGATCAGGAGAGTGCAATAAATTTTACGTATTAGATTGTTATCATAATTCATAATTAGAAAAAGCAACCGTTTTTCATTAAATATGAGGAACGGTCGCTTTTTGGGCTTCTTTGAAGATTGGTACTAATGTAGATACCCGATATTCCGTGCATAAGGGTATATCTGCTGCTCGTATTGGTCAAGTAGAACGCCAGCCGCACGTACTTTGGCACGACCTTGTTGCAGTATCTTAGAATTCACTTTGTTTTTAGAAACGGCTTGTTTGTACAACAGGTATCCTTCCAGCTGAAGGTAGCTTCCCTTGACATAATAGGCATGTATTTTCTTAAGTTCAGGATTGGAAGGTTTGATTTGTTTTAACATGGAGACCGTTTTTGTATAATTAGGGATCACCGTATTCGTAAGTTTGAGGTACATGGACTTGCGATTGGTTGAATTCACCTCACCTCCCACACTACCCAACGTGTCGATTGCTTTATTCTCATAAGGTACCAGACGAGATATTTGTTCAAGGTATTTTTCGAATTCCTTTTGAGCTTTAGTGAGCTCCTGTTCGGCATCATCTAATTCTAATTCGTCCATAAGTTCTTCGTGCAAATAATCATCTTCACTATAACTCTGATCTGAATATGTAGAGGTTGCTACTTTGGCTGCATTGGCAGAAGCGGCTGGAGAGAGAAACACTCCGCCAAGCAAAACAAAACTGGTAATCAATGATATAATCCACGACTTCTTCAAATGTAATGTCATCCTCCTTTTGTTTGTATTCCAATGGATAATCTAACATATCAATACCAGAAAATTACAGGAATGTCTTTACAAAATTATGGTGATAAACCTTTCTTAAAATCCCTCTCAATGACGATGCTGTATGGTGTATGACGATTTGAATGTTCAGTCTTTCAACACGACATTGTCAGGCCTGTAATGAATGATCTTGAACAATTCCTCAGCCATGTAGGCGGGGCTGTGCTTGAAGTCTTGTCTGATCCACTCCATGATCATGCCGAATATCGCATGAGACTGGTAACTTGCCAGCAGTTCATGGTTAATGTGCTGCGGGAAGATGTGGTTCAGATCCTGTAAGGCCAGATCCCGAAGAACATCACAGATCATACGCTGGAAGTTGGAGGAGGCCGCCTCAGATTTCACAACCAATGTGTAGAATTGAGCATGTTGGTGCACATGCTCAAATATAGTGATCGCCGAAGAGGGCATCAGATTGACTTGGAACTCTTCCTCATCCTGATAAGGTTTACGAAAAGAAGTCACCAGATCCTGAATTACATCATCGATAATCTCGTTGAACAGGTCTTCTTTGTACTGATAATGCCTGTAGAAAGTTCCCCGATTCAGGTCGGCTCGCTGCACAATATCCGTAATTGAAATTTCTTTAAAGGAATGTTTCTGCATCAAATGGATGAGTGCATCCTTCAGTGCAGCTTTTGATTTCTTGATTCTTCGGTCCATCGAATTCGGAGTTTCAGACATCTATTTTCCTCCTCGCGAGTTCACTTTATTAATTAAAGTACATTCGGGCTTATTAGTGTTGTTTAACGTACAACTGGACAAGCTTTTACTGATTGAAGTGAAACGCTATGACTTATTATACTAAGGATAGGAGTTAATGAACATTTGTTTGTTAACTTATTGTAAACGAATACACAAAGGAGGATACATGGAATGAAACTTCAAGATAAAGTTGCAGTTGTTACAGGTGCTGGTTCAGGTATGGGGAAAGCAATTGCCACGTTGTATGCTCAAGAAGGCGCGAAAGTCGTCGTATCGGATATTAACGAAGAATCCGCACAAGCGGTAGTGAATGATATTAAAGCCCAGGGTGGAGAAGCGATTGTCGTTCTGGCCAATGTAGCCAAAGAAGAAGATGTGCAAAATCTGATCGATACGACGGTGAGCACATATGGTACAGTAGATATTCTAATTAACAATGCGGGAATTATGGATGGCATGGAGCCGGCAGCTGATATAACGGATGAGAAGTGGGAGAGATTGTTTACTGTGAACACAACCAGTGTGATGCGGACAACACGTAAGGTATTGCCGATCTTCCTGGAAAAACAAAAAGGTGTTATCGTGAACATTGCTTCGGCAGGGGGCCTACACGGCGGACGTGCAGGAGCAGCCTATACGGCGTCCAAACATGCGGTCGTGGGCTTCACCAAAAATACAGGGTACATGTATGCTGAGCAAGGCATTCGCTGTAATGCGATCGCTCCAGGCGCTGTGGCAACCAATATCAGCTCCTCCATGACAGGTATTAGCCATTTCGGTGCAGGGAGGCAACAGCTTGGGATGGCAATCAACCCACGCATCGGGACGAGCGAAGAGATCGCCAAAGTGGCTTTGTTCCTTGGATCTGACGAGTCCAGCTTCGTGAACGGAACTGTCGTTACAGCAGATGCTGGCTGGAGCTCTTATTAATCTATTCAAGTGCAGTCGAGCATGGAGTACGGAAATAGTGTGTGAATTAAGGAAGCCGCATAATTATAAGCGGCTTCCTTTTTTTGCACCTATGCACCTACGTACGGTGGATAACAGCATCATATTCCGTGTAGGACAAACGTTTGCATTACTACACGGAAACCCGAAATGAATCAATCTGAGGGTGGCCTTGGTTTGGAAAAGAGTGAGGATTCACGCACGATCAGACGATGGGGGATAATGACCGGATTATGAAGCTGTGGTTCCCCATTAAGAATTTTTAACAGTACCTGAACGGCTGTATAACCAAGCTGATAAGTCCCGATGTCGATAGAGCTTAGGGGTGGAGAAGCCAGTTCCGATAATGCAATATTGTTAAAACTGACCACACTGATATCTTCAGGCACCAGATAATGAAGCTCGGCAAGAGCTCTCAATACCCCAAAGGCCACGTTGTCATCGATGACAACAATTGCTGTGGGTCTGTCCGGCAAGGACATGAACAGCGACATCGCTCTGAATCCACTTTCCTGTAGAAATTCACCTTCCACAATCCAGTCACTATCCGCATCCAGCCCGGCTTGGGCAAGCGCTTTTTGGTATCCTAACATGCGATCATGCGATAACGTAATGTCCGGAGGACCACTGACAAATCCGATTCGAGTATGTCCCTGAGCAATCAGATGATGAGTCGCATCATAAGCGGTCTGCACATTATCGTTATCCACCATGGGGGCATTTGGATGAGCTTCACTGCGACCGATTAACACAAAAGGAAACTTTTCCGCTTCCAGAAATGAAATGATGGGATCATCTCGTTTGGACCCAAGCAACAGAATACCATCCACTCTGCGGCCATGCACAAGGCGGGATATCGCATGCAGTTCATTGTCTGATGATGTTTCGGTTGTTAGCAGCAATTCATAATTCATACGGGTGGCATGTGTAATAATACCTCGCAGCAGTTCCCCGAAAAAGTAATTCTGAAACAACTCTTCTGCAGGACGCGGAAGCATAATCCCAAGGGTATGTGTTGTTTTGGAAACCAGGCTCTTTGCGATGATGTTGGGATGGTAGTTTAATTCTTTCATGATTTGCTTCACTTTGAGAGATGTCTTGGTGCTGATTCTGGGATGGTTGGAAATCACCCGTGACACTGTAGAAGGGGAAACACCCGCCAATTTGGCAATATCCTTGATCGTAATCATGTAAAAAATCCCTTCTGAACAATCGTATAAATATTCTCCTATGGTAATCCAAAGGATACGAGAAATCAATTGCTAACTGCCGAGTAAGGGATGCTCATGAAGTAAAATTAAGGAAGAAAGAGTCAGAACAAGGAAACAGGAAATTACTGTAGGTAGAAGAAAGAAAATGGTTAAAATTGAGCAAATATGGCTTGTGCAAACGTTTGTGCAAATAAAGTTCGTTATTGTATGATGTGATTGTTATTGTAGCGCTTACATCAGTGGGTTTACATACTTCTTGACTTTTTTACCCCTACATATTGAACGGAGAGGTCATCTTGTCTTCCATTTGAGCAAACGTTTGTACAAAAGGGTGAAAAGCGCGAACTTTGTTGGACCAAGCAGAGGGAAGGGGACATTTTACATGAGAAAATGGCAAGGGGCAACATTGTCCGTCATGATGGCTTTTACACTGGCTGCGTGCGGGGCTGGAGGCGCAAGCACATCTCCAACTACGGCTGGTGAGAATCCAGAGGAGGTTGTTCAACTGACAGCCGAGAACCTTCAGCCGGAAGAAGGGGCAACCCTGGTGATCTGGGAGGATAAAAATCAAAGCAGCTTTATTGAGCAAAGGGTCAAAAAATTCGAAGAAAAATATGGGGTAACGGTCAAAATGGAGGAATTACCTCCAACCGACCAGGTAACCAAGCTGACGACGGATGGTCCAGCGGGTCTGGCGGCAGATGTGGTTGTTTTCCCGCATGATAAGATTGGTAGCGCTTCAGAGGCGGGACTTATTCTGCCCAATGACATATTCGAAGCAGAGACCGTAGAGAACACCAGCGACAACGCGCTGAAGGCAGTGACGTTCAAGGATATCCTGTACGGCTATCCGTACAGCGTGGAGACTTACGCCCTTTTCTATAACAAGGCACTCTATCCAGAAGCTCCGAAAAACTTCGATGAGATTATCAGTTTCGCCAAGACATTCAATAATGTGAAGTCCAATCAGTATGCGCTGATGTGGGAATTGCAGCAATTTTACTATAACTATGCGTTCCTGGCTTCGCAGGGCGGTTATATTTTTGGAGACAACGGGATGGATAGCGCGGATCTCGGTCTGAATAACGAAGGAGCCCAGAAAGGTGGACAGTTCTTGCAGACGCTGAAGTCGGAAGTACTGCCGCTCAAGATGGGTGACGTGAACTATGATATCAAAAAAGGATTATTCTCCAGCGGAAAACTCGCTATGGACATTAATGGTCCGTGGACCATTGCCGATTATCGCAATGCAGGTATTGATTTTGGCGTTGCTCCGCTTCCGGCAATCGATGGCAAACCGATGACCTCATTCTCAGGTGTTAAAGCCTATTATGTGAATGCATTTACGCAATACCCAAATGCGTCGAAGCTCTTGGCAGCGTTCCTTTCCAATGAAGAAGCTCAGATGGAGAACTTTGACCTGAACGGTACACTTCCTGCGAACAAAAACGTAGCTGCTGATCCGAAATTGCAAGAGGACTCAATCAACAAGGCATTCCTGGAACAGTTCAACAACTCAACACCAATGCCTTCGCTTCCTGCCATGGACAGCGTATGGGGACCAATCACTTCGGCCATTACGGATATCTGGGATACCGATAAGGACGTGAAGGCATCGCTGGACAATGCCGTGAAACAGATCCAGGAAAGCCTTGCTACCGTCCAATAGGGACGAACGACGAATTCGAAGATATGCATAAGAGCTGCATAATTGAACTTCATATTTACACAAAAACGGAGAGGACAGAAGGAAGCTGAAGAAGTGAAACTAAAAGCTTTCTGAAAGAAAGCTACTTCGGAAGCATACGCTCGCCTTTATCACCGGATTTTCCCAATTAGAAAAGGGATCGAAAAAAATCTGGGGATAACAGCGATCGGAAGCTTATTCTGTCATCGGAGTGGTCAGTGTAAGTACACTTTTGTTCAATGTATTCAGGTTAGCAATAGGCAGGGAGGAGAGAGCGAATGCAACAGCAGCATGTCCCGGTGCCCGTTGGACCGAACAGGGAAAGACAGCACCGGATGACAGCGGCCATATGTTCCATCATACTGCAAGGTCTTGGACAGCTGTACAATCGACAATGGATTAAGGGGATTTGTCTACTGTTACTGGAGGGGGCAGGGCTTGCGTACCTGCTTCCTCGCCTGTCACAGGCCGTATGGGGCATATGGACACTGGGGGAAAATACACAGCGTTTTGTCAAAGTGAATGGGTCTACCGTACTTCAAAGGGGAGACCATTCCATCTTTTTGCTGCTTGATGGCATTATCGTACTGCTGGTGTTTTTTGTGTTTATCCTGATCTACATTCTGAATATTCGGGATGCGTACGTCACGGGACTTGCGAGGGAGGAAGGCAAGCAGACCCTGGGCGCAGCGGCTTCGCTTCGGAACATGATGGACAAAAACTTTCCGTATCTGTTCCTGTCCATCCCGGCACTGGGTATTCTTTTCTTCACCGTTATGCCCATCCTGTTTACGATCACAATTGCATTTACGAACTATTCGGCCCCGGATCATATTCCGCCAGCCAAACTCGTGGACTGGGTGGGCTTCAAGACGTTCAGTGATCTGATTCAATTGAAATCCTGGAGCCAGACATTTTACGGCGTGCTCACTTGGACGGTCATCTGGGCCATTCTGGCTACAGTCACCACCTATTTTGGTGGCGTACTTGTAGCACTGTTGATTGAACAGCGGGGCATCCGCTTCAAAAAGCTGTGGCGGACGATCTTTATCCTACCTTATGCGATCCCACAGATCATCTCCTTGCTGCTCATGCGTAATCTGTTCAATGGTCAGTTTGGTCCGATCAATACGTACATGAGAGCATTTGGGCTGGAGGGATTACCCTGGCTGACAGATCCGTTCTGGGCTAAAGTCACCGTCATTGTCGTTAACATGTGGATCGGTATTCCGGTCAGTATGGTGCTGATTCTGGGTGTATTGACGGCCATCCCTCGTGATCTTTACGAGGCTGCCGAAGTGGACGGAGCATCCGCGTTTCAGAAATTCCGGATCATTACGATACCGTTCATTCTTTTTGCCACAACTCCGGTACTCATCATGCAGTTCGCCGGAAACTTCAACAACTTCAATGTCATCTTCCTGCTGACCAACGGGAATCCATTGCGGGGAGACTACCAGTACGCAGGGGCCACGGATCTGCTGGTGACCTGGCTCTACAAGCTCACGCTTGACAATAACAAATTCAACATGGCTTCAGCGGTAGGCATTATCATCTTCCTCATTATCGCTTCATTCTCTATCTGGAACTTCCGCCGCTCCAAATCATTCAAGGAGGAGGACATGATTCAATGAAGACACGTAATAATCCGCTGCGTTTGGCCCTGAGTTATGTGCTGTTGCTGATCATCGCCGTTGTCTCCATCTATCCGGTGCTCTGGATCTTTCTCTCTTCTCTGAGACCTGGCGCGGCATTGTTTAGTGAACGGTTATGGCCAGAAGCATTCACGCTTACCCATTACGGGGAACTGTTCAATAACCCGTCTTTTATGTACGGCAGATGGTATATGAATACGCTGAAAATTGCCTTTTTCACGATGATCTTCTCCACGTTGATGGTGACACTCGGGATGTATGCCCTGTCCCGCTTCCGCTTCCGTGGACGTAAAACGATTCTCTCCACCATGCTAATCCTCGGCATGTTCCCGAGTTTCATGAGCATGATTGCCATCTATATCATTTTGCTGCAAATTAAATTGCTCGACACCCACGCTGCGCTTATCCTGGTCTATTCATCAGGGGCGGTCCTGGGCGGATTTATCGTCAAAGGTTTCTTTGATACGATTCCCCGCAGTCTGGACGAAGCAGCCCGCATGGATGGTGCAAGTCACCTGCGTGTATTCACCAGCATCATCCTGCCTTTATCCAAGCCGATGCTGACTTATGTGGCACTAACCAGTTTCACCGGTGCGTGGATGGACTTTATCTTCGCCCGGCTGGTGCTGCGGACGAAAGAGAACTGGACGCTTGCGGTGGGTATGTGGGATCTGGTCAACCGTTATCAGGACAGTAACTTTACGATGTTTGCTGCGGGGGCGGTACTGATCGCTATTCCAATTACCCTGCTGTTTGTTTTCCTGCAACGATTCCTGGTTCAGGGTCTGACGGCAGGAGCTTCGAAAGGGTAATCCTGTGCCATAACAGCATAGTTAGCCGCGATCCCTGCGGCACTCAACCAGGCACTTCCGTGATGTCATGTCTTTGTCGACTGGCAAAGCTACGGAAGTGCCTGGTTCTGTATGGGCTCGAATCATGATTAGGGAGGAACGTGATTTATGGGCATGAACCCGTCCAGTGAGCCCGAGATTATGGGATACCAAGATGGACAAGCTGCATTGCATAATACTAAAGCTCCACCAACACTTTGGCGTAATGTTACCTTTAGGAGGATATTGTACGGCTACGGCATCTCGGTCTTCGGGGATTGCTTCAATGGGATTGCGATCAGCTTGTGGGTGTTACAGACCACAGGCAGTGCAAAGAGCATGGCGGCCGTACAGATCTGCAATATGGCTGTCAGTTTTCTGTTTGGATCGGTGGCGGGTACGGTTGCAGACCGATTGGATCGCAGGAAGCTGATGCTGGCCTCGGATGTATTCCGCGGTGTGATGGCTGTGCTGATTGCGATTAGCCTGTTCGGTTGGCATGCTCCGTTTCCGGTGGTGCTTCTGTTGCTTTCACTCTCCATGTTTTCAAGCCTGTTTCAGGCCCCTGCATTCCACGCCTCTGTAGCAAGTATGGTGGGCAGAGAACATATTCAACAAGCCACCGGAACCATTCATATGGTGGATAATCTTGCCCGAATCAGCGGACTAGCAGCAGCTGGGGTTGCTGTTGCTGCATTTGGCGGATTCGTTGCCATATTAATTACAGGGGCAACCTTTCTGTTGTCCGCAGTCTGTGTGCTGATGGCGGGCCGCTTTCCTGAGGTACAGCGATCCGTTAGTCAGCAGACCACGTTTGCTCAGGAGTGGCGCAGTTCGTTTGGCTACATCTATCGGAATCGTCTGATTCGATCCATTGTATTGCTCAATCCGGTGCTGATCTTATTTTTCATGTCAGCCATGATGCTGGTTCAAGTAATGGCGGTCAAGGTATGGGAGGCTAATCCGGTGCAGTTTGGATTAATTGAGACCTGTATTCCGCTGGGATATATGATTGGCTCTGCGCTGTTGATTGCTTCGGGAAAACGATTGAAGCGAAGAGGGAGATGGGTATTTATCGGTCTGATTGTATTAGGGCCACTTTATATTTTTTTGGCGAATGTATCCTCCCCAATTATGGCGTTACCGTTCATCGTGGGCGGAGGTGCGATGTTCGCGTGCTGTACAATGCTCACCCAGATTATGCTGAGGACAGCCGTTCCAGACGAGCTGCAAGGAAGAGTCTATGGCGTAGTTGGAACAATCACCAGTACAGCGCCTATTCTGGGATTGACGGTTGTCTCCGTATTGGCAGATCAATGGGGGGCAGCCTCTGTGCTGCAAGGCGTGGGCATATTACTGCTGGCAACAGGTATTCTGGCTGCTACAACATTGAAGTCGATTCGAACCTATCAATGACATGTATGATACATCAAAATGATATGAATTGAACCCACATGTACACATTCAACAGAGAGAGGATAGAAGCAATCTAAGCAACTTCGCTAGGTACAGCAAAACCCGGAGCATACGCTGCGTTAGCGTAACTCCGGGTTAGCTTGTGGACTGGATATTCTATTGCCAGTTTACATTTACTGTGGCTGTACCGCTGGTTGGTGTGGTGAACGTGTGGTTGGAACCACCTTCCCACGTAATGGTTGCCCCATTTTTTTTGAAAAATTTGAACTCCAGTTGTTTCCCGGCAGGCACGCTCACATCATAGTACCAAGTTGGGTAGGCATGGATAACCTGATTGAAAGCAGGACCAATAGCTGTTGTGCCCGTACTCCAGTTGCCCAGTTCTGCCACGTTACCTGTCAGATAGATGTTCTGACCCAGTGTGGTGGACGCATTGTTAATGACAAATCGTACAGTGACCTGATCACCCGTAAGGAGGGTAAAGTTGTTATACGCATTGCTGTTGACGCCGTTGGCAGCTACTTTCACAGCATAATTGCCTGCGGCAACAGCTGGAATCGTCACTTTGATCTGTGTATCTTCCCAGGATGTGATCGCAGCACCGGTAACGGCTGTTGTACCGAAGTATACGGTACCTTTGGTGGAGCCGAATCCACGTCCGCTAATGGTAACGACATTACCCGGTTTGCCCATCACCGGACCTACATGTCCGATCGTTGGTGTAGTTTCGCTCGTTGTATATTGCCATACCGCTGTTGCTCCGGCTGCCAGTGTGAAGGAAGAGACGTTGCCATTGGTGGAAGTGATGTTATTACCGTTCAGTGCGCCGCCCAGTACATCGGTGTAGTTGCCTGTTGGCAGTGAAGTGCTTAGATTCGCAATGCTTGCTGGTGTCGAGAGATTACGGTTCACCGCAACAACAGCTACACTTTTGCCAAATTTGCGCTCATAAACGTACACATCATTATTGATCCAGCGTTGCTGAGTGGAGCCATAGGCAATCGCCGGATTGGATTTGCGCAGAGGGGCCAGCTTGCTGATCACGTTGAAGGCAGTGGTTGTTTTGGAGAAGGAAGGCATTTTGGCCCGATTATCAGGGTCCCCGTTACCCGTCAGATACTGCTCGGTACCATAATAGATGGCAGGTACGCCGCGTGAAGTCAGCGTGAAGGCCAGCGCTTGTTCCAGACGACGATTGTTCACGGCACTTGTTTTGAACCGATCCATATCATGGTTGTCGATGAACGTAACTTGATCATTCACCTGATTGTAATCTGCCGCTGTGCCTGTAATCATCGAATCCAGAGCATGCATGTTGGAAGTGTTATCCCGGAAGACATCACGTACGGCAGAGTTAAAGCGGAAATCAAGCAGGCTCATCCCGGATTCATTAGCAAATTCCGTGTTATCCGCATCGGATGCAGCAGATCCCAGGAACCATTCACCAAAGGTGAATACAGGTTTATGTGCATAGATGGAGGACATCCAACTCTTTTGCCAGCCGAGAGGCATATGTTTCACTGCATCCACGCGAATGCCATCCACGCCCATATCAAGCCATAGCTTGATCGCATCTTTGAAATATTGATCAATGGTACTGTTATTGTGATTCAGATCAGCGAGGTCATAGAGGTTTTTGTAGATACCATTCTCCAGGGAGGAAAAATCGGAGCCGCCGTTGTGATGGAAGTAACCATTCGTATCGTTCGTATATCCGCCAACAAGATTACCATTATCGTATAACTTGCCATTCTCAGCAAAGGACGTATCGGTTTCCATGGCAGGAGACGTGTGGTTTGGTGCAAAGTCAATTACGATCTTGATACCTTTGGCATGAGCAGTCGTAATCAGATTTTGAAAGTCAGCCATCGTTCCGAAATACGGATTGGTCTTCTTGAAATCACGTGCCCAGTAACCATGATACGCTGTGTTGATCACGCCGCCGTAGTTGATTGTGGCGAAGATATTTTCGACCGGTTGGGAGATCCACAAGGCCGTAACGCCCAGATCGCTAAAATAGTTATCGTTGATTTTGTTGATCAAACCCTGCCAGTCGCCTCCGCAATACAACTTCAGGTTACTACAAGTGGCATCGTAGGCAGCGCCGGTAGGATTGTTGGAAGGATTGCCGTCCAGGAAGCGGTCCGTAAAGATCTGATAGATAACATCTGTACTAAAGTTTTGCTTGTTGGTAACCGCGGTATCTGCATCGGCATAGATGGCAGAAGCAGGCAGATAGGGAAGTGCGCCCCCTGCAAGTAAACTGAGTGTCAGTGTTGTGCTGAGGAGTACACGTTTGGCCATTTGAAACATAGTAATCCACCCTTCTCGTAAATGTAGTAGTTTAGATAAACAACCAACCTGGATCTTGAATAACAGCGCTTTCAATACAGCGGGATGTTACGCAGTGGATTGAAGACTTCCCTCCTTTTGACACGCCAACAACCCCGGCATCTCCTTCGGGAGTTACCGGGGTTGTCCTAAACCGCTCAGGTTTAAAAGCATGGCCCTCGAGTTATGATCACAACGCTATCGTAAGAAATATTGGATCTTATGTCAATAACTTTTTTGAGAGCATTTATTTTCTATTTTTATGTTTACAAAAGCATGTCTGGGGATTTAAACTATTCGCAGATTCACAATATAAGGGCTATGTATCCCGGAACACTTACGTGTGTTCTGGGACAACCCCGTCTCTTCTGAGGCGGGGTTATTTGTATTATGCAGTCGAATCGGGAGAAGAGAGGCGGTTGATGATCGTTGAGTACCCATTCTGTCATCGAATGTTTGGAAGGCATTCAGGCGTCGCGGCTGGGCAATATCCGCAACATTTATGTGTACCTCCCGCCCGGTTATCATGAGCAGACAGTTCGGCATTATCCGGTTCTGTACGTTCATGCGGGGCAACGGGCTTTTGGTCCATCCGGTCCAGGCAATGAAACATGGAATATGGACCAGGCAGCAGACGGTCTTATTTCCTCCGGGCAGATTGAATCACTGATTATTGTCGGCATTACGCATGTTCGTCCAGTCACGCACAACGAATTCTACCACTTCATCGCTCCGGAGAGAGAGGCCGTGAGTGTGGGGTGCTCAGGCATCGCCTATGAACATTTCATCATTCATGAGCTCAAGCCGATCATTGATCATCGTTACCGGACATTGCCAGACAAGCAGAATACCGGGCTGTTAGGTTCATCTGCCGCGGCGCTTTGTACATTGCACATGGGGATGCGAAATCCGGATGTTTTTGGAAAACTGATCATGATGTCGCCATTCTATGTGGATGTGCAGCTGGACGAAACATCGGAAAGCGGGCTGTTGGAAGAAAATATGTATCGCTTGCCAGAAGAGGTACCCGACGTTCGGATGTGGATGGATATTGGAGACACGGAAGGTCTGTTTCTGCCTTCCCAGGTCAGAAGAGTAGCTCATCAATTACTTGAACGCGGAGTAGGATCGTGTGAGGAATTGGCATTTCTGGAACAGCAGGGTGCCTGTCATCAGGAAGGTGACTGGGGAGCACGCGTTCACCTCCCGTTACTGTACATGTTCGGCCACGTGGATAAGCCCTCCTCGCTCGAACTGCTTGGAAGGGATGTCATCGGACTAGAGGGTGGAATGACCGTGTGTATCAATGCACAAATGCACTACGAGAGTGGATTGGTTCAGAGTCTGCTGCATGGGAATTATACTTCGAGTGACCCGAATATACTTCAGGTGCATGCGAGTGGAGAGTTGGTTCCTGTCGGTATTGGAAATGCATCCATCACGCTGACTGTTGGGGAACTGTCTGCTACACGCATCTATACGGTCATTCCTGAATTGTCCACTCATGTGGAGGTCTGCATTCGTGCAGAGGTAGCTCCCGACGAAGACTCGGAGGAAACGATATATGGTGGTATGGGCATGAAGCTTGTTCGTTCTGGTAAAGGTCGATATGAAGGTAGTTACCGAGTCCCGCGTGATAGTGGTTTCTCCTTCCGATTTACTCGCGGTTTTCGTCGTTTCGAGACCGATGTAGATGGCAAACCTATTGCCAATCGGGTATTTCGAGCGACAGATGATATGTCTGTGCATTACCTAATCCAATCCTGGGGCAGTACGTCAGCCAAAACGGGAACAGGAGGCCCAAAATGATCATTCCTTCATTCGCTCCAGTGCTGGACATTCCCTATTATTATCCCTGCAATTTTCCTCTGATTCATGAAGTGCTCCATCGACAAGGATCCATCACAAGTCTGGCACTGCTGGCGGCAAGTCGGTTGTACAGCCTTCCTTCGTGCGGGGATAACGGACTGGTGAAGCCTTATTTTCACAAACTGGATTATGTAGAGCCCATCTGGGAGATGTATGGTCAGCGACAGCTGGACAGCTTCGAGGAAGGCAAGACGCAGATCCGGCAGTATATTGGCGAAGGTGGGCTTTTTTTGGCTACAGGGACCAGTTATCATCTGCCTTACTGTGAGGATTATCAGAATCCCGAGTACATTCGCAAACATGTGAAACAGGGCTCCCGACTACATCTGGTAGACCATTGGATTGCCGTATATGGTTTGGAAGATGAGCATGTTCACGTCTACGATCCCGTGCCCTCCAAGTATAAGGGAAAGGTTGCTCAAAGGGCCTTTCATGACTTCTGGAAAGGAAATCAAAGCATCCCTGAGCTTGCTCAGGCCAAGCGCAAAGAAGAACTCCGAACGTTTGGCACCATGGACATTCGGGCGACTGTGAAGCTTGACTCTGCGGGTTACCGCGAAATGTTGACCCAAGCGCTGACAACTCAGATTGAAGAATTTCTTACAGGCAGTACGATTACACAAGAAGAGCGCAATTATTATTTTGGACATGCGGTATCGCTGCAACTGTTACATGCACTGCATGAGGCGAATGAAGGGGAGCAGGGCAATGAAATGCTGATATCCGGTCTGCTGTTTGATATGCGATGGAGTCGATATTTTCTTCGAGATCTTCTTCAGGAGTCTGCCTTATGGCTCGGTTCTCCACTTGATCAATATGCGAGAGAATTTAGCGAAATTATCGTACGTTGGGAGAAGGCCTACAATATGCTTCAGGTCAGTCGGATAAAGCAGCGTAAGCACTGGAAAGTACAGCTAACAGGTGTAATTAAAATGTTGGTCACGGATGAATGGCACTGGTATGAGTCACTTCGGCACTCCATACCTCAGGCAGATTGCTTCCCGCGCCAGGCTGTGTCGATGATCGGACAAGAACACAGGGAGGATTTGCTCCGTATCGTATTGGATAGTTGTCGGGAGTTAAACGCGTACCATAATACAACGATTCCACTTGGTGAGGGTGGTAACGCTCCACTGTACGGACGAAGTGGGCAACTGGATTCGCTGGAACTCGTGTCATTGCTTGCAGTGGTAGAGCAGGGAATCGAAGATCGATGGGGGACGGGGATGGGAGCCGCACTGGCCGAGATGGCTGCTGCTTCCATGCCGGAAAGCCCATATCAGACCGTGGGTTCACTTGTTGATTATCTCGCACAGCAATGGGCGCCTGACCGTGAGGAGGATGCAAGATGTTGAACCAATTTTTGCTTGAACGATTCGCGGAGCAGGGGCAGCAACCTGCGCTGATTTGGAAAGATCAGGAGTACAGCTATCGGTGGCTGCTGGAACAGGTTGGCATTATGGGTGAGTGGATTACAGCAGAAGGGCTGACTGGGCAACTTGTAACGCTGGAGGAAGACTATTCCCCCTATGCGGCGGCAGCATTGGTTGCTTTGCTCGGACAAGGGTGTATCGTGCTTCCCATGGATCGGTACCTGGTTGAAGCCAAACGAGAGGAATATATCCAACTGGCACAGGTGAAATGGCGTTTGGGCGTTGAAGAAGGCAAGTTGTGCATTCGGCAAACGTGTGAATTATCTGGAGAGGTTCCTGTATTGTTATCCTCGCTGGCACAGGAAGGCGTAGGGGGACTGGTACTCTTTTCATCCGGATCAACCGGAGTGAGTAAAGCGACTGTGCATCGTGCAGATCGACTGTTACATGGTTTTCGGCGGCAGGTTCGGCCTTTGCGAACGATTCCATTCATGATGTTTGATCATATCGGTGGTGTGAATACCATGCTGCAATCCCTGTCCAGTGGGGGGTGTCTGTGTATCATTGCGGATCGATCTCCCGAAGAAGTGTGCCGAACGATTGAGAAGTTTCGTGTGCAGGCTCTTCCGGTCTCTCCAACATTCATGAATCTGTTGCTGCTGGGTAGAAATGATGAGGGGTATGATCTATCCAGTCTCGAAGTTGTGTCATACGGATCGGAAGTGATGCCTGAATCCGTACTGGCAGCATGGAACCGGAGATTTCCACAACTAAGGACGATACAAGCCTATGGCATGTCTGAACTGGGCATTCTGCCAACTCGCTCCAAAGAGCCAGGCTCATTGCTGTTTTCCATTCAAGATGAAGGGGTCAAGTACCGGGTAGTGGAAGGAGAATTGCAGATTCATACAGCAACAGCGATGATTGGATATCTGAATGCACCATCACCCTTTACAGAGGATGGGTGGCTGCGAACAGGTGATGAAGCTGTGCTGGAAGAGGGGTATATTCGAATTCTGGGACGTCGTTCCGAGATCATTAATGTAGGGGGACGGAAAGTATATCCTGCCGAGGTCGAGGGTGTTCTGGAAGAGATGGAATGTATTGAAGCGGCCGTAGTTTCGGGAGAACAGAGTGGCATCACTGGTCAGAGGGTGAAGGTGACCATCCGGCTGGCTACAGAATGTACTCTCACCGATCTGCGGCGATCCATCTGGGAATATTGTCGGGACAAGCTGCCTTCATACAAGATTCCGCAGAAAATCGTAATTACACAGGGAGCGCTTGTAAGTTCAAGAATGAAGAAAATACGAAAACCGATGACTTCGGCACCCTTCGCCTCGGCTGGGAAATAGGTCGCTGCTTCGAAGAGTTTCACCTTGCTTGAATCGCTATCGAACCCTAAACATCGTATTGATGGGATAAACAAGAAAAGTAAAAACCTAACGAATCTCAGTAACGTTATTGCTTCAAAAATACGGCTTCTGGTCTCGAAAATCGACGTATTGGACAAAATAAGGTCTCTCTGATTCGTTAGGCATTTAACCCGCGTATAATGAAGCGAATAAGGTGAGCTGGGTTCGTTAGAATATGACGTATAAGATACAGAAGAGGCTGTCCTTGGTCTGATATGCTACCCATACAGTAACAGGATTTTATTATTTTACCTGTCTACTTTATGGGGAGCATATCAGCTGGAGGACAGCCTTTTTGAAGTTATTTTCCCTTGTTAGCTGTATTTATCTCAGGCCTCAGCTGGTTGTTTAACCTCAAGTTGCATCAGGGAGAATCCGTATGCTTCCAGATCGAGGGTCAGTTTATTTTGCCGAGCTTCCACGGTGTTTGATGTGAACAGATTTCGCCAGACGTTACGATCTGCCAAAGGGAGTTCAAGGGTACACGGCTCATCACCCGCATTCAGCACAAGAAGCATGCGCTCTCCCGTCTGCGAATCCAATCGTTCGATGGCAAGACAAGGGTCTCCGGCTTTTGCATATACAATCTTCAGTTCCGTGCTGCGCAGGGCAGGGTGCTGTTTGCGAAGGGAAATCGTACGGGTGAAGAATTCCAGAAGCTCGCGATTCTGCTTGGTCTCATCCCACTCCATACACTTGCGGCAACCCGGATCATATCCCCCGTCAAGCCCCACTTCGTCTCCATAATAGATACATGGCACACCTGGATACGTAAGTAGTAACGTAACGGCAAGTTTCATCTTGCGCTCATCTCCATCACACAAGGACAGCAGTCTGGGTGTATCATGACTTCCAAGCAGATTGAAGGCGGCTTCCGTTACAGGCTGTGAATAGGCTGCAAGCAGTTTGCCGATCTCATTGGCGAATCCAAGTCCATCGAGCTTGCCATGCACCGTATAGTCCAATACCGAATTGGTAAACGGATAATTCATCACGGCATCGAACTGGTCTCCCTGAAGCCACATGAGCGAGTCATGCCAGATCTCACCAAGCAAATAGGCGTCAGGCTTGATGGCTTTTACCGTCTGACGGAATTCGCGCCAGAACTGATGATCCACCTCGTTGGCTACATCGAGCCTCCAGCCGTCAATGTCCATCTCCTCAATCCAGAAACGTCCTACCTCCAGCAGATATGCCTTCACTTCAGGGTGTTCCGTATTTAGCTTCGGCATGAGCGGTTCAAAGGCAAAAGTGTCATAAGTCGGTATGCCATCCTCCACACGTGGCGGCCAGTCCTTGATATAGAACCAATCTGCGTAGGGGGAAGAGGCTCCATTCTTCATGACATCGATAAAAGGAGGGAACTCTCTGCCGGAATGATTGAATACCGCATCCAGAACGACACGTATGCCGCGCTGATGACAGGCGTCCACGAACGCCTTGAACTGTTCATTGGTTCCGAAGTGAGGATCAACTTTCATGTAATCGCCTGTATTGTATTTGTGATTCGTCGTGGCCTCGAACAGCGGACAGAAGTAGATGGCATTGATGCCAAGCTGACTTATATGATCCAGATGATCCAGCACACCTTGGAGATCACCGCCGAAGAAGTTCACCGGTGTAGGTTCTCCTCCCCAGGGTTTTGCATTTTTGGGACTGATGGATGGATCGCCATTGGCATAACGTTCAGGGAAAATCTGATAAAACACAGCGTCCTTAACCCAGGCAGGCGGTTCAAAAATGTCGACTGGATTCATAAATGGAAAATCAAAAAATTCAAGTGGATGATCAGGCAGCGCCTGCTCGAATCCACGTTCTGTCATCCAGACTGATTCCTCTCCCTGAATCAGTTGGAATCCATACCGCAATCTGCGATAGGGAGGTGAAGTCTCAGCTTCCCAATAATCGAACATTTCATCCCGGGCAAAGATGTGCATAGGGATATGTGTGATCGTCCGATCCCAGGCATATTTGTCACCGGTAATGGCAATCACCGCATCCAGATCCCCACGTTTGGACCGAAGTCGGAGGTGCATGGTCGAGCGGTCATAAGCATAAGACCAATTGAGTTTGGGGCGGTGGTAGATGGCTTCAAGAATCATGTAAATCACTCCTCGTCAGATGATGAAATTCAGATAAAAGCGGCCATTAAACGCAAAAAAGGCACAACCTCAATTGTTCACGAGGTTGTACCTTTCGGCAGCATAGCCTTTTGATTATAGTGCTATTATACGAACTAACGCAGCAAAAGAAAACACTTTTTTTCCTTAAATTTCAAAAATTCTTAAAAAGGATAAAACGATGATTCCATTCACACGTGAACGCCAGAATAGTGCAGTCTGACGTTATACATGTGTGGCTGCTTTACATTTGGTAGCCGAGTTTTTCGCCATAGGCTCTGATTTCAGCATGGTATTGTTGAATGCTTTTGATTCCTAATGCAATCTTGTCATTACCTTGTTTAAGGAGCTTGCTGTTTACTTTTGTTTTGGCAACAGACTTTTTGAACAATTGATATCCTTCAAGCTGAGCATAGCTGCCTTTGATCAGTTTGGCATGGATTTTTTTCAGTTCAGCGTTCTCCGGTTTGATCTGTTTCAGCATGGAGACATACTTGGTGTAGTTAGGGATGGCTGTATTATTTAGTTTCAGATAGAAGGATTTGCGATTGGAAGATGTGATGTACGTGCTGCCACCCACTGCATTCAAGGCTTTTTTCTCGTATACGGCAGGATCAGTCAATGCATCCAGGTAGTTGAGGAAATCTTCTTCTTCGACTGTAGGAATCGGTTCTTGTTCTGACGTGTCAACTTCTTCATAGTATTCGTCTTCCGAATATGTAGTGGTTGAGTCATCCGCAGCAGCGGCATAGGACCCTGCAGGTGCGAACACCCCGCCGAGCAATACAAAACTCATAATAAATGATAAAATCCAAGATTTCTTCACGTTAAAAATTCCCCTATCTATAGATGTGATTTTATTCCAATGGATAATCTAACATAGTACAACAAGAAATTACAGGAATTGTTTTACAGTTGATTCATCAGTTAATCGCATATGAATGAATAATGATTCACTAGCCAAAAGGACATATATTAGATGAAGCTACAAGTAAGAAGAGAAATGTGCGTGTTAAGTTATAGAGAAAAAATTACATATATGGTTTATGTATATCCGTATTATATCGATATATATTGTATTGGTTGGGTTAATATATCTTCATTTAATGTTGTTTTATGAAGTTGAAGAGTTCGACAGGGAGTGAGAAGTTTTTCCAAATAAAATGCTTGTATAATGATTTCATCTCCATTACAATACAATTGATAATGAGATTCAATATCATTTAGATAAAAAGGGGAGACGGATTTCATGTATAAAGTAAAGAAAAAGCTATACATTTATGCAGCACTTATTCTGATGATTTCACTACTTGCTGGTTGTGCTTCGGGTGGAAGTGCCGAGACAACGAATACGTCCAGCCAAGCTGCAAGCAGCAATGAGAGCAGTAATGAAAGTAATACAACCGCCAGTGCGACTGAAGATCAGACCCGTGTGATCAAACATGCCATGGGCGAAACCACAATCAAGGGAACCCCGCAAAAGATCGTGACACTGTTCCAGGGTGCAAATGATGTCGTTGTTGCACTTGGCGTGAAACCGACAGGCGTGGTGGAATCATGGGTTCAGCAGCCGGTATATGAATATCTGAGAGCAGATCTGGACGGAGTTCCACAAGTAGGACAGGAATCGCAGCCCAATCTGGAAGAGATCAACAAGTTGAAACCCGACTTGATTATTGCTACGAAGATCAGACATGAAGAGATCTATGAGCAACTATCACAGATCGCACCAACGGTAGTGACGGAGACCCTGTTTGACTGGAAAGAAACGGTGAAAGTAGCGGGTGAAGCGATGAATATGGTTGAGCAATCGGATAAACTGTTGTCTGATTGGGATGGCCGTGTAGCTGATTTCAAAGAGAAAATGGGGGATCGTCTGCCAATTGAAGCAACCATCACGAACTTCAGAGCCGATCAGGTTCGTATTTTCTACATGGGATACGCAGGTAAAATTCTGAAGGAGCTTGGGTTCACGAGACCTGCGGGACATGACGCAGACACATGGGGAGTTGAATTGACTTCCAAAGAAAACATTCCGGATATGAATGCAGACATGATCTTCAACTTCAACTCAGGCACAGAAACAGATGCCATCCAGAAAAATTATGATGATTGGACCAGCAGTCCACTGTGGAAAAACCTTGATGCAGTCAAGAACAACCAACTGGTTCAGGTCGATGAAGTGGCCTGGAACATGGCAGGTGGATACACATCGGCCAACATGATGCTGGACGATTTATATAAGCAGTTCAACCTGAACTAACTAACAGGAGCAGGACCTGCCATGCACCAAGACATTCGTTAACGAAGTGTATGGGCAGGCAGGTCTTTTATCATTTTACAGATGAAAGAGTGAGAGTATGTTTCCCCTTTTTACAAAGGCAAGCGCCAAGATCTATGGACTGGCTGGTTTATTCATATTACTTCTACTTGCTTGCCTAGCCAGTATGATTCTGGGACGTACACATATCACGTTTCAGATGGCATGGGAAGCATTGCAATTCTATGACGAGAGTTCTGTGGAACATGTGGTTCTGCTGACGGAACGGTTGCCACGTACAGTTATTGCTGCCGTCGTGGGAGCAAGTCTGGCCGTGGCGGGCGGACTCATGCAGGCATTGACACGTAACCCGCTGGCATCACCAAGTGTATTCGGGATCAATGCAGGTGCGATCTTTTTTATTGTCATTGCTATTGTGGTATTGTCCGTATCTTCGCTCACTACCATGATGTGGTTTGGTTTTGCCGGAGCTGCGGTTGCCGCGGCGATTGTATACGCACTGGGTTCCCTCGGTCGTGATGGCCTGACACCGATCAAAATTGTACTGGCAGGTACGGCTATCTCAGCGTTGTTTGCCTCGTTCACACAGGCCATTCTGGTGTTGGATGGAACCGGATTGCAGGATGTACTGTTCTGGCTTGCCGGTTCAGTAAGTGGTCGGACGTTGGATATGTTATATCCTGTTCTGCCGTACATGACAGCCGCAGCCATTGTCTCTCTGTTCATGGGCAGAGCCATTAATCTGCTCTTGACGGGTGACGATATCGCCAAAGGCATGGGACAGAATGTACTTTTGGTCAAGGTGCTCATGGGAATTGTTACGGTATTGCTGGCGGGTGGTTCGGTTGCCGTAGCCGGTTCGATCGGGCTCGTCGGTCTGGTTGTCCCACATATCATGCGTGCACTGGTGGGAAATGATTACCGCTGGCTCGTTCCTTACTCTATTGTAGGGGGAGCGATTCTGCTGTTGTCCGCGGATGTGGTTGCAAGGTTGGTGATCATGCCGCAGGAAGTTCCACTCGGTGTCATGACTGCACTGATTGGCGGACCCTTCTTCGTGTATATTGCCCGCAAGGGGGTGACGAAGATATGAGGAAGGTGTTGACTTTTCGCAACAAAAAAGACACTGTCTCAGTGCAAATGGAACGAAAATCACTGGTTGTCATCGGTGTATGTATCCTCTTGTTCCTGATGGCAGGAGTGGTCGGTACCAGTGTAGGCAGTGACTTTATTTCTCCGCTGGATGTGCTCAGAACGATATTTGGTCTGAATGCAGGAGAGCATGACTTCGTCGTGCTGACCTTAAGACTGCCACGGGTGTTATTATCTCTGCTCGTAGGAGCAGCCCTCGGTATGTCAGGCGCACTTCTGCAAGGCATTATCCGTAATCCGCTGGCCTCACCGGATGTCATCGGCATCACCGGCGGCGCGGCCGTTGCAGCTGTAGGTTTTGTTACGTTGCTGGGTGGAGCGGTAAGTATCAAGTTGTTGCCATTGTTCGCCATCGCTGGCGCAATTGTGACGGCATTGATCATCTACGTGCTTGCCTGGAAAAAGGGAGTCAGTCCGATCCGTCTGGTGCTGATCGGAATTGGAGTTTCAGCTATTACCGGAGCCGGAACCACCTTTATGCTGATCCTGAGTCCGTTCTACACGGCAGGTCAAGCCTATATCTGGCTGACAGGAAGTGTATATGGAGCATCGTGGACTGATGTCCAAACGATTTTACCGGTTATCGTAATCGTTGTACCGCTGGCGATCTGGTTCGCCCGTAGTCTGAATGCACAGGAGTTCGGGGATGATCTGGCTACGGGATTGGGTGTTACCGTTCAACGGCATCGTTCGGCGTTGTTGTTATGCAGTGTATTGCTGGCGGGAATCGCCGTTGCGGTTGCCGGAACCATTGGTTTTGTAGGCCTGATCGCTCCACATATTGCCCGAAAGCTGGTTGGACGGATGTTTGGCAGTATGCTGATTGTGTCTGGACTGGTTGGTGCTCTGCTTGTATTTGTGGCAGATCTGATTGCCCGCACTGCCTTTCTGCCGCTTGATGTTCCCGCAGGGGTATTCACCGCAGGCGTAGGAGCACCGTTTTTCCTGTATTTGTTGTTCAAGAATCGAAATCAGTTTTGAGGAGGAGAGAGCTGTGAGTATTCTGGAAGCCAAGGAGCTTACGATCTCCTATGGAGCAGATCCCATTATTGAAAATTTGAACCTGACCATTCCCAAGGGACAGATTACCGTCCTGATTGGCAGCAACGGCTGTGGTAAATCTACGCTGCTGCGTACGATGGCTCGGTTGCTGAAATCCAGCTCCGGTTCGGTGCTGCTGGATGGCGAAGAGATTGCAAAGCTGCCGACCAAGGAAATTTCAAGACGCATGTCCATCCTGCCACAAGGTCCCACTGCTCCGGAGGGCCTGACGGTGAACCAACTGGTTAAGCAAGGACGTTATCCACATCAAACATGGCTGAAGCAATGGTCTCGTGAGGATGAGCGCATGGTTAAGCTGGCACTTGAATCCACACATCTGACTGACCTAGCGGATCGGCCTGTGGATGCACTGTCTGGTGGACAGCGTCAGCGTGCCTGGATTGCGATGACACTTGCGCAGGGTACCGAAACGCTGCTGCTGGATGAACCTACAACCTATCTGGATATGACACATCAGATTGATATCCTTGATCTGTTGTTTGAGTTGAACGAACGAGAAGGACGCACGATTGTCATGGTACTTCATGATCTGAATCTGGCATGTCGTTATGCGCATCACATTGTGGCTGTTCACAACAAGTCGATCTACGCAGAAGGTAAACCGGAAGATATTGTTACACAGGACATGGTCCGTAAAGTCTTCCAGATGGAGTGTGAGATTGCAGTTGATCCACTCTTTGGCACACCAACCTGTATCCCGCACGGACGGGGAAGGAAGCTGAATGGGGAACAGCGTTATACACAATTGGCTTGAAGATCAACAAGTCCGCTTTTGATTCGTTCAAAAGTTATTCAAAACTCCACATCAACTCCATTGCATGACCATGCAGATGACAAATTAGGCAAGCCGTTGGTAAAACCATGTCCCAGGCTTGCCCGGTTTGTTGTGCCTATTATTCGATAAAAGCATACCTGCATCGACTTAAACCTACACTAAATTCAATCTTATTTTTCCTTAAAAGTTTATTATTGACAATATAACTCGAATTGCCATAAAATAGATTTTATATGATATTGATAATCATTATCAATATTAAATTACAATAAAAATTGATGAACGTATGAGCAATATAAGTTGAATTAATCATTTACATGCAACGGAGAGGACAGAAAAAACCTGAAAAAGCGAAGCTAAAAGCTTTCTGCAAGAAAGCTGCATCGTAAGCATAAGCTTCGCCTTTATCACCGGATTTCCCCTTTGAATAAGGGATTCAAAAAATCTGGTGATAACAGCGATCGGAAGATGGTTCTGACCGCGCAGTGGTTTCGTGTAAAAGCAGTTATTCAACTTATATAGGAGCCAGTACCTTCATTCGATCGAGGAGGATTTTCAGTGTTTCCGAAAGGGATTCATAATCTGCAAAACCGACTCATTATAAGCAAAGCGAGAGAAATGGGCATCACCTGTGAGCCACTTCTTGAGGGATGCGAAGATTTCCTGAAGCTGTCTGTAGGGGACCAAGAGATCATCATTAACAAAACCAGATCTCATCGTCTGCCGTTAATCGCTGGACTGCTCGCGAAGAACAAGCAGGCATGTAATATGTTGTTGCATGAACAGGGCATGCCTGTACCATCATTTATCGTGATCCCGGAGATGGGGAGCGAAGCAGTAGCTTTTCTGAATAGATACGGCTCCATTGTGGTTAAACCGCTGGATGCGAGCAGCAGCATGGGCGTGACGTTGGATGTGCGTACCGCAGATGAACTGAAGGCAGCCATTCGTCTTGCGAGTGTCCACGGCAGCAGCATTATGTTACAGCAATATGTGAACGGGATCGATTATAGAGTGCTGATCATCAACGGAGAAGTGGCGGCTGTGAACCAGTATCGGCCTGTCTATGTTGAGGGAGACGGAACTTCAACCGTTTGGGCGTTAATTGAGCAGTTGAATCAGGAACGAATCGAGATGACACCCATTGGCGAGTATGAAGCGTTTCCCGAGGTTAATGCAGAAAAGGAACGACTGCTCGAGGTACTACATGCACAAGGGACAACACTGGATGAAGTTCCTGCCGCGGGAAAAGAAATCGAATTATACGATCTCCGCAATTCTGCCGCCGGAAAAATCAGTGAATTCTACAAGGATTGTACCGAAATCATTCATCCCGAAAATGCCCGAATGATCATTCAGGCGGCAAAGACTCTTCAGATCGATGTAGCAGGAGTTGATGTTCGTTGTCGTGATATCCGCACCCCGATCTCCAGAGATCAGGGAGGCATCCTGGAAGTGAACGCCTTGCCAGATCTGACACACCACGTCTTTCCTCATGGTGGAACAACTCGTGATGTGGTTCGGTTATACCTGGAATATCTGTGTCAGGAGCAACTTGAATATAAAGAAATATAGCTTATAACAACGTATAGATGACAAGTTATAACGGATAACAGATGACGAATACCATCATTTAATTCGGACCTCACCATGATTTTGAACCAATACCATTTCACATACAAAATGCAGAACAAGAAACACAGGCAGCAGGTTCAGCCTGAATCGATTATAAGGAGCGTTAGAGGGCTATGTCAGTAGAGGTGCAGACGGAATATCTGAAGATGCAAAATGAGAAGGAATCCAATGCAAGATCGTACCCCAGACATTTCCCGCTTGTCATTAACAAGGCCCATGGGGTGAAGATTACCGATACGGAAGGCCGCGTATTCTACGACTGCTTGGCTGGTGCAGGAACATTGGCGCTGGGGCATAACCATGACACGGTGGTCAACGCCATTCGCGATGTGCTGGATCAGCAGATTCCGCTTCATACACTGGATCTGGCAACACCGCTGAAGCTTTCATATATGCAAGAACTATTCTCCATTCTTCCGGCAGAGATGCGAGACAAAGCCAAAATCCAGTTCTGTGGTCCAACGGGGGCCGATGCAGTAGAAGCAGCCATTAAGCTGGTCAAACATGCTACAGGTGGCAAGTCTATTCTTGCCTTTCAGGGAGGTTATCACGGTTCGACCCAAGCGACAATGTCGATGAGTGGCAACCTGAGCAAGAAACAACATCTGCAAAGCCTGCTGCCCGATGTTCATTTCCTGCCTTTTCCTTATGAATACCGTTGCCCATTTGGTGTTGGTGAAGGCATGACGGCCCGGTTAAGCGCACAGTATATCGAGAACTTGCTCGATGATTGCGAGAGCGGTATTGCGGCACCGTGTGGGGTCATTGTGGAGACGGTGCAGGGTGAAGGTGGAGCCATTCCGGCAGATATCGAATGGCTGAGGGAGCTGCGGCGAATCACAGCAGAGCGAAGCATTCCACTCATCATCGATGAAGTGCAGACAGGCATCGGACGGACAGGGCGAATGTTTTCGTTCGAACATGCCGGGATTGTACCTGATGTAATCATCTGCTCCAAAGCGGTTGGCGGAAGTCTGCCCATGTCTGTTGTCATCTATAAGGAAGAGCTGGATCAATGGCAACCTGGTGCACACACAGGCACGTTCCGTGGCAATCAACTAGCCATGGCAGCGGGACTTGCGACACTTCGTTATATTCGGGAACAGGATGTTCTACACAATGTGCATCTGCGCAGTGAGCAGTTCATGAATCAACTGAATGCATTGAAAGAGCGATATGTAGAGATCGGTGATGTGCGGGGCAGAGGGTTGATGATTGGTGTTGAGGTGGTTGATCCAATGGGACGCAAGGATCGTCTGGGACATTATCTGCCTAATGGTGCGCTGGCTGAGTCTATTCAGCGTGAATGTTTCAAGAATGGATTAATTGTAGAACTGGGCGGGCGTCATTCAGCGGTTGTTCGTTTTTTGCCGCCGCTGAATATTACGGAGCAAGAATCGGGTGCAATCCTTGCGATCTTTGAGAAATCGGTAGCTGAAGCGATTGCCTTAGCAACAGCCGCATGCTGAAGCTTTCCCTGATGAAGAGGCATGCAGTATTACTCGCGATTCTGATCGGTGCCTTTTCGCTGGTACTGACCAACAGTGCATTTAACCTGCTGCTGCCTTATTTTGTGCAATATTATCAGATCTCTACGACAGCAGGCGGATGGATCATCGCGCTGTACATGCTGGCTATGACGTTAACGATGCCGCTGGCTTCCCTGATTGTGGACCGACTGGGGCGTAAGCAGACGTATATGTTGGGCATCAGTATCTATGGACTGTTCTCGGTAGCAGGTGCGTTGTTTTATCACTCTATTGAGGTACTGTTGCTGGTTCGTTTCATGCATGGCGTTGCCGCGGGGCTGATGATTCCGTTATCCCTTGTGCTGTTGTTTGATGTATACGGACCAGAGGTGCGAGGACGAATTACAGGAGCGTGGGGCTTGCTGCTTATGTTGGCTCCGGCTGCCGGGCCAACGCTGGGTGGCTTCATCATTCAGTATGGACGACTTGAAATGCTGTTTTGGCTTAATGTGCCGCTGGCTATATTCTCGTTCATCGGGTGCGGTCGAGTCATTCAGACCTATATCCCTGCCCGCAGGAAAAAATGGCATCCAACCAGTGTCATGCTGCTGATCTGTGCGGTAGGTGCCCTTAGTCTGGGAGTACAGTTGTACGCAAGTCCTGTCGTGGCAGTATGGGTACCTTGGCTGCTGATTGCGCTCGGTGTGGTGCTGCTCATTCGTTTTGTCCAGACAGAGAACGGTCGGAAGGAACCACTTATCCGGTACCAGTTGCTGCGACGTAATGCCGTCTTTCCGCTGACCGTATTGATCTCGACGATTCAGGATTGTGTCATGTTTGGCGTGATCTTTGCATTGCCGTTATTGTTCCAGGACGTCTTCCACCTGTCACCGGCCCTGTCCGGTGCACTGTTCATTCCCTTATCAATCTGTACAAGTCTATTCATGTGGATTGGCGGCAGCTTGCTGGATCGTGGTCGGTCCATACATTTTATCGCATGGGGGACGTTGCTGGTGTCGATATCGATCTTGTCGTTTGCAGTTCTGCCCATGGGAGCATCGATCTGGATCATCGGGATGCTCATGGCGTGCCGCGGAATTGGCGTTGGTCTGTCAGGCATGAGTATCTCTGCGATTGGCCTGCAAGCATTACCGGACGAAGACATGCATGAAGGGTCGGTATTATCGACCACAATTGAGCGGCTCGCTTCTTCGTTTGCAGTGATGGGCTTGACCCTGTATTACGATATGCGTTGGCAATGGCTTGCCGGGGCAGGAACGTCCATGGAGATGGCAAAATGGGGAGCACTCAAAGAAATCTGTATCGGACTTGGCTGCGCCATACTGCTTACACTTCCCCTGGTCTTACTTATAACCCGAAAGAAGGTTGGCATCATTGTTCGAGATGGAAAACAAGCTCCGGTCTGAGGCTGAGCAGCAGGCCCATGAACATTCATGCAAACTGCTGCTGAACTGTTACATCCGTGAGCTTGCGCTAGAGAAGGAAAACGACATTCGGATCAATTCAAATACGCTGACGTACGCTGTTGCTTTTCAAGCCAGCGGGGTGACGGTGACAGGACGTTTGTCTTATTACTCTGCCATGGGGGAGCATGAATACCTCAGCATGGAATCTGGCGGGGAAGCGGTGCATTATGGCGACTTGGTACGTTGGATCACATGTGAGCTAAGTGGAGATGGAGCACAGGGAGCGAGTTCGGATCAACATGGAATGAAGAAAAGTGTGATGGAAATGAAGCGTTCACTTGAGCTGGAGAATGTACATCCATTGGATCAGAATACGTATCATGTAGAGGCGGCGTATGCCAAAGATTTTGCACAAAAGGTAGATAACAGTGTGGGCAACCTCACGTTGTATATCGAACAAGCAGCTGGTCTCGACATCCACGACTACTGTACATCTGAACAGTCACTGTTGTATGGTCATCCGTTCCATCCGTTCCCGAAGAACACCAAAGGCTTCAGCAAGCAGGATGTACAGAAGTACAGTCCGGAGTTACGGACATCGTTTCAACTCTGTTATATCGCCGTGAGGCAGGATGTCTACGTGCAGGAATGGGTGGATGATGAGGCGGTAATGGATTTGCATGATCTCCTGCGGAGCCATGTGGAGCCTATTTTAAAAGAAAAAAGTGAAATGTATGGGCTACTGCCTGTCCATCCATGGCAATATGCGTACATATCACGGTTGACCGAGGTACAGTCTTATCTTCGAGATGAAAAACTAATCTTACTCGGCAGTGCGGGGCCAATCGTCTATCCGACTTCTTCGGTTCGTACAGTTTATGTTCCCGAATGGAACTGCAATATCAAGCTGTCACTGAATATGCAGATCACGAACATGATTCGCACCAACAGTGCTGAGCAGATGCACAGAACACTAGATGCCTCCAGATACGTCAGGCAGCATGGCTGCTTCGGTGCTGAACCGAACACACATATTGCGTATGAGACGGGTGTAGCGACTTGTGCTTTTGAAAATGAAGAGTTAACCAGTCTGTTTACGATAGCTTATCGGCCCATTGAGTTTGATGTTGAGCATACGTATGTCTTATCCAGTCTGGTTGAAGCACCACTTCCCGGGATGCGTTCTAGGTTGATGACGATGCTGGGTGGTGGACGTGACATTGCCGAGCGTTGGCTGGAACGATATCTGGCATGTTCGCTGCTGCCGATTGTACGGGCGGCGGGAGAGAAAGGTATTCATTTTGAAGCTCATTTACAGAATACCCTTGTGACCTTAAAGGATGGGTTGCCTGTTGAGTTTATCGTCCGCGATCTGGAAGGGGTCAGTGTGGATGAGGAACTTATAAGTGAGCAGGATCGTGCTGCGTCCGATTTATTATTTTATTCGGGAGAGAAAGCCTGGGCGCGGACTTCTTACTATTTTATCGTCAATCATCTGGGTTCTCTAATTCATGCCATGGCGCGAGATGTGAACGTATCCGAGGAGCATTTCTGGAAACAGGTACGTGAGGTACTTGTAGATGAACTGGAACGAACGGGCAATGCTTATGTGCAACATCTGCTGACAACGGATGCTTTTCTGGCCAAACAAAACTTGGTGAGTTGTCTAAGAGGGATCAGCCAGACCCCGGCCTACGTGCCGGTGAGCAATGTAATGAAACGAATGGGGAGTGAAGTACGTGGGAGTCGTGGGATACAGGGCTGAAGCAGGCGGCAGGACAGAAGCAGTCTACGTGGGTGTACAGGAACGGATCATGCGGCAGACGTTGGAGGCGATGTGGTTCGAAGGCATTCTGGACAGTCATGTAAGTGGGAGCGAATGGCGAACCGAAGGACTTACATCGTCAGGAAAACCTGTGGCGTACACGTGTGAAGCCGAGCAGAAGTTTTCATTTGGTCGGGTGAAGGTGAAGAAGGGTTCGATCCAAAGAGAAGGCGTACTCTGCACCGATCTGGATCTGTTTTTGGAGGAAATTGTGCTGAACGCTTTGAAGGGTGCAAATGTGACAGCTTTTATCCAGGAACTGCTCGAAACGATGGCAAAGGACAGCCAGTGCCAAGCTATATTGCCCTTGAACATTCCGAGTGAAGATCGACATTATGATGCGCTCGAAAGTCATATGACTGACGGTCATCTGTACCACCCGAGCTACAAGTCGAGACTGGGATTTTCTCTGAAAGACAATCTGGCCTATGGCCCGGAATTTAACTCAGAGGTTGCATTAATCTGGGTGGCTGTGAAAAAAGAATTTGCTCAGACCGCTGTATCCGCAGGGTATAGCTCTGAAAAACTGGTGGGGCAACATCTGACCGTAGAGGATATGCAGCGATTTCAACAGATCCTGCAACAACAAGGTCGTGCGGACATGGGCGAAAACGTCAACGCATATGCGACGAGTGCAGATCAGCTTGAGAGCAGTGCCGAGGTTGGTGAAATAACAGCTGTTCAAGATAGCTCAATAGGCTCTATCGTTGGCAGCAAAGACAGCAAGGTGGATGGGGAAATGGGAGGTTCTGACGCGGATGATCGCTATGTGTTCATTCCAGTTCATCCATGGCAGTGGGAGCATCAGTTGGAGTCGGTATATGCCCGTCAACGGATGGATGGGGACATCGTGTATCTTGGACTATCGTCTTCGCCCTATCGTGCGCAGCAGTCGATCCGTTCACTCTCGAACCGGATAAATCCGGAAGCCCCTTACATCAAGCTGGCCCTCAGTATTACCAACACGTCGAGTACGCGCATTCTGGCACAGCATACAACCCAGAACGCACCGCTGATCAGCGATTGGCTGGAAGAACTCATTCGTGAAGATGAGCTGTTGCAGCAGGTGCAGTTTGGCATTTTAAAAGAAATCATGGGACTGTCATTTCGTTATGAGCAGTTGCCTGCAACCCAATATGGACGGGCCTACGGTACACTCGGTGCCATCTGGCGGGAGAATGTTTCTGTTCACCTGAAGCAAGGTGAGACGGCATGGCCGCTGAATGCGTTGATGTTGGTGCAGCCCAATGGTGTTCCGTTTATCCAGGATGCTGTAGAACGACATGGTGTGGAAAAGTGGAGCGAGGCCCTTGTTCGCACAGTTACACTGCCGATTATTCATCTACTCTATGCACACGGGATTGCGCTGGAATCTCATGCTCAGAATATCATTTTGGTACTGGAAGATGATTTGCCTAAACGAATCATTATCAAGGACTTGCATGATGGCGTTCGCTATGTACCAGATCAACTGTTACACCCGGAAAGGGCACCGAAGCTGAACCCAGAGCCGGAAACCCATCGCAAGTTCAATCGGTATTCCTTCATCTATGCGGGAGATGTGTCGGAAGTCCGTGACTATACATATGATGCATTCTTTTTTATCTGTATGACGGATATTGCGCTGGCTTTGGAGAAGTTTGGGTTGTCGGAGGAAGCGTTCTGGCAGCTGTGCGCAGGTGTGATTGTGGATTATCAGCGAGAGCACCCGGAGTACGAAGAGCGATTCGCTGCATATGACCTTTTTGCCGAAGATGCACTGATCGAAGAGATGACAAAGCGCCGTCTGTATGGGGATGGAGAGTTATATTTCCGCAAAGCGAGCAATCCGCTCAAGATATCAAAGGATTTACTTGAATCAAAGAGAACACCCGAATTAAAGGGAATCGTCGAATGAGAAGGAACACGCTGAAGGAAAAAATTGCACGCAAACAGCCAGTTTATGGCCTTTTTGTATCCATACCGCACCCGGTCATCATTGAGATGATCGGACATGCGGAATATGACTTTGTCATTATTGATCTGGAACATGCCGCAACATCCATGGAATCGGTGGAAGAGTTGATCAGGGCGGCGGAACTGGTCGGCCTAACCCCGTTGGTACGTATCTCGAAGGTGGAGCGAGCAGAGATTCTTAAAGTGCTGGACTGTGGTGCACAAGGCATCGTCATTCCGCATGTCGAGCAACTGGAGCAGGTGGAAGAAGCGGTTCGTCACGCCTACTACCATCCGGTTGGCACGCGGAGCTTGAATAGTGGTCGTCCCGGTGTATTTGGGAAATATCCGCTCACGGGATACATTGGGGAAGCGAACCAACAGGTGATGGTTGTACCCATGATCGAAAGTGTGGAGGGCGTGCGGCAAAGTGCACAGATTCTGTCTCACCCTCAGGTGAGTTTTGTATTGGAAGGGGCGGCGGATCTGTCGCAATCCCTCGGTGTGCCATGGCAGACGGAGCACCCGGATGTGAGACGTGCACTGGATGAATTGCATGCTACCGCTCGGCAGTGCAAAGTACCTTATGCAACGGTCACCAGAGGTGTGGAGGATATGTCGCTTTGGGCTGAGCGGGGAGTACATATATACGTGCTTGGTGATGATCGGAATACGGCGTTTCGGGCATATGCGCAAAAACGGAATGACTACAGGAATGCGGGTGGGCAGATATGAAACCTAGTGTATGGCATACAATTGATGAACTACAACGCGGAATGGAAGATCCGGTATGTGCTTACGTCTATGATCTGGCTGGCATTCAGGAACAGGTACATCAGATGTTGGACAGCATGCCTGGGAACACACAGTTGTTCTACGCCATTAAGGCGAATCCTGATCCGCGGATCATTGAGGCGTTGCTTCCATTGGTGAAGGGATTTGAAGTGGCTTCGATTGGAGAGCTACTCAAGGTTAGAGCGGTAAGTCGTGAGGTTCCGATTCTGTTTGGAGGTCCGGGTAAAAAGGAGAGCGAGCTGCGGCTGGCGATCGAGCATGGCGTGAGCTACATCCATGTGGAAAGTTTGCTGGAGCTGCGGCGGATCATTGCGATTGCGAAAGAAAGAGAGAAGGAGCATGGGCAGGCGCAGGTACAGGAGAACAGGCAGAAGCAAGAATGGGAGCAGAAACCGGAGCAGAGATATACGCAAGCATACGGCGAGGAACTGATGCAAGAGCAGAAGCAAAAACAGGATCAAGAAAATGAGCCGAAACACAAGCAACAACAGAAGCAAGCGCAGGAGGTGCGCATTCTTCTTCGAATCAATCTGCGAAGCAGTACGTTACCCCGGACGAAGATTGTCATGGGTGGTGGGCCGAGTCCTTTTGGAATCGATGAAGAGGCGGTGGAAGAAGCCATTGAACTCATTCGTGTGGAAGGCGCGGGTGTGGTTCGGTTAAGCGGGTTCCATTTTCACTCCTTGTCCAACAATATGGATGCAAGGCTGCACGCCGAGATGATCGAGTTGTATTTGCAAAAGGTGGAACAGTGGCAGCAACAGTATGATCTTCCTGTGGAAGTGGTGAATGCAGGAGGTGGGTTCGGTGTTACGTATGATGGCAGCCCCGGATTCGACTGGCCCTTGTTCACTTCCCTGCTGGAGCAAAGTGAAGCCAGAGAGCGCCTTGCTTCCCGCGGAGGTCAGCTGTATTTTGAATCGGGTCGACTGCTGGTGGCAGACCACGGGTATTACGCAGCAGAAGTTACGGATATCAAAACCTCTCATGATCAGTATTTTGCCGTGTTAAGGGGAGGTACGCACCACAATCGTCTGCCTGCTTCATGGGGCCATAACCATCCGTTTCAGATTATGGTGACGGACCGTTGGAAGCATTCATTTGCCCGGCCAGAGGTAAGAGGTCATCGAGTCCATATCGTAGGTGAGCTATGCACACCCAAAGATCGCATGCATTCTGATGCGGAGGTAGCACTGCTGCGCGTGGGAGATATTGTTTTGTTTGAAAAGTCTGGCGCTTATTGCTGGACCATCTCGCATCATGATTTTCTGGGGCATCCGCACCCGGCATTCCATTATCTAACGGAGGACAATAATCATGTCAACACTGATGAAGCGTTCCAGTCTGCAAGCCGCTGAACGCCGGATTATGGCGGATCTGATAAATTCATTTTTGTCGGAGCAATTACTCCCACTGGAGGATTACCCATTCATTGATTTTGCTACGGCACCTGCACCGTTCCGTCGATTGTACAAGGGATATGACAGCGAAGAGCTTAATCAGAATGTAGCTTCTCGCTACAGATTACACACTCAAGGTGTACTGTGTCTGGTTGAAGAAGGGGTGAGACAGGGGATTCAGTGGGTCCAGGGTTCACCGATCTATGAGGAGAAAACAGATGGAAGCTGGGTTCTCCTTGATTCTCCGGCTGAGGTTGGACGTGCGGTGTTACAGAGGGCTTTGTCGGATGAGGCCTATGCGCAGCCCGGAGTGGCGGAGTTTCTTGCTAGTCTGGACATTGCTGTGGAGCAGTATGCTCTGGGCTGGGAACAAGTCCAGTATCTGTCCGCCAACGTCCCGGCTTCTGCTTATAAGTGGTTTATCAAAGGTGAACGTGTTGCGGCATTGCGGGATCGTCCATTTCACCCATCGTCCAAAGCCAAGGTGGGATTCAACCCAGAAGATGTAACACGGTATGCAGCAGAATTCGGGAAGACGATTTCGCTGCGCTGGGTAGCTATACGGCTGGATGCCGTGCAGCAAGGGTGTGAAGATGGATTGTCCATTTTGGATGTGTTAAGCGATATTCAGCGTGGAGTAGTAGAAGCCGAGTTTGCCAAAAAAGGGATCACGTTGGACGAATATCTGCCGATGCCTGTTCATCCGTGGCAATTGCAGCATGTGATTCTGCCTCGCTTTACTGGAGAGATCGAAGAGGGTAGCCTTATTGTTTTGGATGTAGAAGTGGGTGACGTACAGGCCACATCCTCTCTGCGCTCGATGGCTCCGTCAACCAAGTCCACTCGGATGCTCAAACTTCCGGTTAGTGTGCTGTCGCTAGGGGCAGCTCGCTATCTTCCAGTAGTCAAACTTCTGAATGGTCTTGCTGGAGAACGGATGCTAAGGCAAGCTGTTGCTTGTGACGAGACGTTGAAGCACAAGGTGTATATGTGTGAAGAACAGAACTGGTGGGGTTTCATGCCGGAATCCATGGGACTATTCGATGATCATCCCCGGCATCTGGCTGCACAGATTCGTGTGTATCCCACTGAGTTGCTGAATGAAGCCTACAAAGTCATTCCAATGGCCGCACTGGGTGTGAATCTGGAAGGGCATCATCTATTAACGGATATTCTGGGGGAAAACCTGAGCAGCACGGATGTTCTCGAGTTCTATACCAGTATAGCTACGACGTTTTATGATATCGTGATGCGTCTGTTCAAGGTGGGCGTTGTGCCTGAGATTCATGGTCAGAACTGCTGTCTGGTGTTACGGGATAATCAGGTAAAAGGTCTTTTGTTCCGGGATCATGATTCCGTGCGTTTGCATCAGCCTTATCTGGACAAACATGGTATTGCAGACCCTGCCTATCATATTCGCCCGGGCTACTCGAATAGCCTGTATAACGAGACGATTCAGAAGCTGATTTTCTATGTGCAGTCTTTGGGGACGCAGGTGAATCTGGCTGCGATCATGGAGGCACTTAGCGAAGTGTATCACATCCCGGAAACGAAGTTATTGGAGATCACAGAGCAGGCTTGGAAGGAAGCGCTGCAACATGTGCAGCTTCCCGAATCTGACCGGGCCGCGCTAGCTCATGCGATATTCGAGAGCAGGGAGTGGCCCGTGAAGTTAGTTGTCCGTCCGCTGCTTGAAGCGGATGGGGTGCCTGGCGCGATGCCATCGGGCAAAGGCATAGGGTGGAACCCTTTTTACAAGGGATAGATATAGAACAGAGAAGGTGACCCGGTTGACGGGTTGCCTTTTTGGTTTGTTGTCATCGAAAGTTACAATGCTTGGAGGGAGTAAAACGTTCATCATTATGGCTAAAAAATCTTATGAAAAGGAGTTACAGGAAAGAGACTGATGGTATAATCGGGTTATGTGGTATAGTACTACTTGTGTATTACCGAAAAGGTTTTCGGAAAAAGTGACATCAACTGTTGTAACCGCAATCATAATTTACTTCAAGAAAGTGAGAATCTACCATGAATCAGAAGAGACTTTTTAATGATGGATGGCAGTTTGCGAAAAGTAAGCTGGATGTTACGGAACCTGCGGGTCTGGTATATGAACCTGTGGAGCTTCCCCATGATTGGCTGATATATAATACGCTTGAACTGTATGAAGACAGCATTGGATGGTACCGCAAGACGTTCCATTACACGAAGGATGAGCAGCAGCTTTTGCTTTGTTTTGATGGCGTATACATGGACTCTTCGGTGTATGTGAACGGGCAGTTGGTTGGGGAGTGGAAGTATGGCTATTCTGCTTTTGAACATGAGATCACGAATGCTCTGGTGGAAGGCGACAATGAGATTGTGGTCAAAGTAGTGCATCAGAGCCCGAACAGCAGATGGTATTCCGGGGCCGGAATCTATCGCCATGTGTGGCTGAAGACGAGAGACCGCAACCATATCGTTACGGATGGGATCTATGTATCCATTAATCAGCAGCCGAATGGCTGGCAGGTGGAAGTAGATACGGAGCTGAACCTGGAACAGAATCAGCAGGCAGAGCTGGTGCATACGATCTTGTATGAAGGTCAGGTGGTGGCATCCAGCCAAGCGAATGTTGCGGCTTCGGTGGTTGAAAAAGCGGTTGCAGCGACAGATAGCCAACAGCTTATGGTTGTGAATCCTAACCTGTGGAGCCCGGATGAACCGCATCTGTATGAACTGGTGACGGAGCTGCGATTGATCTCGGAAGATCGGACAGTTGAATCGGTATCACAGCGCATTGGATTCCGGGATATCAAACTTGATGCCAATGAAGGGTTCCACCTGAACGGAGTTAAGATGAAGCTGAACGGCGTGTGTGAACACCATGATCTTGGGGCGTTGGGAGCTGCGTTTAACCTGACAGCATTGCGTAGAAGATTCGTTTTGCTCAAAGAAATGGGCGTTAACGCCATCCGTACCGCGCATAATATGCCTGCCAAAGAGTTCATGGAACTTGCAGATGAGATGGGTATGCTGGTTGTGTCTGAAGCCTTCGATATGTGGGAACGTGCCAAAACGCCATACGACTATGCGAGATTTTTCCCGGAGTGGGTGCATACCGATGTGAAGAGTTGGGTGAAGCGCGACCGTAACCATGCCAGCCTGATCATGTGGAGTATCGGGAACGAAATCTATGATACCCATGCGGATGAGCGTGGACAGGAAGTAACCCGGATGCTGATGGATTATGTGCTGGAATTTGATCCAAAAGGTAATGCTGGCGTGACGATTGGTTCGAACTACATGCCATGGGAAAATGCACAAAAATGCGCAGATATCGTGAAGCTGGCAGGTTACAACTACGCGGAAAAATATTACGACAAACATCATGAAGAACATCCAGATTGGATCATCTATGGTAGTGAAACGTCTTCTGTGGTACAGAGTCGTGGTATCTATCACTTCCCATTCGAACAGCCGATTCTGGCAGATGATGATGAGCAGTGCTCGGCTTTGGGTAACAGTACGACGAGCTGGGGCGCGAAGTCGGCAGAATACTGCATCTTGGCAGAGCGGGATACACCGTATTCGCTGGGGCAGTTCCTGTGGACTGGATTCGATTATATCGGAGAACCGACGCCGTATCATACGAAGAATTCGTATTTTGGACAGCTGGATACAGCAACGTTCCCGAAAGACTCCTACTATATCTACCAAGCGGCTTGGACGGATTATAAGAAAAGTCCGATGGTTCACTTGTTCCCTTACTGGGATTTCAGCCCGGGTCAGATCATTGATGTACGCGTGTGCAGCAACGCACCTAAGATTGAGCTGCAACTCAACGGTAAAACCATTGGCACCTACGATATCGATCATGCTAATGGAACACAGCTGTCAGGCTGGTGGAAAGTGCCGTACGAAGAGGGCGAGCTAAAAGCGATCGCTTACGATGAGAACGGGCAGATCATTGCAACCGATGTGCAAAGATCCTATACGGATGCGAAGAAAATTCGTCTGCAGGCGGATCGGGAGCAGTTGCAAGCGAATGGCACAGACCTGATTTTTGTAGAAATTGATGTGGAAGATGAAGCGGGTAATCCGGTGCACAATGCGAATAACCGCGTGCAAGTTCAGGTGACGGGTGCAGGTCGATTGCTCGGTCTGGATAACGGGGACAGCACGGACTATGATCCATACAAAGGATTGAGCAGAAGACTGTTCAGCGGCAAACTGATGGCGATCATCGGAGCGACAAATGAACCTGGAACGGTGCGGATTGAAGTTTCTTCCGAAGGATTGGAAGAGGCTGTAGCTGAGTTTGAATCGCGTATTGTGGATGCGGAACTGGTTAATGAGAAACAAGTGAAAGCTGTCTTCATGAACAATGAAGAACGTCCGGTGCTTACGGGGAATGCTCAAGAGATTCCTTTGCGGAAAATTGAGATCATCAGTAAAGCAGGACAGTTGCTCGATCCGTCCAACCCGGAGCTGGTCGTAACCGCCAAGCTGTATCCGGAGAACACTTCTTACCGAGATATCGAGTGGGCCGTTGTGAACGATGCGGGGATCGAGTCCAACATTTCCAAAGTGGAAGCTGTTGAAGTAGAAACGGGCGACAACGGTGAGCATCAACATGCGGTGAAGGTATCGGCTATAGGTGACGGGGAGTTCCGGCTTCGCGCAACCAGTACCAACGGTACGGATAAAACGAAACTCATCTCCCAGCTGGAGTTCAAGGCGGAAGGTCTCGGCACAGCCTACAAAGATCCATACGGCTTCATCACGGGCGGACTGTACGATTACACCAAAGGTGAGGTTGGTAACGGCAATGAGCGCGGGGTAGCGACAAGTCGGGATGGAGAGACGCACGTAGGCTTCCGTAATATTGACTTCGGACCGTACGGCTCCGATACCATAACGATTCCTATTTTCACGCTGTCCACTGAGGACTACTTCATTCAGATCTGGGAAGGTATGCCGGATGAAGAGGGAAGCACGATGATCGCAGATGTGGTGTATGACAAAGAGTCCATCTGGAATGTGTACCAGGAAGAGACATACCAATTGTCCAAACGCCTTAGCGGGATCACTTCGATCTGTTTTGTGCTGAAGCAGAAGATTCATATTAAAGGCTTCTCCTTCGAACGTCAGAGTCGGGCCTTCGAGCAGAATGCGGCTGCATCCTGTGATCATCTCTATGGAGATACGTTTAAAATTGAGGGTGACCGTGTTGAAGGCATCGGGAACAATGTATCGTTGGAGTTTGAAAATATGGACTTTACGGCAGAAGGCACATCGAAGCTTGTGATCTATGGTCATTCACCGATTGATAAGAATACGATTCATATTCGCTTCGCAGGTGCGGACGGACAGAGTAACCAGTTGGTTGAGTTTACGCAGTCAAGTGGATATGAAGAGCGGGTGTTTGAACTTGAACAGGTGAAAGGTGAGCAGAAAGTAAGCTTTATCTTCCTGCCAGGCAGTCAGTTTGACTTCGGCTGGTTCCGATTCGAGAAATAGAGTACAGATCAATCCCCTTCAAGTAAAAGGTGTTCGTTCAGAACATGTGGTTACTTGAAGGGGATTTTTTAATATTGTGTATCGCTGATGCAAGAAAACGGAGCGCTCATGCCTTCTTCTATGGAGAAAAAATGTTGCAGAAGTTATTGTTCCATTTTACGTTGTAATGAAGAAATCCCCTCGGGTCTACGGTGTTGATCGCATGTCATTATGCGATCTTTTTTCACTGTAACCAGGAGGGGATATGGTAGGCCAACTTTTGGTTTAGAGCTGAACTGCTGTTTTCTTACTTTCTTTACGTTTCTTAGCGTATTCTGCTGTAGCGGTAAACAAGACATCCGAGGATGAATTCAGTGACGTTTCAAAAGAGTCTTGCAACACTCCGATGATGAAGCCAACCCCAACGACTTGCATCGCAACATCATTCGATATACCGAACAAGCTGCATGCCATAGGAATAAGAAGAAGAGAGCCACCTGCCACACCCGAGGCGCCTGTAGCGGCTACAGCGGACAACACGCTGAGAATTAACGCTGTTCCAAAATCCACTTGAATGCCCATCGTATGAACGGCTGCAAGGGATAAGACCGATATGGTAACGGCTGCCCCCGCCATATTAATCGTAGCGCCCAACGGGATGGATACCGAATACGTATCCTTGTCCAAGCCTAACTTTTCACACAATCTCATATTGACTGGAATGTTCGCCGCAGAACTTCGTGTAAAGAATGCCGTAATCCCGCTTTCTCTTAAGCACTGCAAGACGAGGGGGTATGGATTCTTACGAATGTTCAGATACACGATGAGCGGATTGACAACAAGCGCCGTAAACAACATGCATCCAACAAGAACGGAAAGTAATTTGCCGTATCCCAACAAAGACGAGAGTCCGCTTGTTGTAATGGAGTCAAAAATAAGACCCATAATCCCGAACGGTGCAAACTGGATTACCCATTTCACAATCTTCGATACAGCTTCCGAGAATTGAGTAATCAGGTTTTTGGTGTTATCACTGGAGCTTTTGAGAGCAACACCAAGCAGTACCGCCCAAGCCAGAATACCAATATAGTTAGCGTTCATCAGTGCACTTACCGGATTATCTACCAACTTCAATAACAAGCTCTTCAAGACCTCTACAATGCCATCAGGTGGAGTCAATTCTTGCACGCCCGATACCAAAGTCAATGTCACCGGAAATAGGTAACTTGCCGCAACAGCGAGTAGCCCAGCCAGAAAGGTACTCATAACGTAAAGGACGATAATCCTTTTCATATTGGTTTGAACACCTTTTCGATGGTTGGATATAGCGGCCATCACCAAAAGTAACACTAAGATTGGAGCAACCGCCTTTAATGCTGAGACAAATAAGGAACCAAAAAGTGCAATTCCTGTTGCACCGGGCACGATTAGGGCCAAGACAATCCCCAAGACAATTCCTAGTAAAATTCGTTTAATAAGACTCATTCGGTTCCATTTCGTTAATGCCGTTCTCATCCATATTCCTCCGAGTTTCAATATAAAATCTTATCAAGCAACGCATCGGCGCTGTACTGGAGCATAGCGTTAGTTTATCACGGAATTTGTCTCTTGTGTGGTCTGGTAATATTTGTATTATAGATCATCCCATCCCCCGCTGTCCTTTTGCCTTCTCCATCATGTATACCTTTGTTCATATGCTGATGTTTAGTCTCTATTATGTATTTTTCGCCTCAGAACAGTTCAGTTCCGCGGTAACTCAGGGGGACAGCGTTTTCTTGAATGGGAATATGCAGCGAGTGGTGGAGATGGGGATGAGTTTGACCATGGTAGTAGCGTTGTTTGTAGTATTCCAAGGCTGGAGCTATTGGACGACAAAAAGGAAGTTAAGCTCCGCTTCATAAGGGTATTCAGCTTCCCCCATAATTAGACAATGGAGCCATGCTGGCAAGACAAAGGACAACTATAGCAGGACTCTTGTCTTTTTTATTGGGCTTCCCTCATAGTTATTCGCACACTCTCCGAATGTGCTAAGGACATAGTATAGGGCATATATACTGTGTGCCTTGGCCTAAGGAGATGACCATTTTGAAGTATCTGAACAAGAGGACAGCCACCCTCAACAAATTAAGGCCCAGTCGTTCTACGTTGAAATGCAGAAAAAAACACTTGGGAAAACGAAAGAAATGCCATATTATCCGTAGATCTTATCGGCGAAAGCGCTGTTCACTGAAGCGTCCATTAAGATCACAGAAAATGGCCCGTGACAAAAAAGTCATTGCATTACCGAGAGGGGGAGGCAGCAACCCGGTATGCTATGAGCCGGCCCCCCAGCTCGCTCCGTTGAGACAGCACGAATTGGAGACTGTGAGTCTCCCTGGAACACAAGGTGTGGCAGGTGCCCAGGGCCCTGCCGGATCTCACGGTGAGCCGGGTCAAGCGGGGCTTCCTGGAGCGCAAGGCCCTGCAGGACCTCACGGCGGACCGGGTCAACCCGGAGTTCCGGGAGCGCAGGGTCCCGCTGGTCCTCAGGGTGAACCGGGTCTACCCGGAGTTCCCGGAGCGCAGGGTCCTGCAGGTGCTCAAGGCGAACCGGGTCAACCGGGAGTTCCCGGAGCGCAAGGCCCGGCAGGCCCTCAAGGTGAGCCGGGTCAACCGGGAACTCCCGGAGCGCAGGGTCCTGCTGGTCCTCAAGGTGAGCAAGGTCCGCCGGGCACCGTACCCGGAATTGAAATCATTCCTACGGCAAACCGTTACTTCTATTTTCCGGACACCGATCTGGATTTGTCGGCCTCGGTTATCATTCCTGCCACAGCATTCACAAATGACGATGGCGGCAGCATAACCGAATTTGCCGGGGTTGGACTTACCAGTTTCAACAATCTTTATATAAACGGGATCGTCCAACCAGGAAACTCATACAGTGTAAGTGCGGAGAGGTTGTTTTTTTCGTCACAAAATGGTGTGATCTTTGCAGGGACACCTATTACTGTAGAGGTGATTATAATAACAACCAATATCATAAATGGTTAAAATTGGTTTTAGTTGCTGGTTCCTTTGCCTTCACTCCTATCAAAACTACTACATATACTATGTTAGGTAGGAGGTGAGAGACATGCCACTTGTGACACCATTTCAGAACAGTTTAAGATTTGCTGCAACCATTGGTGATGGGACCGGCACTGGAGCAACGTTTGCCATTGCTGCGACTGATTTTACAAACGACGCTGGTGTAGCTGCAACCGCATTTCCAGGCAGCTACAACTACTACAATCTTTATATTAATGGCCTTATGCAAACAGCAGATACATCCTCGGCTACGACGACTACAATTACCATTCCCGGTGGAGATGCATTAAATGCAGGCACTCCAATTGTCGTACAATTTGTAGTGTCTTAAAGAAGATCTAATCAGGCTGTATCGTTATCTTGTGCGACTTCTATCTGTGATAGAAGTCGTTCTTTTTGTACAAGATACCCAGTCGACTCAACGGCATTCATCCATGCATTAATGTGCAAAAATAGTTACCCAAGGATGTTGCCCAACGACCGGATAACCTCTGAGGAAATGATCCTTCCGTTTGATTCCAATCTTCCTTCTTACTTGTTAAAATTTAGTTAGATAAACTACGGTCAGGTTGGCGGTGATAGGAAATGCAGCGAATCGAGGTACATCCCGATCTATTGGAGGAAAAGGCCCGGTTGGTCCAGCAGAAGAAACAGGAACTGGAGCGAATGGTCTGGGAATTGGAAAAATCCATCTATATGTTGCAATCCGATTGGTCCGGTGTGACAGGAGAGCGTTTCTTCTGGGATTTTATGCAGGTGAAAGAAGTGTTCCCAACTACACTCGGGCTGTTGGACGAAATCCAGAAAGAGTTTACGTTTATCGCAATGAACTTCAGAACAACGGACGGCTCAGGTGAAGTTGCGCTGTATATTCCAGAGGAACTAAAGCGGAATTTCGCTGTAGGGCTGCTTGATAAATCAGTAGGAGAAACAATATCAGGAATGGGTCAGACGGCAGAAGCTTTCTTCTCTAACCCGTTCAGTACATTAAGCAGTGTGGCATATGCGATGACAGTGGGAAAAGTTGTGGACGTTGGGCGAGGTATTCAGTTTGCATGGGACACCGCCTGGGGCACGGGTACGGCGAGATCTGACATAGAGCAATTTGTGGAAGAGCAGAAGAAACAGATCGATGAGAGTGGTGCAGGGTATTACGGTGGAGCGATGACTGGGCAGGCTTTGGCGTATGTTTTGTTTGGCAGAGCTTTTCGTTCGAAGGACGACATTGGGTCGGGCGGAGGCAAGAAAGAATCAGAGGGAATTAGCAGTTTAACTAATGACTCAAGGTTAAGAATGGAAGGCAAGAAAACAATATACGCTAATCAATTCGGTAACGAGGTATCTTGGACCAAACAAGGTTCTAAAGATATAGATGCTATTATTGAGAAGAATTTAAAAAGCTCAAAAGCTGGTGATGTTCTAGAGGGCCAAGTAGCACAGACTGTAAAAGGTACAGGAAGATTACAGGGTACTGGAATACAGTTGAAATTGCAAGATGATACAATAGCAGGGGATATTGACGTGTTAACAGATTCACATCTTATTGAAGTGAAAAAGTCTTTAAGTGCAGTAAGTAAAAAACAATTTGATAAATTGACCGATCCACTAAATGAGAAATACTTTAACTACGATAATAAGGAAATCATATATTATATTGAAGATATTACTGTAAATAATAGAACCCAGGAAAATCTAGTTAAAATGATTCAGAATAAAGGAATAAAAATAATAAGTTCTGCTAACGAATTAGAGGAGGTCTTGAAGAAGTGAGTTCTTTGATTTTTTTGAAAAAGATAAAAAACTATTCCCCTGAAAAAGCCATTGAGGATTTTAAGAAAGCAGCGCAAAAAGCGAACATGTTTTGTATTTTGATAAAAGATAAATACCGTGATGATCTCTTCATATCCGCTGAAGGAACACTATCAGAAGTTGATGAATTGACTTTTAAAAACATGGATAATAAGGACAACTTAAAGTACTTTACATTTAATGTTAATCAAGTAGAGGAAGACTCAATTGATAGTTTCACTTGGCTTACTCAAAGCGAAAATTATTTCTGGGCTTTAGATATTGAAAATATAAATCATGAGTACAAGTTTATCTTTAGATTTGTTGTAGAGTATTTTAAAGATAATGGCGAGGATTATTTATGGTTTGATGATGCCGAGTGGTATTACACAGCTGATGATATTTTAAAATTAAGTCAGATGCCATATGATCCGAACTGGTGCAGTGAAAAGGTTATATGAGTTGTAGGTATCTATAATTAATCTTAGAAGGAAAAAAATTAGGCACTTCTACCAGACCACAAGTAGAGGTGCTTTTTCCTATGAAATCAAAACAACTAATGAAATCTTCCACAGGTTGGTCGATAATATAGAAGAAGTAATTTTTAGCGCACCCTATACATAGAGAAATATCCACAACCATCCTAACCCACACGAGGTACATTCATGAAACAAGGTATATATGAACAGCTTATCAACACCATCACCAGACAGGAGATTTCGGCGCTGGACCCGGATGTGTATAACATTGGGATCGAGAAATTGGATGCAGAGGAAGCGCGCAAGCTGCTGTCCACGTATCTGGCAGCGGTGACCCGGCGAGCGCTCAAGATTGTGCGGGAACAGACGGAAGATAAGACAGCAGTGTTGGCGCAGATTCGAACGTGTAATGAGATTATTGCTACCCTGAAAGGCACACTGGGGGAAGAAGAATACAACGAATTGCAACTGGATGAGCAGGGGGAAGTGCTGACCCATGTGTATTCCAAGCTGAACAGCATTCGTGCGGTCCGGGATACCAAAATCGTTCGTCCAGACACGCCGATCTCCCAAAGCTCTTTGTTCACAGGTGCCAAGTCCGAGCCGAGTATGTTATTGGAGTTGCAAAAGGAGATCGTGACCGCCGATCGGATCGATTGGCTGGTGTCATTTATCAAGTTCAGCGGGCTTCGCCTGCTGCTGGAACAGCTTCAGCAATTCACGGCGGGCGGCGGGAAGCTGCGGATCATCACGACCACCTATATGGAGGCAACCGACCTCAAGGCCATTACTGAACTCAGCAAATTACCTAACACAGAAATCCAGATTTCCTATGATACCAAAGTGACTCGGCTACACGCCAAAACGTACATTTTTCACCGCGATACTGGATTCACTACAGCCTATGTCGGCTCTTCTAACCTATCCAACCCGGCGCTGACCAGTGGTATGGAGTGGAACCTCAAGGTGACGGAGAAGGATTCACTCGATGTGCTGCGCAAGATTGAAGCGACCTTCGAGAGTTACTGGAATGACCGTGAATTTACGCGGTATGTAGCTGAGGATGAAGGCCATGAGGCACAGTTGAAGGCGGCTCTGAATCGCAAAAAAGATCAGTCCAACCACTTTCACCTCGACATCCAGCCTTACGATTATCAAAAAGAAGTACTTGAACAGCTTCACGCCGAGCGTACGCTGTATGGACGAACCCGTAATCTGATCGTCGCCGCCACAGGCGTTGGCAAAACTGTCATCTCTGCCTTCGACTACAAACGGTTCCGTGCAAGCCATGCGGGAGCCAAGCTGCTTTTTGTCGCCCATCGGGAAGAAATCTTAAAGCAAAGCCGGGACACGTTCCGGTATATCCTGAAGGATATGAACTTTGGTGAGTTGCATGTCGGGAATCATCGAGCAGAGGCGCTGGACCACTTGTTTGTTAGTATTCAAAGTCTTAACTCCATGAAGCTGACGGAGATCACCAGTCCAAACTATTACGATTACATTATTGTGGATGAATTCCATCATGCGGCTGCTCCTTCATACCAGAAGCTGTTATCCCATTACGAACCGAAGATTTTGCTGGGACTCACCGCGACGCCTGAACGGATGGATGGTAAAGACATTACCGCCTACTTCGATCATACGATTGCCGCCGAGATCCGTCTGACTGATGCGATTGATCGGAAGCTGCTCAGCCCGTTTCAATATTTTGGCGTCACCGATACCGTTGATCTTTCCCAGGTGAAGTGGTCGCGTAAAGGCTACGACTTGAACGAACTGGAGAAGCTCTATACTCATAACAAAATCCGTGCCAACCAGATCATCCAAAGTCTGAACAAATACGTAACCGATCTGGACGATGTGAAGGGGCTTGGGTTCTGTGTAGGGGTGGATCATGCGATGTATATGGCAAAAATATTTAACGAAGCCGGCATTCCATCCATGGCCCTGCATGGCGGGTCGAGCGAACAGGAACGTCATACTGCGAAAGGACAGCTGGTGAACGGGGAACTGCGCATGATCTTTGTCGTTGATCTGTACAATGAGGGCGTGGATATCCCTGAGGTGAACACCATCCTGTTCCTGCGTCCTACTGAGAGTCTGACCGTATTCCTGCAACAGTTGGGACGTGGACTAAGGATGGCGGATGGCAAAGAGTGCCTGACCGTGCTCGACTTCATCGGGCAAGCGCATCAGGAGTACAGGTTCCAGGATAAGTTCCGTGCTCTGATCGGCGCCACTAAACATTCCATCTCGTACTACGTCGAGAACGGCTTCTCGAACCTGCCTCGTGGCACGTTCATTCAATTGGAAAAACAAGCGAAGGAATATATTATGCGCAACCTCAAGCAGATGAGTCGTAATCGCAGAGCGTTGATCCAGAAGCTGCAAACGTTCCAGCAAGACACCGGACTGCCACTGACCTTGGCTCATTTTGTAGAGCATCACGGGATGTCACTGGTTGAATTGTATGGTGGACGTACGGGGAGAAGGTATTTCCGCGGTATATTGGCCGAAGCCGGATTAACAGCACCCATCGAAGATGAACACGAGGAGTATATCCGCCGACTACCGTCTGTGCTGACGATTAACTCCCGAAGCTGGCTGACGTTCCTGATCGACTTTATTGAAAAAGGCCAAGAACCGACTACCGCCGATGAACAGCGCATGTTGATTATGTTCTATTAGACCTTCCATCGGGCTGCGCCTGAGAAACTAGGACTGAGCAGCATCGAAGAGGGTGTGCAGCGTGTGCTGTCTTGTGAAGCATTCCGAGCAGAGCTTGTGGATATTTTCAAATATAATTTGGCTCATCTGCGATTTGTGGATAAAAGCAATTCATTCCCATACACTTGTCCACTGGATATCCACTGTATGTACTCCATCGACCAAGTGCTTGCCGCCTTCGGCTACTGGAACGCTGAGCAATCTCCCGCCTTCCGTGAAGGTGTGAAGTATTTTGCCGACGAACAGACGGATATCTTCTTCATAACGTTGAACAAGTCGGACAAAGATTTTTCTCCATCTACGCTGTATGAGGATTATGCGATCAACGAGCGTCTATTCCACTGGCAGACACAGAGCCGGGTGTCGGAGCATACGGCTACCGCGCAGCGGTATATCCATCATCGAGAGACGGGCAATCGGATCGCGTTGTTCGTAAGGGAGTATAAGGAGGAGCATGGATATACGTCTACATTTGTCTTTCTGGGCGAAGCAGACTATGTGAGTCATGAAGGGAACAAACCGATGAGCTTTGTATGGCGACTGCGGGAAGAGATGCCTGCGAAGATGGTGGCGGTGGCGAATAAGTGTATTGTTTGAAAAGTGTAATATTTAAAAGATGAGTTGCAGTTTCAATATAATTGATACTCAAAAATAACATTAGTGGGTAGAAAGGAAAGACTATATGAATATTTTTGGATTTTTATTAGAGAGCAAAGAGTTATTGTTTTATATGTTGATTTGTTTGTTATTTATTAAAGTATTAGTGATCCCAGTATATTCTAGAATAAAAGTTAGATTAAGCCTAACTAACAATGCAAAGTTATATTTCAAAATATTAAAATTTATACGTAATATAATTCTTTCAATAGTTATCGTTATGTTAATAGCTCTTCAACAAAAGTATAAGATCATAAGTGTAGGTAATGAGGAGAGCTATTTATCTTTAGTTATTGGTGTTTTGACGTTATATGGGATTCTGTATGCTTTCTTTCAGTTTACGATAGGTTATGCACTTCAAAATAAATATGATAAATTTTGGGGTAGGAGTATGACAAAAACACTCTTCTTGAAGCGTCTGGGTTTCAATATATTTACATCGACAGTTTTTAAAATCCTTATACTTTATGCATCGGTTTATCCATTTTTAGAAAAGAAAGCTATTGAAAGTTTAACTGGTACAAGTATATATAATGAAGTTATACAGGCTTCATGGGAGATATGTTTATTATTAATTTTTTCGCTATATTTAAATATTTTCTTGAGAACGCTTGGAAATATGAAGGCATTATTTAATATGCAAGAAAGCCGAAGGATGAACTTATATATTTTAATCAAGGATGAGATTTCAGAAGAGTATAGAGAATCTTTTGAGTATTCATTTAGTAAAAACAGCAATTTTTTGCTTAACAGCATTTTTGCAGAGTTGAAGACCATCCCTAAAGAGGAACAGAAAGATATGTTAATGTATGTAATCAATGAAATTTTCTTTTCAATAGATCCATCTAAACCAAACAAAAAAATCAGTAAATTTTTTTCAATTTGTAAACATGATGAGTTTAATTATAAACCGTACTTTATATATAATTTTTTTAAAATGCTATATAAAAAAATTGAGGAAACGAAAATAGATTTGAGTCTTAGTGATTTATTGAAAATTTGGAACCTTCAGGCTATTGCTATTAATAATTCTCTCATAATCGAGAAGGATAAGGGGAAATACGAAAAGATTTATAATGTATTCTCTACATACTGTGATGATAAATCATATTCTGAAAATTATTTTACATTGCCCTTGGAGATAAAGAAAAAAGTTTTGTCTTACAATGATGTTGAAATAGTGCACGATTGGATTACACGAAGAGAATTGTACGATTATGCTCTAGATTTATTTAGTAATACAACAAAAATATCAAATGAATTCGAGACGTTTTTTTCAAATAGTTATGAAAAGTATTTGAGGGAGTTACTAGGACTATACAATAAATTCGTTGATAGCATAAAGAATAATGAGTACTCTCACTTTTGGGGGGCTATCAGTTCTAGTTACAACAGTGAATTTATGGATAAACAAACAAGTGAAATAATCATTGATTATATGATTAATTTGGAGTGTACTGAACAAAATAAAAAATATGTTCTGTTTTTGACGAGAAAAATGAAATTGAAATATAAGGTAACTTTGGTTTTTTATCATATGTTATACACTGGTCCTTCGTGGGAATGGAGAAATGAGATTGTTTTTTTCAGGCGAATTGTTCAGCCTGAGTGGAATAGTGAGACAATCTATAGTAAAGCTATATTGGACTACGTTTGTCATAGGATCAGTAAGAGTAACATTGGTCACAGAATAGAGAAAGACTTAATAATATGGATTAGTCGACATATTAATATATCTAGATTAAACGAAAAAATAATAGAAAGATGTCTGGCGGAAAGCCATCTTTCACCTATAAAGTTTCTCAAATTTATATATATATTATCAGAAAGAAACTCTTATCCTATTGGTTTTTACGATTTTGATTTTATGCAAGTTAAGAATATGAATTACAGAAGGTGGGAAATGAATTTTCTAAGTGATATAGTTAGTTCACCCCGGTTATTAAAAGAAGAATTTTTTGCAAGTCACTTGATTTATTTTTGCAGAAATATATCTTATACAACTGAAGAGTATATTTATGAGGATGATTATAGAGTTTTCTTTTGTAACATTCATTTTAATTTATCAGAGAAGGATTTTTATACCTTATTCTATAATGAGCGCCCTGGGAAAGGAATTGTAGAATATTTGATTTTAAAGTTGCCCGAGATCACATATGGGTATTTAATGTCTGGAGTTCTATCTTCTTATTACGCAAATTGGGTAAGAAATATTATCCAAAAGGAGAATAAATCAATCCAGGAATATGTTGAAGATTTAGTGACGAAAACTAATGAATGTTCATTTAAAATTATATCGGTTATAGATAAAGAAAATATTGTTAGGAAAATACGTCTTTTACTTGACAAGTAACTCTGAAATTTTTGTGGAACTCGCGTCAACATGGATGAGGTGATTAAAGCTAGTTATTCGAATATATGGCAACAGACAAAGATACTTCTCATTAAATTGCCCTCATTTATAAGAACAGCCAAGTCTTGTAATCCCGGACTAAGCAGATTCTGTGAGACACGAGGGAACAGGTGACTCAACCCATACAACTAAAAAACATAGATTACCATCTAATCGAATATGACACAATGTTCTTGTCCCGCGATAACTTAACTCAAGTAGACAGCCGGCAATTTAGCCTTTAGTCGCTCGTCTACTTGAGTTATCAATACAGGCCTTTACTTTTAGTAGCATAAAAGAGAGCATAAAAAACACTTACAATAGCAAATTATGACACTACGGGACAATAATCCGATCCATTTATCGGTTAAGTGACATAATATTTATCTCATGTTCATTTGAAAATGTTTGTCCAATAAAACTGTACCGCATTTAACATAGGATATTGTTGATAGAGATTACTTTTGATACTGTCGGCTCCAAATTCCAGGACAGGTTTAACACTTTCATCTATAGTCACCCGTAACACACATTGTTCCTTGTCCAATTCAATTGAGTTAGTATGAGCAGCAATTACATCCCCCACCAGATTTCCCCAAACTCCCTTTAATTCATCATCTAATGGTTGAGCAGTTACAATCCCAAAACGCTTGGGATCAATGGACTCTAAAATTCTTCGTGTTTCAGCGTCAGTGCTTCCACTGATCTGAAGTATATATTCTTTAGTTGCTTGTTTGATTTCCTCTTTTAGTCGTTCATAATCCATAGCGCTATTATACCGGATGCGGATTAACGGAAGTCCGCTTACTTGGAAAATTGAATTTTTTTTAATTGCATTTGATTTTTGTGGTTCCCTATCCTGGTATTCGCTGTCCTTTTCAAAAGTAAGAATAGGTAGGTAGGAAGTTGTATCAATTATTGCAAAGTCTACATGAGCTTTAAAAAGATAGTCTAAGTAATCTGCACTAATATAATCTCGAATTTTTTCAACTTCAATAATCGTTTTTAAGTCCATATTAGGGAAAACAAAATGTTGCGGAAATAATTCTAGCAGTACCCGATATAGATTAATCTCCGATTCATGATAAAAGATCGGTCGATACATAATTGCTTGATTGTTTCGAATGATTTGGCGTTCCAATTTAGGGTTTACATAACTTGCGACATTGTCGCGAATCGGTTCTTCTAGCCTCCACCCTTGTTCTGGATGGTTATAAATAAGTTCTAATTTTTGAAGATGAGATAAGTGTTTTTGCAGATAAGGGCCCTTGAAGCTGGATACCGTTTCTATGTCTTTTGCTGTGACTTTATCTAGGTATTCTAATTTATATAAGGCAAAACAAATACTTTTTTGTTGTTTATCGGTCTGCTTAAAATAATTGTCGATTTGTCGTTTAGGTCTTTCTTTTTCTTTTTTTATGATTTCAATAGTTTTATTTATATTATTTTCATAAATTTCTTCCGATGGGTCTAATTTTGCAGCAAGCTCAAAATACTGTAATGCCTTTTCAAAATTTTTATCTTTATCTCTATAAATAACAGCAAGATTATTTAAAGTAGAATGGTTATTTGGTTTATCTAATAGTAGTGCTTCGTACAATTTCTTTGCTTCCGCGTGTAAATTTGCAGTACTTAGACTGTAGGCTAGTTTAAAAAGGTTGTCCTTTACCTCCTCATCTGAAAAAAATGAGTGTTGGTAAGCTAATGCAATTAATGAGTATGCATTGCTTTCGAACCATTGGACTAAATTAATTTCAGTACAGATACGACTAAAGTATTCGTTTTTGTATGCAGGTGATGTACTTCCATGTATAACTTTTGAAAATGATGTGAGATCTGTCTGTTTTGGTTTCCAAATCATTAACACGTCAGAGAAAACCTTTGATAATGCTGCTCCATGTACTTTGCAAAACGTTTTGTTAACTTGGCTTAAAATATAGCCGCATCTGTCAACTAAATTAGAGAAATCTAATTTTTCTTCCGCTACGCCTATAATGATTGATATATATTGAATTACCAGATAACTTACATGGGTAAGGCGTTTCGTTTTTTTGTAATCACTATAAAATGTCTTTACCTTATCATAGTGAGAAAGATTATATGGTGTTGCCATAAGGAACTCGCGGACCATCCATTCAGCAAGGGTAATCCAAAAAGTTGTTTCTTGTTCTGGGGTCATAGTATCTTTCCATTGACCATGTGTAGAAATTAACATGTCCAGAAAAACTGCGTCATTAATGTATCCCATGCAGCTGAAACTGTGAAACCAGTTTAATACTGTCCCAAGAGATAGAACTTGTTCGTCAGAAAGTCCTGATGAAACATGCTGAATACAAAAATAATTTGTAATTAGGGTAGAACTTGATAACCAAATTTTTTTTGTCTTTTCTAGATCTTTTTGAAAAAATGAAGAAGATGTTAATTGAGGAAACAATTTTTGGTAAATCATCTCCCCTAACGAATAATCTTTAATTTCTAAACTTGAAAAAGTCATAAATTCTATAAGGCTCATATAGTCTCTAAAATCACTCTTTTTTAAAGTACTTATATCTATTTCAATTACTTCACTTAAAATATTTTCAAGTGTCGTTTTTAAATTGTTAGATTTATTATTTTTACGGTATTTTTGGACTTCTTCCGTTAATCGTTCATTAAGACTATTAAGATAATTCAGCATGTCCTCCATTTTTCCCCCTTCAATTGTTCCTAATATTTGTATCATATCAAAAGGAGAATAGCATTGCGATGCATCCATTTTGTTCTTTAATTAGAATAAACGGACCTAGGTCATCTTGAGAAATACCTACAGGTATGATGTCGTTGAATGTACTTTTGATTAGGAATGGATTGTCTTAGAGAAGTATTGTAATTTACAGTGGAAATATGTAGATTTCTTATGAATAATGATTCTATGAGCCTTTTTCTCAGCGGATAATAGAATCCATTAGAGCTACAGGAATAACTATAAGTGAGGAGGGGGACAGATATGAGAAGTGAAGAAGTGTATAGCTCAAGTATTAATAGTGGAAATTGTAATTTTTTGGATTATAATTGGTTTTATATTGATTTTGCTTGCTGTGACTAACCCAAGCAAAGAAGATTTCGTTGAGTGGGTCGTAAACTCTTCAATAGAAGAGTCAGATAATGAATGGGTTAGTGCAGGTATCAATTTGTTTGGGAGCCCAGTTATAAATGGTGTTACTACGCAACAAGATCTAATATTTGTTTCTATTTTTAAAATGGAGCTTGGAACAGAAAAAACTTCTACATTGGCTTTCGGAAAACGCTTCTTTATTAGACTTCCTTAATTCTGAAGAAATGAAATTACTGCTATACAGCTAATTGGATAGGAGAATAAAACGATGAAGTATTTACTAGTCATAATGTTGATCATTGTAATTACAGGCTGTGATTCTAGTACCGGTCTGAATAACAAAGAAAATACTATAACTACTGAGTCAAGTACATATAAGAGTGTTGAAAATGAGAGAAGCAATGAAGTGTGGACCACATATCATAACAACAGATTCGGCTTCAGTATTAGTTATCACGTTTTCAAAGGTATAGAATATTCAGTGTCACAATCGTTGAAATATCAAAGTTTAAAACTCGATAGCGGAGTAAAGGCAGATATGTGGGTTGTTTATGAGGATGGAATGGTTTTACTGGAGTTACCCTGTATGTCTGATGATGAAATTGAGTACAACTACTACGTTAAAGTATCAAAGGATTTTTTTGATGAAAATGAAAAAACTATACTTCGTATTGCTAAAAGTATGAAAGCCATTTAAAAGGTATATCGGTTATATTTTTATAAGTTCTAAGGAGAATAAGTGATTGAATGAAACAATATGGCTCGCTATTGGTGTTGTTACATTATCAGTTGTTGCTGGACTATTACAGCCTTCTAAAAAGAAAAAAAGAAAAAAGTCCAACCCACGGAAGAAACAGACTACTAAAAACCCGTGAGTAGCGGATTTAATCGTGCCTCCTCTACGTGCAGATCAGACGAAGTGATTCTAACTTTACCACTAGATAAAATGACCGGAGCAGAGTTCGAACGTTTACTTACACTCTATTTTAGAGACAACGGTTATACCGTAAAAGAAGTTGGCGTTGGGAGTAAAGATGGAGGAGTAGATCTGGTTATTACGGATAAGCGCGGTGAAAAAACAGCAGTCCAAGCCAAATGTTATGCCGATTATAATAAGGTGCAAGTAATGACGGTTCGTGAGCTGGTAGGTGCGAAAAGGAATCATGACTGTATTTTGTCTCTAATCGTGACGACATCTGATCTTACGGGTCCAGCAAGAAAAGAAGCAGATCAATTCAAAGTGGATTATTGGCACGGTGGTTTAGTAGACAGCAAGCTACGCAGTTGGGGGAAATGGACGCCTTCCAATAGAAAAGTAAAAACTACTATGACCAAGAAAGAGCAATCTTTATCTAAAACCGTATCTAATATCAAGTGCAGTTGTGGGGCTGCAATGGTTAAACGTAAGAATAAAGCTGGGGCGGAATTTTGGGGATGTAGTAGCTACCCTACTTGTAGAAAAACGAAAGCTATCTGAGTGACCTCACTAAAATGACGGATTTAACAAAGGCAAAGCAGCTTGTAAGCCGCCTTGCCTTTGTTTTTTTATATGCTCAAGATCACTTTAATATCTCACGTATCACATTTTTGGTTAGTTGAATACTGTCAGGGGAGGCGTCTCTCAACATGGCTACAATCTCCTGTATAACTACTTCTGATTCTGTGAAATGAATGTCCTCATCAACATAAGCAAAAAGCTGCATTAAGTTCACTTCAAGTGACTCAGCGATCTTTGCGAGGTTTACCAAAGAAACATTCTTTTCTCCGCGTTCGATCTGTCCTATGTATGAAAAATGAAATCCACCTTTTTCTCCGAGGGATTCCTGTGAATACCCTCTTTCTTTGCGTAGTGCACGAATTCTGGCTCCGACCAGCTTCAAAACTTCTCTGTCCTCGTTCATGGTATTCACCTCTCTATGTTCAAAAGTGTAGACAAGTTTCCTTAAGGTAAACACCAAACGAAGAATACAAATAATTTATTTGATTACTATATGTATCAATTTATTGTATAATACTGGTATTAACTCTTTGGAGGGATGACAATGGCAAGAAATTGGTCCATAACCGAAGCGCATTGTAATCACCAAGTAGATTTTACCCCACGTTTGCAAGACCATGATATCTCCACACAACCTAGGTCCAAACACATTCCTGCTTACCACATGCTATGTACCACAATAACGGCCTATCACCAACATGCTAAGTATCATCTCAGACTTGCCGTCATCATGCGTAATCACAATCAGCTTAAAGCCTGTCTAATTCTATGTGATTGGGCTCTAGCCTCCATGATTAAGGCGCTTTATATCCATAAGTATCATTCAGTTCATCCACCCAAAGAACTCACCATGAATGAAATCTTGCCTTTAGTGCATACGGAGACTGAACCCGGACTAGATATTGCCTTGTTCATCGGCACGATGCAACATATGTCATCTTTGGAGGATTGTCCACACGATCAACCACTAAAACTAAACAACATCGAAAGTCTTATTCAACGAACGAAAGAGATATTGGATGATCTATCTGCACGTTTGATGAAGGATTCATCAGAGTAAGATGTTTTTTTAATTGATCATTTGGGTTAAATGTTTGATTTATCTATGTTACGCTTACAAGATGATATCATCCAAATAAAGGATATATGATGCAGAGAATACAAAGGATGCTCTTTGCTTTGCGTCTGGAAAGTAGGTGTACATTTTGAAAAGAGTGATTGCTATCGCGTTTTTTATATTATCTATATTGGAATTGGTTACATTAATCCTAATTGGTAAAAGCATGATGACTGGATACATGGAACCGAGTACGTTTAGAGGGATAATTTCATTCCCACTAGGCGCTACGTACCTCTCGATCTGGATGTTCTTTTCACGGCAAGAGTTTACCGGAGGACGAGTCGCGGCACAGATCAGTTTTACAGCGGCATTGTTAACGGCGTGCCCGTTGGTGTGTTTGTTAATTATTTTCTATTAAATCAAGAGATTAAGAAGATTTCCTTTGAATTAGGACCTATGAAGTACGTTGTTGGAAATATTGTTATGGTGAGAAAGGAAATATTAGGATGTTAGAAGGATGTATATACATCAAGCTTCTGCTAACATGGTATAATCCTATTTCAAACGCGGAGAATGATATGAGTACAATTAAGGTGACACCAGAGCAACTGTTGTATGTATCCAGACAGATCGAGCAGGGTAGGCAGCAGTTGGAGGGTATACGTAATGACCTGACCGCACGGATCGGATTCATCCAGTCTCAGTGGGCGGGAGCAACGCAGGAACGATTTTTCTATGATTATCAGCAGTCACGTCCAGTATTGGACCGAGCACTGGAAAGTATGGTTAAGTCATCCCAAGATCTGTTCGCGATTGCCGAGAGATTCGAACAAGCAGATCAGGAACAGGTGAGCTTGGGAGCCGTTGCTGGACAGATTGCTGTCCATACAATGATGAACCATAATATAAGTAACACAGAAGAACAACGACGAATGGTATATAACCCTTTGTTTGGAGTTAACATGCCTGCCAGTGAAGCAGAGGATGGGATGCCAGGGCAAAAGGAGTTTGTTAAGTATTGGGAACAGGGTGGTACCTATGAGGAAATGAGGGCTGGGCCTAAGCAACCGGTGTCTAGTGGGGGGGATATATATGATGAACAGATCAGCGCATTTAAGGAAGGTCATCATCCCGTAACTGGAGAATCCATACCTGCATGGCAAGCAGCAGTTTCTATTGGAGGTTTACAGACTGCTAAGCTCGTGTTGGCTTTTACAGGAACGTATAATAGGGGCTATAAGGTTCCAAATGGTGGATTGAAGTTCTCGAAGTCTAAACCTGAAGTGCCATCTGGAGGTTATCCCTCAACTTCTGGTAACGTCATGAAGAGTTCTAACGGAGGGAAATGGGGAGCACAAGATGTGCACCAGTATACTCAATACAAACAAACTCTTCTAAAAAAAGATGTGATGTCCAATTCGGAAGTTATCATCAGAGGCGAGAATCTATGGGATGAAAAGGCTAGAAAAATGTTAACAAGCAATGGTAGTAGAATAGAGGATTGGGCGAAAATGACATCAAAGCAACAATATGAGACTCCCTATGGAAAAGGAGAAATCCACTTCTACCAAAATCAAAAAACTGGAGAGCTAAGCACTTTTGACTTGAAGTTGAAAGTATCCAAACCTAGGAAGCTTAGAGAGAACGAAGATGACTTGTTTTGGATCATTGATCTAGATGGTAACTTTAACATAACTGGAGTGAGATGATGAGAGTACAATTTAAAGATAAATCGGAGATGCAAATAGATATATCTATTGATAAAAAATATACCGTATTTGAAATAGAGTCTACCGTGTCTGGAGAGACGTATTATAGAATTGAAAATGATGCTAATCGGATTCTTCCTTATGATGCGACACTATTTAATGTGGTCTCAGACAAACTGAATAATGATTGGACTGTATTAAATAAGCCTAATCAATCATCTACTAGACTGCCCGAGGAGATTGCGTATTTAACCTTTTGGGAAGATTTCTACAATGATGAACCCAAAGCGCTACGTGCATTCAAGCAAGTCAAATCCAGAGTATACTTAGAAGAATTAGAAGCTTCAGAGATAACAAATATTCTGGAGAGTGACAATCAAGATGAGATTCATTTTGTCCTGAATGCATTAATAAAAGCTAAATGTGGAACTTATACGAAGCAAGTAATTCGGTTTGCAAAAACAAAGCTGGGTGATGATCTTTATTCAGAAGATGATATTTTATGGACTGCATTCAAATATTTGAGTTTATTTCAAGAGGAAGATATTAACGACTTCTTTGTGTACTACCTGACCAACATCGAGCTAGGGAATGATGATTTAACCGAAATTGCCAGTAATTACTTCGCATCATAATAGGAGTGGTGGATGGACGATCCATGTAAGTCCTATAACCAAAAATCAAAATTTAGTTATTGAGCCGGCTGATATATCCATCTACAATACCGAATTATTGTCACATTGGGATTACATGAAAAGATTATATGATGTAAGAAGGTTTGGCTATGGACTGCATGGAAATGATTTTAATTGATTTTAACAAAAACAATCTGGATCGATTCATTAAGAATGATTTGAACATTCAGGCGAAACGGATCAAAAGTTCTCATTTTTATGAAAACCATAGTGAGAGCGATATTGAATTTCAGCAAATAGAGAGCTTTGAAAAGATTCTTTCTCCTAAGGGATCAGGGAATCTTTTATTGTCTGAGCTTAGCTTGGGTCATACCCTTAACGACGTGATGATTGTATTTTCATTCGATGAGGAATTTGGAGATATTGTAATTAATTTTCCTGAAGAGGAATTGTTCAGCGGAGAAAATTCAGAGACAACGTTAAAAGCTCAGAAGTTAATAGAGTATATTCTTGATATTAAGAAGAAGTATGCAATTGAGAAGGTTAGAATCGGATATGAACCAGCTATGGATGATGACACTTGCTTGGTCGAAATTAATAAAGAAACAATGGATACGAATTCGATCGTTGCAAAACTATTGGGATAGAATTCTTCTGATCCACAGTTGGATGCAAACAATTGGACATTACGTATACTTAAAAGCCCATTTCAACTCGAATACGAGTAGTCATGGGTTATTTTTATCTCCTCATTCCATCCCAACCACTTTACAAAATCAACCCATCCCTCCCCATAGCAAATGGTATAATGGCAAAAAGGGAGATTCTGGCGCGAGGCTCGAAGGCTCTCACAGCAGAAAGGATGTTATACCACATGCCTACATACAACAAATTGGTGCGGGACAAGATTCCGCATATTATCACATCCAGTGGCAAGGAATGCCGCACACGCATTCTGGACCCGGAGGAATATAAGCAAGAACTAAGAACAAAGCTGCAAGAAGAATCGGAAGAATACATGAGTGCTGTAAGTGATCAGGAAGCGCTGGAAGAACTGGCTGACATGCTCGAAGTAATCCGGGCGCTGGCGGAGGTGCATGGAGCGAATGCGGCGCAGTTGGATAAGCTACGGGCGGACAAGGCTGAGGCACGCGGTGGATTCCAGGAACGGGTGTATCTGATCGATGTCGACGAAGCTTAACGTTAAACTCATTACAGATAACCTGGCAGACGAACTCATTTCCCGGATGCAGCATGCGTCCGGGATTTATATTATGACGTCCTTTATTATGCAGTCTGGTGTGAAGCTGCTTGCGCCGCATTTGAAACGGGCAGCAGAACGTGGAGCCGAGGTGCGGATGCTCGCGGGAGACTATCTGTATATCACGCAGCCGGAGGGCTTGCGGGCATTGTGTGAGGTCGATCCACGAATTGAAGCTCGGCTGTGGCGAAGTATGGGGACTTCTTTTCACCCGAAAGCGTATCTGTTTGATCATGACAACGGCGAAGGACTACTAATTGTCGGCTCTTCGAACTTTTCCTTCACAGCACTGAAGACGGGGTATGAGTGGAATCTCGCGATGAATGCGGAGGCGGAGCCATATACGTTCCAGATGGCTTTGGATAAGTTCATGCAGAGCTTCTACCACGAGACAACCTTGCCGGTGAACCCGGATTCGATTGAACTGTATGAGGAAGAGTACCGCAAATATCACCAGAAGAACCCGGAGATGATCCAGCGCATCACGGAGATGGAAGAAGCGGAATTTGGCACAGGTCTGCCAGAGGACAAAGAGGAAGAGTTCGCCGAGCTGTCACTGGTGCCGATTCAACCGCGCTATGCTCAGTTGGATGCCCTCGAAGCACTTCATGGCACGATGGAGGAGCAGTATGATAAGGCGATGGTCGTTATGGCGACCGGGCTCGGCAAAACGTATCTGGCGGGTTTCTTCGCCCAGCGGTTCCAGCGGGTGTTGTTTGTGGCGCACCGGGAAGAGATTCTGTTCCAGGCGAAGAGGTCTTTTCAACGGATCATGCCGGAGCGCAGTCATGGGATCTATAACGGGCATTATAAGGATGGGGCAGCGGACTGTGTTTACGCTTCGATCTTTACGCTGAGTATGCAGAAGCACCGGGATGGTTTTGCGATGGATGCCTTTGATCTGATCGTGGTGGATGAGTTCCATCATGCGGCGGCGAAGACGTACATGTTGGTGATTGAGCATTTTCAGCCTAAGTTCCTTCTGGGCATCACGGCTACCCCGGATCGACTGGATGGCAAGGATGTGTATGCGCTCTGTGATGGGAATGTGGCGTACCAGATGCATTTTATTGAAGCGATCCGGCGAGGTTGGCTGGCGCCATTTCAATATTACGGAGTATTCGACGATACGGACTATTCGCAGATCCGCTGGATCGGGACAAAGTATGATGAAGAACAGCTCATGGCTGTTCAGTTGCAAGAGGAGCATATGGAGACGATCTATGCGGCCTGGCTGCGGCACAAGCAGACGAGAACGATTGGCTTTTGCTCATCGATCCGGCAGGCGGACTATTTGGCTGCGTATTTTCGCAGTCAGGGGGTGAAGGTGCTCAGTCTGCATTCGCGCACATCGGAGATGTCGCGAGAGGAAGCCATTCGGCGGCTTGATGCGGGTGAACTGGAGGTTGTGTTGACGGTGGATCTGTTCAATGAAGGAACGGATATACCGCGTGTAGACACGCTTCTCTTTGTGCGTCCAACGGAGTCACTCACCGTGTTCACCCAGCAGGTAGGGCGTGGTCTAAGGTTAGCGGAGGGCAAATTTCATTGTGTTATCATCGATCTGATCGGGAATTACCGCAATGCGGATGTGAAACTGAGTCTGCTGGATGTGCGCGGGGAGCTGGAGGGAACCGCGAAAGATCGGGATTCGGCTGTGCCGGAAGTTCCAGACAACTGCGGGATTCATCTGGAGACCCGAGTGGTGAATCTGCTTCAGGAGCTAAGCCGCAAACGGCTGCCACGGCGAGAGAAGCTGCATCAGGATTTTCTAAGTGTGAAGCGAGAGCTGGGGCGTATTCCGAACTATCTGGAGCTGCATCTGATGGGACGTTCGAAGAGCATCGGGTACCGGAACGAATTTGGCTCCTATGTTGGATTTCTCTATTGGGCGGAGCTGCTGTCCCCGACTGAGGGAGAGGTGTACGTCCGCCATGAGGCGTGGCTGCGTGATGTGGAGAAGACACTCATGAACAAAAGCTACAAAATGATCGTGCTGCTGTACATGCTGGAGCGAGGCGAAGCGCACTGGATGGACCCGATCACACCGGGGGAGATGGCAAGGTTTTTCCATACGTACCTGACGGAGAAGGAGTACCGGAAACGGAAGGACTTTTCGGACAAAGGCAAACTTGCGCTATGGGAATGGAATGATAAGACGGCAACACGGGTTGAGAAACTGATTATCGACATGCCGATGTCTATGTGGAGTGGGGCGAAGGACAGCATGACACGATTCGAGGATGGCCTGTTCTCGCTGAATGTGCAGGTGCAGGATGCGGAGGAAAAGGCGTTGCTGCATCGCTGGACGAAGGAGATTTGTTTGTATCGGTTGCATGCTTATTTTGAGCGGGGGAAAGGTAAGTAGAGAAGAAGCTCTTATACAGTCAGTCAAATTGAAATTTTATTTGGCAAATAAAAATTTACCAAGAAGAAAAAACAAAAAGCGTACCAGTGGAATAGCGGTACGCTTTTTGCTTACTTGAAATTAACTTTTTGTAGTTCGCTTATATTATTCGAATAGGGAACTGTCTAATAATTGTAGAGAGATAGCGAACAACAAATATATCAATATAAAAAGATAAGATATTATTAATTTTAAAAGAGGGTTTTGTTATAATTTATTGAGTAATATATGGAAGTTGTATCGTCATAAGGAGGTGAACTATTTAGACCTATTTTTTATTAAAAAGTAGATTGTGCCAGAAACTAGTCCAGCTAAGATAAGAAGGCTAACAACGAGAATAAGTATATTATTCCACACAATGTGCATTGTCGAAACCCCTTTCATAATAATTTTTAAGAGGTCAATACAAAATATACTAGATAAGTATGAAGTGAACGAACCATTTTCTGACGAAGATACACAATATTTAAAAGAAAACTCAGCTTTAAACAATAATATAACATATATTCAAAATAAAGGGGACGTATCAGTCTTTTCTGTCTCAAAGAAATTTTTCACAGGTAACAATAAAACATTAGCTTTAACTGGTTATGTAGAATACGATAACGGATTCGGTAAAAATAGTTGGAATTTCTATATGGACGATGGGACACAGCTGGCATAAAAAGAAACATCCGAGCAGAAGTTAAAATTGATTGTGTAGGTATTGTAAATTTTGAAACTGGAGCAATAGGTAAAATCTATAACAATACAGTAAGCCAGACATCGTCTGGCAAAGTGGATTTCCTTACCTTAAATAAGTCTGATTCATTCACAGGCCTACCTATGTTTGTTTATTATTATCCAAAGGCTACATTTGACGGAGTTGATTTAGCCGGTGAGTTCAGATAAAAACATTTCTAGAAATTAAAATATCCATCATCAAACCCATGGCTAAGGTGCTCTAGCCATGGGTTTATTAGATTGATCATTTACATAATGGGCGTTTAATTGATATTACCATTGTTCCGTGTTTTTTCAGTGCGTTCTTTCGGAGGTTACCTAACATCTTTCACAGCTGAAATGACCCCAACCTCCACATTGACCATAATCGCTTGATACAAAAACCTCAAAAATCCCTCATTGCCAAACTGATCAAAATAACCCGCATAGCGACGATCTGTCGTATAGGCTTCTGCAATACACCTCAGAATCTCAGCATCACAGCTCATAAACTGCTCCAGACAACTCTTCCATTCACGCACTAACGATTGCACCTCACCAGAAGCAGGGGACAGATCCTGATGTTTCGCCAACTCCCGAAATACCTGCTCCATGTTGACCGAGAACTGCTGGTAGGCTTGTTCTTGCTCTTCCGCAGACAGCTGGCTCACATTCGCTTCGAATTCCTGGTATTTCTCGGTATCTCCGTAGATGAACTTCGCCTCGGATTCATATTGTTCTTGAATGGACAGAATGGGAGAATCGTCAAACAGATTAAGATGAGAGATATCCGTTCCATCCACATACTCGTCCAACTGGTCGATGATGGTTTCGAGCTTTTGTTTGCGTTGAACCAGTGTACTGCGATGCTCTCTTAGGATATCTTTTTGTTCGTCTTTGGAAAGCTGCATCATGGCTGCAATGTCTTTCAGTGAGAAATTCATTTCTTTGAGCAACAGAATCATTTGCAGATTCCCGAGTGCCTCTTGATCATAATACCGATAGCCATTGTCCTCGACTTTGCTCGGTTTTAATAGATCCGTTTTATCGTAATAATGTAATGCGCGTTTGGTGATGCCTGTAATCTGAATGATGTCTTTAACGGTGAAATAGGGTGTCTTCATTCCAAAATTCCTTTGTTTCAGCAAGGATGACACTTGCCGGAGTGATGGTTGCTTCGGTAATCGGTGTACCTGTTTTGTTCAGATAATATTGAATTAAGTGATAACCGCAGGCATAACCAGCCGCATAGGGCATACCTACGGGCGTGAAATTTTGCAATAGGGCAAGTTCATCGCCGTATAGATACGGATTGATCTGGTCAAAACCGGTGACATGCAGCTTGTCTTTCATCTTCGGTTTGATTACTTTATTCAAAGTCTCCATATCCGTTTTGGCTACCCAGGGGCCTAGCAAATCTTCTCCATACAGGGATGTCGCAAAGCTCTCTGCCAACCCCTCGCTAACAACCATCTCGCCAAGCGTAATCTGTGGATTCCACTGGATATATTGATACCTTATGTTGTGATTGCATTCATGGGCTAACACGGATTGCATACGAGGTAGAGTATACCTATTGGGGATCAGGTTCGCAATAATATAACCCGGGATTCCACCATCTCCGCTGATGCCTTCGTTCATGGTCAATGATGGACTGTTTTTATCGCCTAATAAAATCGTATATAGATATTCGGAGACCGATAGCTCAATCCCGTGATCTGTAAAGGTAGATAGACTCCTACGGACAGCTTCATGACACTGTTGCCAAAATGCCTCAGACGAAATCGCTGCTAACGATTTGTTAATCTCAGGTGTGATATCTGCGGGAGCGATATTCATAAAATTATTCATCATAATCACGTCGAAGCCGTGAGGCTCTTGAGATCGAAACGGGATCTGTTGAATGTTCCATTTGTTCATGAATGGACTCATCATAAGCTCGCGGTATAACTCCAATTTCTCATCAGGTGCAGCCTGGATGATCTCCTCATAGATTTGATCTGAACGTAACGCGGTAATTTTCATCCTTAATCTCTCCTTCATGTAAGCTTGAGATCATTATCAAGTATGACCTAACGTTACAGTCAAGCGTTGATGTTACGCTGCTGGCTCTCTGAATGATTCTTCATCTTCAGTGCGAATATCAGAGCAGACAGGATATAGATCAGGCTTAACAAGAGGTAAGGGAGTTGCAGCGAGAATATGCGGTCAAAAGTCGTCTCACTAACCCGCACCAATAATCCGCCGAGAAGCGTACCAATGGCACTGATGCCAAAGGATAAAAAGCGAAACACACTTCCGACCCTACCAAGTAGCTCATTAGGAACGGAACGTTGCAGGATGGAGGAACGGGTAACATTGTACACAATAATGAAAAATGCAGCACAGAAGTACAGGCCGCCTACCATATACGCATTTGTAGTTAGGCCCACCACACCGTAGATCATTCCCATGCACAGAATGGAGGAGATAATTAATTGTTTTGTACTCCATTTCTTACGCATATATGCAACAGCCTGGCTCCCTACAATGCTGCCGATGGTTGCAATGGAGATGAGAATACCAAATGCAAAAGCATCCAACTGAAGCACATCTCGTACAAAAAAGATCTGAGTAGCCAGGATAATCGAATACATCAGCGTAATGGTGACAGATAGAATAGCTAATCCGCGGAGAAAACGATCATGATAGACATATCGAATACCGGACCACATCTCACGTTTCCAATTCTTCATTGGGCGAACTTCCTTCTTGGATGTTTCCGTATCCCCTGGATAGAAGTTTCCCTTCAAACTGATTAAAAAAAACAGAGCAATAACAGCCGTTACGGCGTCTATGGCAAAAGGAAAAACAATATGCAGGGTGATAATGAACCCTCCCAGAGCAACGCCCAGAATGTCACTGGTAATTAACTGTCCGGCGGTGAACTGCCCATTCGCTTTTTCTAATTTACTCTCATCTACAAGTTGAGGGATGATCGTCTGCACCGTACTGTCGAATACGACTCGGCTAAGGCCAATACCAAACATGAATAAAGCGAGAATCGGAATACTCACCCATCCTCCCCAGATACATAACGTCTGAGCAAGCAGAAGCATCATTCGCGTAAAGCCTGCCCCAATCAGCATATGTTTGCGTGAGTATCGGTCGATGAGAACACCCACGGGCAGACTGAATAGCAGCCAGGGTAAACGAAGTGCCGTCATGGTGATGGAGGCATACAGCGTATCGCTCGTAAGTGTTGATATGAGCCAAGGAACCGCAGCAAGTGTAAGTCCATCACCCAAAAATGTAAGCGAAAATGCACCAAATAACTTGGTATAGTTCGATTTAATCTTCATAGTTTCCTCCACGAATAAGATGTAAAGCATAGCAACATTGAGGTTGGAAAATAATGTGTTTTTACTCTATACAAATTTAAGTTATTGTAAAATGGTTTTCAATCCTGTTTTTACAACAAATAACTTCACAAAACGCTTACAAACTTTCAATTCTACCCTACCTTTTCCGCTACGAAGCTGAGATAATGGGAGAGGAATAAGGTATGAAACAGATGCGACAACCATGTTCACCAACAGTCTAAAAATAAAAGCTGCATATCCATAGGAGGATTATGAATGACAACACAACCATTGAATCTGATCCAATCCACGGAGGGCCAAGCATTGCTTGCCCAAATGTATGGACAATCACAAGTAGGGGAACAGACTGCACGTTACACGAAGCTGAACGCAACGTTCGAAGAGTACTTTGGCACGCAAGAGGGAAGCAAGTTGTTCAGCGCGGCAGGACGCAGCGAGATTGGCGGCAATCACACGGATCATAACCATGGTAAAGTGCTGGCGGGCAGCATTACACTGGATACACTTGCCGTGGCTGCACCAACTGCGGAGTCGGTTATTACTTTTTATTCGGAAGGCTACGACAAGAAATATGTAATCGATCTCACAGATCTCACGCCAAATACGGAAGACGATGGCACAACAGCATTGATTCGCGGTATGGCTGCGGGATTTGGAGAATTTGGATATAAAATAGGCGGCTTCCAAGCGTACCTCTCAAGTAATGTGTTCTCGGCATCAGGAGTTAGTTCCTCGGCGTCATTCGAGATGCTGATCTGTACGATTTTGAATCATTTCTATAATGACGGTGGACTGGATGTTGTGACCATGGCCAAAATCGGCCAGTATGCGGAGAATCACTATTGGAACAAACCTTCCGGTCTGCTGGATCAGATGGCTTGTGCGTATGGCGGACTGATTGCCATTGATTTTGAAAATCCTGCACAGCCTGTCATTGAGCCTGTTCAGTGGGATTTCCAACAGAATGGTTATTCATTGGTCATTGTAAATACGGGCGGTAACCACGCCGATCTGACGGAAGATTACGCTGCTGTGCCATATGAGATGAGAGCGGTTGCTCAGGCGCTGGGCAGTGAGTATGTTCGGGAAATTACAGCTGACGCAATCTATGCCAACCTCAAGAAGGTTCGTGAAGCGGCTGGGGATCGTGCCGTGCTGCGTGCGCTTCATTTCCTGGAAGAAAACAATCGTGTCGATGGTCAGGTTCAGGCGTTGCGGGATGGACGTTTTGCTGATTTCCTGAAGCTGATTACAGCGTCCGGTAACTCGTCATGGAAGTGGTTGCAGAATGTATATCAGAGTGGCGCTGTGAAGGAGCAGGAGATTGGCATCGCGTTGGCACTGACCGAGAATTATCTGCAAAACCTGGGTGATGGCGCTTGTCGTATTCATGGTGGTGGATTCGCAGGGGTTATTCTGACGATCCTTCCGAACGAAAAAGTAGAAGAGTATATGTCCTGGATGCACGACATGCTGGAAACGCCGATTATTGTTGTTAATGTGCGTGCACAGGGTGCGGTATGTCTGAATGCATTGGTGGTTAGCGTGAACGAATAGGAGCGTAGCCAAAAAATCTACGTGTACTCAAAAAGCGGTGATCTTCCCGGACTAAAGTCAAGGTAGATCACCGCTTTTTGTCATACCCAACCAAGGATTAATGCAAGAACTGACTCATTTCTTGTAAAACGTCCTCTACCATCGGTAGCTGGTCCGCAGTGTACACTTCAATGTCGATGGAGGTAAGCAAGGGCAACAGGGCTTGTGCCAATTCAGGTCGTGACAAGATCAGTCGGGAAGGCCTATATTCGCGCTGCAACAGAAGATCAATCAATACTTCTGCACATTGCTGCATACTGCGTTTTTGTTCTGCGACGGCAGAGTGGATAATCATGCCGGAGGCTGGCTCAGTGACGATGATAATCTGTGGGAAATAGGGGCGTTCCTTATCACCAATCGCTGTAGGCAGATAGGATAATCCGAATTCCCAGAATGATTCTGATGGGCAAGGCAGCTTGCGCAGACGCGCTTGTTGAAATTCGTCAATAAACATAGACGCAGTTTCCTTTACAACGACAGGCTGTGGTTCAAGCCACTGGCTGCTCCAATTCAATGCTTGTCCGTCAGAGGAAAGCTCTGGCACACGTGTGAGGAACAGACGCTGATCAGAAGGAAAGAGCTGATCCGGGTCAGACCGTACTGCTGAAGCGACTTCAATGGCCTGCTCAACACAGGTGGCGAAGAATCGAAGGTCCTCGGCTTTCCGAACAGGTCCCGGCACGTATCCCGGTTCATACAGATGAAAGGTAGGCCAGGCGTTGCGTCCGCGGTAAGAGAAGCCTAAAGCCTTTAATTGTTTGTATTCTTCGGCAGTAAGCTCGTCCCGGTTATCGAAGGACAACAGGAAGCAGTGCTGGGTGAAAACAGGGTCTTCCGTTATGATCCCTTGCATCAGATTAGCCAAGGTATTCAGTCCTTCTGTACCCAGGTAGACAGCCATTCCATACATCTCGCCTCCGTTGCCCATCACGGTGCAGTAGCCGATCTGTCCGGATTCCGGGTCCTGGACACCAAAAGTATGGGAGTTGCTCAGCCATTGCCAGCTTGCTTGCTGTTTGAAACGATTGGCTGCTTCGTACAGCGGACGTGCTTCTTCAATAAGTAATTTCATTAATGATCATTACTCCTTCCATACCAATTCTTGATTAGAGTGATTTTACCATATTTATTCACGATTCCAAATCAATCAGCCATGATACGATAACGGACAAGGATGTTAACCCATTGTATTCAAAATCAGGTTTTATGCAGGCTAGCGTATTGCTGATACAATAGAGAATAATCTAGTACATGAGGATGGAGCGAGTAATGAGGGGATCAGAGCCAATATTGAATTACATAACGAATTATCTATTAAAGAAGGGCGAGGAGATAAGGAGCACAACGCCAACTCGGACGGAAACTGATGTTGAAACGTCACTTCATGAACTTCACATCATCCGCAAAACTGCTCGGACATTCCGTCATACTGGTACACTTATTCTGGCTCTGGATTTTCAAGAAGAAAATACAGATGATGGGGGCCAAACTGGCTACTTGGAGCATGTACAACCTCCATCCATTCTGCAAGGATGGACACAGGGCAAGAGGGTGGACATGGATGAATCGGAAGCCTTTGATCTGATGCAACAGGGCTGGATTATCAAGGAAATTCGATTGAAGCGGGATGGAAAGACGGTAGAGCGTGCCCATTATCGGATGGGATATCGTCTTTTTAACGATATGGAGAGACGGGTGTTATGTAATCAACAGGTTCAATCGGCTGAACTGGAGAAGTATCAATTACGTGTAGGTAATCTGACGGAAGTATACAAAGACAATCCAACCGGAAGGGCAACAGAACTCTCCAAGCCTGTACTTTTGCTGAATGAGAGTCTTCAATGGAACGTTGCTAAACTGCTGGAGAGCGAACACTTCCCTGCTCGTTGGAATGTTGAAAAGAGAATGAAGGGGTTACATTTCATACATGCGATTACAGAGATTGCGTTATCTGCTACTGTCTTTGACTGGAAGGAGATCGGTTCCCGCTATTATGGCGGAATTGGAGGCTCTAAGGCATTTGATATGCATCGGGAGGAATTCCTGTCATGGCTTGAGCACAGCTCAGGCACATCAGCTGAATGGTTGGGTATGATTAGTCCTGGGAAAATAACGCCCATGTATTTTGCAGGTCACCTGGAGGGGCAGTGGTCTTCCTATAAAGCTGGACCAGTCCACGCGTTGACGGATCTGTCCATTGCCCAGGAGCATTACAGAACCAACGCTGAAACATTGTGGCTGGTGGAAAATCGGGCTGTGCTTACCCGAATGGCTGCTGAACCGGGATTTGTAGAGCAAACCAATTCACTCATCGTCTGTGTGGATGGACATATGCGCAGCTCGCACAGGACATTCATTCAACGTTTACTGGAAGAAGATAGCTCAATTAAACAAGCCATGCTGTGGAGTGATTATGATGCAGATGGACTTCTAATTACTGGTGAGATGAGCGCTGCTTTGGCTGGTCAAGAACTTGTGTTGAAATTCATAGCCCACGATCATCAGGTTTATCAGGATCAGTCTCTATTCAAAGCATATATGGACTTACTACTGACAACTACTCAGTTAGAACAGGAGCAGGTACTTGGTAAGCGGGAGGAGTGGACTAAGTGGATCAATCTTTAATCTCTATATTTCAGCATAAGGAGTCAGCACCCGAACTTCTTCAGACCATGCGGGATATTTCCTCCTTATCCGGTGTTCTGAGTGATCTGGGGTCTCAGAATTTTTTTCAGACGCCGGTTGAGATTTTGAGATTTTTACGGATCATCCAGTTAGTCAATGAGGCTGCGCTGGGGCTGGATGAACCCATTGAGAACGCAAGCACACTCTATTATCGTTATCGAAATAAATATCATGATGCTGAACCACCAGAGATCAAGAAAGTAGAACAGATCGTAGGTGTGCTCGTTAAGCATAACTGGATTTCGAAGCAGACTCGGCAGATCAAGATGAGAGATGTGGGCAAACGAATGATGGATGCCCTGATCCGCTTGGCGAATGACTCTCTGGCCTATTACATGCATGATGACATCGGCAGATCTCTTTTTCAAGCGAGACGGGATGCTGAGCATAGTGAGGCTTATGACGATCACGGTATATCCGGGGGGAATAAAATCGCAAGCATGATCCGTAATGTCGAACATGCACTTCAATTACTGAAGGAAAGAGAGTTGGAATTACTGGCTGATCGCAATGCGCTGCCACAACTGGAAATTATACATCAGCTTATGCGGGAACTTGAGCAGAAGCTGAGTGAGCGGCTTCATCAGTTTCAGACACTGGAAGACAGTCTTGTCTTAAGTCATCTCATGCAGCAGGGAACAGCCGTATTAGCAGAAGGGACTCACTTGAGTATAGGGATGATTAATAAATACTTGAAATTCACAACCATGCAGCAAACCCTGTTGTCGTCTACAATTCATCCCGAGAAAGTTCGTGAATTTATTGTCAGTATGTATGATCCTCCGTTGGATTCGGACACGCCTAATGTTTACCAGCTACTTAGTTTTATGGAACAGAACCAGTATGCTGATGAAGCGATGGACGGCTTATGGGTCCCCGTTAAATTTGCCTCGCCGTTGTCCGGCACAGCTGTGAGTGAGTCAGTACAATACCTGGAGACATACGAACCTCTTACTGAACCTATAGATCTGTCCGATCCGGCTGAATTGCTGTTTGTAGAAGAAGTAGTATCTCTTGAGCAACTAAGTGAATTAATGGGAGATACCGAGTGGTTATTGACCAAATCCATGATCCAGACAGAAGCAATCGAGCAATATATGGCTGCTGTGGAAGAAGCACCGGTGGAACAGGTTATCATCGAAGCTACATCATCTGAATGGGGTGACGCAATAAATGCGCTGACTGCCATCACTGCCCTGATCGGTAACAAAACACTGGATATGGAACAGATCAATGCCGTGGCATCAGGTCCACCGTATGCCAAGTTATGGGACTGGATCGAGCCTGATGATCGAAATCAAAGGATAACCAGCCGTAAGCTGCGAAAGGAGAATCAGCATGACGAATGAGCACGCGAATATCTCCTCTGAAGAGGTAAACCAAGAGCAGGGAATGGAGACCACAAGCAATTTCAATGCTCTTCATGTGATGCAGACGCTCAAAGGTATGCTTACAGAGCAGGAAGAACTGGTGTTTATGAACCTGTTGTTTTCTTCGTCTGCCACGATTCGGGCAGGGAACTTTGGCTTGTCACGCCGAGAGGTTGAGAAGCAATTGAATATTACAGGTCAGGAGGAAGCCTTTTATTCGTTTATACAGCGAGTGAATCAGGGTGTAAGCCGTTATTTTCAATTGATCTATGATGAGGATCGGGATCAGCTTGTCGTCATGATGAGAGTACCAGCGAGAGCAGCCCGAAGTACACTTTCCAAGGAAAGTCTGGCGATATTATTGTTCATGTTCTATCAACAGGAAGTATTGCAGCATGAGTATACACTGTTTGACCAACTCCTGGATGCATTTGGACATGAAACGACCAAGGCCAACCAGCGATTGCTCATGAATCTGGACCCTTTACGTAAAATTGGTGCGATTGAAGAGTATGATACCCGTTCACCCGAAAAGGCGTATCAACTAACGGCGATAGGTGTACATATGTTTTCCGATTCATTTTTGCGCCGTACCGTCGAATTCAGTCAATCCAACCAGTTGAATAAAGAAGAGGTCATGAAATTTTTCAAAAGATATAATCTTCAACAGCAAGGAGCGGAATAACAAGAGATGATACCTTATAAAATGTGGTTCGCCGGAATTCGTGACTATGACAATACGGTTATGGATTTGTCAGGCAAACAGGAACATATATTGATTACTGGACCTAATGGGGCTGGAAAATCGACGATCACGTATTGCATGGGAGCGGTCCTGTATTCATCCAAAGTAGAACTGGAAGGGTTGAAATCCCGGAATCTGTTACCCGATCATACATGGAATGCACAGATCCGGTTGTTATTTCGCAACGAAGGGGACATGAAGATCGACGCTCCTGAATGGATTGAATTTGCGATATATATTTCGCAGGAGCCCGGATCAGGCCAGCCCATCAAGCGGGAGTATGTTGTATATTCTGGGGATCGTCCTGGAGAGTGGTTACACGAAACACGATATAGCTCAGGGGATCGGCAATATAATTTTACGGCATATAAAAGAGATCTGGAATACAAATATAAAATTGACCCTGATTTATTCTATTTGATCTGGTATCAGCAGGAGGTTAATCAGTTCGCGGTTATGCATTCGGAGGAAAGATTTCGGATATTTGCTGAGATGCATGGTATAGATGCAGTGCAGCGAAACTGGGAAGAAAGTGTGGAACAACTGCAGGAGACAAGGCAAACGCTGATTCAGGCTGAAACCAATGTGAGTAACAAAAAACAGTGGTTGCATATACAGAAGTCCAGTTTGGATCGATATGAGGATAACCGGAAACGTCTTCTGGAAGGTGGGAAATTATATGCTTCCTCCTTGCTTCAACTGGAGGATTACTACAAGCGTGAAGAAAAGGATCTCAAGGACCAGTTGGAACAACTTGAATTAGATCGGGAGAATTCGGAGGATCAGCTTGCTCGCATCAGGCTACAAGTAACACAAATTCAATTGAGGCAATCGGACAGCGAGCAACAGATGCAAGCTCTCACGGTTGAACTGCAGCAACGTTCTAGCTGGCAAGAGGAGTTAAATGTTGAACAGGCACAAATGGTGGAGGTTATCCAGCGTTTGGAATCTGATCTGGCAGCAATCCAACAGGAGCAGCTACGGATTACCCGGACAGAGAACGAGGTGCAGCTACAGCTGGATCAGGTCGGTAAACAGTTGCAGAAGCGTAGTCTGGAGCATGAGCAGTTACAGAATATGTTAAGCGCAGCTGATGATCGAGTTACCCAACATATCAAGGCAATTGCGTCACTGGAAACGGAAGCTGAACGAGATCGAGAGGCTGAACAGGAGCACAGTGATTATTTGCAGCGGTATACCGGAAGTTATCAGGTACTGAAAGAGATGACAGTGCTGGAAGAGCAACTGAATGTGAACAAGGATCTTAAACGTGATCTGCTGCATCAGCGACAAGAGCTTCTGGATGAAAGGGAACGTCTTGCATCCAACCGGGATTGGTCCAGCCGTCAGCGTCAATCTTTGAGCTATTTCGATAAACGCGGGGTTCAGGCTTATCCGCTGCGAGATCTTGTGGAGATGGATGAAGAAGCTTCGCTTCAATCCGAGGAATTACTTGAACCCATTAAATATGCCGTGTTTTTTGATGGTCGATATGCCAGTGTCCCCAATGATCTGTATCATGTGCCATTGAACAGCGTGATTCCGGATAAATCAGTGATGAGAATTCCTTCTCTTCACTTGAAGGTAAAGCCAGATTTGACTGAGGAATTATTGCCTTTTGCAATGAAAGCCCTATGGTGGGTAGAACAGTTTTTCCATGAATTCGAGCCCAGAATTAAAGAAGGTGTTTTGTTGGATAGCATGGGCATCCGAGGACCGCAGGAGGAACGAAGGTACATTTTGAGTGAACAGGCTCTTGTGCTCCGAAGGGCGCAATTGGAGAAAAATATTACAATTCTGATGGAGAAGGTTGAACGGACAGATGGAGTCATCACACGCCTGGCCAGTAGACTACAGGAACTAAACTCTATACTGCCTATGATGAAGCGTGCAGAGGCATTCATGACGCGTGTACATGAACGCAATCATCGTAGAGACAAGCTGATGGAGGAAAATAGCTTGCTGGCGGCAGAACAACAAAGCATCCGGGAAATGAAGAAGCTGGAGTCCGGTATCATAAAACAACTTGTACAATTGGAGGAAGAACTTCGCGTATTGCAACTGGAAGCTGACTTTTATGTACGTCTCGGTAACCTGAAGGGAAAATACGAACAATTAAATGTAAGCCAGCGCAGATTGGCTGATCTGAAGGCTCAGATTGGGGATATTCAAGTTCAGATGAAGGAGTATGAGGACCAGCAGGATGCAATCAGCACTCGCTTACGGCGGTTGAAGCGTGAAGATCATGATACGCAGGCCCAATTGGAATCCGAGACGAATAAGCTGAATTGGATCAATAAACAGATGGAGAATCGTCGGGAGTCGTTTGTTACCGCAGAAGCGGAGCATGTGAATATCATTTTGGAGATTGAGGATTTTAAAGGGGTTTCTTCATTACTAATGGAGCAGGTTCTCGAGGAACTGCAGACTTTGCAATTGGATGAAGGTCAGGATATAGAACAGTCATCTCGTACAATACCGTCCCTTTCCCAGATTCGAATGGGCTATGAAACGGGGAAAACGAAGTATAATCACGCCCGTAATGAAGCCAACATTGATCCAGCAGCACCGGAAAACTACAGGGTAGTGAAAGAGGAATTTGAACGACTTCAGGATGAATACAAGCGGACCAAACTGTTATTTGAACAAGATGAAGAGCGGACCATTCAATTAAAGGATCAACTAGAGACAACGATACAGATGCGGGTCCTTGAGATCCAACAGCAATTTCGTTCGTACATGACGCTATTTCAGTTCGAAGGCGAAATCAACTGGGAGCAATATGCGGACAAAAAAGGGAGAACCCACTTTCATCTGTATATCCGTGCACGCAAGGAAGGACATCGAGGAACGATGGAAGATGTGAGTCTCAAGGCACGCGGAGGACGAGTTGGAAAAGGGGTATCGGGTGGAGAAGAGTCTCTGAGTTCGTTGTTATTCGCACTTGCGTTGTTGCGTAACTTGCAGACAAGCCCAGGCTTCATCGTGCTTGATGAGTTCGACAGTGCATTGGACGAACAACGCAAGCTGAAGGTCTTCGATCTGTATCATAGGGAACTGTCACGGAAATTAATTATCCTGACGCCCAAATCTCATGAGAATACCTATCTGGATCGATTCAAAAAAGCGTATGTTGTTCACCATAATCCGATTCTTACTCGAAGTAGAGTCGCAGGTATAAAGGTGTAAAGGCAAGAAAACAATAAATTTCAATGTGCAGAGCAGTTTGTACGTGAATAATTACCAAAATGATGATAAGAAACCTATAGTCGATTCCGGGCTTGCCCGGAATTTTGGTGTATTCATTTATAATAAAACCCCAAACTTTGAAGGTCCTTACCGTGTTAATTAAGTAGCGGCTGTATCTCAATAATATTCTCATGGGAGGAAGGGTCAGATGATTACACCTACAGTGGCTGGTCAGGAAGAGGCTCAATTATACGAGGAGTTGCGGCGTGCGATCGATGAATTCGAAGAGGGCGAGCAGCGGCAAATAGTTCTGAGTCGGATGGTCAGACAGCTCAGGTTCGCCAAGTGGCGCAAAGATCGGATGCGCAAGGTTGATACATACTGCCAAAGGATCAAACCCGCGACACTTTGGATCATCCTAGCCACAGGTGCACTTACGCCGGTCTTGTTATTTAGCGTGTTCATCTGGGTGTCGTTGTGGGTGGAATGAAGCTGTAGTAGAGGGATAACAATATGAAGTTAATAAAAAAGAATCGTTAACCATCGGATTATCGTATTCCGACTGTAACGATTCTCTGAACTATCTTTAGGGTTAGTGGGACATTTGCTTAGACTTACCGTCTAAAGATTGCACTTGTCCCTGGATGTACTGGTGGTAATCGCGGAAGCTGCTGATGTGATGCAAGGAATCGGAGTTCTCAGACTGGATCTTAATTTTACCGTCCTGAGGCAGATTTTTCATCTCGGCAATGACGGATTTGGAACCTTGGATGTCACCGGACATGTCCTGAATTCGCTGTAATAGTGCTGGATGCCCTTCATGCTGGAGCATCTCAGCGAGCGGTCGCATTTCCTCCAACTTTTGGCTCGACCGTTCAAGTGTGGTCATCACTTTGTCTCCATCTGTACTTGCGCTAAGCGAGACCATCCGGTGGATATGATCTTTCTCCATACGCTCAAGCGCCTCAAGATGGGAAGCTTCCAGTCGTTTGGGATCGCTCCAACTCTCCGATCGAACAGTGTCATTCTGTTGCTGGGAAGCATTATTCGCAGTGCCATTGCCACAGCCCCATAACAGAGTTGAGCAAGTTAACACGGCTCCAACGGCGATGATACTTTTTAACCTCATGCTGTCACTCCTTCGATAATTTCCTGAAGGTAGTATGAGCTATAATATCCAAAATCATGCTTCTTCTAGTGATAAGAATGGAGAAAATGACCCAAATAATTAAAGTTACGATCGTAACGGTATGTATGGGGTGAGAAGTTTTATGAATCTTTATACTAATAACATATGGCGTTGGACCATTAATCTTCTGTATCCTGCCATTATCTTTATCTTCCAGAGCTGGGGACCGATATTGGATTCTTGGACAGGTCCTATTTTGTTCGTCGCGGTGTTCTGCTTTCTGTGGAGCGATGTAAAAGACATGTTCCTCTCGACGGGATTGACATGGTTTATTGCCATCCCTTGTTGGTGGTATTGGATTGAGCGTCCGAAACCATCGTTCGGTGCAGAACATTTTGCCGCACATCTATGGTTAATTGTACTTATGTATATTGTCTTTGTGCTCATTCCTCAGACCTTAATCCTGACTACCCGGTTGCGGGTAATGCATTATTATAAGAAGTGAAAGTTAATGGAATGGAAACTTCGCAGTCATAGATCCGCATGATCCGATTTGCAAGCGAACGACATCCATCTACATAAATATCCCTTATCCGGCTCCAGACGGACAAGGGATGTTTCGCGTTCTTGCTATACTTTCCGTTTATATTTCCCTGTATACGGGATGGTGAGATGGATTTTCAGATCCTGAATCGAGTCTTCGGTAAGCATCATCTTGCTGCCATTGTTTGATAACTTACGCCAGAGTTTCGGATTCTTGCGATACAGCTTCTCCTGAAGACCGTAAATATCCACACCACGCTCAAGGCCGTGACGATAGGTCTGCATGATCTGCTCGCGTAACTTCACTTCACTAATCTGGATCATCTCTTCATACGAGGTGGGCACCAGGTATTCGTACAGGGCAGTTAGGTATTGGGCGTCAATGTTGAACGTAACGTCTTCACCCTGAATGACAGGTTTAATTTTGATCTTTGGCAATCCTACACTGAGTGCCCCATAGATCGTTCCATCCTTCTGCACAAGCAAGGGAGCACGCCGCATGTCTTTGATTAACCAATGATAACCGGGAAGCTGACTGCGTGGAAAGTATTCAAAGTCATAACCAGTCTTTTCGAAAAAGGCCCCTTCCACCAGAAACAAATCATGTTTCTTCTCATTCTCAGCCCACTGGGTATCGTTCAATGCAATACTCGGCAGATACGTCGTTGTAGCCGGATCGTTATGTGTTGCAATGAGCTTAAAGCTAAGCACAGGCGGGTACAACGATTCTTCCATGTACGTGGGGAGTGGATTGTGAAGAATGCTGTCCAGTGGCGACATATTATAGATGGACGTTGCACTTAGGATTTTCTCCAGAGGCTCTCGTGTTCCATACACCCAGGTTGTATAACGGGATTCTGGAAACCGTCCCAGCATGTCGAACACTTCTTTGATGTGTTTGCTGGTTAGCACACCTTCGGCCATAACGATGGCTGTCACATGCCCCCAAGCCATGTGTAATTGAGCCGTACGGAACAGTTCGTTCAACGCCAGACTCATGGTTTTCCCTTCGGCATGTCCGACCCATACAGGCGGTGTATCTGCACTTTTGGTTGAACTTTCACTTTTGGCGACACTGGCAAAATCCAGCGTTTGTACATACAGGTGATACATGCCGTCTTTGTAATCAATCCCAAATGCTTTGGCGTAGTCTACCTGTTGAATCTCAAAGGCACTCCAGCATCCGCTTGTCATCACACACATCGATAGGCTTAACAGACCTAGCATATATCGCCGCAACAAACGCTTCATCGTTCGTTCCCTTTCTTGCGGGGCTCCTGGGTCTCGAGATAGACGGGTCTTCGTTTACCTAACCCCTTTGGCAGTTTGAATAATGAAGCTATCGCTTGTTTGAAATGAAGTGGTGTTAACGGCGTGAGATATGGAATGCCAAATGATTTGAGATCGGTCAGGTAGATGAGGAACAGAATCAACGACAGGATGAACCCATAGATACCGAGGGAAGCTCCCAAGACAAAACAAAGGAACCGGAGGATCAGCACAGAACTGGTCATGACCTGATTCACAATGGTTGCTCCAGCTACGACGGTAACTGCGATGATGACAATCATGAGGGGAGAGACCATGCCGGCTCGAATGGCGGAATCTCCGATAATCAGACCTCCAACGACAGTTAATGTCTGGCCGATGGCACTTGGCAAACGTACCCCTGCCTCACGGAACAGCTCCATCAGCAGCATAATGAGAAACATCTCCATTCCCGATTCCATCGGAAGTCCCATGCGTCCAACCGAGATCGTCGCGACTAGAGGAAAGGGGATCTGATCCATATGAAAGGATGTCAGCGCAATATAGAATCCGGGCAGGAACACGGTGATCATCAGGCCAAGAAAGCGCAGCATCCGTCCTACGTTCACAGCCAAGAAGGGAAAGCTTGCATCCTCCGGTGATTTGAGCAAAAGAAACAGATTAACTGGCCCAATAATGGCGCTGGGATTGCCGTCGACAATGAGGATAAAACGTCCGTTCAGGAGACATTCTGCAGCAAAGTCAGGCCTGCCCGTATAATGGGTGACGGGAAACAAAGTAATCTTCGAAGGCGACAGCAATTCTTCTAGTTCATTGGCGGTTAAGATTCGTTCGATCTCAATCTTACGCAACCGATCCTGGACGTCTTCGATCAGCTCCGGATTGGCGATATTCTTGATATACATCAATGCCACCTTGGTTGCAGAACGTGTACCGATCAGTTCGATATTGCAGGCCAGTTGGTTCGTACGCAGACGGGTGCGTATCAAGGCAACATTGACGGCAAGGGGTTCAATGAACCCATCTCTTGCCCCGCGGATCGAAACTTCGGTGGTCGATTCCTCCGGTGTCCGAGTAGGGAGGTTAGATATATCAATACTCCACATGGCTTGAAGGGATGGTATACAGACTAACATATGACCTTCAAAAACACGGAGAGACATTAGTTCAGTGCCATATGCCGGGTCTTGCAGATCCATTCGGGTCCAATCCAGGCTGATGCACTTTTCAATGTCGGATGTACGGATAAAGTGTGTATTTTCATATGTTCGTCTGAGTTCCGGGAGAATAATATCGTAGATCGCTTCACTATCTACCATACCGCTGCAATAGGTCATAAGGAGTTGCATCGGAGGTTCTCCGATCATGTGACTATTGATGATGACATCGTCAGATCCGGCAAAAAAGGTGTTCAGGTTATGCTCGTTCATTCGGAACGGTTCAACGTCAGGATTATTCTTGGGCTGGGTTGAGATCGGCACGTTTGGGAGCCTCCTTGTCCTTTTTATGGATTAATGCGGCAATGGTCAATATTACGGTAACGATGGATACATAAGCGAGCATGACCGGGAACTGAATATGTTCCACATAATAGTCGACGTAATCAATGCGCCACCATTGCATCGCCATGAAGCTCATGAGGACGGTGATGGTGAGAATCGCGATATATCGTTTCTTCGGCCTGCGGAAATTCAGCAGATCCACGATGAGATACATGGATATAGCGACCCTTGCGAAGGAACCACTGAGCCACTGATAGATGGACAAAAAATCAACGTGTTGCAGCAGCTTGCCGATATTCACAAGTTTCCATTGCTCATAGGGACTGTTTCGTTGTTTGGCTGCTTCTTCAGGTCCGAATTCCACAATGGCTCCGATGGTTGGTCCGATAGCCATACTGAGCATGAAAATGCCAAGGATCAGAACATGCCACCAACGAATCTTGCCTTTGACTTCATGTTGGAACAACATAAGAATCCAGATCTCCATAAGTCCGGCAAGAGAGTAGATCATGCCCCGCCACACGGGACCCATGCCGTTCTCCATAATCGGGAACAATAGACTGTAGTCTTTATATTTCATATTGGCGGACATTACAAAATAACCAAGCAAAATGACAAAGGGCAGCAGCAGACTAGAAGTCATCGCAATGGAGCGTATGCCTTTAGCCGCTGCCCACGCAGCAACCAGTGCTCCGCCACCTGCCAGAACATAGGGAGGTGTGAATTGGAGATACGTGGATACGGTCCAGTTGGTTGTCTCATACAGCGTATGCGTGCCAAGCGTGAACAGCAGAATGGAAGCGGAGATCCGGAAGATCCAGGAAGGGACCGCCCCGAATTCTCGCGTAATCCAATCTGTTAATCGCTGTCCACGTACACGCCGAATAATGATGTACATCATACATAGAAACAACATGAAAAAAGGTCCTGCCGCCACGACAGACAACCATCCGTCTCTGCCGCCAGCTTCGAGAATTGCTGGGATGGACAAGACATGGCAGACCAGTCCGGCACTTAATAAAATGATGGAAAAGGACAACCAAATGGTTATTTGACCTTTTTCACGACTCATGCGAATCCTCCTTTCCAATGAAGGAAGTTTCCGTTAGGTTGTACAGCATATAGGAAGTTGATTCCTTTTTCAGATTTTTTCACAGAAAGCTGCAAACGAGATAGACGAGCTAGACAGAAAGCTTTAACATACAGATATAGCAATGTCGAAGACAAACACTGAGCGAAGCATAGAGAAATAGGGAGGAACCTACGATGACAAATACAACGAAGGCACCTGAAGAGACAAAAGTTGGCTTTATTGGTACAGGCGTGATGGGTAAAAGCATGGCTGGGCACATCCAGAGAGCAGGGTATCCGCTGCATGTGTACACGCGAACCGCTGCCAAAGCGGAAGCGTTGATGAAAGAGGGTGCCGTATGGCATGACACACCAGGCAAACTGGCTGCCGCGTGTGATGTCATCATCACGATGGTGGGGTATCCGAAGGATGTGGAGGAGATTTATCTCGGTGAGGATGGACTCGTAGCTAATGCCAAAACGGGGTCATATCTGATTGATATGACAACCTCAAGTCCGTTACTGGCTGCACGAATCTTTGAAGCTGCGGAAGCCAAAGGACTGCATGCACTGGACGCCCCTGTGTCGGGCGGTGATATCGGAGCGCAGAACGCGAAGCTGTCCATTATGGTTGGTGGTAGTTCGGAGGCATTTGAAGCCGTGCGTCCGCTGTTTGAGCAGATGGGCACCAACATTGTGCTGCAAGGCAAGGCGGGAGCAGGGCAGCATACCAAAATGTGCAACCAGATTGCCATTGCCTCTGGCATGATGGGTGTATGCGAAGCACTCGCCTATGCCAAGACGTCTGGTCTGGACGCGGAGACCGTGCTGAAGAGCATTGCTACCGGTGCAGCCGGAAGCTGGTCGCTCAGCAATCTCGGTCCGCGCATGATCGCAGGCGATTATGAGCCTGGATTCTATGTGAAACATTTTATCAAAGACATGGGCATTGCACTGGAGTCTGCAAAAGCGATGGGCATGAAAACGCCTGGGCTGGCTCTGGCCGAATCCCTGTACCACGAAATAGCGAATAATGGTCTGGATGAGAAAGGTACACAGGTGCTCTACACTTATTATCTTCAGGCTTAACATCCAAGAGAACAGCAGCGTAATTCTTTTTCGATTCAGAAAAGGTTGCGCTGTTTTTTTCAATTTTCGGCCTGTTTATGCGTCTAAAGTCACAAAATTGGTTAAATGTTCATATGTACTTTGCATAATGGAGAGATTTTGGTCACCTTCCCTTTATTTTTACCCCGCTTTATCCGACATAAGTAATAGAAGTTTACATAATGAATGTGTCAAAGGATGTTATTCCTCCTGTAATGGTCACCCGTAACCCACACTACAATAGAACGGAGCTTGCCCATGTTCAAGAAAATCCTGTCTCTGTTCAAGACACAGCCAGAGCTTGCGAACCAGATTACAGCCTCCGCTTCAGCATTACCATCGACGACAACCATTCCCCCGCGTATGGTCCGAAGTAAGCGCAAGAAAAAAGCGGAAGGGGATTGGACACGCCAGCCGGAGGAGCCTAGCACAGCAGATCAGCTGATAGGTCTTCCAAGTCAATATAAAGTGCTGAACGACCTGCTCGTTACCAATCCGAAGTCACGCTCCGGTTATTCGCAGATTGATCATGTCGTGATCGGCCCTCGGGCAATCTTTGTGATCGAAACCAGAAATCTGACGACAGGTGAGATTCGCGGTGGAAGAAGAGAGGCCAATTGGTCGGTCAGCAGCAGCCGGGTCAAAATGTACAATCCACTTATGCAGCATCGTGCACATGTGGAAGCCATCCATGCACACCTTGGAGACTACAAAAGAGTACGTCTCGTCTCTATGGTGACCTTCACCAACCGATGCCGCATCAGTGTTGATCCTGCTGTGAGATATGTAAATTCGGATGAACTGATCATCTACGATCATGAATTGGTGGAGACGATTCAGCGCAAGACGGAACGACTTGAGACAGAGGTTCCCGAAACGGTATTTCAAGAGAAGGATATCCAGGCGATCTACGCTCTGTTATCATCGGTCAATTCCACGGATCCTCAGATTCGGTCAGAGCATATGGAGAAGGCTAAAGGTATCAAATAATTACGTTTCATGAACGCTGTTGTCCATACGGGCGGCAGTGTTTTTGTGTTGCGGTGGTAGTTAATGCGCTCCTAGTAAAAGGCTTTAGACACAGGTATATCGTCGTATACAACCGATTTTTAACTTATGATAGAATGTAGACCATGTCCAATTGTGTGAATCAAGCATGTTATATGAAAGGATATTTTTGTAAGTGAGTGTTCAAGTCTTGGAGCAGAGGTTAATGGTTCTCAGGAATGTACATACGATAGGGGAAGATTATACGATGAAATGGAATTATACGATAAAGACGTTCACAGTTATGCTTGGTTTGGCAGCGATTCTGACAGCTTGTGGTGGCGGAGCGAAAGAGACGTCATCGCCGGAGTCTGCTTCCGGTACAGAAGTTGCTTCGTCAGAGACAAGTAGCTCAAATGCGACCGTAACGGAAACCGCAGCAACCGGTTCGAATGGGAGTGAGGAGACAGGTTCAACTACAGAAGAATCTTCTTCAGCCGACGACGGCAAGATTGGAAAGGACTCCACATTGGAAGAGTTGAAGCAGCAGTATGCCGATAAGCTCGGTTATATCCGTATCCCTCTGAATGATCATCCGGTGCGTCGGGTTAGTGAGGAAGGTTCCAAAAATATTAATGTGGCCAACTATAGTGATGCCGTTGTGGACATGAATGCAGAGGTTCCAATTCATTCGGATTCGCAGCGGTTAATTGATGATGCCTTTCCATTTTTCACAACCGTACAAGCACCTGATGAATCTTATATAACTTGGGAAGAAGCTACCAATCTGGAACGTGCCATGGTGAAAACACTGTTTATCGCCCGTGAAGGTCTGCTGATTACTGAAGATGCGATGAAAAATAAGGATTATAACAGTACATCATTCCAGGATTCGATGGATTTCTTCAGGGTCGCAGCGAAATTTGAATCCATGGCACCTGTTGCACAGCATCCGCGTGACATCACGTTGAGTACGCTATACGACAAAGCCCGCACGTCATGGGGCAAGCTTGCTGCGATGGACCCGGAGCAGGATGAAGCGGCGTTTTCCGAGATGTACAAGACGACGAGAACCGATGCCAATAATGCCATGGGGTTGCTTAATGTTCTGTTGTCTACGAATGAGGAAGAACGTGTGGAGGAGATTTACGGAAAGGAATAGTAGTATTGCATAGAATTTGAATGAGTTGAACGAATTATATATATGTTGAGGTATTACATAGAATCCTGACTGCCGGAACGAATCATCGGTGGTTAGGGTTCTATTTGTTGTATGTGAGTAGAAAAGAAGTGTCGAGCAATTTTTTGAAATTTGCTTGAAACTATATTCAGAACGATGCGTATCATAAGGTATTAATTGTTTTTTAATGTAGAAAATTGCCGTATTTCAGAGTATAGTTAAGGAATAATTTAACTTATATTCAACATGATGTAGAGATGAAAGTTACTGAAAAATCTTGAAAAGAATGTACGGAACACCAGGTTAAAACTATTGGAGGTTGAGTATGAGTTCATTTAAAAGCTGGTTAAATTCTACAAAACAAGGACTTGAAGAGCAAGTCAAAAAGTTTAAAAATAAAGATTTTATGGATGCCGTGGTTGCAGGTTGTGCACTGGTTGCTTTTGCAGATGGTTCCATTGACGAAGCGGAAAAGAACAAGATGGCCGGTTATATCAATCTGAGTCAGGAATTGAAAGTATTTGATATGGCTGAAGTGATTACACGCTTTAATCATTATGTCGCGAACTTTGAGTTCTCTCCAGAGATCGGGAAGCAGGAAGCGCTGAAAGCCATTGGGAAATTCAAAGCCAAGCCGGATGTAGGACGCGTTATTGTGGGCGTATGCAGTGCGATTGGTTCAGCTGACGGTAACTTTGATGATCAGGAGAAAAGAGTCGTTGCCGAGATATGCATCGTACTTGGACTGAATCCGAGTGAATTCAATCTCTAAGTAGCTATTTACATATGAAGGGAGGTGAAAATCAGTGGCAAGCATTAATTTGGTCAAAGGACAGAAAATTGATTTAACCAAAGGCAATGCAGGACTTACTGAGGTGATTGCTGGTCTCGGTTGGGACCCGGTAACTGCCAAAGGTTTCTTTGGAAGAAAAAAACAAGCGGATATCGATTGTGATGCATCGGCGATCATGTTGAATGAGGAAGGCAAGTTGGTCAAGGACTCCAACCTGGTTTGCTTCCACAACAAGCAAAGTGCATGTCGTTCGGTTATCCATTCAGGTGACAATCTAACAGGACAGGGAGACGGTGACGACGAACAGATCAAAATGGATTTGTCCCGTATTCCTGCTGATGTTCATAAAGTATTAATCGTTGTTAATATCTACGATTGTGTCAATCGCAAGCAAGATTTTGGCATGATTGAGAAGGCTTATATTCGTATTCTGGATGGTAAAAATTCCAGTGAGCTCGTGAAGTTCAATCTATCCGATAACTACACAGGTTCAACAGCGTTGATCTGTGGTGAATTGTATCGTCATGGAGGCGAATGGAAATTCTCGGCAATTGGAGAGGGTTCCCATGCGGTACATATCAATGAACTCGCTCGCAGGTACTCCTAAGTACAAGATTTAACCTAAATCGACAATAATCCTGATATTCATATGTCACGATAATACAATACACTTAAATAAGCGAGGATGATCATACGATGGCAATTAATCTTTCTAAAGGTCAAAAAATCGATCTGACTAAAACGAACCCAGGTTTGACAAAAATCACAGTAGGTTTGGGCTGGGATACCAATAAGTATGATGGCGGAAAAGATTTTGACCTGGATGTATCGGTATTCTGTGCCAATGCAAACGGTAAAGTAGAAGGCGAGAAAAACTTCATCTTCTTCAACAATCCACAAAATGAAAATGGTTCTGTTGTTCACACAGGTGACAACCGTACAGGAGATGGCGATGGTGATGATGAGCAGATCAATATCGACCTGCCTAACGTACCCGCAAATGTAGAGAAAATTGCATTCTCTATTACGATCTACGAAGCTACAGAACGTAGCCAGAACTTCGGACAAGTCTCCCGTGCTTATGTGCGAATTGTTAACGAAGCAAACAACGAAGAACTGATTCGTTTTGACCTGGGAGAAGATTTCTCCATTGAAACGGGTGTAGTTGTTGGTGAATTGTATCGTCATAGCGGCGAGTGGAAGTTCAGTGCCATCGGTAGTGGTTACCAGGATGGACTGGTTGGATTGACACGCGATTACGGTTTGCAATAGGACGTACAGAACGACTTACAGGATGGGAAGAACCGTCTCCTGGACGGTTCTCCTTTTCGTTTAATCACATATCTTGGAAAGGTGGAAAAACAAATGACGATCAGTCTTGCCAAAGGACAACGTATTGACCTGACTAAGACGAATCCGGGCCTTACCCGTGTGGTAGTTGGTTTAGGTTGGGACACAAACAAATATAGTGGTGGAGTCGATTTTGACCTGGACGCTTCGGCTTTTTTGTTGTACGAAGATGGAAAAGCCAAAGGCACGGATGACTTTGTTTTTTACAACAATCCAAGCGGCGGTGCGGGTTCAGTCACACATACCGGTGATAATCGTACGGGGGAGGGTGACGGCGATGATGAGCAAGTTGTCGTTGACTTCAGCAAAATCCCTGCGCACATTCACCGGATCGGTATTACGGTAACCATCTACGATGGAGATGGACGAGGGCAGAATTTTGGACAAGTCTCCAACGCTTTTGTTCGTGTTGTAGATGCTGCAAGTGATCGGGAAGTGCTTCGTTTCGACCTCGGAGAGGACTATTCCACAGAAACAGCTGTGGTGTTCTGTGAGTTTTACCGTGCAGGTGCGGACTGGAAATTCCAGGCGGTAGGCAGCGGCTTCACAGGTGGACTATCTGCTTTATGCAAAAATTACGGACTGGATGCACAATAACTTGGCATAGAAAGGTGAGTCTGCTATGGCGATTTCTGTCGTGAAAGGCCAGAAGAGTGATCTGACCAAAACCAATCTCGGCTTGTCCCGTCTAACGGTAGGCATTGGTTGGGAGGCAGCATCGGGTGTGGAACTGGACACATCAGCATTCCTTCTGGGTTCAGACAATAAAGTGGCTGGAGATGAGGATTTTATCTTTTATAATCAGCCCTCTACCTCGTTCATCACGTATATGGATGGTGGACAGGTTGGTGGCGAGAAGAAACAATTCGCCATTGATCTTGGCAAAATCCCTGCCCGAATTGAGAAAATCGCCTTCAGCCTGACGATTCATGACGGTGAAGCACGACGCCATCATTTTGGACAGGTTCAGCATGGTTTTCTACGGTTTGCCAATGCAGCTACAGGTCAGGAAGTGATGAGATATGATCTGGGAAGCGGGTTTACAGTGGAGACCGCGATTGTCATTGGTGAATTGTATCGCCATAACGGAGAATGGAAGTTCAATGCGATAGGATCGGGTTTTGCAGGTGGTTTGAATGCACTCTGCGCTAACTTTGGTGTTGATGTGGATGGTGGATCAGACGCTGCACCAACCACATCAACTGTTCCCCCGACAGCTGCACCGACTCCATCACCCCCGGCACCCGCACCAGAACCTACACCTGCTCCTGTGAATTCGATCAATTTCAGCAAAATTGAATTGAAGAAGAAGGGAGACACCATTAACCTCAAGAAAAATGCGGGGGGACTTGGTGAAATCCTGATTAACCTGAACTGGAATCAACAGGGCAGCAAAGGATTATTTGGTCGCAGCAAGAGTGTGGATCTGGACTTGGGCTGCCTGTTCGAGATGAAGGATGGTACACGAGATGTGATTCAGGCCCTGGGACAGACGTTTGGTTCACTGAACCGTTTCCCTTATATTGCACTGGATGGGGATGACAGGACAGGATCGGTTAAGACGGGAGAGAATCTGCGGATTAATGGTGCCCGTATCTCGGAAATTGAGCGCATCTTGGTATTTACCTATATTTATGGTGGTGTGGCCAACTGGTCTCAAGTAGACGGTGTGGTAACCATCCAGCAGAAGGACGGCCCGGATATCATTGTCCGAATGAATGAATACGGGAGCCCGCTTGGCATGTGTGGCATCGCGATGTTACGCAATGTGAACAATGAGACATTCAGTATTGAACGAATTGTGCAGTTCTATAATGGGCATCAGGCGTTGGACGAGGCTCATGATTGGGGAATGCAGTGGGTTGCGGGAAGAAAGTAATCATTCGTATGTATTCATTCAATCCCTCCAGATTAGGAGGGATTGGTTTTTATGCCCCGACAGCTTGAATCAACTATTGCAGATTGGCTATTGCCAAAGGTGCGAGGAGGAGACAATCCTGAAATATTTTAACTTTTTGAGTCTGGAAGAAGAAGATACTTTATTTTTCTCTTCACCCGTCTCGTTCAATCACCGGACTTCCAAAGATCTACTGGCATATGCTGTTGGGGCTGCTTTATATATGCCCGCGACGCGCGCACATATCGCGGACGACATTATAAATGGTAAGCATGAAGGTCTGACGACCATTATTATTGATCTGGAGGACGCTGTAGGTGACGACCAAGTAGAGTTTGCCGAGCAGTGTCTGGTACAGCATCTAACTCAACTGATGACTTATATGGAGACAGGCATGCTGAGTCAGGATCAAATGCCTCTTCTGTTTGCTCGTGTACGTTCACCACAACAGTTGGAACGTCTCATTGATACGTTGGGAGAATTGGTTTCTATGCTGACAGGCGTGGCTTTGCCTAAGTTTTGTGTAGGCAATGGAAGAGCCTATTTTGACCAGATCCGCAAGTATAATCAACGGAAACCGGATCATTATCCCGTTCTCTATGGAATGCCTATTTTGGAAACGGCTTCAATTATATATCGGGAGACACGTTGGGAGACCTTATTGGGCCTTCGAAACATCCTCGATGAACATGTTGAATATGTGCTCAATGTACGCATTGGTGCGACCGATTTCTCCAGCTTGTTTGGACTACGCCGAAGTCCTGAATTGACCATATACGATATCGCCACGATCCGTGACTGCATCTCAGATATTATCAATCTGTTTGGACGAATGGACAAGCCGTATGTGATCTCAGGTCCTGTCTGGGAATATTTCAGTCAGCGGGAGCGCGTGTTCAAACCTCAATTACGACAGACTCCATTCGAAGAAACCCTGGGCAAATCAGGGCTGCATCTGAGAATGAAATATATTACGAACACAATGGATGGATTGATGCGTGAAGTCATGATGGACAAGGAAAATGGAATTGTTGGCAAAACGATCATTCATCCTTCTCATATTAAGCCCGTACAAGCGATGTACGTTGTTACACATGAAGAATATTCCGATGCCCAAGACATCATCGCCCGTAATGACGGTAGCCTGGGTGTGTTCAAAAGTAATTACTATAACAAAATGAATGAGATTAAACCACACTTGAGCTGGGCGAATCGAATTCTAATCCGATCACAAATATATGGGGTGTTACATGAACAGCAGCATTTTGTCGGGCTCTTGCCCAAACATGAGCAACAACACAACTACGTTCCCAATTCTTGATCAATTCAGTCTAAACGTTCAGGTTACACATAACCCGCTGCAACTTCCACTAGAATCTCTATTTTCCATGGCTGCACGAATCAATAAGAAACGTTCATTTCTGTTTGTAAGCAGACTGCTGGGCAAGCACATCCCGGTTAACCCGTATACCTCGCTTCTGAGCGGCGCGGCATTGGCTGTTCTGTTATATGAGCACCTGACTGAGGAGACGGAAGAGACGAAAGATCAGATCACCGAGTGGAAACGGAAAATGGTCGAGGGGCTGATTGATCCCCAGCAAGCCCGGCAAGTGTATAACATGCTGTTGCAAGAAAGCTTGAGTTTGCCGGAAACGATTCGTTTTGTTGGTTTTGCCGAGACCGCTACAGCGTTGGGTCACAGCATGTACGAGATGTTTGCTGATCAAGCCTCCTATATTCACACCACTCGCGAATATGTTCCAGCGATGCATCCAGATATTCAATTTGAAGAAGAACATTCCCACGCGATGGCTCATCGTTGTTATGCGCTGGATCATGGAGCCTTTGCAGGAGAGGGCCCGATTGTTCTGGTGGACGACGAGATTACGACGGGCAAAACGACGTTGAATATCATTCGGGATATTCAGGCCAGATATCCCCGGAAGCAATATGTGATTGCTTCGCTGCTAGACTGGCGTACGGAAGCGGACGAACTTCGATTTGCCGAACTGGAAGCTGAATTGGGAATTACCATTACACCGTTAAGCCTGTTGAAGGGCCGCATTGAAGTGGTAGGTACTCCACAGTTGGAACCAACACAGCAAGATGAGCAGTTATCTCATCCTGCCGTAACGCTTCAGACTTCTACCGTTGCCGATGCCTTCCATCAGCTTCAAGCCACTTCGGAGGATGGTGAAGGTAAACGTAGCACAGCCAGCTACGTCCAGCATACGGGCAGGTTTGGTATGCAATCCCGTCATAATAGCGTATTACGTCAGGAGGTTAGCCGGATTGCAGAACGACTTCGGTTGCAGCGTACGGGAGAACGGACGTTGGTGATGGGAACAGGGGAGTTCATGTACATTCCAATGCGTATTGCTGCCGAGATGGGAGAAGGCGTGTGGTATCAATCCACGACTCGCAGTCCAATCCACACCCATCCGACTCCAGGATATGCTGTTCGTAGTGGTGCCGGATATGCCTCACCGGAAGACGCATCTGTTCGTAATTTTATCTACAACATCGCCCCGGGACAATATGACGAGGTTTTTGTTCTGCTGGAGAGACAGATGTCCGAAGAGCGAATGGAACCGATGGTGAAGGTACTGGAGCAGTTGGGATGCGGACACATTCATATTGTGTATTGCGGCTTGCCAGAGAAGACAGGGGACAACGAGCAATGAACTTAACTACACTGGAGCTAATCAGACAACGTGAGATTCCGTCTCCCGAACCGATGGGCAGTTATGATGCATCCGACGTTATTTTCCTACTGAAGGATATCAGCCATGTGGATCTGGAAAAGGGAACGGGTGAACGGGAGCAGGCGATCCAATCCGGGGTTCATTATTCGGAGATGCTGCCTGTGGAATATCAGCCCACAGCAGAATACATTGAGCTGTTCCATCAGACGCTGGAACAATCCGCTGCAAGAATCGCGCGTCATACCGCCATTGTGGCTGAGAAGATTGTAGAGCGCAGGGGACTGAATCTTGTTCTGGTATCTTTGGCTCGAGCCGGAACGCCTGTGGGCATCCTGATCAAGCGTTATATTGAATTGAAATACAAGGTGACGATTCCGCATTATAGCATTTCGATTATTCGTGGCAAGGGTATGGACGAGAACGCAATTTTATATATCTTACAGCAGCATGGTCTGGAAACAGCCATTCAATTTGTAGATGGTTGGACAGGCAAAGGGGCTATTCGCAAAGTGCTGAAAGAATCCTGTGACCAAATGGAACGGACTTATGGTGTAAGCCTCGATGATGATCTTGCCGTGTTGGCCGATCCGGGGCAATGTTCAGGCACCTTTGGGACGAGGGAAGATTATCTCATTCCTAGCGCTTGTCTGAATTCCACAGTCTCTGGAATGGTGAGCCGTACAGTACTTCGCGATGATCTGATTGGACCGGCAGATTTTCACGGGGCCAAATGGTATCGTGAATGGTCCTCTGCGGATGTGTCGACCGAATACGTGGATACTATTGCTCAGCATTTTCCGCAGATGATGGAACAAGTGGAGATTCGCTCGGACGACAATGCTACCAGTACTTCGGAAATTACCTGGAAAGGCTGGCAGGATATCGAGTCCATCCAGCAATCCTTTGGTATTGCGAACATTAATCTGATCAAACCTGGAATAGGAGAAACAACCCGAGTGTTATTGCGACGGGTCCCCTGGAAGATTCTTGTGGACCGTCTGGATAATCCGGATTTGCAACATATCATGATGCTCGCCAGAGACAGAAATGTGCCGGTTGAGGTATATCCGGGATTAACCTATTCCTGTTGCGGCATTATTCAATCCCTGGGAGGTGGCGGAGAATGATGATCTACGCAAGTGATCTGGACCAGACGCTGGTGTACTCCCGTCGTGCGCTCCGTATTCCCGAAGATACACCGGGACTTGTTCCCGCAGAGTGGATTAACGGCAAGTTGTCCGCTTTTATGTCAGCATATGCACTGGAGCGGTTGCAGTCTTTGCCACAAGACATTGTATTTATGCCGGTGACGACACGTACCGTGGAGCAGTACCGGCGCATTCATATTTTTCAGAGCCAATGTATCCCGAAATATGCAGTGACGAGTAATGGTGGCAACATCATTGTTGACGGTCAGGTAGACGATGAATGGAATCTGCATATTCGTTCTTTGCTTCGTCAGCAGGCAGCTACTCCCGAAGAGATCCTGAATTTATTTGACGATGTGCTGAGCCCGGAGTGGGTAATTAATCAGCGATTGTGTGATGAGCTGTTCTTTGCATTGCTAATCGAACGTGACAAGCTTCCAATGGAGCATATTGCGGACAAGATTCGGGTGTTAGAGACGCTGGGATGGGAGAGTTCGATTCAGGGTCGGAAGCTCTATCTGGTGCCTTCGGCCGTGAACAAACGAGCTGCAGTGGAGCACATTAGGCAACGCATTGGCGATGTACCTGTGATTGCTTCGGGTGATTCCTTGCTGGATCGCTGTTTGCTGGACTTTGCGCAGCATGCCATTGCTCCGTCCCACGGAGAATTACATGTGGAGAGACAGCGTGCACCTGAGTTGGTGCCGTATCAATTTACGGAACAATTCGGTGCTTTTGCAGCAGATGAGATTCTCGATTACGTTCACCGTATTCATAACGATCAACAGACTCAGCTAGACCATGCCGAGATAAGGGAGACCGTATAAATGAAAAAAATGAAGATTTACTTCAACCGTTGGTTCTCTGTAACGTACCATTATATGAATGCAATTAGGGACAATGAGGACGGCATGGAATTTGAGATCTACGGTACTCATCCTGATCCGGGACACATGGCATTACAGGGCTGTGATGTTGCAGAAGTTGAACCGCGTCTAACGGGCCGGGAATATGTTGATTTTTGCCTCGACTTTTGCCGTCGTCATCAGATTGATGTGTTTATTCCGCGCTGGAACATGCTGGACATCAGCAGACATATCTCCCTGTTCGAAGAGATCGGTACACGGGTTATCGTATGCTCGGACACGGAATTGCTGGAACAATTGATGGAGAAAGACCGGTTCTATGAATCGGTGCGTGAGAAGGGCATTATGGAGATTCCGGATTATTTCACGGTTAATAATGCTGCACAATTCCAGCAAGCCTATGAGGCGCTACGTGCACGTGGACACGATGTATGCTTCAAACCATGTAATGGTGAGGGTGGTATGGGATTCCGAGTGATTAATAATGAACGTGATCCGTTGCAGGAGTTGTTCGGATACACGCTTAACTCCATTTCGTATGAAGATGCTCTGCGTGCGTTCTCTTCTGCTCCGTCCTTTCAAAATGTCATGGTGATGGAGGTACTGGAAGGATATGAATACAGCATTGATTGTCTTTCGGATCGCAATGGGAAACTTATAACGGCCATCCCGCGTAGAAAAGAAAGAGGACGTTTGCGTTTGCTTGAAGAAAACGAGGAATTGCTCGCGATTGCCCGCAATGTGGCAGAAGTATATCGGATTCCTTATAATTTTAATATACAGATGAAATATCGCAAGGATACACCGAAGCTGCTGGAGATCAATCCGCGTATGTCGGGTGGGTTGCACATGTCTTGTCTGTCGGGCGTGAACTTCCCGTATCTAGCGGTCAAGTCTGCACTTGGCCATGATATTGGACCACTTCATCCGAAGTTTGGCATACTGGGAAGTCATATTGAACAGCCATTTATAATCGACGTTCAGAAGGTAAGCGGAGTACACCACGTCTAGCTGAGAATTTCTCTCAACATTGACACCTTCTGGATGAGTTTCTTACAATACGGGTATGTGTTGTTAAGGCAGGAGGACAAGTAATGTTACGGAAAACGAAGATAGGTATAGGCGCATTGGTCGGTTATGGTCTCGCAGCGATCTCGAGTCCCTTTCTACCGGATGTCATCACGTGGGCAATTCCGGCACTGGCAACTGTGGTCGGGGGACTGATTCCTTCACGTTCCACGCCACGCAAACAGGTCGAGGGTTCGTCATCAGCCCCTGTACCCATTACAGATATCGGAAATGAACCATCCCGTTTGAATGGTGGACAAGCGCCGAGCGCAGTGCCATCAGGGGCAAGAGAAGTTTCTCCGGCACAGTCCCATTCGAGCTCCACTCCCGCACAACGAGCGGGCTCAGAACAACAAGCGAAGCCTTCCCGGACTGAACCAGATCCTGTATTTGATCCGGTGATTGAGTACCTGGAAGTTCTGGAAGACATGATCATCTCAGAAGGTCAGAAGAACGAGCTGGATAATGAGATCGTGGAGAAATCATTGGCGTTGTTTGCCCGTCTGCAGCGTGTGATTCCTTCTCTTCAGGAACTAAACAACGGGGATATTAACCATACGGTGCGCAGACTGATTTTGAAAGACTTGAACGGTTTTATTAATCCATTTCTACGTTTAAGTGGAGAAGCGAAACGCAATAATCGGCGTATGCTTCTGAATGGTCTTCGAGACGTGGATTCCAAGATATCGGATATTGTATCAACGATTGAACATAAAGACTTAATGGAGCTCCAGAACAAAGCGGAACTAATACATCAACGGTATAACAGCTCTGAATTATAGGAGGGATTGGCATGGCAACGGAATGGGCTCAGTTGAAGCAGGAAGATGAGCAACGGATTAACCAGGAAGCAACGCAGCTTATTCAGAAAGTGTCCCAAAGTGATCCGGCTCACCTGGATACCTTAATGGATGATATCGGCAAGTTGGGCGTGAAAACACAAGAGAGAGCAGGACAGACTCTCAAGCTGCTTGATCGTCCAGTCAATGAACTGATGTCCGGGAATCGGGCAGAGGTATCCAACATGATCCTGAAGCTCCGTGATGAATGTGAGAGTCTGCAGCAGAGTAAAAATGTGAGTTTTGTCGGGAAGTTGTTGCGTAAAAGCCCGCTGAAAAACTACGTGTACCGTTATCAATCCGTTCGCACGAACATTGATGCCATCATTAACGGGTTGCGCGACGGTAAGGATAACCTGGAAGAAAGCATCGTGAACATGCGTCAGCTGAAACGTTCTTCGATTCAGGAGATCTACAATCTGCAGACCAAAATTTCCTTTGGTAATCAATTGAAAGCATTGTTCGAAACCGAGATTGCCAAGCCTGAGAACGAGAATCGTAAAGCACATCTGGAGCGTGGGTTGCGCAAAGTGGTAACACGTACCCAATCCATGACAGAGATGATCATGCTGTACAATCAGGCAATCGCAGCTACCGACATCATTAATGATAACAATGACAAGCTGATTGATTCCGTTAATAATGCCATTGATAAAACAGCGAATCTGATCACCGTTTCGGCCATGATTGCGATGGCTCTTAATGATCAGGAGAAGGTCATTTCTGCTGTGGAAGCTACGAATAAGACGATTGAAGATCAATTCAAGGAGAACGCCAGATTGTTGAAGACAACAACAGAGAAAACAAATGAACTGTTGTCCAAACCGGCGATGTCCCTTGAAGCGGTCAATCAGGCGATGGGTGATCTGATGTCTGCGCTGGATCTGTCCGAGCAGTCTAATCGCCGGATCATCGAGAGCTGTAATGACTATACCAACAAGATGACAACCCTTAACGCTAAAATGAGCGATCGACTGGGTCTGGAAGGGCCGAAGGCTGCTGCCATTCCGGAGAAAAACAAACCGGATTCCAGTGCATTAGGATCTTTCCTGGATTAGGGTAGGACTCGCTGCATATCGTATCGAGATTGCTACATGGTTTTATTTTCTACGAGGGACGCCGAGTGCGTCTCTTTGTTTCATTTATTTGATAGAATGATGGTAAAATCTGGGGTTGTGCGAAGGAGCTTGCTGAACATGCTGGACTTTTCATTCGAGATTATTGATGAGACCAAGATTAATATTCAATACAAATATGGCAGTGAGTTCTTTAACTTTAACCTGTATTATGCGAACGGGGAGTGGACGCTGCATCCTTTTGACGGCATACTGATCCAAAATCGTGAAATGTGCAGTCTGATTGTATCGGAGCTGCTCCGTAACAAAGATTTTCATGTTATGTTAGCCAAAGAGAAAATCATCTTATCCCAATTACGCACCAGTGTTAACCTCCAGTCCAATGAGCCGGATGAATGGGTAGCAGATCGGAGAAACGCAGATTATTCCAGACATGATGATGAGTTGATGGATTACATAGGGAACCACAGTTTCGAAGACATATTACAGCTTGAGCAAGAACAGATTGAGGCCAGAGTGCAATTCTTCCAACAGATTATTCAGAGAATGTTTATGGAGGGACTTGGACCGGAAGATGCTGATTTTATTAAAGTTCAGGCTGTGATTCGGATATATAAAGAGACTTATGATCGTCTTGGTGAGTTGAATGATCACAACAGGGGTGATCGTGGACGTAGATGGTAGTGAACATCCCGCTTAGTATGTAAGCAGATAACTATATTTCTGCGAAGTTAGGCAGATCATCCTGATTTATATGTGTCATATGGAGGGCGATCTTCATATGTTATTTTACAGGGATCTCCCAGAGGGAGAAGTTCTGGCGGCGCCTTAAGGGCCCCACTGTTACTCTCCCTTTTATACTGGCAGATCACTAGCATTGCAGGCATGGCTTACTTTCTCCGGCCTGAGACATACCCCGTAGATTTATGAGGGTGCTTCTCGCAACACTTGTGTCCGGAAGATTTATGAGGGGGCTTCTCGCAACACTTGTGTCCGGAAGATTTGTGAGGGTGTTTCTCGCAGCACTTGTGTCCAGTAGATTTGTGAGGGTGCTTCTCGCAGCACTTGTGTCCAGTAGATTTGTGAGGGTGTTTCTCGCAGCACTTGTGTCCAGTAGATTTGTGAGGGTGTTTCTCACAGCACTTGTGTCCACTGGATTTGTCAGGGTGAGAAGGTTTCCCGCAGGACTTATTTCCGCTAGATTTATTGCCACCACGAACGATGCATATCGATTTGACGTGACATGTCGGAATCTGAACAATTTCCTGGCGAGCTGTAATGATGATTAATGAATTTTGGTTAACCTCAGTCAGTACTCCTTCTACCTCATCCCGGCATCCCAGATTAATCTGTACACGTCTGAGACGCAATGCCTCTAACACTTCCAAAAAGGATTTAGAAGGTAGGGAGTTCATCATCGGAGTTGAGCTGCCACTGGAACGACCTGTGTCGGTGATGCTTTTGACATTTAATCCATTTACATATACGAGTCCGTTCTTACAACTAATAGCCATGTAGTCACCACGAACATCTATTAATTTCCCTTGAACTGCTTCCGGACCCCGATTGACTTTGACTTCTCTCCCAAGCAAACCTCGTATTCCCTGACCATTCATAGACATTGTATTTACCCCTTCCAAAATATAAGTTCAGATCAACTAAAATGACGGGTGCTGTGATAATCTCTCAATCTGCATTCAAGTTTGTCTGTAGTTTAATCATATGTGGCATGCTCGTTGGAGGGTGTAGCCAACAAACCATTTGTATATCAAATTGGCTATCATCTATACAAAGTCTTGTATATTCATAGATGATAGATTCCTGATTTTGTTCGTATTTGAGTACACTACATTTGTATTTGCTTGCATGATCCTGTGCATATGCCCGTTCGACCTGCTGTGCTCCTGCATAGGATGCAGGAAGTACGTACCGGACCAATATTACAGATCATTGAAAGGCGGATGAGCATGGGTTTACCTATCTACCGGATTGCTGTACCTGCGCAGGAGTATCAACAACTGACATCCGATATATGGTCTGAACAACTGGTTAAAGGCTCCATGCAGATGGAGGACAAACAGATTCCGATCCGGATTCGTTATCGAGGAGGGCATACACGCGGTTATCCCAAAAAGTCATTTGAGATTCGTACATCCAGCCGGACGTATCATTTTAATGCGGAGTATGATGACCCCTCGCTGCTTCGAAATGCGCTGTCTTTTCATTTCTTCGAGTCGATCCGTGTACCGGCCCCAGCGACTCGGCACTGTGTGCTCTACCTTAATGGGGAGCTGTTAGGGGTATACCTGCGGATCGAAGGGGTGAAATCCTTCTTTTTTCGCCAAAGGAAAATTCCTGTGCGAAGTATCTTTTATGCGATCAATGATCATGCGGGGTTTACGATCAACTCGAACTCATCATCAACAAACACGAGTACGAACCTGTTGTCAGGATACAGTTTGATTCGTGGCAAGGATGTGGATAAGGCCAGGCTGCGTACGTTTATTCAACAACTGAACACAAAGTCCAGACTGGAGCTGTTTCGCTTTTTACAGTCGAGGATCGATACGGACAACTATCTGCGCTGGTTATGCGGGGCTGTACTTACCGGCAACTTTGACGGATTTGATCAGAATTACACGTGGTATGAGAAAACAAAAACCAAAAAATATGGTATCCTGCCATGGGATTATGAAGGTACCTGGGGAAGAAATTGTTACGGGGCGAAGGTGGATGCCGGCCTTGTTCGTATCCAGGGGTATAATAAACTTACGGGCAAAATGTTGGCCTTCCGACATTTTCGTGAGCAATATAAAAAGCTGCTGCGCCAGCATCTGATGAAGGCTTTTACAGAGAAGCGAATTATGCCCTTGGTGAATCGGTTGCACAATGAGATTCGTGAAGATGTCAACAAGGACCCATACATGAAATGGCCCATGGATGTATTTGCGGGTGAACCGGAGCGAATTCGTGCCTATGTGGCGGAACGGCGGGAATATTTGACCGAGAGAATACATCAGCTGTAAGCACTTAACTAGCGTGGGGGAGGGAGACCTTCCTTTTTTTAATGCCAAAATGAAGAGAAGTTTATTGTAATGGGAAAAGTAGGGTAATAAGAATAGAAGCGGCATTGTAAAATACGCTATAATAACCATATGTGTACATAGAAATGATTACATATTGGACGCAGTGGAGAAAACAACATGTCTAATGGAGGCTCTGAGCTGGAACGTGTTATCGGTTTAGGGTGCTTCAAGCCGGAGGAATGCTTATGATCAAGCTGTTGTACTACTTGAAGAAGTACCGAGTTGCCGCGATTGCAGCCCTGGTCATGATGTTAATTGAGCTTGCGGTGGAGCTGGCTCAGCCTTATCTGATCTCCAAGATCATCGATAACGGGATTCAGCAGGGAGACTTATCTGTCGTCTGGTTATGGGGTGGCGTGCTCGTGGGGAGTGCTGTTGTGGCTTTTGCTGCCGGCATTGCAAGTTCGTTCTTTGCATCCCATGCGAGTTTGGGGTTCGGATACGATCTGCGGGAGAAGCTGTATGAGAAAGTGCAAACGTTCTCTTATGCCGTCTTCAACCGGTTCGCGACGTCGTCCTTGATTACTCGATTAACGGGGGACGTGACCCAGGTTCAGGACACCGTCTTCATGAGTCTGCGATTCATGACACGTGTGCCCCTGGTGGTGATTGGTAGCATGATTATGGCTTTGATCGTGAACCCGAGGTTGGGTCTGCTGCTGGTTGTCATGGTGCCTGTACTGCTCATTGTTGTGGTGTGGATGATCAAAAAGGCAGCGCTGCTGTTCCGCAATGTGCAGCGCAGACTGGATGCCGTCAATGGAGTCATCCAGGAGAATCTGACAGGCATTCGGCTGATCCGTGTCTTCGTACGGATGGGCCATGAGATTGAACGCTTTGCCGGATTCAGCGGCAAGCTGATGAAAGGCACTATCTCCGCGCTGCGCCTGACGGAGACCACGATGCCGTTCATGCTGCTAATGATGAACGTTTGTATCATCGCTGTGCTTTGGTTTGGACGAGTCGACATTGCCTCCGGTAATGCAACTGTGGGTGAAGTGGTCGCCGTCATTAACTACCTGCTTCGTACAATTGGTGCCATGTCAGCGTTATCATGGATTCTGGTAACCTTCTCCAGAGCAAGCGCTTCGGCGCAACGACTGAATGAAGTGTTTAATACGGAGGACACGTCGGAGACTGAACAGACGAAGTCGTTATCAACGTCTGCACCATCTGCTGGATCTATGAAATCTTCGCATTTTCCGCAATCTGTATACCCGGCGAAGAAACAGCGCGCTGTGCAGGGAGCGGTTGAATTCCGCAGTGTAGGATTCAGTTATCCGAATAGTGAAATTACAGTACTGGATAACATCACATTCACGGCAAAAGCGGGGGAGCGTATTGCCATTATGGGAGCAACTGGCTCAGGCAAATCTTCGCTCGTACAGCTTATTCCGCGGTTATACACAGAGGATCAAGGAAAGGTACGGATTGATGGTGCCGATGCATCAGAGCTGGATCTGTCCATGCTGCGTGGTGCGATTGGTTATGTGCCTCAGGAGGTTGTCCTGTTTACCGGTTCCATCCGGGAGAATATTGCCTGGGGTCAGGAAGATGCTACCTTGGATGAGATCGTGGAAGCCGCGAAGCGCGCGCAGATCCATGAAACGATTGAGAATTTACCAAACGGTTATGATACATTGCTGGGTCAACGGGGAGTGAATCTCTCCGGTGGACAGAAGCAGCGACTTTCCATTGCACGAGCGCTGGTACGTAGACCAAGAATTCTGATTCTGGACGATAGCACAAGTGCACTGGATGTGGCTACAGAAGGCAGACTGCTGGATGCGCTGGAAGAATTGTCGTGTACCACGTTTATCATCACCCAGAAGATCAGTTCGACCACTTCGGCGGATCTGATTCTGCTACTTGATGATGGACAACTCATTGGGCAAGGAAAACATGAAGACCTGATGGAATCGTCAGAGCTGTATCGTCGAATCCATGAATCACAATACGGGGAGGGTGCACAGCATGTTCAAAGCATTCATTGAGCCTTTCCGTCAGCCGCCACCGCCGATTGATCCGGAGACATTACGATCAGGTGGTGGTCGCAAACCCAAGGCACGGGCGAAGAACTGGTCAGGTACGCTAGGTCGTATCTGGACCTATCTGGCACGTCGCAAGGTTAAGCTGTCCATGGTACTGTTGATGGTGTTTGCCAGCTCCGCACTCGCTTTGCTTGGCCCTTACATGGTAGGGGTGGCCGTGGATGATTTCATCGCGGGTGAAGCCGACTCAAGCTGGACTCGGTTTCTGATTGGATTAACTGCTGTGTATGTCTTGTTCTCTCTTACATCCTGGTTACAAAATATATGGATGATCGAAATTGCACAGGAAACCGTGTTCCGCATGCGGTATGATCTGTTCTCCCATCTGCACAAATTACCGATTCCATTCTTCGGTAAACGCCAGCAGGGGGAGATTATGAGCCGGGTGACCAATGATATCGAGAATGTCAGCGGTACGTTGAACAGCTCGGCCATCCAGATTTTCTCGAGTGTATTAACACTGCTCGGAACGTTTGGGGTTATGCTGTGGCTCAGCCCGTTACTGACCCTGCTTACCTTTATCGTTGTGCCTTTGATGGCCATCGGCATGCGTTGGATTACGCGCAGAACGGGGCCGCTCTTCAAGGAACGGCAGCGCAATCTCGGTGAACTTAACGGTTACATCGAAGAGACGTTATCCGGCCAGCGGATCATTAAGGCATTCTCGCAAGAGGAGCGGGTGATTCGCGGTTTTGAGGAACGGAATACCCGCATTCGGATTTCCGGTTTCTGGGCACAGACGATCTCTGGTTTTATCCCGAAACTGATGAATGGATTGAACAACCTGAGCTTTGCGATTGTTGCGGGCATCGGTGGTATTCTGGCGATTCAGGGTTCCGTTACGGTTGGGGTAATTATTATCTTTGTGGAATATGCCCGTCAATTCACCCGTCCGCTGAATGATCTGGCGAACCAGTGGAATACGTTATTGTCCGCGATTGCTGGGGCTGAGCGTGTATTCGAGGTGCTGGACGAAGATGAGGAAGCAAAGGATGAAGGGGCAGCGGTATCTCTGGACAAGGTAGAGGGAGCCGTTCGCTTCGACAAAGTATCCTTTGGATACGATGAAGGGCGTAACATTTTGCATGAGATCAGCTTTGAAGCCAAACCGGGGGAGATGATTGCCCTTGTGGGTCCGACCGGAGCCGGGAAGACAACTTTAATTCAGCTGTTATCCCGTTTCTATGATCCGACAGGTGGCACATTAACGGTAGATGGACGCGATATGACCACCATTCGGCGTGAGAATCTGCGGTCACATATGGCGTTTGTACTACAGGATTCATTTTTGTTTCAGGGCACGATTCGGGAAAATATTCGATTTGGCCGTCTGGACGCAACGGATGAAGAGGTGGAAGCAGCCTCCCGGCTGGCGAATGCCCACTCCTTCATTGTGCGAATGAAGGATGGATACGACAAAGTGCTCCAGGCCGACGGGAGCGGCATTAGTCAGGGGCAGAAGCAATTACTCGCCATTGCCCGGGCAATTCTGGCAGATCCATCGATACTCGTACTGGACGAGGCGACCAGCAGTATTGATACCGTCACAGAGATCAAAATTCAGGAAGGGCTGCAACGCCTGATGCAAGGCCGTACCAGCTTTGTTATTGCCCACAGGCTGAACACGATCCGTCAGGCCGACCGGATTCTGGTGCTGAAGGATGGGCAGCTACTGGAGCAAGGATCGCATGATGCGTTGCTGGAACAAGGCGGTTTCTACAGCGAGTTGTATTACAGTCAGCTGCGTAAAAAGGCTCAGTAGTCATTTTGGATAATATGTGACATGTATTAGAGAACTTGTAGGTATGTAAAAAGAGCAGGGATGAGGGCACGATGCTCCTCAATTCTGCTCTTTTTGCATATTCCCTTGAAGGAAAATGGAGATGGAAATGTGATTGTATGTTAAAATAAGAATATATTGGAATAGGTCCGTTTTTGGAAAGTTGCCAGCGGTTTTGAAGCATGAGAATGAATTTTTACACGTATGCCTGTAGTCAGTCATGTGATGCATTAGAAGAGAGGAGGGCAATGCGGAATGGAATTCAAATTTGGGAATGCTGCTCTTCTTCTTCCCCCTTTACACATTACGATTATCGCAATCATTATTATTTTCATTTTAGTAAGGTGGAGCAAGCAATTAGAAACAAGACGTTTTACGGTTTTCTTTTACTTTTTGATCAGTACGTTCATTACTCCAATTTATTCTCAAAGTACATCAGAAGGTGTCTTTGAGCTATGGATCCCCGCAGGATTTATTGTGGTTTTCTTTTATTTGATTCGCAGCGAAAGAAATCATCCATCTAAAATGAAAGCGAGTATCTTAGGATTTTCAATAGCCTTATATCAGTTAATTCTTCAATATATCGGATAACCGGACAGGATAGGATAATTCAAATAAGAACAAGTAAGCAATAGGTTGAAAACAAAAGAGCAGATCCTGATCTCAGGATCTGCTCTTTCTCATTTAACTGCCAACCACCTTCCAATTATCCGCCTGCTCCACCCTTAACGGCTGGTGTCTGCGGATGTAATCCTCCACCAGTGCGGCCATGTCCGTGGCACCTTCGTGCAGTACCTTTTTACCCGGATACATTGCATAATCCCCGCCGCCAGCAGCGCGGTAGCTGTTCATCACCACAGAGTACGTGCCATTCATGTCCATTGGCTTGCCTTCATGTTCCAACTTCACAACTCGACTGCCTACAGGTTGGGAGATATCCAGCTCGTATTCCATGCCAGCCCACATATCGTAATTATAATGTTGGGGTTTGGGTTCCATATAAGCCGGATTGACTGCCACCTCGCCAGAAACATTCACTTCAAAGTAACGGGCCGTTTGTTCCAGCGCTTCCCGGATATCTTGACCGCTCAGCTCCAGTACTGTAAGCGTGTTGGGATAGATGAAGTTGGATAACACGTCCCGAACAGTGATATGGCGTCCGAATCCCCGAGCTTCTTCACTCAGCATCGCGGTATTGGACAGCTCAGCCCCGGTCGCTTCCATCTGCACATGATGTACAAAAGCAATGAATGGATGTGCCTTGAGTCGCAGAGCCGTAGCATTGGTGATGGATAAATCCCCAGCCACCTCGCCAATAGGTTGATCAAGCCATGCTTGTGCCTCAGTTTCCAGCCCATCCGTCAGTTTCATGACGGTTGCATCAGGTTCAACCTCATGATGTTCATCCAGAAGTAACAACTGAGCCTTCTTATCTGTAATCTGCCATTTACCGCCCGATGATTGTTCCAACTGAACGGATACAAGCCCCGCACCATTTCCACTGAATCCCGGCTGAATGACGGTTACACCATGAATATTAGCGGTAAGCTGACGATGCTGGTGTCCGGTAAGCAACACATCGATGCCTTCGATGTCCCGGCAGATGGCATAGCCTTGATTTTCTCCAGTTAACCGTTCAGCAGGTTCTCCTGTCTCCAGATCACTCTCAAATCCGCCATGATAACTCACAACCATGACATCGGGTTGTTCATGCTCGCGTATATAGCTAACCCATGTACGAATGGTCTCCAAGGCATCAAGGAACTGTAAACCCTCAATATTCTTGGGGTGCTCCCAGTTCGGTATGTAATGCGTAGTTGCGCCCAATATGGCGATTTTGACGCCAGAAGATAGGGTTTTGATTAGATATGGAGGACCGAAGGCAGGTACATCTGGTTGCTCATCTTTTACAATATTGGCAGACAGCCAAGGGAAATTGGAAGCTTCAACTGCTCCGCGTAATAATGCCTGACCATAGTTAAACTCGTGATTGCCCATCACCGCAGCATCATAACCCAGTTTATTCAGTACTGTTATGAATGGATGCACTTCGTTTTTGGAAACCTGTGAAGCTGCATAGGAGGCCAAGGGTGATCCTTGCAGCAGATCCCCGTTATCCACCAGCATCAATTCAGGTGAACGTTCACGTTCCTTACGAATCAGGGAAGCCAGCAGGGCAAGCCCAGCTGGGCGGTAGGCATTGGTGTTGTAATGAATGGGGCGGATGGCCCCGTGCAGATCACTGGTGAACAGAATGTCGAAGCTTGCCGTATGGTTTGTGGATGTCATTTTACAATCTCCTCTAATATATAAGTTCAGATATATGGAATTACCATAAAACGGAGAAGAATGAATAGCCTGAAGAACCGAAGTATACGCCGTTATCTCCGATGTTCTTCTTATATCTTCAACCATAATGAGCCTATTCTAACAGATACAAGTCGCGCTGACAGCCTGACAGGAAACTTTACAAAACTCCAAATTTCGTTTCACATCGCGCTAATATTTGGCAACTATAGTAGATAAGTACTGAAAAATAGAAACTCTTTGGAGGGTGTTCGTTTGAAGAAGTCTGCTTTATTTTTACCATTGTTGATTTTGGTTCTGTTTCTAAGTGCTTGTGGGTCTAGCAGTAGTACAACAGGTTCGGCTAACGGGGATAATTCGAGTTCGAATGCATCCGGTACGTCTACGGCAGAGACAGAGAAACCTGTCGAAGGTTATGTGCCAACTGAATTGACGGTTCAATTTGTTCCTTCCCAGAATGCAGATACGCTTGAAGCCAAAGCGAAACCACTGGAGAAGCTGCTTGGTGACAAACTGGGCATTCCGGTAAAAGTCAGCGTATCCACCGACTACAACACAATTATTGAAGCAATGGCTTCCAACAAAGTAGACGTAGGTTTCTTGCCTCCGACAGCTTATGTACTGGCTAAAGAAAAAGGCGCTGCGCAGGTTATTTTGCAAGCACAACGTTTCGGTGTAAATGATGAGACAGGAGCTCCTACAGAGCAACTGGCAGATTCATATAAATCCATGTTCATTGTGAAAAAAGATTCGCCGATTCAATCCATCGAGGACCTTAAAGGTAAAAAAGTCGCTTACCAAAACGTAACGTCTTCCGCAGGTTATGTATGGCCAGCAGGTCTGTTGTTGGATAGAGGCATTGATCCATTAAAAGATGTAACACCTGTAACGTTGAAAGGTCATGACCAAGGTGTTATCGCTGTATTGAACGGTGACGTTGATGCAGCAGCTATTTTCCAAGATGCCCGCAACACGGTAGCAAAAGACTATCCGACTGTATTTGAAGATACACGTGTACTGGCGTTCACTGAGCCTATTCCTAACGATACCATTGCCGTTCGTACAGACATGAATGCAGATTGGACTGCGAAGATCAAACAAGCCTTCATCGATATCGGTAAAGATACTGAAGGTCACCAGATCATCAAAGAAATCTATACGCATGAAGGTTATGTAGAGTCCGATGATAGCAAGTTTGAGATCGTTCGTCAGTATGGCGAAAAAGTGAAAGGTGAATAATTCTGATCCAAAAGTAATTCGGAATCTGTTCACTTTGTAGTCGCTTTCTTGGATGGGAACAGCTTAATCGTAGCAATGGACAGGCCAGTTCAGCGTGATCTACGCTGCGCTGGCTTGTGCCATTATAACAAGGACTCATGTATGGTTGATCATTATGAATGAAAGAAGGATATTGTCATGATTGAGCTTCATAACGTTACCAAAACTTACGCTAACGGCACCAAGGGCCTGGATAATATTAATCTGAAATTTGAGCAGGGTGAATTCATTGCTGTTGTGGGTCTGTCCGGTGCAGGTAAATCAACGCTCTTACGCTCCATTAACCGACTGCACGACATTAGTGAGGGCGAGATTCTGATTAACGGAAGTTCCATCACGAAGGCACAAGGCAAACGGCTGCGCATGATCAGACGTGACATCGGCATGATTTTCCAGAGTTTCAATCTGGTGAAACGGTCCAGTGTACTACGTAACGTACTCGCTGGACGGGTTGGATATCATTCCACCATGCGTACCATTATGGGGCGTTTTCCAAAAGAGGATATTGAACTGGCATTCACTGCGCTGGATCGTGTGAATATCTCGGAGAAAGCCTATTCCCGTGCAGATCAGTTGTCTGGTGGACAACAACAGCGTGTGGCTATTGCCCGGGTACTGGCACAGGAAGCAAAAATCATTCTGGCCGACGAACCGGTTGCTTCACTCGACCCACTTACAACAAAGCAGGTTATGGATGACCTGAAACGTATTAATCAGGATCTTGGGATTACGACCATCGTCAACCTTCACTTTATTGATCTGGCGAGAGAGTATGCGACCCGTATTGTCGGATTGCGAGCAGGTGAGGTGGTCTTCGACGGCCCGGTAGAAGAGGCAACGGATGAGCGCTTTGCAGAAATATACGGCAGACCGATTCTGGCTGACGAATTGTTGGACAAGCAGGCTGTGCATGAGCAGGGAGAAGTTGTGGTATGAAGGGGCAGTCCAACGTTCCACTTCAGAATTCAGGCGGAGTGGGGAAGGAACCTGGTTCCAGCCCGGCTCAGGTTGTAAATCGCCCGAAACCGCCTGGGCGTACCAAACATTTGCTCACCTTAGTGATCATTCTGCTCCTTCTGTGGGCCAGTGCCAAGCAAACGGATGCCGGCTTCACAGAGTTATTTCAGGGATTCCCTGAAATGTGGAAATTGTTAAAGGATATGTTCCCACCCCGGTGGAGTTACTTTGATAATATCGTTCAAGGCATGCTGGAGACGATCCGAATGGCCTTGATTGGAACAACGATCGGTGCCATTATTGCCATTCCAGTCTCGATCATCTGTGCCGGTAACTTGATGCCGAGTCGCTGGATTTACTATCCGGCGCGCTTTCTGCTGAACCTGATTCGGACCGTGCCGGATTTGCTGCTTGCTGCTTTGTTCGTTGCTGTGTTTGGTCTGGGGCCAATCCCCGGAATCTTGGCACTGGCTGTGTTCTCCGTAGGTCTGATTGCGAAGCTGACGTATGAGACGCTGGAAACCATTGATCAGGGGCCGCTGGAAGCGATGACGGCTGTTGGTATGAACCGGATTCAGCTCATTGTATATGGCGTGGTGCCGCAACTGGCTGCCCAGTTCACATCCTATGTGCTGTATGCATTCGAAATTAATATACGTGCTGCTGCCATTCTGGGATTGGTCGGAGCCGGAGGGATTGGACTCTACTATGAGGCTACACTTGGATTCCTGGAGTATGACAAGACCAGCGTAATCATTCTGTTTACCCTTGTCATTGTTCTGGTCATTGATTATGTAAGTACTAAGCTGCGGGAGAAATTGCTATGATGAAAAATGAAACAAGCCGCATCCGGCCAAAACCACGGAAAAACCCGCTACGCTGGGTTATTGTATTACTGCTGATCCTTGTGTATGCCTGGGCCCTTGCTGGTGTACCGTTTACTGGTTTCAAGGAAACCGCTGCTCAGATTATGAAGGCTATTGTAGCCGGAATTTTCTCACCGGACTGGGATTTTGTATATCTGCCTGAGGGAGAAGACTTGCTGCGAGGTCTCCTGGACACGTTGGCAATCTCCGTACTAGGTACTGTAATCTCGGCAGTACTCTGTATCCCGTTTGCATTCTGGTCTGCCCGCAACATGAGTGGACATCGCTCCATCTCAGGTGCAGGTAAAATGGTACTCAGCTTCATCCGTACGTTCCCTGAGATTATCATGGCTTTGATGTTCATCAAGGCAGTTGGCCCGGGATCGTTCGCAGGGGTACTCGCCCTTGGCTTACACTCGATTGGTATGTTAGGAAAATTGTACGCGGATGAAGTTGAAAATATCGACTATGGCCCATCTGAGGCGCTGCTTGCCTCTGGAGCCAATCGTATGCAGCAGTTGTGGTTTGCCATCCTGCCGCAGGTTATGCCTGGATTCCTGAACTATACATTGTATCGTTTCGAGATTAATGTACGTTCCGCGACCATACTTGGTGTAATTGGAGCAGGGGGAATTGGTACACCACTGATCTTTGCACTTAGCACACGGAACTGGCCGCGAGTAGGTATAATCCTGCTGGGTATTATCGTGATGATCACGATTATCGACCTGATCTCGGGGTATATTCGTAAGAAGTTGGTGTAGAGTTAATGTGGAGCTACGAGAATATTAGATGATAAATTAAGATTTGATAATAGAGGAAAAAGAGAGGGCTATCCGGGTGCCAGAATATTGGCAGGGATAGTCTTTTTTGTGTCTGCAAATAAACAACGGTACGTTCTTGTTGCTCAGCTAACCGTTGAGGAATAAGAGGGTTTCAAGAATATGTATAAAAATGATTGAATTATTTTCCAATTCAATGTAATATTAATAGGTTTCTATATAAAGGGAATTAAGGATATTAATATATACCCCTCATCGATACCAATATAAGAAATGAGTTTTTTTAAAAGGAAGGTGACCTATGGAATTATTTAAATATATATGGATTGGGTTTATGGTGCTCCTACTACTATACAGAATGGTTTTTCAGAAGTTTAAAAAACATAACAGAGAAAATATTGGACTCAGTGTGATTCTGATCATTTTCACGGGAAGCGGTAATACGTTTACACAGATGAACTTGATTTTTGTCATTAGTGTCATCGCCGTCGCCGCTTATTCTGCTGTATGGAACAGCATTCTATTTGTTAGAAATGGATATGAGCCGGAACGTTTGAAATGAATGAAAAAAACCGAAACCAGGTTGCCCTGTGGATCAGGCAATGTTGGTTTCGGTTTTTTAGTTGCTTGGTTAAACGTTAGGCTTCTTTACATTCCTCTTAGCTAGCCAAAGGCAATGCTTTGGTTACTTGAACTGTAATTGTCTCGGTGCTGGTTACGCCTGCGGCGTTGATCAGCTCAGCACGGTACATGTACGTTCCGTTAGCACGACCGGACAATTCCGTTGTAGCACTTTGAGAAGCAGGTGTAGCAGCTTTCAACGCTTGTGTATCAATCAGAACATCATTTTCATAGAGACGGTATTCAGTTGCGTTTGTACCCCACCAGAGGTTCATGGATACGTTGTAGTTGCCATCACCATCCCAGTTGTTTTGGGACAACGTAGCTTTGCCTGGAGCAGCATTGGTTACTTGTATCGTCAGCACGTCACTGCGTGTTGTGCCTTTGTCATTGGTCAGCTCAGCTACGTATGTATACGTGCCGTTAGCCTTACCTGTGATGGTGGTTTTGGAGGACTGAGCCGATGGTGAAGCCGCAGTCAACTTCTGTGTATCAATCAGAACGTCATTCTCATACAGTTTGTACTCAGAACCATTTTCGCCCCACCAGAGGTTCATGCTTACGTTGTACGAACCTTCGAACAGGCCAGTGGTATATCCATTATCAGAAGAAAGCACCGGTTTACCCGGTGCTCCTGCAGCTGGAGTGGAAGGCACTTCGCCGCCACCTTGCTCTTCAGCAGGTACAAAATCATTCAAACTTCTAGGTTTCAATTGATATACATCTTTGAAAATAGCGGAAACGCCTGTGATATCGATTTTGTCACCCGCAGCATAAGGGAAGGAAGTCTCCGTCACACCTGTACGGGTGTCTACACGGATGTGTGTGCTCGTTCCATCTGCTGCTACCGCGTCGAATTCAAAAGATCCAACTGGTGTAGCACTGATGATATTCTCGATCGTTACATTTTTCAATTGAACCAGTTGACCTTGGTTCGCATCTGTAATTGCAGTAACCTCGATTGGAGCAGGTACGGAAGCCGTACCTGTTTTCTCAATCGCAACGATATCGGTAAGCTCGAACTCGCTGTTATAGATGGTTGTTGCTGCCGTTACTTTCACCTTGTCACCTGCATGGAAGCCGCTAGTATGCTGGAATACGTAGATTCCAGCAGTTTCATCTTGAAGATAAAAGGCTTGTCCACCAAATGCACCCGGCTCTGTCGTTACAACACCTTCGATAGTTACGGTCGTACCAACAGCTTTGGTACGTGCTTCAGCAACGGTGATCGCTGCTGGAATCGGTCCTTCTTCTTCCGGAAGCTGTTCTGCTGGCACATTGCCAACAGTCACGGCATTGGTGATCAGGTTGCTACCATTCAGACGCAGACGCAAGCTGGCAGCGCCAGTTGTACCTGGTTTGATGCGTACGTTCAGGTCTTTGATCGCACGACCTTTGCTGTCTGAGGTTACACTGAATGTGGAGCTATAGCCGTACGAAGTCGGCCAAGTACCACTTTCATTCTGGATCATGGCGACCTGTGTTCCGCCAGTCAGATAGATACCCGCACTATAACCGGATACGGTTGTGTTGGGTGGCATGTTCTCCACAACTACACGAACCTGGAAGTCTTCTGCATTTGGGAGAGTATCCTGTTTCACGAAGCTGTATGCAGCGTTCGCACTGGATGCAGGGCCACCGTAAGAACCAGCTTTGAATGTGGAACGATCGTACCACTTGTATCCGGCAGCAGGTGCGGACCAAGGTTCAGCTTGTGGTTCTGTGGAAGCAGCCGGCTCTTCGAATGGCAGCAGCGCTGTAGCTGTGTCCAGTTCAAGTCCGTTCACTTCAGTCAGGCTTGTGTAGTTCTCTTGTGTAGCAAGCCAGTTCACGGTGTTCACGAGCAACACGGCATCATCGGCTTCTTTAAAACCGTCATAAGTTGTTTTGCGTGTGCCTGTCTCTTCACGCAAGTATTTTGGTGATGCATCTTCTACTGGAGAGGAGTCACCGATGAAGGCAGCTTTACCTGCGCCCAGCTTGGATACTGCCACGTAAGGACCTTCTTCAATCCCACCACCGTTGTAGACACCTTGGTCTACCGCATTATTCCATTTAGCATTGGTTTTAGGCAGGTACACAATACCTTTTGCTTTTTCCGGATCAGTGATTGCGAGTGTTGAACCGGCGTGCATGGCTACAGCCGATACGCCTTCTGTGATGCCGAAGGCTTGATCTGCCGGTACGACGATATTGGCGTTGATATCGCCAAGTGCGTTATAGCGGAAACGTACGCCGAAGTTATCGGACAACCAGTCCGAGCCGGTTACATTTTGCATCGCTTCAGAATTACGCTCATCGGTGCTCATACCTTTGGCCGGATCTTCGAATGCTCCCCGACGATAGCCGTTGATGACTTCAGAGCCATCCCAGCGGTTTTTATTACGGTCTGCATTATAGTGATCTCCAACAAAGAAGATACTGCCGCCCGTTTCAACATATTGTTTCAGTGCTGCTTGTTCGGATGTTTTGAAAGGAATTTGAGGCTCTGCAATAACGAATACGTTATACTCTTTCAGATCATCATAGGTAAATGGAGTTGTCTTGCGAAGTTCTTTGACATAATAACCATCATTCGCGAGTGCATTCCCGAAGTCGGAGAAACCTCCATCAATGACCCAGTCTGCAGCTCCAGCCGTTTGGCCGTGAGAGTTGTCGAACAATACTTTTTTACCTGCATTTTGGTTCACAACCTTTGCCTGGATGAACGGTGCCGGGTCTGTCGGTCCTTCCGCATGAACCGATGCATCTCCGTTCCATAATCCGATCTGAAGCGGCAAAGCCATGGACAATGCCAGGAGTGATTTTAAAAATACTCCTCGCATACCTGTTAATTTACCCAACCAAATCCCTCCCAAATATTAGTTGATTCATGAGTTCGTCCATATTCTACCACATGAAAATCTCACATAGTCATAACAATTTGTAAAAATTAACTCGATATTTGTAAAATTGGGTCTTTTGACATATCCATAGGTAATTCGATCCTGTCTTTATTTATCCAATCTACCCTCGTATATTGATTTCGGCATAAAAAAAGCCATCTCTTATGAGATGACTTTGGCTCGAATTCGATTGACGGCATGGAAGACAGAGGATTTAATCATGCCTTCACTGCGATTCACCAGCTCCGCCGTTTCCTTAATGGAGTATCCATGGATGAGGCGAAGTTCTAATATTTTACGATGTTCGGTGTTGTTGATATGGGAAACAAGATCATGAACACCTTCGCTAATTTCAAGGTGGGACGTATCGACGTGATGGGTAGGTACCTCCAGACGGCTGTCTCGTCTGAGTGTACGGGTCCGCCTGCGGAAGCTGTCCATCGCCAGGTTACGGGCAATGCGTTTGAGATAATAGAGAATACGATCTTCAGGGATATCCACGGTAACGTTCATTAGTCGAATGAAACAATCCTGTGCCAGATCTTCTGCGTCTTGCGGTTGTTTGACGATATGGGATAGATACCTTGTGATTTCTGATTTATAGTTGATATAAGCTTCATTAATTCGTGTGCTGTTCATATGATGTGAATCCCCCTTGGATACAGATCAGGCTTGGGTCCGGTCTGGTATGAGTCTCTTTATGATCCAAGTATATCGGGAGGTTGTTTCCAAAAGGTTCAGAGTTGTATCGGAGTTGTAACATTTCGTGCTTCCCTCTATTCAAGCATACGGCTTGGGATACAAAATATAGGCAGATGAAGGAAATTCATAGAGCAGGGAGATTACGAAAGTATCATGAGAAAAAAAGAGATTTTAATTATTGAGGACGAGGAGTCCATTCGCGATATTTTGTCCTATTCGTTACGTAAGGAAGGATTTGAGATCAAGGAAGCAGCTACGGGAAAAGAGGGTCTGGATCTGCTTCGGGATTCGAAGCCGGATCTGATCCTGCTGGATCTGATGCTGCCAGATATGAGCGGTTTTGATGTGTGCAGGCAACTATCTGTGAACTCCAAGATACCTGTCATCATGATCACTGCGAAGTCGGACATGCTGGACAAGGTACTTGGCATGGAGCTTGGGGCGGATGATTATATCACGAAGCCTTTTGATATCCGTGAGGTGGTTGCGCGCATTCGGGCGATTTTTCGCCGGATTGATCTGATCAGCGAGACACTGGAGAATCAGTCCTATGAGGTGGTAAGGCTAGGCAAGCATATTGAGATCCGCAAGGATGAACGGGAAGTGTGGAAAGACGGGGAACGGGCAGGACTCACGAATAAAGAATATGATCTGTTGTTATTTCTCGTGACCCATCATCGTAAGGTGCATACACGTTCTGAACTACTTGACAAGGTATGGGGATTTGATTTTGCAGGGGACACTCGAACGGTGGATATTCACGTGCAACGGATTCGCAAGAAACTGGATAGTGGTGTGCAAGGCATTTCGATGATTGAAACGGTATTCGGTGTGGGGTACAAGCTGAATATTCAGGTACAGACATGAAGTGGACGATCCAGTTCAAAATGGTGGTGCTGTTCTCGGTCATTGTCTTTATCGGATTCTCCGTCCTGCTGATTCTGTCCAATAAGGTAGCCCAGGAGAATATGTACAGGGAAGTGCATGAGGATATGGTGCAATCCAAAAGAAATTTGGACATCGCGCTGAATCAGTACTTTCTGATACATAACAAACGCATGAGCAGAGACTCGCTCGAAGCAGGGAGTCGCGAGCTCGCGGAGCAGATTGGATCAGCCGTTGGTGGGGAGATTATAGTATATCGCCCCGATGCTTCGCCATACGAATCTGTTGGCAGCGAGGTTAACGTTGCTAAGCGGTCTGACCATCCTGATGTGGAGGAAGCCGTACATTCCCGGATTGCTTACACCACAGTTGTGGATGAGGGTCGGGTCACAGCCAGTCTGTCCTTCCCTCTCCAGATGGATCAACAATTGATTGGAATCGTACAGATGAAGAAGGATTACACGGAATTGTTCAAACGCAACCTTCGTTTTCAAAATACAATCAAGTTTTTTGCAGCAGTTATTTTCGTATTTGTATTTATCGCATCCATCTTTATTTCCCGGAAAATTACACAACCCATCCGTGTACTCACGAAACGTTCTGCGGAAGTGGCCCAAGGAAGTCTGAATGCGGACATTCAGATTACAACCAAGGATGAGATCGGTGAACTGGCTTCAAGCTTCACCGTCATGATTGATCGGGTGCGGGAGCAGATTGATGTGATTGAGCGAGAGCGGGACGAAGTGAAGCAAGTACAGGCGAGAAGCAAAGTCTTTTTTGACAATGTGACACATGAATTGAAGACACCCTTAACAACGATTCTGGGGTACGCCCAGATTTTACGGGATAACGGGTTTACCGACCAGGACTTTTTTGACAAAGGCATGAATTATATTATCAAGGAAAGCCAGCGTCTCAACACGATGGTTGCGGATATTCTGGAGGTCTCGGTCTCCTCTGCGGTCATTCAGGCATACCGGTTCGAACGTATCGATATATCAGATATTATTCGTGAAGCTTGTGAGGACATGTCGATTAAGGCGAGCAAGTACAATATAGGCATTCACTATGAGCTGGAGGAACATCAGTATTTACAGGGAGATCGGGATAAGTTGAAGGAGGTCTTCCTCAACATCCTGGATAATTCGGTCAAGTACAGTGATGTGAACTCCATTATCGAAGTACAATCCTTCCGGTTAGGTGAATCCATTGCTATTGTGATCCGTGATCAGGGGGAAGGAATCGGTGCTGAAGCGCTCCAACATGTATTTGAACCCTTTTACCAGGATAAAGGAATCAACAGGGCCGAGAAAGGCAGTGCCGGGCTGGGTTTGTCTATTGTGAAAAACATCGTTGAGCGTCATGGAGGAACAGTGGAGATGAAGAGCATCATGCGGGAAGGGACACAAGTGAATATCAGTCTTCCGGGGGAAATGAACGCATGAGACATCCTGGATTTTGGCGTAAAAACCGTGACAGATTGATGCTGTCAGGGTTGTTGATTGCATTTGTCAGCGGGATTTTTGGGATTGGGAGCCTGTTCAGTCTCGGAAATCTCAAACCAAGAACGGTGATTTTGCCAAGTGAGCAGTTCAACAGCCGTCTGGCACCACCACCGAGCAGTACGATTCAGATCGAGTCGGCTACCAAAATTCCAAATGACTTTGCGATCTTTGATTTTGAAGTGTTAGACCGGAATACGATTATATTTAATCAGCCGGAATTTTCCTATTCAGGGCTCAAGCTGTCTCTTCTGCATCTGGATGATAAGGAAGTGAAGAACATTGCGGCTAATACGGATTACGGTGTAACGATCAGCCCGGATCACAAGAAAATCATTTACTCCCAGTATCGGGCAGGTCAGACGCAGAAGACAACGTATGAGTATATGATACAGAGCGGGGAACGTCGCAAGCTTCCGTACGATAACTCGTATTATCGAGTGTTTGTGGGGAACGACTCCTACATCGGTCAGGATGATCTGTTATTTAAACAAGTTGATCTGAGCCAGGGGACGAGTCATGTCATCTACACGTATGAAGAGCTGATGAGCATGTTCACAGGACCAGGACAAGGGAAAGGTTCGAGTGATACGTTTATCGTTATGGATGTGTTGCAGGTCAGCGAGGATCACCAACAGTTTTATATACTGGTGATGCTGAAAGACAAGTATGCTATCTATCGTGTATCGCTTGAGGATGAGCATGAAGTGAAGGCGTATGCTGCAATGGAAGACATCCAACAGTACAAGTTGCTGAAAAATGGTGACATGCTCATCCAGGGAACGATGAATAAGGTACAGGGGCTGTATCGGTATCACGCAGCAGAGGAGCAGTATGATCTGTTATTACAAGGTTCGATCTGGAGCTTCGATCTGGATGCAGATGAATCCCGAATAGCTTACTTTTTCCCGATGGACAGTCAGAATCAGAAGAATGAGTTACATGTTGCCTACCTGAATGACAGCAAGATTTCGTCCGATACGGTGATCTATCGCAATATTGATAACTTCATCAGTCTGAAATGGAATGACGATGAATTATTTGCTGTAAGCAGCTCAGTGGATAAAAGTGAAATGTACCGCTTTAGTTTCAGAGCCTGGTAAGCTGCGGAAGGTATACGAATATAAGACCTTGGTCTGATGGAGCGATAGCTGCTCTGCGGACAAGGTCTTTTTGTTATGACATGTTACAAGTTGGATACAACTCCGGCCAGCCCCGATACATCTCCATCCTATAATAAAAGGGAATGAGCTACGCGAATCTTTACATACAACCTCTGTACATATTTAGCAAGTAGAAAGGAAGACATGTAGCAATGCTTCAAGTTGAACAATTATCCCACTCGTTCCGCAATGGCCAGGGAACCGTGCCGGTGCTTCAGGATATCAACCTGAAGATTGGAGAAGGCAAGATGGTGGCCCTGCTGGGCAGTTCGGGTTCAGGCAAGTCTACACTGCTTAATCTGATGGCGGGGCTGATGAAACCGGATCAGGGCAAGATTCTAATTGCGGGACAAGATATTGTACGTTTCAGTGAGAATCGCCTGGCGGAGTTCAGGCGCAGTCACATCGGGTTTATTTTTCAATCCTATGAACTGCTGTCCAATCTTACAATCCGGGAAAATGTAGAATTACCCTTGGTATTTATGGGGATAAGCCCTTCGAAACGCAAAGCAAAAGCATTGAAGCTGTTGGAACAGGTTGGACTGGGTGAAAAAGCAAGCTTGTTCCCGTCCCAGTTGTCGGGCGGTCAACAACAACGTGTCAGTATTGCACGTTCGCTCATTACCGAACCCTCGGTGATCTTTGCAGATGAGCCTACCGGGAATCTGGATACTGAGACGGAGGAAGAGATCATTGCGATTTTGCAGCAGCTTAACCGGGATATGAATACAACCTTTGTCATTGTGACACATGAAGCAGAGGTCGCAGAGCAGATGCAAGTTGTGCTTACCCTGCAACATGGAATACTGGTCGAAGAAGCAGTAAGGGAAGTTTGAGGCAAAAGGAGAGGAAATGTGAGAATACGGGATGTAGCACGTATGGCCTGGGGACAGATCATTCGTAGAAAAATGGTCACACTGCTGTGCATGATGGGGCTGTCCATCGGCTCTGCCGCCATGATCATTGCACTTAGTGTAGGGCAGTCCGTGCAGACCTATAGCGAGAAAACATTGAACGACAATTACAAGATGGATGAAATTACGATTACGCCCAATGAAGGCATTCGTACGGGGAACGGCAAGGGGAATGGTCAGACATCGAAGTTTGAACGGGGAGCATTGACGTTGGAAAAGATTCAGATTATCCAAAGACTACCCCATGTTGTTGCCGTGGCTCCCATGTTAAAGCTGGATTCGCTGGAAATGGTGCTTCCGGATGGTCGCAGCACGTATGTTGAGGTCATTGGTACCCAGCTGGAGACCCTGGGCGGGTTTGGATACAAGTATGCTGAGGGACGTGGGGCAGAGGATGGTCGTATGGCGGTAACCAGTTATGGGGCTGCATTTGGACTCGTGGACCCCAAAGTAACTCAGAAGTTATTCGAGCAGTTGAATGCTGATCCATATAACAATGAGCTTTTGGAGCAGTTTACGGAAATGTCTGCGAAGCAGGATCAGTTGGTGCAGCAGCGTATTCAGTTTCGATATGAAGATTATGCGAATGCGAGCAAAACCAAAATGAGCGGCTCTATACGCGTGTCTGGAGAACTGATGAAGCCTTCCAACATGGATGATATGAGTGCTCAAAACGATAAAAAAGTATATCTGCCGCTCGATACAGCTCGTGCATTGCAGGATGAGCTTGGATTACAGCAGGCCGACAGCAGTGCGGCCAAACATCTTAACTCGGCTCTGGTCAAGGTTGAAGACAAACGTTATGTATCCCAGGTGGAAGAACAGATTAAAAAGCTGACGTTAAACACACAGAGTAATCTGTTCCAAGAGGAAGCGATGTCAGGTCAATTGGCGATGTACCAAAAAGCAGCATTGGGGATCGGTGGTTTTATCATGCTGCTGGCCTCATTATCCATTATTGTAGCGATGATTATGTCTACGCATCAGCGTCGTAAACAGATTGGTGTGATGAAGGTGCTGGGCGCAAATCTGTGGCAGATCCGTCAGATGTTTATTACGGAAGCAGCGATGCTTGGGTTAATGGGCGGTGTGGCTGGTGTGGGGATCGCCTTTGCTGCCCTCGGCGGGGTGAATAGTCTGCTGGCGAGTCAGATGGCAGATCAGATGAATGGTCCGATGACCGTCGTTATTCAGCAGTCGGCTCTGCCACTTGGTATCGTTTTTGCTGTTCTGGTTGGCATTGTATCGGGTATATATCCGGCAATCAGCGCATCTCGGACCAATGCATTAACTGTGATCAAATCAATGTAATTTTATCAGCGAAAGGGAAATTGGGCACATGAAGAAATGGATTAAAATTATCCTCACCGTTGTACTTTTGGCAGGTGTGGGGTACTGGTTGTATGAAAAGTACAAGCCACAACCGGAGGCGCCTATAGAGATTCCGCCCCCGATTACCTTTGATGTGACACAGGAAACGATGACGCAAACGATACAGGTGAAGGGGAAATCCGTATACACCGATCAGACGGATATCTTCGCTCCGTATGCTTCCAACATCAAGCAGTGGCACGTGAAAAGTGGTGAGCAGGTGAGCAAAGGCGATATCCTGTTTACCCTCGATACTTCTACGTTGCAAACAGAAGTTGAACAGTTGCAGAGTGATCTGGAGAAAGCCCAGCTGGAAAACAAGATGAATCAGGTTAGCCTGGATCAGGCGAATATGAGTGAGACCCTTGGCGTGACGGAAGAGGAGCGCAAGAAGGCATTTGCAGATCGGGAAGGTAAACGCCTGACGAATGAGTTGAATCAGAAAGCGCTGGTCCTCAAGGAGAAGGAGATACAGAAAAAGCAGGCAGTTATAAGTAAGTCTGTTGTGTATGCTTCCGCTTCCGGTATATTTCAGATGAATGAAGAGGATAGCAAGACACGTGCGGTGACGGAAGGACAGCTGATCGGATCCATTACAAACATCAGCAAACTGAAATTTATGACGATTGTTGGTGAGGAAGAAATGTTCAGGCTCAAGGTGGGCATGCCAGTTAAGGTGCGAATGACAGCGCAGAAAGACCTGCAATTCACCGGAAAGGTAAGTAAGGTGTCCAAATTCGCCCGCAAGAGTACCGATACGGACCTCAAGCAAGCTTCACAGTTTGACGTGGTCATTGATCTGAAGCCGGACGCCAGAATGTATGGAGGCGTGAGTCTGGAAGGCGATATCGAGACAATGCGGAAGGATACAGTGACGGTAGTGTCCAGTCTCGCGATTATGCGGGATCAGACCGAGCCTTACGTACTGTTAGACAAAGGCAATGGACAGACAGAGCCGCTGACGATCCAGGCTGGAATGGAATCGGGGGACAAGACAGAAGTAGTTAGCGGGTTGAAACCGGGAGACATTGTCGTTTTGCCCTAGACGTAGGAATTTAAGAACAAGGCATCATATGTAGTGACGATCTAGACGAGCGGGTTAATTCGGCATTGGAAAACACGAGGTTCATTGTGGCAGATTGCCAGGATGGACCTCGTGTGTCTTTTGGAGCAAGGGATGTCCAGATTCCTGCCTGAATTATGGAAAAAAATATAATTAAATTTATATAATTCAATTTACAGTAATATTTACATGTCGTATAATCAGAACATAAGGAGGTGACACCGAACATCATGTTTGTAGATGGATAGGCGAAGACCTTTTTTTTAACTGTTTGAAGAAAGCGCTTACCCAATTTAGGATTCAGACATCCCATAAGTCATTTTTCACACTTCTTCATGTCTAACACACGTTCAACCACACCCACCATATTATACTCATTCACATGATTCGCCCTCACACACCATTTGTTTGCTCAAGATTCCAGTGATACAACCATTTCTTTTGGAGGTGATACAACCAACTCATCCGAACGTTCTCTTCGTGCTAAGCATCATAATGACACAGAGGATCAGACATGAGTACAACCCAATCTAACTAAAGGAAAGGTGGAACTATGAAGACTAAATTGAAAACCAAATCGAGAGGTAAGAAGATCCTGCGCAAAGGTGTAAAACAAATGCTTGCAGCAACGCTGCTCGCGGCGGGGATTTTCCCTGGACTGTCTCCAGGCTTGACTCAGGCCGCTGAAGCACATGTGGATAATCCATTTGTAGGGGCAACCGCGTATCTGAACGAGGACTATTCAGCTCTCGTGGATACGTCCATTGCACTGACCAACGATGTGTCGTTGAAGGCCAAGATGGAGACGGTCAAATCGTATCCAACCGCAGTATGGGTTGATCGGATTGCTGCAATCTATGGCGGGACGGACAACGCTGGTCGCAAAAGTGTAGAGCAACATCTGGATGCCGTTCTCGCTCAAAAGAAACCGGGTACGCCTATAACGGCTTCATTTGTTATCTATAACTTGCCTGGACGGGATTGTCATGCACTCGCATCGAATGGTGAACTTCCACTAACACAGGCAGCACTGCAGACCTATAAAACGGATTATATTGATGTGCTCGCAGATATCTTCGCAGATCCGAAGTATCAGGATATTCGTATTATTGCTGTCATTGAACCGGACAGTCTGCCTAACCTTGTGACCAACCTGAGTACACCAGCTTGTGGTCAAGCCAGCTCAACAGGTATCTATGAGGCGGGTGTGAAGTATGCATTGGACAAGCTGCACGCCATTCCGAATGTGTACAACTATCTGGATATCGGCCACTCCGGCTGGCTTGGATGGGATAACAACCGTTCTGCAGCAGTTGCGCTGTATACAAGTGTTGTGCAAGGGACAGCCGCGGGTCTGAGCAGTGCAGATGGTTTCATTACAAATACAGCGAACACCACACCGCTGGGGGAGCCGAACCTGTCTAACCCTGATCTCAATATCGGTGGACAACCGATTAAATCTGCCAAGTTTTATGAGTGGAATCCTTATTTTGACGAAACCGATTTCACCGCTGCGCTGTATGCTGATTTCGTACAAGCTGGCTGGCCAAGCAGCACAGGTTTCCTGATTGATACTAGCCGAAATGGGTGGGGCGGGGTAGACCGTCCAGCATCTGCTACGGGCAGCAACATCAACGATTATGTGAACTCCGGACGTGTAGATCGCCGGGAGCATCGGGGGAACTGGTGTAATGCCAGTGGCGCAGGTATTGGTGAAGCACCTAAGGCTGCACCAGGACCAGCGCATCTGGATGCTTATGTATGGGTGAAACCTCCGGGTGAATCCGATGGCTCCAGCTCCGAAATTCCGAATAACGAAGGCAAAGGTTTCGACCGGATGTGTGATCCAACCTTCACAACGCGGGATGGTGTATTAACAGGTGCATTGCCTAATGCTCCGGTATCGGGTCACTGGTTCCATGATCAATTCGTGGCACTGGTGGAAAACGCATTCCCTGTACTTCCTGCAAGTAACGGTGGAGGCAATCCTCCGGGGGGAACAACAGCTCCGGCAGCACCAGCAGCATTGACAGCTTCTGCCGGTAACGCTCAAGTCTCCTTGACGTGGACTGCTTCTACAGGGGCTACAAGTTACAGTGTGAAGCGGGCATTGAGTGCATCTGGTCCATTCACAACAATTGCAGCCAATGTAAGTGGAACGTCTTACAGCAATACCGGCCTGATCAATGGTACAACCTATTATTATGTGGTAACAGCAACAAATGCAGTAGGTGAAAGTGTTAACTCTGCAACAGCAACAGCTACACCCGTTGCAGGTGTGACGGCGCCAGCAGCACCGACTGCTCTCACAGCAACCGCAGGCAATGCACAGGTGAGCCTGACGTGGACCGCTTCTACAGGTGCAACAAGTTATGATGTGAAACGCGCGCTGAGTGCAACAGGTCCGTTCACAACGATCGCCACGAATGTGAGTGGTACGTCCTACACGAACACTGCCCTCACGAACGGCACGACGTATCATTATGTGGTAAGTGCAGTGAATGCAGCAGGGCAAAGTGCCGATTCCGCTGTAGCTTCCGCGACACCTCAAAGTGTCGTTGTACCAACGAGTGATCTTGTCGTGCAATATCGTGCTGGAGATACCAATGCTCAAGATAGCCAGATCAAACCGTATTTCAACATCAAAAACCTGGGCAGTACTGCTGTGAATCTGAGTGATCTGAAGATCCGGTACTACTTCTCCAAAGAAGGCTCAGCTGCGATGGATTCTGCCATCGATTACGCTCAAGTGGGTGGAGCCAATATCCAGCGTACCTTCACAGATTCCTATGTGGAGCTGAGCTTCACATCTGCTGCTGGCAGCATTCAGGCTGGTGGACAGACTGGAGACATCCAGCTTCGCATGTACAAAACAGACTGGTCCAACTTTGACGAGACGAATGACTACTCCTTCGATCCAACGAAAACATCCTACCAGGATTGGAATAAGGTAACACTCTACCAAGGTGAAAACCTGGTATGGGGTATTGAGCCTTAAGAGGAATCATCGGTGATCTGTAATTCGGTAATTCGGAGTTTAAGATAAGCTACAAGCATGTTAACCCGTCAATCATATGTAAAATACCGCCCTTCTCCGTTGAGGAAAGTGGCGGTATTTACATTGTACAGTTGATAGTACTTTCGCCAAAACATGAATTACTCGCCAAAGAAATTTCTACATATATGCAAAATTCCCTCGGCGTATGGATAGGGGGCAACGTTGTGGTGGAATGATTTTGCCTCGGTCGTTGCATTCTGGAGAAGATATCCATGGGTAACCATCTGAAGCATCTCGATGTCATTTCCACTGTCACCGAAGGCCAATGTATTGGACAGGAGCACCTGATTGTAATCGATCAGGAATTGCACAGCCGCTTTCTTTCCGGTTCCTGCGGGGATAAAATCAACATCATAGGCGTGCTCTGGATCACCCGCCTTGGGATTACACTCATTGATATTGATTCCAATTCCGTGATTGGTAGCCAGATGCCTGATAATATGAATATCATATTGGGTTTTGACTAAAGATTCTGCATAATAATAGTAGTTCATTTTGTAACCGGAATGACCAAATTGAGTCTGTTCGTGGAGAGCAATGTTGTATGTTGATTTCAATTCACCAATTAAATCTTCTACATCTCTACGGGAGAATCCGGATTCTCGAATGATCTTTTGCCATGAAGGAAGGGTAAGCAATTGTCCGTCATGCCGGACTTCCCATAGATCTGTTCCCAGATTGCTTGCTATAAAATGGGGGAACTGCGTCATACCGGCCGTTTTCATTTTTGCCTGTATTTGCTGAATGCTGCTTCCGGTGACCCAGGCTACCTTTACATGATGATTTTTGGCAAGGTGCTGGATATATCTTTCCAACTCGTATACTCTTCTGAGGTGTTCAGGCGAACATTCATGTGGGTAATACGTTTCGTCAAAATCAAAAAATATCAGATATTCAGTTACAGCCGGGGTATAGGTGACTTCCATTTGTGTTATTCCTCCCTAGAGGTTGTTTTCGATATCATAGTTGCTGGGAACGTTCCCAGGTCAATACTTTTCATATGAGGTGTTTATGTTGCCTACCATAATTGATATTTCACGTGTAAGTGGTCTTTCTAAATCTACGGTATCCCGTGTGTTAAACGACCATCCTCATGTATCCATTGAAAGCAGGCAAAAAGTAAAAGAAGCTATCAAGGAGCTGGGATATGTTCGCAATACGCATGGGGTTCAGTTCCGCCTGCAGGCAAGCAATCATATCGGCGTGCTTGTCCCCGATGTGGAGCATCCCTATTTCAGCCAGCTTGTTAGTGCATTAGGTCGTTCCTTAGGCTCCGTGGGGTATCGACTTGTCATCTATCAGACCGAATTATCCCGCGAGTATGAACGTGATGTGTATGCCCGATTGTTACATCGGGAGATGGATGCTGTAATTATTGCGCATTCCCATTTCTCGGAGAGAGAAATTAAAGAATGGTTAGGTTCAGGCATCGGGATCATATGCAACGAAGCGATGGACGGGGAGTTTCTCGATGTCTTTCGAATGGATGAAGAAGATGCGGTTTTTCAAGCGACCTCATATTTGCTGTTGAAGGGACGCCGTCATCTGTTTTTCTGTATGGATTACCTGACACCATTGCAAGAGAAGAGATGGAACGGGTTTCAACGGGCTCACCAACAGTTCGGCCTTCCGTGTGCGAAATCACAATGTTATGCAGGTCTGGTAACTATGGAGGATGGTTATGCCTTGGGTGAACAATTATTTATTTCTGCTCCATTGCCGGATGGAATGATAACGGGTAGTGACTTTGTAGCTACTGGTTTATTGAGAGCAGCAAAGCAAAGGGGAATATCCGTGCCTCAGGAAATGTCCGTTATTGGGTTTGATAACCATCCTGTCGGATTGATGACTAACCCGGAGCTGACCACATTAACCAATTGTATTCCCGAAATGGTCAGGGACGTTACGGAATGCCTTACCCGGCGTTTGAAGGGGATGCAATCTGCTCCTATAGTGAAAACCTATAAGACTTCGTTGATTATACGCGAGTCTACTTAGAAGAAAGTAAAAGAAAAAGAAGGATGGTGAAATCCTTTAAAGAATGCGACAGCCCGATGTATGTGAATTGGAAAAGTGTACCCCAAGTTAGTTAGTATGTGCTAATTAATTCTTTGGCGGGATAACCTCACAAACACTGAATATTAATCGTTTTGGACGGATATTTGCCTATGTCATTCCAGGCAGGGTAGCTATAATAATACCCGACGGGCAGGATGGGGCTGCTCAGAGTAAAGAGGGCAGGAAAGGGGGACGGAGCCGAGAAAGTCTGTTTAGGAGAATTATTCTTTTATACTTTTGTAAGCGCATTCAGGAAAATGTGAACATATGGATTACCGAACGTCTAATCATTCGATATGTATAAACGTAACCTATTCTGTCTCAAGGAGCGTGAAGGTGGATGAACTCAGAAACAACAGCGCCGGTACATAAAGGATCGGCTTCAGGTCTGCAATCAGGCCGCAGAAAGGCTCGTATGCCACTTGCAGCCAAGGTGCTCTCTTCGGCACTCAGCGTAGCTTTGCTCATTGGAGGAACAGCAGGAATCACTGGAGCAGAAGCTTCGAATGGGAAGGGTGCGCCGGAAGCCAGCCTGCAATCTAGCAAAGGAGGCAGTCACATGAAAAGTATTCAACTGGAGTATCTGGATCGGGGACTGGTGGCTGCGTCGACATCCGAAGGGGTGTTTCTCAGTTGGAGATTGCTTGGTGATGAGGCTACAGGGTATAGCGACAAAGGGCTGACAGGTACGGACTTCAACGTCTACCGTGATGGCAAAAAGGTCGCTACCGTCACCGACAGCACCAACTATGTAGATGCCGCAGGCAAATCGTCTTCCCGTTATGAAGTGGCAGCAGTCAACAAGAAGGGCAAGGAGAGCAAACGCAGTGCATCCGTCAAACCTTGGGCGAACGGCTATGTGGACATTCCACTGAAAAAACCCGCCGATGGTGTGACGCCTGCGGGAGAAGCTTACACGTATTCCGCCAATGACATGAGCGTGGGTGATGTGGATGGGGATGGCCAATATGAGTTTTTCGTCAAATGGGACCCTTCCAATGCCAAGGACGTATCGCAAAAAGGATACACCGGTAAAACCTACATTGATGCGTACACCCTGGACGGACAATTGCTGTACCGAATCGATCTTGGGGTCAACATCCGGGCAGGTGCTCACTATACACAGATGCTCGTTTATGATTTTGACGGGGATGGCAAAGCCGAGATGATGTTTAAGACCGCTCCGGGCACGAAGATTATCAAATATAACAAAAAAGGCAAAGTGACATCCGAGAAGTACATCACGTTACCGAAGGAAGATCGCAAGGCAGGTGTGAAGAACGAGGATGATTATCGTTTAAGTGCTGACGGTTACTACGACCACGTGGTGGATATGTTCAGAAGCTGGCATAAACATGATGAGGTTGTGAAAGGGAACTGGCCTGCGACATTGGAAGAGGCTTTTGGAATGGAGAAAAAATATAATTACCCATTATCTCAGCAGGATGCCGAGAGCCTGGCTGACTACTTCATTGATGTATATGCGGTAGAACGCAGCAACCGCAATGAGCTGCGCAAGTTTGAAGGTTTTATCGTGGATGGTCCTGAGTATGTTACGGTATTTGAAGGCAAATCAGGCAAAGAGCTGGAGACCATTCCATATGAACCTGAGCGTTATGATGATGGTCTGATGTGGGGCGATTATGCAATGGCACGGATCGAACCGGGCAATCGGGTGGACCGTTTCCTGGCAGGCGTGGCGTATCTGGATGGAAATAAACCGTCTGCTATCTTTGCACGCGGATATTATACACGTTCAACGATGGTTGCCTACAATTGGGACGGCAAGAAGCTGAAAAAGGAATGGAAAGTGGACAGCGGCTGGACACCGATGAAGAACCCGTTCAATGACGGGCCGCATGGTGTGGATGGCACAGATCCAGAGTACGGCTCCATTACTACTCAGGGAGCGCACTATTTCAGTGTGGCGGATGTGGATGGAGACGGCAAACAGGAGATTATCTATGGCTCCGCCACGATTGATCATGACGGCAGCGTGCTGTACAGCTCAACAGACCTGATGCCTGCCGAAAGTGCTGCACCGGGAACCATTGCCCGTCTGGGTCATGGGGACGCTCTTCATGTGGCAGATATCGACCCGGATCGTCCGGGACTGGAGATTTTTATGGTACATGAGGGTGGTCCTTGGGCGCCATACGGCTATTCCCTGCGTGATGCGAAGACCGGAGAAGTAATCTATGGTGGATACACGGGGAAAGATACCGGTCGCGGCATGGTGGGGGATGTTGATCCGACTCGCCGTGGGCTGGAGACATGGGCTGTAGGATTATGGACAGCGACTGGTGAAAAAATCAATGATCAGATGCCGGGAACGAATATGAATATCCGTTGGGCTGCCGATATGACGACACAGATCGTTGATGGTGCGATTGATGTTACACCAACCATCAAAGACTGGAATCGTGGCACATTGCTGACGGCAACAGGCACATTGACTAACAATCACACCAAAGGTACACCTTCTCTCGTGGCTGATATCTTCGGGGATTGGCGGGAAGAGATGCTGGTGAGAACCACCGACAGTTCAGCGATTCGTATCTATCTGAGTACCGAGAAAACGGACCGCAAATTGTACACGCTGATGCATGATGCGATGTATCGTGTGGGCATTGCCGGGCAGAACAGTGGATACAACCAGCCTTCCTATCCGTCCTTTTACATGGCGTCGGATATGGACTGGTCCAAAGTAACGCTGCCTAAGTTCTACACGCCAGGTAAGGGCGGAAAGTAAGCAGGTTGATGAAATAGTAAGATAGCATAAAACTGGATCAGATTGTAACGTAAAGAAGCAGCGTCAATGGTTATGAGCAAGTTCTAAAGCATTTTGAAGTGTTGTAAAGCTCTGGATTCTCCCCTGTGTCTCGGCACATGGGGGTTTCAGAGCTTTTTTACATGAGGATCTGATGGAGTTGGGAATAGAGCTTGCCATGTTCGGGCGATCCATGTTACGTCAATCTTTTATATCGTTAGAGTCTAGATGCTCGGTTGAAGCGAACGCTTCAATGGTGTAATTTCCTTGATCATGGATCAATGTGGTGATGGAGCATTCGGGGATCAATTGGTTCTGCATAGCTATAAAGTCGGAATGCCAGACGTTAAGCTCACGCTCGGTAAAGGTTTGCACCAGAAAATCCGTAATGAGTCCACCATGTGCAACCACAATAATGTTACTGTTCTCTGGCTCTTCATTAGCCAGTTCGGTTAGGAGGGAGGCCAGACGTTCACCAGCCTGTTTTGCCGAGTCTCCCACGGGTGGAATGAAATCTGGGTCAGACGTACATCGATCCCACATCGCAATGAATTCTTCGAATGACTGATCCGGGGAATCGCCCCAATTGGCACGTTCGCGCAGGCGAGGGTCTTCGGTTATATGGGCATGGGTAAGGCGGGAAATCATACTTGCGGTTTCTCGGGCTCGTCGAAGTGGGCTGGTAAGAATTTTAGTAACGGGAAAGGTAGCTTTGGCAAAATGAAGTGCCGTGGCTTCGGCTTGTAAAGCCCCTTCGGAAGTGAGGGAGACATCACCGATTCGTCGTTCTTTGAGACCATGTCTCACCAAATGAAAGGTGGTACTCATGAGCGGAAACCTCCTTAAGTATAGACAGTTTACATAAAGGATTAGATGATATACTAATTATATATTTATCTAATTACATAATACAACCATCATTTAAGTCAGGACAGTTTATATCCACCCGACAGAATTGTTACAATGGAGAAAAGTGAGGATCGATCATTGTAGGAATGGAGGTATGGATATGAGCATTACGAAGCACTGGACAGGAAGCCTGTATCAGGAGGCATTGCGAACTGAGGACTGCGGGCCGCGTTTCTACGCTTACTATTACAAGCAGTGGGACAACTATCGTATGTCCTATCACCATCATGAATCCACAGAGATCATGTATATTATTTCGGGAATGTGCCGGGTGGATGTGCAGATGTCGGATGGGAGTTCGGAGCAGGCTGTTTTGAAAAAAGGGCAGTTCATTATGCTGGACGCAGGTGTCCCGCACCGTTTGCTGGTGGAAGATGGTGTCCCTTGCCGGATGCTCAATGTGGAGTTTGGATTCTCAGGCTCGCCTCCCGGACAGCTATCCATCCGTCAGCTCGCGCTGGAGGAGGAAGAAGTTCGCACTCTACTCTCTAATGCTTCGCCATATCTGGTACTGCCTGACCCGGAAGAGGTGTATCATATTATGAAAAGTCTGGTCCTGGAACTCGACCAGCGAGGTCTGCTGGAGCAAGGAAGGTCATCTTTACCAATAGGAGTTATTCCTACAGAGAAAAGGGCACAACATCGCGAAGCCCGGAATCTCTCGTCCCCGGAACAGGGTATGCTGGTACGTACACTGTTTATTCAGTTGCTGGTCCGTGTTGCACGTCTGCGCGGAGAAATGAGCCGGAGTGCGCCAGATCAGGCGGAGCTGTATGTCAAACGAACCATTGAATTCATGCATCACAATATGGATCGCAACATTCAGATGAAGGATATTGCGGCAGCAGTTAATCTGCATCCAGGCTATTTACATCGTATTTTTCGTCAGCACACGCAGCGCACACCTACCGACTACCTGACGATGCTTCGCATGGAGAAGGCCAAGATGCTGCTTCAGCAGACGAATATCCCGATTTCGGAAATCTCCGACTATGTTGGAGTAGGCAGTCGTCAGTATTTTCATATGTTGTTCAAGAAATATACAGGCTCGACTCCAGTTGAATTTCGCTCCTCTATGGAACGACATGTTAGTCAGTACCCGCCGGATGAATGAGCCGATTGCAGTTATTTTTGAATACATATCGATTAGTGGATCTGGCGCATAAAAGTTAGGATTTTTGACAACAAGATCTTGAACAGGTCATGATTTTGATAACGCTTCCCTATTTGCCGTTGGTACAATGATTTCATGAAGAGAGTCATTAACCGAAGCAAAAGATTCGGATTAGGGGAGGACATAGGCATGTCGTTTAAAGTGGCGTTTATCGGGGCAGGAAGTATCGGATTTACACGGGGATTGCTAAGGGATTTGCTCACGGTACCAGAGTTTAACAACATCGAGATTGCGTTCTGCGATATTAACCAGCACAATCTGGATATGGTGACTGAGCTGTGTCAGCGGGATATCCGTGAGAATGGATTGAATATTCAGATTCAGCCGACAACGGATCGGAGAGAAGCGTTAAAAGATGCGAAGTATGTACTGTGTACGATTCGTGTTGGGGGACTGGAAGCATTTGCAACCGATGTGGATATTCCACTGAAATATGGGGTTGATCAATGTGTCGGCGATACGCTGTGTGCAGGCGGCATTATGTACGGACAACGGGGAATCGCCGAGATGCTGGATATCTGTAAAGATATTCGTGAACAGAGTGCACCCGACGTGCTGCTCTTGAACTATTCCAATCCGATGGCGATGCTGACTTGGGCTTGCAATAAGTATGGTGGTGTGCGGACGATCGGACTGTGTCATGGTGTACAGCATGGTCATCATCAGATTGCGGAAGCTTTTGGCTTGAAAAAGAGCGAAGTGGATATTATCTGTGCCGGCATCAACCATCAGACCTGGTACATTCAGGCGTCTCATGAAGGTAAAGACCTTACAGGTGATCTGCTCGAAGCCTTCGAGAAACATCCGGAGTACAGCCGCACTGAGAAAGTGCGGATCGATATGCTGCGCCGCTTCGGATACTACAGCACGGAATCGAATGGTCATCTGAGTGAATATGTGCCGTGGTATCGCAAACGTCCGGAAGAGATCAACGAATGGATCGACCTGGGCAACTGGATTAACGGAGAGACAGGTGGGTATCTGCGGGTATGTACCGAGGGACGCAACTGGTTTGAGACTGATTTTCCAAACTGGATGAAGGATGAACCGATGCAATTCATTCCGGAAAAACGGGGTGAGGAGCACGGTTCGTACATTATTGAAGGGCTGGAGACGGGACGTGTCTATCGTGGACATTTCAATACCGTTAATAATGGAGTAATCTCGAACCTGCCAGATGATGCGATTATTGAAGCACCGGGATATGTGGATCGCAACGGCATCTCCATGCCGCATGTAGGCGATCTGCCACTTGGTCCGGCTGCGGTATGTAATGTGAGCATTTTCGTGCAACGTCTTGCGGTTGAAGCCGCGGTGAACGGAGACGACAAATTACTTCGTCAGGCGTTCATGATGGACCCGCTCGTGGGTGCCGTGTGTAATCCAAAAGAAATCTGGCAGATGGTCGACGAGATGCTGGTTGCACAGGCCCAGTGGTTGCCGCAGTACGGGGATGCGATTGCTGCCGCAGAAGAGAGACTTGCTGCTGGCGACCTTATTCCAACAAAGGAATATGAAGGTGCAGCACGTCTTAAGGTGAAAACGGTGGAAGAAATGAAACAGGATCGCGATGCTGCCAACAAAAACGCAGGTGAATCCGATAAAGGGAAAGATAGAGAGAAAGTGCAGCAATAGATGGAGGCAAGATGTACAATAACGAAATATAAACGGAATATGGAATCAAATGAAGAAAAACGAATAAGAAATATAAAGAGTAGACGGGCCCTCCCCAGTATTGGAGGGCCTGTTTGGTTTTATTTTGATTCAACGACATGAACCACAAACGTAAAAGAAGTATCTCCTAGGCTGATCTGTGAATCTTGAGGTGAAGACCAGCGGAGAAATGCACTGTAATAATGTGTCCCTGGTTCCTTGGGAAGTTGGAAGGTCCCCTCCGTAGAAGTAATGGATTGATTGCGCTTGTTCACATATTCAGAAATATTTATCTCATCTGGGGGGATATCTATACCCATATCTATGGATAAAGTCTCACCGACAAGAACTTGGACGGGAGTGTTGTCTTCAAAATTTAGGCTAGCGTAATCAGCGCAGGCGCCTCCCCAACAATAACTGCCCTGGATAGCGGGAATAGAGATGCCGCTTTCGCTCTGAATAGTTGGCGTAGGAAGTTTCTGAGGTAAGTTGGATTCCGATTCCTGAACCTGTTCTAGTCCCATTTCGATTTCCTTTGTAACATTACTTGGAGTCGAATTACAGCCAGATAATATCAGCATAGTTGAAAGAAATACCAATGTGGTCAAGGTTCTTAACGTATTGAAGAATTTTATTTTGTCCACCTCCCTAATATCTTCCAGACGAAAAGCAAGAGAGGAATGTTGCTAAAGTTACTCTTGCGATGCATATTTACCATGTGATACATATTACCTTTACAGACATAGTAATGTGTCTTATAGTATACACAGGACGGAAGAAAGTCGGTGAAACTCGTAGATGGATGTGCAAGTGATTAACAGTGATCTGATTCGGGGCAATATTGACCCCATCATTCTGAGTGTACTTATACCCGCAGATAACTATGGCTACAGCATTATTAAGGAGATCTATCGCAAGAGCGGAGAGCAGTTTGAATTGAAGGAACCCACGCTTTATTCCAGTTTGAAGAGGCTGGAGAAGAGTGGATATGTGGAGTCCTACTGGGGGGAAGAGACGCAGGGAGGACGACGCAAATATTACCGAATTACAACGCAAGGCCTCGAAGCCTATAGAGAGCAGGTTCATGCTTGGCAAGCAGCCAAGGCACTGATTGATTGCATGATTGTCACTGGAGAAAAAGGAGATGAAGACCTATGAGATTGGAAGTTCGCATCACCCGTCATGTGAATCGTTTGTTCGCTCATGCACAAGATACATTGGACAACCGAGAATTAAAAGAAGAGATTCACAGCAATCTCGCTGCGCGGATTGACGATTATATCTCGCAGGGGATGAGTGAAGAGAAGGCGTTCCAGACCGCCATTCAGCATATCGCTGGTATGGATGAAGTGATGAGTGACCATCGAAGGGTACAACGTGTTCCTTACTGGACAGCGTTGTTGCAGTCTGCTCTGATTTATAGCCTCATAGCCTGGATCATTACCATTCCAATGAGAGTGCTGATGCAAGGCTCCGCCATAAACAATCTGCTTATGATCGTGAGTCTCATTGTTGGTGGCATGTATGTATTGTATCTGTTGATCAACAAGACGAACGATTCTGCAACTTCCGTGAAAACCACGGTTATTCGAATTCCTGCCTTAGTGCAGTGGAATCGCAGAATATGGTGGTTGTGGGCGGTATTAATACTCGTACTATGGGGGACGCAGGCAGCGTTGCGATTCGGAAGCAGCATCTGGTTTAATCGACCCATTCAGGTGGATGGACCCTATCAGTTTGCAGTGATCGTCATTGCCTTTGCCATCCCATTACTAAGTGTTATTATTCCTTTGGTTGTGCATCGCGCGTATCGGATCGTTAGTAAGTATGAAGTGAGTGATGCGTTATGAGAATTAGAAACATATGGATTATAACACTTGTTGTGTTGGGCATCATTGGCTTAGTGATTGTTGAGGGCTTCGTTAATCCGAAGATCGAGGCGAAACAGGCTCGGTACGAGGAAGAGCAGCAGAATCCGCTGACACATGATTTTGCCGCGTTAGCCGAATATCGCAGTCCCTACATGGGTGATCATTCAAACCTTAGTCATCTGAATCAGGCTTTACCTTTACGTGAAAGATTGAATGGTTACCAACTGTACCCGGAGACGTTCACGGTCCAAGTGAATTATAGCTTGGATACGCGTGAGATGGATGCAGAGGAACTTGAGCGGATACTTGTATATAATGCGGTTGCGAACTTTGTTATGATCGATAATCTGGAGCAGATCGTCTACCAGTTTGAGAATACCAGCCATACCTTACGTCGTGAATCTGCCCAACAATGGACAGGTACGGAATTAAAGGAGCTTCAGAACCCGGAGCTATGGAATTCGACTGTACGCGAGAAGCTGGTGGAACCGGCACAAGTGAAAGAGGTTTTTTCACAGATTGTTGACAATTAAGCTGCATGAAATAGAAGGAAATAGGCAAGAGACTCGACTCTTCTCCCATGCTATGTTATTATAAATCTCTGATAACGTGGTAACGAACTAAAGCGTTTGGGTTTTGGTTACAGACTTGGAGGGGTTCGAGAGATGAGAAAAAAAGCGATTCTACTATTATTTATTAGTATATGTGTATTGATTGTGGCTGGTTGTTCCAGTTCCGCAAGCAAAGACGATAACACGATTGTTGTAGGAATTGATGACAAGTTTGCTCCAATGGGCTTCCGGGACGAGCAGAATGAAATTGTTGGTTTTGATATTGATTACGCAAGAGCTGCAGCGGAGAAAATGGGTAAAGAAATCACATTCCAGCCAATCGACTGGTCTTCCAAAGAATCAGAGCTGAACAGTGGCCGGATCGATATGATCTGGAACGGGTACACCATTACGGATGAGCGTAAAGAGAAAGTGCTCTTTACGAAGCCGTATCTGGAAAACAGTCAGGTAGCTATTACCTTGGCAGACTCGCCAATCACAAAGCTGGATGAACTCGATGGTAAAAATGTGGGATTGCAGGCACTATCCTCCGCGGCAGATGCACTAGCAGCAAGTCCACTGAAGGATAAAGTGAAAGCTTCCGAATTTAAGGATAACGTGCTTGCACTGACGGATCTGAAGACAAAACGTCTGGATGCGGTCATCATTGATGAAGTGGTAGCGAGATACTACATGTCCAAAGAAGAGGGAACATTCAAACTGATGGATGAATCTCTTGCACCGGAACAATATGGCATTGGTATCAAAAAAGGCAATGAAGAGCTTCTGAATCAGCTGCAAAAAGCGTTGGATGAGCTGAATGCAGACGGAACAGCTGCTAAAATCTCCACCCAATGGTTGGGTGAAGACAAGGTTTTGAAATAGGCAGGTTACACACCTGATATATAGTTAGAAACAAAACGGACCCCGTATTCCATGCTGGAGCGATTCATGCCCCAGAGGAATGCGGGGTTAACAGATTAGAGGAGACAAAACAATGAGTTGGGATTATTTATCGACCATTTTAAAACCTATGCTAGAGGGTGCGCAGACCACCGTTTTCATGTTCTTGCTAGCGATTGTGTTATCTGTACCGCTTGGATTTGCGGTCACGCTTGCTATGAGAAGCCAAATTAAACCACTGGCATGGATTGCCCATACGTATGTATATGTGATGCGAGGAACACCGCTGCTGCTCCAAATTCTATTCTTCTGCTTTGGATTACCGTTGCTTCCGGTGATTGGAGAGTATCTGGTGTTTGATCGTTTTGTTGCAGCGGGGATTGCGTTCATCCTAAACTATGCGGCGTACTTCGCTGAAATCTTCAGGGGCGGACTGCTTTCCATTGATAAGGGGCAACATGAGGCAGCGAAGGTACTGGGGTTAACAAAGTGGCAAACGATGACTAAAGTCATTATTCCTCAGATGATTCGTGTAGTATTGCCCGCAACGGCCAATGAATCCATTACGCTCATCAAGGATACGGCACTGCTCTATGCCGTGGCTGTGCCCGAGCTGTTGTATTACGCCCAAGCGGCGGTAAATCGCGACTTACAGCTGACACCTTTCTTCGTGGCGGCGGTTATGTATCTGCTCATGACACTTGTACTCACCGTGCTGTTCAAGGCACTGGAGAAGCGGTTTTCATTTGAATAAATTAAATCTGATCAATCAAAGGACTGTCTGCATATGACACATATAATAGAAGTAAATCAATTGAGAAAATCATTCGGCACACTTGATGTACTGAAACAGGTATCTTTCAACGTGGAACCAGGCGAAGTAATTGCCGTCATCGGACCTTCGGGTTCGGGGAAAAGTACGATGCTGCGCAGCCTGATTCATCTGGAGGATATTTCGGGCGGAACGATTCGCATTCAGGATCAGACGTTGGTTGATAATGGCCGTTACGCGGGTGCCGCAGATATTCGCAAGATGACGGATCGTATGGGGATGGTATTCCAGCATTTCAACTTGTTCCCGCATCTGACTGTACAAGATAATCTGGAACTCGCACCGAAAACTTTGAAAAAAGAAAGTTCAAGCGTCATCAGGCATCGCAGTCTGGAATTACTCGGCAAAGTAGGGCTGTCGGACAAGGCCGATGTCTACCCTGGTAATCTGTCCGGTGGACAGAAACAACGTGTAGCTATTGCCCGCGCACTCATGATGCAACCGGACATCCTCCTGTTCGATGAGCCGACATCGGCACTTGATCCGGAGCTGACCGGGGAAGTGTTACGCGTAATCAAACAGCTGGCACAGGAAAACATGACGATGATGATCGTCACGCATGAGATGGGCTTCGCCCGTGACGTTGCGGATCGCGTATTCTTCATGGATAACGGGGAAATCGCAGAGGCGGGACCTCCAGAACAGATCTTCGGCAATCCAAAACTTGCACGTACTCGGACATTTTTGCAGCGGGTGGAAGTGGAAGGATAGAAGAGACTTCAAATCTAAGAAATGTGGAAAGAACGCAATCCTTTGAGTAATAAGGGTGCGTTCTTTTTTTAAAAAATATAGCTTATGTCCACAGGTATATGTTCCAGATCATCAATACAAGGGTCAACACGATATAAGTTACTACATTCCAACGTGTTCGCATTCGATAAGTGGTGTAACTCATGATTCCAAACAAAACAATACTAAAACATAATACAGCTACATTATTTCGATAAAGAGCAATAGGTAGAAGCATCACAATCATAAGTATGTTCATTACTTTATCGATTTTCATCGTAGTGATCCCCCAAAGATATTCAGAAAAGTATTACGACTATAATAATATCTATATGTTAGAGGTATTCTTGATTTGTATCATCACATGGATAAACAGTTCTTAAATTCATATCCTTGAAGGGAGGATTTACCTTGGAACATCACGAAAATGATGTAGATCATTATTATAACGACACATTGCCACCACCGCCTTATGTAGTACCAAAGACCAATAGTAAGTCGATTGTATCACTTGTTTTGGGGATTCTGTCCGTCACGATTCCTTACGTGGGAATTTTAATCGGAATCGCCGCGATTATATTTGCATCTTTAGCCTTCAAAGAGATCAGAGTTCGCATGGAGCAAGGAAAAGGGTTAGCGATTGCTGGTCTAGTTTGTGGAATCATTGGTACAGCGATGTATGTATTACTTATTGCGTTCGTGCTATTGTTTACTTTCGCTGTCACAAGCTTTGATATATCTTCTACATACTAGAAATATGAAGTTAGCAAACTTAGATTGTATCTAAAACTAGAAAAGCAAAGGCGTACCTTAGCCAACACCTCTGTTGTCCATAAGAGGGGGACTTAGGTACACGCCTTTGCTTTTTAATTTACGAATTTACAGGTGAAGTGCCACTTCACTGCTGACGTTTGCGTTCTCCGTGGTGTGATGCATCAGGAAATACGTTAAGGTTCCTCCGAGACCAATCACGGCGAAGATGCACAGAATGCCGATCTGATCCCAAGCCACGCCGAACTGACCACTTGATATAACGGCTTTATACCCGGTTACCGAATACGTCATTGGCAGCCATGGATTAAACACTTTCAACCAATTCGGAATAAGTTCCAACGGGAATGTACCGGCACTGGTTGTCAGTTGGAAGATTAACATGAGAATTGCCAGGAAGCGTCCGGGATTCTCCAGCCAAGTAACCAAAGCCTGAATGATGTACATAAAGCTCAAGCTGGTCACAAAGCTGAATAAGAAGAATAACGGAATGCTTTGAACCTCCAGACCTAATACGGACAATACGAGCCAGGAAGCGAGAAGGGACTGGACAGCACTCATAATCGTGAAAGCAAGTGTTCTACTCACAAAACGATTCCAGCTACTCGTATCGGTAAACGTACTGCCGCGTGTGGGTACAACTAGCGTTGCAATTAATGCGCCGACAAAAAGCCCCAATGACAGGAAGTATGGCGAGAATCCAGTGCCATAATTGGGCACTTCGTTATGTTTATGCTCATCCACCTGAACGGGCTGTGCATACATTTCAACAAGTTCATCCGTCTTTTTCACACTGCTCGTTTCAGCTGCCGCTTCGTTTAACTTGGTGGAAAGTTCGCTAGAGCCGTCGGTTAATTTGGTAGTGCCTTCTTTTAATGTTCCCGCACCATCATCCAGCTTGCGGGAACCTTCGGCAATGGTGGTGATTCCGTCTGAAAGCTGGTTCATACCCGTAACCAATTGGCCTGCACCTGTATTTAACTGACTCGAACCTTCTGCAAGTTTGGCTCCTCCGGCTGCTGCTTCGGTCAACTTGGTGTTAAATTGTTGAAGGCCCGTTGCAAGCTGCTTATGTCCGGTTGATAATTGTGTTGCTCCTTGTAAAAGTTGCTGTTCACCCTGCACTAGCTGACTGCTGCCTTGATGCAGTTGCTGTTGCGCAGCCTGAAGGCTTTTGCTGCCTTCCACTAATTGCTGTCCACCTTGATAGACCTGTTCGCTGCCAGCGGCAACGGCCTGACTTGCTGCCAGTAATTGCTGAACAGCCGGGTTAGCGGCAAGCTCGGGACTTGCTTCGGCTAATTGGGCAAGTCCTTGTGCAACGGCCTTGGCACCTTCACTTACTTTGCTGCTGCCTTCCACTGAGGTTTGCAATCCGGCTACCAGCTTCGCACTTCCTTGTTCGGAAGCTTCCAGTCCAGCATCCAACTTAGCCGCGCCTTCTTGAGCGGACTGAATACCTGCCTGTAACTGTTTGCCGCCCGTTTCAGCCTGCAATGCACCGTTACCCAGTTTCGTGCCTGCTGCCGCCAATTGGGACAATCCATCCGACAGGGAGCTGGCTCCTGCATGAAGCGTACCGATTCCTTGTGCCAAGGTAGCTGTACCCTCTTTTAATGGTGCCATACCTGTTTCCAATTTGTCGGTTCCATCCGCCAGTTTGGACAGGTTCTTTTTCAAAGTAGAGGCACCATTATCCAGCTTGGCTGCGCCCTCGTTGATCTTGCCAGCACCATCTCCGGCATCCGATAAACCGCTAGAGATCTTCTCCACCTGATCCAGTAACGTTTCGGTATACGATTCAGTTACTTTGGCGGAGACTTTGGATTTGATCTGTTTGACCGCAGTTCCACCAATCTGACCCGCGAGGAAGTTGTATCCCTCATTGGGCTCATAGATCAGCTCCGCTGGTTGTGGGTGATCCTCCATCAGAGTGGTAGCTTTTGCTGAAAAATCCTCGGGGATCACGATGGTCATATAATACTTGTCGTCTTCCATACCTTGCTCCGCTTGTTCCCGTGTCACGAATTGCCAGTCGAAATCATTACTTTTTTTCAATTCATCGACCAGATTCTGACCGACTTCCAGCGATTTGTCATTGTAGGTTGCGCCCTGATCCGTGTTGACCACGGCCACAGGCAATTCATTCATTTTGCCATACGGGTCCCAGAATGCATTGAGGAACAAACCGCTATACAGCACCGGAATGAACAGCACAACGAGAATCGGAATGAATACTTTGGGTTTCTTAAATGCGGATTTCAAATCCTGACCAAATACAGTTAATGATTTCATCATGTTCTCTCCCCATTATCACGCTACTCCGTTATATATCTATCTCTAATTTTACAAGGATTCAGCCGCACATCCTCCTCTATAATCCACTCTTGAGAAAGAGGCCTACGAAAGTCTTAATCTGATCCTTGTGTAGCGTAGGATGCGTTTTGTTCCAATCCGAGGTTAACGTGACATAGAGTTTCAGCAGGACAAAAGAGACCAGCTTGGGATCATCCTCTCGAATCTGCTGCAATTCCATTGCCCGCTGAACTTGGCGTTCCAGATATTCGAGAATCGCTGTCTCTACTTTCTGCAGACCTTCCTTGGCCTGTGGCGTGCCAAAATCGTTCACTTCCTGGAACAGTTTGATTAACAGCTCATGCTCCTCCCTATACTCCAGCAAAGAGTCCATACTCAGGTGTACGTTGTCCAGAAACGAATTTTCTTCCTTCACCGTTTGCTCCGTGATCTGTTTCATATCGGTAATGATGGAGTGAAGAATCTCGTCGAACAGTTCTTCCTTATTTTCGAAAAAAGTATAAATTGTTCCCTTGCCTACATTGGCGAGTCGGGCAACTTGCTCCATGGTCGTTGCTTTGTAGCCGAACAGGGCAAAGGATTTCTCCGCCGAGTCAATGACCTGTTGCCTTCGATCAATGGTTCTCATGGTATATGCACCTCCTTGTTGTCTGAATGAGTAAAAAATGTGTCTGTAATTGACCGGATTACACATATGGTCAATTGGTCGTTTATAACTGTAGCACTTGAACAGGGATGATGGATGTGATCTTTGTCATGGAGTGGATGGGGGATGAAGAAGGTTATTAGGGGTATCCGTATGTGACTCAGACAGGTGCGAATGTGATGCTCACATGAAAACCCTGGGGGATTCGCACCTCAGATGTTGTCGAAAAGGGGTGTTTTATTGCCTTTTGGCATAACATAGACAGGAATAGATTGAATTATGATATGGAAAGTCATAGAATAATAGTGAAAAAACGTATTTGTGGTAGATAAAATTGTTAAGATACGTGTTTTTTCGCTGTCGCACTCCGTATGGAGTGCGTGGATTGAAATATTGATCATCACCCCGCATTCTCTTCAAGTTCAGTCGCACTCCGTATGGAGTGCGTGGATTGAAATTGCTCTCTGCCACCCACTCTTTACGCTTAACCTGGTCGCACTCCGTATGGAGTGCGTGGATTGAAATACAATATCTTCTAGCGCATGATAAGACTTGCCGTCGCACTCCGTATGGAGTGCGTGGATTGAAATGCACGACAATCATCACGATAAACAGAACGAAGATGTCGCACTCCGTATGGAGTGCGTGGATTGAAATATACGTCAAGCCAACGGTGGAGAATAGCTATTTAGTCGCACTCCGTATGGAGTGCGTGGATTGAAATGCCAAGGAGTACGGCACCTCCATGTCCAAGCTTCAGTCGCACTCCGTATGGAGTGCGTGGATTGAAATCTGTTACAGCCACGATCAGCAATCCAAGCCGTGAGGTCGCACTCCGTATGGAGTGCGTGGATTGAAATTACGATCCGCAAATGTAGTTGCACTAATCGGCCGTCGCACTCCGTATGGAGTGCGTGGATTGAAATTTCGTCCAGATTGGCAAACATTTTTTTGCTCTGATACGTCGCACTCCGTATGGAGTGCGTGGATTGAAATCAACAAATCGTCAACGATTTTACCAATCATTTCGCGTCGCACTCTGTATGAGTGCGTGGATTGAAATTGGGGTGTCATAGACCCGGTATACACCGTAGTCGGGTCGCACTCTGTATGAGTGCGTGGATTGAAATGGTCAAGCGCTCAGTGTCGAAATAGTCCCTAGCGTCGCACTCTGTATGAGTGCGTGGATTGAAATACATACCGGCGGAGGTTGCGAAGAATAGGAGTGCGGTCGCACTCTGTATGAGTGCGTGGATTGAAATTAGACGTGCCAGAGTTAGAAGATTTGAACAAAAACTGTCGCACTCTGTATGAGTGCGTGGATTGAAATTTCCGGATCTGCAGACCAGCTGCACACCAGGGCAGTCGCACTCTGTATGAGTGCGTGGATTGAAATTGCAGCGCAAGATCGTAGATCCAACGAAGGCGCCCGTCGCACTCTGTATGAGTGCGTGGATTGAAATAGGATATCCGGCACAGGCCCGGCCACCATCTACAAGTCGCACTCTGTATGGAGTGCGTGGATTGAAATTCCGATGACTTCATTAAGGCCTCTCATGGTGCCCTGTCGCACTCTGTATGGAGTGCGTGGATTGAAATATGTACTGGATGATCCGGTACCACTGACTTGATAGTCGCACTCTGTATGGAGTGCGTGGATTGAAATGGAACAGCCGGAACAATCGGTTTGGCAATTATCGGGTCGCACTCTGTATGGAGTGCGTGGATTGAAATTTCATGCCCGGTACGTTCTCTACGATGTACATTTCGTCGCACTCTGTATAGAGTGCGTGGATTGAAATATCTGGATAAAAGACAAAGGTCTCTTTCCAATCAAGTCGCACTCTGTATGGAGTGCGTGGATTGAAATGATAACAAGCGGATGCTCATGGGTAAGTTGGACGTCGCACTCTGTATGGAGTGTGTGGATTGAAATAACAGACCGGCAATCGTATTGGGTGATGGAGATAAGTCGCACTCTGTATGGAGTGCGTGAATTGAAATTGGGGAAGAGGTAGAGCACGGCTTCGTTATCTAACTGTGCTCCTAATACCACTAATGAATTCACACGATGAGGTATACCAAAAAGCGAAGAATGAGACAGGGATTTTTTTTATGTGTACCCCTCACTTTTTAACTCGGCTTTGGTGAAGAGAACAAGAGGATTATATATGCACCAAAAAATGAAGCTTCATTAAAAAAACACCAGGGCTTCGAGTTAAATCACTCATAAGCCCTGGTGTTTTTACGGTATCCTATTAAATCTATTCTGCGCGTACTTTAAAGAATGAGATCAGTTCTTGCAGTTGCTCGGATACAACCGATAGCTCATCGGAGGCACTCACAATGGCTGCCATGGAGGCTTCCTGCTCATCAATTGACTGCTCAATTTGTTTACTGCTGCTTGCTGCCTTGCTGACATTGGCAGAGAGTTCATCGGCCGTGGCAGACATTTCCTGTGTGCTTGCCGAGATTTCTTCAGTAGAACTGGAGATATCCTGAATCTGGTTTGCAACTTTATTCGTAGCATTCAGAATATTCTCGAAGAATACACCAGTCTCTTGGGTAACTTCCAAGCCTTTGGTAACTTCCTTGGAACCCAACTGCATCGCTTCGGAAGACTGCATGATATCCCGTTGAATTTCTTCAATTAACTGTCGAATTTGCTTCGCTGATTCCTGCGATTGCTCTGCCAGGTTACGTACCTCACCTGCAACCACCGCAAAACCTCTTCCTTCTTCACCTGCGCGGGCTGCCTCGATTGAAGCGTTAAGTGCAAGCAAGTTGGTTTGTCCGGCAATTTCCGTAATCACGTTAACAATGTTGCTAATCTGGTTCGAGTTATTTTCCAAAGACTGAATCGAGTTTGACGTATTTTGCACCGCACCGGAGATCAGGCGCATCTGTTCAATAACTTGTTGCATCACCACATTACCTGTGCTGGAGCGCTGCTCCATGCTGAGTGCTTCATCTGCCACATCGGCTGAGCTGCTGGCGATCGTCTGCACTACCGTGGACATCTCTGTCATGGCACGTGCGTTCTCCACAGTGGCTTTGTCTTGTGACACCAGTCCAGTAGATATTTCTCGAATATTGGTGCTGATGGATTGAATGTTCACATTATTTTTCTCGGAAATGCCCAGTAGTTGTTTGGAAGATTCCGAGAGGTGATGCGAAGTATTCTGTACTTTATAGATGGTTGTATTGAATCGATGGATCATCGCATTGAACTTCTCGTTGATGATACCCAGATCATCTCGTCCGGTATCGATGGTTACGTCCAGATTACCCGTGCTGACTTCTTCGATACCTTTCATCAGATTGCGGATCGGAAGCAACGTTCTTTTCAGCAAAATGAATTGTAACACCATGAACAGGATCAGGAAACCGATCAGGAACATCAAACCGTACGTAAGCAGTTTGTTCAGGCCTTTTGGAACGGCACTTGCATCTACATCGAAGTAAAGAGCAGCGTACATGGAGCCATCTGCGTTATTAATCGGATAGATCAGAGTGGTCCAGGTTCCGTACTCATCCGTGTAGAAATCACTGAAGGCAGGCTTTCCGTCCTTTTTCATCTGTTCCAGCACTACGACGTTATTCTGAGGCAGCGGGTACATGGCACCTGCGGGCAGATTACCTTCCTCGAATGGTTCCAACAGGTTGGTTGGAATCGCGATGATGGACGTTCCGTTTCCTTCCTCAAGTTCTGAACCAAAAATGTATGCTTGCGCGATGTTTGGATAGAATTCATGGATGGAATCAAGATAAGCTTTCATTTCCAGCTGTACAGGACCGGAGTAGCTTTTTTCCTTAGCCGCTTCTGCCACTTTGGCAGTGTCGAGATCGTCATACCATTTCTGGGTGATGACGGTAGCTTGGTCGTGCAACTGTTCAACCAAGATATTTTTTTGCAATTGATACGCGGCAGTAATCAGGATTACACCGATCAACATGATGCTGCCGAATGAAATCACCAAATTTTTGATGAAGAAAGGCATGGTACTCCAGCGAAGCTTATTAAACAAGATGATTCACTCCTTCTACGATTGTGAAAATGCACTATACCTGGATGGGATGCTATACGCTATGTAATCTAATGAATATTTAGTGAAAAATTGTTATCGTGCAACTTCTATAATTCTGATTTTTGCTGTGGTTACGTGACATTCTCTCATGCTTCAGTGTGCTTTTTGCATTGTTCCATGTTCTACTTCACTTATAGGACCCCCAGGTAAGTTACTTCGTAGATTATATCGTTATAAAGTCATATTAATATTAGCTTTTAGAGCAAAAATGGTTCTAAGGTACTGGTTCTGTGGGCGTGTTTTTCGTTTTAGATCTTTATTATTACGTTTGTTAATGCAAGGTTCTAGCGAGGTCCCCATTCGTATGGGGCCTTTTGGGCTTGTTTGTCATGACCTAAAGAAAACACAAGTGAACGAAAAGACAGTCCATTGTTCCCCTTTCGCAGGAACGCTAAGATGAAGTTGTTAAAGCGTTTACATCACGTAATGAAGGGAGCTTAAATCGGATGCCAGAAATTACGATCAGGCTGTATGAAGGCAGGACGGATGAGCAAAAGCAGGAGATAGTGGAGGTGTTCACACGCGAGCTCTCGCGTATTATCGACCGTGAGCCGGATTACATTTCTATCGAATTCAATGAAATTCCATGGGACGAGAACGTTCCTGATAACTTGAGAAGCACGCAATCACAGAAGCAGGGAGGAGAGAAGACGTGAAGCCGGCAGATATCGTGCCACCAAGCCGGGGTGCAACCGGACTTCACTCGTCTGGTATAGGCGCTCGGCTGGGAGATGCGGGACGTTATCTGTGGCGATACCGGATATTATATCTGCTTTCCTTACCGGGTATCCTGTATTTTTTCCTCTTCAAATATGTGCCTTTATTCGGTTCAGTCATTGCTTTTCAGAACTACAACATTTTCAAAGGCATCACCGGAAGTGATTGGGTAGGTCTGGAGCATTTCCAGAAGATGTTCAGCCATTATGATTTTTTAAGAATTCTCAATAACACACTTCTGCTTGGACTATATGATCTGGTGATTGCATTCCCGGTCCCGATCTTACTGGCGATTCTGTTGAATGAAGTACGGATGATTGTGTTTAAGCGTTTGCTGCAAACGATTGTTTACATGCCTCACTTTCTGTCCTGGGTTGTCATTAGCGGGATTTTCATGGGTATTTTCTCAATGGATGCCGGAGTGGTGAACAAGGCACTTGGATTTCTGGGCATGCAGCCGGTCTACTTTCTAGGGGAAGACTCGTATATTCGTTCCATTCTGATCGGTTCCGGGATCTGGCGTGACTCCGGGTACGGCACGATTATTTTCCTGGCTGCCATTGCGGGCATCAATCCCGATCTGTATGAGGCGGCAGAGGTGGATGGAGCTGGACGTTTGAAGCAAATATGGTCGATTACTCTGCCATCCTTGCTGCCAACGATTATGATTTTGTTGCTGCTGCACATCGGGAAGTTCCTTGATCTGGGCTTTGAGCGTGTATTTGTATTCCTGAATCCGCTCAATCTGGAATCTGGCGAGATTCTCGATACGTACATCTACAAAGCCGGGCTTCTCTCACAGCAATACAGCTATACAACAGCCATCGGGTTGTTCAAGTCGGTGGTAGGCTTGATGCTTATTCTACTCGGTAACTTCTTTAGCAAAAAAACAACCGGCGAAAGCCTGTATTAGGAGGCGAGGTGGATGCGTACCCCCAGTGTCCGTTACCGTATATTTCGCATTGGAAATCTCGTTTTTCTTACGCTGCTCTCGTTGACGATGATTCTGCCTTTCATTAATGTACTGGCCCAGTCACTTAGCAGCTCGGAAGCGATCATGGGCGGAAAGGTTAGCTTCTGGCCTGTAGCTTTTACCTGGATCAATTACGAATATGTATTCGGCGATGCTGCCTTCTGGCGGGCCTTTGCGGTATCGGTTGGGGTAACGTTAGTGGGTACGCTGGTCAATCTCGCCGCAACGGCATCACTCGCGTATCCCGTGTCACGTCCAGAGTACAAGGGGCGATCTCTTGTTGTCATGTTTGTCCTGGTGACCGTCGTATTCTCGGCGCCGCTCATTCCGAATTTTATCCTGATGAAGGAGCTGCATCTGGTTAACAATCCACTGGTGCTGATTGTGCCAGGAGCGATTAACGCCTTTAACTTTTTCGTCATGCGTTCGTTCTTCTCACAGCTGCCGGGTGAACTGATCGATGCCGCCCGCATCGATGGCTGTGGGGAGTTCGGCATCATCTGGCGTATCGTTATTCCATTATCCAAACCGGCTATGGCATCACTCGGCATTTTCTATGCGGTGGGCCACTGGAATGCGTATTCTACCGCGCTTTATTATCTGAATGATCCCGCCTGGTGGCCGATCCAGGTCACACTCAAGAAGCTGTTTGAGAGTGACGATATTTCCGTCGATCCGGGTTCTGCGGTCTATAGCACTCTTGCACATACTTCGCCGGAAGGTATCAAAATGGCGACCATTATCATCGCCACCTTGCCAATCATTATCATTTACCCTTTCCTGCAAAAGCATTTTGTAAAAGGAATCATGGTCGGCTCCGTCAAATCTTAACTACAAGCAGCATACAGATCTGACGGAAACGGGGGAATGGCGATGTTCAGAATCTTGATTACGGACGATGAACCGATGATTCGGATGGGTCTGGCGAAGATGATTGAGCAAGCAGGTCTGTTCGATTGTGAGATCCGGCAGGCGGCGCATGGGGAAGAGGCCCTTCAGGTGGTGAAGGACTTTCGACCACACATCCTGTTCACGGATATTCGCATGCCAACGATGGATGGCATTGAGTTGTGCCGACGTTTATCCGAGCAAGGCAGTACGATGCGCATTATTGTAGTCTCCGGTTATTCAGACTTTGAATATGCAAGAGCCTGTATGGATTATGGGGTAAAACGATATCTGCTCAAGCCAGTGGGACGACAGGAGCTTCATGAACTGCTGCTCAAATTGCTGGCATCCGAAGAGGATAAACCTAAGGTATCCCTTGTACCCGTGAGGGAGCTGAATGATTGGGCCATGCGTCTGGAAGAGGCTATATGGGAGTTAAGGCAATCCGATGTGACGGAGCTGCTCGCAGCATGGTCTGGTCGTTATCCGGCATATGCCCTGATGCCTGAGCAGACAGCGGAGCTTTTTCAGGAATTGCTGGAATTGATTGTGGCCCGCATGAACGCCCGTGGCAACGGAACGATGAGTACGTCCAGTAAGATAATTGTAAGCGCTTCCTCAGAAGAGTGCTTCGAGGCTCTGGGCAACGAGATCCACACGTTAATGAAGACGATCAAGGAAAAGCGCAGTGGCAAGCGCAAGCATCCAGTGGAAGAAGCAAAAGCCTATCTGGAGAAGCACTTGCGCCGTGAAGTTTCACTGGACGAGATTGCTGCCAAGTTGGGCCTGAACCCGTCCTACTTCAGCCAGCTGTTTAAACAGACGACCGGTCAGACCTTTATCCAATACCGGATACGCAGCAAAATGGAACTGGCCAAACGCATGCTGGAACAGCCGGGCAACCGGATTACGGATATATCCTACGAAGTGGGGTATGCGGATCATCCCCATTTTACGAAGACATTCAAGAAAATTACCGGACTGACCCCGTCCGAATATCGCAGTAAGTTGGGCATTGAATGATGAAGCGCAGCCTGTCGATCCGCCTGTTCTTTCATTTTGCCATCGTAATTACGTTGTCCCTGTCTGCCATTGGCTTGTTTACCTATACCTATGCCTCGACTGAGATGAACGATCAACTGGCGGACAACATCGCCCAAACGATGCGTAACACGGCGTACCAGACCGATCTGTATTTGCAAAATTATGATCGCGCAACCTACTCCATCCTCTCAAATGGAAGTGTGAAGCACTTCCTCGATATGAGTTCGGAGGATAGTTATGCCTATTACGAGTATAGCCGCCAGATTAAAAGGAACGTGTTCCCGCCTGTTTTTATGTTATATCCACAGATCAAGTTCCTGTATGTTATCGGGGAGAACGGGCGGGTTGTCATCGATGACAACCAGAATTCAGCGGGCATACCCGATATCGATGCTGCACAGCAGTATAAGGAGTTGCTCGCTGCAACCCCTGCGAATGGTGAATCGACTCTGCTCACCCGCAGTATTCGCAGTGGACAGAATGCAAACGTCATTACGATTGCGCGCCGGATCAGGGGGGTATCCTCCTATACACCAAACGGAGTGCTGGCGATGGAAGTGAATGTGCTGGAACTTGACAACATCTGGGGAGAACTCGACCTCGGTCAAGGGGGCTATCAGTATGTGATGGATCAGAACGGAAATGTCATCTACACTCCTGGGGACGAGGAGGCGCAGACCGTGATGTCGTCCAGCACCGTGGACAGACTTATGCACATGGAGGCAGGGTCACTGGAACAGAACACGGATGGCACCAAACGGCTGTTTATATCGGAGCTGTCTGCCTATTCGGGCTGGCGGTTTGTTGCTTCCGTGCCGCTGTCGGAGCTTCAAAGGCCGATTGCAACGATCCGCTCAGCTACATTATGGGTTGGTGCAGGGACCTTGCTCGCTGCGCTTGTGGTGGCCTATCGGATCGGAGCATCTCAAGTAGAACCCATTCGTGTGCTGATGAACGGAATGAGACAGACGGAGAAGGGAATCTGGAACAAGGTGGAGATGAAGGAAAGGCGCGATGAGATCGGAGTGTTGATCCGCAGCTATAATCTGATGGTCAGCCGTTTGTCGGACATGATTGAGAGTGTATATGAGTCGGAGCTGCGCCGCCAGAAGTCGGAAATTGAGCTACAACAGGAAGCGTTGGAACGACACCGTGCGGAATTTCAGGCGCTCCAGTTGCAGATCAATCCGCATTTTCTCTACAACACATTGGAGACGATCAAATGTTATGCCGTCGTACAGGATTCCGAAGAAATTACGCAGATGGTGGAATCAATGGCTCATATGCTCCGTTATTCCATTCAGACCAATCTGGAGGAAATTACGGTTGCCAATGAGCTGAAGCATGTGCTGGCCTACCTTTCCATCATGAAACATCGTATGGATCGGGAGCTTGAAGTTGAGGTCATCATTGCACCGGATCTATTGTTGGAAAAAATGGTTCGTCTCACCCTCCAGCCCCTGGTGGAAAATGTGCTGCAACATGCGTTTCCACGGGGCATGGAACCGGGTCATTTTATCCGTATCGATGCTCGGCGTCTGGATGATCGATTTCTTGTCATCGTTCAGGATAATGGTATGGGCATGAGCAAGGCACGTCTGGAGAAACTGCGTCGCCGTCTGGAACTGAACCGTCTGGCAGGTGAAGACACCGATGATGTTTATCATCGCGGGGGCATCGGACTTATGAATGTACATCGCCGGATTCAGCTCGTATTTGGAGAGACGTACGGCTTGATGATGGAAAGTGAGGAAGGCTTGGGAACGACCATTACGATGGCGCTTCCGGCGGACCAGCACAGCAAGCGAATTTAATGAAACCAATAATAAGGAGCCATTCCTGTAATGAAGTAATTTGAGCTTTGAATGAAAAATGCGCCTCTAGTATACTGGGAATCGTTGTTCCGGACAAGAACAATACCCACATACGAAAAGAGGCGCACATAATGAAGTATAAGATGAAACAGAAACAGAATCAACGGATTACGCGAATTACGGAAGAAACGCTAGTCATTGGAGCAGACATTGCTAAAAAGATTCACGTAGCTAGAGCGGTAGATTTCCGTGGCATTGAATTAGGAAAAGACTGCGTGTTCCACAACGATCAGGAAGGGTTAACGAAGCTAGTAACATGGATGAAAGAACTTCAGGAGGTTCATCTGAAAACGGACATTGTTTTCGGAATCGAGCCTACCGGGCACTACTGGTTTCCGCTAGCCGCTTTTCTGCAAGCTCGAGATATCAAGATCGTCATTGTGAACCCGCATCACGTAAACAAGAGCAAGGAACTTGAGGATAACTCGCCGACGAAGAGTGACTATAAGGATGCCAAAGTCATTGCAGATCTCATTCGAAACGGGAAGTACTCGGAGCCCAAATTGCCGGCAATGGAATATGCCGAACTACGCATCCTCATGAATTTCCGTGAGAAGGTTATGGTGAGTTTAAACCAAGTCAAGGCACGTGTGCATAATTGGTTCGACCGCTATTTTCCAGAGTATTTGAGCGTGTTTAAAGATTGGGAAGGCAAAACTTCCTTGATGACCATGCGCCAGTTTCCGACACCGGAAGAGATCGTCTCTACAGGCGCCAGAGGCGTTCTCGCACACTGGAAAACGGAAGTGAAGCGCGGAGTCGGTATTAAGAGAGCGGAAAAGCTCTTTGCGACAGCCGGGATATCCATCGGGCTTACCGAAGGGTTACGAGCTGCGAGACTGGAGCTTCTGAGCTTGCTCGACCAGTATGAGCTTTTCTCTAAACAGGTGGAAACGACCATGAAACAGGTCATGGACATCTTAAGTGAGATACCGGGAACAACGCAGATGTTGAATATCCCAGGCGTTGGCGCGGTTACCGTTGCAGGATTTCTGGCTGAGGTTGGCGATTTGAGTCATTACGACCACGGACAACAAATCATCCGATTGGCGGGCTTGAATCTAAAAGAAAATAGTTCTGGTAAGCGTAAGGGTAAAACTGGCATTACCAAGCGTGGACGATCTCGACTAAGAGCTCTATTGTTCCGTTGCGTCATGCCAATGGTAGCTAAGAATGAGGAGTTCAAGGCCCTTCACAAGTATTTCACAACACGAAGTCAAAATCCGCTGAAGAAAAAACAGTCGCTAATCGCGCTCTGCGGCAAACTGATACGCGTCCTGCACACGCTGGGGACGAAGGAAATAGAGTACAACGCAAACGAAGTTCTTGGTCCTGTACGACAAGCGCAGTTACAACAGATTGCAGCTTAGTTCAAAGAATCAATAGCCTGAAATCTCGACTCGTTCACAGATGTATAACGAGACAATTGAAGCACCGGAGAAGCCGAAGAATACCATTCCATAAGGGCAACGACCCCGTTTAGGAGCAAGAATCGGCCTCCACCCCTTGGCAGGTAGAACGAAGGAATGTAAGGGCAATGACCCCGCGTGACATGGGAGGGTGAACCCCGAGGGAGATGTGGAGATCCACTGTGCGATCATAAGTATGACCACAGTTTGGATAAAAAATGGAGTCCAAGCTCTGTTCCCGTCACCGGTCATTACAGCAAAATCTGGTTCTGAACCAATATTCTCCCATCAAGCCAAGATGTCGAAGTTGTAAATCTACGAATGGACGAGAAAACAGGCGAAAACATTACTTTATAGTGGGAGGAAGATAAAACATGAATATCAATTTACAGAACAAAATTGCATTGGTAACAGGTTCCAGTGGAGGGATTGGTGCTGCTATCGCTGGAGCGTTGGCTCGTTGCGGGGCGAAGGTCGCTGTGAATGGTCTGCATAATATGGAGCGAGCGGAGGAAGTTGTGGCTACAATCCGGGATGCTGGTGGTGAAGCGGCGGCATTTCAGGCAGATGTGACGGATACGGATGCGATCAGAGCGATGGTTGAAGAGATTACACGCCGTTTCGGCGGCCCAATTGACCTGTTGGTTAACAACGCGGGACATCTGGTGGAGCGAAGTCCCATTGAAACGATGAGTGAGGAGCTGTACAGCCGGATTATGGATGTTAATCTGAAGAGCGCCGTCTTTGTCTCCAAAGCGGTCATTCCTGGCATGAAGGCGGCTGGTGGCGGACGAATTATCAATCTGACCTCCGTAGCAGCTCATAATGGTGGCGGGCCGGGTGCAGCTATTTACGCAGCCTCCAAGGCGGCTGTCATGACGTTAACCAAAGGGCTTGCCAAAGAGCTTGCCCCGGGCGGGATTACGGTCAATGCCCTTTCCCCGGGCTTCATCGGACAGACGGCTTTCCATACTACGTTCACCTCGGCAGAAGGTCGGTCTTCTGCGGTAAATAGCATCCCGCTTGGACGGGAAGGGACTCCCGAGGATGTCGCAGGAGCGGCGTTGTACCTGTGTTCCGACCTGGGTTCTTTTATTACCGGAGAAACGCTTGAAATCAATGGCGGCATGTATATGCGTTGATGTTACAACATTGCGATAAGGAGGGGACAAAACGATGGAAGTGAAGCGAAAGCTTGCAGAAAGATCGTTGTACCAACCCATCAGCGGGCCGTTCCATGTGGACTATGCCCCTGACGAACATACCGTTCTGGCAGAGAACCCGCCAAGGTTTACCTGGATGGCGGCACAGCAGGAGGATGAGAATGCCTATCTGCTGCAAGTGTCGGCGAGCCCTTCTTTTCAGGAAGAAGAGACGATGACCTTTGCGCCGCTCCCGTATAACTTTTTCACGCCTGACCGGGTGTTTGAACCTGGGGATTATTATTGGCGATATGCGCTGCTTGTAGATCACCCCGCGCAGCAAGGGAGCGAATACGAAGCGCATGTCTCACAGGGTGAGCAAGGGAGTGAAGCCGAAGGGCATGCCTCGCAAGGGAAGCAAGGGGAAATGTCGGCTTGGAGTGAGGTGCGGCGGTTTACGGTGTCAGCGGGATTACCGGAAACACCGCTGCCTTCCCGGGCACAGCGATATATTTCCACAGACACGTCTCACCCACGGCTGTGGCTTGGTGAGCGTGGGTTGAATGCACTTGCCGCTGCCATTTCTTCCGATTCCACGTATTGCGGCTGGGATGCGTTTATGGCAAATTCCGTAGAGCCGTGGGCAAACCGTGAGCCCATTTGTGAACCGCAGCCCTATCCGGAGAACAAACGTGTCGCCGCACTGTGGAGGCAAATGTACATTGACTGTCAGGAGGTGTTATATGCGATTCGTCATCTGAGTATCGCTGGGCGAGTGCTTCGAGACGAACGGCTGCTTGATGCGGCGAAAACCTGGCTGTTGCATGTGGCAGCTTGGGATACGGAGGGAACGACCTCCCGTGATTATAATGACGAGGCGGCTTTTCGGGTTGCCGCTGCGCTCGCTTGGGGTTATGACTGGCTGCATGATGAGTTGAACAGTGAAGAGCAGGAAGTGGTCAGGTGCAGTTTACTGCGGCGGACAGAACAGGTAGCCCAGCATGTGATGGTTCGCTCGAAGATTCATCATGTGCCCTATGACAGCCATGCGGTGCGTTCATTATCCTCCGTGCTTGTACCTTGCTGTATGTCCTTGTTGCATGAGGAGCAGCAGGCTGCAGAGTGGCTGGATTATGCAATCGATTATTATGCCTGTCTGTACTCCCCATGGGGAGGCAGTGATGGAGGTTGGGCCGAAGGTCCGATGTATTGGACAACAGGCATGGCCTATGTGACCGAAGCGATGAATTTGCTGCGAAACTATGCGGCCATCGATTTCTTTCGTCGACCATTCTTCCAGCGTACCGGGGATTTTCCGTTCTACGTCTATCCGCCTGATGCACGGCGCGCCAGCTTTGGGGACCAGTCTACGCTGGGTGACCCGGTAAACTTGAAAACAGGTTATCTTGTGCGCCAACTGGCTGGGGTTACAGGCAATCGCTGGTACCAGTGGTATTTTGAGCGTGTACGTCAATCTGATCCGGGGACAGAGGGTGCTTTTTATAACTACGGTTGGTGGGACTTTAACTTTGACGAATTAGTATACCGCCACGATTATCAGCAGGTGGAGGAAGAGTCGCCTGTGGACATCGAGCCGCTGAAGTGGTTCCGTGATGTGGGATGGGTAGCCATGCATCACCGGATGGACGATCCGGATGAACATATGATGCTTCTGCTCAAGTCGAGCCGTTATGGCTCCATCAGCCACAGTCATGCGGATCAGAACAGCTTCACTTTGCATGCATTCGGTGAGCCACTCGCCGCGGATACCGGCTATTATATCGCGCACGGAAGCTCCTTTCACCGGGAATGGCGCAGGCAGACACGCTCCAAAAACAATCTGCTGATTGGCGGAGAAGGGCAGTATGCCGAGAACAACAAGGTGCTGAATATGGCCGCAACCGGGCAGATCGAAGAGGCCTATTGGCGGGATGGCGATGGTTATGTGCGCGCGGTTGCGACCGATGCCTATGCCAGCACCGTCCCCCATGTGAAGCGTGTTGTACGGGAGATTCATTTTCTGCAATCATCCTACTTCGTCATTGTAGACCACATTGATCTGGAGAAACCGGACAGCATTCAATGGCTATTCCATGCACTGCACCCGCTACAGTTGAAAGGGCAGAGCTTCCGCCTGAACGGTACTAAGGCGGGGCTTGAGGGGACATTTGTCTATGCTTCCTCCGGTGAGCTGGCGCTTAGCCAGACGGATCAATTTGCAGAGGTGGACCCGGCAGAGTACGAAGGGTTGGACAGACATTATCATCTGAGCGCGGAAACGCGGCCTGCCACAAGTCATACAATTGTTACGCTGCTTGTACCATATAAGATCGAGGAGCCGAAGTATGTCCCCTATTTCATCGATGACCAAGATCACGGCATTCATCTCTATTTTACCGACAACGGTGTAACAAAGAAGATCGAGGTATCCAAGACGTACTAGATAAGTGCTGACCTAAAGAAAACGCAATCTCATCTAAAACATCCCCATTGTTGCAGGCGGTGGGGATGTTTTATCATCTTCATGAAAGCGCTTCACATATAAGTGATACCTAAACTTAAATCAGGATGAAAAGAGGGGTAGCATGAAAAAGTGGATGGTCACAGGCATGGCGCTGTTGCTGGCGGCAACCTTCATGGCGGGATGCAGCAAGGGAAGCGGGGCGGAATCCGGTGAGAATGGAGGAGACGGCAAGACGAGATTCTCCATGTCACTGCGAACGCTGGCGTATACGTATGTGGAGAAGTCGCCGGACATCAACCAGGATAAATGGGTGAAAAAGCTGGAGGAGCTGACCAATAGCGATCTGAAAATCGTGCTTGTGCCTCATAAGGAATATGAGCAGAAAATGGTCCAGATGTTTGCCACCAATGATATTCCTGATGTGGTGCAGGGTGATGGGGGTGTCAACGGCAAGGAGATGGCTGGCTCGGTTGAAGCCGGAGTATTCCAACCGCTGGATGAGCTGTTGCAAAAGTATGGGCAAGATTTGCTCAAAGTCGTGCCGAAGGAAGCCTGGGACCAGGTCACCCATGACGGCCAGATCTATGCCATTCCCGAATATTTATCCAATCCATCCCGCCGAGCAACCTGGATTCGTAAGGATCTGCTGGATCAAACGGGATTGCCTGTGCCCACCACGGTTGATGAAACATTGGAAGTGTTGCGCGCCTTTAAAAAGCTTGGCGTGGAGAATCCATATATGGGGCGTGAAGATTTCAAATATGCGGATACCTTCTTTGGTGCCTATGATGTGCAGCAGTTCCTGTCCATGATGGAGCAGCAAGGCGACCAGATTGTACCCAAGTTCATGGATAACGAGAATATGCAGCAAGCCCTGACGGTTTATAAGACGATGTACGAAGAAGGGCTGATTAACAAAGAGTTTGCGACCATCAATTCGACGGTATTCAAAAATACGATTCTCTCCGGTAAGGCGGGCATGTGGTCCATGAACGCCAACGAACTGATTCAATGGGAGAAGCAGATTAAAGCGTCGGTTCCCGATGCCAAAATCGAAATTATCCCTTCCCCTGTCGGTCCCGACGGAAAGGGTGGTTATTATCTGTACGGTCCGGTGACACGTGCCTACTTTATCAATAAGGATGCGGCTGATCCGGCTTCCATTATCCGTTTTTTTAACTGGATGGTTTCCGATGAAGCGGAGAAGTTTTTCACGTACGGCACGGAAGGAGAAACTTACACTGAGGATAATGGCGTGATTTCATACACCGCTCCAACGGATTCCGCTGGCGTGGATGAAGAGCGTTACCGTCAGTCGTTCTTATGGTTTGTACAGGACACAACGTACAATAAAGGATCGTTATCGCTGACAGAAGAAGGCAGGAAACTGATGAATATTTACGATACGATTTTAGCCAAAGAAGGCCGGGATGGCATCAACTTTGATCCGCGGTTGGAGGCCTTTGTGCAGAATCCCGAGATTGCTCCCAATTCGGATACACCTCCTCAAGTATTGCTCACACACATGATCAAGATGGTTTATGGTAAGGAGCCCATCTCCGATTGGCCAAAAGTGGTTGAGGAATGGAAATCCAAAGGCGGCGATCAGGCCATCGAGGAAGCTACGGAGAAATTTAAGAAGGGTGAGGGAGTGTCAGCCCCGCGTCGCTAGAATAGCAGAATGAGTGACTGAAAGCAGTGCAATGAGTCAGTTGAATACGGAGGGGATACAAGTGAAGGACTTGTTCAAAACGTGGACGAAGCGGGCTGTACTTGTTGCCATATCTTTCATACTCATTACCGGTATCGCCATTCCTGTGCATGAAGTCCGGGCGATGGAAGACGATATTCCTCATTCTGTTATCAATGCTGCTGCACAGGAAGAAAATATCCCGGAACCCGAGGGGCCCGAGCTGGAGATTTACGCGGAAAACTTTGATGATCCCGACAATTTTGGCTCTACGGGCGGAATTGCATTGAAGGCACCATGGCGTCAGGATGGTGCGGGCGGGAGCAAGGCCAAAACGTCTTCTTCAACAACCGCACCATCCCAACCCAACATGGTCAAGATAGATGGAACCGATGCACTCGCGCTGCCACTTGATCTGACCGGGTACGGAAACATCCGGCTAAGTTACTACACAAGAGCTTCATCCTATATAAGCGGAAGCGTGATTATTGAATGGTCGAAGGATGGAGGCAGTTCCTGGACGACGTTGGAGACGTTTGAACTTCCTCCAGGAACTCCAGATATGAAGAATAAGGAAGGCAATACCTTAAAAAGCTGGACGCTGGGTTCCGAAGCGAACAATAACAGTACAGTGAATATTCGATTTCGGACAGGAGATGCCATGCAGGCCAACATGTATATCGACAATGTTGCCATTTACGGTCAGGCCATTCCGGGTATAACGCCTGCTCCTTCCCCAGTGCCGCCTGGAGAAGAGGATACTGAGTTTACGCCACCACAAGGAGTGACTTTATACGAGGATGTGGAGATTGGCATGGCTGGTGGGCGGGCGATGTATTCATCCATTGCCGTTCCCGAGACAGCGGCAGCTGAACCGATGCCAGTCATGATCTATATTCACGGAGGTGGGTGGAATCACGGGGATCGGAAGCAGGCATTGAACTCCATATGCAATTATGTACTCAAACGCGGTTACATCGGTGTATCTCTGGACTACCGGCTCACGCCTGAGGCGCCTTTCCCTGCCCAGATTCAGGATGTCAAACTTGCTATTCGATATTTGCGGGCCCATGCCGCCCAGTACAATCTGGACCCAAGTCGTATCGGCGTCTGGGGATCATCTGCAGGTGGTCACCTGGCCGCATTACTCGGGACCACGGGGGACTTGGTCGCTGGTGATCCCGTCGTGCTTGATACAGGAGTCACGGTAGAGGTACCGGATCTCGAAGGTTCTGGTGGATGGCCTGAGTATTCGGACAAAGTGCAGGCGGTTGCCGACTGGTACGGACCCGCTGATTTTACGACGACATTTGCCAATAATTATAGCTCGGTCACGGCTCTGCTTGGCGGTCATCGCGCATTGGATGTACCGGAACAGGCTAGACTTGCGATGCCGGGCACCTATGCTTCACCGGATGATCCACCGTTCTGGATTCGTCACGGGGACGCTGACGCCACCATTCCATACACGGACAGTGTTACTTTTGCAGAGCAGCTTCAATCTGCGGGTGTGCCGATTGTGGATGTGAAGATTGTACCTGGTCAGGGCCATGGATTTACAGGTGCAGCTTCTGAGAATGCCAATGCGGAGGCATGGGCCTTCCTGGATGAACATGTGAAGAACCGGATCGTTACGGAGCCCATTATTTTCAAAAGCAACTCCGAAGATACTTCATCTGGCGAGGGCGAAGATGAAGAAGAACGACCGTTGATGGAGAAGGTCATCGCCAGCAAGTTGCCAACCGACGATGCGGCGATTGATAGCAGCAAGCCTGATCTGAATCTCAATCAAGCTACAGGTTCCAGCACCGGATTACTAAGTATTTCTTCGACTACTTCCACCAAGAAGTATGTTTATTTCAAATTTGATATGACCGGAAATGAGCCAGAAGGAGATCGTTATCGATTACGGATTGCGGCCAAGAAAGGCACTTCAAATACCGATACGGAGTTGTCCCTTTACGGTTTGGATGCTACAGACTGGAATGAATCATCATTAACCTGGTCGAATGCCCCCGTACAAAGTCTGAGCGAAGCTTCGTTGCTGGGAAAATTCCAGGTCACGGCAGATCGGAATGGAAGTCCGGCAGTCTATGAAGTGGATGTAACCGATTATGTGAAGGAACGTGCAAATGTTGGGCAAGTGGCATTTCTGCTCGCGGATGCGGGAGCAACAGGCGTCTCTGTAAACGTCTATACTAAGGAAGCCAACGGAACGAGCAATCCACGTCCACAGTTATCGGTCATTGCTTTAATTGAAGAGGGAAGTGACACGCATTCACCCGAATGGGAGCAGGGAGCCGAGCTGGAGATTCGCAACTGGGGAACGGATTTTGCGGAACTGAGATGGCCCGCTGCCAGTGACGATACGGCTGTATCTGCCTACCGGATTTATCGGGATGGCGTTCTGCTGAGCGAACAAGGTAAGCAGTCATTTCGGGACAGCGGACTTGCAGCGGAAACACCATATACATTTCAAGTGAGGTCGATTGACGAAGCGGGCAACGTCAGCAGTGCTTTATCAACCGAAATGACAACCCTTGGCGTTCCGGTATCGTCCCTGCCTGTGGCTTCCCTCACGGCAAGTGGTAGCGACGGCAACCTTGCTACCAATACCCTCGACAATAACAGCTATACACGCTGGTCTGTTGCAGGAGAGGGGCAATGGATTACATTTGATCTGGGGCAGGTACAGCCAGTGGGTTATGTTGGGATTGGTTTTTACAAAGGGGATATCCGAAAGACATTTTTGGAGATGGAATCGTCTGTTGACGGTGAGCAGTGGACCCAGATATTTAACGGCGAAAGCAGTGGGGATACAACTGAAATGCAGGCGTTTGATATCCCGGACATATCTGCACGTTATGTGCGAATCACCGGACGGGGCAATTCCGATGCAAGTATTTACACAAGTCTGACCGATGTGCATCTGTATGCTCCTTTTGCAGGGGGAGGGACACCTGTGGCTCTGATTCCATACATCGTGCCACAACCACCTGAAGGGACGATGCCCTTTATCGCACCAGGTCTGACGGAAACAGACGGCACACCACATGCTGTCCATGCTCCACATGCTGTGACTGGACGTACAATTGATGTACGGGATTATGGAGCAGATCCTGCTGACAACACGAGTGATGACCGCCCTGCTATACAGGCTGCGATGGACGAGGCTAACGTTGGGGATGAAGTGTTTTTGCCTGATGGAGTGTACAATTTGTTATCCGGGCCGGATGGCAGCACCAATCTGATGCTCAAATCCGGAGTAAATCTGAGAGGTGAGAGCCGTGAAGCAACCGTGCTCAAGACATCGCTGGATCAGGTGACGGGAAGTGCCGTTCTGAAAGCTTCGGCTCAGCATAGCATACTCGTATCCAACATGACCATAACTTCATCCTGGTCCGGTAGCTACACGACCGATCATCAATCCAATAACCCCTCCGCAGGGGGACCGGATAGCATGATCCACATCGCCAATTATGGCGAAGCACCATCGTATGACGTTACGATTGACGGCGTTATTGTGGAAAAGTTCAAACGAATGGCGATCCGCATTGAGCACAGTCGCGATGTTGTTGTGAAGCATGCAACCTTCCGCAATGCAACAGATCTGGGCCCTGGAGGTTCAGGTTACGGTGTGTCCATTCAGGGGACTGCCAAAACCGATCGGCTCGGATTTGACAATGATACGTTATGGAATGTGGTGGAGGATAGCGTGTTTGAGGGGCCTTATCTGAGACATGGAGCGTTGATCCAGTTTGTGGCCCATAATAACGTACTGCGTGGCAATACTTTTAGCGGAACAAAGTTGGACGCCATCGACCTTCATGGTGAACTGGAGTATTTAAATGAAATTTCCGGCAATGTCATTACGGACGTATTGACAGGTGCAGGGGTTGGGCTTGGCAATACCGGGGGTTCGGCGCCCAGCAACCACAGCAAGTCTGGCAAAGGGAACTACATTCATGACAACACAATTACCAACAGTCGAATCGGTATTTCGGTAACCATGGGTACCCCCGATACCCTAATTGAGGATAATCTCATCGAGAATACCACTATGATTGCAGAGGCAGCAGGGATCAAAGTGTTGAACGGACCGGGCACGGTGATTCGCGGCAATGTAATTCGTAACAATACGGCGAGTGGTTACTGGGGTGTGAGGCTTGAGCGCGACAAAGGTGATGCCGGAGCAGGCAATGTCGGCGAAGGGGACCCTGAGAATGTGTGGATTGAAAATAACCTTATTGAAGGGAATGCAAACGGAATCGGCCTCTTTGCCGGAGTAAACATTCTAATGAAGGCCAACATTCTAAACAATGTAGATGAGGACTACTACAAAGCAGCAGGTGTTACAGTTACCGAGTTATAGAGAATCAGAACAAGTAGCCTGGCAGGCGTCTATATAAGTTGAAGCTCAATATTACACCATACTGCAATCGGAGTGATAAGGTGTAACATTTATAGTTCAACTTATGTAGCCTGATGGGCTACTTTTTGTTATGAATCATTTATTTAAGATTCACCCTAAAGGTTCGTCCTATTCACAGCAGGCTGCCGGATCTTTTCATGAACAGCTCAAGTCGGTAGAGCAGATCAAGGCATCTGCGGCTATTTTGTCCGATGTGTCGACAGAGCTCCAGACCTCACTTAGTCCGTTTAAGATTTAATATCTGTTACAATAGGGAAAAGGAGGGACTACAATATGGCCCCTGATAAAACAAAACTTTTCCCGAATGAGAATATCCGTACGGTATGTTACATTCAAAACCTGCCTCCGCGTTCTAACGTGGACATCGGTGATTATACGTATTATAGCGATAACACGAATCCGCCAGAGCAATTCTATGACCGGATACAGCATCATTATGACTTTATTGGTGATCGCCTGGTCATTGGCAATTTCTGTGCAATTGCGGAAGGTGTGACATTCATTATGAATGGTGCGAATCATCGGATGGAGGGTATGACGACGTATCCGTTCAACATTTTTGGTGGAGGATGGGAGCGTGTGACACCTACACTGGAACAACTTCCATATAAGGGCGACACGGTACTGGGCAACGATGTATGGCTTGGACAAAATGTAACGATCATGCCTGGTATCACGATTGGAGACGGGGCAATCGTTGCCTCTAATTCAACCGTTGTTAAGGACATTGAACCCTATACGATTATTGGTGGTAATCCAGCCAAGACTATTAAAAAGCGTTTTGACGAAGAGATGATTGCACTGCTGCTGGAATTGAAGTGGTGGGATCAGGATGAGGAATGGCTGGATACGCATTTGGAACGTCTTGTCTCTACATATGATCTCCAGATCTTGCGCGAACTTTTGAACAGCAAATAGGATGGTTGTGCATAAAAGACAAAAAAAGCTGGTTCCTGACGGAGCCGGCTTCCAAGCAAATCAGGCCCTGGACCGTTTTGAGCGGATCAGGGCCTCTTGTTGTCCAAGATGAAATGTTAATTTTAGCGGGTGGATGGTCGTAGGTTGCAATCAGACTGTACTGATGGGGGCTTTAAATGAGTATGAGCTTCTGCATGATCCGAGTTTGTCTGTTTGCCTGAGTAAAAGTTAATGATATCATCAACGGTAGTAAACACGACATTTAAATCCATATTATCATTGTGTGTTTGAATAAAAACCTCTTTTCAATGGGTTGTTACGTTTGTTACGTGGTTTAATTTAAAGCTTCTTTCATACTTAAGCCTGCTGTGAATACAGGAACTTTACCTGCAGGTAGTTGAATTTCTTTGCCTGTTTTCCGGCTTTTTCCTGTTCTTGCCTCACGCTTCTGTACTTCGAATTTCCCAAATCCAACAACTTGAACTTCTTTGCCTTCTTTGAGAGCTTCGAGAATCGAATCCAGTACAACGGTTACAGCTTTTTCAGCATTCTTCTTGGAGAAACCGCCAGCCTTAGCTACTTCTGTGATCAATTGTTCTTTATCCATGGGGAATACCTCGCTTTCATTCTTGGGATGTGGAAACTTTGCTGTGACACATATGAGTAAATAAAAAGCTGCCTTATTAATAAGGCAGCTTTCATATAATTAAAGTTTAGTAACGTTCTCAGCTTGTGGTCCACGGTTACCTTGAGTTACTTCAAATTGAACGCGTTGACCTTCGTCCAAAGATTTGTAACCTTCACCTTGAATTGCACTGAAATGAACGAATACATCTGTTCCTTCTTCAGTTTCGATAAAGCCGAATCCTTTATCCGCGTTGAACCATTTCACTGTACCTGTTTGCATGTGATTCCTCCAAAAAATAAGTTTTTAGCCGATCATTATGACGAGTATTATTGAAAAATTGACACTCACCTGGTGCATTTAAACCACGAACTTGATGTCCGCTAATGTATCGATTAATATGATAATACCATGTCCGCTAATATAAGTCAAGATTTGGAGGTATTTTCTAATGAATCAGTCATCAGGGATTTCGGTGCAGCGGGAACCGACGATAGAGGAATTCGTACATATGCTTGCCAATGAGGGAGAATTGCATCCCAAAACCGTGAAGGAATATACAAGTGATCTGAAACACTTTATCGAATGGTACAAGGAAAGCACCATGCTCAACGAAGAGTTCTCACTGCGAATTGAAGATGTGGATACATCCACTTTAGTCAGTTATCGTGAAAATGCTCACAACGTTATGTTATTGAAACCAGCCACCATTAACCGGAGGTTGATTACGCTGAAGCGTTTTTTCAAATGGGCTGTCTTGGAATCCAGGCTCAGTCATGACCCTTCCAAACCATTAAAATTCATTCCGGAAGACAAAGTAAGTCCACGCCGAATGACATTTGAAGAAGAGCAGGCATTCCTCGCGGCAGTGGAGTACGGTAATTCCCTTCGTGATCAGACGATCCTGACCCTAATGTTTCACACAGGCTTGCGAACGATGGAGGTATGCAACCTCAAGCCTCAGGATATCGAACTTGGTAGACGAAGCGGTCACCTGACAGTGAGAGCCGATAAACGCAACGTGCAACGTAAGATCCCTTTGAATATACAGTGTGTTGTCATGTTGAATCAGTACTTATCCGATCTTGCTACCAATCCTGCTTACCTGTTTCCTTCAGAGAAGACAAACGATCGTTTAACGGAGAGAGCATTGCGACACCTGATTAAAAAAGTAATGATAACAGCAGGGCTGGAAGGATTGAGTTCACACGATCTGCGTCATCGTTTTGGCTACGCCATGGCTGAGCATACGCCACTGCACCGTTTGGCCGAGATAATGGGACACACCAACCCAGATACAACAATGATTTATTTTAAAGCATTAAGTACGAATCACCGTAAAGAACAAGAATGAAGACTGAATTATAGTCAGAATGAAAACACCTCTTATTTAGAAGTACTTCGAAATTTTCCGTGTTTGTATTACTTTAACCTACCTTTAGCATTCATATACGATCCTTCACATTTCACTTAGGCATTGCCCGACAGGGTTGCCTTACCTCTAACAAAGAAAGCGATTACATATCCCTGATAATATTGTATATTATGATGGCAACCTTGGAACAGATCAACATGAGCCTTTGCATATTGCTTCAATTCGGTGAGCAATAAGAAATTAAATGATTCAAAATGCTACATATATATTCGTTGATAGGGCTAAGGCCGTCATCAAAAGGGAGGAATCCAAACGTGTACCGGGTACTGCTGGTGGATGATGAAGAAGATGTGCGTGAAGGACTTGTTGTAGAGGTCGATTGGGAAGCGCTCGATCTGCGGATAGTCGGTTTGGCTGAGAATGGGCGGGAAGCATTGGAGATGGCGGAGAGGGTAGAGCCGGACATTGTGGTGACGGATATCAGCATGCCATTCATGAATGGTCTGAAACTCGCACAAAGATTGAGGAAGCGTAATCCACTCGTGAAGGTGGTCATTTTGACTGGTTATGATGAATTTGATTATGCGAGGCAAGCCATCTCGTTAAGTGTGGATGAATATCTGCTGAAGCCGTTCTCGGCAGGACATCTCACCGAACTGCTCACAAGATTGCGCGCCCAGATGGCGGCTGAAGTGGCTGAGCGTGAAGATGTACAGCAGCTGCGTGAGCACTATCATACCAGTTTGCCTTTATTACAGGCAGATCTGATGGCGACCTTGCTCCATCGACAGAAATCCTCAACATATATTCATAGTAAAGCCAAACAATGCGGATTGGATCTGACAGGAGAACGTTATGGGGTGTCCGTATTGACACTGCATATGGATGGAGATGTGCAAAAGGAGAAGTCTGAGGGAGTATTCAGCGAGCCCCCACAACGACATAACAAAACAATATCCGAGGTAGCGGACCAGTCTGAGATATTCGTTCCCGGAGGTTCCTTGCGTCAATCTGAGGATGCTGAGCTGAAACGCTTTGCTGCACTTAACATTGCGGCAGAAGTTTGGGCGGAGCATGGGGCTGGTCATGCCTTTATGCATCAGGAGACGATTGTCCTGCTCTATGTGGATCGCACGGGCGGTACAGATGGAGTGAAGAGGCAACAGAAGGCATTGGAAAATGTGATGCGCAGCATCAACCACTATTTACGTATCCCGGCTACGGTGGGCTCTGGTCAGATTGTGGATACACTCGCGGATGTGAATCATGCCTATGAAGATGCCCTGCTTGCATTGGATTATCGGCTTGTACCCGGGACAGATTCAATCATATACATTGCGGACGTGGAGAGACAGACGGCGGGCAAGCTGCGATTCGACGAGTTGAAGCAGCAGACGCTGACACGTTGTCTCAAGGCGGGTACACAAGCAGAGCTGGAGGAAGCACTTACGATCATTTTCCGGGAAATTAACGTGGAACACGGGCGAAGTGATATTCAGCTCTATTTAATTGAAGTGTTAACAACAGTATGGAAGGCAGCACAGGCATCAGGAGAAGCGATGGAAGACATCTTTGGTGCAGGGTTCCAGTTATATGCGGATTTGTTCCGACTGCCGGGACTTACTGAGGCACAGAAGAAGGTACAGGAAGTCTGTCTACTCGTGCAACATCGCATTGCGAGCGGGCGGCAACATGTATACAAGGATATTGTCGAGCAGGCGTTAGTCTTCACCAAAGAGCATTATGCCGACCCGGACCTGTCCATTCAGAAGGTGTGCGGGCATTTGCATATCAGCTCCGGTTATTTTTGTGGCATTTTCAAAAAAGAGGTGCAACTTACCTTCCTGCAGTACCTGATGCAGATCCGGATGGAGGCAGCGCGGGAACTGCTTCGCTCGACAGAACTGAAATCGTTTGAGATTGCGGAGCAGGTTGGCTTTGCCGAACCCAATTACTTCAGTTTTTGTTTCAAAAAACATATTGGCGTCTCGCCGAAAGAATATCGTAAACAGGCTTCTCAGACGGCAAGTGAAGGTTCGATCCGATGAAGTTCTTGTCCAGATGGGTGAAGTCCATGGGATCTCAATTACGCTCTCGTCTGCGTTCGTCCAGAGTCAGTAGTATCCGGTTTATTATTACGTGGTCCTTTTCCGTCTTCATCGTTTTGGTACTGACCATCATGGCGATGCTTCTGCATGACAAGTTCACGCAGGCTGCCGAGCGAAGTGCGGAACTGACGACGAGACAGATTGTGGATCAGGTCAGTTATAACCTGGAGGATTACGTCCGCAGTATGTCTCATCTGTACCGTGCCATTGAGGAACACATGCTGCGTGACGGGACATGGGAAGGGGAACTGGTGGACAAACAACTAGACACACTGCTCAGCAGTCGTGAAGATATCATCTCGATTACTCTGCTTGATTCCACGGGGAAATTGCTCAAGAACAGACCTTCAGCTGAATTAAAACCAAGTGCCCATGTGACACAGCAAGGGTGGTTTCAGTCTGCGCTTCGTGTGCCGGATCACCTGAGTTTCTCGTTGCCTCATATTCAGAATATGTACACAGGCCCATATAAATGGGTCGTTTCCATGAGCAAAGGCATAACGATACGGCAAAATGGTCAGGATCGGCAGGTTATTCTGCTGGTCGATATCAATTTCAAACAGATGGATGAACTGAGCCGTCGGGTCAGTCTGGGGCAACGGGGATATGTCTATATCATTGATGAGAGTGCGGGCAATATCGTGTACCATCCGCAGCAGCAATTGATGTATATGGGACTCAAAAGCGAGAATATCGAACAGGCTTTAGTGGCTTCCGGCAGTTACGAAGATGAAGCAGATGGACAGAAAAGGCTGAATACCGTCAAGTCCGTTGCCAATATCGGGTGGAAAATCGTCGGTGTTGCTTATCTGGATGAGATTATGACAACGCGTCAGGAAGTCAATGGATATCTCATTCGTGTACTGGTCGTTGTTCTGGTACTGGTCATTCTCGTATCCCTGTTTCTTTCCTCCAGTCTGACGCGTCCGATCCGGCGAATGGAACGTAAGATGAAGGCGGTGGAGCGCGGGGATTTCAACGTGGAGTTGCCTATTGAAGGGCCGCTGGAAGTGGAACGACTATCCCGTCGCTTTAACCTGATGGTCAATAAAATCCGAACCTTGATGGATGAGATTATCCATGAACAGGAGCAGAAGAGGCGTCTGGAGCTGGAAGCCTTGCAGGCCCAGATCAATCCACATTTTCTATATAATACGCTGAATTCCGTGGTCCGCATGGTAGGCATGAGCCGCAATGAAGAAGTAATTACGATGATCACGTCTCTTTCGCGCCTGTTCCGCATCAGTCTCAGTCAAGGCAAAACGATTATCACGATCAGGGAAGAGCTGGAGCATGCGCAGCATTATTTGACGATTCAGCAGATGAGGTTCAAGCGCAAATTCAACTTTACGATTAAGGCAGATGAGACGCTTCTGGAATGCCTGACATTAAAGCTGGTGCTTCAACCCCTGATTGAAAACGCCATTGTTCATGGCATCGAGTACCACATGGACGAAGGAAGTATTGAGGTCGATGTCTATCGTGAGGACAATAAGCTGGTGTTTCGCATTACAGATAATGGGGTCGGCATGACGGAAGAACAGATGTCGGGATTATTGAGTGGCAGTCCGGTTGTCAAAAGTGGTGCAGGATCAGGCGTAGCGGTACGTAACGTACATGACCGAATCCGGCTCTATTATGGTGAGGCATATGGCCTTGAATTTGCAAGTGAGTTGGAAGAAGGCACCACGGTCTGGGTTCGGATCCCCATTCAATCGCAGCAGAAGGAGGGCGAGCCTGATGACAGACAACCAAGTGAATAAGAACGATGCCCATAGAGGTAAAGGATTGGATGTCCGTACATTTTGGAAAAAGGTTGCTGCGATCTTTCCTGGAATCCGGAAACGTCGGTTAGTAACCCAGACAGCTGCAAGCTGCTGTCTGCTCATATGCAGCGCCTGTGGCTTATCGAGTCCCGATACTACGACAATACCGCCACGTATTGCGCTCATTACGCCAGCTGGGACAGGGGAACTTGCGGAAGCTATCCGGCTTGGCGCCGAAGCGGCTGCCAAAGAGAACGGAGCCGAACTGATTACTGTGGAAGCATACCCTTCCGATGGTGATGTGTACACGCCTGCCATTCTGGAATCTGCTGGAAGTCAGATGCAGGTTAAGCAGGCCAATGCAGGCCGTGGAACGTTGTCTCGCAGTGCGCGAGAGCAGGCTCAAGTGGAGGCCGCCGCATCGGCTCTGAAGCGGGGAGCATCAGCTCTATTAGTCGATCCCCTGAGCGAGAAGGCACTTAGCGACATCATTCAGGAGGCACAGACAACGAATTCCAATGGAACCATTGTTCCTGTCATTGTGCTTAACGATGAATTTCCCGTGAAAGGCATCACCAGTTTCATCTCGATGGATAATGTTGAGGCGGGAAGACAGGCCGGCCAGGCTATGGCGGAGCTTCTGGAAGGGAAAGGGCATGTGGCCTTATTGGGCCCCGATCCTCTCAATTCTGGTCTGATTCAGAGAGAGCAGGGAGTTATGGAATCCTTGGTACAGTATCCTAATATTCAAGTGGAACCCAAATCGATATGTAATACACGGGATGGATGTTGGCAGACTGCGAAGCAATTGCTGGACCAGCAGGAGGTAGATGGTTTCATTACTCTTCAGGAACCTGCTTCTCTGGGAGCAGCTGATGAACTGAATCGACGCAAATCTGCGGACAAGGTAAGGATTGTTGGATTTGGCAGTGAACAACAGCAACTGGAGCAATTGCAAGAAGGGGTCTTTGATCATCTCATCGTCCAGAATGGATACAGTGCAGGTTATCTGGGATTGAATCAGGCCGTTGCGCGGCTGAACAATAAACAGGTGCAAGCGAGAGTGTTACTTGAGACCAAGCTGGTTAGTACAGACAATATGTTCTGGATGGATAACCAGAAGCTGTTGTTTCCTTTTGTACAATGAACCAATGCTGGAACGAGTGCCGGAACGAATGCTGAATGAAGAAATTAAGGTGTTTGTTAACTTGAGGAAGATTTCGATAGAACAGGTGAAGATATTGTATTCGAATTTAATGTAAACCCTTTCATAATAAAGACATCGGTAAAGCCGAATGAACTTGGGGGAGGTCATTAGGATATGAAGAATATGAAGAAAACATGGATGACACTGTTGATTACGGCATGTATGGTTGTGGCGGCGGGATGTAGCAGCGGTGGAGACAGTGCAGGTGGAAGTACGGGAACAGATACAGGAGGCCAGACAGCAGCCGGTACGGAAACGCCCAAGATTGGTGTTGCCATCTACAAATTTGACGATACATTCATGACGGGTGTACGTAATGCCATGACCGCAGCAGCGGAAGGCGTTGCGACTCTGGATATCGTGGACAGCCAGAATGCACAGCCGACCCAGAATGAGAAAGTGGATCTGTTTGTGTCCAAGAAATACAATGCAATGGCCGTGAACCCGGTGGACCGGACGGCGGCAGGGGTCATCATTGACAAGGCCAAGGCAGCGAACATTCCGGTGGTATTCCTCAACCGTGAGCCGGTGGCTGAAGATATGAACAAGTGGGATAAAGTGTACTACGTAGGAGCAAAAGCGGAGGAGTCCGGTACGATCTCCGGTCAGCTGATTGTGGATTACTGGAAAGCACATCCGGAAGCGGACAAAAACGGCGATGGCAAACTGCAATACGTCATGCTGAAAGGGGAACCGGGCCATCAGGATGCAGAGCTTCGGACCAAATATTCGGTTCAGGCGATCCAGGATGCCGGAATCGAAGTGGAAGCACTGGCGGAAGACACGGCGATGTGGGACCGGGTGAAAGGTCAGGAGAAAATGCAGGCATTCCTGGCTTCGCATGGCGACAAGATTGAAGCTGTTCTCGCAAACAATGATGACATGGCCTTAGGAGCCATTGAAGCATTGAAAGCAGCTGGATACTTCAAGGATGGCAAATCCATGCCGGTTGTAGGTGTAGATGCAACAGCTCCGGCCATTCAAGCTCTACAGGATGGCACGATGCTGGGCACGGTGCTTAATGATGCCAAGAATCAGGGTGCAGCCACGGTGGCACTGGCTTCCGTACTTGCCAAAGGTGAGACACCAACAAAGGAAAATACCAAATACGACATTACAGATGGTAAATACGTCTGGATTGCATACAAAAAGATTACAAAAGACAACATCGCTGACGCCCAATAACAGCACGAGACAGGGACGTCCGACATTCGGGTAGCGTCCCTTTTTTGCCGGTCATATGGAAGGGAGGAACCAAGATGGAGTCACCTTACCTGCTGGAGATGAATGGAGTTTCCAAAGCATTTCCGGGTGTGCAGGCACTAAGTCAGGTCACATTTAAAGTAAAGCCGGGGACGGTTCACGCCTTGATGGGAGAGAATGGAGCGGGGAAATCCACACTTATGAAATGTCTGTTCGGCATGTATCACCCGGATGAAGGAACGATACGTATCGAAGGAAAGAGTGTGGATATTCCGAATTCCAAAGCGGCCCTACAGCAAGGCATATCCATGATTCATCAGGAGCTGAACCCGGTCCCGCATCGTCCGGTGATGGAGAATATATGGCTGGGTCGTTTTCCGATGAGGGGAATACTGGTGGACGAGAAACGGATGTATACTGATACGCTGGCGCTGTTCAAAGACTTGAACTTGGATATTGACCCGAAGGCTCAGGCGGGAACACTGTCTGTCTCCAAAATTCAATCCATGGAAATTGCCAAGGCGGTCTCTTTTCAATCCAAAGTTATCGTCATGGATGAGCCAACTTCTTCCCTGACAGGCAAGGAAGTGGATCAGCTCTTCGCCATTATTAATGAACTGCGCAGTCGCGGCGTATCCATTATCTATATTTCACACAAGATGGAGGAGATCCTGACGATCTCGGATGAAGTGACAATCATGCGTGATGGCTTCGTTGTCGGGACATGGGATGCTGCGGATCTAACGACAGATCTGATCATTACGCGTATGGTTGGCCGTGATCTGGACGAACGTTTCCCGGAACGGACGAACGTACCCGGTGAAGTGATATTAAAAGCCGAGGGTCTGACATCAAGCCAGTCCAAATCGTTTCGTGATGTATCCTTTGAGCTGCGAAAAGGTGAAGTTCTTGGCATTGGTGGCCTGGTTGGAGCACAGCGGACAGAACTGATTGAGTCATTGTTCGGACTGCGTGGACTCGCTTCAGGTACGATTTCGATTCATGGGCGCAAGGTGAAGATTAACTCCCCCGCAGCAGCGAAGCGTCATAACATTGCGTTGCTTACGGAAGAACGAAGGGTTACAGGGATATTCCCTGTGTTGTCGGTGTATGAGAACACGATCATTGCCAGTCTGGGGCGCTACCGAAATCGTGTGGGCTTGCTGGACGAGAAAAAGGGCCGGGAAGAGGCACGGGAACAGACGCAGAAGTTCAGAACCAAAACGCCTTCAGTTAACACACTGATTCGCAACCTGTCTGGCGGCAATCAACAGAAAGTTCTGCTGGCCCGTTGGTTGCTGACCGACCCGGAGATTCTGTTGCTGGATGAACCGACACGTGGAATTGATGTAGGGGCCAAGTTTGAGATTTACACCATTATTACGGAACTGGCTCGTCAGGGCAAAAGCATTATCATGATTAGCTCGGAGATGCCCGAACTGTTGGGTATGTCGGATCGCATTATGGTGATGAGCGAAGGGCGTCTCACCGGAATCGTGGACGGAGCCGAGGCAACAGAGCAGGATATTATGAGGCTGGCCGCGCAGCAGCGGATGGCTTAGTCAGGAGGGAAACAGATGAACACACAGATGATCAATCAAGTGAAAAATTATGTAACACAACGCGCCATCTTTATCGTATTGATTCTGCTCATCATTGGAATAGCTATTGCCGATCCGAATTTTCTTGCCTTCTCTACACTGCGGGACATCTTGCAGCAATCCTCCACACGGGCCATTATTGCACTCGGTGCAGCCTTTATCCTCGTCACGGGTGGTGTCGATCTGTCCGCTGGACGGGTGGTTGGTCTGACGGCTGTTGTATCGGCATCGATGCTGCAAATTGACGAGTATGCCAACCGCTTCTTCCCCGATCTGCCCCATTTGCCGGTGTTGTTGCCGATTCTGGTTGGAATCACCGCAGGTCTATTCGTGGGTTTGGTCAATGGACTGATTGTCGCCAAATTACATGTACCTCCTTTTATCGCAACGCTGGGTACGATGGTTGCCGTGTACGGACTGAACTCCATTTATTTTGATACGGAACCCAACCAGTCACAGCCGATCGGAGGATTGAGACCCGATTTTACCGTCATTGGCTCTGGATACATTGATCTGGGCGGAGGTTATTCCATCCCGTATATTGTCCTCATTGCGATTGCGGTGGCGTTAATCTGCTGGGTGATCTTTAACAAAACCCGGCTCGGCAAAAACATGTACGCGATTGGTGGCAACATTCAGGCGGCGCATGTATCCGGGATTCATGTGGCACGCAACCTGGTTGCCCTGTATGCCATTGCGGGTGCACTGTACGGTTTGGGTGGTGTGCTTGAGGCAGCACGCACAGGTGGAGCAACAAACAATTACGGTAACATGTATGAGCTGGATGCGATTGCCGCATGTGTGGTAGGCGGTGTATCAACGGCAGGAGGTATTGGAACGGTACCTGGGGTTATGGCGGGTGTGCTGATCTTCGGGGTCATTAACTATGGTCTGACGTTTATCGGTGTGAGTCCATACTGGCAGTTGATTATCAAAGGATTGATCATTGTTGCTGCGGTGGCTTTTGATATCCGTAAGTATATGGCGAAAAAATAAGATTAACGTGAAAAGGTTACACCGTTGTACTCCGAGTGCAGTACCATCTTCCGATCGCCCTTATCCCCTGATTTTCTTGATTCCGATATATTAATAGGGGAAAATCCGGTGATAAATGCGAACGCTATCGCTTCTTCAGATTGGTTCTGCACTCTACGTTATGGTGTAAAAATTCCATTCATCTTATATGGAGAAGTAGCAAAGAAGCCAGCCCTCGGGATATAGAGAGCTGGCTTTAATTGTTATGCATTTACAAACCAATCTACGACAGTAATTATAGGGCCAATAATGCAAAACACTAGCATAAATGCAGCGACGTTACAGGCAACACTTGTGCCATAATGTGAACGATTTTTTTTGGCTATCCAGATGGTAGGGATCCAGAAGAGGGCTGCTACTACAAAAGGAATGTGAAGTCCTTGAGTTCCGTTGCTATAAATAGGTATGTTTATTAAGTTTAAAAGATAATGACTGATCATAAAATTTGTTTTGCCCCATTGGAAGTTAAAGGCGAGACCCATCAATAGTACGAGTAGAGAGAGCGTTCCGAGGCCCAGTGGTTTTCGTTGTGTTGTCATGTAATATCCTCCATAACCAAGTATTTATCCTAAATTAATCCATTAATGTATTGTACCACAATAATGATCTATGCGAAGAGGAATTGTTTCACTTTTGTTGATTACAATTACATCGTATGTCCTATTGCCTTCATAACTTATACATTCATGCGAATTTGACGAGCCTCCACTAATCGACAACATCAGCTAATCATAATCGATATAATACATGTACATAAGTTGTTAGATGTGAGTTTTATGTCAAAGGGGGCGAGGCTGTTTGCTAAGTTACACGATGAAAATGGTGATATTCCCGCTAGGTTGTCTGCTTGTCATTCTGTCCTCTTATGTTCTAAGGCTTACCCCTCATATGGCAATAATGTCGCTTTCAGGGACATTATTGGTAGCAAGTATTTTTGGGGAAAGACGATATCCTGTGCTGCGGAAGTTTCAGTGGTTTTTTCTCGGGATATTTCATTATTTCAGTGAACTGAACTGGTGCAACATGCTGTATTATATGCTCATTATTTCAATGATCCAGGACAAACAGCGGTTGGCGCATACCTTGCCGATTTCGTTGCTGCTTATGCTGCAATATACGGTGATTCGGCTTTCGTATGTGCCTGTAGATACATATACTTTGCTCGTTTCGTTGTTTGACCTGTTAACCTCGGTTGTTATCATTTTTTTGTATCATACTTTAATCAACAGTGAGGTCGAGAAGCGCAGGCTTCGGGAAAAAAATCGGTTTCTGACCCTCCATGATCCGCTTACGGGACTGTTGAATTACGAAGGTTACATGGAGGTGCTGCATAAGACAGTAGAAGAGCATCGGCCTTTTTTGCTTGTCCTTTTGAATGTCAATAACTTTAGCGGCTTTAAAAAAGATTCAGAAGATCCTTGGTGTACGGTAATCATAGGTACAGGCCAGATGATTAGCAATCATTTCACTGAGGCCTACGGCATATCCCGATATGCAGGAGACCGATTTGCAGTCGTTTTGCCGGAGATACAGGATGTGGAAGAACGAATGTCGTCACTGCTATCCGTTCAGCTTCAAGGACTTCAGGTAAGCTACAGCATATCTCTGTACCCGGAAATGTCGGATTCGTTGCAGCACTTTATGACGGTAGCCGAGGATAGACTGCTTCAACAACAGCGCAGCAAATGGCTGAAAAATGAAGAAGAAGTATTTCGTTCCGAGAGACTAAGGGCTGTAGGTGAACTGGCCGCGGGTATGGCTCACGAAATTCGGAACCCACTTACCGCAATTCGGGGCTTCTTGCAGCTGTCACGTGGACAAGCGTTTAATATCGCGCCATGGTATGAAGTGATTATGGGTGAGGTGACGAGAGTAACTGACCTGACGGCTGAATTTTTACAGTTTTCCAAACCACATGCCAATCACATGAAACCTGAACATTTGGGTCACTGCCTTGAACGGGTGATGTCTTTGACCGAGTCAGATGCGGCATCCCGTGGGCATCAAATTATGCTTGAAATGACTGATGAGCCAGTTATGATCATCATGGATCGAGATAAGATTGTGCAGGTATTGATTAATCTGATTCGTAACGCTTTTGAAGCAATGACAGACCCGGGTGAGGTTCATATGGATTTGTTGCAGGATGGAGACGCAGTACTCATTTCAATTACAGATACAGGAAGCGGCATTCCGGAAAATTCGCTATCCACAATCTTTAATCCATTTTATACAACCAAAGAAGAAGGCACAGGACTGGGACTAGCACTCTGCCAGAAAATCGTTCAGGATCACAATGGTAAAATTACCGTCCATAGCGAAATGGGGGTTGGTTCCACCTTCACGCTTCATCTGCCAATGGAGACGTAAATCATATAACTTACCCAGAGATAGCAAACATAGTCATTAGACAAAAACATAAAAACGCCGCATGGGTCCTGAAGAACCCCGTGCGGCGTTTAATATTTCGATTAATAAGTTAATGTGTGGAGACGACATCGGTTCAGATCAGACTATATGGGGTTCGACTTATTGAGCTGTCCCTGATGTAACTGATAGTAGAATCCTTGTTGCTGCATCAATTCATCATGGCTTCCCCGTTCAGCGATCTGTCCTTCATCAATGACGAGAATCTGATCGGCTTCACGTATCGTGCTGAGCCTGTGAGCGATGACAAAGCTGGTGCGGTCTTTCATTAAAGTGCGCATCGCTTCCTGGATCTTCATCTCTGTACGCGTATCGATGCTGCTTGTTGCCTCATCCAGAATAAGAATGGCTGGATCCGCCAGAATTGCCCGGGCAATGGTCAGCAGCTGTCGTTGTCCCTGACTCAGATTGCTTCCCCCGGAAATGATGGGGGTATCGTAGCCCTGCGACAGTTTGCGGATGAACGAGTGTGCATTCGCAAGCGTAGCTGCTTGCCTGATCTGTTCATCGGTTGCGTCCGGCTTGCCATAGGCGAGATTGTCACGAATGGTACCCGAGAACAGGTAGGCATCCTGAAGTACAATGCCGAGTTGCCGACGGAGTTGATCCTTCTCCAGTTCCGAGATGTCACATCCATCGATGGTGATCCGTCCGCCTGTAATCTCGTAGAAACGGGGTAACAGGTTGATAATGGTTGTTTTGCCTGCGCCGGTGGGTCCAACAAGTGCAATCATCTCCCCAGGTTTGGCAGTAAAGCTAACCTTCTTCAGAATGTCTCGCTCTGCAATGTACCCGAAGGAGACATCTTCAAATACAACTTTACCTTGAATCTGATCCAGTTGTTTCTTCTGTTCCTCCACATACTCACCAGGCGTATCCATGATGTGAAACACCCGTTCAGCACCTGCAATGGCAGCCTGAATCAGATTGTACTGATTGGCCAGATCGCTCAGCGGCCGCTCAATCTGACGGGAGTATGCAAGAAAACTGACGATCAATCCGATGGATGTCAGATCATGATAAGCCATCCATCCACCCACAGAAGCCAGTATGGCAAACCCAATATTGTTCATCACGTTCATCGTAGGGCCAACCAAACCCGAAACAGTCTGGGCTTGTGTGCTGGAGGTGCGCAGTTTCTCGTTCAGGTTCTTAAAATGTTGATGTGTCTGATCCTGACGGTTATAAGCCGCTACGACTTTTTGTCCAGCAATGGTTTCCTGAGCATACCCATTAAGCTCACCAAGTAATTTCTGCTGGGCGGTGAAGTGTTTGCGTGTTCTTGACGCGATTAGACGAGTAGCAATGGTAATTAAGGGTACTGTTACCAGACTGAGCAATGTAAGCCGAACATCAAGTGCAAACATGATCGACAAGGAACCAACGAGCAGGATGGCACTGGACATCAATTGGGTTACGCTTTGATTCAGCGTTGTAGATACATTATCGATATCATTGGTGGCCCGGCTCATGAGATCCCCGCTTTGATTTTTATCAAAAAAGCTGACAGGCAGCTCTTGTAGTCGGGAGAACAACGCATGTCGCAGATCTTTGACGGTCAGTTGGGACACACCAATCATGACATAGGATTGAGCCCACATCAGGAGTGAGCCAAGGACATAAACACTCAGCAAGAGGAGACATTCTTTCAGCAAACCCGCTGTTACTTTGGGCACGATATGTTCGTTAACGGCGCGGCCGAGAAGATAAGGTCCTGCCAGATTGAGCAGTGTTCCGAGAGCGGTCAGCACTAATGCAGCAATAACTCCTTTGCGATGACGTCCCATGTATGACCATACCCGGATGAGGGCGTGGCGTGCATTTTTGGCTCTGACTTTGGGAACAGATCCTCTGCCCGCCGGTCCGGGTCTTCCGATGGGAGGCACGACCGTTTGTTGTATGGAGGAAGAGGCAGGTTTAGCCAAATTGAACATCCTCCTTCCGTTGCTGCGAATAATAGATCGATTGGTAGTGTGATGAATGAGCCATAAGGTCATCATGTGTGCCTCTGGCAACGATCTGTCCTTCATCAATGACATATATACAGTCTGCATCTTTCACGGAAGAGATCCGCTGTGCAATCAAAAAGGTCGTGTTGTCTTGCATCAAGGATTGCAAAGCCTTCTGAATACTTGCTTCCGTGCGCAGATCCACAGCACTGGTGCTATCATCCAGAATCAGCACTTCCGGTCGCATAAGCAGGGCGCGTGCAATGGATATACGTTGTTTCTGTCCACCGGACAGATTGACCCCGCGCTGACCCAGCTCCGTGTCATACCCATCTTTCAGTTTCATAATAAAATCATCCGCTGCCGCAGCTTGCGCCGCAGCACGCAATTCAGCATCTGTTGCATTGGGCCGGCCGAAGCAAATGTTATCCCGGATGCTGCCGCTGAACAGAATGGATTCTTGGAGCACAATGGACACACGGCTGCGAAGATCATGAAGATCCCAGTGGCGAACGTTCACTCCATTCACGAGCACTTCACCCTGCGAAGCATCATACAGACGGGGAATCAGCTGCACCAACGAGGTTTTGCCTGAACCTGTTGAACCGATCAGAGCCACTTTCTCACCCGGGAGAGCCCTCAGGTTAATTCCGGTGAGTGCATGGTCTCCGTCATAACGGAAAGATACGTCTCTGAATTCCACTTGACCGCCTGTGCGCGAGGAAAGAGAAGACGTTTGGTATCGGGACTGATCACGGGTAGACGGGGATGACTGTACATTCCCGGAGTTGTCGGTTCCCGATTGAATATCCGGCTGTGTATGTAACACCTCGTTGATCCGTGCAGCAGATACCTTGGCGCGGGAGAAGCTCATCATCATCATGCCGATCGACGTGAGGGAAGAGAGTACAACCGTGACATAGTTGATAAAAGCAATCAGATCTCCGGCAGCAATATCGCCTCCGACTACCTGGAAACCTCCAAACCACAGCACCGCTACAATGGTAGCGTTCAGCATCAGGCTGAGCACGGGTGCGTTCAGCGTTACAATACGCCAGGCTTTGACGGCGGTTGTAGTGTAATCTTCGTTGGATTGCTTGAACCGCTTTTTCTCCATACGTGCTCGTGCAAACGCCTTGACGACACGGATGCCGGCGAGATTCTCCTGGAGCACAGCGTTGACCTGATCAAGCTTGCTCTGCACACTGGCGAACAGCGGATAGGAAGCTTTTATCAGAATAAATAAAATAATAAACAGCACGGGCACGGTGGCAATAAGAATCAAAGCCAGTTTCACACTGATCGTAAACGCCATGATGATACTACCAATGATCAGCATCGGCGAACGGATGAACATCCGCAGCAGCATCTGCACAAAAGTTTGCATCTGGGTAATGTCACTGGTCAGACGCGTGATCAGAGATCCTTCCTGAAACGTATCCAGATTGCGGAAAGAGAAGGTCTGAATATGGTCAAACAGTTCCTGACGCAGATCCGTGCCGTATCCCACGGCAGCTTTGCTTGAATAGAGTGTACAGCCTGCGCCGCCAACCCAGCCGATTAACGCAACAAGTAGCATGATCAGACCTGTAGTCGCGATATGGGGCAGGTTCCCTGCAAGTACACCATCATCCACGATGCTGGACATCAGCTTGGGCTGGAGCAGGTCCATGGTAACCTCAAGTACCATGAGCAGTGGGGCGACGATTGCCGCTGACTTATACGGGGTCAAGAATCGTTTTAACGTCCACAATAGGGAATCACCTCAATCTTCATAGCATAAGTGAATCAATTTCATAATACCTTTAGCTGCTTCAATCGCGAATCTGCATCACCTCAGGATTCACGCAAGTTTTGGAGCATACGCTGTGCAAGTGCAGACATAATCTCGGATTCTTCCGGTGTAAAATCTTTCTGGGCCTGCTGTTCCAACTCCTGAATCACTTCTCTCAATTCTTGTAGCGCGGAGCGCCCCTGATCCGTCAGGTATACCCGCAGACTGCGCAGATCCTTCGGGTCTGCTTCGCGTCTCACATAACCGGATGATTCCATACGCTTGAGCATGACGGTTACCGTTGCGGGACTGCGCTGAAGTTGTTCGGCCAGGTTTTTCTGGGATTGGCCATCTTCCCGTTCAAGCTGGAACAGCAAAGGGGGCTGCCCCGGGTATAACTCGGGGTGGTTCACAAGTTTCTCATGAACTTTGTAGCGTTTCAGTTTCACGAGCTCGGACAACTGTCCCATTAACCGATCGTTTTGGATTGGGTTCATATCATCTGCTCCATTCATATCTTTTTAGACTTTTTGAACACGCACATTTACTTAGTCGACTAACTAAATTTTAAGTTTGATTTGACATACCGTCAAGTGAATACAGATCATTTATTTTGGACTGGAAATATTGACCTGAGATAAAATGATATGATAAATTGATATTATCTAATTGTTAATAACATAATGTTAATAACAGAATGGGGTTTGTATAGGATGACTTACGAAGGTTCCTCTGGAGGAAAAGCACCCGATTACCGAGAGCATCAGGATCAGGTAAACATTAGTGAAGAACAGTTTTTGGACAGCTATGATGCTGGCGATTACGAACGTCCTTCCGTCACCGTGGACATGTTGGTATTTACAATTCGCAGTGAAGCTCAGGAGAATTATCGCAAGCTCGCGCAACCCGAACTCCAGTTGCTGCTGATTCGGCGGGGCGGCCATCCCTATCTGGGACAGTGGGCGTTACCGGGTGGGTTTGTCTCCATGCAGGAATCATTGGAAGATGCTGCTCGGCGGGAATTGTTGACGGAGACGGGGCTGGATGATATTTATCTGGAGCAACTGTACACCTGGGGAGATGTGGAACGAGATCCGCGTACACGGGTCATCAGCTGTTCCTATATGGCGCTGGTCGATAGCAGCGAGCTGGAACTTCAGGCTGGCGATGATGCGAGTGAGGCCAATTGGTTTCGGGTGGAGCAGCGGCTTCTGGAGGAGAAGCGCCATATCCATGAGCGTGGACGTGTGACAGAACGCAGGTTGCAGTTGATTTTGACCAATGGAACAGAAGAGTTATCGGCAATTGTTGAGACAAAAGAAACAATAGAAGGAAAAATACGGAGCCATCGTTTGACGTTGGAGGAGATTCAGGGGATTGCATTTGATCATGCCAAAATCATTCATTATGCGCTTGAACGTCTGCGATCCAAGATTGAGTACACGGATATTGCATTTAATCTGATGCCGGAGACGTTTACGCTGACTGCACTTCAGAAAGTACATGAGATCATTAGTGGCAAAAAACTGCTGGCTGCCGCTTTCCGGCGTAAAATCGCCCATTGGGTTATTGAGACGGGAGAGTATGCGAGCAGTGCCGGTCATCGACCATCACGTTTATACAGATTGAACCCAGAGAGGCAGACACCCTGAAAAGGGGAAGCATCAATGAAATAGGAGAAGTGATTCAAGCCATGGGCGGTATCGCTGCAACCATGAGGAACAAGTAAAGAGGGGATATGGATGGAAAAGTTTACGTTTTTCTGGCGGACTGTATCTCCGTTCTCACAGTGGCACCCGGCGGATTTTACCGTGAACGGGGTTCACTACACAAGTGCTGAGCAATACATGATGCACCAGAAAGCGCTGCTGTTTGGCGATCAGACCATCGCAGACAAGATTCTGAAGGCAAGTTCTGCTTCGGTACAAAAAAAGCTGGGCAGACAGGTCGCAGGTTTCGACCAGACTTTATGGGAAACGGAATGCCAGCGCATTGTCTACGAAGGCAATTGGGCCAAATTTTCACAAAACGAAGAACTGCTAACCGCGCTGCGTGCCACCCGTGGAACGACCCTCGTGGAAGCAAGTCCGGATGATCGTATCTGGGGTGTGGGACTGGCAGAGGAAGACCCACGTATTCGGAATAGAAGAACATGGCGGGGAACCAACTGGCTGGGTGAGATTCTCACCCGTCTAAGAGAAGATATAGGAAGTGATTCAGATGAGTGATAAACATAGCTCCAATCCACGTACCATGCGGGCCAGTATCGCACAGCAGACGCTGGCTATTCTGGAAGAAGGACAATACGTGAATGGATATAATCGCAAGGTTGAGATGGGCGCCGATGTGCAGCAAGCGATCCGTAATTCGGTATTATACCGTCCTTCGGAGCTTTCCGCACTCAGGGGAAAGCTCCGTACAGAAGCTCGCGCAGAAACTCATTCGATAGCCTCATCAACTGAAGCTGAAGCTGTGTCAGTTCGCATTGAAGTTACTGGCGAGACTACACTTGGAGCGGCTTCACGTTTGACGGTAGCTGAAGGAAGAGAAGATGTGGTCTGTCTGAACTTTGCATCGGCGAAAAATCCTGGCGGCGGTTTCCTTGGTGGAAGTCAGGCACAGGAAGAGAGTCTGGCCCGAGCGACAGGACTATACCCGTGCATCGCCCAAATGGATGAAATGTACGAGTACAATCGCAAACAGCGATCGGGTCTCTATTCGAATTATATGATCTATTCACCGGATGTTCCGGTGATTCGTGATGATGAAGACCGACTGCTGGATCAATATTATGTATCATCCTTCATCACTGCGCCAGCGGTGAATGCGGGTGTGGTGAAAGAGCGTGGAGAAGCTGATGATCTACAGATTGAGTCCGTGATGAAGGAACGCATCCGTTATATTCTGGACGTGGCTGCTACGAATGGTCATCGGACGATTGTTCTCGGTGCATATGGTTGTGGAGTATTTCGTAATGAACCGGCAGTGGTGGCAAAGTATTTTCACGATGTGTTAGTGGGAGAGGGATTTAAGGACTCCTTTGAACGAATTGTATTTGCTGTATATGATCGATCCTCAGGTCAGCGAACATTAAAGGCATTTCAACGTTGTTTGACAGAGGCCTAATAAAAAAATAAGGGATCTACATAGTTTGAACTAATCATTTGCACGATAACGGAGAGGACAGAAAAAACCTGAAAAAGCAAAGCTACATCGGAAGCATACGCTATCCCCGGATTTTCCCTTCTAGATAAAGGGAATCGAAAAAATCTGGGGATAACAGCGATTGGAAGGTTGTTCTGTCATCGTAGTGTCAGTGTAAATAATCTTTAGTTCAACTATTAAATGAGAGCGCTTGTTAAAGGAGAGGAATGCCATGCAGTATCATGAGAGAGAACAGGATTTATTTGAACTGGGGGATGAGTACACGCTTGCGCACTGCATATCAGCCGATGCAAGGATGGGCAAGGGCATTGCGGTACAGTTTCGGGAGCGATTTGGTTTGGAAAATCTTCAAGAGCAGGCCAAACAGGAGCCGCTTGAGATTGGACGATGTTATCCGGTAGGACGGACGATGAATCTGGTCACCAAGGCAAAGTTCTCCAACAAGCCGACGTACCAATCATTGACGGATGCGGTAGAATCCATGCGGGACGTATGTGTGAGGGAAGGGATTACGAAATTGGCGATGCCCCGAATAGGATGTGGGTTGGACAGGCTGAAATGGGAGAAGGTCAGTCCAATTATCCAGGCAACCTTTGCCGATACGGATGTTGAGATCATTGTCTGTACACTGTGATCGCACTTGGCGAAGAGGAGAGACTGCAGCTTGCTGACAGATCCAAAGCAAAAAAACCTCAGCTTTGAGGGGAATAGAGTGTACGTATGATTCATACAAACGCTGTTCCGATTTCAAAGTGAGGTTTTTTGTTTATTTTTTGGAGAACATTTCTTTGGCTTCATCCATGGCCATTTTATTACCGATCGATGAGTAATCGAGCCAAGGTTGTGCGCCAATCGGGTAGACGTGGCCGGCTTTGACTGCTTTCAGACCTTGCCAGATCGGATTGTTTTGCAGCTCCTTGAACATGGTTTGGGCTTCATCATCCGAATTCACAACCACAAAGATCGCATCTGCATCGTAGTCTGGCAATATTTCACGGGAGACAACTTGATAAGGTTTAGTCGAGTCGATATCTGTGATCCCTTTGGCAGGAGTCAGACCGAGATCCTCATATAAAATGGGACCCATGGGACGGCGTGTACTGAATACACGCAATTCTTTGGCAGTAACACGGATTGCCATCACAGTACCATCTTCTCCAATCGTGTCATGAACCAGAGATTTCACTTCTTCCGTTTCGGTTGCGTAGTCCTGAATGTATTGCTCGGCTTCCTTCTCACGATTTACGAGTTTGCCAATGTCTTTCAGATGGTCGCGCCATGTACCGTCATCCAGATTGAAGACATGCACCGGAGCAATTTTTTCGAATTTGGCAAGATCACCACCGGAGAATTCTTCGTCCAGATAGATCACATCGGGTTTCAGGGCAAGCAAAGCTTCCATATCCGGGTCTTTAACCGGACCAAGTGGCGTTGTATTTTGAAGTTGATCAGCAACATGGGACAGGAAGCCTTTGGCTTCGCCACCAATAACGGAACCAACCGGAGTAATACCGAGAGACAGCAGATCATTGGTCAAGTGGATCGACATGGAGGCAATACGGGGCTCTCCTGAACTTGCACTGTTGTCCTGATTGTTGCTTGAAGTATCCGTAGACGAACCACCAGAAGCAGATGGTGAATTATTGGCCGTTCCACAGGCTGCGAGTACAAGTACCATACAGATACTCATGACAAGCATAAGATTTTTCTTTAACATGGGTAGTCACATTCTCCTTGAACATCTCTTGGATGTCTTATTTGTTTTTTTTTGAGAAAAAGATCACTTGCTTCGTACTAACAGGTACAAAAAGTAAGGTGCACCAATCGCAGCAACCACCACGCCTGCCGGAATGGCATTAGGCTGAAAGATCGTTCGCCCGATCGTATCAGCGGTCACCAGAATAACCATACCGATGAGCCCGGCGGCTGGAATCAGATGCCGATGCATCGGACCCACAAGTCTACGCGCCAGATGTGGCGCAGCCAGACCGATAAAGCCGATCCCACCAGCCATCGATACACTGACGGCAGACAAAGCCACGGCACAGAGCAGCAAAATAACACGCTGGGATCGGACAGGTGTCCCGATACTGGTTGCGGCAGCATCTCCAAGATTGAAGGCATCGAGTGTTTTGGATCGACTCCAAATATAAGAAATACATAGCACCACCCAAGGAAGCAAAGCTTGCACATGAATCCAATCCCGGCCCCAGACGCTTCCTGCCAGCCAGCGAGCGGCAAAGGAATAGGTATCTTCATCCAGACGCAGGGATAGGTAGAGTGTTAACGCATGGAACCCGGCCGCTACCGCGATTCCCACCAGAATCAGCTTAATGGGTGATACGCCGTTATGGCGATCATAAGATAACAGCATGATGATCAGGGCGGCGGCCACACTGCCTGCAAAAGCAAACAACGGGATTAGCAAGGCCACAGAGCCATCCATCGTAAAGGAGAGACTAACAAACACCATTAGTCCAAAGGCTGCCCCCGCATGTAATCCCAGAATCCCCGGGTCCGCAAGTGGATTGCGGGTGATCCCTTGCAAGGCCGCTCCGGCAATACCAAGTCCTGCTCCAGCCAGTACAGTTACCAGGATGCGAGGCAGTCGGTAATCAAACAGTACAATCTGATCATCCGAACTGCCATTACCAAGCAAAGTCTGTAACACAGCCGCTGGGGAGAGACGAATGGTTCCCGTGTTCAGGCTGATCACAATAACGGCAATGGCGATACAGAGCAGCGTGATACTGACAACTATCGAACGTTTACCTCGTGAAGGTGTATTAAAATTCATCGCTACAAGGCCCTCCTTTCTTTACGGGCCAGATAGAGGAAGAACGGTACACCGACAAAAGCGACCATAATGCCTACCGCGAGCTCCTCGGGCGGGTTCACGATGCGTGAGCCCAGATCGGCGAGCACCAGTAATATCGCTCCAAGCAGAGAAGACATCGGAATGATGAGTCGATAATCCACACCCACCAGTTTGCGTGAGATATGAGGGATGACGAGTCCGACAAATCCAATCGAGCCTACTGCCGACACGGACACACCAGCCAGCACAACAACCGCAGCGAGGGCAAGAAATCTTGTCAAGCGCAGGTTGATCCCGAGATTAATCGCGACTTCTTCACCGAGTGACATAAGCGATACACGCCGGGCGAGTGGCATGATCAGCACCAGCGTCACGAGCAGCACGGGAAGAATTATCTTCAGATGCCGCCATTCAATTCCGCCAAAACCTCCCGCATACCAGAAGACCAGATCCTGACTCAGGTCAAAATAAATGGCAACTCCTGTGCTGAGCGAGGTTAACATGGCCGCAATAACGGCCCCGGCAACGGTCAGTCTGATGGAATTCATACCACCAGGTGCTACCATTCCAAGCAGGAAGATTAGCAGTGTGCCCAGAACAGCCCCCACGAATGATAAAACCATGATCCAGCCGTATGACAGTCCGGGCCAAAAGGCAAAGCTCAGTGCTACGACAAAAGTGGCTCCAGCATTAATGCCCAGAATGCCTGTGTCTGCCAGCGGATTACGTGTAATGCCTTGCATTAAAGCTCCTGCAACGGCAAAGGCAGCGCCGATAATAACCGCGGCAAGGACACGAGGCAGCCGCAGCTCATGAATAATCTGATGTGGTGTCAAAGCTGGGTTGTACTGAAATATGGCAGCCCATACGGTTTCCAGCGTTAACCCTTTGGCACCTAAAGAGATCGCGACAAACATACTTAGCAGCAGTATGGCTAAGGCAGACAAAAACGTCAGCCCAACGGTTACTGCAGATTTTCTTGAATTAGACGGACGATGTGGCAGTCCCGGATGTTGAATACGGGTCACTCCTTTGGTACCAACAACGCATTTCATTGTTATTGATTATCATTATCAATTAGTGATCATTATAGAATCTTAATTCAGGCCCGTACATGGCATAAATTAAGATTCTGGAGATGGACATTTTTTAGATTACAAAAGTGAAGGTTTGTTCGTCAACATAGAGAGCGCTTCATCGAGCTGGATGTTGATGGAATATGGAGCATATACGACCCATGAGTTCCAGTCGATGAGATGTACACGTCCGTTTTTTACCGCAGGATGGCTGTTCCACAGTGGATTTGAAGCCATCTCTTTCAACAGTGTTGCCTTTTCATGCATGGAATTAATCGCCAGTACCAGCACATCTGCCTCCAGTCCGTCCCATTCTCCTGGTGTGAAGGGCAGCCAGTTGAATCCAATGCCGGGAGATTTGCCAGCCAGTTCGGTCTGAATACGCTGAGGAGCGGCCAGTTGCAAGGTTCGATAAAAGACATGTCCAAAGTTCCGATGGCTGTACATCCGTGGACCTTTAGGCGTTAACGTGCCAACGGCAACGGTGATGTCCCCGACGAATTCCTTGATTTTTTTGCGTGCACGCTCTGCCTTGCGTTCATGTCGATCCAGCCAATCTGTGGCTGCTTGGGTGCGATCCACAATGGATGCAATCTGATGCAGATGACCAAAGACGTCTGTCTGGTTCCAGGGAATCGTGATGATGGGCGCGACATCGCCAATATGCTCCATGGCTTTGGCAGCTGCATTGTCCTTGGTCAGAATCAATTCAGGATTCACATCCAGGAAAGCCTGACGTCCCTGTTCCCAAGGTTCATAGGCGTGGAAGGGCAGCGTCAGCGATTTGGGCATATGAGGAAGATGGCCTTGGATCTGAGCTGCGCATGGCGTGATGCCAAGTGTCATCAGGTGGTCCGTGTATGGATAGGAGAGCGACACGATATTTCGGTGGACCTGCTTCGAATAGGAAGTTGGCGCATAACCGGCATGGTTTCGGAAACGTCGGCTGAAATAAAATTCGTCACGGTAACCCACTTCACGAGCCACATCACGGATACGCAGATCTGAAGTGAGCAGTAATTCCTTGGCCCGGTTCATACGCAGATGAGTGATGTATTCAATCGGATTTTTCTGCATGCGGCTCTTGAATAGCTGCGAGTAATAGGACGGGTGCATGTCAGCCAGTTCAGCCAGCTTTTCCAGCTTGATCTCGTGCATATAGTTTTCGCGCATGTATTGCAGGGTGGACCTGAGCCACTGTTCGGGTTCATCCTGCCCAGCCCCTTCGTCAGTCTGGTCTTCTTGAGGCCAGAGCATATGTAACAGTTCCGTCAGGAAGAGCTGTGCCTTCAGGCCTGTTTCCAAACCTTCATTGCTTAATTGTGTAAGCTGTGCGGCAATGCGCTGTATACCGTAAAATGGGCCCTGAATCCAGCCTGTAACAGGTGAACTGAGCTCACGTTCGTAGATTCGTCTGGCTTTTGTTTTCTCCGTAGCCCGATACATATCAAAGTGAATGATATACAGTTCAATATCATGGTCTTCATCACTAATCAGTTCAATTGCATTTCCTGGTAGGGACAGACAAGCTGATTTGCGAACCACGTGAGATTGGATCCCATTCATGATCAGTTGGCCTGTGAATTTGTGCATGTATATGAAGGTATGATGAGCTAACTCAGTTGTGGACCAGCGCCATTTCTCACGGGTTATAATATGTTCTGTCTGACGAAGTTCGATAAGGGTATCATTCAAGAATGCATCCAGCTCTGCTCGGGTTGAGAATTCCTTTTCTGAATCGGGACTTGTCTGCTGATGCAACGTGTGTGGATTCATGCCGCTGTGGGCGGTACCCGGGATGGTAGTCATGGTGTTATGCGTCCTCCTCTCTTATGAACAGTTTAGGTAATAATTGAATCTGGAACGTACCATATTTTCTCTGACCTGAAGGTCTTTCTTGAACGTCTATTGATGCGTTTTGCATGATTTTATGATTACTGGCTGCCTTGTCAAAAACGCGTTTGCAGTATAGTCAGAAGTTTTATGAATAGCACACGGGTATGATCCCGTTATCAGATGTGATCGATAGTTTAACCAGATTGTCGCTAGTTACAAGTATGTTTAGGGACAAGACTTCTTGGCTCTAGTCTGCTGATAATCTTAGCAAATCTATTGGAGAATTGAAAATGTACACAGATATGTTCGAGGCCCTGATGAGCTCGAAGTCTATTGAAAGCACATCATCGAAATCGTTTTCTGACGTAAGCGTTTCTTTTTGGTAAAATATAAGGGGATAACATGTTGGCCTGATCTGAATCATGAACCTTTTCAACTCAAATTGCAGTAGGGAGGCTTTAATATGACAGAAGTAGTGGGACGGGACAAAGTACGCTGGGGCATTATGGGCACGGGATGGATTGCATCCCAGTTTGCAAGGGATCTGGAGCATGCGGGAAACGCTGTGAAAGCAGCGGTAGGTTCACGGACAGCGGGAAGTGCGGAGAAGTTTGCAGATGAATATGGTTTTGCACGCGCTTACGGTTCTTATGATGAGATGCTGCAAGATCCTGAGGTAGATATTATCTATGTGGCAACACCTCACCCTGTGCATAAGGAGAATGTAATGGCTTGTCTGGAGGCAGGCAAGGCAGTGCTCTGTGAAAAGCCGTTTACGATGAATGCACGTCAGTTGGAGCAACTGGTGGAGACGGCACGGGAGCGTAACCTTTTCCTGATGGAAGGGATGTGGACACGCTTTTTGCCACCGATCGCTCAAGCCAGAGCATGGATTGCAGAAGGACGAATCGGTGAAGTACGTTTGCTCCAAGCAGACTTTGGATTCCGTGTCGGCTGGGAGCCGGAAGGAAGATTGCTTAATCCGGATCTGGGTGGAGGCGCATTGTTGGATGCAGGGGTATACCCGATCTCCTTTGCTTCGATGATCTTTGGCGAACAGCCCCAGCATGTCTGGAGTACGGCCAATATTGGTGAGACGGGTGTGGACGAGCAGTTTTCCGTATTGTTGTCCTATTCCGAGGGACGTTCTGCATCACTGAGTGCTGCCATTCGTCTGAACCTCAGCAATGAAGCCGTCATATACGGTACGGAAGGCAAGATTCGTCTACCTTTATTCCTGGCGGGCAAAGAAGCCTATCTGCATGTGAATGGTCAGGATGAGCCTGAGAAGTTCACGGATGATCGAACATGTATTGGTTATGCTTTTGAGGCGGAAGAAGCAGGACGTTGTATCCTCGAAGGTCGGACGGAGAGTAACACCATTAAGCTGGACGAATCCCTGGAAATCATGAAGCTGATGGACACAATTCGGGGTCAGTGGGGATTACGTTACAAATCGGAGTAACAGACAGGAGCTGACGTGTGATGGTGAAGATTCTGATATCCGGGTTTGAACCTTTTGGCGGGGATGCGGTGAATCCGACGGGGGCATTAATGGATGCTCTTGCAAACGAAGTGATCGAGGGTGCTGATCTAAAAACAGTACTGTTGCCCGTGCACTTTGATGAATGTGCAGACCTGCTAATCGCAGAGATGGAAGCCTATCGGCCAGATGTCGTCATCGCCTGTGGGCTGGCCAAGGGCAGAACATCCATCACACCGGAGCGGATCGCCGTGAATGTCAAAGACATTCCGCCAGGCTCCTACGCGGATAACCAAGGACAGCGTCCTGTGGACGAGCCAATTGTAGACGGCAGCCCGGACGGTTTGTTCTCCACGTTACCCATACGTGCCATGGTGAATGACATGTCCGCAGCGGGTATTCCAGCTACCGTGTCCAATACAGCAGGTACATATATCTGCAACAACACGATGTATCGGGTACTGGATCACATTCGTATAGGGCATCTTCCGATCCGTGCAGGATTTGTACACTTTCCTGCCTCCACAGAGATGGCGGTGTTGCAGCCTTCCGTCCCTTCGCTACCTACTCACATGATGCTGGATGCGCTGCGGATCATGATTCGCACGGTTGTGGCTGAGTCGTAGGGAATGGTTGCAATCGTTCGGTTGCGGTTGCAGCAGATCGTAGGTGACGGTTGGTTGGATTCGTAGACCGCTGTTGTGAGAGGGAGAGCAGTGGGTTGGGATCGGTTACAGTAGGGTTCAAGATGACGTGGAGAGCGTGGAGTTGCATGGGTTTCTTTCTGCTTCGATCTGGGGTTGAGTAGAGTGTTGGATATGAGTATAAATATGAAGTTGAATATAGAGTGAAAAAAAGAGCTGTCCCACCGTCATAAGTCTGACGTTAGGGACAGCTCTTTCTATTTCGTGTGATGTGTCATGTGTAGTGTAGTCCAACATGGTTAGTGAGGTCACTAGTCTGCAGCAAGTATCTTGATGAAAGTTTTTTGCCAAGTTAAAGGTTAGACTCTAAAACCGCAAACCCGAAACCGCAAACCGCAAACCGCAAACCGCAAACCCGAAACCCGGTAAGGCTTATACAACTTTTGCTGGAAAGTAGGGATTAGCGAAATAGGTAAGGGAGAGTTAAAGCACAGTCTCCGATTCGTGCTCTCCTGAATACGATCTATACTAACCCTAAGTAACTAAGCTCTTAAGAAACAAGACGCAAGGACACCACCATCACCCTGGCTAGCTAAGTGGTTTGTATCCACGAAAACCCCGAATAGACTTCTACGAAGCTTACTCCTCAGAACACCTTGGAACGGACTCAAACGAATCGAGCACACGCTATTCGCTGATAAAACGCACATACCAATTTCTAACGAATCGTAGGATCGTTGTTGTGCGAAATTATGCGAGTTTGTTGGTGATATGAACGAATTCTAGCCGAATACGGTGTCTGAGATTCTTTAGAATTCTCATAACACGCTATTCGGCTAGATAAGGTGCGCTAGGTTCTTTAGATATAGATCGAAGAGAAACTAACTCAAATTAAATCAAAGTTAGATTCGCAACAGATCAAGGTCGAACTCGGGAACGAGTCCTTCTTTCATGGCGCGGCCAAGCAGTGCAGTGATTGCACCGTAACCATCATCACCTAGGTTGGCGCTGAACTCGTTAACGTACAGGCCGATATGTTGTGCAGCTACGTCAGGGTCCATTTCTTGTGCATGTTCCATAACGTATGCTTTCGACTCATCCGGGTGCGCCCATGCATATTCAACGGAGGCGCGTGCCCATCCGGCGAGGGCATGAGCGTCCATGTTGCGACGTGCGATGATCGCTCCAAGCGGGATCGGAAGGCCGGTGTCGCTTTCCCACCAGTTCCCAAGATCTGTCATTAGTTTGAGGTCATAGTTCTGGTACGTGAAACGTGCTTCATGGATGACAAGTCCGGCATCGATCTTGCCGTCCCGTACAGCAGGCATGATCTGGTCGAATGGCATGACAACAATCTCGCCTACACCGCCCGGAACATTTTGCGCTGCCCAAAGACGGAACAACAGATATGCTGTTGAGCGTTCACTTGGCACAGCAACCCGGCGTCCAGACAGATATGCTGGATCGGTCGTGCCATTTGCGGTCAGAACCAAAGGGCCACATCCTCTGCCAAGTGCGCCTCCAGCAGGAAGCAGAGCATAGTCAGATAACACGTATGGCAGTGCTGCATAAGATATTTTCATCACTTCAGGTGTGTCGGGTCCATCGGGATTTGCCGCCAGACCATTGGTAATATCAATATCAGCATAACGGACATCCAGCTCAGGTGCGCCCGGGATCAACCCGTGCACCCACGCGTGAAAGATAAATGTATCGTTTGGACAAGGGGAAAATGCAATTTTCATGATGTAATAACCTCCCGTAAAATGGAACTTGCGGCCTGAAGCGCATCGAGGGCATCCTTGATGCGCCAAGCGTCGCGGTCGCGTGGACCGACCGCGTTGGATATGGCCCGCAGTTCGAGTGCTGGCACGGCGAACTGCTGGGCAGCTGTTGCCACGCCGAAGCCTTCCATACCTTCGGCGGCGGCATCCGGCACGCGGCGCAATAGCTCTGCGGCCGTCTCCGCTGTTCCGGTCGCCGTGGACACGGTGACCGCAGTGCCTCCGCTGACAGCGAGCCCGGCCCGCTGTAGCTCATGGCGCAGGCGAGCGGCAAGCTCTGCGTCCGCCGCCACAATGGACGAGCCGAATCCGAGCTCGTCCACACTAAGGAAGCCGTCTGGCGTCTGCGAGCCCAGATCGGCGGCAACCATAGCGTCGGCTACCACGAGGGAGCCGACGTCTGCCCGGCCGGGGAACCCGCCGCCGATGCCGGCACTGATCACCAGCATGTAGGCTGGTGAAGATCCGGCTCCGGCAAGGGGCCCCGGCCTTGAAGATGTGGCAGATGCCTGTGCCACATCCGATGGGCTTGGCGCGGTGGAACCCTGCGCCAACGCCCTAGTGCTTGCAGCCGCTACGGCATATGCCAATGTAGCGGCTGTTCCTGCTGCGGCCGAGGCTGGGCCAACGCCCGCAGCGATGACATCAAATCGTTCCGCGCCCGTGTCTCCCAAACCACGGAGGACCGCATCTTTCTCCGCATCAACCGCGGTTACAATTAACACACGTTGTGATGAATTTGCTTGTACCGGACTTATATCTGAAGTGTTTATTTCCCCCGTTGAATCCCCGTGGTGTCCACTATTTTCGAATGATGCGTTTGGTTTATTATTCTGATCTTTATCCTGTCTATGTTCATTCATCTCGGATTCTCCTTATGAGGTATTAGAAGTGTAACATATGCCTCCATAGTATCTTTCTTACAGCAAGCTTCTAGTTACACTTCTTCGGGTTACTACTTACTTCTATATTTTCGTGTAAATGTATAGTTCAACTTATATAAATGGAATTCGGGCATATATTTGTCCACTACAAAGGGACATTTATCTTCATTTTGTCTTTCAAAGAGTGGACACTTTTTCTAAAAAGATACTATATCCATCCAGGAAAATGAAACACTATATATAGATGTTTTCAGATATAAAATTAAAAATGATCTATATGTAGAATATCAATTCCGAAGTGCTTTCTTATGTCCGTGTCCACCCTTTGAAAGACATATCTACAATATGTATGCTCAGTGCGGACAGCTCGAGTTGGCCCTCCAAACGAACAGATAAACGATTGAAAAGGCTGGAGTCTGCCCGACCCATCCAACGCGAATCATATATAGCCCTTCGGATTTTTAGACCAACAAGCCAAATGAATAACGGGCCCAGTCTACACTTGACCACTGCATAGTAGCTCATTTGTGCAAACCCGAATTTAAGCAAATACACAGTTTTGCTAACTCTGATATAGCTGCCCACTTTACGGCCTACCGTTTGTGCAGACAATAGATCTATAAACGCGAGACAACACAACACAACACAACACAACACAACACAACACATCTAACGCATAACAGACCTAACAATCAATCAGATTAAACGCGCACAAAAAAATAATCAATATGCAGTGATTATTGAACAATATTTCATTTCCATCATAACGGAAGGGGAAAGACCTGAACAACCTTTGCATGTAATTCTGTCAAAAGCGGTCAAGCAAAGTTTTGGGTAGCCGTATCACTTCAAGTAGCCACATCTAGCCACATCGCTTCAGATAGCGGTTTTGCTTCACTTCATGTGAACGCAATCCTGATCGAGCCCCGTCCTAAGTCGAAATGAACCTGCTTCCCCAAATTATATATGTCATTTAAACCATATAACCTATCTTTATTAACGTACTCCCAATAAAACAAGAAGTCAAAGTCAACGGTTGACAATTCGATTTAACTGTATTAATAATAGTAGTACAGTTAATACACCTAAGAGTTGAATATGTACGGCTCTACAGCTGTACTGCTTAGGTACCGCCTTTTTACACCTAGATAACTACACATACACCTCAGATACAGTCATTTAAACCCATGGGTTATTTCACACATTTACAGAAAGGAGGTGCGGGATGTTCGAATTAGATGTACGCAGCCGTAAGGCGATCTACGAGCAACTAGTGGACAAAGTAAAAGAAATGATCGTATACGGTATTCTAAAGCCCGACGAGCAGCTTCCTTCCGTTCGTGCGTTATCCACGCAGCTGACCGTGAATCCAAATACGATTCAGAAAGCGTATCGTGAGCTTGAACGTGAAGGTTACATTTATTCTTTGCAGGGAAAAGGGAGCTTCGTATCATCGTCAGTGGAACATCCGAATGAAGCCATGAGAGATGAGATCAGAGAGTCTCTGGTGAAGTTGATTGCAGAAGCTTCGTATTCCGGTTTGACCAAAGCGGATATGACGCTTTTATTTGAGGAAGCGATGGCCCGTATAGAGAAGGAGGAGCCTCATGATTGAGCTGAATCAAGTCGTCAAAGCGTTTGAACAGGAAAAGGCAGTGGATGGCGTAAGTATGCACATACATAAGGGGTCGATCTATGGTTTGCTCGGTTCCAACGGGGCAGGCAAGACATCGCTGCTCAAAATGATGGCTGGCATCTATCGTCAGGACAGCGGGACTGTTCGTATCGAAGATAATGAGATTTATGAAAATATGGATCTCAAAGGCCGCACAATTTTTATGGCCGATTCGCCCTACTTTTTCCCGCAATCTTCAATAACTCAGATGGCTGCATTTTATCGTTCGGTATATCCGCGCTGGAATGAGGAACGGTTCAAGCAACTGGCTACCGTGTTCAAACTGGATGTAAAACGCAAGTTACATCGCATGTCCAAAGGCATGCGCCGTCAGGCAGCCGTATGGCTGGGACTTAGCTGTATGCCTGAAGTACTGCTGATGGATGAGCCGATTGACGGGCTTGACCCGGTCATGCGCCAGCAGATCAAAAACCTGCTGTTCCAGGAAGCAGCTGAACGTCAGGTAACCATTGTCATCTCGTCGCACAATTTACGTGAGATCGAAGATCTGTGTGACCATGTGGCGATTATGCATAAAGGCCGAATTATTGTAGAGAAGGATCTCGATGATCTGAAGGCGGATACGCATAAAATCCAAGTTGCTTTCCGTCACCCGGACCATGCCAAAGCCATGGAGGAGCAGATTGATATTTTGCATGAAGAGAAACGGGGAAGCGTGTCCCTGTATATTGTCAAAGGCAACCGACAACAGGTAACCGATCAATTCCGTGTACATGATCCGTATCTGCTGGATGTACTGCCTTTGACGCTCGAAGAAATCTTTATTTACGAAATGGAGGACGCAGGGTATGATATTCAACCGATTGTTCTGTAACCGGGGCATCCTGATCCAAAATTTCAGACAGCATGGATGGATAGGCATTTTATATCTCATCACATTGTTGTTCTCACTTCCGTTATATATCGCTACCGAGTACAGGGACGTGCCACAACAGATTACAAGTTTGTTTCAGGCCAATGGTGAAGTGCAGATTTTGTTCGCTATCACACTGCCCGTAGCGGCTGGCATCTTTCTTTTTCGGTATATTCAGTCCGGTGCACCTTCGGATCTGTTCCATAGTTTGCCGTTACGTCGTAAACATCTATTAACGGTGAATCTGTTGACCGGATTTGTCATGATCCTGATTCCAATCTGGATTACAACTGCGATTACCGGCTGGGTATGGGCGGTACTGGATCAACCTGCGTTTCTGTTTGATGGCAGTACAATCTGGATGTGGGGCTTGAGCATGAGTATCTACTCGCTGTTTATGTTCATGCTAACTGTGGCGGTGGGCATGTGTATTGGTCAATCTGTATTGCAGGGACTCACCGTGTACGCACTCGTCTTGTTACCTGTTGTCGTATGGTTCATTATGTCACTTCATCTCCAGCATTATTTGCTCGGATATGCTTCTGAAGAAGTGGGCTTTAATGCGGAGAAACTCTCACTTGTCCTGCGTGTGGGTTCGATCAGTAACCTCCCTGTAATCCGTCAGGAGTTAATAATCTATGCTATATTTGCAATCCTGTTTATTCCTCTAACCTATGTGCTTTATGCGAAGAGACAGGTTGAATCTGCTACTCAAGCAGTTACGTTTAAGCTTATAAAACCTATATTCCGCTTTGGATTGATGTTTACATTGGTTCTGATTGGCGGAGGTTACTTTACAATGATTGCTCCAAGAGGATCATCTGGATGGGGAATCTTCGGATATATCCTCGGAGGAATTGTAGGTTATATCGTTGCGGAGATGATTATTCGCAAAACATGGCTGATCTGGAGCAGCAGGCTGCTACCCAAGCTGATTCTATATGGTATCATCGCTGGTCTGATACTGTACGTACCTATTGCCGACTGGAATGGATACGCCGCTCGAGTGCCTGAAATGAGCAAGGTGAACAGCATCAAGCTTGGTGGGGAGAGATATACTTACAGTAACGGTGTCAGTCAGAAAAAAGACGATGCTCACCTCTATTCTAATGATCCGGAATACATGGGGGCAGTTATCGCTCTTCATCAAAAAATCGTGGATTCCGATCTTCCTTTACTGGATGATCCAATTAATACAGGTATGCGTAATGACGAGTCTATATTAATTAACTACAAGCTGGATAACGGCAAAGTGATGAAACGTAAATACTACATTCCAGAAGCGGAATTCCATCAGGAATTAATGGCTCTGAAACAGTCTCAGGATTACAAAAGAGTCGCCTTTGAAACGTATAAGCTGGATGAAGATGCGTTAAGTTTCGGCATTCGCTCTGCCATAAGTTCATACCGGAAGGTTTATATTAGCAATCCGGAGCAAGTCCGTGAGTTCAAAGCATTGTTGAAACAGGACATTTTGGATCAGACCTATGAAGAACAGCGCTCCTCGTGGCAGTCGTTTGCTTACGCGGAGATGAATCAGGACTCTACTTCGAAAGATCCATTTCAACCGAGGGAGATGTGGAATTTTGAGATCAAACCTAGCTATGATCGGGTATTGACTTGGCTGAAGGAGAACAAATTATACGACCAGTTGCTTGTCCAGGCAGATGAGATTGTCTCCGCTCAGTTTGCGAAGCAGGAGATTAACAGTCCGGGTTCGCTTCAGTGGACTGCTCCGCAGCCAGAATATATCGATGGAAATCTAAGTGGTAACAAACAGATAGCGACTAAAAACAAAGAAATCATTAGTGATTTGCTCAAACGTCAACGGTCTGGTTATCTAACAGAGAAAGATACCATTTATCAGATCAAGTTGAATGTAACACGTGGCGAGAACATCTATATGATGTTGAAAGAAGAGGATCTGACAGAGGCAATGAAAGCTATTTTGGTCAATCAATAAGCTGAGCTGTATCAGTTGTTAACTATCTGCGGGAAGGGTTCTCCCGTTGATCGAAAGTTTTATTCAACCAGTAAAACCAGATTTACTTGACCAGACACAATGAATGGAATATATTAGAAAAAGGTAGGGTTCGAGTGACTCGTTCAATCGAATCCCATATGGAACGGCTTATGAGGGAAGCACCCGTAAGAGCAGGCAAATGCCTGACTTGCGGGTGCTTTTTTGTCGTTCGCTGATTTCGTTGGCTATTCTACTAAATATATTAGAAGAAAGGGTGTAGAGACGCATGCAAACAGAAGCGTGGAAGGAAACGATAAATGAACAGGAGGCAATAGCAGGTAGCCATAGTCAGATGATGGAACAAAGTAACGTACGGCATCGTCAATTGCCATCGATGACTCATCTTATTTTCAGATCACGCCTGCTTATAGGGCTTGTGATTCTGTTCAGCGCAGGCACGATCTATTTTGCTTCTTCAGTCGAGGCAGCGGATATAGATCTTGGCGTAACCGCGCAAAAAGCATGGGACTCTGTATTGAACAAAGCCGATGCACAAACCAAGTTAACGTTGAAGCAAGCTTACGAGAAAGTGGGGAACTGGAAGGCTCAAGAGCAGGCTTGGGAACAAAAGATAAAGACACTTCATGCTGCCAATACCGCGGAATTGGAGCGATTACGTGTAGAAATAAGACAAACCGATGAAGCGAAGGTCGCAGCTTTAGCTGAAAAGGTAAAGCAAACACAGGCCCGATATGAACCGCTATTCGCCCTCTATAGTTCAGTCAATAGACAGTTGGATGCAGCCAAAGCCATCAAAAATAAGGAATGGAGTGCAGCGATCCGCACTCAGGCAGAGACGTTGAGACCGGTTGTGAAGCTTGCCAGAGAAGATATCCGGATCAAGAAAAAGGAACTTGCTGAAGCACGCAAACGGAAGAGCACTGAAATAAAACGTTTACGAACTATGCTAGCAGGGGCCGACTCCGCGAAGAAACAGATTCAAACGGCTAAAAAACAGGCAAGTCTGGCGAAAGAACGATATTCCAACGCTCTACAACAGTTCAAACAGAGCACGAAGCAAGGCCAACCGTCACGTGTACTCAGCTCATTGAACACCTTGGCGTCTGCAGCAGAGAAGTGGGCAGGCACAAAACAACATATCCACACACTGGAGCAAAAAGTATCCACTACGTATGTGAAAGTCAGACAGGAAATCGCCAAGAGACCCAAATAAGAGGAAACCCGGTCCTCTCCGCAACGTACACAACTTTAGATGTAAAGACGCTTCGATGATGATGGAACGAGGTGGAGCTATTGCAGTCCAAGTTGGAAACGAAACGTACGGGGGCCAAAGGTTTTAAACGTAAACGTTACTGGATTCCCAGCGTTGTACTAATTTTGATCATAGGTTTTATTGGGATTGGTACACAATGGACACCCAAAATAACAGTATTTTTATTAAAATCATTGATTGAAATTGCTAATCCAGACACAAATAGCAAGGACACTACGCTCTCGGATGGGATAACTCGTGTTGCGGATGTACCCTATGCAGACGATGGGCGTAATGACAGTACGCTGGATATCTATTATCCTTCCGTAACATCGGAACCTTTGCCTGTTGTGTTGTGGGTTCATGGTGGTGGATGGGTCTTGGGAGACAAAGTGGACATCGCAGATTATGCCGTACAATTAGCCAAGCAGGGCTACGTTGTTGTCAGTATGAATTATGCGCTCGCACCAGATACGAAATATCCCACTCCCGTGATCCAGGCGAATCAGGCTTTGACTTACGTGAAGAACCATGTCATTGAGTATCAGGGTGACCCGGAAAACATATTTCTCGCAGGCAATTCGGCAGGTGCCCAGATTGCAAGTCAGACTGCGGCAGTGGTGACGAATCCTTCCCTCGCCAAGCTGATGAATATAACACCAGCCGCCCAGCCGGAAGAGTTACGCGGGGTCCTTCTATTCTGTGGTCCATACAATCTAAGCACAGTAGCCAATACAGGCTTTCCACTCATACGGACATTTCTCTGGTCATATACGGGAGTCAAAACATTCGAAGACTATCCACGTCTGCATGAAATGTCGACCGTGCTTCAGGCCACAGCAGCGTACCCGCCTGCATTCATCACCTCAGGCAATGATGACCCGTTGACCAGTCAATCGATTGAGCTGGTACAAGTATTGAAGCGCCTTGATGTTGAGGTGGAAACCTTGTTTTTCTCAAACTCATCAGAGAAGCTGGGACATGATTATCAATTTGATCTGGAGAGTGATGCTGGACAACAGGCGATACATTCGGCAGTACGATTCATGCAACAGTATAGTCGATGAGCAGACAAGTCTGTGGTACACTCGAAGCAAATGAGGGCGCAGGAGGAGAAGTATGGCAGATAAAGAAGATTTGACCCGGTTCGGGGTGGCGTTTCCTACACCTCTGATTGAGCAGTTTGACCAGTATATTGAGGAACAGGGATACAAAAACCGATCCGAGGCTTTCCGTGATCTTGTTCGCAAAACATTACTTCAACCTTCTGCACTGCAATCTGATCAGGATGTCGCAGGCACCATTGTGATGGTCTACGATCACCATATCAGTGATCTTCCCATTCGTTTGATGGAGCTGCAACATGAGGCGCATCATGACATCATTTCCAATATGCACGTGCACTTGAACCATGACCAATGCCTGGAGGTAATTGCCGTACGGGGTAACCTGGGACGATTGCGTCATTTGCATCAACAGATCCAGGTACAAAAAGGTGTTTTGTATGCGGAGCTGTCTGTGACTTATGTAGATGAACTCAACAAACTGGCTCATGCTCAGAGTCGTCAGGAGGGCAATCCGGATCAAAGTCTGGATCACAATCAAAGTGCAGGTCAGCATGGTCACAGCCATCATCATCATCGCTCTGCGGAGTAAGACAAATACGGATGTAATTTCTATGAAAATATAGCAAATCTAAAGAACAGACCAGTGGTTAGATGCCAACTGTCTGTTTTTTTTTGTTTGTTATAATACCTGACTTTATAGAGCACTACAAATGCTCGGTTATACAACTTTTTATTTATTAATTCTGAAATATGAAAAAATATGGATTGCGAAGTTAACTTTGTTGACATATGATTTGTATTTTGTGCTACAATTTCTCTGAAAAGTAACACGATAAAAGGGAGTGCAACACATATTTAGAGGGGGAACGACCAGAATGGGCAGATTTTCATGGAGATGGGGAAAACGAAAAGGTAGAACAGGATTAGGTATCTTGCTTGTATGTTCCATTGGTTTATCTGGTTGTGCACAGAGCACAGCGCCAACAGCTTCATCAGCAGAGAATGGACAGTCAGTTCCAGCCTTAACCAAAGACGAATTGGTGCTGGCCGTTGGCACCGAGCCGGAAGGTGGGTTTGATCCGACAACCGGATGGGGGCAATATGGGTCACCGCTTTTCCAGAGTACCTTGCTGAAGAGGGATGCCAAGTTACAACTGGTTAACGATCTGGCTACCGCATACTCCGTTAGTGAAGATGGGCTGACCTGGACGGTTACACTCCGGAACGATGTAAAATTCTCTGATGGGGAGCCACTTACGGCTGAAGATGTAAAATTTACGTTTGATACGGCTGCTCAGAGTGGGTCTGTGATTGATTTGACAAATATGGCTGATGTGCAGGCACCTGATGATAGCACGGTCATATTTACACTGAAATCGCCGCAGTCTACATTCATCAGTCTGCTGACGACACTTGGCATTGTGCCTGAACACGCCTATGGTGCCGATTATGCAGAGCATCCGGTCGGATCAGGACCGTACAAGCTGGTTCAGTGGGACAAAGGACAACAGGCCATCGTGGAAGCGAATGAAGAATATTACGGTAACAAGTCTGCATTCCACAAACTCACCTTCCTCTATCTGGATGAAGATGCAGCCTACGCTGCTGCGCAGGCTGGTACGGTGGATATCGCTGCTATCCCAGCAGCGTTTAGCAAGCAAGAGGTGAATGGCATGACATTAGAGGCTGTGAAAACCGTAGATAACCGGGGCATCATGTTCCCCATGCAACCTGCTGGTGCCAAGTCGGGCGATGGTCTTCCCGCAGGGAATGATGTGACATCTGATCTGGCGATTCGCCAGGCGGTGAATGTTGTGATTGATCGTGAGGCTTTGGTTGAGGGTGTACTGGAAGGGTACGGTCGTCCAGCGTATTCCGTCAGTGATGATCTGCCTTGGAGCAATGCAGAAGCTGTATTTACAGATGCCAATCTCGAAGAAGCGAAGCGCATTCTGGCGTCTGGTGGCTGGGTGGATGCGGATGGTGATGGTATCGTCGAGAAAAACGGCGTTAAGGCCGAATTCAATCTGCTTTATTTTGCAGGTGATTTAACAAGACAATCTCTGGCGTTAGCTACTGCGGATATGGTTGCCCAAGCGGGAATCAAAATCAATGTTGAAGGCAAAAGCCGTGAAGAGACAAAAAAGATGGCTTACTCCAACGCTGTATTGTTTGGGTGGGGCAGTCATGACCCTTTGGAAACCTATAACCTCTATAGCAGTGCTCATAAAGGAGAAGGGTATTACAATGTGGGGCTGTACAGTAACCCTGTCGTGGATTCTTGGATGGACAAAGCCCTTCAGGCAACAAGTGAAGAAGAGGCATTGCCGTTCTGGCAGAAAGCGGAATGGGATGGAACAACAGGTTTCAGTTATCAGGGTGATGCGCCATGGGCATGGCTTGTGAACATAGATCATCTGTATCTGGTTAAGAATGGCCTGAACATTGGTGAGCAACAGATCCATCCCCATGGTCACGGCTGGCCGGTGACATCCAATCTGGAGGAATGGTCCTGGGATAACAGTACGAACAAGAAATAGGAAACCTAGCAATAGCTTAGCCTGAATTGGGGAGAGATCGGATGACGGGCAGGAATGGATGGGCCAGATTTGTTGGTTTTAAAGTGTTGCGACTTGTATCTTTATTGGTTGGAGTCAGTGTGTTGTCTTTTATATTAATGCAATTCTCTCCTGTGGACCCGATCGAAGCCTACATTGGTGGAGACATGATCAGGGTAAGCGCCGAACAGCGCAGTTTAATCGAAGAACGTTGGGGATTGAATGAATCTCCCGTGGAACGATTACTAACCTGGGGACAAACGCTGATTCAGGGAGATCTGGGGACATCAATGATCTACAGACAGCCTGTAGCGGATATTATCCAGGAACGGTTCATGAATTCTGTTGCGCTTATGGCTGTGGCTTGGATATTATCCGGCATCATTGGTTTCACTCTTGGTGTAGTTGCCGCCATGAGACGGGATTCGAAGCTGGATCGCCTGATCTGTTGGTATTGTTATACGCTGGCTTCCACGCCAGTATTCTGGATTGCGCTGTTGCTGCTGATGGTATTTGGTGTGTGGCTTGGATGGCTTCCGGTTGGGCTTGGAGTACCCGCCGGGATGTCAGCTGATCAGGTTACATGGGGAGATCGGGTTATTCATATGATTTTGCCAGCGTTGACTCTCAGCCTGACCGGGGTAGCCTCTATTGCTTTGCATACCCGGCAGAAGCTCACAGATGTGCTCGAGTCAGATTATATTCTGTTTGCGAGAGCGCGAGGTGAGCGTGGATTTCAGCTGTTCCGTCGACATGGGTTCAGACATGTTGTTTTGCCAGCCATAACACTACAATTTGCTTCGTTCAGTGAACTGTTTGGTGGGGCTGTGCTTGCAGAACAGGTATTTTCATACCCCGGCCTTGGTCAGGCGACGGTTCAGGCGGGGTTGCGTGGAGATGTTCCACTGCTGCTTGGACTTGTGATGTGCAGTGCGATTTTTGTTTTCACAGGTAATATGGTTGCCGACATTCTGTATCGCTTGATTGATCCACGGATGAAGGAGGAGCTGATGTCATGAAGCAGACGGTAGAACGCTCCTCCGAGCAGACGACAGAAACAGCCAAAATACAGAAAGTGAAAACTGCGAATCAAGAGGTACGGTACAACATTAATACCGAGTCTCTACAAGCTGGGAATGGAACAGGAACATCACGCCCATCGAGAAAAGATTATACGGCTACCAGAGACCAAAATTTCCGCAACCCTCGCCAAAGAGCGGTGATCTGGGGAAGCCTCGCGGTGATCTGGATTGCCGTTGTGTGGTTGACGGGCAGGTTGCTTCCGGCTGGTTCTACGCTGACTTCACTAATGGATCGGAATTTGGCTCCAACCTGGGCGCATCCATTTGGCACAGATTGGCTCGGAAGAGATATGTTCATGCGTACGTTAAAAGGATTGGCAACCAGCATTCAAGTTGGTTTGCTTGCAGCTTGTGGTGGCGGACTGATCGCACTACTGCTTGGACTGGGGGCGGCTTCTAGCAAGGTTGCTGACCGGGTAATCTCATGGATCATCGACCTGTTTCTGAGTGTGCCACATCTGGTATCGCTGGTCATGCTGGCCTTTGTATTCGGTGGAGGTCTGGCAGGAGTAGCGGCAGCGATCGCGATGACGCACTGGCCGAATCTGGCCCGGATTGTACGAGCGGAGATGATCCAACTGAAATCCGCAGAGTACATTCAGATTTCACACAAGTTGGGTCAATCGCGGTTACAGATTGCGATGCAGCATATGCTGCCACATCTGGTCCCGCAGCTGTTCGTGGGCGTACTGCTAATCTTTCCCCATGCAATTCTGCATGAGGCAGCCATTACGTTTCTGGGGCTGGGGTTGTCCCCGCAACAACCGGCAATTGGAATTATTTTGTCAGAGTCGATGAGATATTTATCTGCTGGCATGTGGTGGCTTGCCTTTTTCCCGGGACTCGCGCTGTTGCTGGTTGTTCGTGCGTTTGATGTATTGGGCAATAGTCTGAAGAGATTGACGGGTACGGGTAGTTCAAGGGAGGTGAGGTAAATATGGCTCTTCTTGATATTGAGGGGGTATCGGTGTCATTTCGGCGCGCTCGTGGTTGGTTTGGACACGAACAGACGTATGTCATTCAGAATCTGGATCTTTCCATAAACGAGGGCGAGATCGTGGCTGTTGTAGGCGCAAGTGGATCGGGTAAAAGTGTGCTGGCGCAGGCCATCATGGGCATTCTGCCTGCCAATGCCAGGTTGGAGGGGTGTATTAGCTATAGTGGCGAGCCTTTGACTCCAGAGCGGCAGTTACAACTGCGCGGTGATGAATTGATGTTAATCCCGCAATCCGTTAGTTATTTGGACCCGTTGATGAAGGTGGGGAGACAAGTTCAGCCGGTAACCCGAGATTTGGGAAGGAAGCGTAGATTCATGAATCAAACCCACTTGAAAAAGACGGAGCAGGAGCTGACCGAGCGATATCATCTTCCTCAAGGAACAGCCGGCAAATATCCGTTTGAGTTGTCCGGAGGTATGGCAAGGCGGGTGTTGATGGCGACAGCAACCACGGGTCAGCCCAAGCTGATCATTGCAGATGAGCCGACACCAGGCATTCATCCCGAAGTGCTGGCCGAGACGATGAAGCAATTTCGCGAACTTGCAGATCAAGGTGTAGGCATTCTGTGGATTACTCATGATATCACGACCGCCCTGACTGCAGCCGATCGCATCGCTGTATTTTATGCGGGGACCAATGTAGAGACGGCGCAGGTGGATGATTTTAAAGGGAATGGAGAATGTCTGCGTCATCCATATACAAAAGCGCTCTGGAATGCGTTGCCGCAGAACGGATTTCAGCCACTCCCAGGCTCCCAGCCGTTGGCAGGTCAAGAGATTACGACAGGATGTTCATTTGCTCCCCGATGTAGCGTAGCAACCGTTGCATGTACCCGCGAACGTCCAGAACTTCGTAAGGTACGGGGCGGAGAAGTGAGGTGTTTCCATGTCACTTGAAGCACGGGACGTGAGTTACCGTTATGATCCGAAATCGTGGGTGTTCCAGCAGATGAATATGCAGGTGCAACAAGGCGAAGTCGTGGGCTTGTGGGGACCAAGTGGCTGTGGAAAAACAAGCCTTGGACGCATCCTGGCAGGATATGCCGAACCTGTGGCAGGACAAGTGCTTCTGGATGGGAACCCACTCCCACGTGCAGGAGTATGTCCGGTTCAGCTGGTGTTCCAGCACCCGGAGAAAGCTGTGAATTCACGCTGGCGAATGCGCCGCGTGTTGCAGGAGGCGTCTGTGCAAGATGAACAGTTGCTCGAAGCTTTGGGTATTCAGCAAACCTGGTTTGACCGCAGGCCGAGTGAATTATCCGGTGGAGAACTGCAGCGTTTCTGTGTGGCGCGAGCACTTGGGACAGCGACACGTTACGTGATCGCAGATGAGATGACAACGATGCTGGATGCGATCACACAGGCACAGATCTGGCATACCGTGATGGAAGTGGCTCGCCAGCGTGATCTGGGATTACTGATCATAAGCCATGATCGGGATTTGCTCAACAGGTTGTGCGACAGAATGACACCGATGCCGATATCGATGTCACTGTAATTTTAAATATGTTCGAATAAATAAAAAGATCGAATACAAAAGGGTGCCCCTTGTGGAGTCGTTGACCATGAATGTGAGTCATGGACTTGACTACGGGGCACCCCTTTTTCTATTTTGACAAATATTCGTCATTTAACGAACAGTACACGTTCTGTTCGCAACGTACATAGATGTAACTGACAGTTTATTTGCCCGACACATTGCTGACCAACACAGATAACCTGCGCATCGCCTCTTCAACCGTAGAACGTGGACAGGCTACATTAATACGCATGAACCCTGTACCCTCTGTTCCAAAGAAGCTCCCGTCATTGAAAGCAAGCCCTGCTTCATGAAGCAGCATGTTGCATAGTTGTGCATGGGGAATATTCAATTCCCGGAAATCCATCCATAACAGATAGGTTGCTTCGGGCAGATGCATTTTGATCTGTGGCATGTGTTCCGTAACATACTGTTGTACATACTCCATATTTCCACGGATATAGGCAAGGCACTCATCCAGCCATTCCTCGGCCCCATTGTATGCGGCTTCGGTTGCCACAGCTCCCAGTGTACTGATACTGGCAAGTCCCATCGTTTTTACACCCTGCGCAAACGATTCTCGCAACTTGGCATTGGGGATGATGATGTTGGATGTGCAGAGGCCAGGAATGTTGAACGTTTTGCTTGGAGCCGTACAGATGATACTTAGATCAGAGACGGCGTCCGAGATCAGGGTCAGTGGTGTATGAGTTCCGCGCTGATGAACAAGATCGGCATGGATTTCATCTGAAACCATCAGTACGTTGTATTGCAGACACAGTGACGTAAGCCCTTCAAGCTCTTCACGAGTCCATACCCGTCCAACCGGGTTATGAGGACTGCACAGAATCAGCATTTTGACCCGACCGGTCTGCAAGCTGGATTCCAGTTGTTCCAGATCCATCGTGTAATGACCGTTATTCTCTACCAAAGGATTGGTGATCAGTTCACGGCCCTGACCACGTACTACTTCATAGAAGGGAGCATAGACCGGAGTTTGGATGACCACTGCATCTCCCGGTTGAGTGAATCGTTGTACAGCAATGCTGAGTGCGGGCACAATACCTGGAGTGAATACGATCCAGTCATCGTTAATTTTCCAGTTGTGACGCCGTTCCATCCAGTCTGCAACAGCTGCATGATACGCTTCAGTCCGTACTGTATAACCAAAAATCCCGTGCTCCATCCGTGTTTGCAGGGCCTGAATGACGGATGGTGGAGCAGCGAAATCCATATCGGCCACCCACATCGGAAGCGCATCAGCGGCTCCGAAGATATCCTCAAGCGCATCCCATTTTTCTGATCCGGTAGAGATCCGGTTAATAGGCTGGTCAAATGTACTGTTATTGTTGTTCATCGTATTTAATCCCCCTTGAGTTCCGTTCCTTCGACCACAAATCGACAAATAATTATCTAATACATTGGTTAATTTCGCAACTGTTGTGCGTGTATGATTAGCTTCATATGTATGGTCCGGATTTCGGGACTTTATTCATATAAGAACAACTTAACGAGCCAGAGAACAGCGGGCATACGACAAAGACTATTTTTGTACGCCCTTGGTCCTGTTTTGTCCATTTATCGTTTACAACCTCTTGTCAGATGCTATTATATTGCTAACATTTGGTGGAACAACGGGTTGTTATCCGAATAAGCTCGTACCCATACATGATGAGCATAACTACATGAGTCTTTCGCGTACATCGAGCGATCGTCTTGAATCGTATTATGCATAAGGCTGACATTTGAACTCAGGAGGCGTTTAGGGATGAAAAGCAAAAAGTGGTTGGTTGCTGCGGGTGTGTTTGGCATGGTGTTAACCGGATCGGCAGGTGTATATGCAGGTACACAACTGGAGACAATCAAAGCTTATCTGAACCATGGGCTCGCCATCGAAGTGAACGGACAGAAATTTACACCGACAGGTGATCAGGGCAAAAAGCTTGCGCCAATTACATATCAGGGCAGTACATATCTCCCTGTTCGTTCGATTGCCGATGCGTTGAAGACCGAAGTGAAGTATGATTCCCAAAACAATAAAGTAAGCATCGGCTCCTCAAGCTCCTCCGGTGGGTCCACATCCACAGGCAACAGCGGATCAACATCACCCTCAACAGGTACTAACACACAGGCTGCAGGCGTGAAGTCCAAGTATCTGCCAGCAGATTTCCCATTACCGAAGGATGCGAAGGCAACCAGCCTCATTGAGAGCAATGTAGACGGCGACAATAAAAAAGTAGTGCTCACATACACAACCAAAGAAACGTTGCTAACCGTTGGAACATCCTACAAAGACTACTACCAGACCAAAAATCTGAGTGAGAACACTCAGGATATCCAGGCAGACGGCTTCAGCATCGTGGGTCGTGAAGATGGCAAATATGCCGTAACCATCACAGGTTCGGTATCTGCAACCAACAAGGATCTGAATGAAATCACCGTAGTTTGGGGCGAAGAGTAATCTTTCCTTCTATAAAAGGTGAACAGCAAAAGCCGCCCGTGGAAATCATAACCGATTTCATTGGGCGGCTTTTAGGGTTGAATCCATATTTGGTTCTATACTCTGAAAATTAATAGTCTAATTAATAGTCCGTTACAGGTACTCGTTAAACCATCCGGCAATATGCTCCAAACGGCGTACCCTCAAGTGAGGGTGACCTCCACGGGACAACTCATGGTTGGCACCTGGGAAACGAACAAGCCTTGTGGTCTGTTTGCGCCGTTTCAACGCAATGAACAACTGCTCGGCCTGTTCAATTGGACATCGCAGGTCCTGTTCGCCGTGCAAAATGAGCAGCGGGGTGTTCACGTTACCGACATAAGCGAGCGGGGAATGTTTCCACAGTTTTTCCGTGTCATCCCACGCGTTACCGCCAATCTGGTCTTCCGTGAAGAAATATCCAATGTCACTTACGCCGTAGAAAGATAGCCAGTTGGATATGGAACGCTGGGTAACAGCGGCCTTAAAGCGGTCCGTGTGTCCAACAATCCAGTTGGTCATGAATCCGCCATAACTGCCTCCGGTTACGCCCAGTCTGGATTCATCGATAAACGCATATTGGGACAGGGCATAATCCACACTCTCCATGAGATCGCGATAATCGCCACCACCGTAATCTCCGCGACATGCGTCTACAAACTGCTGCCCGTATCCGAGGCCACCGCGTGGATTGATATATATAACAGCGTAGCCTTGTGCGGCGAGAATCTGGAACTCGTGCATAAATGTAAAACCATACATCATGTGTGGACCGCCATGAATCTCCAGAATGGTCGGGATTTTGACCCCGTCGACCATGCCATGAGGTTTCATGATCCATCCTTGCAACCGCAGGCCATCCGAGGAATTAAACCAGAAGGTCTCTGGCGTACTGAGATGGATCTCATCCTCAAGCTGTGGATTGCTGCGGGTGAGCCGAACCGGCTCTACACCGGGATTTTCCGGTTGTTCATACATATAGAGATCGCCAGGATTTCGTGTGTCGGCAACAGCGGCCACGATCTGCCCGTTTTCCAACTCGGCAAATTGATAAATCTCACGTTCGTCAGGCCATATATAGTCGGCACTGCTGCCGTCTCGTGCGAATTTGGCAATGCGGACACTGCCATGTATGGTTGCTAGACACAGGATGGAGGAACCATCCCGACTGAATACAGGCCCCGTGGTTGTCAGATGTGATCGCATGTCGCCAACAATGCTGTGATTCAACTGTACGTCCCAATCGGTGCTCAGACATACGAGTTCACCACCTGATATTGGAAGGTTGTATAACTTCACAAGCGTGGCATTTCCATAGGAACGGTCACTGGCGAGCAGTGCAATGGATTGTCCATCCGGTGCAAAGGCCAGCCGGCTGAACGTATATCCTTCCGGGGTCAACTGCTGCACATCCGATCCGTCTGCCTTGGCAAGGTACACATGATTGGTTAGAGTGTAATCGTTATGATCCTCGCCATCTTCGGGCAGCTGGGCAATCCATGCAATGGATCTTCCGTCCGGTGACCAAGCGTAGTCTCCAACGTCATAATGACCTGTAGTTACAGGGAGTGGTTCCACATCGATCGGTGCGAGAGCGAAGAGGTGGGAACGTCTACCGTTCCATAATCCGCTGGCATCTGATTTCATGCGAATCCGGTCTACGACATGTTCTTGCAGCAGTTTGGGTTTATCGTCTATAGGATCTGTAGGTTCTGATTCCTCATCTCCGCTCATATCCACGGATGATTTCACAAGCAAAGTATGACCATCCGGTGACCAGAGCAGGGAACTGACGCCATGTTTCAGGTGACTGATTTGCTGTGCTTCTCCGCCATCTGATGCGATAATCCACACTTGGGATTTCCCATCAACCTCTCTTAAAAAGGCCAACTGAGACCCATCGGGCGACCAGGCTGGGGAATGATCCTTCTCACCAGAGGTAAAGGGCCTGTCCTTTTGACTCCCCAGATGCAGCAATCTCAGGTGAGAACAATAACCGTCACGTGCTTCATTCGTTTTCCGGCTTACATATACCAGTTGTCCGCCTTGAGGGGACGGAGTTGGATCATTAACCCATGTAATCTGATAAAGATCTTCCGATGTTATGCCGCGCTGACTCATCATTGTTTTTCCTCCCACCATGAATTAGAATTGGTTAATTTCCTAACCTTTCCATTTATATTAACGGAAAGCTAGGGACAGGACAATAAGGGTAATGAAGGAGTGGCAAGACATTTAACAATGTATATTCATTGAATAAAATATTTGCACGTAACGTAGAGGACAGAAATAACCTGAAGAAGCGGAGCGTTCGCCTTTATCCCCGGATTTTCACTTTGAAAAAGTGGAATCGAAAAATCTGGGGATAACAGCGATCGGAAGGTTGTTCTGTCATCGGAGTGGCAAGTGTAAACATTCTTTAGTTCAATTCATATAGGTGTGTTAAAAGGATTTGCTCGAAGGATGACGAATCCTAATGTTGAATAAGCGCAGAAATGACGAAAAACGGTCTAATTTTAATGTTTAACATTGGTGAATTTGGTTTAATGTACAATGCAATTCCTGTTCTACATTCAGCTATTTGGTTCATAGCCATTCGTTTATATAGAACTTGTATGATTCAGTCACAATGGAGGAGGAACGTCACGTTGAGCACATCCTATGAGCAGCATGTGGAATATCCAAGCCGGAAACGAATGGCGTGGCTTACGGCAGGGGCGGCACTCTTTGTGGCAGCCGGATTTTTTTTGATTTTTGATAGTTCTTCAGTTACGAATGATTCCATCCTTTCGGATGTGATTGGACTTCTTTCCATTTTGTTTTTTGGGCTATGTTTCTGCTACAGTCTGGTAAAGATGATTAAGAAGGAACCTTCTTTTGTAATCGATGAGGATGGGTTTGTGGATGCATCTTCTTATACTGCAGGAGGAGCCGTGGCCTGGAAAGACGTTGAGAATATTTTTATGTATGAATTAATGGGACAGAAAATGATCGGGGTCAAATTGCGGGACGAGAAAGCCTTTCTGGATCGCCAGAACGGGATGAAACGTAAATTGATGACGTTCAACAGCAATATGGTCGATGCGACCATCAGCGTTGCCCAAAGTAGCCTCACAGTGCCACTGGATCAATTGTATATCATGATGATGAGCCACTGGAGACATGTGAGTGATAACATGATGTATGATTCGTATAATCGTCGTTAGAGAGGTCAGAACGTCCATAAGTCTTCAGAATGGAGGAATAGAGATGATGCATGGTGATGCAACACGCACGATTCTACTTCCGGATGGAACTGCCCTGCCTGCGATAGGACAAGGCACATGGAACATGGGAGAGAAGCAATCTAGCCAAGAAGAAGAAGTACGAGCACTTCGTTCCGGTATTGAACAGGGAATGACCGTGATTGATACGGCGGAGATGTATGCAGAAGGTGGGGCAGAAGTTGTTACGGGAAAGGCCATCTCGGGCCATCGTGATGAAGTTTTTCTCGTATCCAAAGTATATCCCCATCATGCGGATCGCAAGCAGATGATTACGGCTTGTGAGCGTAGTCTCACGCGTCTTGGTACAGATCGTCTGGATCTGTATTTGCTTCACTGGCGTGGAGGAGTACCGCTCGAAGAGACGGTTGAGGCTTTGGAACAATTGAAGCAATCCGGTAAAATCATTCGCTGGGGTGTATCAAATCTGGATACAAGGGATATGCAGGAGTTATGGAGTCTGCCGGAGGGGGCTAAGTGCATGGTGAACCAGGTGCTCTACCATGCAGCTTCGCGTGGTATTGAACATGATCTGCTTCCCTGGATGCGGGAACGGAGCGTTCCTGTAATGGCGTATTGTCCCCTGGCTCAGGGTGGCAGACTTCGAAGTGAATTGTTGGAGCATCCCGTCATTCAGGAGATTGCACAGGGTCGAGGAGTTACGACTTCGCAGATCGCATTAGCCTGGGTGATCAGGGATGGAGATGTGCTGGCGATTCCCAAGGCGGTACAGCTGAATCATGTAGCAGACAATGCAGCAGCAGTGAATATCGTTTTGACACAAGAGGAACTCACCCGTTTGGATAAGGCATTCCCTGCGCCTGAAGGCAAAGTACCTCTAGATATCGTGTGAAATAGATGAAAATACGATTAATAAGTCATGCGGAGCAGATCTACCCGATCTGCTCTTTTTTGTGTCCATGTATCTATACAGACCTGCTCCCATAAACAGATAACCGAAGCTTCCGCAGGACCAAAGCGAAAATAGGTTTTAACAAATGGGCTTTACAACACTATTTCACTAGTGTACTATGTAACTAACACACCAGTACAGAGAGGAGCGAGAGCTTTGTGACTATGGAATTTGATAACAATTTACCAATCTATCTGCAGATCATGCAGTATATCAAAAGACAGATTGTAACCGGGACACTTCAGGCAGGTGACAAAATACCTTCGGTTCGTGAACTGGCGGCTGAACTACAGATCAATCCCAATACAGTACAACGGACATTTCAGGAGCTTGAGCGGGAAGAAGTGGTTGAAACCAAACGGGGCTTGGGCAGATACGTAACCAGTGAGGAGCGGAAGATTATGACGATCAAAAAAGAGATGGCCGGTGAATTGCTGGAACGCTTTCTGACCGGAATGCAGGAACTGGGGATCGAAGAGCAGGACATCTTATCCATCGTAGCCGATGCTGTTGCGGAAGGAAAGGGAGGAACAACGCATGAGTAACATCCTTGAACTGAACCAGATCAATAAAACATATGGCAATAAGAAAGCGCTCAGTAATATTACATTGGATATTGCTCCAGGACGAATCGTAGGTCTGCTGGGTAGCAACGGTAGTGGAAAAAGTACGCTCATGAAGCTGGTTGCAGGTTTGTTGCATCCGAGCAGCGGAACGATTCAAGTCACAGGTAAGCCTGTTGGGCTGGAGACGAAGGCGCTGGTTTCGTTCATGCCGGATCGCCCATTAACCGAGAAGTGGATGAGAGTGCGGGATGCGATTGCATACTATCGCGATTTCTATGCTGATTTTGATGAAGAGAAGGCACGGGAGATGCTGGACTTTATGAACCTTGTCGAGAGTGACCGGGTACGGCATCTGTCTAAAGGCATGAATGAACGACTACAACTAACACTGGCACTTTCTCGTAAGGCTCGTCTGTATTTGCTGGATGAACCTATCGGTGGAGTTGACCCGGTTGCGCGTGGCAAGATTCTGGATGCGATCGTCAAATTCTATGATGAAGACAGCAGTCTGATCATCTCCACGCATCTTGTGAATGATATCGAACGGATTTTTGATGAAGTTGTCTTTATTCGCGAGGGTGAGTTGGTGATGCGGGAAGAAGTGGAAACGCTCCGTCTGAAATATGGGAAAAGTGTGGATGAGATGTTCAAGGAGGTCTATGCGGAATGATGACATTATTGAAGTATGACTTTAGAAGGAACTGGAATACACTGCTGGCTGGGCTAGTTATTTTGATTATCGCTCAAGTGGGGCTTTCCCTTTTCGTGTCTGAGGTCACAGGGATTGTGCTTGGCATTATGGGTTATGTTGGAGTTGGTGTGGCTATTTATGTGAAAATGATCAAAACATACACGTCCAATATCCGCTCTTATAATCGCCGTCTGTTACCCGTAACGGGCCTATCACATGTGTTGTCTCCTTTGATCTTTGGACTACTTTGCGGGTTGGGGTTAGTCATTATATTCGCGACTCATGCCTACATCTATATCTCAATGAAGCTACGAATGAACATGGCTACCAATATTGATCTTTCGGGTCTGCATGTTTCGGACTATATTAGTTTGTTGCTGTTTAGCGCATGGGTTATGGTATTCATGACCGTTATCATTTTCCTTTCGATCTCGATTGCAGGCAGCTTCCGTTGGAGAACTGGGCCATGGATCGGAATCGTTGCATTCTTGGTCCTCGTTAATCTGCTTGGCTGGTTGGAGAATATCATTACGACAGGACGTTTTAGTCCAAATGAAATGTTCCGGTATACGGAAGAAAGTACAGGGATCTCGATCACAGCCAATGGCGTATTATGGTCGGACGGCATGTGGGGAAGCATTGTATTTGAAGTTATTGTGGCGGTCATCCTGGTGTGGGCTACCATTTACCTGAACAACAAAAAAGTCGAAGTCTGATAACAGGATAACTTGAACGTGATGCGAGCAACCAGGGTTGCTCGTTTTTTGCATCCAGTAATAATCCACTTTTTGAATCGAATCCCATTAATGATACGTAAATATAGATATATTGTGTGCTCGATGCGAGATTAGGTTAAAGAGAACAAAAGGATCTGTAAGGGAAAGGAGAAAGTGTTATGGAATTATACTTCAGGGATAACTTTTTTAACGCAGGTTACACCGAGATTATGAATCCGAATCAGGAACAGGCTGGGCATCTGGATTTGAAAAGTGTCTTTGGTTCTTCACTCGATGTATCAGATAACTCAGGATTAGTCTGCAGCGGTAAATTCCGCATGTTAACCAATCGTTGGGATATCACTGCAACAGATGGGAGACATCTGGGTGTGTTGCGGGCGAGATTCAGTTTTTTTAGTAAAAAGTATGAATATGACGCAGGATCACGCGGTACATATGATGTGTCTGCTCCAGCATTTTCGCAGGAATATGATATAAGTGGCAGTGGTGGCCGCATCGTGGCAAGCTTCCGCCGTACCAGCGGCTGGTTTAGTTCAGGGGCATTTGTATTAGATAACCAGTCGGAACAACTGGACACGTATGAATTAATTGCAGTGGTCATGGGCGTGCACGCGATTAATAAAAGACGGAACTCGGCTGCCAGCAGTGGCGGAGCGACGTAAGTGGAACGAATAGAGTTACTTCCGCTGATAAGTTTATGACTTTTTACGAGCAAGCAAGTATCGCAATAAAAGGTTTGGATGAGATGATCCAGACCTTTTTTCGTATATGGATATGGATTTGTCTTTTGAGCAATAGTTATGGTTAACCCAATCTTACAAAATCATTGACCATCGGCTTTCGCAAGGGAGCCTTCCTCACGTTGGCGGTGCTGAACTTCATTGGAGCATTCGGAGTGCGTATCAGGATCTTTTTCCGCATAACGTGTCAGTGCCTTCGCAGCTGTTTCGGACATCCGCTCCCGTAGCACTGTGTGGTCAGCGATGCGAACCCGTTTGCCGAGAAAACGCATTTTGGATAAGACGTAATCCATCTCATTGCGCGGAACGGTCAGCTCGATCCGATATGTCTGCTTGGCTTCCAGGTACTCGACCTGTTTCTCAAAGCAGGAGAATGCATAGAGGATTCGGGACAGCTCCTGATTGAACTCGGGCAGTACCTCGATGGTGATGGTCGTTTTGCGCTTCTCCGTTATCGCAGCAATTCGGGCAGTGTAACCCGAAGCGGTATCCGGTTCAACCGGTTGGGCTTCCACGGTAACGATGCTGTGCAGCTTGGTTGACATTAGTTTGTCGAAGCGAGGCGCATACCAGAGCACGTACCATTCTTTTTTGACCATGGAATACTCCAGTTTATACGGGAAGCCAAATTCATCATGGCTCGTGCGTCCATTGCGGACGCGACCTGTCATGCGAAATCCCTGATGATGAAGAATGATTAGTCGTAACTGTCGAAGAAGTGGGTGAGAGACATTGTTTTCTTGGCTTTTGGCTTTTTCAGTCAGGTAATCTTGAAGGTTCAGGTCCTGCTCACCATTCAGCATTTTGTACATTTTATCCAATGTAACAGGGCTCAGCGCTTCTCTCGCAGCAGGGTGATTCAGCATCATGCGAAGCCAGGCCCGTTCCTGAGAGGTCCAGGTGAATAGTCCGGTTTCATTCAATCGCGTCATCATCTGGTAATTGAACATCTTCTCGAACAGGTTCATAATATTCCGCAATCTCCTTCCATTCCTTAATCATCTCCTGGCGTAGTCTATGGGGTGCGATTACTTCGCAGCTTGAGCCAAAACTCCGTAACCATGGTTTGATCTCGGTGGTACCGTTGACCTGAATTTCGTAGAGAAAGGTATGATCCGTTTCGGGTATAATTTTGCCCCATTGACCTTGCAGACGAACCCGATCCAGAATGAAGTTGCGCTGACCACGCTCCGGGTGGAAAAAGCGAGCTTGAACCGTCACGGTATTTCCCGTATCCACGAGCCAACTGTAGCGACTAATGTCGGTCCACTGCTGCTTCAGTTCGAGCATGTATTGCTCTTCTACTGAATCCTGTTCCTCAAGTTGGGTTATGCCTTCCATGCGGAATTTTACAAAGCCGCGGCGGCCCTGATATCCAATTACATACCAACGACCATACTGATGGTCATAAATCACTTCAAGGGGCACGATCCGGTTGGATCGTCCGCCTGCTTCCCGTTCAAAGCGTGGATTCGTATTCTGTGAACTGTAGCTGGATGGTTTTTTCGGTGAATAGTATAGGAACTGCACACGTTTACGCTGACGAATCGCACTAAGCAGCGTGTAGAGATGAGCTTCGTCCAGGATACGAGAATAATAGTGATACTTATAGATATAGGGCTCGGTAACTTCTTCTTGCGGGAAACTTGCCGTAATGGCTTTTTTCAGACTATCCCGCAATAAATATCCCTGTACGGACGGTACCTGAGTGTTTGCCATCATATCCACAAAATCATACAACTCCAGCTGTTCCTCCACTGTTAATTCGGTAAGGACATCCTGTTGTAAAGCATAGCGATATGGTCTGCCACCTGGCTCTTTTCGAATAACCCCAACCTCTTCCAGATACTTTAGATCGGAGCGAATGGTTTTCTCGTCAGGTAACGCCAGATCTTCCGGCAGATCAGCACAGCAGGCGTCCAGCAGTTCCATCGCGGTTAAGGCTTTATGTTGTAAGGTATGCAAAAGGACAGAAAGCCGCTGAACTTCAGTCTCTTTCATCGACTTGGCGCGGAAGAGGAAGAGCAGCATGGGTTCAGCCGACTCTCCATACTGGAAGCGAACGAGATCCGCTATTTCCCGGCTTGCTTCGGCACCTGAGCGCTGGTCGGCAACGGTCTGCATGATTTCTTTTAATCTGCGATTGGTTTTATCAAAGGTATGTACGGATATGCCAAGCCGCTCGGCATATTGTTTGCGGTTATACGCACCGCTTGTTAGGGATAACATGCGTAAGAACTGAATTTCTTTGTCAAAACTCTCTCTTGCCATGAACATTCACTCCTTGTTATCCCTTCATTGTAGCAGGATGAGCGGCAGGTTTCATTTAAACTTATGAAGGTAAACGATAATTTAATGAGTGATGAAAGTGATTCGTCGCCATACTTCTGCCATGTTCGTATGTATCATGCTTGGGTCATAATGAGGGTATGAGCGAGGCAGGGAAACACGATTAATCGATCTGGTGAACAATGCGAGAAGGGATTAGGAATCTGTGATACATAATGTAATTTTTTAAAAGGAGGCGACTGACATGACCTACGTTCATGAAGAAATGAAAGATACGATTGGACAACAGCTGAAGCAGATTGAACAGGAGGAGCAGGTACGGATCATCTATGCCTGTGAATCGGGCAGTCGAGCGTGGGGATTTCCTTCACAGGAGAGTGATTATGATGTGCGTTTTCTGTATGTGAGACCGCTGGAATGGTATTTGTCGATTGAGGATAAAAGGGATGTGATCGAACGCCCAATCAGTGATCAGCTCGACATCAATGGTTGGGATCTGCGCAAGGCGTTGAAGCTGTTTCGCAAATCCAATCCACCGTTATTGGAGTGGCTGCAATCCCCCATTCAGTATGATGAACAGTATAACGTGGCACAGCATATCCGTGCGCTGTCGCCGTTAACCTTCTCGCCCAAGTCCTGCATGTATCATTATCTGAATATGGCGAAGGGTAATTTCCGAGATTATTTACAAGGTGAGCGGGTGAAGATCAAAAAGTACTTCTATGTGTTACGTCCCTTACTCGCTTGTGGCTGGATCGAACGTTATAATGCAATGCCACCGATGGCATTTGAAGAGCTGGTGCAAGAACTTGTACCTGCGACTACACCGCTATATACGGAGATTCATGAATTGCTGCGCCGGAAAAGGGCGGGCGAGGAACTGGATCTGGAGCCGCAGTTGCCAGCAATACAAGCTTTTTTGACAGAGAAGATCGAGCATTTTGAACGACTGGCTGGCCAGATGGAGAATGAGCAAATTATTCAAATTGAAGAATTGGACCGGATTTTTCGATTTGCATTGCAAGAGGTATGGGGAACTAATTAGGGCTTGATGACAACGGAAATCGTGAAAGAGAATAGAATTGATCCGAAGGAGGAGAAACGATGCATCTGATCTTGAAAACAAGCGGCGCTGACGCGGGGGTTGTATCCCATCTGTTAGCGAAGAATCCGCTGAATATATATGACCGCGTAGACAAAGGTGTGCGTGTAAGAATGGTGTACACTGCGGCTACAGAGAACGAAACGGAAGTGCTGATTCATGCCGAGCCTGATCCTGTGGATCTGGTCAGAGGAACACCTGATGGATATGACATTACGCAATATATTAACGATCGTGAGTTCGTGACCAGCAGTCTGTTCTGCTCCTACATACGTGCGGCGCTTGGGACGGCCCTGAATGGTAAGCCGAAGGAAGACTATGTGCAATGGGTAGGGCATGGTTTCGAGTTGGAACTGACCTTTGGCCCGGTGGCGTCCGATCTGCCGGATCGGGTTGTGGAGGAATTATTCTCGCCATTAGGATACGCAGTTTCGGTGGAGCGCGGAGAGCTATCGTATTCATTTGATCTGAAAAATAAAAGTACAGTTCGCCATATCATCCTGCGTGGACGTAACACGGTACAACATGCACTACGTCAGCTCTTTCTGCTGATTCCAGTGCTGGATAATTACAAACATTATTTCATCAGTGAAGATGAGATCGATAAAATCAAACGTTATGGTGAAGGGTGGCTTGATGCTCATCCACTGAAAGAACTCATAGTGAAGCGTACGCTACGTTTTGCCGAACTGATTCGGCAGTATGAGCGTCAAGAGGGTGCTTTGTCTGCGTCTTTTGGACAGGAGAGAGGAATAGGTCACACCTCGGAGGCGGTTATTCAGGAGGTTAACGTGGAACATCGAGAAGACGGAGAACAAGAGCAACGTGTGTCCGAGTCTGTTAGCGATGGCAGCCAATCAGAACCTCCTGTGAGGTTAAACGAGTTGCGTTATCGTGCAATCACAGATGTGGTTGCAGCGTTACCAGTGAAACGGAGCATTGTAGATATGGGAGCAGGGGAAGGCAAGCTATCTGCCCGATTGGCGTACATCCCCGGTGTGGAGTCGATTCTGGCCGTTGAACCTTCGGGCCAGTCACGACTTCGGGCCATGGAGCGCTTCGCGAAGCTCGAGGGTCGTTCTGGAGTGGTGGCTATGCCGGAGCCGATCATCGGTTCATTGTTTTATTTTGACGAGCAGATGCAAAACCAGGACGTTATGATTCTGTGCGAAGTGATTGAGCATATTGAGGAATATCGTCTGAACGGAATTATGGATACAATCATGAACGAATATCAGCCAGAAGTGCTGCTAGTCACTACGCCGAACAAGGAATATAACGAAGTGTATGCAATGGAGCAGGAAAGTTTCCGTCACCATGATCATCGCTTTGAATGGACTCGTGCGGAGCTGGCTTCCCGGTGTGAGGAATGGACGCAGCACGGGAACTATGGCTATGAAATTAAGGGTATCGGTGAGCATGTAGAGGGCTATGGACAACCTACCCAACTGGTCATTTTTGAACGGAGAAAGGAGAGTCTATCATGAGTGGAAAAACGGGTTCTAGCGAAACAGTTGGTGTGGGCAGAGGACAGCAGGATCGGAAAAATGGGATGGAGGAAAGACAACGTGAGATTCGTCTACCCCATGCAGGCATTGTCGTTCTCGTCGGCCCATCCAACAGTGGCAAAAGTACGCTTCTGGATCGTCTCGTTGCAGAAAGTGTCATTCGCCGCACGGAAGCCGTCTCATCCGATCAATTCCGCATGATGGTTGGAGATGATGAGTATGTGGATTGGAAACAACGTCCCCGCAGCGAAGCGAATGTGATCTATGCGGAGTATCAGCAAGTATCGGCCAAAGCATTTGAAGCGATGGAAGCGATGCTCGCAACCCGCTGTCGTCTGAACAAGCTGACCTGGGTCGATGCGACACATCTCTATCCCGAGGATCGCGAGCGCCTGATTCAGGTGGCAAGGAAAGCTCATGTGCCTGTAATTGCTGTGGTGCTGGACATCCCGGAAAAAGAACTGCTGGAACGTGATGCCCAGCGGGAGTATCCGCGTGGACGTCCACGGGTGAAACAACAGGTGCAGCAGTTCAAGCGCACATTGCGCTCGATCCGTGAGGATGGCTTCGATGCCAGCTATGTGCTGAAGCAGCCGGATGAGATTACATTTGTCCGCACATCCAATCCGCTGGTGACCGACATGGGTGCAGGTATTGATATCATCGGAGATATTCATGGTTGTTACGATGAAATGATGGAATTAATCGTGCGTCTCGGGTATGTGGACGAGGATGGAACTGGTCTGTACCGTCACCCTGAAGGACGCAAATTGATCTCCGTTGGTGACGTAACGAGCCGTGGGCCAGAATCGTTAAAATGTCTGTTGTTCTGGCAACGACATTGTGCCGCCGAGCTTGCCTACATGATTGACAGTAATCACGGCTGGAAGATCGCGCGTTATCTGGATGGTCGAGACGTTACGTTGAGTCATGGTGACGAACGGGTGGAGATGGAACTGCTACAGTTTGAGCGGGAGCAAGGCCAAGAGACAGCAAAGCGAGTACGTGCAGAGCTAAGGAGCTTTCTGCTTGATGCACCGTCTCATCTGGTCTTTTCCCGCAACGGGGTAAGACAAGTGGTTGTTGCACACGCAGGGATTCGAGATCATTTTATCGGAAAACAGTCCAAACGCATTCAGGATTACTGCCGATATGGCGATGTGGAAGGCACGGATGAGCAGGGGCGGCCTGTGCGCAAGGATTGGTACGTGGATCACAATTCGGGTGAATGCATCGTCTGGGGACATGATCCCCGTCCATATCCTACGATTGTGAATGATACGGTCAACATTGATCAAGGTGTCGTTTTTGGTGGCATGCTCACTGCTTGGCGAATGCCAGAACGTGAGGCAGTCAGCGTTCCGGCGAAGCAGGATTATGCGGGAGATCCAGATAGTCCATTAAAGCGCTGGGAACAGCGGCGTTTTGCTCCACCCAACATACGTAAGTTCAAGGAGGGTTTCACGGTTCAGACAGCATCCAAACTGGATGTGTCTGTGCACGGTGAGGTGGCGAAGACGGCGATTGATACGTTTTCCCATTATACTGTACCGCTGGAAGAACTGATTTACATCCCGCCTACAATGAGTCCTCCGCCAGGTGTATGTTCTGTAGAGGGATATCTGGAGCATCCACAGGATGCGTTCCAATATTATCGCTCACAGGGTGTTACCCGTATGGTTGCCGAGAAAAAACACATGGGCAGCCGGGCCATTTTGCTTCTTTTCCGTGATGAGCAAGCTGCGGTGCAGCGAGTGGGTAGGCCGATGTTGGGGAACATTGTGACCCGGACGGGCCGATCCTTTTTTGACCCTTCGACAGAGCAAGATGTGCTTTCCAGATTACATGCGGACTTGACAGTAGACGGTTATTTTGAGCGTCATCAGACAGAGTTTGTACTGCTCGATGCGGAGATTGTACCTTGGAATCTAAAGGCGCGTGAGCTGATTGCTTCACAATATGCACATGTGGCTGAAGCCTCCATGATGGATCGCTCTACGGTACTGGACAAACTGCGCGAAGCTCAAGCAGCAGGTCGTAACGTAGAGGAGTGGTTGCAGGAAACAGTAGGTAAACTCACTAATTCCCAAACGTTCCGCGATGTATTCCAGAAATACTGCTGGGATGTGGATGATATCGCGGACATTCGGATTGCGCCTTTCCATACACTTGCACATAGCACGGGAGCATTTTGGGAGCAAACACATGAATGGCATATGGAACAAAACCGTGAGTTCGCCCGGATGTCGACCTTGATGATGGAGACGGAATATCGCGTGATCGCAAGTGAGGCAGATGAAACGGATGTCATTCGTTGGTGGGATGAGATTACGGCGGAAGGACATGAGGGGATTGTGATCAAACCCGAAACATTCCGCGCCTGGAATAACAACAAAATCATCCAGCCTGCGATAAAAGTACGAGGACGTGCATATTTGCACATCATCTATGGTATGGATTACCTGGCACCTGAGAATCTGTCCCGACTTCGTAAACGCAAAACGTCCAAAAAAGAACGTCACGCCTTAATGGAGAGTGCTTTGGGCATAGAGGGGATTGAGCGCTTTATACGCAGAGAGCCATTGGAACGAATTCATGAATGCGTGCTGGCGACGCTTTCGCTAGAATCAGAGCGAGTAGACCCGCGTTTGTAAATTTTTAAAGAAAAAGAATAATAAATGATGAAGCAGGTTCGGAGTTTATCCGGCCCTGCTTCTTTTTTTGTATATGAACTTCGTTAAAGCGAACCCTCATCAGGCCATTTTAATTGGCACTGCAACTTTTGACATGATCTGGATCAGTTGGTATGAGCAACGGCGCGAATCTCAATCAGTTGATGAGGGAAGGCCAGACCCGATGTCCCAACCATCGTAACAGCCGGACGATGCGTACCAATGTACTCTTTATACACAGCAACACATGGCTCAAGATGCTCCTGCGGGTGAACCAAAAAAATCTCCAGTTCAGCAATGTTCGACTTGGTCACGTTAAATCCTGCGAGCACGCGATCCAAGTTATCCAATGTCTGGCGAACCTGTGCTTCAATATCATCGACACCAATAAAGTCTCCCTGCATATCATGCGAAAATTGTCCTGCAATGTAGATCGTACCGTTAACACTGTATCCCTGAGCAACGCTGAATGCCTCTTCCCACGGGACACCGTGGTTATAGATTTGAGCTGTAGACATATATGTTCTTCTCCTTTGAATTTCAAGATAAGGTTAGTATAAACGGAGAAAAACGACTTGGGCAGTACGCACTTTCATGACAGTGACTATCCATTAGGATAGTGTAAACACGGTGTTTGTGAGCCTAACGACTCATTCCAGAGAATCTTTATATCAGGATATTTAATTTAGGTATAACTAACTTAAGTCCTATATCCTTCCACTAGAATCTGGGTAATAATTATAGTAGGCAAGTGATTAATGGAATCTCATAACGTAACGATAGGGGGTAACCTGTATGGCATCTGTGATTCTTCTGGTGAAACAGACGGAGGACGATGAGAAGGTTATTTATCGCTTCGGACCGAATGAGCGTAAGATGGGGCTCATTGAGATGAATAAGATCAAGGAAAGTGTGAGGGAACTGGAACCTGTCCAGGTGGATGGGGTAAGCCCGAGTTTTTTCTTTAACCGAGCCGCGCAGCGACTGGTACGATGTTTATTCAGGGAAGGCGGCAAGTTCCCGGAACGAACGACGTTTGAATCATAGTTTCAGCACCGCAAAATAAGTCCACAACCTTGCTCATGGGTCATGGACTTATTTTTCATTTCAGAACGTTTTGGCATAAGAGATCAGTGCCGTTATTGTAATGATGTTAAGCAACGTTGAGATTAGCACCGTCTGGGCTGCAAAATCTGGTTCGTTATCGTATTCTTCCGCGAGAATGGATGCGTTGACACCCGTCGGCATACCGGAAGCGATAATGAGTGCCTGTGCAGCGATACCTTCCAGCCCAAGCAGTAGCACGATCGAAATCCCGATAGCCGGGCCAATCAGGAGACGCAAAAATGTGCTAATATACACATCAAGACGGTACAGTTGAATTGGATATTTTACAATCTGTGCCCCGAGTGTCAACAGTGCCACAGCGACCATACTTTGCTGCGCATAGGTCAGCGGCATGGACAGGAACGTAGGCAAGGGAACCTTCCACATGTGGAACAGAATCCCCAGCAAGAGCGCATATGGAACGGGCATTTTAAGAAATCCAATAATCACCGCACGGTAATTACCTTTGAGCTTCGCGCCCTGAATGGACAACACGCCATAGGTGAATGTCAGTAATGCCTGTAAAGACATGACCAGTGCCTGAATGGAAGAGGCGAGTGGATCGCCGCGGAATACCAGTGCATTGATGGGCAGACCATAGTTGCCTGCGTTATCCAGCATAATACTGTTGTTGAAAGCAGCCTTCATGCCTTTATTCATCCGAAGCGAGCGCGCAAATACAGAACCTACAATATAGAGAATCAATACATATATCGCGTAAAAGAGTGTCACGGTCCCAAGCAGTTCGCCGGACATATCCGAGTGGTACATGCTCATAAAGACGGCTGCGGGGGTAATACAATAGAAATTGATTTTGGCGAGTGTGTACAAGTCCAGCTTGAACACCTTTTGCATCCAGGACCCGACGGCGATCAAGAGAAAGACGGGCAGGACGACTTCAAGCATGATGTCTGCAATCATTAGTTCAGCTTCCTTTTTCATGAAAATTTCAATCCGATTTCGAAAATGCTTTGCTTATTATATCATTTTATACACACACGAAAGATGTAATTAGCTAAAAAAGATAAGGGGGCTTCCCATCATGATTCCAGATCATCTGGATGTTGGTTTATCGATATTGTTTATTGGTTTCAATCCGAGCATTACGTCTGGAGAGACGGGCCATCATTATGCTTACAAAGGAAACCGGTTCTGGCGTATTCTTGAACGTTCGGGATTAACCCCACGTTTATATGATGCACAGGAGGATGGAGAGTTGCTGAAGCTGGGGTACGGATTCACAAATATCGTGGCCCGGCCCACCAGAGGTATGGAAGATATTACGAAGGAAGAGTATGCAGAAGGACGCCAGATTTTGCGGCAAAAGCTGGAGAAATACCGACCGGACATCGCCTGTTTTGTCGGAAAAGGAGTGTACACCCAGTACAGCAAACGTGCCAAAGTGCAATGGGGATTCCAAGACGACCCGGTCGTCAAGGAGATTCAGGAGTTCGTTGCTCCCTCGTCCAGTGGACTCGTGCGCATGTCGATGGATGAGATTGTGGCGATCTATTCCCAGCTTGCTGATTTTGTCACGGAGAAGAACAGGGAAGATTAAGAGGCAAGTACGCAGAGTTCACCCAGTCGGCTTCGCCGATAAGGGCGAATTCTTTTTTTTTGGATAAAGTGAGAGGTTTCGGGAACGGCTTCCGTCTATATAGTACAGAACCATGCATGGAAGCTGTAGAGAAGGGGGATTACATGACTCAACAGATACCGGAGGAGGAGCTTATTCAGCGCATTGTTGCAGGGGATAAGCAGTTGTTCTCTGTGCTTGTGGATCGATATAAAAATAAAGTCTACGGCATCATGCGCGGAATGGGCGCGAGTCATCCGGATGCACAGGATCTCGCTCAGGATACGTTTATTCGCATCTATCGTTATCTCCCATCGCGGCGGGAGGGAAGCAGTTTCTCGTCGTGGGTATACACCATTGCGGTGAATCGGATGCGGGATTTTATACGGGAAAAGAAACCCGTCATGTCTCCGGTCGATCAGGGGATCGAACCTGTCAGTAATGAAACACCGGAAAAACGTGTGCTGCATAAAGAGATGCAGCGTGAAATATATCGACAGCTAGAACAGTTACCGGAATCATATCGCCTGGTGTTATTACTGAAGTACACAAACGAGTTGAGCTATGAAGAGATTGCAGACATTACAGGCATGAGTTCAACCAAAGTGCGTAACGCCCTTTATCGCGGGAAAAAAACGCTAAGGAAGCAAATGGAACGCAAAGGAGGTTTAGCTACGTATGAAGCCTATTTCAAGGGATGAAGATCGGTTATGGGAGGAGCACCTGTACCGTGAGGAGCCGGACGCAGATTTTACGCTTAAGGTCATGCAGAAGCTGGATGGCGTGTCTATGGAAAGTGGAGAAGATCAGTATCCATTCGTGAAAAAATCCATGAGAGCGCATTGGATGCGTCGGACTGGAATTGCTGCAGCGGCAGTTGTAATACTTGCCGGAGGGGCCTGGTTTGCTTTTGACCGAACAGCAGAGCCAGCACAACCCGCGGTAAATGCTGTAGATCGTCTGCCATTGCCTAACATACCTGTGCCTGAAGCATTGAAATATTCCTATTTTGCGGATGATTATAAACGTCTTAAACCTCTTGGACTTGTGGTTAATCCGGATATCAATATCAATGACCAGGGCTACACGCTTAAAATTGAAGACGTGCTTGTAGACCGATCTCATATGGTAATGACCATGCAACAAACAACACCTGATGGATTAGGGGTATCACGGTTTCTGCCTGATTTGGGGAGAATTCATGTTACGGATGAAGAGGGGCGACAGGTTGCCACTCTTGCAAGAGATGCAAGAACAAAGGGCCCTCTAACTGAACGATTGTTATTCCAGTTTCATGATGAAATTCCGGATCAAGTGGTCGTGCGGGGTGAACTGCGTAATTTAAATGTGGGCAGATATTATGATTACGAGAAGAAATCCTACGAAGATAGAGATGTTACGGTGGATTGGAGCTTCAAATTCAAGATCGATATGACCAAAGCCAAATCATTGGCTGTTGAAAATTCTATGGATAACACATATACGACGCCAGAAGGACTAAAGCTTGATATGACACAGCTTGTACGCACGCCAAACGGAACCCGGCTTGACCTGAATGTGAGTCTGGATGATGAACTTCGTGCCAAAGTTGATGAGAATTGGGCGAGCTATATGAGTATCATCTACCATCTTGAGATTCCTGAAACAAATGAATATCGAATTTTCAATGGAATAAGACCAGATGCCCGTCAAGCCAAGTTCCAGCTCCAAGATCAGAGTGACTTAAGAAATGGTGGGCCGTTGAAGTTGTCAGAGACATGGGACCCTGCGTTGGTAACGGTAGATGCGAAGAACATTCGCTTTGTTCTGGATGGTTACACCCTGCCGGTGAAAGAAGAGAAATCAGTGGAAGTTGATCTGGAGAAGAGGCGTAAGGACACGAATTTTTATACTTTTGCAGAATTTGAACAGCTTGGAGATAAAATATTATTCTATGATTTTGAGTACGAGCCACTGATGGAATCGTATGATCCTCCGAAGATTGATGTAAAGGAAGGGTATTCACTAGTTCTGAAGGGGAGTGGGACGTTCCGAAATGCTTTCATGGGTGATCGCTGGGTTGCAGTAGATTCGGATGGAAAAGAGTATCCTGTTGAAGTGAACGGTTATCCAGATCAACCTAATAATAACGGTGAATACGTTGAAGATGATCTGCAATTAAAAATTCGGGGGTTTAACGAAGAAAAGGGTACAAAATTCACTTTGAAAAGAACCGTAGTCAATAGAGAGTATCGCGATGTGAATTGGGAAGTGGATCTTCCGTCGTACGATAGCCTGCCTTGGCTGAAATAACCAGTAGTGCAATTCTCAGACATAAAGTAAATGAAGCTTCGAATGGATGTATAAGGATGGGTGGATGGATCAGTAGATTTAAGTGTAAATGTACAGGAATATAAGGATATAAGCCTAATATACGAAAAGGCCCTGCATAATGGTATGTGGGGCCTCTTTTGTATGTTACCAGATTTACGGCGAAGGCAAGTATCTAACGAATTCATCTTCAGAAGAGAACAGTACCCTTTCCGAATTATGCCGATTCCCTTGGAATCAACGTGGTCGATAACATAACCGTTTCTTTTGGTGTCCCCGGGCGTTCAATCCGGCGTTGCAAAGCCTCGACGGCTCGCTGTCCAAGCTCCTCTTTGCACAGGTTAACCGTGGTCAGTGGTGGGGAGGACGTAACGGCAGAATGTACATTGTCGATACCAATGACAAGGCAATCTTTAGGCGTGGAGATGCCCATCTCCTGTAATTTGTGCATCCATTGCAAAGCAATATCATCATTAACACCAATCCAGGCATCGGGACGTTTGTCATCTGGCATGTTTTGAATGGTGGTAGCCAATTGGTTAACCCATTCGCCGTTCTCATACGGAATGTTCCATTCTCTGAAGCTGGTCGTATGACTGGTGTCCACATGGAAATGGTTCAAAGCCAACTCAATCCCGATCTTCCGCTGGGCGAAGCTCGCAGCACGACCATCATCTGTGATGAGGCCGATCCTTCGGCAATTCATAGACATTAGATATCTAGCCACGGTGATGCCAGCTTCCAGATTATCATGGCTGATCGTATCACAATTCAGCAATGGCTCCTGATGATCTACGAGAATAATAGGCCGACCCGTCTGAGAGAGTCGTTGCAGAACCGTATGAGGGAAAGCCCCCATGACAATAATCCCGGCACAACGTTCCCAGTCCAAGTGAGGAGCAATAGCTTTTTCGGGAGAGGTGTTCTCGTCCGTCACTCCGAGTGAGGGAGATACAATGGCATGATGCCAACCACGCTCATTACAGGCGGAGATCATGCCTGACAGAACACGTTGCCAGTAGTGAGGTTCACCGCGGTTGAGCTGATTCATGCATATGAGAACAAACGGGGGATCGGACAGATCCGTATGGTTTGCGGCGGTAGGACTGTTGGTAGCCCCCGGGGTACTTTGGCGATATCCCAAAGCCCGAGCGAGTTCAAGTACTCGTGCACGTGTTGCTTCACTAACGCCTGTCTTGCCACTGAGTGCGCGGGAAACGGCATATTTGGATAATCCGAGCTGGTCAGCCAGCGTCTGAATGGATACTTTGCGTGACATATCATTACTCCTTCATTTGACGATCATCTTCTGACACAGTACACTTACAAATAATAATGTTATTATAATTTATCATAACAAAAATAACAATAGTGTGAGAGTGTTAGGCTTAATCTAAACCAATTTGCTAAACTTCAATTCAAAGGAGACAACATCTATGGAACAGTTCAGATTACCGAAAATCTCTATGCCACAACTGGAATTGCCACAAGCTGTGCAGGATATTCTGACTGAGGCGGACGAGCGTTTGCAACATCGACCGAGATTGCTGGCTCAGTTTCGCAATTGTTTTCCGAATACGCTGGAAACGACCACGAAGCTACTGGAGGATGGGACAACCTTTGTGATTACAGGGGATATTCCCGCCATGTGGTTAAGGGATTCCGTAGAGCAGGTCATGCATTATGTTCCACTTGCGAAGGATGATGAGAAGTTGCAGCGTATTATCGGAGGCCTGATCAAACGGCATACGTTCTACGCTGATAAGGATATCTATGCCAATGCATTCAATGAAACGGCGAATGGATGGCATTGGGATGCTAATGATGAGACGGAGATGTCACCCTGGGTGTGGGAACGGAAGTTTGAGCTGGATTCTCTTTGTTTTTCCATGAAGCTGGCTTATACATATTGGCGGGAGACGGAACTTACGGATATATTCGATGAGTGCTTCAAGAAAGTGATGGAGAATATCGTACAACTATGGGAGACAGAACAGCATCACACAGAGCAATCACCTTACCGGTTCATGCGTCGCAATTGTCCAGCCCATGATACGCTGCGAAATGAAGGATCGGGTATGCCTGTGAATTACACGGGCATGATCTGGTCCGGATTTCGTCCGAGTGATGATGCCTGTGATTTTCATTATAATATTCCGGCGAACATGTTCGCTGCGGTAACCTTGCGCCAGATGGGAGAGATCGCGAAGTGGGTGTTCCGCGATGAACAACTGGTAAACCGGATGGCTCGTTTGGAAGAAGAAATACGACACGGTATCTCCCTGTACGGTACTTATCGTCATCCAGAGTATGGGCAGATTTATGCCTATGAGACGGACGGTTACGGCAACTTTTGTCTGATGGATGATGCGGGCACGCCTGGACTGATGTCTATACCATATATGGAGTATGCTTCGATTGAAGACAGGGTGTATCAGAACACACGGCGATTCATTTTGAGTAAGGAAAATCCGTTCTATTATGAAGGGCGGGTAGCCAAAGGTATTGGTAGCCCCCATACCCCTCCGGGATATATCTGGCACATGGCGCTATCCATGCAGGGTCTGACTGCAGACAATGACGAGGAAATACTGGCGATGATTGAACTACTGGAGAACACGGATGCGGATACGGGATATATGCACGAGGGTTTCCACGTCGATGATCCCAACACGTTCACCAGACCATGGTTTGCTTGGTCCAACAGCCTGTTCTCGCAACTGGTGTATAAGGCAATGAAAAAAGGAATTTTATAAAATGATGTAAAATGAGATTGTACTCTCCGTTTTCTTGTGTGTCAGTTTATATATAGGGATAGTGCAAATGAAGCCCGCGTTGCAGGAAGACTGCAGTGCGGGCTTTATTTATTTTTTACCTGTGTTGTAATCGATCCACTGATCTAAGTTAGTCTTAGTGAAAATGAGTTTACCGTTCAAATTAGCATAAGGTATAAACTGATATGTGTCATAAACTGATGATGTATTCTGTTTCCGATCAATATCTTTATTTATGATATCATCCAACTCAGATACAGAGAGCCGTAAATATTCAGCCGCATCTTCTTTCGTTAACATAGTGGAATTTACTGAAGTTTGAATTGTCGGTAGATTTTCTGATTTCTGTTCAGAGGTAAAATAGCTGTTAACGAAGCTGCTTAGAATCAATGAAACGCCAATGATTAATGAGGGGACAATTAGCTTCGAATCCTTAAACATATGTATCACTCCTTTGTAGTTATAGGTTTATTATACATTTATTTATTTTTTTTGTAAAAATAAAGAAGGATAAATAAGTTTTTTGTCGTATATTAGTGTTGTATACCAAAAAAATACATGGGAAAGAAGGATTTAAATTGAAAAAAATTACATCGGTGTTATTATCTTTATCCACAGCTTTAACTATTCTAGTACCTGCGGCTTCTGCAGAAAGTGAGTTTGGCAATGAGATTCAATTAAACCCTAATCCGATAGTTGATGTGACGACCCCGAGTACTGAATTTATAGTTAGTCAAGACTTGGATGGTAATAAGAAGTATGAGACGCCTGGCAACCCGAATGCTACATATGAATTTGTTGATCCTAAGCTTGTAAGAAAAAACAATAGTGAGATCACACCACAAGCAGGTGATCGTCGTATTTATGTGAAATCAGGTTATTCTGTAAGTAAATCCGTAATTACTGGTTACTCTGTAGGGCCCATTGAACAACAAACTCTTTTGATAAGTGTCCCAAAGGGTAAAACTTCATCAAAGACTTCTAAATCATCTGTAAGTGGTACGGTGAAGTTTTCTGCAAAAGCTGATATAGGCATTAAATACGTAGTCAATCAGAGTCTGACAGGCGAGGCAAGCGGTACAATTTCTAAAGAATGGGGTACTACTGAGGTATACTCTGGCCCCCCTGAAAGTTCTGCTTTCAATACAAGAAACTATTATGCAGCTATGAACTACGATCAATATAATATTGTAGTAGTAAAATATGATTACTATGATGAATATGTTGGAACAGTATTCCAAGGAAGAGTTGCTGAAAATGCTGGTTACACCTATTTAAATGGTACTAAAAAGCCAATTGTTATCGAATATCCAGTAGATGTGAAATACTAATTGAATTAACCTCAAGAATCCCTTGCAGCTATTTGCTGGCAAGGGATTCTTTTATTGCTATGTAAAGTTAACGGGTGGGTTTGACTAGTGATGAACCCTCTTCGTTTCTTAATTGTAATATGCACTCATAATGTGATGGAGGGGCATAGTATTTTTACACATTCCCCGTTCTCATCAGATCGGCGATGAACACTTTCTGGCCTGTGCGTGCGCTTTCCAAGGATGCGAGGACCATGGCCATGCTAAACTGGTTATCGCTGCAATCGGTCTCAGGTAGTCGTCCGGATTCCAGTGCGGCGAACATGTCTTCGAGACAGCCGTGATGTCCTGTTTTGTCCATGACAGGCAGTTCCGCTTCAATTCGCTCACTTGACTGGAAAAAGGATGGTTTGCCGTCAGCATCCAGGCTTTGCGCAGTAACTACTTCAGCATAGATGTCATCGTGACCATCCCAGATGGCGGTTCCTTTTTCACCGATTACGCGCCAACTTGCTTCCCATGATGTGGGTACGCCTTCTGCGCACCAGGATCCGCGATAGTTGAATACGGACCCGTCAGACATCTCAAATATACATAACGCCATCGCATTGCCCTGATACCATGAACCTGGAGGATTGAACTCATGGCAGTATACCGAGACCGGGTTAGCTCCGAGAATATACCGTGCCTGATCAAACGTATGTATTGCCATATCGAGCAGCAGCGGACTATCCATCAGATCCCGGAATCCGCTGAAGTGTGGCCCGAGGAAGAAGTCGGCTCCTGCGTAACCTACCTGTCCTATAGCCCCGCCGGAAATGAGGTGCTGGTAGGCGCGGATACGCGGATCGAAACGACGATTCTGCATGACGGCTTGAATGTGTCCTGTGCTGCGAGCGGTTTGCACAATGTCTGTGCATTCGGAGAAGGACTCTGCTAGTGGTTTCTCGCCAAATACATGACATCCTTCCTTCAGCGCTGTCATGGCAATGCCGTAATGACTCGCCGGAATCGTGACATCGAATACGATATTCGCGCCAGTAGCTTGAATGCCTTCACGGATATCGGTGAACGTAGGGCAGGTGAGGCCGTGTCTTGTAGCAAAAGCAAGGGCTGTCTGTTCATACAGATCAACCAGCCCGACGATTTCTGTATCCGGCCTTTGCAAGGCATAGTCCGCCCACGTGTTTGCCATGGCACCGCAGCCAGCGATAATTACCCGATAAGGATGACTCATCAGCTCATCTCCTTCGTATGGATTGTGTTGTGTAGTACTTTATACCGGATTGGGCACAAAATCGCCGCCGCGGCATTGTTTCAAATATCGTAATGCATGTACCTGTCCTGTCATTTCGAGTTCGTCTTTGTAGACGGGATCATGCCAGCCTTCGATATCAATCGTGCCCTGATAACCGTTCTGACGCAGAATGGTGATGATGTCTGCCCAGTTGTTATCCCCGAAGCCGGGTGTGCGGTGCCAGACAAATTCACGTGGACCGTGTACGCCGTATTCCTTGACAATATCCCAGGCAATCGTGGCATCTTTGCCATGTACGTGGAAGACTTTATGAGCCCATTTGCGTAGCTGTGGAATAGGATCAATCAGGCTGGACATTTGATGGCAAGGCTCCCATTCCAGGCCTACATTTTCATCCGGAACAGCATCAAACATCATCTCCCAGGCCGTTGGGTTATGGGCAATGTTCCAGTCGCCTGTCTGCCAGGTTCCTCCCATATCACAGTTTTCAAAAGCAATCCGTACACCCCGGTCTGCTGCCCGGCGTGCCAGTTCACCAAATACTTCCTTGAACCGGGGGATGGACTCATTAATGGGTTGATCGGTTAGACGTCCGGTAAATCCGGAGACGATATCTGCACCGAAGAGCTGTGCGTGATCGATCACTCGCTCCCAGCTCGCCAATGTATCGGCGTTGTCTCCGGCTCCGGTGAGCGGATTACCAAATACACTCACCGCGGAGATGACAATGCCTTGTTCGTCCACGATTTCACGGACACGTTTGGCTGTCTCGGCCAGGTCCAGATCGCCTGTCGTTTGCCAGAATGTCAGGTTAAATGATTCGAAGCCGTGTTGCATGATCTGCGGGATAACGCGGACGGCGTCCTGCCCGCCTACAAGGGTACCGATGCGTAATGATTTATTCATGGTTGTAATTCACTCCAATATTGGCTTATAGTACTTCGTGACACTCATTATAGCCGTGGATTAACGGGATGGCTCTAAACAATCTTGTGTATTAATAGTCGGATCTTGTGAAGAGGGGGAAGAAGTCGTGCTGGATCTGAAAGCGCTTCACGAAAATACCCGAATTGACCATAAATCACATCCATTTCAGCTGTTCCAAAATCGGTGTTCAGATATGAAAGCTGAAGAATGTATTCTGTATTTGCATTGGCATGAACATTTTGAACTGATTATTATGCGTAAGGGCAGTGCGCTTTTTCATATTGATAGCAAACCTTATATAGTTCGAGCAGGTGAGGTCATCATCATTCCTGGAGGTACATTGCATGTTGGATATGCTCTGGATGACGGGGATGTGCATTATGATTCCGTTGTGGTCAACCGTGCACTGTTCCATGATTTCACTCATGATCCTGTGCATGAGCAATATGTCGCGCCGTATTTGGAAGGAAGAGTGAGATTTCCGGTCAAACCGGCAGAGGAAAACACAGCCTGCACAGGCTATTATTCTTTATTGAATGAAGCTGTGGAGGAAATGGCGTTACAGCCCCCGGCTTATCAGCTCGTGGTGAAATCCAAGCTGCATGCCTTGTTCACCCTGCTTGCGCGAACCTTTATGCCGCAGCAGCTACCGGATAAAACGGTCGGATCGTATTTTCCCAACCGCGAACGTTTCAAACAGTTGATCGCACAGATTGAAGCGGACCCCACAGGTAAGATGTCTGTTACGGAAGCGGCAAGTCATGTGGGATTGAATGCGTATCACTTCTGCAAAATGTTCAAAAAGCTGACCGGACGTACCTTTGTGGAATACGTGAACGGGTGCAGGATGAGTGAAGCAGAGCAGCTGCTGCAAGGCAGCAGTCTGACCATTACGGAGATCGCAGCCAGAGTCGGCTGCGACAATGCCAACTATTTTACGAAGTTATACAAACAATACAAGGGCATGACCCCCTCGCAGGGACGTGGAAGAAAAGAAGGTTGAGCACGACCAGTTTACCAGTAGTCTCGAATAAAAGGTCCATAACGAAGGTTGTAGACAAGTGCAACTCACAATCACAAAAGTAAGCAGAAGCAGAGCGCACAGCAGTGACTACCATAACAGTCAGCACACACACACATACACACATACACATACGTATACGCACCTTCACAAAAAACCACCCGGATAAAGGCCATTTCAAGGCTATTATCCGGGCGGTTTGGTTTCAATAAAAACAACAAGACAATCCTCTACTGTGTACAACGTACTCATTTCATAAATCTGGAGAACAGACGATTCGCCTTTTTGGAGAGATCGTCCATTTTGATGTTGGCATGATCGAACTGATTATATCCCCATTTGATCGTTTGCAGCATGCGTGGAGATATGGGCGTTCCTTTGATCCGTGGATAGATGTTGTGATAAGCCCAGACAAGATGCTCCCAGCGATTGTCATTGCCGTCCTGAACATACTCGGATACGTCAATCACTTTCCCGCGTCCGTTCTGGAGAATTACATTTTTCAGATGAATGTCGCGAGGGTTCAACCCGCGGCTGCGAACGGCTTCTCGCGCTGCGTCCACATCGAGCATCACCTGCTCGGGGACGGGGATTCCCTTTTCCAAACATTCTAGCAGTGTATCCCCGGGTTCAAAACTGATCACGAGTACATTCCGGCCGCTGCCGTAATAGGTAGGGAAGTATGGCAGACCTTTGAGCTGCTCGTATACCTGTTTTTCATTTTCGAGTTTGTCCAAGGCATGATCCGAGTACATCTTGAAGGCATACTGCGGCAAGCCGTCATACGTAAATACAGCCGCATCCGTACCTGTGCCAATGCAATTCAATCCTTCTACATCGCCGATGATGTTCACGAGCTCATTCCGGTCGCTTCCGATGACTTGGATATGTTGTAATGCTTCTTCCGCCTGGAACCAATCCGGTCGATTCATGGGTGGTGCCCCCTTTTAGGATATGCCTGTACAATTTTTTTCATATAATCATTTTCTAGCGAACCGAGTAAGTCTTATTTCACGTAAACTAGCAGATCTGAAAATGTAACGAATCAGAGACACGTTATTGGCTCATAGCTTGCAGTATACACGTTCTACAACCAAAATAAGACTAATTAGCGTGTCTGGAGTTCGTTAGATTCCGTAAAACCTCGTGATCCACGTGATAAGGTGTGTGAGATTCGTTAGCGCCGGGCCCACACTGGCCCCGGGCTGGACCCGTACAAGCATCCCGGTTCCGGATTCGCTGCCCTCTATAGAGTATATTAAGCGTTCTGCTCCGCAATTTCATCTTTTGGTGATGTTACTATATAAACGATACGGATCGAATCGGAAACGGTTGCGTCAGAAGAAAATAACGGAAGCATGCTTGCGGCAATGTTGCCCGGGCTTTATACTGTGAGCATTAAGGGATCTCATGCAGATCCGGCATACAGAAAGGCAGAATACCTTATGGCACAATACCCGCAATGGTCTTATTCGCAGTCGCGGGCGAGTATGTTCGATGAGTGCCTGCGCAAATATTATTATCATTATTACGGTGCCCATAACGGCTGGAAGACAGACTCTGCTGATGAGATGCAGGTTCGTCTGTACCGTCTGAAGCAGCTCAGCAATCTGTATCTTGTCTTCGGGGACCTCGCGCATCGGATGTGTGAGTCGGCGGTACGCAGCAGGGAAGAGGGCAAAGATAAACCGCGTGAACACTTCCTGGAACAGACCATACGCAAGCTGCTGAATCAGGCGTATGTGGAATCCATGGATGTGGATCAGTGGCGGCTGAACCCCAAGAATCGCGCGATGCTGTCCGAGATCTATTATGGGGATGATACGTTGAATGACCGGATTGCCACGATTAAGGAACGTGCTTCGGCCTGTGTCAGCAACCTGTACCAGACGCTTACGTGGGAGGACTTGTCCCGGGCAAGTACGGACATTCTGGAGATTGAGAAATGGGATACGATGATGCTGCACGATACGCGTGTGTATGTGAAGATGGATTTATTGTATCGGCGCAGTAACGGCAATATTGTCATAGTGGACTGGAAGACGGGCAAGGAAGATGACTTCTCCGATCAGTTAATGCTGTACGCATCCTATGTGAGAGAGCATTACCGGGTTCCGTTGGAACAGATTGAGCTGCGAGTGGAGTACCTGATAACCGGAAAACACCGAGAGTTTACAGCCACAGAAGAGGATATCCGGAAGGTGGAGGAGAACGTGGGTCGTTACATCGAGGAGATGCGATCCTGTGTTGAGGATGAATACTATAACCGTCCAAAGGACGTCACCTACTTTACAGCGATGCCTTCGCACCGGTCCTGCCGGGATTGCAACTTCCGCGAAGTATGCAGCGAACGGGCGATCTAAAGCTCCAAAACCGGAGGAACCTAAAGGCCTTATACCAACTAATGAGTTATTTCATATGTGAAAAAAATCAAGAAGCGCAAGCCGGGAACATCATCTGCCCGACTTGCGCTTCTATTGCGTTCCACAGGCCTGGCGACAAGGCGCCGGGGTGGAACGATCATATCAAGATTACTGGACGGCGGCGGTATTCTCCAGCGCCTGACCCGCAGGAACATAGGCATGCCCGAGATCCCGGGCAACCGCCTCATACGTGATGTGTCCATTCAGCACGTTGACCGCGCTGCGAATGGACGAACTGCCGCGAATCGCGGCGGCTGCACCGTGGTTGGCCAGCTGCAGCGCATAAGGCATGGTGGCGTTGGTCAGCGCCACCGTGGACGTCCGCGGCACGGCGCCTGGCATGTTCGCCACCGCGTAGTGCACGACGCCGTGTTTCACATAGGTCGGTTCATCGTGGGTTGTGATATGATCAATGGTCTCAACGATCCCGCCCTGATCAATCGCCACATCCACAATGACCGAACCCGGTGCCATCGTCTTCACCACCTGCTCGCTGACAAGCGTTGGCGCCTTGGCGCCCGGAATCAGCACCGCACAGATCAACAGATCTGCCGCGGCAACAGCTGTTGCGATGTTGGACGGGCTGGATACCAGCGTGTGGATCTGATTGCCGAAGATATCATCCAACTGGCGCAGACGATTCAGATTCAGATCAAGGATGGTCACATCGGCGCCAAGACCAATAGCAATTTTGGCTGCATTTGTTCCCACCGTTCCACCACCAATAATGACCACTTTCCCCCGACTGACGCCTGGTACACCGGACAACAGAATGCCCTTGCCACCTTCGGTCTTCTCCAGTAACTGTGCCCCGATCTGGGAGGCCATGCGGCCTGCAACTTCACTCATAGGGGTTAGCAGGGGGAGGGTATTGTTAACCTCCAACGTCTCATACGCAATAGCCGTTACCCGACTTTTAATAAGCGCTTTGGCAAGCTCCGGTTCCGCTGCGAGGTGCAGGTAGGTGAACAGAATTAGTCCCGGACGAAAATATCCATATTCACTGGCAAGCGGTTCTTTCACCTTGATGATCATATCGGCTTCGGTCCACACTGACTTGGCATCAATCTGAATCTCGGCGCCCGCAGCTTGATATTCATGATCCGTGAATCCACTGCCGATCCCCGCGCCTTGTTCAATCAGTACCTGGTGACCGGCTCTGATGAAATCAGCAGCCCCGGCCGGAGTCATTGCTACACGATTCTCATTGTTCTTGATTTCTTTGGGAATTCCGATTCTCATCACCATGCACCTCGTCCATTTATTGGTTGTTAGATTATACTACAAGTTTATGACTTGGATATTCGTTTTGCACCTTACTTGATGTCTAATTTTTAGGAATTGAACTCAACATATTGTCGAAAAAGACTGTTCAGGACATTTGTCCATAGATTATAATGTAAGAAAAAATAACACAAAGAGGGATCGACATTGCGAAATGACCGTGTGTTTACGATCAAAGATATCCTTGCACGTCCGGTATTTGGCCGAGCACGACTAGCGGCAGGGAAGGATGGAGTGAACCGTCAGGTTGGTTGGGTTCATGTATTGGAGATTACCAATGTATCTCCATTCGTAAGCCCCCATGATCTTATTTTATCCACTGGACTGTGGCTTCAATCGGAAGAAGGGCGCGAAGAGTATCTGCTTCAGCTCATTGGCAGTGAGGCAGCGGGGCTATGTGTGGAGTTTGGTACCAGCATATACGGAATCCCGGAAGAACTGATTGAACTGGCGGACAGACACCAGTTTCCGCTGATCGTATTTGAACAACCGGTCCGTTTTGTCGAGATTACACAGGATATTCACTCTCTGCTCATTAATCATCAACACCAGTTGCTGAAAAGTCTGGAAGCATACTCCCGTCAGCTTCAGCAACGAACATTACAGAGTACGGATATGTCTGCTCTGCTGAACCTGTTGCATGAGTATGCTACCAAACCGGTGGTGTACATTTCGTCCATGGAGCCAGGCAGTTTTGTGCCCGAACTTGTTCCGGAGATGGAACAGGCCATCTATACCTGGTATGAGCAGGAGGTAGAACATCTGGATTTGAATGATTCAGATACCGAATTATGGTTCCACATCGACGAAGAGAAGGCTCTGCTGTGTCATCCGGTCGTCTGTTTTGGCCAGGTATTTTCGGCTGTAGGCATGATTGTGCATCCCGCAGCTCCAGTCGAATATCTCAAGTTGTTGCTCGACTATACAGCGAAGGCGGCGGCAGCGCTCACGCTTCGATCCCAGTTTCTTGAAGAGAAGATGGTCCGCAATCAGAACGAGCTGATCCAGGATCTGATGAATGGCAACATCCATCAGGAGGAACAGGCACAGACTAGAATGGGGCTTCGTTTGCTGGTGAAGGGACAGTACTGGTTTGCAGGAGGGGTCATCGAGATTGAGCATCGATTGAAGGGTACAGGCCGGGAGCGAATGGAAGCCAATCATCAGGATGTTCTTGTCCTGCTGCGTTCCCTGCTCAAGAAGAACAATCTGCCTAGCCTGATTATGCTGAAGAACAACCAGGTATATGTGTGCTGTGCGAAGGAAGCGGTAACGGCTGCTGCACGTCATCAACTGCTGCGATTGCTGGAGGGGATTGCGCAAGACGTGAAACGGTTTGCCAGTCGTAACTTGAAACAGGTTATGATTCATGTGGGATTTGGCAAGTTACGCAACCGTTTGACCAGCCTGCCGGAGAGCCTTCAGGAGGCCTATCAGGTGATCGAAGTTTCAAGATCGGTAGATCTGATGGAACATGTTCACTTTTACGAACGTATGGGTATATATCAAATGTTAAAAGCGTTACCCCAATCCTTCCTGCAACCCTTTGTCCAGGATCACCTGGGTATGTTGATTGAACATGACCAAACGCATCACCTGCGATTGGTGGATACGTTGGATGCGTACCTGCAGAACTTTGGTTCCAAACGGGATGCGGCTGCCCAGTTATTTATTCATCGGCAAACGTTGTACAACAGACTGGAGAAGCTGGAAGAACTGATGGGTCCAGATTACATGGATCAAGGGAGAAGAATCTGTCTGGAGATGGCGCTGCTCGCGCACGCGATGATTGAGAATGGGCAGTGGCAATCCTCTTGATGAGGTGAATGAAATGCAAGACAGACTGTGCACCCATCTTACACTACTTTGAGCACAGTCTAGCAGTTTCTACTAATCCGCCGGGTATGTTGTAATGAAGCAGGCAGGCGTTGCAGAATGGAAGTGGAGCGTCGGCCCCGATATAGCTTCGTTTGACCGGAGGATGGTGCCAGTGATAAGGAAGAAGGTGCAGCCAGCCGATACGGGGGGGATGACCGGTCAGGGCGTACTTCCGGTTCTGCGTCGTTGTCCTCCATTGAAATGCCACTTTGGTGCAGCCATTCATTAAGTCGTTTGGGATTGATTCCAAGTTGTCCGCTCAGATTACAGATATCGAGGTTTATTCTCACACAAATCCGCCTTTCCTGGAATATCGGGCTGGTAGTAGGGTATGAAAGGGAAGCATGAATTCGAGATCAGTAAATACTCATATGCATGTTGGCTGTGCTGGATCGGCGGAATGATTCATTAAGTTAAGAAATAATGCAGAGGCGTTTATGTATACCTTGTTATACGTTTCCATGTCCGCTGTTTTGAATATTTCCATTAAATTGGCTTTTAACAAGATTCTATCACTTCACATGCAATTGCGCGTCTCAATATAGTCTCAATTTTGTGAGAGAAAAAAGTATATTAAAAGTACCAGTATCTAGTACGGAGGACATATATGGGAAACAGTAGTGAGGCGAAATACGACAAATATGTTGAGGATGGCAAACGTTTCATTGGTCGAACCAAGGAACTGACGACACTGGAGCGGTGGTTCAATCATCCGGAAGCCCCATTAACCATATTTTCAATTACGGGCATGGGAGGCATTGGTAAATCTTCCTTGCTTTCAGAGATGTTATCTGTCTCTCGGGATCGAGGTGCGACGGCAATCTGGATGGATGGTCGATCATGTGGGGCGACTCCCTCCGTTTTTATGGATTATTTGTCCTCTACATTAGGCTTGGAAACAATGGATAGTGAAGGATACCCGCGACCAATGAGTCTGCTGAGAGACACATCGATCGAGAAGAGATTGGTTCTGGCCGTGGATAATTATGAAGAGCTTGCTCTGTTAGAAAGCTGGTTCATGGAAGTCTTTGTATCCAAACTTCCGTTAAGAGGGATACTTGTCATTCTGGCATCACGCCCGGAACTGGCGTCCACCTGGCGGACACATCCCCGATTACATCAGAGGTTTATACAGATGCGGCTTCAACATTTCACAGTGGATGAGATTACGGAATACATCACGGTGGCAGGCTTTCTGAATCAGGGGATGGCAGGTACCATTACGAGAATGACCGATGGGCATCCGCTGGGGCTGGCCCTTGCTGTAGAAGCTGCGGGTCAGAAGAGGAATCTTCCGCAGTCCGAATGGGCTGAACTGTCGCATATGATCAGTGCTCGATTATTATTGGAACTTACGACACCCCGTCTGCATCCTGTGGTGGAGGTACTAACACTGCTTGAGACAGCCAATCAGGAATTATTATCATCAGTACTGGATATGACTGTGACGCAAGAAGACTACCACATGCTGAGACAGATGTCGTTTATCCGTTCCGGTCCGGATGGTCTTGGACTGCATGATATGGCCAGGGTGCATCTGCTACGGGATTTTCGACAGCGTGAGCCACATCGGTTGCAGACATTGCGTATCAAGATTGCGAAGCTGCTGAAACCGCTACATGAACACGCAGGGGCTCATGCGCGTCGTCAAATCGCCCGAAAGATGCTTCTGCTCTGTCAGGAATCCATGCTTCAATACCGCAAGTACGCAGACGTGTCTCGTGATTCCCTGTTCTCCCCTCTTGAGACGATGAGAAAAGAGGATCTGCCCGCTCTGCACAGCTTGTTACAGCAATGGTGCGAGTACAGCGTGGAACCATGGCAGGCTGTGTCCTATGGCCCGTTCCTGGATGAGCTGGCGCACCGTTATCCCGAAGGGATCGTATTGATGCGTGACCAGCTTGGAGAGCCGATCGCCATGTTCATTACAGTGCTAGTACATAGGGAAAGTAGCGGGCTGCTACTGAAGTATTTTCCGAATGAGATGCATGAATGCTTCACTCTACAGGAGCTTGAGAATGACCCGGATCAGAGTGATACTCACTTTGCATTGCTGGCTGCAGCAAGAGATGATGTGCCTGGTTATACACGAGAAGAACTGGTGGGATACATGGCACTGGATCGACTATCTCTACTGGGTGATGGTGCACGAGCGATGCTCGTTGCAACGAATCCTCACCTGAAACTATTTTTGCAAAGTATTGGATTCCAGATGCGAAGAACCCGCACTCGTGTCTGTGACAGATTCGGGGACCGGGCGGACATACTTGATTTGGATTTGCGTAGCGGGCAATTCGGAGAGTGGGTCATGTCTCTGCTTGATCCGAAATCAACAGAAGATCGTATACAGCCGGAAACAACGGAAGTGGATGGTGTTATCTGGACTGAACAGGATGTTCGCAAGATGTTGGGGGATCTTCGTTCCCCAGGAGAATTGCATGAATATGCTGACAGGGTTAGAGGAGTAAAGGATGGAATCCAGTTACAGCTGTATGTCATGGATCTGTTGGAAGGCAGGGTACACGGCCTATCTCCACAGGATCAGATGCTGTTATACGCGGCTTACTGGACGCATGCTGGCAATCCAACTGCCGCAGCCCAGACGTGTTCCATGAGTCGGGCGACATTCTATCGCCATCTCAGAACAGCGCTGACTCGCCTGGCGCGGATTTTGTAGGGTTCTATTCGTTCATCATACCGATAATGACGATAAGAAGAGGCTGGTCATAGACCAAGCCTCTTCATGCGGTTATAGAGCGTTGCCCTGGAGATGCCAAGTTGCTTGGCGAGTGTTCGTTTGTTGCCACCTGCTGCTTTCAGATATTGAATTAGAAGTTGCGCCTCATAGGTGTCCAATTTTTGCTGGTAGGTAACACCTGAGACAAGTTCGGAATCATTCGAGGTATCTAATTCGTCCACATTTGCAACGGATCGAGGTTCTTGTTCTGCTCCCGCCGAATCCTGACGTTGCTGATTTTCGTTGTTGGCATATGAATGAATTCCGGATGTCAGTTGAACTTCGGACTGTTCATGCATGGTGAGGGAAGTGAGGGTATCAGGCAGGTATTCCTGCTTCACCTCACCATCTGTCGTCAGAATGGTCAGGCGTTCGATCACATTGCGTAATTCACGTACATTGCCTGGCCAATCATATTGGAACAGTAACTTGAACACTTCAGGTGGAACCAACTCAATGTGACGATTATAGAGCAATGAGAACTCTTGCAGGAACGTCTGGGTTAATTCATATATATCTTCCTTGCGCATGCGCAAAGGAGGGATGACAAGGTTAATGACATTCAGCCGATAGTAGAGATCTTCTCGGAATTGATTGCGGGCAATCATACTTAGTAGATTCTGGTTGGTCGCAGCGATAATCCGGCAGTCGGCCTGTTTCATTCGCGTTCCCCCCACAGGAAAGTAACTCTTCTCCTGTAACACCCGAAGCAGCTTCACTTGCAATTCCAATGGCATCTCACCGATCTCATCCAGAAAAAGAGTGCCCCCTTCGGCAAGCTCAATCTTACCCTTTTTGCCTTTGGGATCCGCTCCGGAAAATGCGCCTTTTTCATAGCCGAATAGCTCACTTTCAAACAAGGAAGCGGGGATTGCCCCGCAGTTAATAGCGATAAACGGTGCAGTCTGCAATTCACGAAGATCATGAATAGCTTTGGCGAATAACTCCTTGCCTGTGCCGCTCTCACCGAGTATAAGTACGGTTGCTGAGGTGGTACTGATCTTGCGAATGGTCTCCATGCACTGCTTAATAACCAAGCTACTGCCCTTGATTCTGGCAAATGGATCTAATTCGGGACGTAGCCGAGCAACGGCTTTCTCCAAGTGCTGGACTTTGGAGGTCATATGTAATAGTTCCTGATGTAATCGGATTTCGGTTGTTATATCCACTTCGGCAGCAACTGCACCCACAATATGTCCATCCAGTTGGACAGGACGAGCATTAATCAGGGCGAACAGGTCGGGCCGTGGCTGATGCTGTTTGCGATAGACCGTTTCGCCGGTATACAACGTCTTGAGAGACTGTAGCCGATCTGGAGGAAAAAAGTCCGCTGCGGGTTGTCCGATGATGTCTTTTTTGCTGATCGAAAAAACATGCTCCGCGCCAGTTGTCCAGTAAGCCACCTTGGCATCTTCATTAATTAATGTCAGAGCTGAACCCGCTGTCTCCAGTGTGGTCTCAAAATAAGCTTCTATTAGGCGATGCGCATGCATCATGGCATGCAAAACATCGGATACGGCGATATATCCCAATAGGGGTCCATCATCCTGAATGTATAGATAAGAAGATGTGTTGAATAAGCAGAAGGCATCTACCAACGATGTTGAGGACGGAATGGTAAATGTGGGGAGGTCTGTATCCAGAATATCCATATCCGTACGCAATAAAGACATTAATTCTGGAAGTAAATGTTTCATCGATATCACCTCAGTTAGGGCATAACTTTTGGAAACGACTTCTTTTACACGAGTTACTTATAAGTGATCTACATATGAAATGACTGGAGAATGATGGTTACCCATATTATAACTTTCCAAATGAGGTGTGTATATATTTTTTGACATGAAGCATACATGTTGTCGGCACAGAAGAGATCAATGTTGAATTTTCATTTCTGATATTTCCTTTTACTATTATTTTAAGGAATTAATGCTAATTCTAACGGTCCATTCAGTATTTTGGGTGAGGGTTGAGTTATTATAAATGACATTTGAGTTACCTGATTAAACTGTTATTTCTCAATCTGCTCCACGGACAGTTGAAGTGATTATTCATATAGAACATGAATTGTCCACACCATTAAGAAACTTCTGAATAATGCTGTATGAAGGCCATCCGCATGAAGAAGAACTAAAGGAGTGTGATGAAATGGCCATTCTATCAACTGGGCCCATTGAGAATAATATTTCAGGAATAACGGGGATCCGGCCAACTCAATCCGTTACTGTCAAAATCGATAACCGGAATGCGACAGAAATGTTCACGGTGCTTCTTCGGGGCTATTACCTTAATGGATTGAGAACATTATATGTAGAAGAACTGCTCAATGTATCACCTAATCAGGTCATAACCAAAGTTTATAATGGGAATTTTGATGCTTTTGAGTTTGTATTTTCGACCTCAGACACGGCTGCTCCAGAAGCACAAATATCTGTATGGGGCAAAGATGCCGCAGGCGAATTAGTCGCGGCTCACCGATTGGTATCCCAAGAGTTATTGGGAGAAACGCTGAGCACAACGGGTGTAACTGGAGCCACAGGAGCCACGGGCGTCACAGGGTTTACGGGTGCGACAGGGGGCACCGGACCTACTGGAGTAACAGGAGCCACGGGCATTACGGGAGCAACGGGAAGCACCGGGGCTACCGGAGTAACAGGAGCCACGGGCGTTACGGGAGCAACGGGAAGCACCGGGGCTACCGGAGTAACAGGAGCCACGGGCATTTCTGGAGTAACGGGAAGCACCGGGGCTACTGGAGTAACAGGAGCCACGGGCGTTACGGGAGCAACGGGGACTACCGGAGTAACAGGAACCACTGGCGTTACAGTAGTAACAGGAGGCACAGGGGCCACCGGAATAACAGGAGCCACGGGCGTTACGGGAGTAACGGGAAGCATCGGGGCCACCGGAGTGACAGGAGCCACGGGTGTTACGGGAGCAAAGGGAAGCACCGGAGCTACTGGAGTGACAGGAGCCACGGGTGTTACGGGAGCAACGGGAAGCACCGGAGCTACTGGAGTGACAGGAGCCACGGGCATTACGGGAGTAACGGGAAGCACCGGGGCTACCGGAGTAACAGGAGCCACGGGCATTACGGGAGTAACGGGAAGCACTGGAGCTACTGGAGCTACTGGAGTGACAGGAGCGACTGGTGTTACGGGAGTAACAGGAAGCACTGGGGTTACCGGAACGACAGGTGTCACTGGAGCAACCGGTACAGCAGGGCAAGGGTTGTCCTCGTACGCCTATATTTTTAATACTTCAGCTCAAACTGTAGCTATTGAAGCGGATGTAATCTTCGACAGCAACGCAAATCTTACCGGTATTACTCACACACTCAATACCGCTGCGATTATTATTGGTAATGCCGGGGACTATGCGGTATTTTTCAACGTTGCAGGTGTGCAGGCAAACCAATTCACCCTTTATCAAAACGGAGCCCCTGTAGGTGGCAGTGTCTATGGTTCAGGAGCTGGGACTCAACCGAATCCAGGCATGGTCATTATTACGGCTGCTCCCGGTGATGTGCTGACATTACGGAATCATTCCAGCGCATCCGCTGTTGATCTGCAAACACTAGCAGGTGGAACACAGACCAATGCTAATGCTTCTATTCTTATTCAACAATTAAGTAGTTAAAAGGCTTTTCGAGCTTGTAATTTTAATTAATAAATGGATGTGTCCAGAAAAATAGACAGTTAAAATTGGGGATGCTAATTTTTTAGACATTAAGAGATGAATCGGAGAAAAGGAAAGTTGGATGCTCTGGTGAGGTGTTCGTACTGAAAAAACCATGTGCCCAGAAAAAAAGAGGCAACATGGTTTTCTTTTGTCTTTTTTCATATATATTGATCCAGCTGGAGAATAATTATCGGAACATATTCTTAACGACCATCCAAAGATTAGCCGGTTTTTCGGCCAAACGGCGGGTATAGTACGGATACCACATGGTGCCATAAGGTACGTAACAGCGAATGCGATAGCCTTCTTTGGCGAGACGTTCCTGTTCGCTCATGCGCAGACCATATAACATCTGGAATTCAAAGGCATCCTGCGAGATCCCCCGATCCTTGGCGTATTGTTTCGTCCAGTTAATGATGTGATCATCATGCGAGGCAACCGCAGTGTACACACCCTGATCGAGGTGATTACGAATCATCGTTTTGAATTGATGAATGACTTCAGAAGTATTCTGATAGGCGACTGATCCGGGTTCTTTGTAAGCACCTTTAACCAGCCGAAGCCGAATGCCTTCCCGAATCATATCACGTGTATCTTCTTCGGTGCGATGCAGGTAGGCTTGCAATACTGTGCCTGTATTGTTCAGTCCTTCCGAGTGCAATCTTCGAACAATATCCAGCGTTGCTTGAGTAAATGGACTATCCTCCATATCAATTCGGACAAATAGATCATGCAATTTGGCTTGTGTGGCAACGGTACGGATATTTCGATAACCCTCTTCCGGGTCAAGTGCGAGGCCCATTTGTGTCGGTTTCAGCGAGACGTTGGAGTCTGCCCCTTCACGTGCAATGCCTTCTACCAGTCGTACATACTCATCCCTGTACAATGCCGCTTCGTTCAGGCGGGTGATGCCTTCGCCAAGATGATCGAGCGTAGCCATAATGCCTTTATTATTGAGTATGTGGATCTCTTCGAGAGCTTCTTCCAAGGTGTTTCCTGCAATAAATTTGCCTGCCAGCTTCTTACCATATCTAATGGACAGGTTTTCTACAGCTTTGTTGCCTGCCACGGTTAATAAGGTTTTGCGATATATTTCCGTTCCCACACTCATTTTTGTTTCCTCCTTCAGCATTGTGCATCCTTAATTCAAGCAAGAAACGTGCCAGATTTGGCGATGATCTATTATTTTTCATGGAAATTTTCTGTTTAAATTGAACTTTGAAGGTTGTTCTGTCATCGGAGTGGGCAGTGTGAATTTTCTTAAGTTAAATTTAACGAGAAAAATATTTCAATTCCAACCGGAGTTGGCACGGATTTTGCTACATATATTTGGTGATGAGTAACATGCAAAATAATTCAGGCGAGCAGCCAGCGAATCCCACATCCTGAAGGAGGAATCATTTGATGAATATCCCTTTTGTTAACGAACCATTCACACCCTTTGCAGTCCAGGCGAACCAGGAAGCATTTGAAGACGCACTTCGTCAGGTAGAAGCTGAACTTGGGAAGGAATACCCGATTATTATTGGTGGGCAAAAAATAACAAGCAGCCGCACGTTAACTTCCGTGAACCCCGCAGCCAAGAATCAAGTTGTCGGAACGATCCATCAGGCAGATCAGGAATTGGCCGAAAAGGCCATTCAGACAGCAGCGGAGACATTCCACACATGGAAACATACGGACCCGAATGAACGGGCTCGTTATCTATACAAAGCAGCTGCCATTATGCGCCGTCGCAAGCATGAGTTCTCCGCATGGATGGTCTATGAAGCCGGCAAGACTTGGCCTGAAGCCGATGCGGATACAGCGGAAGCCATTGATTTTATGGAATTTTATGCACGGGATATGCAGCGACTGAGTGAATCGCAGCCCCTTGTGCGAATTGCAGGGGAAGATAATGAACTGAGTTATATACCGCTGGGCGTGGGCATTGTCATTCCACCTTGGAACTTCCCACTGGCGATTATGGCAGGCATGACCTCTGCTGCACTGGTCTCCGGCAACACGGTAGTATTAAAGCCCGCCAGCACAACTCCGGTGATTGCCGCGAAGTTTATGGAGCTGCTCGCAGAAGTTGGCCTGCCGGATGGCGTCGTGAACTTTTTACCAGGACCAGGCAGTGAAGTGGGTGATTATCTCGTGGATCATGCGCTTACCCGGTTTATCAGCTTCACCGGTTCCAGAGATGTAGGACTGCGAATTAATGAACGTGCGGCACGAACAGCTCCAGGTCAAAAGTGGATCAAACGGGTTATTGCAGAAATGGGCGGCAAGGATTCTATCGTTGTAGACAGTGACAGTGATCTGGAACTCGCGGCAGAGTCCATTACCGCTTCGGCATTTGGTTTCTCAGGACAGAAATGTTCGGCGTGTTCCCGTGCCATTATTCATAAGGATGTATATGATGAAGTATTGCAAAAAGTGATTGAACGGACACAGAAACTGACGATGGGTAGTCCGCTTGAAGTTGGCAGTCAGGTTGGACCGGTTATCGATGACAAGGCATATGCAAAGATCACGGAATATATTGAAATCGGCAAGGGGGAGGGGCGTCTTGTGCACGGCGGCGGTACAGGGAACGTTGAAGGTTATTTCATTGAACCAACCATAATTGCGGATGTGGACCCCAAAGCCCGGATTGCTCAAGATGAGATTTTTGGACCTGTGCTTGCGTTCATCAAAGCAGACTCCTTTCAGGATGCATTGGATATCGCCAATAATACCGACTATGGCCTGACCGGCGCGGTAATCTCACGTAATCGTGAACATCTGGAACAGGCAAGACGCGAGTACTTTGCGGGTAATCTGTATTTCAACCGGAAATGTACCGGAGCACTGGTAGGCACACATCCATTTGGCGGATTTAACATGTCAGGCACGGATTCCAAGGCAGGTGGAAGAGACTATCTGCTGCTGTTTACACAGGCAAAGCTGGTATCGGAGAAATACTAGACAGAATCTGATGATCCGACTAAAAACTTCTTACATTCGCTTGAATAGTATGCTATTATCCCTGCAAATCCTTTTGTTCGTATAAGAAACACAGATGCTTATTGCCGAAGGCATAAGGAGGGAAACGGATGTTAGGTGTTCAGTTGGTACAGGAACAACGTATTCGGCTGTCCATCACGCCGGAGATGAAACAATCCTTTCATTTGCTAACCATGTCTGGCCAGGATCTGACCCGTTACTTGCTGGATGCGGCGGAGGAAAATCCGGTGCTCGAACTGGAAGAACAAGCCGGGCCCCTCGCCCGGATTCCGCGGCGAATGGATCAGCGCAGGTATGGTTCCTATGATCCGCTGCTTCAGGCCAAAGGTGCCGAACCTACTCTGGAACAATTGCTGATTGCGCAAATTCGAGTGATGACAATTCCAGACGAATTGGAAAATATGGCCGTATATTTGGCAGGGTGCGTTAATGATGATGGTTATCTGACGGTTGAACTGGCAGAGGTGCAAGCAACACTTGAGCTTCCGATGAGCAAGATTGCAGCAGGACTGGGGCTTCTCCAATCGCTGGACCCTGCTGGTGTAGGTGCGCGGAATCTGCAAGAATGTCTATTGCTTCAGATCAGACGCGATCCATTGGCTGTTCAGTACGCTGAACGTATGGTGGAAGCCGGATTGGAAGCACTGGTTCCTTTTCACCCAAGTAGAACAGGGAGTCGATTAGGTATGACTTCACAGGAAGCTCAGACTGCCTATGACTATATTACACGTCTGGACCCCAAGCCCTGTCGATCCATCGGATGTACAGAACGGCCACATTACATTATTCCGGATGCCATTGTTGGATTGCGTAACGGTGAGGTCCATTACAGTTTGCATGCAGCAGGTAACCCTCGGGTATCGATGAATGAAGCGTGCTTCCGCTGGATCAGGGAAGAGGCTCCGGACGCTATCTGGTCTACCCGGGTGGCAGAGGCGAGGGCTATTATTCGGAGTGTACACTTGCGGCGCAGGACTTTAGTACGTGTGCTGGCGGCAGTGATGGAAGAGCAGAAGCATTTTTTGGTCAAAGGCCCATCCGCGCTAAAACCGCTTAATCTGGCTGTTATTGCAGAGAAGATTGGCATGCATGAATCAACGGTAAGTCGTGCGGTGAACGGTAAATACATTGAGACCCCACATGGTGTATATGAACTCAAGGCTTTTTTTGCCTCGGGAATCAGTACAACGTCAGGGGATAAAACATCAGCATCAGTGGTAAAACGCAGATTAAAAGAAATCATTCGCACGGAGCAGGCTCAGCGTCCATACTCGGATAGTCGTTTGGCTACACTGCTCGCCGAGGAAGGGATTGTCATCTCCCGCAGAACGGTTGCCAAGTACAGGGAGGAACTTCAGATTCTGCCTTCCCTTGAGCGTAAACGGTGGGCTTAATCGAATAACTGGCGTCTTATCATCTCTGAATACACAAGAACCCCCGCAAACCGGATGAACGGTCTGCGGGGGTTCTTGTTAATCATTCGTGTATGGGTTGCTGTACCAGTTTTCCTGATTACCTACAAACGTTCCATATTACGCAGGAAGTGTTCTCCGGCAATCCCTGGTGTAGTCATCTGTTCCGGATGAAGAATCTCTTCCAGTTCTTCCGGTGTGAGCAATCCGCGTTCCAGAATAATCTCTTGCAAGGAAAGTCCAGTCTTGAGCGCTTCCTTCACGATGGAAGCTGCTACATTATAACCTAAATGCGGGTTCAACGCCGTAACCACACTGAAACTTTGGTTCATGATTAATTCACAGCGCTCACGGTTAGCTTCCATCTCTTCAACTGCATAACGCGTGAAAACATCAATGCCGTTATTCATAATTTTCAGCGATTGCAGCAAGTTAAACGCAATAACTGGGCCCATGACATTCAGCTCGAATTGACCGGCTTCACACGCCATACAGATTGTATGGTCGTTCCCCATCACCTGGAAGGATACCTGGTTAATGACTTCCGCCATAACGGGGTTAACTTTGCCCGGCATAATGGACGAACCTGGCTGACGTGGTGGCAAGCGCAATTCATTGAATCCTGCACGCGGACCTGAAGCCATCATGCGAATATCATTACAGATTTTGGAAAGGCTAACCGCACATACCTTCAGCGCCGCTGAAAGTTCCAGATAGGCATCTGTGTTCTGCGTTGCATCCACGAGATCCTCAGCTGTTTGTAGTGGAAGTCCGGTAACATCAGACAGGTGCTCTGTAACCTTGACGATGTATTCGGGTTTGGCATTAAGTCCTGTACCTACGGCAGTTGCACCCATATTAATGGTAAGCAAGCGGCGATTGGCGAATTCAAGACGCTCAATATCCCGTCCGATTACACGGGCATAGGCTCCGAATTCTTGTCCAAGGCGAATAGGTACGGCATCCTGAAGATGGGTACGGCCAACCTTGACCACATCGTTGAATTCCAGTTCTTTTTTACGGAATGCATCCTGTAGTCTTCTCATGGTAGCGAGTAACGTCTCCGACAGTTGGTACGCCGCAATGCGCAGTGCTGTAGGAACCACGTCATTAGTAGACTGGGACATGTTCACATGATTATTTGGATTGCAATGGAAGTAGTCTCCCTTGCTTTTCGTTAACAGTTCCAGCCCGCGGTTGGCCAAAATTTCGTTCATATTCATATTCATGGAGGTGCCTGCACCACCCTGAATGGAGTCTACAATAAAATGATCCAAATGATGGCCTTTCATCATTTCTTCAGCCGCCATGACGATCACATCGCCAATCTTGCTCGGCAGCATTTTCAACTCCATGTTGGTAATCGCTGCTGCCTTCTTCACCGCAGCCAGAGCCGTGATCAGCTCCCGGTGTACCGGAACGCCGGTAATCGGGAAGTTTTCCACGGCCCGTACCGTCTGAATTCCGTAATAAGCATAAGCCGGGATTTCTTTTTCACCGATAAAATCTTTCTCCGTCCGTGTGGACATAGTAGACATCTCGTTCGCCTCCAGTGGCATCAATAAAAATAGTTCGGCTTCAGTGTTGCTGAAGCGCACTCAGTATATCATTTAAGCAAAATGGATGCCAATCTAAATCATTTGTCCTCTTGTGCCGATAATAAATAAAATTAGGGATATTAAATTGGGATATTATTCAACTTTTAAGAAAGGGAGGGGGGCCAAGCTTGTCTTATACATTATGCGCTTTATGGTAGAGAAGTCATGCATGAACGGCAAGTATGGAAGGGATAGAACGTTTTCAGTGATGTATGTCACATGAAATTTGGTACTTGATTGGTAAAATAGGAAAAAAGGACTACGGGGTGTGCACATGAAATGGACTTTAGGAGCAAAGACTGTCGCAGGTCTGGTACTGATTTCGATTATTACCTACGGAACTAGCGGCTTTTTTATATTTTTTGTCAAAGACTGGATTACGTTAGATATTCCGAATTGGGTATACATATCGATTATCCTGATCATGGGAGTATGCTGGAACGGGATTCTGGGATGGTTTGCCTCACGCTGGCTGACTCGTCCAATCGTTCACCTGTCCCGGGCTGCACAGCAGGTGTCAGCGGGTGACCTGACAACCGAAATTCCGCAGCGACGCACGCAGGATGAACTTACCGTATTATATGATGCTTTTCGCGCAATGGTTTCTAACCTTCGAAGCATTGTAAATGATATTGCAGACAGCACAAGAACGACTTCACAGAACGCACAGTCTCTGAGTGAAGCGATTACCCAGGCCGCCGAACAGATCGAGATGATGTCGGATGCGGTGGATCATATTGCGCTAGGCGTAGAAGAGCAGAAGGTCACTTCCCATCAATCTCTGATCACTGCGGATGAGATGCTGAACGATTTCCAGCGTATGCATAGCCAGTCCATGGACATGACAGAGATGTCCGGTCAGATGGAACGATCAGTGGATCATACCAAACAGACTTTCTCATCGTTGATGAAAGGGATGGACGAGCTGGCCGAGTCGCACAATCGTTCCCGTGACATTATGCTGCTGCTGGAGAAGGAAGCCTCCGATATCGAGGTAATTACCCATTCTGTCAAAAACATTGCTGAGGAAACAGGGTTACTTGCCCTGAATGCTTCAATTGAGGCTGCACGAGCTGGAGAAGAGGGTTCTGGTTTTGCAGTCGTGGCGCAGCAGATCCGCAAGCTGGCAGACGAAAGTAAGGAATCGGTACATCGTATTAATGAGCTGATAAGTCGTGTGCAGCAACGGATCAGGGAGACAGCCCAACTGTCTCATGAGCAGCATGGTCTCGTGGTCAATGAATCGGAGCGGACCATCTCTGTGGATCAGACGTTGCATGAGCTGACAGGCACAGTGGAAGTATTTATGAAGGGTGCTCATGATATCGGTTCCAAGATCGCAGAACAGACCGGTCGCGTGGAGCAAACGCACGGTCATGTGAAGAAGATCCAGGGGAAAGCCGGATCGTTCTCGGATGAGGCGAGACGAATTATGGATGCCGCACACGAAGAGACAGCCATCATGGAGGAGATTTCATCCTCGGCTGAAGAACTGAGACAATTAACCGATCGGTTATTGGACAAAACCAAAGCATTCCGGATGCAGCCTTAAGCTGTGTTCGGGATTTTTTTTGTTTTTGGAGAACAGTTTTGGCATGATAATTTGCTTATTCTGGTTAAAGCCGAACGTTCTTTCGTGAAAACGAAAATTTGTAAAGATTATTTTATGAAAGATTAACAAATTCGCAACTTGCAGGCGATAAATGAAGATATAATAGGATTATCACAACAGATAAAGGAGCCCAGTATATTGAAAACTTGGACAGGTATCCTGCTGATGATTATTTTGGCGGTAGCTACGATTAGTACAACTTCGGCTGCCAGAACCATGAATGAATCGCAAAAACAGCTTAACATAGATGATCAATCCAGCCAGACCGCAGTGGTCGAGGCTTCCAATATAGATAAACTGCATGACACAGCGAAGACAACACAGGAATCCATTCCCGTGAAAGAGGAATACGTTTCGGTAGCTCCAGAGAATAAGAAAGTCAGATTATACCCTATGAAAGTTGAGGGTTCAGGTTATATATATAACGGAATGATTTTGGAAGTGGACGGCAAAACGCGAGAATTTAGGGATTGGCAGGGAGAAGGCGGGTCTTACAAACCCGAAGTGCACGCGCTGGATCTGAATGGAGACGGTCAGAAAGAAATTATTGTTCTGTACACGGAAGGTCATGGAACAGGTATTTATTTGGGACAAGCACGTATTATTAATCCGGTAACGCTGGAAGAGATAAAGATGCAATCTCTGGACGAGATTGCGAAACAGCATGTGAAGTCAAAAGTTACGGTTAGATCAGACCGTGTGGATGTTGATGTCACCGTTGATGGCGTTCAAGCAGAACCTTTACGGATCGAGGAAGATACGAGTGGCGGCGTATATAACGAAGAGTTGGGATTCGGTGGAGTAACCTATTACAGTATAGAAGATGGCCAGCTTGTCGTATCAGCAGCAGGATCTTACGGCGCAGCTTTATATGCGGGTGATCTGACATTTACTTATGAGTATCAAGATGGTGAGTGGAAGGCCGTAGATTTGAAGTACAGTATGGAAGTGTATGAAGAAGAATATTATGAAACTTTTGATTAATGGCGTCATGTTGATATCGTAATACAGCGGGAATTGAAAGTTCTCGAGTGTGAATTAAGTGAACATCTGACAAGAATATCTTCCTTACTCCGTTTACGGGCAGTGGGAAACAGGGCGAGGCTGAAAAAAATCGGGACATACAGCCTCGTTTTGTGCTGCCCGGAAATAGGCACTGTGCACTAAAAATGCAGTAAACAATTGACTTTATCACTTTAGTCGTTTAAATGTATAAAGGACAAATCATTTTAACATTCAGGAGGGATTTTGATGAAGAAAAAGGTTGTACTGGGTTTGATGGTAGGCACATTAACGCTTGGAATCGGAACAGGTGCACTCGCAGCAACAGGACTGGAACAGATTAAAGCCTATCTGAACAGCAAGATTACGCTAAAAATGAATGGTGCCACGGTGACAGCCAAAGATGCCAATGGTAAAACAGTGTTGCCTATCACCTACAACGGAACGACTTATTTGCCTGTACGTGCTGTGGGATCCTTGCTTGGGACAGAGATCACTTATGACAGTGCAACTTCATCCGTCCTGATTGGTGGCAAAAATGAAACCGGGCCAGTAACCAACGATAAAGTAACATTAAGTACACTGGGAACAACGGTGTTGGGATCTACCGCATGGCATACCAAAGATCCTGCGGAGACTACTTACAAAGGCAAGGATTACAAGGATGTTTATCTACATAATGATCCTACGAAACAGGGGGATGATATCCAGATTAATACGGGTAAAAAGTATTCTTCTCTGCACTTGGAACTTGCCGCGCTGAAAGGAAATCAGGAGATTCATATCTATGATCAGGATCTCGCGACACTCAAAAAGTTCAATATCACTCCAGAAAGCGGTATGATGAGTCTAGATGTGGATGTTAAAGGTACAGACGCTGTCTATGTAGAGATTGTATCTGAAGATCCGGGTTCGGCTCTGTTTGTACCGCTCACAACATCGTATCTGACGAAGTAAAACACAATCTGCAAGTTTGCGACCTTACAGAAGGGGCAGGGCAAGCATAAACATAAAAAAACGATGATTCACTAGGCGATTCCTGAACCGTATCCGGTATTCAGAGTTGCCTGGTGAACATCGTTTTTATTTTCTTTTTGTTACGAATATTAGCGGATCATGGTATCCAGTGGTTTCAGGTTCGCTTCAATCTCAGCGCGGCGGCCTTCAAGGAATGGAGGCAAGGCAAGCGATTCTCCCAGATGCTCCAATTCTTCGTCTGTATCAAATCCCGGACCATCGGTTGCAAGCTCGAACAGAATACCGTTTGCTTCACGGAAATACAGGGAGCGGAAGTAGAAGCGATCTACAAACCCGGAGTTAGGGAATTGGAAGTTACGAACCCGTTCCACCCATTGTTTCAGTTCTTCCTCATTATCCACACGGAACGCAACATGGTGTACGCTGCCACGTCCAGGACGCTCTTGGACAAGGTCATTCCGTTCCTCAACATGGACCTCGGAGCCGCTGCCACCTTCGCCGGATTCAAAAACGAGTACATCAGGTTGACCTGGAGTAAAGGCAGGGTAACTTCCTTTAGCTCTGAAACCGAGCAGTTCGGTAAGAACCGGAGCGGTAAGGGAAGCATCTTTTACTGTAAGATGGATAGGGCCTAGGCCTACAATGCCATATTCGGCAGGCACAGGGCTCTGATTCCATGGTTTACCACCAGCGACACCTGTATTATTTTCATCTGAGACCAGAATCAGACGTTGTCCTTCAAAGTCTGTGAACGAGAGCGTGGCACGACCACCCCGTTCAACAATCTCTCCATGTGGGACTTCGAATTCGTCAAAACGTTGCTGCCAGTAAGTAAGTGCCGCATCACTTGGAACGCGCAGTGACGTGCCAGATATGCTGTTCACCCCTTCACGAGTCTGTCCGGCCATCGGAATCTCGAAGAAGGTAAGTTCTGTACCCGGATTGCCTTTTTCATCGCCATAGAAGAGATGGTAGACGGACACGTCGTCTTGGTTGACTGTTTTTTTAATGAGGCGCAAACCCATGATGTTGGTATAGAAACGATAGTTCTGATCGGCATGTGCTGTTAGAGCTGATACGTGATGAAGTCCTTTGATTTGCATAATAATTCCTCCTAGTTAGGTTATACGTTCAACTAAGGATTATTTACACTGGCACTTCGATGACAGAACAACCTTCCGATCGCTGTTATCCCCAGATTTTTTGATTCCTTTTTGAAAGGGGAAATCCGGGGATAAAGGCGAACGCTCTGCTTCTTCAGGTTATTTCTGTCCTCTCCGTTAACGTGTAAATGTTTAGTTGAACATTTGTTGAGTGCTGTATTTTTATCATTTCGGTTAAGAAAGTTACTAACTTTTCGTTTGTTTTGGTTCTGGATTTATCTTAACATAAAGATATTTAAATTACAATGCTTATTTAGAATTCCAACTGGACAGCATTTTCATTCAATGGCAAAATGAAAAAGTTAACATTAAAGAGAGATAATGCTGGTGAGATCCTTGTAAAGGAGAGAAGAGATGCATGGCGTATCCACCATGGCTGGACCCGTATGATGCAGAGCCGTTTATCCTGTTCTCCCGTTCACATATCGTTTCAATTAGCGTAATTACAGCATGGATTGTACTGATGTTTTTGCTTCGACACCATCTTCGATCATGGTCAGAGAGGGCACGCCGCATACTGCGAATTGCTCTGGCCTGTATCATGTTTGCCTGCGAAATCGTGCTGCAACTCTGGTATGTGTACGGAGGGATATGGAGCCTGCAGACGTCACTGCCACTCGAACTATGCAGTCTGTCTCTGCTATTATCGGCGTTGTTACTACTGACACGCAGTCGACTGTTACATTCCGCACTGCTGTTTGCAGGCATTGCTGGAGCCCTTATGGCGATCCTGACTCCTAATCTGGGTTATGGTTATGCACATTTTCGATTCATTCAATTTTTCGTTGCTCATGCCTGTATCATTCTGGCTTTACTATACATGACCTGGGTGGAACAGCTGCGACCTAGCTGGAGATCTGTAGCAGGTTCGATGATATTTGTGAATGTGGCTGCACTAATCGTATACGTTGTAGATGTCATGCTTGACGCGAATTATATGTTTTTGAGACACAAGCCGAGTACACCCTCGGTGCTTGATATGTTAGGTCCGTATCCCATGTACATCCTTGGGGAAGAGATACTTGCGCTAGTTTTGTTCTCGCTGATGTACATTTTGCTCTTTGCCATTCCAGATCGGTTGAAGCATCGTGTGAAAAAAGGTAAAAGCTCCGCGGTATAGGGATAATCCTAGTAGTTGCGCCTGGGCCGCATTATAAACTCTTGATAAATAAAACATCCCGCAGTAACCTGACTGGATCAGGTCGCTTGCGGGATGTTTGGGCGTTGTACCTGAATAGGGCCAACTTATCTTTATATTTTTATCCACGGAGCAGAGATTCCGCACCATCCACATAGATTCGTGTACCTGTAACATGAGAGGCTTCATCGGAAGCGAGGAACAGAACGAGGTTTGCGACTTGCTTCGACGTTCCAGGTTCGCCCTTGAGCGGATGTTCGTGACCCTCAGGGAATTCAACAGGAATCTGTACTTCTTTCAGATCATCGGACGGGTAGGTGTTATCATCAATGTTGGTATCGATGGCTCCTGGGCAGACGGCGTTAACACGGATCTTATAACGAGCCAGCTCCAGTGCGGCCATCTTCGTAAACGCAGTTTGTCCCGCTTTGCTGGAAGCGTATGCAGAGAAACCGATCCCTGAGAAGACTCGATTACCGTTGATGGAACTGGTAATAATGATGCTGCCGCCATGTTCTTTCAGATGGGGGATGGCATATTTGACGGTTGCGAAGGTTCCGCGCATATTGATCTCCATCGTCTGGTCCCAGTCCTCGATGTCCATCGTTTCGATCGGGGCCATCGTTCCGTTGATGCCAGCATTCGCAAATATGATATCCAGTTTACCCGCTTCAGCCGCAGCCTGATTGATCGCCTTCTGCACATTATCCGGTTTGGAGATATCACATTCGATCACATACGCTTCTCCGCCAGCTTTTTCAATCGTCTGCTTGGTTTCCTCCGCATTTTCGGGTGTGCGATCCAGCATGTATACTTTGGCTCCATGCTCGGCGAAACGAATAGCGGTAGCTTGACCAATACCCGATCCACCTCCGGTTACAATCGCCACTTTGCCTTCCAAACGTTGTTCTGTCATCTCTGATCCCTCCAAGAGTTAGATTATCGTTGTACGCTCTACTTCTAACATACCCGGCTCAAGACGCGTGAATCATATGTGTCTATATCAAAAAGAACAGGACCGCAATGCGGCCCTGTTCTGTGAGCAGATCATCTTCATGATCGTCTGCTGTAATATTATTTTGGCATGTGTGATAGGAGACACCCTTAGGTCATGCCTTGCTTTACTTATGTTTCTTCCAGTCCATAGCGCTGTTATTGAGCAAATATTCGAAGTCGTTATCCCGGCGCTTCTGCTCCGCTTGGCGAGCTTCTTCTGCTTGCTGACGTTCTTGCTCTTTAAGAGCCGCTTCGGCAGCCTTGGCTTCATCCGCCTGAGCTTTCAGCTTCTCCAGCACATCACTGCTAAGCAGATCCTTCAGTGTTGTGGGTTTATCCTGTGCTACTGCTGCTTTGGGAGCAGTAGTGCGTTTTTTGGATTTTGCCATAGGAAAATCTCCTTTCCAAACATGAATCAGGTTCCATTTATCGTACAGTAGTCATAGTATATCAGGTTCCCGTAATGCATTCCATGAATCTGCGGAACAAAAGCAGGAAAACGAGAGTTGCGTGACGAATGAAAACGGGTATAAAATCATATACTATTACCGATACTGCGACTATTCCCTGGAGAAAGGAGTCGTTGTTCGTGGAAGTAAACCGTGGTTTACTGAAAGGGCTTGCATGGGGCGTTGCCTTTAGCTGCCCGTTATGGATTGCGATTATCGGCTGGTTGCGTTTGATGGGATGGATGTATTGAGGATGATGCCGGAAGAGGTCATTTTTTATAAAGTCATATATGTAACCGTTATCATTAAAATCAATAAATAAAGCTCTGCCTTGCGACATTCGCACAGGACAGAGCTTTTGTTTGTTTAGAGCTCATTACAAGTCATACCCAAGGATTATCATCCGTTTGGCATGGATGTTAATTAAGGCATTTTTACCGGTTCTGGATACTCCAGACCGTGGGTGTCTACCGTAACTTTTTTCATAACTTGATCGGTAACCGGTTTGTCACCTTTACCTATTTCCTGAGCAGCAATGTTATCCACAACTTCCATACCTTCGGTTACTTTTCCAAAAGTAGCATATGAATTATCCAAATAATCAGCATCTGCTAACATGATGAAGAATTGGGAGCCTGCTGAATCAAGATTATCTGATTTACGTGCCATCGAAATGATTCCCCGAGTATGATTTAGGTGATTCTTGTGGCCATTGGATGTAAATTCCCCTTTGATCGTATAACCTGGGCCGCCTGAACCGTTGCCATCGGGATCACCACCCTGAATCATGAAGCCCGGAATGACCCGGTGAAAGATCAGGCCGTCATAGAACCCTTTATTCGCAAGGGAGATGAAATTATACACCGTGTTGGGCGCAATCTCGGGATAGAGCTCAATAACGATCTTTTGACCATCCTGCATCTCAATGGTAGCCACCGGGTTTGGACCTTCAGGTGCGGCCGGGACCGGTGCTTGCTCGGCACTGGTTCCAGGGCGTCCGCAACCACTAATGACGATAAGCAGCATCGCAAGAACGAGCGATACTGCGGTTGTTTTTTTCCACCGTAAAGACATGAAAACGTTCCTCCTTGCATCTCTGCATTATATATTTTCTCCAAATCCTATTTGGATATTTACCCAACTATCATACCGTTTTTGTGGACAGGATGGCAATGTAATACATGTGTTTGTGGTGAACAAGGGATGGCCTTCGTGGAATGATGGGTGTAAAATAAGGAAAATGCTTCCGCATCGGGGACGTACGGGTCTGTTCCGTCCGCTCCAATACACGGCAGTCCCGGCGTCGGTAACGGAAAGGGCGTGCGGGTATATGAACTTCTCGTGGAAGCGCAATCTGGTCATATTGTGGATTGGTGTATTTTTTTGCAGCACCGCGTATTCGATCTCGATCCCATTTCTGCCCCTGTTTCTAAGTGCTGACTTGGGGGTTCGTGATCACCTGGAGTTATGGTCAGGACTGGCATTTGGCATTACGTTTCTCGCGAGTGCACTCGTGTCTCCGTTCTGGGGATCACTGGCTGACAAATACGGACGCAAGCCCATGCTGATCCGGTCGGGATACAGCCTTGCCGTCTTGTATTTAATCAATTATTTCGTGCAGGACCCATATTCGCTGATTGTTGTTCGATTGTTTCAGGGTCTGCTTGCAGGGTTTGTTCCAGCAGCGATTGCCCTGGTAGGCACGAATACACCTGAGGAGAAGACCGGTTATGCACTGGGTATTATGTCTACTGCAGGAGCCACTGGTGGTATTATTGGACCGTTAATTGGTGGCGTGGTGAGTCATTATTATGGGAACCGGAATGCATTTTTGTTTTCGGCTATTGTTGTGTTAGTCTCAGCAATCATCGCAACCTTCTGGGTAAAAGAAGAGAACTTCAACCGGAACAAAGCTCGTTCCCACGTCATGGATGACATTCGTGAAGCGAGAGCGAATCGTTTGTTTATGACAGTGCTTGGCATGATGGGTATATGTACATTCTCCGTCATGATTCTGGAGCCACTATTGACGGTCTATGTGATGGAGATGGGCGTTCAGCCGGATCGAGCCTCACTCAGCTCGGGTATTATTTTCTCAGCGGTGGGGGTAGCAACAGTTATTATGGCGCCGCGGTGGGGCAAGATTGGTTCAAGGATTGGATACGGTAAAGTGTTGATCATTGGACTGGTAGGTGGGGCTGTAGGGAATCTTCTTCAGTTCTTTACAACAGGTTATATAGCATTCGGCATTTTACGCTTTGTGTATGGTTTATTCTTTGCGGCTGTATTTCCGGCAATTAACGCCATGATTGTGCAGGCTACCGCATCAAGTTTCCGGGGAAGGGCTTTTAGTCTGAATCAATCCGCGGCCCAGATCGGGACGATGGCGGGACCAATCATTGGTGGTGTACTTGGGGGCTGGCTGCCGATACGCTGGATATTTATTATTAATGGAGTGGCATTGATCATCACTGCGATTGTAGCGAAGTGGTCAGGATTGGATCACAAACTGCCCGTGGCAAGTAAGGTCTCCCCTAAACGATGAGCTGAATCACTAAGAGTAAGTGAACTTACAGGTAACAAAAAAGATGACGCTGTGAAATTACAGACGTCATCTTTTTTAAGTCTACTACGGATCTATATAAGTTAGTCATCCGAAGAGGGCTTACGAGAAGCCTTCTCCTTGGGAATGGCATGCTCGACCGCATCACGTTGGTCCTTATCCTCAAGTGCTTCGGGGAAGGAGTCTTCAGTGAATAGTCCGAAGTCCGGGTCAATATCCCGTTCGGTCACGAGATTATCCGGTTCATGCACCTGCTTTTGGCGATCTTCCTTCATCGTGTATGCACCTCCTCATTCAGGATGTCATAACAGCTGTTAATGTCGCGGTGGAATGTCGTTCTCTGGTTTGGCATCCGCACCAGCACCATTAAGCAAGTCGGTACCATGCAGCGCATCCGGATCGGGTGCAGCAGGATCAACCGGACTGTTCGGTTGCAGAAGATCTGCATCCGGTACAGATTCCAGCGGTGTCTCAGCCAAACGTGAATCCAATTCCGGCTCATCCACAGCGGTTGCGGCTACGGGTGCCAGATCCGAATCTTCCGTTACAATCCGTCTGCCGGAAACTTCATCAAAGGTATCCATATCGCCTTCCGGGACTTCCGTCTCTGGTGGAATATCGCGGGACCTCTGATAACGGTCATAATAGCGGTCGCTCTCTTCGTTACTAATCGGTTTGTCAGACATGAGTAACACTTCCTTTCATTGTCGGTTGTCCAACGCTTCTTACCCCGTAGTTACCCAAAGCGCTAGTGTTGTAATCTTGCACAGGTTATTATCTCCGGGTGTTCACTACGATATGAATGCCTTAGAATTTGGGGAATACATACTTCACCAAGAAGTATAAGAATCCGAAAAAGATAATGATATATGCGGCATATTTAATAAATGTGGAAGCGACCATACTTGAATCCGATTTATGCTGAACATCCTTATGTTCGACCTCAACCGTGCGATGTGGCTCATTCATTGTAATCATCTCCTTAGCGTGTTTGTTTGCTTTGAGAAACCATTACACCCGGAGCAAAGGATTGAATCGCAGCCACCGTTTTTACAGCTTTTCCTGTTTTGCCTATGTTATGATGAAGCTTGAATATGTAAGGGAGGAATTTCATGTGGACTGGTTCACACTGGGCAATATGATCACACGCATCCGTATCGGGCAAAAGGCGTCCACACCCGGGTTCTCCCGTACCGTCATCCGTCGTCCGGATGGTTTGTTTTGGGTAGGCGGTATATGGTCCGGGCAAGTTGTACAATTACGGGATTTCCTTTTTTCCGACATTTGGACCATCTATGATGATGAGGAGACAGAGCAGTGGCTTGAATTTCGCAGTCAAGTTGAACAGAAAGAACAGGAAATGATCGTGAACCAGTTCGAAGACTTGCGTGATTAATCGGATAACTTTAACAATAAAATGGAAATAAGACTATAAATCGACTTAAATGTGAAATTTCATTTTATCTCAAGAAGGTGACGTGACAAACGGTGGCGAATGATAAATGAGAGAATCTAAGATAGGGAAAATTAGAACTTTGAGGTGCTGTGAATGAAAAATGTGCCCAAAGCTATCGTCATCTTATGGATGAGTGTATTGATTATTCTAGGCATGCCACATGGGATAGTCTTTGCAACTACAGGAGTGGTTCAGCAACCTGTATCCATTACAGGATGGGAAGTAAAATGGGGGAACGTTGACGATCAAGGATTCATCAGTGAGGTTAAGGGAGCAGACGAAATATGGGAAAAGCAGGGCAGCGATAAGTTAGAGTATAGCAATACGGATCGATCGAATTCTTTATGGACTCGCCTGACCATTCCTGAGTTGAGTGAGGAAAGTTCAGCCATTCGATTTGAGAACATTAAAGGCAATCATATTGTTGTTTATCTGGAAGACCGCAAGGTCTACGAGAACTATCATTACAATTATGATAATAATGCTGTGTTGCTGCCTTTATCCAGCGAAAATTCAGGTGACACGCTCTATGTATGGTCGCAAAATGAAAAAGGCCGTCTGGGGATACAAGGTACTGTTCAGGTTGGACCTTATGCCGCGTTACAGGAGAAATATATTCATAATGGACTTATTGATGTAATTTTGGGCGCGACCTTTGTTTTCACAGCGATTACGATGCTGAGTTGTACGTTCTTCCTTGGCAAATTCCATAAGGGATTATGGATTTCGCTATGCATCGTGATGGGTTCCATCGGCACGATGATCATCACGTACTCGCAATTTTTGTATACGTTCTATCAGGTATATGGTGACCTGTATTCCGTAGTATTTGATCTGGCGATGCTGCTGGGTATGCCAGCGCTATGTTATTTTTTTGAACAGATTATCGGGCCAGGACTGCATGGAATCTTCACCAAACTGCGAAAAATACTATTCATATATTCAGTTATCGCGGTGTTATCTCTATTTATCTATGTTACTTCAGGTGGGCAATGGGAGTTCCTCTACAATCTGCTCGTACAGCGTGTGGTTGGCATTGTGTTGGTCATTCTGCTGACAATCCTGTTGGTTGGTACCATCGCCAAAGCGCTGCAACGAAATCGGGAAGCTATGCTGCTTGCGACAGGATTTGGTACATTTGCCTTGATCAGTGTGGCTGAACTGTTGTGGTATTATCAGCGGAGTGGGACGTATCATCTGTTATGGTGGAAATGGTCCATGGTTGCATTTGTGATCTCGTTGATTGCCATTCTCGGAAGTCGTTTTGCCGAAAAACATACTAAAGTTCTAGAGTATTCCAAGGAACTGGAGTTGTTCAACAATGAGTTGCAGCGATCCGAAAAGATGGAGATTATTAGCGAACTGGCTGCTTCCGTTGCCCATGAAGTACGTAATCCGCTTCAGGTGACAAGAGGCTTCCTGCAACTTATGACGGAACAGGAAGACAACAAAAATAAGGGGTATGTGCGAATTGCACTGGAAGAACTTGATCGGGCTTCGGGCATCATAACGGATTTTCTTACCTTTGCCAAACCTGAGTTTGACCATATTATCTCGCTCAATATCTCGGATGAGTTCAATCATATTGAAGGCATTCTTGTACCGATGGCTAATCTGGAAGGTGGTAAAATCACCACTGACATTCCGCCAGATCTATATATTCGAGGCAATTCCTCGAAGTTTAAGCAGGCTTTTATCAATATTATTAAGAACAGTATTGAAGCTCTGCAGGGACAAGGTCAGATTGATATCTGGGCGTACAAGCAGGATGGAATGATTAAGGTACATGTCAGGGACAACGGAGAAGGAATGGACGAGGAAGCACTCTCCCGGTTGGGCGAGCCTTATTTCTCCAATAAAATCAAAGGCACAGGCCTCGGCATGATGGTGACATTCCGAATTGTTGAAGCGATGCAAGGACAGATCAGCTTTACAAGCACCAAAGGGGTAGGAACAGAAGCGGTTGTATCTTTTGCCGAGTTCGTCGATTGACGAACTCACAGAAGGATACAGCGGCTTTTTTGTTCCTACCCCTAATTTCTTACACTACAAGATTAGCTCACCCGAATTAACTTCTCCAAGGTCCGCAATTCACATCATAATTTACCTTGGAAGGATTGGGAGGTATGACAAGTACATAGTCATTCTGCTGCTCCTCAACAGTACGCACCTGAATGTGCTCCGGAATTACGATGCCGAACGCTTCACGAAGCGCCTGCTTCGGATTGGAGTGCAATTGTTGTCTGAAGTGCTCGTCAGTCCAAGCCTTTTCAATAATATCCTCATGCAACGTTTTCTCTGATACCATCATCGTCAACATTCCCTTCATATTTAAAATTAAACTGAATCAGCTTAGTCTTTATGCTCAGAATCCCAACTGTTGCTCGCTAATCCAGTGATGAAACCCGCCTTGGAGGAGCCGTTTCTTCCGTTGTGTAATGTCCTGAACAGCTTGTACTAAAGTGCTGCATAAATAAGAATTAAACGCCTCGAGATGCGATATTCCTAAGTTAGACGATGTTAGTATACGATTATAGTGATAAGCAATGTCTACATAAGAGTTCATAAGTTGTGTATTGTATACATTGTCATGTATACGTTCGCTTAGAGGATGAACTGGATAGTTGTGATTCAGTGCTGCGGATATGTGGGAGAGGTAGCTGTTGTAGTTTCCATGCACAGCATCTTGTTGCGTGTCTGTGAAGTCATCGGTCATCTGGAGAGTCATGAGTGTGATGTTGATGGCAGAACACACCGGGATGATCCGGTCGGACTGATTCAGCAGAAGGAGTGCACCAGTAGCTCCAATGAGGAGAGGGGCAGCCTTTTGCGCAATCAACAAGGGATTCTGTTGGAAATAATCAATGGAATGCTCACCCGTAACACTCACGGCCCAATCCACTACATATTGTCTGAAATAGACCCAGAACGTGGAGGAAGGATTAAATAATACCGAGTAAGATTGAAGTGCATCCATGTAATATAGATTACCCAGGGATAACTTCAATGTGGCATTCTCCGGTTGTTCATCCATCACGTCGTCCTGATTCAGAAAATATAACATGTGAATGAGACAGGCTGTACTTAATTGGTGTGCTTTCTCTGGGGGTAGTTTATCTGAGTGTCGCATCCAAAGTGGAATGATGTAACCGATGTAGCTGTGTCCCGAATCTCGTAACAGCGGATTAACCGAACGAAGCTGCTCTAATGCATGTCCTGACAAGGGTTCGGGATATTCCCGTACGCGTTGTTCCGCTGAAGCAAACACGACCTCCAGATCAGATCTAAACGGATCTAACCAATCTTTCCGCATTATTACATCTCGTCCTTCCTGCGATAAGGTAATCCAGGACTGTTCAACTATATTAGTTGAAATAATCATTTACACGATAACGGAGAGGACAGAAAAAACCTGAAAAAGCGAAGCGTTCGCCTTTATCACCGGATTTTCCCTTTAGGGAAATAATCAAAAAAATCTGGGGATAACAGCGATTGGAAGGTTGTTCTGTCAGCGTAGTGTCAGTGTAAATAATATGTAGTTCAACTGATATAGATCATGAAGTTACATTTAGTATAGCGGAAATAAACTGAAAAAAATAGGATTTTTTGTGATCAATTGTGAGAAAAATGATGACTTTTTGTATTTTATGGCATAAAAAAGTGGATTTTAGGTTCAAACTAGGAAGGCACAGGATTTCGACATCGGAAAGGCGGCAGAAAAATGAATTTGAAATGGAAAACATGGATGGCAGCCGGATTGGCAGCCGTAGTCATAACAGCAGCAACAGGGCATGTAGCATTCGCTGATTCAACCGTACGGGCTGAGGAACGTGACGAAGCGTCAAAAGTTTCTTCCTCCGGCAAACCAGCGAAGCCATGCATGCAGGCAGGACACGGTCTGTTTATGATTGGTGAGACGGCAGACTTGCTTGGGATTGGACTTCGGGATCTGAAAGAACAGATGGAACTTGGCAAGACGTTGTCCCAGATTGCGAAAGAGCGTAAGGGACTTAGTGAGGAGCAGTTATTGCAGAAGTTGAAGCCTACACTGGCACAGCGTCTGGATCAAGCCGTAGAAGAAGGTTGTCTCACCAAGGAACAAGCTGCAGCCACGAAGGCAGACATGGATACCAAGTTGAAAAAGGTCATCAATACTCCGCTGCGTGATTTGCGGCGTGAATTTGCCCACCATGGCAAACGTTCCATGGTGGATAAGGGCGAAATTGCCCGGTTTATTGGAGTCACCCCTGCTCAACTGCACGAGCAGCTTCAGGGAGGGAAGTCCCTGGCTGAGATTGCTCAGGCAAAAGGTATTAGTGAAACACAGCTGGTGGACAAGCTGAAGGAACAATTGACGGGTGATCTGAAGAGATTTGTGAATCAGAAGGGCAACGTGCATCCAGCCCCGGGTCCCCAGGAACCTGTTCCTGGACGATCAACTTCGAGCGAAGTGAAATAAAGAAGAGCGTCTCCGGGAGGGACGCTCTTCTTTATTTTTAAAACGGTTCACTCGTTCCCGGACTGCGAGTTGGGCCGGGTGACGGAGTTCGCTCAGGTGAATTTCTTTTGCCCACAGCAGCTGATGGATGAGAGTTTGAACGTGGTTTACGCATTAACCCTACGGTGAAACGTGAGCCAGGAAGCTTGGACAGCGCCCAACTGATTGCAAGAGCAATACCAACGGTTACAAGGAATGATAGCAGTGTTACAGGCAGATGCCATCCACTTAGTTGAAGCGGTCTGGTTACATAAGCGATCGCGTAGATCACCAGTGCATGAACCAGATATCCACCAAATGAATAGCGGCCAATCCAGGATAACAGGCGCTGAAACCGTGTATCTTTGCCCTGCATCAGTACAAGGAAACCATAAATCATAAACATCTGAGCCATAATGATCAGAAATGTGGTTGGTTTCAGATAGGTGGAGATATTCAGATTAACAACATCCCCGGACCCACGTAGCACATCGTAACCAAGCCATATATACATCCCTATAAACAGACAGATCGTCCATGGCAGGATCTTCGTGGTCCAACTCCTCCAGCTATCCACTGACCAGGCACATACGGCACCCAGTAAAAAGTAAAACCAGTACATCACCCATGAATACGAGCGATATTGCAGCAACGTTGACCAAGGCTCAGACATGGATTCTGTCCAGCCCCCCATATTATAGTAGGACCATTTCATAAGCAGAGCATACAGTGCTGCTGCAAAGAGAATTAGCCCCATAATGACTTGCATGGGCGTGAAACGTGAGGCGTTCTGGATACGTCTCTGAATAGCTTTTGCTCCTGTCCAGAACAGGGGGAACAGAATATAGAACTGAAACACCATAATGACAAACCAGAGATGATATCCCGTCTGTGGTATAAATAGTTCACGAACAAGACTGCGCAAATCGGGTATGCCTGCACGCCAGAACGCGGGAGTGAAGATACGGACAGCAAGCCAGTAGATCAGTGTCCATACGACAAACGGCATATAGATATCGCCAAATCGCTTTCGAATGAAGCGAGGATATTCCGGTTTGGTGTTACGGTGATGGTAAAACAACATTACACCCGATAAAAATACAAACGTTGGCGTACCAAATCGGGTCAGATGATAAATCATCGTTAGCATAATGGAATCCGGTTGTTCAATATCAGCGCGATAGATATACTCAGCGATACTATGCTGCATGACAATTGCCAGAAAGGCCATGCCCCGCAGCTCGGTCCATTCCGCTATTCGCGGTTTCTTCACATTGTAATCCTCCCTCCAAGAACCGGAGTTCATCATATAAGGGTACCTTTTAAACATTAAGGCTGCATTAAATGGAGAAAATAGGTACAAAAAAAGACGGCTTTGGCCGTCTTTTCTGTTGATATATCACTCAGGCATATCTTGTTCAATCAATGCTCCAGTTTTTTGCTTGTTTTTAGTTCTGTTCGTCTGATGATGGAGACTCCGAGGACGCGGCATCTTCTTCAAACCGTTTCTGAATGTAGGACTGGAGTTTGGTTACATCAACACCCAGCACCTGAGCTGAGCCGACCAGTTCATTGGTGAGCAGCTTGTTCGGTGGAATCTGCTGCTGATCGATATCGTTCACATGGATATCGAAGCCAAGTGATGCGAGTTTTAACATCTGAGTTGGACTGAGGTCTGTCTCAATATAGGGAGCGATCGCTTCCAGGATATCCGGGATTTTGAAAAGCGACGTGGTACTCTGCATTTTCTTGGCCAGCTCGGTCATGAAGATCCGCTGTCGTTCGGTGCGCGTAAAATCCGAGGTGGCATCATGCCGGAACCGAACATATTGCAGGGCGGTCTTGCCGTCCATATGCTGCAATCCTTTTTTCAAGTCAATGTCGTACATATGTTTATCTGCTTTACTGGTGTAATACATGTCTTTCTCCACATCGATCTCAATACCGCCTACCGCATCAACAAGTGCCATGAAACCTGTAAAGTCTGTGTAGACATAATGCTGGATGGGAATACCGAGCAGATCACTTACAGTTTGTTTGGTCAACTCCGCACCCCCGTAGGAAAAGGCTGCATTAAGTCTGCTTTTTCCATGCCCGGGAATTGCGACATAGGTATCTCGCAGTACGGAGAATAGATGGGCTTTCTTGGTGACCGGATCAATGGAAGCGACCATGACCGAGTCTGAGCGTCCTGAATCATCGCCTCTGGAGTCTCCACCAAGGAGCAGAATGTTCACCCGTTCCTGGCCCTCCCATCTGGGAATCGTTGGAGTTGGGGTGCCTGAATCGCTTTCTGTGCCGGAAGAGGACGAGTTGGATGAAATCCCGGAAGCCGTGGAGATGCTATTGGCAAAATGAACAATCGAATATCCGTAATAGACAATGACACCTGTAACTGCAAGTACCAAGGTCAGGGCTGTACCCCATAACCATTTTTTAAGCATAATCTTCACCTTTCTATAATTGAACTGATATGTAACCCAAACTAGTTTAACAAAAAGAAAGGAAAATGTCCTCTTTGATTTCGTAACTTCGGTAAAAATGAAGATTGTTTGACAAATAGTTAGTGTATATTTATTATGTAAAAAATAATCTTGTTTTGTGTAATGGGATATTAAAAGTCAGTTATGAATCAATCACTATTTAATTGGATTAATCAGTATGCAGACCAAATACCGTTTCTGGATTGGTTTATGATCACATCATCCGAGTATGCAGTTTGGGTCATGATCGCACTGCTCGTTATCGTATGGTTTCTCGGCGATCCATCGAAACAACGAATTGTTTTTTATGCCTGTGTGGCTTCCTTTGTATTTGCTCTAGCGGCTGCTTCATTCTTTATTGGACGTCGCTTCGGGTTATGGATGTTGTTACTCGCTGTGTTGACAGGGGTGTCGCGGGTATATGTTGGTGTGCATTATCCAGGAGATATTCTGGGAGGATTCATTCTCGGAAGTCTGCTTAGTGTGGTTCTGATTACAACACGCAATTATACCAAGTCGATTCCCGACTTTTTCATTAACATACACCGACGTGTTTTCCAGTAATGTCTGATAAATAATGTCTAGTGAAGTGGTGGTAGTCTCATTGAATGAAAGAAGTCTCTTAATCTCTAGTTCTGCCAAAGATGGGAGACTTTTTTTGTGTTATGTTCGAAGTTACATGAACTTTAGAGAAATTGAATTCTAACATCTACAATTCATGACGATAGGTGACGATATACTATAAATATGTATTATTTGAGGAGTGGGACACATGGAAGACACGCGGGGAAACATGTTGGGGAAATTGAAGTTAACGATTCGAGGCAAGTTACTGACTGGTTTTCTCATAGTCGTAGCTTTGTTGATTATTGTAAGCAGCTATGCACTAATTCAGATCCATGAAATGTCTGGCAAAGCCAATGATGTGGATCAGACCTGGATGCCGAGTGTAAGCCTCTTGGGCTTGATGAATGGTGACATCTCAGACGTAGAACGATTGGCGCTGGCGATTATCGTTGAGCAGAACGAAGATGAAACAGCTAAGTTAAATGAAGCATTACAGCTGCTGCTTACCAAGATGGAGGATGAGCGTAAACAGCTGCTAACGTTCATTGAGAACAATGATGAAGCGATGAAGCTCTACAATGATTTCAGTACGAATTATGATGCTTATGTGGCGAAAATGCCAGCATTTATCGAATTTGGTTTGAAGAACAATTATGAAGAGTCCAGTCGATTACATACAGAGGCTTACCCGATGTGGTACACAGCAAACGACTCGATCACCAAGTTAATCACTTTAGGTAATGAAGGATCAGACGCGGCAACAAATGAATCGGTTGTGATGGCCGAAAATACATTTAATGTAATTTTGGCAGTGACAATTTTTGCCTTCCTGGTTGCGATATTCATTGCATTCTTCATTGCAAGCATCATCTCACGTCCAATCAAAAAGATGAATGAAGCGGCCATGGCTATTGCCAATGGTGATCTGACGGGTGAGACGATTGTGCTCAAGAACAAAGACGAATTGGGAACGCTTGCGGCTTCCTTCAATACCATGAGTGGCAATTTGCGCTCCATGATTGAATCGGTATCGATGACTTCCGAACAGGTAGCGGCTTCATCGGAGGAGCTTCTTGCAAGTGCGGAGCAGAATACTCAAGCTTCGGAACAGATTTCCGAAACGGTTGAGGAACTGGCCGTAGGTACGTCGGATCAAGTTGATATTGTAAAACGCTCTTCACAGGCGATGAATGAGATGGCTCTCGGATCAGAGCAGATTGCCGAGCTTGCTCAGAGTGTATCCGTATCTGCTGTGGATGCGGCGAATCAATCTTCCGAAGGAAATATGATTATTCAGCAAGCAGTTGAACAGATGGGTTCTGTTCGAAATTCCATTGCTTCGCTTACTGAATTGGTTACAGGGCTGGGGGAACGTTCAGCAGAGATTGGAACCATTACCGAGGTAATCAATAACATTGCCCGGCAGACCAATCTGCTTGCACTGAATGCAGCCATTGAAGCCGCACGAGCAGGAGAGCATGGACGTGGTTTCGCCGTAGTTGCGGGAGAAGTGCGGAAGCTCGCTGAGGAATCTTCCACATCTGCGCAAAGAATTACGGACCTCGTTCAATTGATTCAGAAAGATACAGATCATGCTGTTCAGGCAGTCAAAGTGAACAGCAGTGAGACAGAAGCAGGAATCGAGATGGTTACTGCGGCAGGACAAGCGTTCGAACAGATCTCGGATGCGGTCAACAAAGTAGCGGGTGAAATCCAGGAAGTATCTGCAGGTTCAGAGGAAATGTCGGCGAGTACAACTGAGGTTGTAGGATATGTAAGTCAAATCTCCAACATTGCTGGAGAGGCAGCGGGCGGGGTTCATAATGTATCTGCCGCAACTCAGCAGCAGTTAGCTTCGATGGAAGAGATTGCATCATCCGCAGGTTCATTATCCAAAATGGCCGAAGAACTGCAGGAGCAGATTAACAAGTTCAAAGTGTAACCAATGAGATATTCTGATACCTAAAGTGTACAGAAACATACAGACAGGATGGTCAGAATGCCATTCGAGTTGTACTGTTGATGATAACAAGGGTGAGAAGCTGTTTCTCTAACGCGCATATGCGTTAGAGAAACAGCTTTTTTTGTCACATGACGCAGAGCAGGTCACAACAATGTTATTTCAGAAGTCACCAACGCTTATATAGCTGGAGAAACAAACGGCTATAATGGTAATTAATGGTGGAACTTACACTGAAATACACCATGGGGAGGAGCGATATAAACTTGCAGTCCAGAGTAATGCATACGGAATATTGATGAAGAGGAGATGAATAGTTGAACATGAAGGGGAGCTGGTGGAGACGAGTCGCTATGATCGCGTTATCGGCAGGACTACTGGCAGGGAGTTTATCGATGGGCACAGGCATTCGTAAGGCGGATGCGGCCGCCGGAAATCAGAACTATGCTGAAGCACTGCAAAAGGCCATTTACTTCTATGAGGCACAGCGCTCAGGTCCGTTGCCAGCGAGTAATCGGGTCGAATGGCGTGGTAATTCTGGCATGCAGGATGGAGCTGATGTAGGCGTTGATCTGACCGGAGGATGGTATGATGCCGGAGATCACGTAAAGTTTGGTTTTCCGATGGCTGCTTCCGCAACGATGCTCGCCTGGTCTGTCGTGGAATACAGCGACGGATATGAACAGGCCGGACAACTGGAGGAGATCAAGGATAATATCCGATGGGCGACCGACTACTTTATGAAAGCGCATACGAAACCAAATGAATTATGGGGACAAGTGGGGGCAGGTAATACCGACCATGCTTGGTGGGGTCCTGCAGAAGTCATGCAGATGAACCGTCCTTCGTTCAAGATCGATGCTTCATGCCCGGGCAGTGATCTGGCGGCAGAAACGGCTGCAGCGCTGGCAGCGTCATCGATTGTATTTGCAGATGATGATCCGGCATATTCGACCAGACTGCTCCAACATGCGAAAGAGCTGTACAACTTCGCAGATACATATCGGGGGGAATACACCGATTGTATCACTGATGCTGCAGCGTTTTATAACTCGTGGACAGGATACGAAGACGAGCTGGCATGGGGGGGAGCATGGCTTTATTTAGCTACTAATGATAGCGCTTACTTGTCCAAAGCCATTGCAGCTACGGACCGGTGGTCTTCTAGCGGAGGCTCAGCCAATTGGCCGTATACCTGGACACAAGGTTGGGACAGTAAACATTATGGTGCCCAGATCCTGCTTGCCCGTATTACGTCCAGTTTGAACATGCCGGAGGCGACAAGATTTATTCAGTCGACTGAGCGCAATCTGGATTATTGGACAGTTGGAGTCAATGGGACACGAGTCAAGTATACGCCAGGAGGTCTGGCGTGGCTGGATCAGTGGGGTTCGCTCCGATATGCAGCCAATGCATCCTTTATTTCTTTTGTATACTCCGACTGGGTCAGTGATCCTGTGAAAAAGTCAAGATATCAGGATTTTGCTGTTTCACAGATGAATTATATTCTGGGCGATAATCCGCGTCAGAGCAGTTATGTGGTCGGATATGGGCAAAATGCACCTCAACATCCGCATCATCGGACCGCTCACGGTTCATGGCTGAATAATGAAGATATCCCGGCTAACCATCGCCATATTCTGTATGGTGCCATGGTCGGAGGACCGGATGCATCGGATGGATATACCGATGATATCGGGGATTATGTGAGTAATGAGGTCGCAACCGATTACAATGCTGGTTTTACCGGCGCACTGGCAAAGATGAATTTGCTGTTTGGTCAGAATCATCAGCCCCTGGCGAATTTCCCTGCACCTGAGGTGAAGGGAGATGAGTTCTATGTGGAGGCTGCGATCAAATCATCAGGTGCCAATTATACGGAAATCAGAGCACAACTTAATAATCGTTCCGCTTGGCCTGCTCGAATGGGAGATCAACTGTCCTTTAAGTATTTCCTGGATTTGAGTGAAGTGTATGCTGCCGGACGTACGGTATCGGACGTGCAAGTGACAACCTCCTATACGGAGGGGGCGACGGTATCCCAACCAGTTGTGGTGAATGCAGCCCAGCATATCTATGCCATTACGGCGAACTTCGGTAATACCAAGATCTATCCAGGTGGGGAAGGAAATTATCGTAAAGAAGTACAGTTCCGCATTACAGGCCCACAGGGTGCATGGAATACCAGCAATGATCATTCGTTCCAGACGCTGACCACAGGCACCCCTGTGAAGAGCATATACCTTCCAGTCTATGATGCAGGGGTGAAGGTGTATGGACAGGAGCCTGGAGTTACACCAGTCACGGTTCCAGGCGCACCTGCTGGCGTGCAGGCTGTGGCGGGAAGCAGTCAGGTTAACCTGACCTGGGCTGCTGTATCCGGGGCCGAATCGTATACAGTGAAGCGTTCCGAGGTGAGTGGAGGACCATATACAACTGTTGCGACAGGGGTTAATGGATTGACCTACACAAACACGGGACTGACCAACGGGACAGCTTATTATTATGTAGTGACTGCTGTGAATTCAGCAGGGGAATCATCGGGTTCTGTGCAGGTGTCGGCTACCCCGCAAGCAGCTTCGACGGTGCCGGGAGCACTGACTTTAAGTGGGACAGCTGGTGATGCGCAGTCGGTCCTGACCTGGACAGCAGCCTCGGGCGCTACTAGCTATAAGGTACAACGTTCGGTGGCAGGCGGGACATATGCAGATGTGGCAACCGGATTGTCCGTGTTGACTTACACCGACACAACAGCGCTGAATGGCACCATGTACAATTACAGGATTGCAGCCGTGAATGCGAACGGACAGACACTTTCCAATGTCCTGGCACTGACGCCTTCTGCACCTCCGGTGACGACGGGTACACTCGAAGTGCAGTACCGCAGCGGAGGGTCCGGGAATTCAAGTAATGCGGTGACTCCGCAGTTCAACGTGAAGAATACCGGAACACAGGCGATTGATCTCAGTACCGTGAAGATCCGATATTATTTCACCAAGGATGGTGCGGATCCAATGACCTTCTGGTGTGATTATGCCGAGATGGGCACGGCCAATGTTGAAGGTACATTTGTGGCAGTGAATCCGGCGAAGGGTACCGCAGATACGTATCTGGAAATTAGCTTCAAGTCGGGAGCAGGCAGTTTGGCTGCTGGAGCAGAGACCGGCGTGATTCAAGCACGCTTTTCCAAAAATAACTGGAGCAATTTCGATCAAAGTAATGATTATTCCTATGATGCTTCCAAGGCGGCTTTTGCCGCATGGAACAATGTAACCGGGTATGAGGGAAACACCAAAGTATGGGGTTTGGAGCCGTAACTAGCTCAAGATCATTGGCCGAAGAAGAGCAGCATGGGCAGACCAACAGCGTTTATATTCAATTTCCACTATTCCAGGGAGGTATATATTAATGTTGAAATCAGCTGCGAAAAAAAGTTTAACAGCCATGCTGGCGGGAACCGTCATGTTGACTGGATACACCGGACTCTGGGCAGGGCCGCAGACGGCACATGCCGCAGATCAGGCCATCGAGATTCAGGCAGACAGCATTAATGAAGCCCGGTTTTTGCAATTGTATGATCAGTTGAAAGATCCGGCGAACGGATATTTTTCGCCAGAGGGTCTACCGTATCATTCCATTGAGACCCTGTTGAGTGAGGCCCCGGATTATGGTCATATGACGACGTCCGAGGCATACAGTTACTGGCTGTGGTTGGAAACCATGTATGGTCACTACACGGGAGACTGGTCCCAACTGGAAGCAGCTTGGGACAGTATGGAGAAATACATTATCCCGGTCAACGAAGGTGACGGCAAGGAAGAGCAGCCTACGATGAGTTCATACAACCCGAATAGCCCTGCTACGTATGCAGCGGAAAAACCTTTTCCTGATCAATATCCATCGCCACTTAATGGTCAATATGCAGCGGGTAAAGACCCGATTGATGCCGAACTTAAGGCGACCTATGGTGACAATCAGACCTATCTCATGCACTGGCTGGTCGATGTGGATGACTGGTATGGATATGGAAACCTGTTGAATCCATCACATACGGCTACCTATGTGAACACGTTCCAGCGTGGGGAGCAGGAGTCTGTGTGGGAAGCCATTCCGCATCCATCCCAGGATGATAAATCTTTTGGTAAGGCAAACGAAGGATTCATGAGCTTGTTCACAAAGGAAAACCAGGTACCGTCAGCGCAATGGCGTTACACCAACGCAACGGATGCCGATGCGCGTGCTGTACAGGTGCTGTATTGGGCGAAGGAAATGGGATACAACAATCCGGAATATCTGGATAAAGCGAAGAAGATGGGGGACTATCTGCGCTATGGTATGTATGATAAATACTTCCAGAAAATTGGTAGCGCAAAGAGTGGTACACCAACTCCGGGTACAGGCAAGGATTCCAATATGTATCTCATGGCTTGGTATACGTCTTGGGGCGGTGGCTTGGGTCAAGGTGGGGATTGGGCTTGGCGCATTGGAGCGAGCCATACCCATCAGGCTTATCAAAACCCGGTTGCAGCCTATGCTTTGTCTGACCCGGCTGGCGGCTTGATACCGAAATCAGCAACAGCGAAGGCGGATTGGAATGCGACGCTGAAACGTCAGTTGGAATTCTATACTTGGCTACAATCCCATGAAGGAGCTATCGGCGGGGGAGCAACGAACAGTCTGGATGGTTCATACAAAGCCTATCCGGCAGGCGTAAGTACATTCTATGACATGGCTTATCAGGAGGCACCTGTATATCGTGATCCGGATTCCAACACCTGGTTTGGATTCCAGGCATGGCCGCTGGAGCGTGTAGCCGAGATGTACTATATTCTTGCGGAGAGCGGGGACTTGACCTCTGAGAACTTCCAGATGGCGAAGAAGGTAATTACGAAGTGGATCGACTGGAGTAAGGATTATGTATTTGTAGGTGAGCGTCCGGTGACGGATGCGCAAGGCTATTATCTGAATGCGGCTGGACAGCGCATTTTGGGTGGAACTAATGTTCAGGTAGCAACAACGCCGGCTCCGGGAGAGTTCTGGATTCCGGGTGGTCAGGAATGGCAGGGTCAACCGGACAAATGGAATGGATTCAGTTCGTTTACGGAAAATCCGAACTTCCGTGTAACGACCAAAGATCCAGTGCAGGACACAGGAGTTCTGGGAAGTTACGTTAAAGCTCTGACCTTCTTCGCAGCGGGAACACAGGCAGAGAACGGCACACTTAGCGCGGAAGGCCAAGAAGCCAAGGATTTGGCCGAGGCTCTGCTGGATACAGCTTGGGATTACAATGATGGTGTGGGGATTGTTACGGAAGAAGAACGTAAAGACTACTTCCGCTTCTTTGCCAAAGAGATCTATATCCCGGCGAACTGGTCTGGAACCTTTGGTCAGGGCAATACGATTCCAGGTACAGCAGGTGTACCTTCAGATCCGGCGAAAGGTGGCAATGGCGTATACATTGGATACTCCGATCTGCGTCCGGCCATTAAGCAAGATCCGGCATGGGCTTACCTGGATAATCTATACAAAACGTCATATAACACGACCACGAAACAGTGGGAAAACGGTGCACCTACCTTTACGTATCACCGGTTCTGGTCACAGGTGGATATGGCTACAGCGTACGGCGAGTATGATCGTCTCCTCGGAGATTCCGATAGTCCCGAAGTGGAAGTACCCGCTGCTCCTGCTGGCGTAACAGCAACTGGAGGAAGTGAGCAAGTGGTTCTGAACTGGAACGCAGCCGCTGGCGCAACGTCATATACAGTGAAACGTGCAGAAGTGAACGGTGGTCCTTATACGTCTGTAGCAACAGGGGTCACAGGATCGACATTCACGGACACAGGCTTGACCAACGGCACAACGTATTATTATGTCATCACTGCGGTGAATGCTGTAGGTGAGTCTGCACCGTCGACACAGGCATCTGCAATACCACTCGCAGGTACCGTTGTGCCCGGCGTATTCAACCTAACTGGAACGGCTGGCGATGCCCAGGCGGTACTGACTTGGACTGCATCAACTGGAGCATCAAGTTATAAGGTACAACGTTCGGTAGGCAGCGGGGCATATGCTGATCTGGCAACTGGTTTGACCGCACTGACATATACCGACGCAACAGCGGTGAATGGTACGGCTTATAATTACAGAGTCGTAGCCATTAATACGAGTGGTCAGACGAATTCAAATGTATTGGTGTTGACCCCATTGGCACCTCCAGTCACAACGGGAACGCTTGAAGTACAATACCGTAATGGTAGTTCAGGGGCTTCGGTCAATGCGATTACTCCACAATTTAATGTGAAGAATACAGGTACAACTGCTGTGGATTTGAGCAAAGTGAAGGTACGGTATTATTTCACCAAGGATAGTGCCGCGGATCTGAGTTTCTGGTGTGATTATGCACAGATTGGCAGCGGTAACGTGGAAGGGCATTTTGTTTCGATAGATCCGGCCAAGGGCACGGCAGATACGTATCTGGAGATTGAATTCAAAGCAGGTGCCGGAAGTTTGGCCGCGGGTGCCGAAACCGGAATCATCCAGGGACGTTTCTCGAAAAACAACTGGACGAATTTTGATCAAACCAATGATTATTCCTTTGATTTCACCCAAACGGCCTTCAGTGCCTGGACGAAAGTGACAGCTTATCAGGATGGCGCCAAGGTATGGGGAATTGAACCTTAAATGAGTTGATCGACCAGCTGTAGAGTGATGTTACTCATCATACAGGTTAAGCCGGGGAGAAATCCCTGGCTTTTCTTTTTTATATGGAAAATCAAAAATGAAATACGAAATAATCAAACGGACACTGCAGATAAAGCGATCCGTATTGAGGTTGGAGGCAAAAATGTGAAATTCGGGGAACGGTAATCGGCAAATGAATCATAGTAATGTTTACCATATTTGCGATTTTAAACATTAAAATCTAGGTCATATGGCATATGCCCTGAATGAGAAACGGCCTAGCTCTTGTATCGCGGAAAAATCAAGCATATCAAATAGTTACAATAATTTAACCTTTCAAAAAGAAGGAATCAGCAGTGAATTTTTCCAGTAATCCATGGACACACCCTGATACTTAGTGCTCAAGTTCGCCTCTATCAATACAGGACTTTCGACTGATGAACGTTATAGATAGCCCGTTTACAATGGGGCAAGCCCGGGAGAACCAAGCCGGGTTAAAATTCTGTAATATCAGGGGGAACTCGACATCATGAACTGGAAGAAAACGATTATTACAGCAAGTGTCACAGCAACGATGCTGATGGGAAGTCTGACGACAGGAGCACTAACGGCACAGGTATCGGCAGCTGCTGTTGACAATTCACAAGTAAAAGTAATCTGGGGCGTAAACCTACGCACAACACCTTCTTCTTCTGCGAAGATTGTTCGCATGGTTGCTAAAGGGGAAACGGTAACGGTGCTTCAGCAATCCGGTTCGGATTGGTATAAGATTAAGGATTCTGCTAACCGGACAGGCTACATATCTTCTTCATCCAAATACACACAAGCGATTAGTGGCGGCACAAGTGGATCGGGTTCGAATAGTGGTACATCGGTGACCAGTAATGCATCTGTAGAAAAAGTGATTGCGGCGGGAATGAAATATTTGGGAACACCTTATGAGTTCGGAGCCAGTCGTAACAGCACAGCTACTTTTGACTGTTCCAGCTTTGTACGCCAGGCCTTCATCGATGCACTTGGCATCAAGCTTCCAGCGGATTCTCGCAAACAGGGAGCCTATGTAAAAGCCAAGGGTACAGTTCAGACGAACTGGAAAAACCTGAAACGCGGTGATCTGATGTATTTCATGTCGTATAAAGGCAGCTCTGCATCATCGTATTCGGGTGTGAATAAATCTAGCGCAACCATTACGCACACAGGGATTTACCTGGGTGACGGAAAAGTATTACACACCTATTCCAACGCTGGCGGTGGTGTAACCACTAGTGATATCTCCGGCAAACACTGGGAGTATCGCTTCCTGTTTGGTGGCAGTGCGCTGTAGGTTAGAACAAGAACCTTCTTAGATAATCCGCGCATATTTATATGCATACAAAACACCTTCCATTCTGCCTTTGACAGGCGAGTGGGAGGTGTTTTTGTGTTATTTATTATTTTGAAAAACTCAATCGTGATAGTACAGTCGGAACAGGATATCCTGATTGTAGTTACCGAATCCCTCACCATATAAGGTAAGCCCGCCTACATGCTGAGCATCTTCCTCGACCGAAAGACGAAGGGTCCATTGGTTGCGTTCGACCGGGATATCTGCGAGTGTAATGTCGGATAGATGTTGTCCATCAATAAACGTACCCTCATTGGTAATTCGCAGTACCTTGAGCATGCCATATTGATTGACACTGTCACTCCACCATTCCGGGGTGAACATGCCACGTCCATTGCCTGAATCTCCAGGGCTTGTCCATTCCCCTAATCGGATGCCATTAAGCATGAATGTAATATCCGAGGGCCAATTCGGATTCACCGAAGGGGCTTCTGATCCGATCTCGAGGGACAATTCAATCGCATTGATCTGCTGTCCGGATAAGATATAGTTTGGAATTTTGTACTCCACAAATCCACGGCCAAACCACAGAATATGGGCATGCATCCGCTCAGGGTCGAGAAAATAACGAGGATCATCATACTGTCCGATAACATGATTGGACGTAGCCAGACCACATGTCGGATAGACGTCAAAGTGAGTGTAGTGTCCCACAGGGACGGAAACCTCGTGCAGCTTGCGGGCTGTGCCACTTTCCTGCGGCATGGAGATGCCAATCCAGTCTACAGCAAGGCTGTTCATTTTATGTGTGCCGCCGTCTTTGCGTATCATTTTGGACTGAATAATGCCCACATCCTGAAGTTTGCGGACATGCATGGTCACGATGGCACTGCTCAGACCCAGTGAAGCAGCAAGGTCTTTCACATTCATCGGAGTCTCTGCAACAAGGCGGATGATCTGTAGACGGACTTCACTGGCAAGTGCTTCATATAGGGGTAGCCATTCGGCATCGGTATTAGCTCTAATCACAATTGTTCCTCCATTATATCTGTATAGAATTAAGTTAAACATAAATTCAGTAAAAAGAATAACATTTTGCAAAATTCAGGTTGAAATTAAGGCTATAATCGATTTTAATATAAATATGAACGTTGATCCATAGAATATCAATTAATTTTTATATTAATCTTAGGGAGTTGAAATTCATTATGGAAAAAGCAAAAATGACGGTAGATAAAGATTTTACTATTGGTGTAGTGGATAAGCGCTTGTACGGATCATTTATTGAGCATCTGGGACGTGCCGTATATGGCGGGATTTACGAGCCGGGGCATCCATCAGCGAACGAACAGGGTTTCCGCACGGATGTGCTGGAGATGGTCAAGGAGTTGAATGTACCGATTGTACGTTATCCTGGAGGTAATTTTGTATCCGGTTACAATTGGGAAGATTCGGTTGGACCTGTGTCAGAACGCAAACGCAGACTGGAACTGGCCTGGAGAACGATTGAGACCAATGAATTTGGCTTCAACGAATTCGTGGACTGGGCAAAACAGGCTAATTCTGAAGTGATGATGGCGGTCAATCTGGGAACACGGGGTACGGATGCAGCTCGAAACATTGTGGAGTACAGCAACCATCCGGAAGGTTCGTATTATAGTGATCTTCGCATCAAGCATGGATACAAGCAGCCACATGCGATCAAAACATGGTGTCTGGGCAACGAGATGGATGGTCCTTGGCAGATTGGTCACAAAACGGCAGATGAGTATGGACGGTTAGCTGTTGAAGCGGCAAAAGTCATGAAGTGGACGGACCCGACGATTGAGCTGGTAGCCTGCGGAAGTTCGAATCTGAATATGCCATCGTTCCCGGAATGGGAAGCAACGGTGCTGGATCATACGTATGATCACGTGGAGTATCTGTCCTTGCATCAATACTACGGCAATCAAGAGCAAGATACGCCAACGTTCCTGGCACGCTCGCTTGAAATGGATCGTTTTATCGATACCGTGAAGGCGACCTGTGATTATATCAAAGCGAAGAAACGCAGCAAAAAGACGATGTATCTGTCCTTTGATGAGTGGAATGTATGGTATCACTCCAATGAAAATGATTCGAAGATGGACCCTTGGCAGATTGCTCCGCCACAGCTGGAGGATATCTATAACCATGAGGATGCACTGCTTGTTGGATGTATGTTGATCAGTATGCTCAAACATGCGGATCGGGTTAAAATGGCTTGTCTGGCACAACTCGTTAACGTAATTGCGCCGATCATGACAGATACGGGCGGTGGTTCATGGAGACAGACGATCTTCTATCCATTCATGCATACGTCTCTCTTCGGACGTGGAACAGCATTGGTGCCATTGATTCAGTCTCCAAAATACGATACTAAACAAATCACAGATGTTCCTTATCTGGAAGCTATTGCGGTTCATAACGAAGAGCAGGGTGAAGTGACTGTATTTGCAGTCAACCGTCATCTGGAAGAATCCCTTCCGCTCGAAGTGGACCTGCGCAGCTTCGGGAAGTGTACCGTGATCGAGCATATCGTGCTGGAAAGTGATGATCTCAAAGCATCGAATACGGCAGCACAACCAAACCGTGTTGCTCCTCATAATCACGGGGGTGCAGTTGTATCCGAGACTCTGATTACGGCGAGCTTGGCAAAAGCATCATGGAACGTAATCCGTCTGAAAGTCCAGTAAGGGATAGCATAAAGGCACTGGACACGTGAGAGCGCAATGGCAGACATGATGCTCGAGAAGGAAGCCAGCGGTTCAGCGTGTTCCTTCAATCAAAAAAGCTGGGTGCGAGTTCATCGCATCCAGCTTTTTTTCGTCACGTGCTACGGTCTCACTTACGCTTTAAACTCAAAACTTTCGCCATCACGTGGAATGAGCACCTGACCGTCCAACTGCTCGGATGCCAGATAAGTCGCAAGATCCCTACGAGACATCACACAATGGTTAATCGCATCCATGTGCACTGCGATGACATGAGCGGATGGTGCATGGCGCTTCACGGCTGCAACGTCTGGCCCGTCCATTGTAATGGGATCACCCTCTACGAAGCGAGCTCCTCCGGCGTTTAGGACAATGACTTCAGGGCTATATTGGCGAATAGCCTCGGCGGGTTCTTCACACCAGATCGTATCCCCCGCAATATAGGTGACAGGTTCTCCATCTGCTTCAAATACGAAGCCGGACACCTTGCCCATACGTTCACCGATCTCACCTGTGCCATGATGCCCGGATGTACGGGCGAATCGGATAGAGTGATGCTCATGTTTTTCATCTACAGCTGTTACATTCGTGAATCCGGCACCTAGAAATACATTCTCATCCCCAGGCTGGCAGATCAGGGGAATGTCTTTGCCAAGTTGTTTCGCCGCTACTTCATCCCAGTGATCCACATGGGTGTGTGTCACAATCAACAGATCCGGATTCAGATAATCCGTTTCGGTTTCGGGCAAGCTCACTCTTGGATTACGTAACTCATTGGGTGTGTTCGGGAACCCAGGCATGACTTCGGCGTCCATCAGCATCGGATCAACGAGAATGTTCAGCCCTCCGTATTCCAGCCACAGTGTAGCATTGCGAATCAATTGAATTTTCATTATATTTGCACTCCTTCGAGTTGTTTAATAGTATTACCCTATATGGTATACAACCCGTTTGACGTCGTACATAACATGATGAATGGAATTAGGCCACGCTAATTTCACGGTGAAAGGATTGCTGAAGCTAATGAATGAAACGATAGATCACACAGATATACGCATTCTGCAGATCCTGATCCGGGATGCCAAGCGTTCTCATAAAGAAATTGGTGAAGAGGTGCATCTTACAGGGCAGGCTGTTGGTGCAAGGGTGCGTAAGTTGCAAGATCTGGGTGTAATCGAAGGGTACACGGTAAAATGGAACCCGGAACGCCTTGGCCTCGACTTACTGGCCTTTGTCACAGTTTTCTTGAACTCCGGCGACAGACATGCCGCCTTTCGTACATTCATTGCTGAACGTGAGGACATCGTTGAAGTCCATCGCGTCAGTGGAGAAGGCTGTTATCTGATGAGAGTGCAGACTGGCACCACAGAGCAGCTTGGCCAACTGCTTGAAGCGTTGTTGCCTTACGGCAATTACAAAGTCAGCCTGTCCATAGGTGTAGAGAAATCACAGTGATGTGTGGGGAGCTTGTTCTCATCCATCCCGGTACTCAAAGAGCTTGCTGCTGTTCCTGCAAAGTCTCCTGAAGCAAAGTCGCAGCCTGGTTCAGCTCTTTTTTGCTCAGCAGATGATCTGTCTGAATATGAGACCGTGTGCCGTCCTTCAAGTACAGGACAAACATGGGAGAAGCGGACAGGAGCCACTTGCTGCGGGCAGGTGAGGCAAGTTCGACTTTGCGAATCTTGCTCCATGGAATCTTCCGTTTGCCCGTGCTCAACGCATCATCATCCCAGGATAACAACACGGCAGGGGTTCTGGTTAGTCGTGACACAAACATGAAGAATAGCGGTCCGATCAACCACATACCCAGCACGGCTGCAATGGAATAGTATATGGTCTCCAGTCTTTCGGCTTGTCCGTCCACGATGATCCATAATAAGCTCACGCACAAGAGAAGGAACAGGAAGCATAGACTTCCCTTCCATAGAGCTGTGCTGCGTTGGTAACGAATCTGCTGATGGTCACGCTTGGGTGTTTCGGGTTGTTGCATAGATGTTCCTCCTGATTAACAATGCTGATCGATATGCCAAACGTGCCGCCTGCATAAGCAGAGCGGCATGTTCAACGTTCTGTATTTACTATAACTCAGGTTCATTACCCTGATATAGCTGAATTTTTACCTGCATCACGCGCATGGGTGTACAAGTCTGCATATACACCTTTGGCTGCGATTAGTTCCTGGTGCGGTCCTTCCTCCACAATCTCACCATTTTCCATCACCAGAATTCGATCGGCATGCATCACCGTGGACAGACGATGAGCAATGACAATGGTGGTGCGTCCCTGGGATACCGATTCCAGTGCCTGCTGCACAAGCTGTTCCGTGTGTGAGTCCAGATTGGCGGTTGCCTCATCCAGGATGAGCACTCGGGGCTGGAACACCACAATCCGGGCAAATGAAATCAACTGCCGTTCCCCAGCGGATAGTCCGCTTCCGCGTTCGGATAGATGTGTATCATATCCGTGAGGCAAACGTGAAATCATCGCATGTGCTCCGACAAACCGGCAGGCCTCAATCGCCTGCTCTCGCGTAATATCCTCACGAAACATCCTCACATTATCAATAATGGAACCGGAGAACAGGAAAGGTTCCTGTTGAATCAGACCCACGATCCGATGAAGCTTAGCCTGCGGCAGATGCCGGATATCAGTACCATCAATCTCGATACTACCCTTGTCTACATCATAGAAGCGATTGAGCAGGGAGATCAGTGTGCTTTTGCCAGCGCCTGTTGTGCCTACAATACCTACCATTTCACCCGGATAGATGTGCAGGTTCATCTGTTGGATCAAGGGCCGGTCAGCCCGATAACCAAAGGACACATTATTAAAATCAATCTGGCCCATCACATTTTGTGGTTCCAGCGAGGAGGCCATCACGGGTTTGGGATCGGCAACTTCAGGCCGTGTATTCAGAATGTTCCAGATGCGATCCATTGATACGGTGGTGGACTGGAATGTATTCCATTGCATCGTAATCTGGTTAATTGGTTGAAAGAACTGACGGATATAGCTGATAAACGCATATAATACCCCGACTTGCAGGGACTCACCCAGTACGGCGCGACCTCCAAGCCAGACCATCATGACCAGTGCCGCATTGCCCAGGATATCAAACGTCCGGTTGAATATGACATTGGAACGAGCTTGCGCAATGTTGGCTTTTAGATGGAGCGCATTCTGTTCCGAGAAACGTTTCTTCTGTTCTTCCTCCTGGTGAAAAGCTTGAATCAGGAACATGCCGGACAAGTTCTCCGCCGTAAATGCGATCAGACGGGAAAGCCGGGTACGAGCATTTTGATAAGCTTTCCGCAGTCGACTACGGAATAATACCGCAACCACCGCAATGACAGGCAGAACGATCAGGGAGTATGTCGCCAGCACAGGATCAAGTTGGAACATAAAGACGATAATGAGCACCAGCATCATACCATCCCGAATCAGACTGAGCAGTACTTGAGTGAAAAAGCTGCTGATGGTCTCCGTATCACTGGATACGTTTGTGACCAGACTGCCGATATGAAAACGGTCAAAGAAGGACATGGACATTTTGGAGATATGCTTGAACAGGTCCTTTCGGATCCGGGATACAATGTTCTGTCCCACATGCTGCAACAGATTATTCTGGATATAGGTAAAAATAAAACTGATGACAGCCAGCCCAAGAAAGATGGCTGCGAGCTGAACGAGAAAGCCCACACTGGTCTGGCCCACGGCCAGATGATCATCGATGGCGATCTTCACCAGATAGGGTTGCAGCAGATCTGCCGATATGCCAAGAAGTGAACAGAAGAAGATACCCGCAAAAGCCCATTTATGAGGTTTGGCGTATGCCATCATCGCCTTAAATGAAGTTCGTTTACTCTGATCGGCCTCTGCGTCTGGGCGAAGTTCAGCGTTAGCGTTAGACATGATGTAATCCCTCCTCCTGCAAACGGTAGGTGGCCGCATATAACCCCTTGGCAGCCATCAACTGCGCATGTGTTCCCTGCTCAGCGACTCGCCCTTCATCCAGAACGATAATATCGTCCGCATGACGGACCGCGCTGATGCGATGAGAGATAATCAATGTGGTCTTGCCCTTGCCGATTTCGCGCAAACTGCGCAGAATACCACTCTCGGTGACGGCATCAACCGCGCTCATACTGTCATCCAGAATAAGTAACTGTGCTTGTTTGATCAGTCCTCTTGCCAGGCTGGTTCGCTGACGCTGTCCACCAGACAGGGTGAGTCCACGTTCGCCAAGCAGTGTATCAAAGCGATCGGGAAAACGGACAATATTGTCATAGATCATGGCTTGCCGTGCACTATGTTCCACGGTATCCAGCGATACTTCCCGGTCGCTGAATGCGATGTTATCCCGGATGGTGGTACTAAACAGGAATCCATCCTGAGGGACATAGGCGATGCGCGATCTTAGACTTTCCAGCGAAAGCTGCCGAATATCGGTACCATTGATGCGAATCGTTCCTTCAGGTGGTTCATATGTACGCAGCAATAGCTTAACGAGGGTACTTTTACCTGAGCCGGTCTTGCCTACAATACCGACCGTTCGCCCGGCACGGATATTGAGTTGAATGTTTTGGAGAGCAGGAGATGAACTGCCAGGGTAGGAGAAGGTTAGATTCTCCATCGTGATGTCTTGTACGGTTTGGAGCGCTGTGGCTTCAGGAAGTTCACGTACATCCGCTACTTCGCTGAGCAGGTCATTCACCCGCTCCAGTGATGCGCCTGAACGCTGAACGGTATTAATAACATTGCCGATCTGTTGAAGCGGTCCCATAATAATGCGCAGATATAAGGTTAAGGCGACAAAACTCCCGAGTGTAATAGAATTCTGCATGGTCATAATACCTCCGACAAGCAGAGAAACGACCAATGAGATGGCTCCCAGCAGCGGGAGCAAGGCTTGAAACAACGAAGACAGACGAACGAGTCGAAGCTGTTTGCTCTTGATCTCATCGACGGTGGTTCCAAAGCGTGCACGAGCACTGTCTTCGATGGCAAACGTCTTGGTTACGCGAATGCCACCCAGCTGCTCTTCTGCCGATTCCGTCATGGTTGCAAGAGCTTCCTGCACGTCGCGAGAGCGCTTGCGAATCCGCGGACCAAAAAACACGACCAGAAATGGAATCGCCAGCAAAGGAACAACACTAATTAGAATGAGCGTCAACGGAATCCCGCTAAGCAGCATCATGACAATGCAGGACAACAGCAGGAAGGTGGCATTGGTCATGAGCGTCACGCCATTGGATATCGCTTCACGTACGGAAGTAACGTCATTCATGACATAACTGAGCAGCTTTCCGTTACCCTGTTTGGAGAAATAATGTTCGCTAAGTTCGGAAAACTTACTGAATATACGCTCACGTGTCATGAATTCGAAGCGTCGACCGAGCTTCATAATCATGAATTGCCCGGTACCGAACAGCAGATTATACCCGATGGCAATAGCCAGAAGGGACAGGCTGTACCTTACGACCGTCTGCATCTGAAGCGTGTTCTGCATCAACTGATCCGTGAAGCTGCCGAGTATGCGGGGCAAGGATGCTTGCCCGACATTGGAGGCAATAATCAGAAGAACAGCAACCAGATAAACAGGCCAGTTCGACACAACATAACCGCGAAGTAATCCTTTCTTGGACATAAGCGTTGTTCTCCTTTTGTTATAGGTGAAGTCAGTTCAGCAGGTGGAGTCAAGAAAAGGGCCGACACCTGTTCTTAGCGCGTCGTGCCCTCTTACTGTATGCGATCTGGTTCGTTGTTTATCCGTCATCCGATGGATTTCTCTATTCTTATTTTTGCGCTAATCCGATGGGATGTCAACGAAGCCACTTACCAAAAAGCAGGTGATTTAGATTATCGGCGTTGGAGAAGAGTTCTATGCCGTGTTCTCGTGTTGTATTCACCAGATGTCGAAATTACTGAAACATTTTCTAGGGATACCCCGTCTGTAGGAATGAAGAGGTAACAAATAGGCTTTACTAAACATATGGAGGTGCCAGGAAATGAAACATAAAAAAGGATTGGCCGCAACACTAGCGCTCTGCGTTTCTTTGACAGCAGGAGGTGCATCGGTATTTGCTTTCACAGATGTGAAGGATGAAGGGCAGAAGTCGGTTGTGGATTCATTGAAATCAAAAGGTATTGTTAACGGAGTAACAGCGGATCTGTTCCGTCCAGATCTTGCATTGTCCGAGCCTCAGGGTGTTCAACTGATTGTGAATGCATTTGGTCTGAAAAATGAATTTGCGGAAGCATCCGCTCAGAATAAAATCAGTCCGGACACTTGGTATGCCGATGCGGTGCAGGCCGCTACTCAGAATGGCCTGTCCATTCCGGTTGAAGTGAACCCGCAGGGCAAGATGACGCGTGAACTGTTTGTCATTTTGTTACATGAAGGGATTAACACAACCGGGAATTATCCGGTCACCATGAAGTATAATCTTGTTAAGGACGAAAATAAAATCGGTAAGGACGCCATATCTGCAGTCCAGAACCTGCTGAACATGAACATCATTGAACTGGATAAGGACGGGAATTTCCGTCCAGATCAGTCGCTTACCCGTATGGAGGCTGCAAGCATGATCTTCAATGCACTTGAGTTTGTGGATAAACACGGCAATGGCGGCTCAGCAGAGCCAGCTCCAACCACCCCTGGTGAAGGCCAGCAAGCGATCGTACCTGAAGTGACAACGACGAAGGTAGATGACAAAACAATCAAAGTTAAACTCAGTGCTGAAATGCCGCACCCTGGTTATGGATTGAAGATTGATGATGTGAAATTGGAGAAGGATGGACGCGCTATCGTGCTCTATTCCATTATTCAACCTGATCCAGACATGATGTATCCGATGGTTATCACAAATGTAACTGCAGAAACAGATATCCCAACGGGATATACGGCAGAAGCTCAACCTTCTGGTAAGTAAATTCACTGCAAACCATACAAACTAAACGCTAATTAAACGGATATGTATCCTCAAACCCACCTTCCATATATGTATGGAGGGTGGGTTTTTCATTTGAGTTGAAGTGAATTCATCTCAGTCGGGTTACATGACAACTTTTCTTTTGTATGATAATTTAAATTACACTTTATGAAGTTTTATAAATCATTTGTGTTAAGTTTATTAACATAAATCTCTAATCTATGAAATATATAATGGGTATTTGTTAAGGTTATATAGCTAGATTTGTGTTATCGTAGCGGCTTACATTATGGCATTTTTCCAAAAAAAATCACAGGACCCAGTTTACAAGCCTTGTGCAAAATCTACATATACGACTCGATATCCCCAGTGTTTACAGGCATTTATGTATCCTATATGCAAAGATAAAAACAACATATATACGAAAGAGGGAGGAGAATTATAGAATAAGGGCAAGCAATTACAGGTTTGTAATATGAGATAGGTATATGGAAGGTAATATGACACTTCGATTTAACATTTAAGTGGCTTTCCCTGGAGTGTGATGCGTTTAGACATGAACACCCTGGTCAGGTAAGTATGTGGGTTTTGACTTTAAGGCCTGTTTTCTAACCTCCGTTTAGATCCAACATCTTTCCAAGTTCGTAGGATACAACTCCAAATGACATCTAAAGGAGGGAAAAAGGTAAAATTCTACATGTTTTACTTCCCCAAAATGACAATGACAAGCTGATAACAAAAGTGTAAACCCCCGTTGTAACAGTATATTCCGTGATTTTAAGAGTGAAGATGGAAATGGCATATTTACGAATTAGAGAATGATCCATAAACTCAGTATGTAAGCGTTACCAAATAGGAAGGGGAACAGAGCTGCTCGTCATGGAAACGGTTCGGAAATCCTTCCTTATATTTAAACAGGTGTGCTGGGCTCTTCCTCACAAACGGCCGGATTTTCATTATAAAAGGAGGAAACAACTGATGCAGCTAAACGGGGAGTCTCCCTTGACGCAAAACTTAGCGGTAAACACGATTCCGAACAGCAAGAAAAATAAATTATGGAGAAGGATGATTCGAAACTGGGAGTTGTATCTGTTTATCGCGCCAGCCTTTCTATACTTTCTGATATTCCATTACGGTCCGATGTACGGCATACAAATCGCATTTAAAAACTTTATCCCAACGCTTGGTGTCACAGGAAGCCCATGGGTCGGATTCGATCATTTCATCCGTTTCTTCAATTCGTATTATTTCTGGGATTTACTATGGAATACTCTTAGCATCAGCTTGTATGAGTTGGCCATAGGTTTTCCGCTGCCAATCATTCTTGCGTTAGCGTTCAATGAAGTAAAGGACTCCTTTTTCAAACGTACCGTACAGACCGTCACGTATGCACCTCATTTTATTTCGGTCGTCGTTATGTCGGGGATGATCATTACCTTTTTATCACCCTCGTCAGGCATGATTGTCAATTTGGTACAGGCCCTTGGATTTCAGTCACCTCAATTCCTGACGGACCCTGCGTGGTTCAAGACAGTGTATGTACTGTCAGGAGTCTGGCAAAGTGCAGGCTGGGGCACCATTATATACCTTGCCGCTCTATCGGGTGTGGACCCGCAACTGCATGAAGCGGCTGTGGTGGATGGTGCGAGCCGGTTCAAACGGATTTTGCATATTAACATTCCAGCGATCATCCCTACAATCACCATCTTGTTAATTCTGAATATGGGCAGTATTCTGGGCGTCGGATTCGAGAAAATCCTGTTGCTGCAAAATCCGCTGAACATGGGCTCGTCCGATGTCATCTCAACATTTGTCTATCGATCCGGTCTGGTCGATGCGCAGTACAGTTTCTCTACGGCGGTGGGATTGTTCAACTCCGTAGTGAATGCGATTCTGCTTATTACCGTGAATCAGATTGCACGCCGCACCAGTGAAAACAGCCTGTGGTAAAAGGAGGGAATACACATGTCATCCGCTGTGAAGGAAAGCAGAAGTGATAAATTGTTTTTATTGTGCAATTACATCTATCTGACGGTAGCGCTCGTCATTGTGCTGTATCCGCTGTTATACATCATCAGTGCTTCAATCAGTGATCCCAAATATGTAGCCTCCGGTGAGATGTGGCTGCTACCCAAAGGCATTACGTTTGAAGGTTACGCCCGGGTGTTTGAGAACACCAACATCTGGATTGGGTACAAAAACACGATCATCTATACCGTTGTAGGCACCATCGTTAACCTGATTGTTACACTACCCGCAGCCTATGCGCTCAGCCGCTCGGACTTTGTGGGACGTGGATTCTTCATGGCGATGTTTATGGTAACGATGTTCTTCGGCGGAGGGCTTGTCCCAAGTTACCTGCTCGTTAAGGATCTTGGTATGGTGAACAGCATGTGGGCACTTATTCTGCCTGGAGCTGCATCCATCTGGAATATTATCGTATGCCGGACGTTCTTCCAATCGACCATTCCCAAGGAGTTACAGGAAGCGGCGCATATTGATGGGTGTACCAACACCCGGTTGTTCATCAAGATTGTGCTCCCGCTTTCGATGCCAATCATTGCAGTGATGGCGCTCTTCTATGGAGTCGGACACTGGAACAGCTATTTTAGTGCCATGATCTATCTGAATGATTCTTCCAAGTACCCACTGCAGCTCTTTCTGCGCCAGATTCTGGTGCTTCAAGAAATGGCGGCTCAAGGGGGAGGCGCTATCGATACCTCTTCAGCAACAGCGATGAATACCAAAGCGGAGATCGCTGCACTGGTCAAATATGCTGTCATTATTGTTGCCACCCTACCGGTCATTGCGGTGTATCCATTCCTCCAGCGTTACTTTGTACAGGGTGTTATGATCGGTTCCGTTAAGGGATGATCTTAATCCATATACCACATTAAACAAGGGGAGTTGTTGTTATGAAAAAGCTTCGCAAGGCTTCATCCATTACACTCTGTCTCACCTTATTCGCAACATTGCTTGCAGCTTGTGGTTCAACCAATGAGGACGGAAGCAAGACCTCCAAAGTAGAGGGGGTCAAAAAAGAAGGGTTCCCCATTGTAGACAAAACACTAACGTTAAAGGTCATGTCCCAGGATGCGGGCGTAGCCGATTGGAGCACCATGCCTGTGCTGCAAGAAATGGAGAAACTGTCGGGCATCAAGCTGGAATACCAGCTCTCACCAATCGACAGCTTTGAAACGAAGAAGAATCTGGTTTTCGCCAGCGGGGACTTGCCAGATATGTTCTATGCTGCGGACCTCAAGCCAGCCGAGCAGGTGACTTATGGCAGCCAGGGCATCCTGATTCCGTTGGAAAAATACATTGACGAAGGTTACGCACCCAATATCAAAAAGATTCTCGATGAGAACCCGGATGTCCGTAAATCATTTACAACACCTGATGGGCATATGTATGCACTCCCATTCATTGATAAAGCTGCCGTGTGGTATAGAGGCCCAATGTGGTACAACGGGGAATTCTTGAAGGCACTTAACGTAGAAGAGCCCAAGACTACGGAAGAATTGTATACGTATCTCAAGCGTGTAAAAGAAGAAGATCCCAATGGCAATGGCCAGCAAGATGAAATTCCGCTTACTTCTGTAAAACTGGATGATCTTCGCATGTTTTTCTTCGGCTTCTGGGGAATGTACAACGAAGGCATCTATTCCGATAAGGACGGTAAAGTTCACTATCCTTATCAAGAAGAAGGTTACAAAGGTTATCTGACATTCATGAACCGCTTGTGGAAAGAAGACTTGCTGGATCATGAGACCTTTTCTCAAACAGGTGATCAGAAAAAAGCTAAAGGTGAAAGCAACAAACTTGCACTGTTCAACGATTACCATCCATACTTCACGCTCGGTGGTGAACCTGGCACGGATCATCCGCTGATGACACCCGTGAAGAGCGAGGTGGCAGACTCTCCGGTATACGGCAAGCATCCGGGCATGTCGGCTCGCGGTACCTTTGCTATTACAAGCAGCAACCCGTCACCCGAGGCGACGATGCGATGGATCGATTACTTATACAGCTATGAAGGTGCGACACTGTTCAATCAAGGTCCGGAAGGTGTGCTGTGGAAATTCAAAGACAAGGAAAATCATGTGAAAGAGTGGCTCCCCGTTCCTGGCGGCGGGGATCGTGAGGAATACCGCGGTAAAATCACACCGAACTTTGGTATCCTGACACCGGGTATTAATGATCCGGATGTAGCGAAGGGTCTTCGCACCGAATTTGATGAGTGGATTGACCAGCAGAATCAAGAGAAGTTGGTACCTATCGGAAAAGCACCATTTCCTAACGTTTATTTGACAAATGAAGAGCAAAACGAAGCAACCGCTCTATTGTCTGACCTGGATACGTACGTTAAACAGATGGAAGCGAAGTTTGTGACCGGCCAGGAACCACTTGAGAACTGGGATAAGTACATCGCACAGATGAAGAAAATGGGCAGTGACCGTATCATCGAACTATATCAGGGGGCATATGACCGCTGGAATTCGGGGCAATAAAAGAGCCTAATTCTCGGGGGAGGTGTGGCGCGTTATGCAGAAATGGTTTGAAGAAGCCAAACTGGGGATATTCATCCACTATGGCATCTATGCGGTGGACGGGGTTGCGGAATCCTGGTCCTTCTATAATGGCAGGATATCCTATGAAGAATATATGAAACAGTTGGATGGTTTTACGGCATCGAAATTCAATGCGGAGAAGTGGGCGGACTTGATTGAGAAGTCTGGTGCCCGGTATGCCGTGTTAACAACGAAGCATCATGATGGCGTTGCGTTATGGGATACGCAATATAGCGATCTCAATGTTGTCAAACAGACACCAGCGAATCGTGACATTGTGAAGGAATATGCGGAAGCGATTCGGGAAAAGGGCATTCATCTGGGGATGTATTACTCGCTCATTGATTGGTCACACCCGGATTATCCTAGCGTGTATGAAGGTGGGAAAGTACCGGAGGATCTCAGCAGTGTCAACCGGCATTCAAGTCCTGTGGACGGCGTTCAGGATCAGGAAAAGTGGCAGAAGTTCCTGCGATTCAATAACCATCAACTGGGAGAGATTTTAACAAATTACGGAAAGGTGGATCTGCTGTGGTTTGATGGGGACTGGGAACGGAGCGCCCAACAGTGGAATCTGCCGGAGTTCAAGCATTACCTGCAATCCTTTAACCCGGATATCATCATCAACTCCCGCCTTCAAGGTTATGGGGATTACAAAACGCCTGAGCAGGGCATTCCGATTACAAGACCGGAGGGACCCTGGGAATTCTGCACCACGATCAACACATCTTGGGGTTATGTGCCAACAGATCATAAATACAAATCGTTAATTCAGATCATTCGAATGTTCTGCGACTGCATTTCGATGGGCGGTAATATGTTGCTGGATATCGGTCCGCGTGAAGATGGCACCATCGATCAGAGGCAGGAGGATATTCTGCTTGGACTGGGAGCTTGGATCCGAACCCATGAAGAGGCCGTCTTTGGCACGGGTGAAGGCATTATGCCTCGCTATTATCTGGGGGGAAGCACCGTATCCGAGGATCGAAAGACGCTGTACCTGTTTGTGTATGACGATCCAAAAGAGAATGTGTGCATCAAGGGTCTCTGTAATCCGATCAAGAAAATTACCGTGCTGCATTCGGGCAAAGAGCTTCATCATGAGATTCATGGGGGCGTGCCTTGGTTCAATATCCCGGGGACAACGTGGATCAAGATGACCCCGGAGGACACGCATGAACAGGTGACCGTTCTTAAGCTCGAATTTGATGAGGAGCTGGAAATGTACGGCGGCTCTGGAGCCGTTGTCACCCATAACTAACCATTACGGGGAGGGCGTGTGCTGGTAGATGCATGCCCTCCCTTACGAATTGGAGAGAGTGACATGAACAGAAGTGGAGTGCCAGAACCCAGGATTGAGTATGCTCCCAAACATTATATATGCAAGCGTGCGCAGGAACCGTTGGTGTTAGACGGTCGTGTGGATAAGGGATTTTGGAATGCGGCTCATTGGACGGAGGATTTCGTTGATATCGAAGGTGATCTTCGTCCGAAGCCTGGGAAACAGACACGGGTAAAAATGCTGTGGGATGACGACTATTTCTATTTTGCTGCCGAGCTGATTGAAGATCAGATATGGGCTACCCTGACTGAACGTGATTCCGTTATTTTTTATGACAATGACTTCGAGATTTTTATCGACCCCGACGGGGATTCCCATCAATATTATGAGTTCGAGATCAATGCGCTCAATACGGTATGGGACCTGTTGTTAGTGAAGCCTTATCGGGATGGTGGGCCTCCGGTTAACGGTTGGGATATCAGTGGTCTCAAGACGGCTGTATATATCGATGGGGAACTGAACAGACCTGGTGCAGAGAACCGGAAATGGAGCGTGGAAGTTGCGATTCCCTGGACCAGTCTAAAGGAATGCGCCGAGGGAAACCGTCCACCTGCGCCGGGTGAGTTCTGGCGTGTCAACTTCTCGCGTGTGGAGTGGCAGACCGAGGTACAGGGCGATGAGTACCGCAAAGTGCTGAATCCGGATACGGGCACCCCTTATCCGGAGGACAACTGGGTGTGGTCACCTATGGGCATCATCAACATGCATTATCCAGAGTTGTGGGGTTATGTTGTATTCTCGGATGACGGAACGGATCAGTCATTTGAGTTGCCGGAAGACGAACGAATCAAATGGGAGCTTCGCAAGCTTTATTACCGTGAACGTAATTATTATGAAAAGCATGGTGAATTTACCCAAGATATGAAGTTGCTTATGGGTGAGGAATCGTGGAACTGTGAGCCTGTTATTGAAACGACTCGCAGCCAGTTCCAGATTACTGCGCCGTCTTCGGACGGAACGGCCTTGATCTGTATTCGGGAAGACGGAAAGCTGTGGAAGGAGTGAGAACGCAATGACCAGCCAAACCTTGGTATTTTCCCTTGATGCACAGTCATTGGAGAGGATTGAGCAGAAGTTCCAGGAGAAGGTACGTTTTGCAGAGACCCGCAAATCGGAATTGTTTCATATTTTTCAGCAGGAGCTAACACAAGAAGAGACATGGGCATTGAAGTATGTCTATGCCTATATGCCGGTAAACGACATGGCTGATTATAACGGGGACTTGTTCTTGAGCCATGTGCGCCAGGCTTTGGACACCCGCAAACGTGTACCTTGGGGGGAATGTGTTCCTGATCATCTGTTCCTTCATTTTGTACTGCCCTATCGCATAAATACGGAAAATATTGAAGATTTCCGCGGTTTGATATATGACGAATTAGCCGAGCGGACAGCGAAGTTATCCATGGCGGATGCCATTCTGGAGACCAATTACTGGTGTCATGAGAAAGCGACCTATATTGGCAGCGATTTGCGCACGATATCACCGCTGACGATGATCCGGAATGCTCGTGGTCGATGCGGCGAAGAATCCACGCTGGCGGTGGCCGCTCTTCGCAGTATCGGTATACCTGCCCGTCAGGTCTACACACCACGCTGGGCTCACTGTGACAGTAACCATGCTTGGGTAGAAGCCTGGGCAAATGGTCAATGGTATTACATCGGGGCATGCGAGCCGGAAGCCCGTCTGAACCAAGGGTGGTTCAGCCCGCCAGCCCGCAGGGCCATGCTGATTAATACGAGGATCTATGCCGACTATCCCGGACCGGAGGATATTACGCTCTCCGAGAAGGGATTTACGGAAATTAATTTACTTGAGAACTATGCGCCCACACGTAACATCTATGTGAAGGTGAAAAATGGACAGGGAGAGCCCGTACCCGGCGCGAGTGTCCGTTTTGAGCTGTACAATACGGCTGAATTCTATCCGATTGCCGAGATTAGGACGGATGCACAAGGGGAAGCGATCTTTAAGACTGGCTGTGGTGACCTTTTGATTCGTGCGGTCAGCGGCGGCAAGTGGAGTGAGATCCTATTCAAGGCTCAGGAAAACAATGCTATAGAGCTAGTGCTGGACTCATCAGAGCAGCCCACAGGGATTGTAGATTTCGATATGGTTCCTCCTCCGGAAAGGGAGGGAGAGGTCATGGTTGCATTACCGGAAGAGAAAATTGAGATTCATAATCGTCGTCTGGAGGAAGGAGCGCAGACCCGGAGCGAGTATGAGGACACGTTCCTGAGTGAGGAGGAAGCTGTCTCGCTGGCTAAAAAGGTTGGACTGCCCTCGGTACGTGTATGGGATGTTCTCCGCAAGGCACGGGGGAACAGCCGGGAAATTGCAGCTTTTCTAGAGGAACGTTCCAATCCATACGGTGAGTGGCCGCTCCGGTTGCTCGAGTCTATGAATGAAAAAGATTTAATTGATACCTTTTGTCAGACGCTGGACGATCATCTGATCGGTGCACTCTCGCAGCAAGGATCATGGGCGGAAGATACGTTCGTGAGATACATCCTATGTCCGCGGATCTCCTATGAGTTGCTGGTCCCTTATCGAGGTGTATTCCAGAATGCCTTTTCGGCAGAGGAGGTAGTGACGTTTAGGGAAAATCCTGCGACGCTTGCCCGAATGCTGGAACAGGAATACGAATACTATGAAGATCTTTCTAATCTAAAAGGTAAAGGGAATCCGATCGGGACATTTAGTCTGAAGAAGGGGGACTCTCAGTCACTGGATATTTTGTTTGTGGCTGTATGTCGCAGTTTGGGTATTCCGGCCCGATTACATCCCAGCGCACAGAAACCACAGTATCTAAGTGACAGAGGCTGGGAGGATGCAGTGTTTAGTCTCACCTCACCTCAAACTCTGAAGAGCACAAGCTGGGGAATGCTCCAACTTCATAGGGATATAAAAGCTCCACACGATACACCTGAAGCATCTTATTTCGAGAACTTTACGTTTGCCCGTCTGGAAGATGGCGTCTACAAGACATTGATTTATCCTTATGGCAGTACGGGTGTCTATAGTGAGCCATATGAGGTTGAGGCAGGAGCTTATCGTTTAACGACAGGCGTTCGTCTGAAAGATGGAACGGCAAAAGTACGATTCGTTTACTTTACCGTGAACGCCGGAGATACCGCTGAGGTTGTCTTGTCTTATCGCGAGACTGAGGTTGAGATTCCTGTACTGGGTAAACTGGCACCAGGAAGTATACTGACCCGTCTGGATGGTTCAGAGGTAGAACTGGAGGAACTTCTGGGATCGGAAGGTGCCATTGCTGCCTGGATTGAACCGGAGCGGGAACCGACCAAACATCTGATTCGTGAACTGTGCGAGCTGGCAAAGCCGCTGGATAAGCTTGGTATACCAATCGTGCTCATGATCGGAGATATGGAATGGAACGCTGCCTTTAGTCCTGTTGGTTATCCGAATCTTCCTGTGCGCACGGTTTTTGTACGAGATTCCAGTTATGCTTCCTTGTCCGGCTTCATTTCGAAGCCTGCAACTCACGAAGCGGGTTATCCACATCTGTTCGTGCTGGATACTCAGCATCAAGTTCGTTATTCGGCTTCCGGGTACAAGATTGGTACCGGGAAGGAAGCCTTGCAGATTGCTGCTGCGATATCTCAATCATCGAACGGATCGGAGTGAAGAGGGTGACGAAATATATTGCTGCGGGTTATGCCGTTGATTCGGTTCTTCCCGATATGACACATGAAGACCTGTCGAAGTTAACACATCTGAACGTAGCCTTCGGACATGTCAAAAATGATGCAATCACCACCGAGCATTTAAAAAACGGCCATGTGATCCGGAACATCAAGCGGGAGCATCCGAATCTTATGGTGCTGCTATCTGTTGGCGGATGGAGCGCTGGCGGTTTCTCAGAGGCCGCCTCAACTCAAGTGGGGAGGGACACCATGGCCGCATCGGCAGTCCGGGTGTTGGAGGAATACCCTTTTGACGGGATTGATCTGGACTGGGAGTATCCTTGTTATGGTGAAGCTGGTATCGCATCCAGTCCTGATGATAAACGGAATTTCACCTTGCTACTCAAGACAATTCGGGAGTCACTGGATGCCAAGGGAGCCGAGGATAGCCGTCATTATCTGCTCACCATTGCGGCAGGGGCTGATCAATACTACGTTGATGGTACAGAGATGGCTGAGGTGCAGCAGTACCTGGACTATGTTCAGTTGATGACCTATGATATGCGCGGCGGTTTTCAGGTTCTGACCGGACACCATACGAATCTGTACACGCCAACAGGAGATCTGTTTCGAATTAGTACGGATGCTTCCGTGAACCTGTTTGTTCGCGCTGGTGTCCCGAAGGAGAAAATTGTGATCGGAGCTGCGTTCTATTCCCGGATCTGGAATGAGGTTCCTGACCGAAACCACGGGCTCCATCAAATGGCTGGTAGCACAGGCGGCTACGGTCCGTCATTTGCCGAGCTGGAAGCGAAGTACATCAACAAGAATGGATACATCCGTTATTGGGATGAGGAAGCCTGTGCACCGTTTTTGTTTAATGGGTCCAGCCTCATATCTTATGACGATGAAGAATCGATCCAATGCAAATGTGATTACGTAAAGGATCAAGGTCTGGCCGGGATCATGTTCTGGGAGTACGGCTGTGATCCAACTCACCGTTTGCTGGGTGCAGTGCATCAAGGGCTGAAGGATCTTCCGGCTGGGAAAATCGGATAAGGCCGCCGGCCGCGACGAATCAGATTATGTCTACGGACTAAAAACATACGAAGGGGCCGTCCTATACGTCATGCTCATGACGTATAGGACGGCCCCTTGTTTGCGATATTTTGGTCTAATGAATCTGGCACATGTTAGACGATATCATCATTTATCCAATACATTCCTCGTCATCATCATCAGGGGAATCGGCGGAGCCGTTGGGACGGTGCATTTTACGGTATTGCCCTGGGGTATAACCCGTTTCTTTTTTGAATTTGCGGATGAAGTTTGGTGTATCCAGGTAACCGACACGCGTGATGATATCTTTTAACGGATCGGTAGTATGAAGCAGTAGTCGAATGACCTCATCCATCCGTTTCTGCCAGATATATTGGGTAAAGTTCATGCCGATCTTTTCTTTGAAAGAACGACTGAAATAGGATGAAGAGATCGTGAATTTCGATGAAATCGTACCTAAACTGAGATCATAATCAGAGAAATTGGCATCGATATAAGCCACGATTTCATCCATAAGAGAGCTTTCTTCCGTCTCGCTCTTCGCCTCGACATGGGCGCAGATTTCGGCGGCAAGGCCTGTCAGTTTTTTCTCCAAATCCTCCAACGAGTCGTAGGAAGTGATCCTTGGAAGTTGATCAACCACATGATGGATTCCAAGCTCCGAAGCGGTTTTGAGCATTGTATTCAGAATATCAAAGCAGATGCAACGCAACAGCGGTACAGATGGCATTTCGGATTTCAGGGTATTCAACGCAGTTGATACCATCTGAACTGCCACATCATAGCTGCCTTGTTTTAAGCTCTGAACCAGCTTCAACAATACATCCTTAGGGACCCAGAAGGAAGAATCCTGTACACCGGAACCGGAAAGGTTGTTAAAGTATGTACTGCTGCCCTGTCCATGCAGCATCGATGCTTCCAGAGCGGTCGAGGCCTCGATGTAGGACTGATTCAGCTGTTTCGGATAAGTGTACCGATTGCCTATCCCGATTGCGGGCGCGACCCCGGTGTGTTCTGTCACCATCCATTGCAGTTTTTCAACGATAGGCTCCATACGGGTATTCAGGCTAACTTCATGCCCGATTTCGGCATCGAATCCCACGATAAGGGCCAATTGGTCTGCCTGTGGCAGCTCTACGCCGTAAGCATATGCAGACAACTCCGGCAGCTCCACATCGTTCATCAGCTGTATGACAGTAGGTTGCTCGGGGTTATCACCGATAGGAAAAGCATGCATTTCCCAGCCCATGATCATGACAAAATAATGGGATCGGTTAAAGCGTATGCCAAGCTTATCCGTAAACTCAGAGGGGAAATCTCCGGTGTGACCATGCTTCAGCAACATGAGCAAAATGTGATTGCGAGCATAGGGCTCCTGAAGATCTACGCGCTGACTATAATCATGCAGTGTTTTCTTAATCCATTCCAGCTCGTTGGTGGTGGAGGATGGATCAGGATCATTTTTCAACCGAATGAACTCCATTAAGTCTGAAATCGGATGGTACTGTCTTCGGGCCAACATAATGGCGAGGAACGTGCCCATCACCACCATGAAGGAGAAAACGAGAACAACAAAGGTGCGAATATGAACGATTCGGCTAAAAAATTGGTTGCTGGGCATAGCGGTCACATAAGTCCAACCCGCATCCGATTTAACGGATACAACCGAATGTGGTTCTTGATTTAAGGAGATGCTGTGCGTCCCGGGTTCAAGGGCAAACAGAGCGTTGACTTCCTGTTCAGATATGATTTCTCCCTTGTAATTGGCTGCCAGTACTTGCCCGAAATTATCGAAGATATAAGTCATCCCGTGATAGTCGCTGAGGATGGAATCAATTAGGCCCGTCAGATTGGACTCGTGAATCAGGTACATGACGGTTCCATGGGCAGGAGTATTGTTAGGTGCAATCGGTACAAGGTATGCCAGCATGGAATTGGGTATTCTGGTTCCTTGGACGACCTGCTCCGCTGGACGTATTGTGGGGGACTGTACGTTATTCAAATCCCGGATCATGTCTGTTTTGTTCCACGTAGTAAATTTGTAGCGGCCAGTGAATACATCCAGGTTCTCAGAACCTTGAGAAGAATAGATGTTATCATCTCCGCGGAAGAACAGGAATAACTCATCGATAATGGAACTGGTGGCTTTGTATTTGACCAATGCGCCGATGGATTCCCGGCTATAGTACGGATGGTGGGTCCAATACCGCGTTAACTGCTCATCGTACGCGATGCGAAAAGCGATGTCTTGTAATTCCTTCATGCGATCATCGATGACGGTTTTGGCTTGAGTGAGCTGATTGACATTGGTCTGTTCAATCTCTGAACGGAGCGTGTTCACAGCGTTGTGATAAATAATGATGGTTAAAATAACAAGAGGGATAAGGAAAATGGAGATATAGGATAGTGTGTACTTAAGCAGAAGCTTGGACTTGAAGTGATTCCATTTCATATCTGCAACCTCCCGTTTTCTTTCGTGCTGCAGCGATAGCGCTCTCATATGGGCAGTGAAGTTATTGCCAAGATGGGAGCTGCTGGGGTGTTCCTTCTAAAAATACTAGGAGAACTTCTCTAATAAAGCAATGGTTCTTTTATAAATTCCAGTGCAATCCGTAAGAAAGATATAGCTATAGCAAAATCCCCTCAAAGTTCACTCATTTCCTTATGCTACCACACAAGGCTTTTCAAAGAGTATCTACTTTAAGGGGATGATTTTAGCTGATCATATATTATATTTTCTATTACTGAATATAGGAGTTAAAACGATTATTCGTCCAGAGGTTCATAGTCAAACCAATCGTAACTTGCAGGCGTACACTCCCCCGATGGAGCATAAGCGTACATGGCGATCATCACACCTGTGAAACCACTTGCCACTTCGGTAGATAACAGATGTGTTTCTCCTGAACCCACTTCGATGGCATCGGATGAACCTTGCTGGTAGAGGAACGTGAAGTGATTACGGTCAGCCTTGATTTGTAATACAACCGGCCCCTTGTCACAGTTAAGCGCCTGTTCGGTTCGCAGAGAGCCGACGGTTCGCCGCAATACGATTTTCTTCTGCCCATCGACCTGTGTTACAGCCAAATCGTAATGATATTTATCATTCATAAATAAGGTTATTCCAGCTTCCTCACCGTTCGCATTTGGCTCATAACGCAGCTCGGTTGCCATATTGCATAAGAAATGGCTCAATCGACGCCCGACAAAGGCTGGATTTTGTCCATCATCGAGTGAAACCGAATGACCACGAAGGATGAGCTGCCCGGGATTTTCAGTGAGCGTCCAACTACCCGGAGCCGGATTACGTAAGAAGATCCAGTTCATGCCTAATGATGGCTCGTCAAAATCATCCCGAATAGCCTGGGGCGACCAAGGGTGCTCAGCCAGCAAAGGCCCAGTCATCTCCTGCTCAATATGTCCGTCCACGCCGATCATCGGCCAACCGGTATCCGTCCAAGTGACAGGTGCCAGGAACGTTTCACGTCCCAAATGGTGCCGCATGGGGTAACCTGCTGGACGGATTCCAAGAGATACGGCCCACCAGCTTCCATCCTGGATTTGGACAAGGTCTGCATGACCGGTTGCATGAATGCTGGATTTCATGCTCCGATTGGACAGAATCGGATTATGTGGACACGGATCAAATGGTCCGTATGGCTCTGTGCTCCGAGCAATGGTCTCCATATGACCATACTCGGTTCCACCTTCGGCGATCATCAGATAGTAGAGGCCATTTATTTTATACATGTGGGGAGCTTCGGGTGCTGCTCCTCCGGTTCCAGTCCAGATCAATCGGCTATCGGTTAGTCTGGCTCCGGTCGTGATGTCTATCTCGCACTGATAGATGCCCTCACCTTCATCGCCGTTACAGGCCGTTTGAAAATACACATGTCCATCTTCATCGAAGAGAAAAGAGGGATCAATGCCGCCCTGATCAACAAAAATCGGAGCAGACCATGGTCCCTCGGGTTTGATACTACGTACATAAAAATTTCCGCCGCCGCTGACATTGGTTGTTGTCATATAGAACCAGCCATCATGGTGCCGGAGTGTTGGGGCAAAAATGCCGCCAGAGCTACCTGCGTTCGCTAGAGGGAGTTGCTCAGTTGTTGTGAGGACATGGCCGATCTGTTGCCAGTTCACAAGGTCTTTACTGTGGAAGATGGGCACACCAGGGAAATATTCAAAGGTACTGGTTACCAGATAATAGTCTTCATCTACACGGCAGATACTTGGATCTGGATAAAACCCCGGAATGACCGGATTGGTATATTTCATCATTTATGCTCCTATTCATTGTGAGAGTTTAGTATGAATCTGGACACATTGAAAATCCCTGTTACAAGGCGAATTATAACGCTTATAAGTATATGGAACCTTGATTTTTCGGTCCTGGAATAGCATGATATAGACATTCAACCCAACATGGTTTGCGGAGGGGAATGCTTTTGAGTAATGCATATTTGAGATGGTTTACTTCAGATCATCAACAATTTCCGTTTTTTATTCAGTACGGTGGACATGTTGAGGACATGGAGCTTCATAATCATATGGATTTTACGGAACTTGTGATTGTCCTGAATGGTCATGCAACTCATGTGGTGAACACCGAAGAATTTTTTATCAAAAAAGGAAACGCGTTTGTGATTAATGGCGACACTCATCATGCGTATAAAGACCCTCATGATTTTAGGATCTGTAACATTATGTTCAGTCCCGAGATGCTTGCTTCGGCTGGGCCCGATCTGAGAAAATCTAACGGCTTCCAGGCGCTGTTTGTTTTGGAACCGTTTTATCGTAATATTCACTCCTTTCCGAGTAAATTGGCGTTATCCATTTCCAGTCTGGAGTATGTAGAATCACTGATATCGTTCATGATTGAGGAGTATCAGAGTAAACAGCAAGGGTATCAGACGATGTTGATCTCACGTCTTACGGAGATGGTTGTTTATTTGTCGAGGCAGTATGATACACAGGAAAAAGGGATCGAAGGTAATAATCTGATGCATCTGGCAAATGCCATTTCATTTATTGAAGATCATTATCTTGAGCCGCTGTCGCTAGAGGATATTGCGGGGAAGTCGAATATCTCAATAAGGCATCTGAACCGGATTTTCCGATCCTATTATCAGATGACCCCGATCTCTTATCTGCAAAAGTTGCGTCTGGAGAAGGCGTGTCATTTGTTGAAAAACGGGAATATGTCCATCACGGAAATATCGTATGAATGTGGATTTAACGACAGTAATTATTTCACCCGCCAGTTTAAGAAAGCCTTTGGCAAGTCTCCCAAAACATACAGGCAGACTCATTAATACATGACTGAATAAAAAAACAAAATAGGGCCTCCTCATAGGGAGGTCCTGTCTGCTGTCTCAGGGAAAAGGGGGAATTCAATAGTCCAAAAGCCGTCCGTTGTCATGCCACTGACCGTACATTTTATTCTCCTTTGTGTTGGTTATGAACTTATCCAATCTGCTCTGGAATAATGCTGGCTGTTTCTTGACACTTTGGATCGTATCGATCCGAACGTTTTGGTACAGGGTAGGAAAGGACATGAAATTTGCATAAACCTGATGGTCTTCTTTCAGCCTTTGTTCGATCACACCATCAATTATGAAAGCAGTCGGCTCCATAACAGGAAGAACCTGTCTACCCTCGTCATGCATGAAGCCCAACTTTTCAAGACGACGGACACGTTCCTTGTTCAATTCAGTCCATGAGCTGCGTTTACTTCTAGGAGATAATCTCTGTGCTAATTGAGTCTCGGATATTTTCTTTTTGACTCCATCGATCCAGCCAAAGCACAGCGACTCCTCAACCACGTCCAAATACAGCAGGGTATTTGGCACGGGTTTTATGCTTATCATTACCCAGCAAGATTTCTCGACTTTTCCATGCGTCTGCAACCAATTTCTCAATTCATCCCTCGACGTCACGGGGATACAATGTACATTTTCCATCCGATTATCAACTATACTTGAGCCGGTTCCTGATACCAGAAGAGTGAATAGTCATTCATGATGGAGTCATGCCCCAATTGACGCAGCATGGTAGAAACATTGCCTCGATGATAGGTTCCGTGGTTAACCACATGGATGACGATGTCCGATAAGCTGGTTTCGCGAACTCCTGCAAATGGATTATCGAGTAGAATAGTTTGCTCCAGATCAGCTTGTCCTCGTAACCACTCACTGTATTGTGCCGACAGGTCGGTAAAACATTGGATGTACTCATCCACAGAATCGTGAATTTCACTATTGAGTGGTATGCATGCTTGCAGTGCCTCGGGCATACCAGTGCCATTCAATACCTCGTACCACATTTTATCTACTGCGTAGATATGGCTGAGTGCGTGAGCAATGGTTGGAAATGAACTGTTCACTTCCTGACTCAGTACAGAAGAGGGCAGTTCCTTGATTCTGCCCAGGATGGTTTGGTTGGCCCATGTGTGGTAGTTATACATTTGTTCCGGATGATTCATTGATGATCGTCTCCTTTAATTTGGCTATAGATTGGGTTAACTTACTGAGATGATTATAAAAAAAGAAGTATGACAACAGCGTGTCATACTTCTTCATAGAGCTTAAGTGCGTTTCGAAGTTGTTCTTTCAGGATGTCTCTTAATTCAATCGGTTCAAGCACCTCGGCGCCACTGCCCAAACTAAGTAGAAAGGACCATAACCACTTGGCTTGTAACGGTTGATGAACCTGGATACGCATCGTCATACTTCCATCCTCGTGAAATTGCTTATCTGCCTGTTGAAAATGATCCATGGCTTCCGCGAGCGCTTCCGGGTTCACCCGAAATACCACATCACTTACCTGATCTTGCCATGACGGATCTGACACAACCGTCTCTTGGGGAAGCTCAAGGTGGGGTTGGAAGTGTTCCGATGTCAGTTGCACGTTCATCATCCGGGACAGTCGGAACTCGCGATAATCCTGCCGTGTCTGGCAAAATCCATATACATACCAATTACGATATTTAAAATGGAGTCTTACCGGTTCCAGATGGCGGGGTGTATGTTCATTCTTTGTATTGATGTAGTCAAAACGGACAACCTGATGATCCGTAATACCTTTACGCAGATGAGGAAGGGCATCCGGTTCTGTTCGGCGAGTCTCCAGATCCACCGATAGACTTGAGGTTTGATGCTCCGGTCCAATCGTTTGCAGACGTTCAATCGTGCCTTGTGCACGTTCATCTTCGAATACTGTGGATAGACTACTCAGGACCGTGATCAGGGAATCCACATCATAAGAACCGAGCAAGCTTTTATCCATCTTGTATCCGTCCATCATGCCGTAGCCGCCTTTGAGTCCCTGATGGGAGACGACCGGGAAGCCGGCGGCACAGATCACATCAATATCCCGATAGATCGTTCTTGGGGACACCTGAAACTCTTCCGCCAAGGTGGAAGCAGACAATACTTCGTGGTTCAGCAGTTTGTATATGATTGAGATTAATCGCTCCAATTTCAAAAGGTATCCCCGCCCGTTATTCCATTTTGTCATTACAGGCCATTATTATATCACGCCGGGGTAAACAACATGGAGGATTACAGAGGGTCTATAGGAGTCATACCATCCAGTATGTTTTGTTCCAACATGATTGGACAAGTTCTTCGGTGTGATGAAACAAAAAAAGAGTGCTGGATAGCACTCTTTCGAAGACACATGATTGTCGTTGTGTTGAACAGTTACGTTAGCAGATCGGTCGAACTTCATATCGAGTGAATAGTCAGAGCCGGCTCTACTCTTCTTGCACGTTATAGAGAACCCGAGCGAGCAGATTCTGTCCATAGTTACCAAAGTTTTTACCAAAGATCGTTAAGCCCCGTTTGTTCAAAGGTTCGTCCGTAACCGCAATGCGGAAGTGAATATCGCTTTTGTAATCCAGCCCAATCTGGTCCAACGTCACATCCGAGATGCGGCATCCGTCGATATAGCTGCCTTCCTGTGTAATCCGGATCAGCTTCAGCATGCCGTACTGATTCAAGTGCGGAGGCCACCATTCCGGATTAAAGGTACCGCGTGTATTGCCAAAATCCCCCGGACTTGTCCAGCAGCCAATCTCAATCCCATTGACATAGAAGTAAATATCCGAAGGGTAATTGTCACAAAAGCCAGGGGCCTCTGATCCCAGTTCCATCGACAACTGAATTTCGCTAAAGGACTGATTAGGTTTGAGATAGTTTGGAATCCGATACTCGAGATAACCTTCAGCCAGCCAGATCATCTCCGCATCAATTCGCAGTGGATCAGCAAAGTACCGCGGATCATCGAACTCTCCAACAATGCTGTCCCGGGTAGCGAGACCACATGTAGGTGCAGCCTGATAATCGCTGTAATGACCGACCTGAATTTCCACCTCATAACGATTGTTAATCTCTTGTGAACGCAGATCAACCATCAATTTTTCCTCATTGAGATAACATATCTTCTGAATTCCATGTTTGCCAACGGCGGTGTTGATCTCGATCAATCCGCTCTCTTCAAGCTTCTTGATATGCATCGTGATAGCGCCATTGCTCAGTCCAAGCTTGGTTGCAAGATCATTGAGATTAAGACTTTGGTTCTTGGCCAGCAGCTCGATGATCTGAATCCGGATTTCCGAACTGAGCGCTTTGAAGATATTCACACCCGACATCAGATCTTTAATATAAATCATAGGTGGATTTCCTTTCCCCGTTCTGAACAAAGTCTTCGACACAGACATTTGCACATTTATATGTTTTATTTCAGATAATTATAAATCATTCCCTCATGGAAGGGAAGGGTGGAGAAATAGAAGCCAAAACCCTTGTATATAGCGCAAATACGAAAATATAATCTATATTTTGTCCACTATTCCGGTTAAAATAAGTGTTAATCAGTTCACATATATTTGAAATATACCATTGAAATGTAATGTAACCGCTTTTATAATCCTATTATACCTAAATTGATTCAATACTTCATGAACCTAATTAACCATTTGAACAGGAAAGGTGGAGTTTGGTTTGGAAAAGTTAAGCAATGTGAAGAGGTTTAAGTGGAAACGGTTGGCGTTACCGGCATTACTTGTGATGGTATTACTGCTGGCAGGTCAGTCAAAAGCTTTGGCGGCATTCTGGAATCTGACCGGAGATACCGCTGTTCATGATCCGTCGATTATCAAAGAGGGCAGTTCATGGTACACCTTTTCAACCGGCCCGGGCATTCAAGTATTGAAATCCGATAATGGATCGTCCTGGTATCGTGTTCCACAAATCTTCTTAAGTAAGCCATCCTGGTGGGCTTCTGCCGTTCCGGGACAAAGCGGATTGGATGTATGGGCACCGGATGTAGAGCAGTATAACGGAAAAGTATGGCTCTATTATTCGATCTCCACCTTTGGCTCCAATCGGTCTGCGATTGGTCTTGCTTCTGCGAACAGCATTGGAGCAGGGCAGTGGAAGGACGAAGGATTGGTGCTTCAAACCACGACCGCCAATAATTATAATGCCATTGATCCGAATCTGGTCATTGATGCTTCAGGTAATCCATGGCTGGCCTTTGGTTCTTTCTGGAGCGGTCTGAAGATTGTCAAGCTGGACAAAAATACGATGAAACCAACGGGAAGTATAACTTCTATTGCTGCGCGTCCGAATAACGGAGGTGCTATTGAAGGACCAAGTATCGTATATCGTGGCGGTTATTACTACCTGTTTGCTTCCATTGATTCTTGCTGCCAAGGGGTGAACAGTACCTACAAAATGGTCTATGGACGTTCGACCAGTATAACAGGCCCTTATGTGGACAAAAACGGAGTTAATATGCTGAATGGTGGCGGAACGATATTGGATACAGGCAATGTGAAATGGAAAGGTCCAGGTGGTCAGGACGTTTACAACGGTAATGTCATCGCAAGACATGCCTATGATGCAGAGGATAATGGCAATCCAAAATTGCTGATTAATGACTTGCTTTGGGACTCGAATGGCTGGCCGAAATACTGATTTATTTTATATAAATATAAAATGTTTTATAAAAGTATTGACTAAAGTGATCTGGATTTGATAAATTTAACAACAGAAATCTTATTTCATCCAATTGAATACGGTTACAAGTCCAGATCAGGAGGGGTTCAGATGGTAAAGAAAAAGAGTTGGGTCACATTTATGCTTCTTATGCTGGTAAGTGCACTGGTACTTGCGGGGTGCGGAGGAGGCAGCGGTGCAAGTGGGGACAAGGAGTTAACATTTATGTTCCGCGGCGGTACAGACGAGCAGAAAGCATACCAAGCGGTGGTCAAGAAATTCGAAGAGGATCATCCGGGTGTGAAAGTCAAAATTATCGTAACGGCTGCGGATCAATATGCAACCAAGCTCAGAGCGGCAATTACAGGCAACAGCTTGCCTGACGTATTTTATATCAATCCGGGCGACGTGAAAGCGTATGTGAACAGCAATGTGCTGATGAACCTCACTTCGTATATTGAAAACAATCCGGATGTTGATCTCGATAATATCTGGAAATACGGCGTGGACCTGTATCGTTATGATGGAAAAATGGCAGGACAGGGCGATATCTACGGTATGCCGAAGGATCTGGGGCCATTTGCACTGGGCTACAACAAAACGTTGTTTGAAAAAGAGGGCATCCCACTCCCTGACAAGGATAAACCATACACATGGGAAGAGTTCATCAAGGTGAACCAGCAAGCGACCAAGGATACCAATGGAGATGGTAAACCGGATGTATACGGTACTGGATTCAACGTACAGTGGGCACTGCAATCCTTTGTATGGAGCAACGGTGGAGATTGGTTGGATGAGACCAAAACAAAAGTAACGATTGATGATCCAAAATTCGCTGAAGCACTGCAATTCTTCGCGGATATGCAGAACGTATACAAAATTACACCTTCCATTGAGGAAGCGCAAACATTGGATACGTATCAACGCTGGATGAAAGGTGAAATGGCTTTCTTCCCTGTAGGCCCATGGGATATGAGTACATTTGAGAAATTGCCTTTCGATTATGATTTGCTGCCATTCCCTGCGGGATCAACTGGCAAATCGGCAACGTGGATCGGATCTCTGGGAATCGGAGTATCCGCGAAAACGAAACATCCAGAAGAAGCAGCAGCATTGGTGAACTACCTTACGGCTTCGAAGGAAGGCATGCAGCAACTGGTAGATGCCAAGGTACAAATTCCGAACTTGCTTGATATGGCAGACGAGTGGGCCAAAGATACATCCACGAAACCAGCCAACAAACAGGAATTCATTGATATTGTTGAAGATTACGGCCGGGCTCTGCCAGGTAACTACACGTACAATGCGGAATGGTATGACCTGTTCTTCACGGACATCCAGCCGGTATTGGATGGCAAGATTACAGCCGCAGACTATGTGAAGCAGCAACAACCGAAAATGCAAAAACTGCTCGACAAAGCGGTTGAACAAGAAAAGAAATCTCAGAAATAGTAGATAGGAAAGGGTGATGCCGGCAGCCTGCAATCATGCTGCTGGCATCATTCGTATTGGAAGTTATTGGATTCCATACGGGCATGTGGCATTCGTTGATCGACAAGGTTCAATCGAAGAATGCCACATGCTGATACTAGAAACAGGGGTGAACGCCGTGATTACGAAATCGAGTTTGTATCGCAAAGAGATGCTGTACGGATATCTGTTTATTTTACCTCCGATTCTTGGATTGCTGATCTTTGTCATGTTCCCGTTCCTCTACTCCCTTTATGGTTCCTTTACGGATTGGGACGGACTGGGACAGATGAACTTTATCGGTTTGGCCAACTTCAAGGATTTACTCACGGATGACCTCTTCTACAAAGCGATGTTTAATACATTCTTCCTAATGCTTGGTATTCCGATTGGATTGTTACTCGCATTGTTGCTGGCAATGGGTCTGAATCGTAAAATTCCCGGCACAACGACATTCCGTGTGATCTATTACATTCCAGTTATTTCTTCCCTCGCTGCGGTGTCCATCATGTGGAACTGGGCGTACAACGGGGATTACGGTCTGGTGAACCAGTTCCTTGACCTGTTTGGAATTAAAGGGCCTAACTGGCTCGCGAACAAAGACACGGTCAAACCGGCTCTGATTATTATGACGGTGTGGAAGGGTCTTGGATACACGATGTTATTGTACTTGGCGGCACTGCAAAGTGTATCACGTACATACTATGAAGCGGCTGAGCTGGATGGAGCGAACGGGTTCCAAATCTTCCGCAATATCACCTGGCCTATGGTGAAGCCGGTTACCTTTTTCCTCATTGTTACAAATATCATTGGTGGTTCCCAAATCTTCACCGAGATGAACATTATGACACCTACGGGCGGTCCTGAATATTCTTCGGCATCAATCGTTTTCTACATCTGGCAGAAAGCCTTCAGTAACTTGCAGATGGGTTATGCCTCAGCGATGGCCATGATTCTTGGTATTTTCATTTTTGTCATTACCCTGGTGCAATTCAAAATGAACGAAAAATCAGCCTATGATGGGGATTGATTGTCAAGGAAAGGAGTGAACCGGAGATGTCTTACAGTCAAAAGAGGAAATTAACAAACTCGATCATTTTTATCGTACTCGCGATTGGTGCGATTGCGATGATTGCACCACTGATCTGGATGTTGTCCACGTCATTGAAGGAGAAGCAGGATGTGTTCGCGCTTCCGCCTGTATGGATACCTGAAGTATTCCAATTTGGAAAGTATAAAGAAATCTGGGAAGCCGGTCCCCTACTCAGCGGGATCAAAAACAGCCTCATCGTTGCGGTGAGTGTAACGGTGGTGGGTACGTTTACGTCCAGTATCGCAGCCTTTGCTTTTGCCAAATTAAGATTCCCGCACAAAAATAAACTGTTTCTTGCGTTGCTGGCATCCATGATGATTCCTTATCCAACAGTCATGATTCCGCAATTCATCATGTTTGCCAAGCTGGGCTGGGTGGATACGCTGTTACCACTGATTGTTCCTGGCCTGTTCGGTAACGTAATCATGATCTTCTTCCTGCGCCAATACCTGCTTAGTGTGCCTGATGCGATTATTGAGGCGGCCAAAATTGATGGAAGTTCCTACTTCCGGCTGTACTCCAGTATTACGTTTCCGCTCATCAAACCGGCGATTGCTGCACAGCTGATTCTCTGGTTCATGGGCATCTGGAACGATTATCTGGCACCGATTATTTATCTGAATTCACCGGAGAAGCAGACGTTACAGCTCGTTATAGCAAACTTTAATGCCACGTATGCGATCCAGACGGATTATCCGCTTATTATGGCGGCGTCGATTGTGGCTCTGTTACCTGTATTAATCATCTTCCTGATCTTCCAGAAACAGATTATTGAATCGGTTGCCATTTCGGGAGTGAAGGGATGAACCAGCGGAAGAAATTCCGACGGTGGTCGAATTCAGGAAAAGGAGTGGTTGCTTCCATGTTGTTATTGATGGTTGTTGGAGCTACGGGTTGTTCCGGAGAAGGAGAAACGGTGTCCCGTCCCGTCTTTCCTGAAGCTCCTCAAGATACTCAGTTGTATGACACTTCCATTTTGGACGATGAATCACGCTGGACGGTGAACAATGCGCATGATCCGGCCATTATCAAAACAGACCAAGGATACTACGTCTATTCCACAGACGTTCGTGTAGCAGGAGAAGCGAAACCCGGTGTCATGGTACGTAAATCAGATGATCTGATCCACTGGACATGGGTAGGTCAGGCTCTGCCCGGGATTCCGCAAGAAGCGCTGGACTGGACAGGTGCGGTCAATCTGTGGGCACCGGATGTGATTCAGGCTGGTGATACCTATCGGATGTATTATTCGGCTTCTTCTTTTGGCAGTACCCAGTCGGCGATTGGTCTTCAGACATCCTCATCTCCCGAAGGTCCTTGGACAGATGAAGGACTGGTTGTGAAAACTTCTGCGAATGAACAGGACAAATTAAATGCCATTGATGCCAATCCCATTGTGGATGCCGAGGGTAATTCGTGGATGGTATACGGTTCATTCTTTGACGGAATCTACATTGCGCCACTTGATCCCGACACCGGGAAATTCAAGGACGAAGGTTACGGTACTCGCATTGCCGCTCGGGATCGTGCTACGGAAGAAGGTGCAGTCGAAGGTCCATACATTGTGTATAACCCGGAGTTCAAAAAGTATTATCTGTTCGTCTCCTATGATTCTTTATTCGAGGACTATAACGTGCGGGTTGCGCGTGCTGATTCAATCACAGGACCGTACACGGATATGAACGGCATGAACATGCTGGATACGGAGCATCTGCCGCAATATGAGATCGGCACCAAAATTCTCGGCGGTTATCGCTTCACAGAAGGCGAGGGCTGGGTTGCGCCTGGACATAACTCCGTTCTGAGGGACGGAGACGATTATTACATCGTGCATCATGCACGGGGTGAGACGGATAAAAACTGGCCCTATCTGCATGTACGCAAAATGTTATGGACCAAGGACGGCTGGCCTGTCGTTTCACCTGAACGTTACGCCGGTGAGACTACACAGGATATTCCGAAGTCCATGATTGTCGGGGAGTGGGAGGGTATGGCGCTTGATCCGTCCGTGGATGGGCAGATTCAAGCCGTGCCTTATACCCTAACAAGCAAGGGTAAAATTAAAAGCGAAAAAGGTTCAGGAACCTGGACATTTGATGGTAAACAAACACTGACGTTGAAGTGGAAAGAAAGCCCATGGGGCGGAGCCTCCACGGAAGAGCTGAAGCTGCTCCCGTCTTGGGACTGGGAGCGAAGCCAGCCCGCGCTGGTGGTGACAGGCCTCAATGACCACGGCGTGGCGGTCTGGGGCAAGCAGATCAGCGCAGCGGAGGAGTAAGGGGTTGAGCAGCGAGGTAAGAGCGAGCTGCCGCTCCGAGGGTGCACAAGCAGTGAGGGGGAGGAAGGAGTCGCAGGAGTGAGTTTGTCCTCCGATTTCAACCGCCAAGAGCGGTGGAAAAAGAAATCGGAGGACAAGAGAGCACCAAGGCCCTACGGCCCCCGAACGTCCGCTGTGCATGACAAAGCTGGCCAATAGCTCTGCGGCCAGTCCAGCATTACATGGGGAGAGTTGACCCTGCGAAGCGGTCAACCCCATAAGACCGAGCCAACAAAAAAAGGCTCGAAGTGAGGTTGTAACCCAGCGAGCGCGGTGAGAGCGAGCTGCTGCTCCGATGGTGCGCAAGCAGTGAGGGGGAGGAAGGAGCCGCAGGAGCGAGTTTGGCATCCGATTTCAACCGCTAGGAGCGGTGGGAAAAAGAAATCGGAGGACAAGAGAGCACCAAGGCCCTACCGCCCCCGAACGTCCGCTGTGCATGACAAAGCTGGCCAATAGCTCTGCGGCCAGTCCAGTATTACATGGGGAGAGTTGACCCTGCGAAGCGGTCAACCCCATAAGACCGAGCCAACAAAAAAGGCTCGAAGTGAGGTTGTAACCCAGCGAGCGCGGTAAGAGCGAGCTACCGCTTCGATGGTGCACAAGCAGTGAGGGGGAGGAAGGAGCCGCAGGAGCGAGTTTGGCATCCGATTTCAACCGCAGAGAGCGGTAGTAAAAGAAATCGGAGGACAAGAGAGCACCAAGGCCCTGCCACCCCCGAACGTCCGCTGTGCACCACCCCAAAAGGGTTTTTGCTTTTTCGCAATTGGGTTACATCCCCAAACTTCGAGCTAAACAACATTTGAAAGGGGAGCATTCCCATGACTGATTCCATTACATTTACTAATCCTATCCTGGAGCAACGTGCTGATCCGTGGGTGTACCGTCATACAGACGGTTACTATTATTTCTCCGCTTCCGTACCAGCCTTTGACCGGATCGAAATCCGGCGAACAGAGACGTTGGAAGAGTTAAGAGATGCTGAGCCGGTAACGGCTTGGATCAAGCGTGACACAGGGCCGATGAGTGCCAACATCTGGGCACCGGAGATTCATTTTATCGATGGAAAATGGTACATACATTACGCTGCGGCTCACACCAGTGAGACCAACGAAGGTCTGTTCGATCACCGTATGTATGTCCTGGAGAACGATTCCGCGAATCCACTCGAAGGAGAGTGGGTAGAAAAGGGACAGATACACACACGGTGGGAATCATTCGCGCTGGATGCAACAACCTTTGAACATAAGGGGATTCGCTATCTGGTCTGGGCGCAGAAAGATCCTGATATTGTGGGCAACTCCAATCTGTACATTGCCGAAATGGAAAACCCATGGACGCTACGCGGCGAACAGGTTATGATCTCTACGCCTGAGTACGATTGGGAAATCATCGGCTTTAAGGTGAATGAAGGCCCAGCCGTGATGCATCGGAATGGGCGGTTGTTTATCGGCTACTCGGCAAGCGCGACCGATTACAATTATTGCATGGGTCTGCTCACCGCAGATGAAAATGCCGATTTGCTTGATCCGGCCAGCTGGGTGAAATCACCCGAGCCGGTATTCCAGACTTGTGAAGCGAACGGCCAATACGGCCCGGGTCATAATAGCTTTACGGTGTCGCCGGATGGCAAGACCGATATTCTGATTTATCATGCGCGTAATTACAAAGACATCGAGGGTGATCCCTTGTATGATCCGAACCGTCACGCCCGTGCTCAAGTGATTCATTGGCGTGAAGATGGCACACCTGATTTCGGTGTTCCTGTTCCAGATGGCAGCGCAGTAGCTGAAGCAAAATAAGAGGTAATGAAACCTTAAATACGAGAGTCCTTAGTTAGCGAGTGATGCTGATTAAGGGCTCTTCTGTATGTGAACGATAAGATAGAGCGGCCTGAACATATGAGTCCTGGACACAAAACAAAGCAACCACAACGATCATTTCTGCGTATGAGAAAGATACAGATTACGATGCAGAACCTACTAGGAGGATCACAGATGGATTCACGCGAGACATTGGACAAGGAACTTGAACAGATTTTGAAATGGGAGAAACAACAGAAAGACTTGTTTATTTGGGATAAAATCGGGCGTTTGCCTTTTGCGATGTTGGATAAAGTGATGCCTAAAGCGCTGAAACAGAAGATCGGAGATTCCCTGAACGACGTGGGTCAGTATGTGCAGAATGGAGGCAAGTTCCTCGTACAGAAGAAAAAAGTAGCCAAGCTGCTGCAAGAGGAAGCCGAGAAGTCCGGTTATTCCATGATGGACACGACCTATCGTCTGGAGCAGGAAGCTGAAGCAGAGGGAGCAGCCAAGATTCATAGTGTAGAAAATCTGCCACTTCAGGTGCTGGACCAGGTGGCCGATAACATCACAGAGAGTCGAACCAAGTTTGCCGCGGCTCAGGGAGCAGCTACAGGTTTTGGTGGCATTGTAACCATTGCAGCAGATATTCCGATGGTGATGGGGCTTTCCTTGAAGGTACTGCAAGAGATGGCTCTATGTTATGGTTATGATCCAGATGAACCGCTGGAGCGTATCTTTATTGTCAAATGTCTGCAATTCTCTTCCGCCGATATTGTAGGCAAGAAAGCGATCATTGAAGAACTCGCAGCTTACGACGATCCGGACAAGCCCATTGAGGTGGTATCGCAGATGCAGGGCTGGCGCGAAGTGTTTAACTCCTACAGTGAATCTTTTGGCTGGAAGAAGCTGTTCCAACTCGTGCCGATTGCAGGCATGGTGTTTGGTTCGGTGAGCAACAAAAATACAATTCGAGATGTAGCTGAAGCAGGCAAAATGTTGTACAAAAAACGGCTGATCCTTCAGCGTTTGAAGTAATATTACAGAAGAAGTTATATTATATAAATTGAACTAAACATTAACACAAAACGGAGAGGACAGAAAGGACCTGAAGAAGCGGAGCGTTCGCCTTTATCCCCGGATTTCCCCTTTATAAAAGGAATCAAAAAAATCTGGGGATAACAGCGATCGGAAGGTTGTTCTGTCATCGGAGTGTGCAGTGTAAATATTCTTTAGTTCAATTTATATAGAGTAGAATATTTATATTGAAAGAGTTGAATTTGATATGTTAAACAAACAGGGTTTCTATGATCTTTTAGATCGAAATAATATCGTTTACGAAAGTATTGAACATCCCGCAGTATACACGATGGAGGAAATATTCTCTTATCAGATTCCACATACAGAATGTATCGTTAAAAATCTGTTTCTGCGTGATGACAAGAAGCACAACTATTATCTGGTGACGATTGCTGGAACGAAGTCCGTTGATTTGAGAAGTTTAAGCGAAAAGATACCTAGCCGCAAATTAAGTTTTGCCAGTGAAAAGGATTTGTTGGAATTCCTCGGATTGGAAAAGGGCCATGTAAATCCAATGGGAGTGTTTAATAACATACAGAAAAACGTGACCGTAGTTTTTGACAAGGATTTAGTTGGTCAGAAAATTGGAATTCATCCCATGGAAAATACGGCGACGGTATTTCTTGAATTTGAAGATGTGAAGGAACTAATTACAGCTCAAGGTAGCAACGTTGTCATGTGTGACGTTGAATAATACCTTTGAAGCTAAATACGAGAAAAACAAATATAACAAAAAGGTTCCTGCCGTTCTGTATATACAGAGATGGCGGGAACCTTTTTCTTGCGATTCAAACATTTTATTTAGTCTGCAGATGTAGGTTACTCTTCACTACCGTTTTCTTTCGCCCAGATATTGAGTAATTTATCGGATGGAAGCAGGAATGTGAAAATCCCGAGCAGTGGCAGGAAGCTGCACATCTGCATTACCGGTGATACGCCGAAGACGTCAATCCAGTTGCCCAGCACGAGTGCGCCCAGGCCGCCCATACCAAATGCCAGACCAGTAATTAGACCGGAAACCGTTCCGATTTTGCCTGGAATCAGCATTTGTGCGTATACAACCGTAACCGAGAAGCTGGATAACATGATAAAACCAATAATGGTTAGCAGTACACCTGTCCAGAACAGATTCGCATAGGGCAGCAACAGAGCCAGTGGAGCAGCTCCAGCCATGGACAGGAAGATCAGATTACGTTTGCCGAATCGATCTGCCAGTGGGCCTCCGAAGAACGTACCAAGCGCCCCGGCAGCCAGGAACAGGAAGATATAGATTTGCGCGTCCTCTGTGGACAATCCAAAAGTATCTTTCAGATTAAACGCATAGAAGCTGCCGATGGAAGCGATATACCAGGAACGAACAAAGACGAGCAAGATCAATAGCGTAATGGCGGCAGTAATCTTTTTGCGCAAAGCAGGATTGGGTGCACGACGAGCAGCAGCCTGTCTACGCAGATATCCTCCCGATTGCAGCATACGTCCATACCAACGGGCGATGTAGATCTGAACTGCAATCCCCATGGCAGCAATGCCTGTAAATCCAATGGCACCGAACAGTCCAAACGGGATAAAGATCCAACGTGTAAGCAATGGGGCAAGGGATTGCCCAGCGTTACCACCGACTTGGAAGATGGACTGTGCCAGTCCACGGCGTTGCCCGGCAGCCATGTGTGATACACGCGAACCTTCCGGATGGAAAGCAGCGGAACCCAGACCGACAAAGATAACGGAAATCAGGACAGCCATATAACTGTCAGCGAAGGCCAACAACAACATGCCGGTAAATGTAAAACCCATGCCAATGGGCAGGATAGATGGTGTCGGTTTTTTATCAGCAAACCAGCCTACGACAGGCTGCATAATGGATGCGGTAAAGTTAATAGCAAATGAGATCCATCCGATCTGAGTATACGTGAGATGCATGGAATCTTTTAGAATCGGAAAAATGGCGGGAATAACCGACTGGATCGAATCATTGAAGAGATGAACCAAACTGATGGCAATGAGTATCCGGTAAACGGTGCTTTGGGCATCCGATCCGGGTGGGGCTTTCGAACGCGCTGTGGCGTCCTTGGTTAAAGTGGATTGAGTAGACATGTACAATTCTCCTTTGGTCGCGGTCACGAGGGATCAGCGCCTGATGTTGTAATATATGCGTGTAAGCATATTGTTACATAATAGGATAGATTGATTGGACCGACAAGGGGAACAAGGGAAAACGGTAGTGAGAGAAGACTACTAACTGACCTCTAAGAATTTAAAAATGCAGTAGCTACTATAGATGTTAATCAGGCAACAGCCTGAGAATGTTTTTTTGTAGGCAATTATTAAATAAAGAAAACAGATAACCGAACCATGGAATCCAATCCTTCGTGTAAGCGTATTATACGGTTTCTCAAAGTTATGGAGAGTTGGGTAAATCTGAAACACAGCTACCCCTTTGGAATCTAAAATTCGTACAGCATATGAATCTTAAGTAGCTTATCTGTATGGCCGCTGAAGCCAAAGTTACAGCGTAATGGATTGGTCCATATGTGGACACACATTGTTCCAAAGCAGGAGCAGTCCTTACGATTGAAGATATTGCAGCAGATGCCTTGACTACCAAATACAGTGATGAAGGTAACAACGCAGGTGATTCTAAATTCAGTCTGGGCAAAATAGTAGCGATGGTCAACACGGGGCATGGTGAATTTTCCACAACCAATCCGTAGAACAAATCTCAGTACCCTTAACCATTCTGCTGGGTAGGTAATTCGAATGTTGTGAACACAATGCTCCTAGTGCAAAGTGCGAATGCAGAGAGAGAGACTGGATCCTCGAGTAGTCACACGAATGTGGAAATTATTACTGTTTATTTTTTTGCTTATGTATTTGAGCTTGGAGAGAGCCTCGTTTTGCAGCATGCATGCCCGATTGGATGTAAATGGTGGTTGTGTATTGGCAACGTCTCTGTCGCCAGCTAATCTGAATGACCCGGCCAACTCTGAGCTTAAGCAACCAACTTATGAAGAGGTTGATAACATATAGTTAACTGATGAGTACAGCGACTACGCTGCTAATAGAAGGCATACACGGAACTTTTGATGTTTGGTTTTAAACAAATCGGTCCCATGACAGCTCCAATGAATCTTCAAAAAGGTGCAGAAATATTACTTGAAACGCATCTGCATTAGTTTCTGGTAAAACCAATGTGTTGAGTATCGCGAAAACGGCAACGATCGGTAGCATATTTTATCTTACTTCAAAGGAAGTTATATTATAACATTTGATGAAAGTGTAGGAATTTTTTACTATGAAGGTATCTGGTCTGACAAGCACAATTAAAGTTAGTGTGGTCTACAAAGCAGACAGCATTGTGAACCAAAAGTAACTAAATAATTTAGTAGTGGAATTAACTATATAACACATCAATAAAAAAGAGAAAACACCTACAGAATAGTGTGGATCACCAATCGTGATGATTCTTCATCTATTTCTGGGATGCTTTTTAGGTTTGATGTATTTAAATTTACCTTATATGAATAGTTACAGAGACAAAGGTCTTGAAGATAATTACAATACTTCCTCTTTAATAAATAATTATAGGTAAATAGTACCTTTTATCCTTTTATTGCCCATTTTATTGAATAGTTCGTGTAACATTGTATATGCGCTCGGATTAATATGTGGCGTAAAATAACGGGAAAATCAGGAGGGTTTATGAAAAAATTAGCGGTTACTATTTCTTCTGTAATGTTGCTGTCCACATTATCATCCTTTTCTACAAATATTCATGCCGAAAAAGTTATGGGTTCTCAAGATGAAGGAATTCAATATAATGTTTCAAAAGATGGTGCTAGGCTAGAATATAGTACATCTTATGAAGAAAAAGATACGGGGCTAAATGTGGAACTTAAAATTACTGAAGAGGGTGACATTCGTAAAGTAGAGCATTATGTTGACAATAAGTTTTTTTCTGAAGCGACTTATAATAAAGCTGAAGATCAAGTGGTAACTAAGCTGGCTAATGGTGATGAAATTATACAAAAGGCTAGTGACCTTGTTATGGAATTACCTGAGCATGAAATTCTCTCGGAAGAAAAATCCGAATCTGATTCTGATATGGGAAAAAATGAAATTGATTCTATGACGGAATTTGCTTTAAATGCATCCCCAGGCTATAATTTCGTGAGGACAAAATATAATACAGCTTGGAATCAATATGGTTCAATTTATCAAAAGCAGTCACTTGTGGATACAAAAGTTTACCGATTGAATATATCAGCCGGGACCGTCGTATCTACCATTGCTTCGATTATAGACATTTTTGCAACAAAAGGTAAGGTGACAGCTCTGTTTAGAACATTACTTTATTCGACGTCTGGTGTAATTGTTGATACAATTGTTGGCCAAATGGATGCTAAAAAGCATTTGACACAAGTTGAAGTGTATTCACAAGGATTGCTTGGTTTAAGATCAGAAAGATACATTGTCACTGCGAATATTAACGGTAGAACAGCGCAGATTATTGATACTGGGGACGAAAGAACCTATGATGAGTTAATTGACATTGGCGTATATAATGTGGTACTTCAGAAATTATAAAGGAATGATGAAGATGAAATCGCTATCACCCTATGTTCTTGCCAAACGTAACTTGGCGATGACCATTTTATTCATGGCAGTCATGACTTTCCTGGCTATTTATGTTGCATCTACATCTGTGTACTTTGCTATTGGATTTTTTGTAGTTGTTCAATCGATTGGTGTGCTGATGTTGAGACATTACGTCAAAAAAGTCAGAGAACTAAAGGAAGAACAGTCTACTTGAACGCATTGCGATCCCATTGTATTGAGAGACTGAGGTTCTAAAGGTTTATACTAAAAAGCCGAACTCCTTCAGATTTGAAGAGTTCGGCTTTTCTGTGTCTTATAATTTATTTTAGTTATAGCAGAGCTTATTTACCCGCCAGTTTAACGATTATCAATCGTCTCCGGATACATATCATGATTCATCATGCGGTGCTCAGCCATTTGCTCATACTTCGTTCCTGGCTTACCATAGTTCGTGTAAGGGTCAATGGAAATGCCGCCGCGCGGTGTGAATTTGCCCCATACTTCGATGTAGCGCGGGTCCATCAGCTTGATCAGATCGTTCATGATGATGTTCACACAGTCCTCGTGGAAATCACCATGGTTACGGAAGCTGAACAGGTACAGCTTGAGCGATTTGCTCTCCACCATTTTGATATCCGGAATGTAGCTGATATAGATCGTTGCAAAGTCCGGCTGACCCGTAATCGGGCACAGGCTGGTGAACTCCGGGCAGTTGAATTTCACAAAATAATCGCGGTACGGATGTTTGTTATCAAAGCTCTCCAGGATGCCCGGATCATATTCAAATGTATATTTTACGTTCTGGTTGCCCAGCAACGTCACATCTTGCATTTCATCAGGTTGTCTCATCGGTTATTAAACGCTCCTTGTTTCCGTCGAAGCCCAAAGCCTCGCGGTATATAATAAATAGGCAATTTTGCCTGTATAACTCTCTTCATTGTCTAAGGACCTTTCGCCCTCATCCTTACATCACGCCGCCCATTCCACCCATACTGCCCATCACACACCGCGTTTGTTGCCCCATACCAGCGTATGAAGCTGTGGAAGCACACGAACATCATTCAGGTCATCGGAGGCGCTGACTTGGTCAATCAGCCACTCATAACGAGCAAGCAGGGAGGACGCCAGATCTGGCGTGTCGGCGGAAGTCACATCCGGGTTCCCGGTTTGTAAAAATAAATCCGTGCCCGGATACCGCGCATGCACACGGCGGGCATAGTCCAGGTCTGTCTCATCGAAGATCACGATCTTCAGACTATAGCTTCGTTCTACCGGGCCAGCGGCCAACCGTTCGATCAGATCATCCAGCACGGCCCAATCGGTGTCCATGCCGGAGCTGGGTGGCTTGGGCGAGACGGTGACTTCGTCAATGTCCGCCAGCCAAGGCTGCCAGCGGGAGCCCTGCGTCTCCACCGCGGTGCGGATACCGTTCTCCCGCAGCAAGGCAACCAATCCGCCCAGCGAAGCGAGCAGGGCGGGATTGCCGCCAGAGATGGTGACATGGGAGAAACGGGTGCCGCCAACGCGGCGCAATTCTTCCCATACATCCTCTGGCGTAATCATCCGAATCTGGTCCTTGCCACTGCCGTCCCAGGTAAAGGCCGAGTCGCACCAGGAGCAGCGATAATCGCAGCCCGCGGTGCGAACAAACATCGTTTTTTGCCCGATGACCATGCCTTCGCCTTGAACCGTCGGACCAAAAATCTCCATCACGGGAATACGAGCTTCTTTGCGAGATCCCGTCTCATTCACCGTATGCTTCTGCTGTGTCACACTACTCATCGATCATCCACTCCCGTCTCGCTTCCGCGTAACTGGTGGGTGTCTCGAAGAGTCGGACAAACTCCGTCCGCCCACCATCGGTCAGCCCGGCATAGGGCTCCGTCTGGAGCGCATGTTCCATCTGTTCAAACAGCCAAACGACCATATTTTCAGCCGTTGTATTCATTAAAGGAAGTGTCTCGTTAAGGTACTGATGATCCAGATATCCCTCAATTTGAGTTTTCCATATATCTTTGATATGTCCAAAATCAACTGTCAGCCCGGTTTCACCCGGATAACCGCTGATACCAAAAATAACTTTATACGTATGACCGTGCAAGTTCTTGCATTTGCCTTCATAACAATGCAGGTGATGTGCTGCGTCAAAGGTGAATTCTTTGCTTACAAGCACACGTTTGCGGTGATAGCGCAGCTGGGTGGGTAGAATATCTTCTCCGATGCGTTGCAGATGCTCTACAATACGGAATGTTCCTGGCTCTCTCATCGTACATCCACTCCCGCCGATTCAGCAGCAGTACGTTGCTGTACATAGCGATCCAGTCCAGCTTTGCGCAGTTTGCATGCGGGGCAATCTCCGCATCCATCGCCAATCACGCCGTTATAACAGGTCAGGGTACGCTCGCGTACATAATCAAAGGCACCGAGATCGTCCGCCATCTTCCACGTTTGGGCTTTGTCCAGCCACATGAGCGGGGTGTGAATGACAAATGGATAGTCCATGGACAGATTAAGTGTCACATTCATTGATTTCACAAATGAATCCCGGCAATCCGGGTATCCGCTGAAATCCGTCTCGCATACACCTGTAACCAGGTGACGTGCTCCTTTTTGCTTTGCCATGATGGCCGCAAAACTGAGGAACAGCAAATTTCGTCCATCTACAAATGTACTTGGCAGTTCGCCTTCTTCATGCGTAATCTCGACATCCGTGCGAGTGAGCGCATTGGGGGCAAGCTGATTTAACAGGCTCATATCGAGTACCGTTTGCTGTACACCCAGATCACGAGCGATTTCCGCTGCGCATTCAATCTCCAGCTTGTGGCGCTGACCGTAATCGAACGTAACAACCTCGACTTCGGCAAACTGTTGTTTGGCCCAGAACAGACACGTGGTACTATCCTGACCTCCGCTGAATACAACGACTGCTTTTTCTTCGTTCAACATAAAAAAACCTCTCTATCTTCTTGAGATCAAACCATGCACATAGGCACAGAGTGTCGGAAGAACAGAGAAGTTCATGAACTGGCATCCATCAAAAAACACACCTTCTCTATATCTGCTTCAAAAAAAGCAGGCAAGAGTAAGTGTCCTTAGTTTTTTACGTACATAATTGCATGGTGACCGCAACGTGTACGCAAGACTTATACTGACCATCACATGGTCAAGTCTTATAGAGGGAGTTCGCGAACCTCTCCCACGCCCTAGGGCATGGATTTTCTTCTTCAATTGTCTGAACCATTATAACATGAAACGGTGTGGTGACCACCCCACTGGAGCATAGTGGCAGCTAATCGGTCGGCTCCATCAACTAAAAGCTTATTTGATCAGTTTATTTGATCAATACATTGCCGAAAGGGATCACTTCTTTCAGGATTCGTTTGAACAGTCCCTCATCGTTAAGATCCTGTTCCAAGCGGTGATTCTCACGTCCAGCCTGAAAGAGTACAGATCCATGCCCGGTCATCTTCCAATGATAATTCATATGCTGACTGGCAAGGTTGTTACCATATACGGTGAGTTCCAGATGTGCATTTTCGGGATAGGCAATAATGCTGCCAGCATCCACATAGAGTGGAGCTGTTGGGTGAAGTTCCTGTTGGCAGACCTGGCCTTGAGTGAGCAATCCGATTTTGCCTTTGCCGGAAAATTTCATTTTCACTGCATCACGGGTGATCAGCATATTTTTGATTTTCTGAATTTTGGTATGCATGGTTACACCATCAGAGTAGAAGAACAGGTGGCGGAAGTCATAGAGCAGATCACTGTCCTCCGTGAGCTCCACTTCCTTCATGGTGAATCCGGGAGGCAGGGCAGCCACAAATTGGCAAGGTCCGGTGATTTCGGATTTAATCAGCTTTTTTTTGCGATATATGCCCGTGATATTCATGAATTTATCATTGCGATTCCCACTTGGACCGCGAAAGGCCACAATCTGCTGCGGATGCAAAATATGAAGGCGGTCATCTTTAATCAGTGAAAATGTGACGACTTGTCCTGCTCCGCCTGCTTCAGCATTGTTCAGGTGTATGTTCATGCAGTTGCTCCTGTTCTTTTATACTCGGCCTGAACGGCGACGCATTCCCCAGCGCATCACACGAATCAGAACAAAGTAACCCAATATGAGAGAAACGACAGTGATGATCATCGTCTGAATTCGTTTGGTAGTAGCTGCTTTGGCATTCTGGTCGTCCTGTAATTTACTTACCATTTCAGTGAGTTTCTGGTTCTGAGCCAGTAGTTTTTCGTTCTGGGTCTTAAATGCTTCGACATTGGCCTGGGCTTGTCCCAACTGAGCAGATGTTTGATTTAATTGCTCCATCGTTTGCTTATAACTTTCCTGCAGAGCGTTCACTTCTCCGGGCAATTCGGAGACTCGCTCCCATCCGCTATATATATCCGTGAAAATATTGGCACTGGCTGCACTTACTGTCGAAGCGATCGAAACGGTAAATAGAATGCATGTGGTGAATAACACCCGAATGAAATAACCCTGAATGGATTTTGGCATCGTTAACACCTCTTTCTTCGGTTAGATAGATCAATCGCCGAATTCGTCGTCTATTGTTGAAATACGGCTCTTACATTATACGTCAAAACCGGGACGATGGGTTCAAGATGATATCGTTTTATTACCCGAAATATTTAAAATGATTTAGGAACAGGGCTGTTTAGCTTACAAATCTGTGGGGTAATAGAACGATAGGCAAGCACACCGGACCGTTTTACAGATCTTTTACTTCAGTTCCGGGTGCATGCTATTCACAAATGCGCAATTTAATGAACGATGCCAATATATCCGATTGAATATAAGATCGTGAACATGAAGGAGTAGAAAGATATGTATACAACAGATCAGAACACATCAACCAAAACAATCATGATCACTGTTAATGGAGAGCCAGTAGGACGTAAGCTGGTCATTGATAGTGTCACTTATGCTCCGGTAACCGAAGCAGATAGCACACAATATTTACACAAAATGGGAATCGATCATCCTACTGTTTAATTTGGGACTTGTCATAGATAAGTGATTGAAAAGCTTGGCATAGCGCCAGGCTTTTTCGTCGTTTATTGTCGTATTGAGACGGATTTAAGGAGATAGAACTAATATATTGGAAAAATTTAATGAGAACAT